>NZ_JANUDV010000005.1:0-572146 GCF_024810055.1 Rhizobium sp. BIGb0125
TGAGGCTGAGGCTGAGGCTGAGGCTGAGGCTGAGGCTGAGGCTGAGGCTGAGGCTGAGGCTGAGGCTGAGGCTGAGGCTGAGGCTGAGGCTGAGGAAAACATTGATGTTGCAGAGGAAGAAGTACAGCGCTCTGTTACCGAAAATTATGATGAGCGCTCCAAGGACCTCGACTTTCCTGTTTTTGACGACATCGAACCAGTTACCGTCGCGGATGTAGCTGTAGAAACTGTTTTAGAAACAGAAGCTGTGGCCGAAGAAATTGAACAGGCTGACGACGCACCATCTGCGGCGGCGGGCACATTCATATTCAACCCATCGGCCCGGGCTTCCCGGTTTGTCTGGAAAATCGATGCGAATGGTTGCTTCAGTTCGATCTCGCACGAATTTGCCGAAGCCGTCGGACCGCGCTCTGCCGCTGTCGAGGGCATGTCCTTTGCGGATGTTTCGAGCCTGCTGAACCTCGACAAGGACGGCAAGATTACCGAACTGCTCAGCAAACGTGACACATGGTCCGGCAAAACGATTTTCTGGCCGGTCGAAGGCACATCACTTGTTGTGCCGATCGATCTGGCAGCCCTGCCGACCTATACGCGCACCCGCGAGTTTGACGGTTTTCGCGGTTTCGGCATCGTGAGATTGGCCGATGCCGTTGAAGACCCGCATGCTATCGGCCTGACACTTGCCGAAACCGATATCGCTCCTTTGGTAGACGTGGTCGACACGACGCTGCCAGAGGCCGAGACTATTCTGCCTCAGGAAGAGCCACAGGCAGGCGAGGCGCCAGTCGCCGAGGTCGAAGACCATGAGCCGGAAGCCGAACTGACCGACGAGCCGGTTATCGTCGCGGAGGAGCAGAGCGAAGCAGAACGCGGAAAGCCTGCCGCTTTGCAGCCGCCGCACGAAGAAGTTCCTGTGCTTCGGATCAGCGAAACCCCAAATCGCCGTTTCTCGGACAAGATCATTCAGCTGGAAGAACATCGTTCCCGTGGGCGCGATGGCTTGAGCCCCGGCGAACAGGCTGCATTCCGTGAAATTGCGCGCCAGTTGACGCCCAAGGACGAATTGGAACCTGCGCCGGTGTCCGAGCCTCTGTCACCCGTGCAAGAGGTTGAGCTGGAAAGCCCAGTTGCTGATGTCTCGGACGTTTCTGAAGAGATCGCTGTTGAAGCGCCCATCTCGCTCACTGACGAGCTGACACCGGCAGAAGAAGAAATCACAGCCACGTCAGAGGCTGACGAACCGGAAGCGCTTGAGGTAACCGACGTAGAACCTGAGATCACCGAGGCGGAACACGAAGCGCCACCTGCCCGTGAGCTCAGCACATTGACGGAAGAAACCGTTGATGCGCTGCCGCTGGCGCTGCTCATCCACACAGGCGACGACCTTATTCACGCCAACCCGGATTTCCTGCGTCTGACTGGCTATAGCTCTGTTGAGGAACTGGCTTCGGTTGGTGGCATTGACGCGCTGCTGCAAAGACAGGATCTGGAGAATATCGGCGAAGGCAGCGGCGGCATGGTTGCCGTAAGTGCCGAAAACGATCTGATTCCCGTCAATGCCCGCCTGCAGTCCATTCGCTGGAATGGCGCCGCCGCACTGATGTTGTCGCTGGTGCCGGTCCACAAGGTCGTGGAGCCAGCCCCTGTCACTCCAGTGGCCGAGGTGATCGAAGCTCCTGCAAACACCCTTGCGGTCGAGACATTGCAGGGTGAAGTCGATGAGTTGCACTCGATCCTCGAAACGGCAACTGATGGCATCGTCATCCTGGACGAGGAAGGCACCATCCGCTCCCTCAACAGGTCTGCCAGCGCCTTGTTCAATTACGACAATGGCGAGATCAGCGGCAAACCCTTCGTTGTTCTGTTTGCGCATGAAAGCCAGAAGGCCGTTCTCGATTATCTTTCGGGCCTGTCAAACAATGGTGTCGCCAGTGTTCTGAACGACGGCCGTGACGTTATCGGCCGCGAAGCAAGCGGTGGTTTCCTGCCGCTGTTCATGACCATTGGGCGGCTCAAGTCTTCCAGAGGGTTCTGCGCGGTCATCCGCGACATTACGCAGTGGAAACGTACCGAAGAAGAATTGCGCAATGCAAAGCGTGTGGCGGAAACCGCCAACGCGCACAAGACCGACTTCCTTGCCCGCGTCAGTCATGAAATTCGCACGCCGCTTAACGCCATTATCGGTTTTGCCGACATGATGGCAACGGAGCGTTTCGGGCCGATTGGGCACCCGCGCTATGTCGAATATGCCAATGATATTGGCCGCTCTGGACGCCATGTGCTGGATATCGTCAATGATCTGCTCGATATCTCGAAAATCGAAGCCGGCCAGATGGATCTCGATTTCGTGGCTGTTGAACTGAACGAAACGATCTCCGAAGCGGTATCGCTGGTGCAGCCACAGGCCAACAACCAGCGCGTCATCATCCGCACGTCGCTGTCGCAGTCGGTTCCCGCCATTGTGGCCGATCTTCGTTCGATCAAGCAGATCGTGCTCAACATTCTTTCCAACGCCATCCGCTTCACACCGGCTGGCGGGCAGATTGTTGTGTCAACCGCCTACGAGCCGAATGGCAGTGTCAACCTGCGTATTCGCGACACCGGCATCGGCATGAGCCGTTCGGAACTGGAACAGGCGATGAAGCCTTTCCGGCAGGTGGCGTCCAGCAACCGCATTCGTGGCGATGGTACAGGCCTCGGTCTGCCACTGACCAAGGCGATGGTTGATGCGAACCGGGCGAATTTTTCGATCAGTTCTTCGCCAAATGAAGGCACGCTGGTTGAAATCAACTTTCCCTCGCAGCGCGTTCTCGCCACCTGAGTGAATGAATTTTTTGAGAGGGCGTTGCATCCCGTCACAGGAACGCAACGCCCTTTTTACGTAGTTTCACCACGCAAATCCGCGGTCGCTTTTGGCAGCGTGCTTTTGCCGCGGGATTTTCACATGATGCTTTATGAAAGCAGTTCCTGTTTGAGTAACGATGCTGTAAATAGCGGACTTCTTTTGCAGTAACGGATTTCTGCCGGACAGCCGGTGGAAGGATCAGACAATTGCAGTCAGCCGATACCAGTCTCCAGCATGTCTCCGGGCCAAGCACACGCTTCAACCTGTTGAGCCTCATTGCAATTCTTGTGGCGCTTGTGGTCGCCATTCCCATCATTGCGGTTTTCTGGATTGCCATGAGCGGTGGTGTTGGAAACTGGGAGCATTTGTTTTCCTATGTGTTGCCACGCGCCGGTGGTAGGACGGTATTGCTGTTGTTGTGCACCGGCTTGCTGGCAACTTTCTTCGGTGCCTTGACCGCCTGGTTGGTCACGACATTCGAATTTCCGCTGCGGCGTATCCTGTCTCTGGCGCTCGTTCTGCCGCTCGCCATCCCTGCCTATCTGGCGGCCTATGCTTTTGGCGAATTTTTCGATTTTACCGGGCCATTGCAAACGGCAGTGCGTAGCCTGTTCGGCTATCACAGCATCAAGGATTACTGGTTTCCGGACATTCGCTCGCTGGGTGGCGCGGTGCTGGTGCTCAGCTCAGTACTTTACCCTTACATCTATCTGTCTGCCCGGTCGGCGTTCAGTATGCAGGGACGGTTTGCGGCCGAAGCTGCGCGTACCATGGGCGCTTCTTCCTGGCGGATTTTCTGGCAGGTGCAATTGCCGATGGCGCGCCCGGCGATCATGATCGGCCTGACACTGGTGCTTATGGAAACACTCAATGATATCGGCGCTGTCGAATATCTCGGCGTGCAGACACTCACCTTCACGATCTATGAGACATGGTTGAACCGTGGCAGCCTAGCTGGCGCCACGCAGATTGCTGCGGTGGTACTGCTGATTGTTGGTGCGCTGATCCTGTTGGAGAGAACAGCGCGTAAACGTCAACGCTTTTCCACCCAGAAAACCACGATGATGGCGCAACGGTTTCTGCGGAAACCTCTGACGGGTCCCAGAAAATGGCTGGCGACCATCACCTGTTTGATACCGGTTTTGACCGGTTTTGCCATTCCCGTTCTGGTGCTTGGCACCTATGCGGCCAAAAGGCTTGACGGATTTCTGTCTCCCAAGCTTCTGAAAGCGCTATGGCATAGCCTGTCTGTTTCAGGCACCGCTGCCTGCCTGACACTCGTCATGGGTTTCGTGCTGTCTTACGCTGCCCGCGCCAATGCATCGCCTGTAACGCGCACAGCTGGCCGGGTCGCCTCGCTGGGTTACGGAATACCCGGCACGGTTCTGGCGATTGGCGTGCTTATTCCGCTTGCCGGCTTTGACAATCAGGTCGACGCTTTCATGCGCAGCACATTTGGCTATTCAACCGGTCTGATGATGAGCGGAACGGCCTTTGCGATCATCTACGCAAGCACAGTGCGTTTCATGACCATGGCAGAAGGATCGCTGGATGCCGGCTTCCAGAAGCTTTCCCCACATATGGATATGGCGTCACGCACTCTGGGCCGCACAAAACTGCAAACGCTTGTCTCGGTGCTCATTCCCAATATGCGGCCGGCAGCGCTGACCGCATCGCTATTGGTGTTTATCGAATCTTTGAAAGAATTGTCAGCGACAATTCTGCTACGCCCATTCAGCTTCAATACGCTGGCAACACTTGTCTATGAAGATGCCTCGCGCTCCAAGGTACAGGATGCATCTGTCGCAGCCATCATCATCATTGCAGCAGGGCTTATTCCGGTGGCACTGGTTTCACGATCGCTCGAACAGCGACCGTCTGAGTAATCACCCAAAAAGAAAGGCAGCTAACGCTGCCTTAAAAATTAATGCTGTTCAACGAAAGGAGGAGTAGGCCGACATCATGTCTGTAGGACCAGAGGTCCTTGCGCCATCCACTCATCGGATGGCCCCACGTTGGTTTACTTTTGTCAAACGCCTCTTAACAGTGTGTTAAAAACCGCCCCAATCTATCAATGGCAAAAACTCGCGCATGTCTTTTGACATATGCCTTAAGAGCCGAATACAAAAGCGCGCCAGAGTTTGACCCTGACGCGCCTGATAGCTTCAAACCTACAATGCCGTTCAGCCTGCAGCAGCCTTGGCCGCCGCGTGCTCATCACGAATGCGTTGCAGTTCGGTCCGTTTCGAGGCAATCGACGCAAAGATCACACCCATGGTGACCAGACCGATCAGGATCGTACATATCGCATTGATTTCCGGCGTCACGCCAAGGCGAACCTGCGAGTAAATCTTGATGGGCAGCGTCGTGGCTCCCGGACCTGTCGCAAAGCTGGCAATAACCAGATCGTCAAGTGACAGGGTAAATGCCAGCATCCAGCCAGCAAGAACCGCCGGGAGAATAAGTGGCAAGGTAATGCGGAAGAAGGTTTTAACAGGTGGGCAACCAAGATCCTGCGCCGCTTCTTCAAGGCTGCGGTCAAAGGTCAAAAGGCGTGATTGCACGACGATTGCCACGTAGCACATGGTGAATGTGGTGTGGGCAATGACCACCGTCCAGAACCCTCTGTCGACACCAACCGCCACAAACAACAGCAACAGCGAAAGACCGGTGATGACTTCTGGCATGACGAGCGGTGCATAGATCATACCGGAAAAAAGCATGCGTCCCGGAAACCGGGCAAAGCGTACCAGCGACAGCGCTGCCAATGTGCCGAGGATTGTGCCAAGGGTGGCGCTCAACACACCGACCCGGGCTGTCACCCAGGCGGCATCCATCAGACCCTGGTTTGACCACATGGCACTGTACCATTGCAGGGAGAAACCACCCCATACAGTGACTAACTTCGAGGCATTGAACGAATAGATCACCAGAATGATGATCGGGATGTAGAGAAACGCAAACCCGAGGGTAAGGACGGTTACGTCAAACTTTCTGTTTTTCATCGCCCTGCCCTCACGCTTTCTGCTGCTGGTTTTGGAAGATGGCAATTGGAACCACCAGCACCAGCAGAAGCAGAACAGCAACAGCCGAGGCAATTGGCCAGTCACGGTTACCGAAGAACTCGGTCCACAATGTCTTGCCGATCATCAATGTTTCCGCACCACCCAGCAGATCAGGGATAACAAATTCACCGGTAATCGGGATGAAGCAGATCATGGAGCCAGCAATCACACCCGGCATGGAAAGCGGGAAGGTAATTTTCCAGAAGGCTTTCCATGGTGGGCAACCAAGGTCGGTTGCCGCTTCCAATAGGGTATTGTCAAGTTTTTCCAAGGCTGAATAAAGCGGCAGCACCATGAATGGCAGATAGGAATAGACCATGCCGATAAACACGGCCGTTTCCGTGCGGAAGATATGGACCTGCTGATCAGGTGCCATAAGTCCCAGCCATTGCAGGAACACCGTCAACAGCCCCTCTGGTTTCAGAATTCCGATCCATGAGTAAACGCGGATCAGGAACGAGGTCCAGAATGGCAGGATCACCAGCATCACCAAGGTCGGGCGAATGGTGGACGGTGCACGCGCCATGGCAAGTGCCATCGGATACCCGATCAGCAGCAACATCAGCGTTGAAATGAAGGCAATTCTTACCGAAGAAAAATAGGCATTAACGTAAAGTGCGTCTTCGGTGAGAAAGAGATAATTGTCAAAATTGAGTTGCGACAGAAAATCGCCGATAGCGCCGAAACCCTCAAAAACCGGCGTATAAGGCGGCATGGCAATCGCGGTAGCAGACAGCGATATTTTGACAATGATAAAAAACGGTACTGCAAAAAACAGCAGCAGCCAGAAATAAGGAACTGCTACTACCAACCAGCGTGCAAGACTTTGTTTGTTTTCCGAAGAGGCCGTTGCCATGAGAACCTCCCTTAGTTGGTCAAAACCATACCGGAATCTGGTCGCCAGTTGAGCCACACCGTATCATCAAAGGTGATCGGGCGATCAACAAGGCGGGACACGTTGGCTTGAGCCGCACGCATGATGCGGCCATCCGCCAGCTTGACGAGGAACACCGAGAAGTCCCCAAGATAACCGATGTCCCAGACCTGCCCACTGACTGCATTTGTCGTGGTATCTGCTGGTGGATCGATAGTGATACGGACCTTTTCCGGTCGAATGGCAAAAGCAACCTTGTTGCCGACTACGGCCTTGCAATCCTGCTCGACTGTCACACCCAAACCTTCACAATCGAGAAGGACGGTTCCGGGTTTGCCGACACCTGCCACATTGGACAACACGCTTGCCTCGAATATGTTGATATCGCCAATGAAGTCCGCAACATAACGGCTGTTGGGTGCCTCATAGATTTCCGCAGGCGTGGCAACCTGAACCACATTACCCTTGTCCATGACTGCGATACGGTCGGAAACGGTCATCGCCTCTTCCTGATCGTGAGTCACAATCAGGAAGGTCAGGCCTAGGCTTTGTTGAATATCCATGAGTTCGAACTGGGTTTCTTCGCGCAGTTTTTTGTCGAGCGCGCCAAGCGGCTCATCCAGCAACAGAACCTTCGGGCGTTTGGCAATCGAGCGCGCTAGAGCAACGCGCTGTCTTTGACCGCCCGAGAGCTGACTTGGTTTGCGTTTTGCAAATTCTGTCAGCTTGACCATGCGCAGCATTTCTTCAACGCGCGCCGATATGTCGGCTTTGGGCAAACCATCCTGCTCCAGGCCGAACGCAATGTTCTTTTCGACCGTCATGTGCGGGAAAAGTGCGTAGGACTGAAACATCATGTTGGTCGGTCGTTTGTGCGGCGGGGTACCAGAAATATCCTTGCCTTGCAGCAGGATACGGCCCTCCGTAGGCTCTTCAAAACCGGCCAGCATTCGCATCAGCGTAGTCTTGCCACAGCCGGATGGTCCCAGCAGCGAGAAGAACTCACGTTCATAGATATCAAGTGTCAGATTGTTGACGGCGACGAAATCACCAAAGCGCTTGGTGATGTTTTCAAACCGGATGAAGGGTACGGATGCGGGATCGTCCCAAGGACTGAATTTTCGTTTTACAGGTCCGAGAGACTTCGCCATTCGCAATCCCCTAAAAATAATAATGAGGCGGGCAAATGGTAGCTGCCAGCCCGATAAGCTGGCAACCAATGGTCAGAAACGAGCCCGCCGGCCGTTCCTGAACCAGCGGGCCCAAAATTAGCTACCGGTTTTTATCTGTGTCCAGACGCGGTTCAGAACGCGCTGTTCTCTCGGTCCATAAGGCGAGATGGTGAAGAGCTTCTTCATTGTCGCTTCGTCAGGATAAACCGCCGGGTTCTTGGAAACGGCTTCATCCATCAACGCCTGTGATGCCAGGTTGCCGTTGGCGTACTGAACATAATCAGACGCCTTGGCGATGACTTCCGGCTTCATCAGATAGTTGATGAAGGCATGAGCTTCGTCAACATTCTTGGCATCCGCAGGGATGGCAAGGTTGTCAAACCACATGTAGGTGCCTTCCTTCGGAATGACGTAGTCGACAGTCACACCGTTCTTGGCTTCTTCAGCACGCGTCTTTGCCTGAAGAATATCGCCGGACCAACCGATGGTGATGCAGGTATCGCCATTGGCAAGTTCGTCGATATAGGCAGACGAGTTGAAGGTCTTTACCGATGGACGGATCGCCTTGTAGACTTCACCACCAGCTTCCAGATCAGCAGCTTCCTTGCTGTCCGGATCCTTACCGATGTAGTTCATTGCAATTGCGAAGGTTTCGTCCGAAGCATCAAGAATGTTGATGCCACAGCTCTTCAGCTTTTCGGCATTTTCAGGCTTGAACAGAATATCCCAGCTATCGATTTTCACGTCACCGAGAGCTGCTTTAACCTTGTCGACATTGTAACCAATGCCTGTTGTGCCCCACATGTAGTTCACAGCATATTCATTGCCGGGGTCGTACTTGGCGAGACGCTCGCTGACTTCCGGCCACATGTTGCTGAGGTTTGGAATTTTGGATTTGTCGAGCTTCTGAAACACGCCTGCCTGGATCTGGCGGGCGAGGAACGGTGCAGTTGGCACGACAACGTCGTAACCGGAGTTACCGGCCAGCAGCTTGGTCTCAACCAGTTCGTTGCTGTCAAAAACGTCGTAGACAACCTTGATGCCGGTTTCCTTGGTGAAATCGGCCAGGATCGATTCGTCGATATAATCGGACCAGTTGTAAACATGGACCACTTTTTCCTGTGCGAGGGCCGTACCGGCCATCAACATTGCGGCGAAGGCGACAGACATACCAAGTGAGCGCTGCGTCATGATTTCTCCTGTTAATACGCCTTTCGAAGCAGGCGGCATCCCCTTTTTGAATGAGACTAGAAAGGAAAAAGATTATCGGCAAGCGGGAAATGTGCAGTGCAGAATTTTCCCACTTCACTTTTTTGGAGTTACTGAAAATCAAAAACACTCAATCCTGTAACCATTTCATCCAAACCCAATGGACGGGTTACAGGCGCTTGCGCTCTTGAGAGACAACCGGAGCGTTCACACAGGCGACAGGAAACACCGATGCCAACGGTGCCACTGGTTACTCTGGCAACATCACCATAGATTGTCTCGGCGCCTTGAGTGATATCGCAGGCCAGCAAAATCGCTGTGCGCCGCACCCTTTCACCAAAGGCTGTTTTGGGACCCTCGATCGTTCTGGCGATTGTTAAAAATGTGTCCCCATCCAGCACCTCGGCCGCTTCGGCCATAAGTTGTCCCGGCTGGCTGAAGGCGGCGTGGATATTGAGCCGCGGACAGAGGCCACCAAAGCTGGAATGCGGAAAGCCATGCGCCCCGATCTTGCGAAAGCGATTGCCTGCCTGATCAATCTCCATCAGGAAAAAAGCAATGCCAGGCGCACCCGGCCGTCCCAAAGAGACAAGTCGATTGGCGACCTGCTCGAAGGACACCTGAAACCGTGACGCGAGAAGATCCAGATCATATCTGAAACGCTGAGCCGCCGCGAAAAATGAGCCGTAAGGCATGATCAGGGCATGAGCAGCGTAGCGGGCGAGTTCAAAACGCGCCAGGCGTTTGGCTTCTGGGCTACTGAGGTCCAGGGTTTCCAGCGACGCCTGTATCTCCGGCTGGAGCATCAGAAGGCATGCCTCCATCGCCATTTCCTGCAGCCGGTCAAAAGGTGACAACCGCTCGGACAGAAACAGCCGCATGGAATGCCTGTCATACCGCCTGCGAAGATTTGGCATCGCATGGATGGGCAAGGTGCGCACCACGACGCCGTGCATTTTCTGCAGCCAGGTTTTCAAGGCTGCCGGCAGGTCGTCACCCGGTTTCAATTGCTCATGGAATGTTTCGGCCGCGTCATCGATCACGGCAAAATAATAGCTGCAATGTTCAAAGGCATCGCGGACCTCATCGATCGGCAACCGCGCCGATGACAGCGACGGTCCTTGACCATCCCTGGCCATCAAGCCCGCCAGGTCAGACAGCCGTTCAGCCTGTTCACGGTAGGCCCGATACAGTTTCATGATGCCACCGGCCACATTGGGTGCAGCATCTGCCACCTCGACCAGTTCCTGCGGAGATGGCACCTCCCCCGTCAGCAGCGGATCGGCAAACACTTCCCGTAACTGCGTGGCAACACCGCCGCTTTCACCCTGTAATTCATCCAGGTCAATCTTGTACACAGACGCCAGTTTCAACAGCAGCTGCACGGTCAAGGGCCGCTGGTTGCGTTCGATCAGGTTGAGATAGGACGGCGAAATGCCCAACCCCTCTGCCATGGAGGTCTGTGTCAAACCAAGGCCATTGCGCACGCGCCGCACACGCGGGCCTGCAAAAATCTTATTTTCCGCCACAGGCTCCTCCTTTGACAAGAATATTACAAGATAGAGCTGTCGTTGTTTTTACAGTTTTTACAAATTTACTACAGCCGTCAGTAAAAGACACTACATCCTAACCTCTTTCAAGTCACTGATTTTATGTTTCCAATAGAACTAAACGGAGTGATTATGTAAATTCCGTCATAGAAAATCTGAGACATCCTTTTAGGAAGAAACGTCTCCTTTTCTATTTTTACATTCGGGAGAGAGATATGACTGATTTTTACAATCTGGTACCAAACGCACCCAAAAGCCGTTTTGACGGCATCGAGCGAACATATACCGCTGAAGACGTGAAGCGTCTGCGCGGGTCTGTGGACATTCGTTACTCCCTGGCGGAAATGGGTGCAAACAGGCTGTGGCAGCTTCTGGAGCAGGATGATTTTATCAATGCGCTGGGAGCACTGTCGGGCAATCAGGCCATGCAGATGGTTCGCGCCGGCTTGAAGGCCATTTACCTCTCGGGTTGGCAGGTTGCCGCCGACGCAAATACTGCATCGGCCATGTATCCTGATCAGTCTCTCTACCCCGCCAACGCGGCACCGGAGCTGGCAAAACGCATCAACCGCACCCTGCAGCGGGCGGACCAGATCGAAACATCTGAGGGCAAGGGCCTGTCGGTGGAGACATGGTTTGCACCAATTGTTGCCGATGCGGAGGCCGGCTTTGGTGGCCCGCTCAATGCGTTTGAGATCATGAAGGCCTTTATCGAGGCGGGTGCCGCCGGTGTTCACTACGAGGACCAGTTGGCATCGGAAAAGAAATGCGGACATCTGGGCGGCAAGGTGCTGATCCCTACAGCGGCCCATATCCGCAATCTCTCCGCTGCGCGCCTTGCCGCAGACGTCATGGGTGTCTCCACGCTGGTGATCGCCCGCACCGACGCCGAGGCTGCCAAGCTTTTGACATCCGATATCGATGAACGCGATCAGCCCTTCGTCGATTACGATGCTGGCCGCACGGTTGAAGGTTTCTACCGCGTCAAAAACGGTCTTGAACCCTGCATCGCACGCGCCAATGCCTATGCGCCTTACTGCGACCTGATCTGGTGTGAGACATCAAAACCGGATCTCGAGCAGGCACGCAAATTTGCCGAAGGCGTGCACAAGGTTCATCCGGGCAAAAAGCTCGCCTATAATTGCTCGCCATCATTTAACTGGAAAAAGAACCTTGACGACGCAACCATTGCCAAGTTCCAGCGTGAGCTTGGAGCAATGGGTTACAAGTTCCAGTTTATTACACTTGCCGGTTTCCATCAGCTCAACTACGGCATGTTTGAACTGGCACGCGGATACAAGGACCGGCAGATGGTCGCCTATTCGGAATTGCAGCAGGCTGAATTTGAAGCCGAGATCAACGGTTACACGGCGACAAAACACCAGCGTGAAGTTGGCACCGGGTATTTCGATGCGGTCTCAGTGGCAATTACCGGCGGGCAATCATCCACAACCGCCATGCATGAATCGACTGAACACGACCAGTTCCGCCCTGCGGCTGAATAACTGGCACTGCGAAACCTCGCATCAAAAGTCCAATCGGGACCGATGCGTCAAAGGAGGAAAAGGAAATGGCTTCTATTTCGAGAGTTCGTGAGCGGGCCGAGGAACAGTCTTCTGCCATGACACAAGACCAGCAGGCCGCCATCCGTATGTTGGCCAATGATCTGCATCGCCTCAATCAGGCGGTTATGACTGCGGTTGAGGCGGGTGTTTCGGTTGAGCTGGTTCGCTCGGCACGTCACCACAGCGGCGGCGGCAATTGGGGTGATCTGTTGATCCCTGTTATCGTTGCCCAGAACAACGCGGCAGCCTGATCTTACACTGCACACAACAAGCCGGGCGGTTCACTGCCCGGTTTTTCCGATTTGGATTGCGAGAAATTACGCCAACAGCAGCGCGCAAAGCGTGGCGAAAGCACCAGCGGCAATAAGCGTCAGTCTGAAGATGAGGAGCTGCTTGCGGTCCTCTGCGCGGGCAATAGCAATTGCGCGGGCACGTCTGCTGTTGTTTTTCATAAGCGGTTCCTAACGAGAAACATAACCGGCATGCCGCTTGGCGGCGCCCAGCAGCACATCATGTAACGGCATAAACCGCGCTGGTATCAAGCAGGATGACTCGGCGCTTGTTAACAAGTCCTTAATGAAAGTGGTGTTTCACTATCGCCATTAAAAATGACTTAACTCGTTGTTTTATTACAGATCAGGCCGTTTCGCCTGCCGCATGGCCACTCGCCCACGCCCACTGGAAATTGTAGCCGCCAAGCCAGCCGGTTACATCAACACATTCACCGATAAAATACAGGCCTGGGACGGTTTTTGCCTGCATATCCCTGGAGTCGAGACCGTTTGTGTCAACGCCGCCGAGCGTGACCTCCGCGGTACGGTATCCTTCAGAACCGGAGGGCTTTATCTGCCAGTTCTGGATGGCTTCAACCAGGGTCGCCAGCTTGCGATCAGCCATGTCCGCCAAGGGCCCGGTTATGCCGGAAGCTTCGACGGTATATTGCGCCAGACGTTTCGGCAGGATATCTCCCAGCACCGTCTGCGGTGACTGTTTGCCGTTGCTTTTGCGGGCTTCTTTCAGCCGTTCCAGGATATTGGTGTCCGGTTCCAGCTTCAGGCGGATGGTTTCGCCTTCCCGCCAATAGGATGAGATCTGCAGGATCGACGGCCCGCTTAAACCACGATGGGTAAACAGCAAGGCTTCTCGGAAACTTGTTTTGCCTGATGATACTTCAGCAGGCACCGCAACGCCTGAAAGCACGGACAGCTTTTCCAGCATGGTCGGATCAAGCGTTAAGGGCACAAGGCCGGGCCGCGTTTCGATGATCGGCAGGCCGAATTGTTCGGCCACACGATAGGCGAACCCAGTCGCACCCATTTTGGGAATGGATTTGCCACCGGTCGCAATAACCAGACTTTGTGCCTCGATCACACCTGATGAGTTGGAGACGCTGAAACCATTTTCGGTTTTTTCGACGCCGGAAAGTTCGGTCTGCAACAGAAGCTCAGCGCCAACGCCGCGCATTTCTTTTAACAGCATGGCAATAATATCTTTGGCGCTATTGTCGCAAAACAATTGCCCAAGGGTCTTTTCGTGCCAGGCAATGCCGTGTTTTTCGACCAGCGTCATAAAATCGGCGGGCGTATAACGCGCCAGTGCCGATTTTGCGAAATGAGGATTTCCCGACAGGTAGTTTTTGGCCGTGGCATGAATGTTGGTAAAGTTGCACCGCCCGCCACCGGAAATTCTGATTTTTTCACCCGGTGCCTTGGCGTGATCGACAATGATGACCGAGCGTCCACGCTGGCCGGCGCGGATGGCACACATCATGCCCGCAGCCCCTGCCCCCAGCACCAGAACATCGCATCGCCGAACCATTTTTCATCCTTTGCTATCTCTTGCCTTCTCTTTTCAGAACATGGAGCAATGTCAATGCGGTTTCCCCCTCGCCAATTGCCAAACTCTGGTTATGATAGCGCCATTCGAAACAGACCTTCGGTGATTTATGCCTGCAAAGAGAACCATGCTCCGCCCAAAAAAATCGGCAACCATGGCAAAACCGGCAGCTCCAGACCTTTCCTCTACTCGTGGTGTCTCCTCCTGGCGTGAAGCCGCACAATGGTTGCGGGCACGGGGTATCGAGGACATTGAGTGCATTACACCGGACCTTGGCGGTGTACCGCGCGGCAAGATGATGCCGACCTCGAAATTTACCGGCGATACATCGCTGGCGCTGCCATCGGCACTTTATCGCCATACGATTTCCGGCGAATATCCGGACGAAACCGCGAACTTCCGTTATGAGCCACGCGACAGCGACCTCAAGCTCGTCCCTGATCTTTCGACACTGTCGGTTGTGCCATGGGAAAGCGATCCAACCGCACAGGTTATTTGTGACGTGGTTGACGCCGAAGGACAATCCGTTCCCTATACTCCACGCAACGTTCTGAAAAACGTCCTGTCGCTGTATGCCGACAAGGGTTGGAAACCGGTTGTTGCGCCGGAAATCGAATTTTATCTGGTCGCCATGAATGATGACCCGGATTACCCGCTGCACCCACCAAAGGGACGTTCGGGCCGTTCAATCGTCGGCGGACAGAGCTATTCAATTGCCGGCATCAACGAATTCGACGAGCTGATCGACGATATCTATCACTTCTCGGAAAAGCAGGGTCTTGAGATCGACACGCTGATCCACGAAGAAGGTCCGGCACAGCTTGAAATCAACCTGCGCCACGGCGATCCCATCGAGCTTGCCGATCAGGTTTTCCTGTTCAAGCGAACCATTCGCGAAGCAGCCCTCAAGCACGGTATCTATGCAACCTTCATGGCCAAGCCCATGCAGGGACAGCCAGGCTCGGCAATGCATATTCACCAATCGGTTCTGAATATTGAAACCGGCAAGAACATTTTCTCGACCGATAGCGGCGAAGCCTCGAAAGAATTCTTCCATTTTGTGGGCGGCATGCAGCGGTATGTTCCGAACGCACTGGTGATGCTGGCGCCTTACGTGAATTCCTATCGCCGCCTGACG
The DNA here is from genome assembly GCF_024810055.1 of Rhizobium sp. BIGb0125. Taxonomy (NCBI): domain Bacteria; kingdom Pseudomonadati; phylum Pseudomonadota; class Alphaproteobacteria; order Hyphomicrobiales; family Rhizobiaceae; genus Rhizobium; species Rhizobium sp. BIGb0125. Next base: position 15,255 of record NZ_JANUDV010000005.1, read on the forward strand.
CCTGACATGGCCTGCCCGGTGAACAATGCGTGGGGATATGACAATCGCACCACTGCTTTCCGCGTCCCGATCTCCGGTCCGTCGGCACGGCGTGTTGAAAACCGATTGCCCAGCTCTGACGCCAATCCCTATCTGGCACTGGCCGCATCGCTGGCGTGTGGTTGGCTTGGCATCGTCAATGAAATACAGCCGACGGAACCAACCTATGAAACTGCCAATGAAGGCTCCATCGAGTTGCCGCGCGGTCTGCTGGAAGCGGTTGCGCTGCTGGAGGGAGAGCCGGAACTGGAGCGGGTGTTTGGCCATGAGTTCGTTGGTCTTTATGCTGGACTGAAACGGGGGGAGTTCGAAACGTTCATGCAGGTTATCAGCCCGTGGGAGCGGGAATTCCTGTTGCTGAACGTTTGATCCTACGGCATCGCTGCCATGGTCGAGGCCGACCTTTGGAACACGATGCGTAGAATTGAGTAACTTGGAGCATGCTCATGTGTCTGGCCGAAGGGTGGGCGCTCCAACACCGTCAAGGAATGTGCAATGACATGGCAAAGCCCGATAGCTCCCGGAATTTCCTGGTATCAGGCAACAATTGCTGACCGACCTGAATATCCCGCGATGGATGGGTCGAGAGAGGTTGAGGTCGCCATTATCGGTGGCGGTTTCACTGGCCTGCAGGCCGCCTATAATCTGGCTTTGAAAGGCATTTCCGTTGCCTTGATTGAAGCGAACCACTTTGGTGACGGCGCATCGGGCCGCAACGGTGGCCAGTTCGGCACCGGTCAACGGTCATGGCCAGATGAACTGGAAGAGGAGATCGGTTACGAGCGCTCCAAGGGCCTGTTCGATCTGGCAGAAAATGCCAAACATTACGTGCTGGATTTCGCCGCAGCCCATGGCCTCGACATGGAGTATCTGCCGGGTCAGTTGAATGTCGCCCACAAACAGGCCTATGAAAAACACTATCGTAAAAGTGTCGAGGCGGCGGTCGAGCGTTATAATTACCCGTACATGTCCTATATGGACAAGGCAGAGGCCGAAGAGCGCCTTGGCTCCACACATTATTATGGTGGCGTTCGCGACACCGGCACCGGCCATATCCATCCGCTGAAATTGTTGGTGGGGCTTGCAAAAGCCGCCAAGGCCGCTGGTGCTGAAATCTATGAGATGACACCTGCGACCAGCCTTCGCCAGTCAAGCGGCAAAACAATCATCGAAACGCCGACGGGCAATATAACAGCCCGTCGCGTGTTGCTGGCGACCAACGCCTATATCGGCAATCTGGAACCGGTTACCGCTGCCCATATCATGCCGATCCGCTCCTTTATTGGTGCGACCGCGCCACTGGACAAGTTCCCGAGCATTTTGCCGGGCAAGGAGGCGGTTGCCGATTCACGTTTCGTGGTTCGTTATTTCCGTATGACACCGGATAACCGGCTGTTGTTTGGCGGGCGCGAGGCCTATACGGCCGATACGCCAAGGGACATTTCCACCCATATTCGCAAGCAAATTGCCGAAATCTATCCAGAGCTTGCCAATATCGAGATTACCCATGCATGGGGTGGCTCGGTTGGTATCACTATGCCACGCCAACCTTTCGTGCGTGAGGTGATGCCTGGCGTCATGTCGATCGGTGGTTACTCCGGTCACGGTGTGATGCTTTCCAACTACTGCGGCAAGCTGTATGCGGATATGCTGACGGACAAGGATCGAGCGCTCGAACAGTTCTCATCTTTGAATGTCCCAGGTTTCCCCGGCGGGGCAACGTTGCGTGCGCCTCTGCTTTTCCTCGCATTGTCATGGTTTGCGCTGCGAGACCGTTTTTAATCGCCCGCTTCTGACAGTGGGCATAACCATAGATAAACTTCCATTTTCGCCGGATAAAAGCGAAGTGACATCAAAATAATAATTCCCGACAACAAACTCTGGCGTTTTTAAATCGATTAGATTATCAATGCCCCCAACCCGTGAAGATCGAGAGAATCGGTATGAGCAGTCAAATTATTCCTGTTGACCCCTTTGATTGCGTCGTTTTCGGCGGCACAGGCGACCTGGCAGAGCGCAAGCTTCTGCCTGCGCTTTATCATCGTCAGGTAGAGAACCAACTCACGGACCCGACCCGTATTATCGGCGCGTCACGTTCGGTCATGACACATGAAGAATATCGCAAATTTGCCAAGGATGCTCTGAAAGAGCATCTGAAGTCAGGTGAATATGACGAAGCGCAGGTCACAAAATTCTGCGAACGCCTTTTCTACGTGCCAGTCGATGCGAAGTCCGACAATGGCTGGGATGTGCTCAAGAAGCTGTTGGAAGAAGGTAAGGAACGCGTTCGCGCATTTTACCTCGCCGTTGCACCGGGCATTTTTGGCGACATCGCCGACAAGATCCGCGAACACAAGCTGATTACCAAGTCGACACGTATCGTTGTTGAAAAGCCGATCGGCCGCGATCTCGCATCCGCTCTCGACCTGAACGACACGATCGGTCATGTCTTCAAGGAAGAGCAGATCTTCCGTATCGACCATTATCTGGGCAAAGAGACCGTTCAGAACCTGATGGCGCTGCGTTTTGCCAACGCTCTCTACGAGCCGCTGTGGAATTCCGCGCATATCGACCACGTGCAGATCACCGTTGCCGAAGCTGTCGGCCTTGAAGGTCGCGCCGGTTATTACGACAAGGCTGGCGCGATGCGCGATATGGTGCAGAACCATATCCTGCAGCTTCTTTGCCTTGTTGCGATGGAACCTCCGTCTTCACTCGATGCCGAAGCCGTTCGTGACGAAAAGCTGAAAGTCCTGCGTTCGCTGAGACCAATCGACAGCTCAAATGTCGAAAAGGCCACCGTTCGCGGTCAGTACCGCGCTGGCGCTTCTGCCGGTGGCCCGGTCAAGGGTTACCTGGACGAGCTTGAAGGTGGCGTTTCCAACACGGAAACCTTCGTTGCCATCAAGGCTGAAATCGGCAACTGGCGTTGGGCGGGCGTTCCTTTCTACATTCGCACCGGCAAGCGTCTTGCCACGCGCGTTTCGGAAATCGTCGTTACCTTCAAGCAGATCCCGCACTCGATCTTTGATGATGCAGCTGGAAAGATCGAAGCCAACAAGCTGGTCATCCGCCTACAGCCGGATGAAGGCGTGAAGCAGTCCCTGCTCATCAAGGATCCAGGTCCAGGTGGCATGCGTCTGCGTCAGGTTTCGCTGGATATGAGCTTTGCAGAAGCCTTCAGCGTGCGCAGCCCGGACGCTTACGAGCGCTTGCTGATGGACACCATTCGCTCCAACCAGACCCTGTTCATGCGCCGCGACGAAGTCGAAGCCGCATGGGAGTGGGTCGATCCTATTCTGAAAAGCTGGGAAGACATTGGACAGGGCGTTCAGGGTTACACGGCTGGCACATGGGGCCCAAGCGGAGCGATTGCTCTTATCGAGCGTGACGGCCGCACCTGGCACGACGCCGACTAAGGAGATATGCTTATGGACGCACAGATGCATGTTTTCGAAAACGGCCCGGCGCTTGCTGAAAAGCTGGCTGCCGATGTTGCCGAACGCCTCAAGGCAGCGATCACCGAGAAGGAAACGGCCAGTATCGCCGTTTCCGGCGGCTCTACACCGAAGCTTTTTTTCCAGGCGCTGTCCAAGCACGATCTGGAATGGAGCAAGGTCAATGTGACGCTGGTGGATGAGCGTTTTGTTGCCGCAGATAATGACCGGTCCAACCACAAGCTGGTTGCCGACAATCTGCTGCAGAACAACGCAAAGTCCGCATATTTCATTCCGCTTTATCAGGCGGCCGCAACACCGGAAGATGCTGCGACCCTTGCCACGGTAAAGACGGAACCGTTCTGCGATCCTTTCGACGTGGTTATTCTCGGCATGGGAACTGACGGGCACACTGCTTCGTTTTTTCCCGGTGGAGACAATCTCGAAGAAGCACTCGACCTCGATGAACCACGCAGTGTTCTGACAATGGCGGCGGAAACCGCAGGCGAAGAAAGATTGACCTTCAATCTGTCCAGCCTGCACGATGCCCGCTTGCTTGTTCTGCACATTGAAGGTGCCGCCAAGAAGGAAACGCTTGAAAAAGCGAAAGCCGATCTGGACGAAGACGAAATGCCCATTCGGGCCGTGCTGAACAGGGCAGATTCGCCCGTAAACATCTATTGGGCACCCTGATTTTTCCGGCCGGATCGTGACCGGCCAGAAACTGGGTTTACCCCAAGACTGACAACAACATGAACATCGGCCTGTCCGTCCCAAGCGGAGGCCGATGGTCACCAACAGACAGGATGAACGCCCATGGCCGCCGATTCCCGTATTCAGGCAATCACAGACCGTATCGTTGAACGCTCCAAACCTTTCCGTGAAACCTATCTGGAGCGACTTAGGCTTCAGGTTTCAAAGGGTGTTCACCGCTCTGTTCTCTCATGTGGTAATCTGGCGCATGGGTTTGCGGTCTGTTCCCCCGCCGACAAGGACATCCTTGCCGGCGACAAAGTTCCAAACCTCGGCATCATCACTGCATATAATGACATGCTCTCGGCGCATCAGCCCTATGAAATCTACCCGAACATCATTCGTGATGCGGCAAAGGAAGCAGGCGGCATAGCGCAGGTTGCCGGCGCGGTTCCCGCCATGTGTGACGGTGTTACTCAGGGCCAGCCGGGCATGGAACTGTCGCTGTTTTCGCGTGATGCCATTGCCATGACTGCCGGGATCGGCCTGTCGCACAATATGTTCGACGCCGCCGTCTATCTCGGCGTCTGCGACAAGATCGTGCCCGGTCTGGTGATCGCCGCTTTGACTTTCGGTCATCTGCCATCGATCTTCATTCCCGCCGGTCCCATGACAACAGGCCTGCCGAATGACGAGAAGTCCCGTATTCGCCAGCTTTATGCTGAAGGCAAGGTCGGCCGCGCCGAACTGCTCGATGCGGAATCCAAGTCCTATCACGGTCCTGGCACCTGCACCTTCTACGGTACAGCCAATTCGAACCAGATGCTGATGGAAATCATGGGCTTCCATATGCCCGGTTCTTCCTTCATCAATCCCGGTACTGAGCTGCGCGATGCATTGACGCGTGAAGCGACAAAGCGCGCACTGGCGATTACCGCACAGGGCAATGAATTTACCCCAGCGGGCGAAATGATCGACGAACGCTCTATCGTCAACGGCATCGTCGGTCTGCACTCCACTGGCGGTTCGACCAACCACACCATGCACCTTATCGCCATGGCGCGGGCTGCAGGCATTGTCCTGACTTGGCAGGACATTTCCGATCTTTCCGATGCTGTGCCGCTGCTGGCTCGCGTCTATCCAAACGGTCTTGCCGATGTGAACCATTTCCACGCTGCAGGCGGCATGGGCTTCCTCATCAAGCAGCTTCTCAAGCATGGTTTCCTGCATGATGATGTGCGCACGGTGTTCGGCCAGGGTCTTGAAGCCTACACCGTTGACGCAAAACTTGGTGAAAACGGCTCGGTCATTCGTGAAGCGTCCCCTGAGGTCAGCCATGACCCCAAGGTTCTTGCCAGCATCGAGACACCGTTCCAGCCCACGGGCGGCCTGAAGATGCTGACCGGCAATCTCGGCAAGGCCGTGATCAAGATTTCTGCCGTCAAGCCTGAGCGTCATGTTATCGAGGCACCGGCTGTGGTGTTTAACGATCAGCAGGAACTTCACGACGCCTTCAAGGATGGCAAGCTCAACCGCGACTTTATCGCTGTCGTGCGCTTTCAGGGACCAAAAGCCAACGGCATGCCTGAACTGCACCGCCTGACACCGCCGCTCGGCGTGTTGCAGGACCGCGGTTTCAAGGTGGCGCTGGTGACTGATGGTCGTATGTCTGGTGCATCAGGCAAGGTGCCGGCCGCTATTCACGTGACCCCAGAGGCCGTTGACTGCGGTCCGATTTCGCGTGTCCGCGATGGAGACATCCTGCGCCTCGATGCCGTCACCGGCACGCTGGAGATTCTGGTAAGCGCGGCAGAACTTGCTCACCGCGAACCGGCCACGGTTGACCTGTCTGGCAATGAATGGGGCATGGGCCGCGAGTTGTTTGCGACATTCCGCCGGAATGCCGGACCGGCAGACCAGGGCGCCAGCGTTCTGTTCAACTGAACCAGTTTCCCTAAATATAAAAAGCCGCGTTGGTGACAACGCGGCTTTTTCATATCCAGACGATGGACATGCTCCTGATTACCAGGATCGAAGATCAAGGGTTCTATCGCGATGCGCCGGATGCGTGCTGAACACAAAAATCCGGTCCAGCTCCTTCTGCGTCAACAGACGGAGGAAACGTACCTGCATGGTGTTGTTGGCGTGGACTCGCATCAACACGCAGCCAATCTTGCTGATACGAGCGTCAGGGATATCCAGATAAAATTGCTGCGGCAGGTTATACTGTGTCAAAAGAGCAAGAACTGCTTCCGACTGTGAAATCTTGATAACATCACAACGACGGGAAGCCATATTCATGACTGCTTTTTCAGTATATTCGATGCGCGCCGCATTCATCGTATCTTCCATCTTAAACCGCCCCTCGCGGTCATACATGAAAGACTCTTCCCTGCTGAAGTAACTGCTTTTTTGAATATTAGGACGGGCGTTCACAATATTTCCCCACTGAATTTATGGGTTCATACTAAGATCAGAATCTTTAAAAGTTTGTTTGCGCGTTTCGATATGAAACACTTCGGTAAATGCAGTGTAACCGGCCGAAAATGGCTTGATTTTCAGGCACTCCGCACCCATCAAACACTTGAATTTGCCTCACCTTTCGCCTCCAGAAACTAACCTTCAAACCGCAAATTACGCAATTTGAAGGTTAGCAGAAGGTTTGCAAATTCATTCTATTTGCGAAAAGTCGCCCCGTTCGCGTCAAAGAGATGCAGTTTTTCTCTCATCGCGTTAAACTTCAAAGTCTGACCTTTCTGGACATTCGCGATGCCGGGGATTTTTGCGATGACCGGCTCCTGAACAAAGCCACTGTCGATATAGAGAAGCGTGACCTCGCCCAAGGCTTCAACAATTGAAACCTTGCCTTCAAACAGGTAATCTTCACCGTCCTTGGCAATGTAAAGATCCTCAGGGCGAACACCAAAACTTGCCGTCTTGCCAACCTCGCTTTGCGCGGTCTCGATGGCAATGCGAAGGTTCTGGTTGCCGTTGAGTTCGAGCGCAGTTTCCGGACCAGCAGCGGTTATCTTGACCGGCAGGATGTTCATGGCAGGCGAACCGATGAACTGGGCGACAAACAAGTTGGCGGGGCGTTCATAGAGATCAAGCGGAGCCCCGACCTGCTCCACACGCCCGGCATTCAGAACAACGATACGGTCCGCAAGCGTCATGGCTTCCACCTGATCATGCGTTACATAGATCATCGTGGTGTCGGGCATCTGTTCGTTGAGCTTGGCAATCTCGATACGCGTTGCAACACGCAGTGCTGCATCGAGGTTGGAAAGCGGCTCGTCAAACAGGAAGACCTTCGGGTTACGGCAGATGGCGCGACCGATTGCAACACGCTGACGCTGGCCACCGGACAGCGCCTTTGGCAGGCGTTCCAGATACTGGGTCAGCTGCAGGATGTCTGCAGCGGCCCTTACCCGCCGGTCGATCTCCTGCCGGCTTTCCTTGGCGATCTTCATGCCGAACGCCATGTTATCATACACGGTCATGTGTGGATAAAGCGCATAAGACTGGAACACCATGGCAATGCCACGACGGGACGGAGGGATTTCGTTGACCAGTTGGCCATCGATAAACATCTCTCCGCCGGTGATGTCCTCAAGCCCGGCAATCATGCGCAACAAGGTCGATTTTCCGCAACCGGAAGGACCGACGAATACGATGAATTCGCCCTGTTTGATATCGAGATCGATACCATGCAGAACCTTTACCTGCCCATAGGACTTGCGAATGTCTTTAAGTGTCAGACCCGCCATTCTACCCTCCCCGTTTTCTCAGGCATAACGCGCGAAAAATGCGCCCCATGCAGGCAATTCAATATTGCGTCCGTTCAGACTGCTTTCAAAGCCATGGCCTTCCAGAACTTCCCAGTTGCCGTCAGGCAGTGCGGCCGTGGCAGCTGCCGGAGACAGGTTGAAGAAGCAGACGATGGTTTCGTTGCCCTTGGAACGGGTGTAACCAACGACGCTGTCGCTGACCGGCAGAAACTCGATCCCGCCCTTGGCAAAAGACGGGTGCTGCTTGCGGAACGACAGGAAGCGACGATAATGCTCCAGAACCGAGGCGTCGTTGCCTACCTGCGTGCTGACGGCACGGGCCTTGTGCTCGGCAGGAATAGGCAGCCAGGTCTTTTCAGAGGTGCTGAAACCTGCCTGTGCATGACCGGCATCCCAAACCATTGGTGTGCGGCAGCCGTCACGCCCCTTGAATTCCGGCCAGAACTGAATGCCGTATGGATCCTGCAGGTCTTCGAAAGCGATATCGGCTTCGGTCAGTCCAAGTTCCTCACCTTCGTAAATGCAAACCGAACCGCGCTGCGTCAGCAACAGGGCTGAGAGCACCTTGGCATAGGCATCCTTGTCGGCCACATCTGCACCCCAGCGGCTGACGTGACGGACAACGTCGTGGTTTGAAAATGCCCAGCACGCCCAGCCTTCAGGCGCGGCCGTCGCAAAGGCTGCCTGAACATCTGCCACACGCTGCGGGGTGAGCGCATCCGGAGCCAGGAATTCGAAGGCGTAGCACATCTGCATCTTGTCATCGCCGGAGGTATATTCCCCGACAATTTCCAGACCACGCTGACTGTCGCCGACTTCACCGACGGCGGCAATATCCGGGAACTCGTCCAACACGGCGCGGAAGCGCTTGAGGAATTCCAGGTTCTCCGGACGGTTCTTGTCGTAGAGATGTTCCTGGAAGTTATACGGATTAACGGCCGGCGCAGTCGAAGCATTGCGGCGCTCTGGTGCAAGAGCCGGGTTGTCGCGTAGTTCCAGATCGTGGAAATAGAAGTTGATGGTGTCGAGACGGAAGCCGTCCACGCCACGCTTCAACCAGAAACGGGTGGCATTCAACAACTCGTCCTGCACCTGCGGGTTATGCAGGTTGAGGTCCGGCTGTGAGGTCAGGAAGTTGTGCATGTAATACTGCATGCGGGTCGGGTCCCACTGCCAGCCCGGACCGCCGAAAATCGACAGCCAGTTGTTGGGCGGCGTGCCATCCGGCTTGCCATCAGACCACACATACCAATCGGCCTTCGGATTATCACGGCTGGAGCGGCTTTCGACAAACCACGGATGTTGGTCGGACGTGTGCGACATCACCAGGTCGATCATGACCCGTACGCCCAGTCGGTGGGCTTCGGCGATCAGGCCATCGAAATCAGCCAGCGTGCCAAACATCGGATCGACGTCGACATAGTTCGACACGTCATAACCGAAATCTTTCATCGGCGAGGTGAAGAAAGGCGAAATCCAGATCGCATCTGCACCGAGGCGAGCAATATGTTCGAGGCGGTCGGTAATGCCTTTCAGGTCGCCGATGCCGTCTCCATTGGAGTCTTGGAAAGATCGCGGATAAATCTGATAGATGACAGCACCGCGCCACCAATCCTTGTCAGACTTGAGAGCGGATGTAACCGAAGACGTCATTGCAGTATCCTTGGTATAAGCATTCATAAAATATCAGCCTCCCTTGACGGAGCCGGCCAGCAGGCCGCGTACGAGATAACGTTGAAGGGCGAAGAAAACGCAGAGCGGCACGATGATGGTGACGAAGGCCGATGCAGTAAGAATTTCCCAGTTGCCGCCGCGTGAACCAAGCAACGCATTAAGGCTGCCGGTCAGCACCAGCTGATCTTTCTGCGTGCCAAGAAAGACCATGGCGACAAGCAGGTCGTTCCATGTCCACAGGAACTGGAAGATTGCAAAGGATGCCAGTGCCGGGAACGACAGCGGCAGAATGATCTTGACGAAAATCTCGAAATCGCTGGCGCCATCAACACGCGCCGATTCAATGATTTCTTTGGGCAGACCGGAGATGTAGTTACGCAACAGATAGATGGCGAGCGGCAGGCCGAATGCCGTATGCGCCAACCAGATGCCGGCATAGGTTTTGGATGGTACGCCGAAGATGTTGCCGATCTCGTTGTAAAGTCGCAACAACGGGATGAGCGACATCTGCAACGGTACCACAATCAGGCCGACCACCATGGCAATCATCAAAGAACGGCCGGAAAAGCGCATCCAAGACAGGGCATAAGCGGCAAAGGCGGCAATGAGGATCGGGATGATCGTCGCGGGAATTGTCACAGTCAGCGAGTTGACGAAGGATTGTCCTATGCCTTCTGAAAAAAGCACGGTGCGGTAGTTGTCGAAAGTGAAGACCGGCGGAGACAGAACGGATATGTAGATACGCTTGCCGCGAGAACCCTCAAAGCTGGCGTTCTTGCTATACTCATAAGCGCCGTCCTTCTGTAGCAGAAGGTTTTCGCCATCACCGAGATCGACAACTTCATCGGCCGGATAGGCAGCAGGGTCCTGAACGCGCACACCAAATGCGGAGACCTGACCACCCTTGCCATTCTCGAACACCGAGCCGGAGATGATGAACTTGTCACCCTCCTGCCGTTGTGTTGATGGATCAGCCAAGCGCACCGCTTCCGTTTGCGTTGAACTGGCAAAAGCCGTCCACCAACCGGAGACGGTTATCTGATCCTTGTCACGTAGCGAGCTGACAAGGATGCCGAGTGTTGGCAGCAACCACAGAATGACGATGAACAGCACACTGGCATGAACGATCAGTCGTGGAAGGCCGACACGGCGAATACGTTTTACAATATCCATATCAGCGACCCTCCATTTCCTTGTTGGCCTGGCGAATGTTCCAGATCATGATCGGGGTCACGGCTGCCATGATGACCAGAGCTATAACGGCACTTCGGCCGCTGTCGCCGCCGCCGCGGAACATCCAGTCAAACATCAGGTTCGCAAGAACCATGGTGTTCCACTGGCCGTTGGTCATGGTCAGCACGATATCGAAAACCTTGAGAACGAGAATGGTGATAGTTGTCCACACAACCGCAATTGTGCCCCAGATTTGCGGCACCAGAATTTTCCAGAAAATCTGCCAGCCATTGGCGCCATCAATGACAGCAGCTTCAACTGTTTCTTCGGGAATACCACGCAGTGCTGCTGACAGAATGACCATGGCAAAACCGGTCTGGATCCAGATCAGGATCACCATCAGGAAAAAATTGTTCCAAAACGGCATGGAGATCCATACTTCCGGATTGCCACCGAAAAATGCGACAACAGCATTCAGAAGACCGATCTGGGTTTGCCCCTCACCGCGATATTCATAAATGAATTTCCAGATAACCGAGGCGCCTACGAAGGAAATCGCCATCGGCATGAACACAATGCTCTTGGCAATATTGCCCCACCAGATGCGGTCGGTCATCACGGCGATAACCAGCCCGAAGAAGGTGCAGGCAGCCGGCACAACGGCAAGCCAGAGGATGTTGTTGAAAATCGACTGTCGGAAACCGGCATCAAAAAACGCCCAACGGTAATTCGCCAGGCCGACAAAATTCACGCCAGTCCTGTCATAAAAAGACAGATAGAACGTCGCGATGACGGGATAGACGAGATAGACCAACAGCAGGATAAGCGCTGGCCCGACGAATAGCCATGGACGCACAGCGGCTCTTCGATTGAGATTGCGAGAGGCGTCGATGACATTTTTTGCGCTTACAGGGAACAGAACCTGCAAAAATTTGTCGGAAAGCCAATAATAGGCGGCACAAGCAAATACACCGACAATCATGACGCCGATTGCCGAAACGATCTGAGCGATCACATTCCCCTCCCTTATTCCCGGTCGTCCGACCTTTTGCCGATCACGAGAACGAAAAGCTTTAGAAACAACCGCCCGACAACGATGTTACCGGGCGGGGCAGGAAATGATTACTTCAGGCCGTCCCAGGCCTTCTGGATATCAGTCGCAACGGTTTCGGCAGACTTACCGCCGACGAAGTCCACCATACCGGTCCAGAATGCGCCAGCACCGATCTTGCCCGGCATCAGGTCAGAACCGTCAAAGCGGAATGTCGTTGCGGAGGTGAGAATTTCACCCTGCTTCTTCATCTGCTCATTGCCGTAGGCATCGGTGTTCACACCCTTGAAAGGTGTGAGGAAGCTGGACTGCGCCATCCATACTTCGTGTGCGATTGGCGTCTTCAGGAACTCGACAAATGCCTTTGCAGTTGGCGATTCCTTGGTCACTGTCACCAGCGTACCCGCGCCGAGAACCGGTTTTCCAAGCTCAGGCTTTGCAGCGTAAGTTGGCATGTAGAAGAAATCGACATCGGTTCCGACCTTGGTACCCTCAGGGAAGAAGGACGGAATGAAGGATGCCTGATGGTGCAGGTAGCACTTCGGCGGAATGTCAAACAGACCCTTCGGGCTGTCACGGAAGTCGGTCGATGCAACGGCAGCGATGCCGCCGCTGACATATTTTTCATTTTTGGCAAATTTGCCGAATTCGTCGATAGCGGCAACAACGGCCGGATCATTGAACTTGATCTCGTTCTTGACCCACTTGTCATAGGTTTCCGGGCTGTGCAGGCGCAGCATCAGGTCTTCCACCCAATCGGTTGCTGGCCAGCCGGTTGCACCGCCTGAACCCAGACCGATGCACCATGGCGTACCGCCATCGGCAACAATCTTGTCGGAAAGAGCCAGCAGGTCTTCCATGCTCTCAGGCACTTCATAACCGGCTTCTTCGAAATTTTCCGGCACGAACCATACCAGCGACTTCACATCAGCCTTGAACGGGAATGCGAAATAAGCAGGCTTGCCGTCCTTGCCATTATAGGTGCCGTAGTTCACCCAGGATTCACCGGCGCCGTAATTGTCCTTGACCCAGGATGCGACGTCATCGCCGAGTGGCACGAGCAGGCCCTTGGCGGCGAGGTCAGCCAGCAGACCCGGTTGCGGCAGAATTGCGATGTTGGGAGGAGAGCCAGCCTGTGTATCGATAACGATCTGCTGTTCGTAGTTTTCAGAGGAAGAATATTTTACATTAATACCGGTCGCATCGGCGAAATATGCCAGGACCGTCTGGAACAGGGCTTCATCTTCGCCGCGCCACGGTCCGAAAATCGTCAGGGTCTGGCCCTTGAGATCGGCATGGGCAGCTTTGAAATCTTCGTAGCTTTTCCAGTTGAATTTTGCATCTTCGCCAGGGGCGAATTTCAAATCCGCAGCCATTGCGGAGTTCATGAAAATGGCCATGGCTGCTGTTGTCGCCAGGAATGTCTTAAGCATGTGACTTACCTCCCATCACATCAAGATTTAAACCTATACAAACACCTCAAAGCGCTTTGGACGCTATTAATTCTCCGCGCAAACATGAGGAGTCAAGTGCCTTATCTAACTGTAACGTTGCAGTTATCTTGCTTCAATAGGTTTTGCAACGAAATTGCAGTTTTGAGCTGTATTTTCCATTGAGCAAAAAGGAATGTGGCGTTACACAATTCAAAGCGCTTTGGAGTTGAATTTTTGAGACGTTGGCTCGTCTCGCTAAAATTTGGAAGCGTGCGGAGGAGGAGAAAAGATGAACCTGAAGCAATTGTCCCAGTTGCTCGGTCTGTCCCAAACGACAATTAGCCGCGCCCTGAACGGTTACCCTGAAGTCAATGCCGAAACACGCCAGCGCGTGCTTCAAGCAGCCAAGGACACCGGTTACCGCCCCAACCTGACAGCACGTCGACTGGCAACAGGCAAGACCGGCTCAATCGGTCTGGTCATGCCGACTGCCCCCGCCCATCAGTCCGACATGCATTTTGGCGAGTTTCTAAGCGGTCTCGGTGAAGAGGCTGCCCGGCATTCATTTCACATGCTGATCATGCCTGCCGATCCCAGCAACGAGGAAGACGCTTTGCGCTGGCTAGCCGGCAGCGGCAATGTCGATGGAATTTATCTGGCCTATATGCGGGAACGCGATCCCCGCATTGCGCTTCTCAAATCGTTCAACATCCCGTTCATGGTACATGGGCGCTCGTTTGGTGCAGATGCCGATTACCCGTTTCTCGATGTCGACAATGAAGGTGCCTTTTACGATGCCACCAAATTGCTTTTGCAGCTTGGTCACAACCGGATTGGCCTTCTGAACGGCCCGGAAGGTCTGGATTTCACCTACCGACGTAAGGCCGGTGTCGAAAAGGCATTGACGGAATATGGCCTCGCGCTGCGTGCCGACTGTCTGCGGCACAGTGCCATGACCGACGAGATCGGTTTTCTGAATATGGAAGAGTTGCTTTCGCAGAAAAATCCACCGACCGCCATTCTCTGTGCCAGTACCACACTGGCGCTCGGTGCCATTCGCTCCCTCAACCAGCGGGGATTGAAACCCGGCAAGGACGTTTCTCTGATCGCTCATGACGATGTTTTGCCGCTGCTGAAGCCGCACAATTTTTCCGTGCCGCTGACCACCACCCGTTCATCGCTGCGAGCTGCCGGCATCCGGGTGGCGCAACGACTGATCAATCGCATTTCGTTTGATGAGGTGGACCCGGTGCAGGAACTGTGGAAAGCAGAGCTTGTGGTGCGCGCATCGACCGGACCTGCCCCGGTCTAATCCGGCGGTTAAAGCACGCTGCATTTGTCAACGATTGCAACGTGCTTCTACGCTCAAGTCAAAGCGCGTTAGAATGTCGGCGCAGTCTTTCCGCATTTTCTGTAGGCGGTGATCACTGTGTTTGCCATCAGCATGGCAATTGTCATCGGGCCAACGCCGCCGGGAACCGGCGTAATTGCACCAGCAACCTGACTTGCTTCTTCAAACGCAACATCGCCGACCAGGCGGGTTTTGCCCTCGCCTTTTTCCGGCGCGTCAATCCGGTTGATACCGACATCGATCACCGTTGCGCCAGCTTTGACCCAATCAGCCTTGACCATCTGCGGACGACCAACGGCGGCCACCAGAATATCTGCGTTACGGCACACGGCTGCAAGGTCCTTGGTGCGTGAATGTGCCATGGTGACAGTCGCGTTTGCGTTCAGCAAAAGCTGCCCCATCGGTTTTCCAAATAGATTGGAACGGCCAATGACAACGGCATTCAAACCCGACAGGTCTTCGCCGTTAATATCTTTGACCAGAAGCATGGCGCCAGCCGGTGTGCAGGAGATCAGGCCCGAGGCCAGATCACCAGTGGCGAGCTTACCTGCATTGACGACGCTCAAGCCGTCGACATCCTTTTCCGGCTGGATCATCTGAATGACCGGTTCGGAATCAAGGTGTTTTGGAAGCGGTAACTGCACGAGGATTCCGTGGATAGAAGGGTCGTCATTCAAGGATGCGACCAGTGCCTCAAGCTCAGCCTGTCCGGTTTCCAGCGGCAATGTGTGTTGCACGGAGTTAAAACCGCACTGCTTGGCCATTCTGCTCTTGGAACCAACATAGGCATGGCTGGCGGGATCGTCGCCCACGATGATGACGGCTAAGCCTGGCTTTACGCCAGCGGTCTTTTCCAGCGTCTCAGCAGCAACACGAACTGCCTCCGTTACCGATACCGCTTTCGCTTTTCCGTCAATAACCTGAACCATGCGCCTGCCTCCAATAACAGCCTGCCAGCAGAACACCGGCAACGACTTGCCCTATCACACCGGATAGCCGTGTGAGTTTCGCCCCTAATGCTGCTGAATGATATCGATTGCAAGCAAAAAGGCTGCGACAGAAGCGACAATAATCTCAGGCTCAGGATGCCGCCCTGCGGTTTGCGTAATCGTGCAAACGTTGACGGAGGGCGGCGATGTCGCGGCGGACCTCAAGCACTTCATCAGGCTCGTCATAGACTGGCTGGCTGAAAGCCGGTTTGTCGTAGGACTGCACTTCGAATTGGCCTTGCATCGCAGCTGCCAACATAGGCGGCAGATCAACGATGTCTTGTGGTGATGCCTTGACACTTCTGCGCATCAACACTTCGCGGACACGTTGATCGAGCGGAAGGTCATTCGCTGCGATCTCGTAGGCCAGATCATAGGCATCAGCCGTTTCAGGGGTTGCAAAGTCTTCTTCAGCATAATCCAGAGCGTCATCGCTTTCCGGCTGCGGGAAAATGGCATCCGGCTGCGGCGTATCCGTATAAAAGCCAATGTCTGGACCGTTGGTGGACTCGTGAGCAGGTATTGACACCTCACGCTTGCGGAAACGGATGTACAGGGCAACAAGTGTCAACACGCCAAGGCCAAGACCGCAGCCACCACCAATCACCGCCATTGAAATCATCTGGCGGAAACCAGCCGGAATATTGACCGCAAGCGGTGCGTTTGCGACAGCAAATGGAGCAGCGGCCTGTGTCGATTTCGGGTCACTATCAGCCAGCCCGTTGAAATAGGTTTCGCGGGCTTGCGACAGCTCTGCTTCCAACCTGTTTAGCTCCGCAGGCGCATCGCCAAAAACCGCCAATTCCTGTTCAAGCGCCTGCTGTCTGTTTCTGGCTTGGGCAAGCTCTGTCTTGGCCGCCTGCTCCTGCTGCTTCAGTTCGCTGGTGATGCTTTTCAACGCACGGTCAGCATTTGCCTTGGTTTCCTGCTGGGTCTGCGTTGCCGCAATGACGTGCGGATGTTTCGGGCCATATTGCACAGACAGTTGGGCGAGCGCTTTGGACGCAGCGACATATTGCCGAACAGCATCCTGAAGGGGAAGAAACGTCGTATCATCTGGAATTTCACGGGCAAGCGCCTTGTCGCCCTGCAACAGCGTCAGATTTGACAGCTTATGGGCCACATCCGCCAGACGGGATTCCAGCTCGGCTACCGATCCTGAAACAAGCGCCAGATCCTGTGTCGCAGCTTCCATCTTTGCCATGGCGTCGTTGCCATGCCGGACCTGAAAACCGGTAACGGCCGCTTCCGCGTTTTCAAACAGTGCACGGTTGCTGTCGTTATGTCCCTGAACCGAACCAGTCGCGCTGGCATTGATATGAGTTACGATGCGATTGGCGGCATGTTGCGCAAACCGCGCGCTTGCACCTGATGTTTCGGCGTAGGTCGTTACAAAAATTGCACTGCCATCAGCGGCTTGCGACAGAGAAATACGTCCACGCATATCATGTCTGGCGCGCAGAACAGGGTCCGACGGCGTTGGCACCTTGCCAAGCACCACTTCACCAAACAGGCCCCACCATGTCGCCTCATGAGCGGATGTCAGGACCAGGCCGTCATTGATGATCTGTTGTGCGAGCTCGGCCCTTCCCTCATCGGACAGGACGGCATTTTGTGCCACCGTCATCAATGTCTTGGAATCAGACTGCTGGGTTGAAGCGGCATTGAACTGGATACGGATCTGCGTCAGCTTTTCGGGTTCAGATGACGGCGTAACCATCAGGCCAAGTGCGACACCCGCCAGCGTAAAAAGTACAGTGCAGCCGACTGCGAACCGATAAGGGTTTTTCTTGAAAACGGTACTCAACCAACCCGTCGAGGACCGCGCCACGACACTTGCTTCACCGCGCGTTTGTGCTGGCACACGAAATCGATCCGACAAATGCAAATGTTCGATATTTTGCGCATGATCTGCCACGTCAAGCCACCTCAATATTCCGGGTCGGAACTGGTTGGAGCCCCCGTAATATTAATGAAACCTAAATCAACAAGGCAAATAAACAGTTAACAAAGGTCAATAAGGGCGATTGTCGACGCAAAATGCCGGATAGCTTTCCGGCGGCGCGTTTCAGTGGCGGATGATGCGATAAAGCCACTCAAAACCGAGGCGCGAAAACACCTCTGGTACCGGTTCCTGGTCAGTGGAATAGTGAACCTGCGAGGTCTTGCCGGCTTGCATATTGCGTGCACGATTCACGTCAACGCGATGCGCCAAAGGCGTGGTTTTTTCGGGTGATTCAAATGCAGAAAAAGAAAATCCAGAAAACTTACTCACACCCACACCCGTCCTGCGCTAGCAGTTCCTCTTAAACAGCAACTTTGCTGTTCAGGCATATTATTTGACAGAATTGAATTTACTTTCAAATAGCGTTTTCGAATATGAAGCATTTTTTTAAGAGAATATTAATCATTTCAAAAATGCAGGAACAACAAGGGCCGCAAGAGCGGCCCTTTGATTGGTGTCTGGACGAACTTTCCTGACTCAATGTGAGGGTGCTGCTTCGGCTGCCGGAGCCGCTTCGACCTTTTCACCTTCAACAATCTTCACAGAGTGCGGTTCACCACCACCCTGCTGGGCACGAATGTCTGCTTTGGAAAGATAATCGAGTTTTTCGATCAGTACTTCCTGCACGACGTCATCACCGAGCTTCTTGTTCAGTCCTTCGCGAATGCGTTTCTTGAACTCATCCGCATCAAAGGTCGAAACATTGGCAATGTTGATCATGTTGGAACCAGCCAAAAGCGTTATCAACTCGTCGGTCATCAGTTCCGTTTTTGGTCCCTCGATCAGGTTGACCTTTGTCTTGTCGACATTCAACGAGATCAGCGTGAGGAAATAACCATTTACAGCCCCTTCACTGATGACAGGGACTGTAATCTGCTCTCCCTTGACCAAAGCCAGCGACGCCTTGCGGGCCTCCTCCTCGCTGACCGGCGCCGGTGGCATTGCCATCTGCACGGAAAAATACACTGCGCCGAGCGTGATTGCGCAAACCCATACGCCGGTAAGGAGAAGTTTTAACATCAGGTAGCGCCGTAAAGAAATTGTTCCTGCGAGTAAGTGCCGTCGGTGTCAGCGTCGCGGATGGCGTTTTTCAGCAGGTCGGCAACCGCACGCACGGCATTGAGATGTGCCTCAACGCGGCGTGCATTCGTTGCCAGCTTTTCCTTGATGCCGCGAACCTGGTTGATGTAACCGGCGGCAATTTCTTCATGCGGTGTATCACGGAACAGCATGGTCAGTTCATACAGGCAACGGCTTTTGTGTGCGTTGGAGACCTTGAGATCGAATTTCGGGTCTTTGCCAATTTTTTCGTTTTCATTATCAATGATCGTTTCCAGACGTCCGAGAACCGACTGAATACGATGATCGTTCGACACTGCTTCCATGACTTCTGTTCCGTTATGATTATACATTTCTAGCCTCGTCGTTCATGTCACTGGATACACCGAGAATCTTGCGTTCGAACTCTGCAACCATACGTAGGGCCGCGTTGTTATCCTTGTCTTCGACGGAGGAGACACTTTCGAAGCCCTGGCTTTCAGCCTTGCGCAGCGTGTCCTTATAGACCTGCTCAGCAATACCGATGCCACCGTTCTCAGTCATACTGTTGGCCAACTGCTCGGCCAGCATACCTTTCCAGATTTCGCCAGCGTTACCCTTGCCATAGACTTCCTCGCTCTCCTGCGGGAGCATGGAGCCAATGAAGGTCCGCAGCACGGATGCTTCAAACTGACGGAAGGTTTCCGGAATTTCTTTACGCTCAGCGCGCAGATTGGTGTCTCCCAACCCGGCTTTGGATGCGGCATCGTTCAAAACGCCGACAGCGGCATCAAATCCCTTACCTGCATCGGCAAGGCTGGATGCTGCAAACGCCGCCTTGTTTGCCTTGAGCTTATCCTGAGCAACCTGCACGTCCGTTGGATCGGCTGCACGGACAACATCCATGACAAGGTCGCTAACAATCGATATCGCCACGCAATTACCTCCTGAAAAGAATGCAGCAGGTTTTGACCCACCACATCTGCATTTCATCAATCACGAATATTCACCACCACTTAAGGGCGATGCATGATGTGGCGACGACTATGTATCGCGAACCTTGCTGGAGGCTGGTGCTGGTGTCGCATTCATGATTTCCAATAGATCATAAATTGCATTGTCATCGGTTTCGCGATCTTCATCATCACGCGCTTCGTACATTTTGTCTTGCAGGCGGTCGCCTTTGGTTTTCTCTTTGAGAACAGCCATTTCCTGCAATTGCTGCGCGCCGGCCAACTGCCGGTCCTTGACGGTAAGGCGCCCGAAACGTTCCGAATACATTTTTGAGAACTGGTGATGCACCGGGTCCATGGAGCTTAAAGCGCCAAGAATACTGTCCATGGAATCTGCGACTTCCGCACGCTGGCGGGTGGTATCGGCAAGCGTCACTTCTGCCATTTTTTCCATATGGCGTTGAACTGTGACAAGCCGCTTGAGCTTGCGGGAGCGTTTATCCTGCGCCATGGCGCTTCTCCTTCACGGCGGGTCTTTATAAAGACCACTTACCCAACACATCACTCAATAACCGAAGAATATCGGTCCGAATCCATCCGCGAACTGTCGAATCAGCGCTGCGATGGAAAGGTAAAGCATGAAAAGACCACCCATCAGCAAATAGGGGGTGGAAATGAAGTAGACAGGAACCTGCGGCGCCAGCTTGTTGATCAAACCAACCGCGACGTTGAACATCAAGCCATAGATCAAAAACGGGCTTGCCAGACGCAACATAACATTGGTGGTCGCGCGTAAGGTATCGGTCATGGTGATCAGTGTTTTTTGCGAATCCAGCACAAAACCGACGGGCGTTGAACTGTAGGAATCGATAACCGCTTTCAGAACCACATGATGAAAGTCGAAGATGAACAGCATCAGCAGGCCACCAAAGACGATCATGTTGGTCAACTGACTTTCCTGGCTATCTTCCAGAACGTCCGCACCGCCGGGCGCGTTGAAGCCGATGGCGTTACCAACGATAGCGCCGGTAAATTGCAGGCCGAGAACATATAGCCTTGCAATCATGCCGTAGACGGCGCCGATAATGGTTTCTGAAAAGATCAGCGCAACGATGGCGCCGGGTGTCGCGCCCGCTACTTTGGGATAGACCGAATCCCACAAAATCGGCGTCAAAGCCATGGATACCGCAGCGGACAGAAGCAGTCTGATGGTCATGTTAAGACGGGCACTTGAGAAGCCCGGCATGGTCATGAAGCAACCACCGATGCGGCAAAATGCAAGGAACAATGCCAATATTGTCCCTTGCGGGTCGGTTATCATGAAATAGCGCCTAGAATCTTGATCTCAAGCCCCTTGGCCAGTTCAACATGCGACAGCACAGGCAAGGTGGCGAAGAGTCGCTCGATAATCATGCGCACATAGGACCGTGTTTCAGGCGACGTGACAAGAACAAAAGGTAGGCCCCTGTCCATGAATTCACGGATAACTTTCGATGCCTGCTCACTGAACTCTTCCAGATGGCGCGGATCGATGTCGAATTCGACGATTTCGCCCTTTCCATCACGCTTCAGCGCCTGATGGAAAATCATGTCCCATTTGTTGCCGAGGCGCAGAACACGCAGGACGCCGTTGTCGGCAAGGTCACCACACAGCTGCTGGGCAATGCGGATACGAACATGCTCAACGATCTGTTCCGTCTTGCGAACATGCGGTGCAAGCTCTGCAACGGCTTCGAGAATGAGGTGCAAGTTACGAATGGACACACGCTCGGCCAACAGCAGCTTGAGAACAGCCTGAAGGCCGGAATAGGACATGTGCGACGAGCAGATTTCATCTGCTAGCTTCTTGTATTCCGGATCAAGACGATCGATCAGCACCTTCACGTCCTTATAGGAAAGAAGCTGCGGCAGGTTGTTGCGAATGACTTCGCTCAGGTGGGTCAGAACCACCGAGACGTTATCAATCGGGTGGAAACCTTCGCGACGCAGGTCGTCAGCAAACGCTTCGAGGATAGAGACAGCCGGCATGCCAAAAGCCGGTTCGCGAATGTCGTCGCCTGGAATGGTTGGCTTGCGGCCGGAACCGGTCACGACAAGAACGTCGCCGACACGCAGTGAGCTGGAGGCAATCGTCGTTCCATGAATACGAATTTGGTAAGATTTTTCGGGGATCATGATGTCGTCGGACACCTTGATCTCGGGCACCACAAAACCATACTGGCTGGCGAATTTCTTGCGCATCTTGCCAACGCGGAACGCCAGCTCCTGATGGGCACCCAGCAAGCGTGTTGAAACCTGCTTGCCAAGGGCAAGTTCGATTTCTGCGGTTTTGAGCACCAGCTTGACGGAGTCCTTCTCGGCTTCCTTACTCTGGATAACCTTCTTTTCTTCCTCTTCGCGGCGCACGAGGTTCATCGCCTCGACCTGCTTTGGAATGTACCAGGCACCGAAGGCCATGACGCCACAGAGCGCCATAAAAGGCAGGAAAGGCAGGCCAGGCATAACAGCAAGCAGTCCCATCAGAAGGGACGCAACGAACAGCGCACGCGGGTAGGCGCTCAGCTGATCGACAACTGTTTTATCGGTGGTGCCGGACATGCCGCCACGCGACACCAGAAGGCCAGCGGCCAGAGAAACGATAAGAGCCGGGATCTGGGTAACGATACCGTCACCAACCGACAGCTTTACGAAAACGTCCGCAGCTTCGCCGATTTCCATGCCGTGACGGAAATAACCGATGATGATGCCGCCGAAGATGTTGATGGCGGTGATGATGAGGCCGGCGACGGCATCACCGCGCACGAATTTGGACGCACCGTCCATGGAGCCGAAGAACGAGCTTTCAGCTTCAAGCTCTTTGCGGCGGAGCTGTGCTTCCTTTTCATCGATAATACCAGCAGAGAGGTCAGCGTCGATCGACATCTGCTTGCCCGGGATCGCGTCGAGGGTGAAGCGCGCGCCCACTTCCGCGATACGCGTCGCGCCCTTGGTGATAACGATGAAGTTCACCGTGATCAGGATAAGGAAGACGATCAGACCGATAACGAAGTCGCCGGACATGATGAGGCTGGAAAAGCCTGCAATCACGCTACCAGCGGCGTCATGTCCCTGGTGACCATGCGAAAGAATTACACGCGTCGTGGCCACGTTCAGCGCCAAGCGCACCATGGTCGCAATCAGCAAGATTGTCGGAAACGACGAGAAGTCGAGAGGGCGTTGGATCCACAGGGATACCATCAGGATCAGAACGGACAGCGCAATGGAAAACGCCAGCCCCATATCCACCAGAATAACCGGGATCGGCAAAAAGAGAATGCAAAGAATTGCAACGATACCAAGGGCAAATCCAACATCACGCGTGCTGGGAGTGACCTTCGGTATTGATATTGCAGGTGGTTGCGCCATCGATAACGTCCTGTCTCTTCATGAGAAGGGGCGACCGATAAGGGCCGCCGCATGGTTTCACACCATCACTAGCGACCGAAGCTTGCGCGAAAATGGTAACCGCGCATTGCTGCAACAAAATTCAGAACCCGGTTTGCACCCGAGAAAAAACGAGATTTGTAAAAAGAGAAATCTGGGCGCCAATAAAAGGCGCCGCAATTCCAATCGTCACCATGATGGCAACGATTTTAGGAACGA
Organism: Rhizobium sp. BIGb0125; assembly: GCF_024810055.1. Classification (NCBI taxonomy): domain Bacteria; kingdom Pseudomonadati; phylum Pseudomonadota; class Alphaproteobacteria; order Hyphomicrobiales; family Rhizobiaceae; genus Rhizobium; species Rhizobium sp. BIGb0125. Next base: position 38,521 of record NZ_JANUDV010000005.1, read on the forward strand.
AGGTCAGGGTCATTTCCTGGACCTGGGTAAGGGCCTGGATGAAGGCAATTGTTACCCCCACCACCATGCCCGCAATGACGCAAGGACCGGATGCGACCAGAATGGTCCAAACGGCTGCCCGCATGATATCAAGCGCATCCGCCTCGTTCATTGCAAAACCTCAGAACAACAATTGTTGACCTTAGGTATCAGATTCGCTGCTCGAATCCGAGGTGGAATCTGTGGTGTCCGATGTGGAAGTCCCACTTTTCTCACCGAATTTCACGCCAACCTGCAGCAGGATGCCCTTGCCCTCTTCCGTGATGGCGATAATGCCGTCGGAATAGATTTCGACTTCCTTGACGATACCCGAGGTCTTGTCATCGGCGCTGGTGATATGTTTGCCGATAAGATCTGTCGAGCGCGTCAGGGCTTCAGCCTGCAGCATGCTCTTGAGGTGCGTATTCGTCTTGATCGACTGCTCGACCTGCGAGAAGCTTGCCAGCTGAGACATCTGCTGGCTGGCATCCATCGGTTCTGTCGGATCCTGGTTCTTCATCTGTGCGATGAGGAGCTTCAGGAAACTGTCATAATTCAGCGACGCCTTGTCGCTTGCCGAGGTGTCGGAACCTGCATTTGCCCAAGGGTTTGATGTAGCTGTGGAGCCGACAATATCTACCGCCATGGTGCAATCTCCTTGCGAATATGTTCGATAGTCGCTGGCGTCATTTCCTGGTTGCTCAAGATCTGCTCTTCAGTCGCATACATGGAGCGAATGGCCTTGAGGGCATCAAACGCCTTGCCGGTTGCAACCAGCGCATCAATACGCTTCAACTCGGCCAGAATTTCGTCGTTCTGGAAGCATGACAGCAGCATCGTCACCGACTTGCGGAACATGGTCGTGGACTGTTCACGGCCTTCCGGGTTGATGAGCATCATCTGAGCGATGAAGTAGAGCTGACGCAGTGGAGTTGTCGCCTGCTCTGGCTGGAGAACATGGTTCTCGAGAAGGAAGGTAACATCATTCAGGAATTCGAGTGCAACCTTGCGGTCAACACGCAACACCGCCCCGTTAATAAAGATTTTCTCGCCGGATTTGAGCGAAATGCGCAGAGTACTTTTCATTTAAGTCCATCCCTGATGATGGTTGTTACGTCAATTATGCCTTGGAAGTTGCTCGATTCCCTCTTTCTGATCCGCTCGCATTCCTTCAAAATCCAGATTGCGATGGAGATCAGATTGGCACGAAGTTCGTTCGGCAACTGGTTCTCCGGGTGTTTGAGATCTTCTATGAACCTCACCCAAACCCGTCGAGTGTAATAGAGCGCTTCGACTGTCAGACGGTATTGCCCAGAGTCTTTTTGCGCGGCGTCCAGTAATTCCAAAGATTTGGACAAGGCCTGCCGCTCGCGATCCTTCGCGTCGGTGACGTCGTCCTCCATTATCTCCGCATAGGAAAACTGGTACATTCATTGTATCCTTTATCTACGGCTACCTTTAATCATCAAAGGTAGTTTACAAGGCTCATTTGTTGCAGCCGTGCCGTCAAGCTGTAGGCAATTTCTATTTGAGACTTCAGCAGATCAAGGCGTGTCTTTGCCTCGTATGTATCGATGCCCTCGAGATCAATGAGGTGCGTTTCGATGATCTTTTTCTGTGCTGACAAAGCATCGTTTGCCTTGGAAACACGCTCTTCAGAAAGACCGAGTTTACTGGCCTGCTGGTTCAGTCCGTCAATTGCGGACTTGATGTTATTGACCGCGTCCATGGAAACCTGTTCGCGGATTTCAGGAGCGATATTGTCCTGAAGGAAGGTCATGGTGGTCATTGCCGTGAAGGCGAAGTAACGCATGCCCTTGGAATTGGCGTTTGTCGATGTTTCGACGACTTCCGTCTGGCTGATACGGCTTGTCATGTTTACATCGCTGGAATCCGAGCCAAAGGCGGTCCAGAAATCGTAGTCTGTACCAGCCGTCAACGTGGAGTGCGGCGGGTTGGTGACCTTGGTTTCGCCGTTGAACTTCTTTTCCATGTCGGACATGAACGTCGCGACCTGTTCCTTGGTCAACTGCGAGGCATCGCCAACTGCAGGCGATACCACGTTCGTCATGTAGTAGTTCAACTCGTCGTCATAGGCCTGCTTCAACTTGGAATCGTCAGCGAAGTAATCATCGACCGGCTTCACATCGGTGTTGATGCCGGAGAACAGGAACTCGCCGTTGACGGACGTATTGGCAAAGCCAATGAAGTTGTTGAATGCATTGGTGATCGTGTTGCGAACAGTGCTCAGCGTCGGTTCTTCCGCGCTAGTGTTCGGGACAAGCACCTTCTGAATTTCATTTGCCGCTTCCGACATGTTCTTCAGTGCCAGCTGCGATGCTTCCAGACGTTGGGTGGCAATCGAGTTTACGCCGATGATCGATGTCAGGCGCTGCACATCACGGTTGAGGTCCAGGCTGCGTGCCGTGTTGGCACCCAGAGCTACGCCAAGATCAGCGTGCTTGCCCGTTGTCAGTTCCGTGGTCAGATCCGTCATCTCAAGCTGAGCCTTCAGGATCGTGCTACGCATGCTATTCTGCATTGCCAGTGAGGATATGAAAGATGTCTTCATTTTACTTCACCATGCTCATCAGAGATTGCAACATTTCATCAATCGTCGAGACCAGCTTCGTGGCGGCCTTGTAGGATTGTTCGATATCGAGCAGCAGAGACAGTTCCTCGTCCAGGCTGACGCCGGTCGTGTTTGAATAAACCTCTTCTGCGCGCTCATAAGCTGCAGTCTTCACATCGTTGGCGTTGGTCGCGCCCTGACGCATCTGCTCCAGCCAACCCATTGAGTTGGAAGCATATTTTAGAAGGCTCGTGTCCGTGTCGATACGGGTCGTCGGATCGAAATCGATTGATGTATCGAGTGCCGTTACATAGCTGCGGATAAGCGCGGAGTAGCCCGTGCCACCGCCATTCGACAGATCATTCTTGACGTAAGCTGCACCATTGATACCCCCATCACGAAGAAGTTCAGGGTTACCACCCTGGGAAATAATCAGATCCGGGTGCACTTTAATGGCAGCCGCAAGACCTTTGGTGATGGTACCAGCGGCCGGGACCGTGGCTGTAGCAGGATCGTTATAGGTGAACAGACCTGGCAGATCCGGATCGGCACCGGTGCTGTCTGCCTGCTTTTCAGCAAAAAGAGTGATCAGACCGCGAGCAATTTCGTCCAGCTGGTTCTGCATCGTCGGAACGACGTCGTCACGCAACTGCAACAGGCCGGAAAGGCTGCCGGATGCCGTGGTGTTGCTACCTTCACCGGCTTTGACTGCAACGCCGTCAATATACAGCGAATTGCCGTCCATCGATGCGGTGTAGCCGATCTTCGGTGTGAAGCTGACCTGGCGCGGAATGGTTTCGAACAGAGTGATACCCTGATCGCTGGTGTAAAGAGCCATGTCATTGTCACCGCGCGTCACAACGGACACGCCGACAATGCTTGAAATGTCTTTCAGGAGGCTGTCGCGGATATCAAGAGCGTCGTTCGGATCAGCTCCGGATGCTGTTGCCGACTTCACCGCATTGTTAGCGACTTCAAAACGGGCAAGCAACTGATTGAGGCTGTCGACCTGAAGTGCCATTTCCTTGTCTGCACGGGTACGAATAGCCTGCAGTTCATTGGAAGCGGTGTTCAGAGAGGTCGCAAGGTCAGTTGCTGCGTTGACAACGGTTGCTGCGAGCGCAGAGTCACCGGGTTTGCCAGCGTAAGTATCGAGGCTTTTCTGGAGCGCTCCGAGATATGCACTCGGAGAGCTTTCGTAGTCATTTCCGCCAAAGATACTCTTTACTTCTTCGAGGCCGGTAAGAAGGACATTCTGACCGGAAAAAAGTGAGGACGAAGCAAGTGTCTGCCGCAGAAGACTGTCGTTCTGAACGCGGGCCGTCGTAACAACCGATGCGCCGTAAGCTGTTGCGCTCAGAATTGCAGTTCTTTTAACGTAATTTTTATTACCAACATTGGCGATGTTGCTTGAGACAACATCAGTTTGCTTGCCGGTATTATTAAAAATTGACTGTGCAGTAATCATTGCTGACGAAAGTGACATTCATCTGTCCTCGTGAGATCTATTATCTCTTCAGGTTGACCAGGACATCCAACAATTCGGAACCTGTCTGGAAAACCTTGGAGTTAGCACTGTAGATGCGCTGCGATTCAATCATCTCGGTCAATTCATTGGCGATATCGACGTTCGAGGTTTCCAGCGTCTTGGTCATCAGGTTACCAACGCCCTTTGTGCCGGGATCGTTAGCGATCAGGATGCCAGACGTGTTGCTGGCGCTGTAAGCATTGCCGTTAACCGGATTAAGGTTATCCGGGCTGGTAACGGTCGCAAGCATCAGCCTGCTTTCCGTCAACACCTTGGAGCCGTTCTGGTACTGAATGTAGATGCTGCCATCGGTTTCGATGATGACATCTTTCACCGCCGAAGCGCCGTTACCGTTCAAGCCACCGCTCATGATGGTGCTGCCGGTGTTCTGTGTGGTAGAACCTGCAAGGCTGACCTCGATGTCGTCATTCTGGCCGGCGACACCAGGAATTATCAGGTTACCTGTGGCTGCATCCAATGCGCCAGTTACTGGGTCAAAAGTAAGCGTCTCCGGCCCCACCAGAACTGTGGAGGGGTCCCGCTTGTCTGTGACGCTCAATGACCATTCGTTTGCCGCAGTTCGCGTGAACGTGAAATCGTAAACGATCTCGACACCCTGGTAGCCGAAACCGGTCATGGAAGTTTTCCAAATATTCTCAGCCGTGGGAAGGGCTGGTGACGCGGGGGCAATTTTAGTCTGATTATTAAGGTTGAATTTCATCGTGCCGGCAGTTGTCGGGGTCGACTGGATGTCATTACCCGGCATTTCAACAACGCTACCGGAGAAGCGGTTGCTGGACGCTGTGGCCTGAGAAGGCGTGAACAGGTAATAACCAGCCGCATTCTTAAGGAAAGTTTTGTAAACGCCCGAGCCTGATGGCTCTTCCACGGTTTCGCGAGCAAAGTTACCTGCACGGGTCAGGAACTGGGCTGCGTCCGGATCGCGAGATTCAGCGACGATAAAGAAGCCACTACCTTCAATTGCCATATCCGTAGCAGTCGTTGTGTAGGAATAACCGCCAGATTCAGAAATGCTGTAGCGAATGTTGGAGCTGACGCCACCGGAATTGTAGTTTCCACCCGAGGACGGAAGAACCATGGACGAGAACGCGGTCGAAGCGCGCTTGTAACCAATTGTGCTGGAGTTGGCGATGTTGTCACCGACTGTAGCCAAGCGGTTAGCCTGCGCATTCATACCGGAAACGCCGGTCTTCATCGTTCCAAAAATACTCATTAAAAGAACCCTCGTGGTGGTCGTTGAATAGCAACTTAAGAGATGGGCCTTGCGTGAAGCTGTCTCATTTGCCGCATTCCGATGAAATGCGGCAAAGGTTCAAAAAATCATTGCCAATCAATGCAATAGCCGAGGAAGCGCTTGGAATCGACAGGGTCGTAACCAAGCTTCTTACGGAGCTTTTTGCGCAGCTTGCTGATGTGGCTTTCGACGACGTTTTCTTCGACGTCATCATCAAAAATGCCGTAGATGGCATTGAAAATCTGTGTCTTGGAAACGCGACGGCCACGGTTGGCGACCAAATATTCCAGAATGCGACGCTCACGGCGTGGCAACGGGAAGACTTCGCTGTTGATTTCAGGATCACGACCATCCGAGAAAACGCGGATCGGGCCGATGTCCGTAAAATTGTTGATGACCTTCAGGCGACGGCGAATAGCCGCTGCACGTGCCAGGATCTCGCGTGGGTGAACCGGCTTACGCACGACATCGTCGACTCCGCTGTCGAACAATGCGAGAGTAGCCTCCAGCGAAGGCTGATCGCTTACCGCGATAACCGGCGCCATGGTTCTGTCGCGAATTGCCCGTGGCAAATTCGCGTACGCGTTACCTTGGCCGATAAGGAATGCCTCAACAGCTGCCAGATCTGTGTCTGCAGCCGTCGTGACCCATTCGCCAAACTCGCGCGGGTCGAAACCCGTCGAGGGAATGCCCTCACGCCCAAATAAAGATGTGTATCCGTTCTTAACGAGCTCTCGCTCATCAACCACTACGATCATTCGTCCGCCTCCGAATCAGTGTGGTGTTGCCAATGTTGGCATTGGTACGAATCGGGGGAATCAGCGACAACTGTGGAATGTTAACTATAGAAATTAATAATTGATTAACTTTTGAGTGCCGATTTGATCTACATTTAGTAGGCATTTTAACTAATCGACACTATTTTAATGTGGAGAAAGGTACGATTCAATAAGAATCCCTCTTGCCGGACCATATTTGCGGCAAACGATCGCCACAATTCCAGATTCCGGCCACATATAGGGCAACTCAATTTATAGTTGTTATTGGTCGCAAAAATTCTTTGCGTTCGTGGTCCATTTTCCGTACCCGGTCGCGACCAGATTCGATATCACGCGGCACACATATTTCTTCTGTGCCGGATCGTTGTTTGGTCCTGCGTGATATCTGGCAACTGCCATCGTCCAGGTTTCATGCCTGTCGTGCAGATTTTTAAGGAACATCGCCGCATATTCCACGTTGCGCTTCGGGTCAAACATTTCCTGCGGAGAACTGAAATTTTCTCCATGGAAGTACTGGTTGATCTGCATGCAGCCAAGGTCAATCAGTTTTGCGCCGTTACGTTTTGCCTCTTCAAATGCCGCCATTGCCTCATTGCGCGACGCGGAAAACACTGATTTTCCTTCGATATTCATCGCGTTGGGATCAAGGCGCCCCTTGCGGCCGGTTTCGGTCAAGCCAACAGAATACAAGATGCCCTCGGGCACGCCGTATTTGGCAGCCGCAGAACGGATCTCATTTTCACAAGCACCCTGCACGCCAACCGCTGATGCGTCAGAGGTAAAGGCCAGAACTGTGATTACTGGAAGCGAGACCAGAATTCCCTTCAGCAATGACATCAAGTTCCCCTTCGTTGCCCTGTCCCGCGAACTGCCCGCGCTGGCTGCCTGACTCGCCCTGGTTGCGACCACTCAAAGCCTGCTGATTGTTTTGCTGACCTTGCTGTCCATTATTTTGCGAACTCGACTGATCACTTTTTTCTGTCGAAGAAATATTTAGCGTGATTTGATCGACCTGAAGGCCTTGAGCACGCAGCGCATCGACGATGCTTTTGCTGTCGTCACTCAATTTTCTATAGGCGGCAGTGTTCTGAACGGTCACATGGACGTTCAATTCGTCGCCAACCATGCGCAGTGACATGGTCACCGTGCCGAGGTCGATCGGCGTCATTTGCAGCTTCAGCGTATGGACGACCCTACCTGTGCTGCTCTGTGCGGCTGCATTCGACAACTCGGAGCCGGGCTGCATGGCGCTGACCCATTCAGGGTCACCAGCGATCAGGCTGGTCAATGCGGACGCATTTGTCGACATGGAAAGGCCGATGAACCGGCGTGAATCGAGAACCGTGACGTTCTCCATCGCTCCACCCTTTGCATCACTGACCTTGAACTCGATACCATCGCTGCCCGACCGGATCGACATGTCCATGTCACGGCCGGAACTGGCGCGCGAGGAGGAAAAGCGAACTGTCAGTGGGTCGGCATTCACATCAACATCTTCGGCGTCACTGTCTGCCTTGGCCGAAGACAGCATGTCGATAGCATTGGATGCCTTTGACTTCGTTGTCGATTTTTCATCGCTGCGCGAGGTTACGCCGGGATTTTCCTTGGCAATGGCTTTTGCCAGCTCGTGCACGGCTGCATCGCCCGGATCAAGGACAGAAAGAACTGTCGGTACTTTCGTGTCGTCGGCAGCAAGATCAGCGTCGGCGACAGTCGCACCCTTGAGCGCGTCGCCTTCATCCATGTCCTTAAGGCGTTTCTTGACCTGGTCGGCCTTGCCCGGCTTGGCAGTCGATGTGTCATCGGCTGTTTTGGTCATCTTGTCATAGGCAGACAGATGGGCACGGAGATTTTCTGCCGAACCATTCAACTTGTTCTTCTGGCCATGTGCACTGACCTGATCTTCCTGCAGCCGGCCATTTGCCGAGTTCGCATCGTCTTCCGATGCGGCATCATCAGATCCACGGTCATTCGCCTGACGGTCGTACGCGTGCGGCCCGGAACGGTCGTTCCGTGCACCCGACATCGCGTCGTCAAACCCGCTCGGCCGAGAGTCGCCCTTGCTAATGCCCGCGCTCGCAGGTTTTGCGTCAGATACTGGTGGCGTCAGTGTAAATGCGCTCGTATCGATCATTGCAAGGAGCCTTCTTTCTTAAGCAGTGCGTCTATTTCATCCAGCTTTGACCGTCCGCTTGAGACGGTGCTCTTGTATTCAGGACTAAGGTCTTCCATGACAGGCGTCGGATTGCGCCAAACACCACTGCCCTCCGCCTGAGGTTCGCTGCCAGGCGCTGCCGCGACCGGCAGGGTCGCCTCTCCTTCCCAGCCGGCCGTACCGGGCTGCAAGGACACGGCACTCGCCACAGGTGGGCGCACGACCTCTTCAGCAATGGCCTTTGCAGCGTCCCGCAAGATCTTGTCGCGGTCAGATAGATGTTCGTCCGGGATGCTGGTGATGGTTTTGATCGCGCTGACGATATCCGGAGTACCGATGTTTGCGAGACTTTCGTAAAGATTTGCCGGTGCCCCATCGACAACAGGTAGACCCGTTGATAGGTCCTTGGCTTTCGTTGCCGCCATACGGGCCAGTTTTTCCTTGCCTGCGACTGTCGCCATGCGTGCCATACGCAAATATGTCTCGCGCTGCCGGTCTGCATCCATCAGTGCGACCGTATCGGTAATCGTCGCCTCTTCAATGTGCTCATAGCGACGCACAGAAAGGGCCACGATCAAATCAGCGAACTGGCTAGCATAGGGCGAATGCAGAAAACGACGTGCATAACGCTGGGCGTATTTGAAGCCCTGTGTTGCATCTCCGTCCTCAACGGCAATGGCCAGCGAGCGGCGCAACGCCGCTTCTTCAACAATTGTACCGGGCGCTTCAAGCCGGGCGATATCATAGAATTTCAACGCGGCAACCGGATCCTGCGCCAATGTCACGTTACCGCTGATCAAAGCCAGATAGGGTCCGATACGGGTCTTGCGATATTCCGGCACCATGGCGCCCAGACCCTTGGCGATCAGTGTACCTCGGCCGCTGAGATATTTCCTTAGCGCATCTGCAACGCGCGTGTCGAAATTGCCATCGACGTCCTTCGCGACCAGCAATTCCAACGTCGCTGGATTACCACCACTCATCGCATAGATCAGTGCGGCGTCCACGTTGCGTGGGTCAGCGAAAATTGACGGCGGTGCATCTCTTAGACGTTCATCGATGGTCGTCAGCATAAAGCGCTGCATCTCGGCCGCCGAATGGTCACCAAGTACAACGGAATCCTGCACGAACTGCAGTGACCGCAGCATCGAATAGGGCATCAGATTGTCAGGCGACTGGGCAAAGCTTTCGGCAGCACCAACAAAGGTGCTGACCGCAGCCAATAGAGATACCCAGCGTTTTGGAAGCCGCATCCGCATCATCCCCGATCCGCTTCCAGAAGAATTTCGATACGTCGGTTGGAATCAGCCAGAGGATCTGACGGAATCTGCAGTCTACGATCAGCAAAACCGGATACCTGCTTCACGCGGTTTTCCTCAAGACCGCCACGCACCAGCATGTAATAGGCGCTGTGGGCGCGGTCCATGGACAGACGCCAGTTGTCGTTTGAACTGCCCTTGAACTGGCGACCATCGGTATGGCCGCGAATGACAACGCTACCACCCTTGTCCTGCAACAACTGACCGATCTTTTCCATCGCCAGAACCATTTCACGGCGCGGGACCGCAGAACCGACATTGAACATCGGCGCCTGGCTCTGATCGGAAATCGTCACGAGCATGCCACCTTCGGCTGGCGTCACGATCAAGCCTTCTGCAAGCTTACCGCTGACACCACTGATCTGCGCCTCGATCTCGTCACGAAGCTCCTTGGCTTCCTTTTCCTCGAGAGGGGTTGGCTTGTGCTGAGCCTCTTCCGGATCCGGTGTTGGCTTGATCTCATTCGGATCAAAACCAGGTTTCTGCTGCGGGATAACCGCGGCAATTTCTTGCTGCTCGTGGTCATTCTGTTTCTGCTCGTTGAGTTTGGCGACGTCAGCAATGATGTCGTTGGACTGCGGAGCTTCGTTTTGCTGCTGGTTCTGCTGCGATGCAGCCGCCACCTGCTGGTTCTCGGTCGCCTGAGTTTCCTGCTGTGTGTCCTGCGGCTGGGTTTCGGAACGTTGATCAGCGCGGGTTATGCGTACCTGCTGTGTCCAGAAATCAGGGTCGAACGGATCTCGATATGCCTCACCACCGCTTGCACCGGTTGCCGGGCCGGAATCGGCAGCACCGCCCTCACCCTTCGCGCTGACATTGGCCTGCTGACCAACTTCCTGCGCGATTTCAGCAAGAACCGAATAGGGGTTTTGGAAGAAGTCGGCTTCCGAGTAGTTGGCCTCTTCACCGGTTTGCGATGTCTGATCTTCGCCGGTTGCGGCCGCAGACCCGACTGTCGCATTCTCCGCCTTAACCTTGGAGCGTTCGTTCTTCTCCAACCCATCCTTTTCATCGACAGGCTTTTCCAGGCCTTTCGTCGTCGGCTTTTCATCAGAGAGCTGAATCGGGTTGAAGTAACTTGCAACGGATGCCTTGGTTTCTTCGTTTGCGGCGTTAACCAGCCACATAACAAGGAAGAACGCCATCATCGCGGTCATGAAGTCAGCGTAAGCGATCTTCCATGCACCACCATGCGCGCCGTCGTGATCACCACCGCGGCGCTTGACAATAATGACCTCGTTTTTGCCGTGGTGGTGATTTTCGCTTTCACTCATTTCAACACCTTCCGGACGCTAGACGCCCACGCAGACATGCGGGTCACCAGCACGCTGTTGTCCATCTCAACGGATAGATCAACATCCGCGTTTTCAACAAAACGAAACGCCTTTTCATTGCCGCCAAGGACTTCAATCAAACGGTCGTAAAGTGGCTTTGGCCCTTTCACGGTCAAAGTCACGGCCTCTCCATCGGTCAATGATGGGCGAATAATGTCTGCCAACCCGGCCACAGCCTTCTGCGCCAGGGCATCACTCAGGACCGGTGCCAGCACAGCCGAAATCTGTTCATCGAGGTTACTGACCACCAGGTCGTGATTTTCCTGCAGACGGCTTGTGATGAAACCGGCCATCTCGGTATGATAACGCGCCTGAAACTCGGCAATTTCCGCCGCATGGCTTTCAAGCATGGCGCGTTTTTCAGCCTCGAATTGCTCGGTCAATGCCGCAGTCGCCGCTTCGTGGCCTTCGGCATAGGAGATGCGCTTTTCTTCATCGACATCGACAGGTGCAGGCATGGCAAAACTGTCGTCCTCGCCCATATCAAAATCTGGAAATGAGGACGGCAATGCTACGGTCTCATCCATCGCATGCAGGACAGGCTGGCTTTCGCCAAAGTCTTTCAGATAACGGGCAATGGACGCGCTCATCGTCTTCCTCCGCCCATGGCCATGAGTGCGGAGGCACAGTGCTGCCTCCAGAAGCCATGTTTTTTATGCGGTTGTGAAATCATTCCCGTCACCATGTTCGAAGATCGTCAATTCAAGCCTCTGCCTGGAAAAAAGCCGAGGATACTCACTCGAAACGCTAGAACTTCAAACTTGTGCGAGGATGAAGGAGCTCCCTCCTCGCCCTTAAAAATCACCGAACGCCAGCAAATACTTACTTGAAGAGCATCAGGATATTTTCAGCGTTGGAGTTCGCAATGGACAACGACTGGATACCAAGCTGCTGCTGGGTTTGAAGGGCTTTCAAGCGGGTGGATTCTTCGTTCATGTCGGCGTCAACCAGACGACCGATACCCTTATCGATCACGTCCATTAGTGCCGACACGAAGTCGTCCTGCATGCTGATGCGGCTTTGCAGCGAACCGAGGCTGGATGCGGCGCTGGTCATGGCTTCTAGCTGGGTGTTCACGAACTGAACCATCACATCCAATGCTTCCGCATCGGTATAGCTTCCGCCTGTGACCATACCGTTCATGACGCCAGCAACCGAGTTGAGCTCGTTGATGTTAAGGGTCGTTACGGAGAACGAGAGCGAGCGGTCCGTCGCCAGAACCGGTGTCGCGCCAATATCGTAGTACCAGTCAGTGCCGGAGCCATCGGTATAGGCCACTTCAGTGCCGGCACCGGTAGACGGCGTACCGGCCATCTTGACCCAGCTGTTGGTCGCTACCTGATAATAGGTGTCCGTACCATCGCTGTAGATATTCGGATCAGTATTGGTATCCGGTGTTGCGGCATTGAGTGCTGCGATCTGTGTGTCGTTCAGCTTCTCGACAACGTAACCGGTTGTTGTCGTTGTGGTGCCTGCGGTGACCTTCACATTGACCTGCGCCTCGTTCGGGCCAACAAAGATCGCCTCCTTGTCCAGAATACCGAACTTGCCGCCGCTCAAATCGAACAGAACGGTCTTTGAATCGAGACTGTAATCAACGGTCGTAACTTCAACGCCACCTGATGATGTACGGATGAAGGACGCAACGATTTTTTTGACAATCGGCTCTTCGGCCGGCAGAGTGCCGCTGTTGCCAATGCGCTCCTGCAGCCAGTTTTCACCGGAGAAGGACGCGGATTCGGAAATGCTCTTCAATTGCTCCTGCAACTGCTGCATTTCTTCCTGAATTTTTACGCGGTCGGCGCCAACGCTATAGGCAGCCACTAGCTTCTTCTTGATTTCCTTGACCACTTCAATGGCGCTCTCAAGCGCCTCATAGGCGGTATCAACCTTTGCTGCACCCAAGCCGAGCGCATCCTGCACAGCCGACAAGGCACTGTTATCTGAGCGCATTGTTGTGGAGATTGACCAATAGGCGGCGTTATCGGCTGCGGTTTCAACGCGGTATCCAGACGATACACGGCCCTGCGTTGTTTCCAGATTTCTGTCGATCATACGCAGGGTTTGCAGTGCTGCCATAGCGGCGGCATTCGTCATAATACTGGTCATAAATATGGCCTCGGTCGATATGCGTGGGAAATCCGGTTGCGAACCGGAAACGACCAGAGGGCATCATGCTCACCGCGGCGTAAACTAGCCAAGCGGCCTGTCGTTCGTTAACAAATCATTAACGAACAGGTAACAAACATCTGTGCCGTTATGCAAGCACTTGCCACATGCTAAATTGCACTTCCCGCGCGCATGGCAGGTTTCACGCAAGCTACATGGCATTTTCAGACGATTTCACCTGACTTAAGCGGCTCTTTCCATATCACACACGCCGGTTCTGGTGCCTCTTGGTCCGGTGGTCGTTAGTTTAATCGCCGCTGAAGATGCGAAAACCGCGCTCCTTGCGAAGCGCGGTTTCGTTTGCCTGTAACTGTTTTGCCAGGGCGGGACGAAGTCGTCCCCAGCCGGGACGCCGCTTACTGACGGAACAGTTGCAGGATGTTCTCTGCGGTGGAGTTGGCGATAGACAGAGCCTGAATACCCAGCTGCTGCTGTGTCTGCAGGGCCTTGAGACGCGTGGATTCTTCGTTCATGTCCGCATCGACCAGGCGCCCGATACCGCTGTCGATGGATTCCTTGAGGCGGTTTACAAACTCTTCCTGCAGGTCGATACGCATAGAGATCGAACCAAGGGCGGCCGCGGCACTGGTCATCGACTTCAGCACGCTTTCAACGTGGGTCAAAGCGCCCGTCAGGTAGTCGCCAGTGGTGCTTTCAACGTTCAGTGTATCGAGAGAGTAACCGACGGTGCCGATGGTCGATACCAGTCCAACCAGACCGGTCGTGGTCACGATTGCACCTGCAGTGTTGGTGCCGAACAGAACGTTACCCTGGGAAGATGTCGGGTCGAGGTAATAGCTGGTTGTTTTAACCGACACATTGCCCGAGGAGTCACGGATAAAGCCAGTTACGACAGACTGCGTTCCAGCATTGCCAGCTACCCAGTTTTCGCCACTGAAGGATGCACCTTGTGCAATCGAGCGAAGCTGCTCTTGCAACTGGCGAATTTCTTCCTGGATCTTCGATTTGTCGACTGCGTTTTCGGTTGCAGCAACGACCTTCTTCTTGATTTCCTTAACGACGTCGATGGCGCTTTCCATTGCAGCGTAGGCGACGTCAACCTTGGCGGCGCCAAGACCAATTGCGTCGGATACGGCATCAAGAGCCATGTTGTCGGAACGCATGGTGGTCGCGATCGACCAGTAAGCGGCATTGTCTGCGGCCTCGCCAACACGCAAACCGGATGCGACACGCTCCTGCGCACCTTCAAGGTTCGTGTTGATACCACGCAGAGTCTGGAGTGCTGCCATTGCTGCGGTGTTTGTCAGAATGCTTGTCATTTTCGTTGCCCCTAAATTGGCTGATAAACAGGGACATTCCGGATTTCACCGGGAACAATGGAGCGGCTTGATGCCCGTTAACCATTTCTTCGTCTTGGTTAACCCATCGTTTCGATGAGGTCATTTAAGGAAGAAATGGTTAACAAAGGTTAAACGGTCGTTTACTAAAGTTAATAAAATCGTAAAAAATTGCTTGAGCAGTTGAAGTCGAAAAACCACGCGCTCGCCTGACAATATATTGTTTTATTAGAATAATTTGGAAATCGACAGTGTCTCCTCCAAAGAACCAATAAAAAAAGCCGCGCTTTTGGCGCGGCTTTCTTTTTGTGAGCGTTGTTCCGTTTATTAACGGAAGAGCGACAGAATGTTTTCCGAGTTGCTGTTTGCAATCGACAGCGACTGGATGCCGAGCTGCTGCTGTGTCTGCAGAGCCTTCAGGCGGGTAGATTCTTCGTTCATGTCAGCGTCAACCAGACGACCGATACCGCTTTCGATGGACTCGTTGAGCTTGGCAACGAATTCTTCCTGCAGGTCGATACGCATGGAGATCGAACCGAGGTCAGCAGCAGCGCTTGTCATCTGCTTCAGAGCGGTTTCAACGATATCTAGAGCGTTCTTCAGGTAGTCAGTTGCTGTGTTGGTAACATCCAGTTCGATAACCGAGAAGCCAACGCTGCCAACGGTCGTAACCTGACCGAGAATACCTGCTGTTGTTACCAGGCTGCCAGCTGTGTTGACGCCGAACAGAACGTTCGCATCCGTACCAGCGTTATTCAAAACATATTCGGTGTGCTTGACGGTAACATTGTTGTTGCTGTCACGGACGAAGCCGGAAACAACAGACTGCGTGCCGGAGCCGATGACCCAGTTTTCGCCGCTGAAGGAAGCAGCTTCCGAAATCGACTTCAGCTGGTCCTGCAGCTGGTCAATTTCTTCCTGCACCTTCTTGCTGTCGACAGAGTTTTCCTGCGCGGTAACGAGCTTCTTCTTAATTTCCTTAACAACGTCGATGGCGGATTCCATCGCGGTGTAAGCGGTGTCAACCTTGGCGGCGCCCAGACCGAGTGCGTCGGAAACGGCGTCCAGAGCCATGTTGTCAGAACGCATGGTGGTCGCGATCGACCAGTAAGCAGCGTTGTCGGATGCTTCACCAACGCGCAGGCCGGACGAAACGCGGCCCTGGGTTGTTTCCATGTTGGAATTGATGTTGCGGAGAGTTTCCAGCGCAGACATGGCTGCGATGTTTGTCAGAATGCTAGTCATTGGAAGTTGCCCCTTGAATTGGCTGATTTTAGGGAGGGGACATTCCGGGTACACACCGGTGAACAGCCGTCAGCATCATGCTTACTAACTTATTAATAAATATAGTTAACTGGCCGTTTCGTTGGCCACAGAAAACACCAATATGGTTAAAGAAAACCTAAGCGGATTTTAAAAAAGCGCTTCGGCAGAAAACACAGCATTCTGTTTGTGTGAAAGCAAACGCTGACATGCCTTTCACGCCAAGGTGTTACAGCCTTTGAGTGTATCTGCTATTTTTGGAGATTATTTTTGCGACCGCCTGCAGAGTAGCGAGACTTTGCTCTCTACACTTGGTGACACGCAGCGACAGCCGGAGAAATTATCAAAATACAACGCGGCTCGAAAATCCCGTTCACGTGTCTAAAACTCAGCGAGATAATCACGGGTTTCGGTTTATACCCTAGTGTCAAACTACGAGGTTTTGGGACACAAATCCGGTAACTGCTTTCGGACTAAGTTCCATCGACTACCGCAAACAGCATTCTTGTCAGCATTGTAGGCCGCAGCGGCTTTCTGTTGTAACTGCGCGGGAGCCGAATTCCACAGCGCAAACCGGCCGAGAATAATATTCTCCTCGGCTGGAGCGAGTTGTTGGGACAGCGATATCGATTGCGCCAATTCGTCCAAATTTGAGGTCCTAGCATAGCGAACCATCGCAAAGCGTAACCAGACATTGCCATCAACAGGCAAACACTTCAGCGCATGACGGAGATATCGTTCGGCAAAAATCAAGCCGTTGGATCTGCTCGCAATTTCCTGCAATTGGTAGCGGTAGTCCAGATCCTTCAAAACGAGCGACATACCGGCCTTGACGATGTCAGAGCGGCATACATTGTCATCGACAATTTCTGAAAGACTGTCCATCGAAGCAAGCAGCATTTCATTGGGAACGCTGCCATAGGTATCCACATCCTGCGCGATTGACAAAACATTCGCAAACCTGGAACTGCACCAAGTCTCCTTAAATGCATAGCTCAGCACCAATAAAGATGCCGCCATAACAATGGCGGCAGCAAAAATCGTCGCTCTCATAATCAGGTCTTTTCCTGGTAATATTCTGAGTAGCGCGAATAATAATATTCGGTCGAGCCGTAGGAGCGGTAAAGGTTCATCTTTTCCTGATCAACCTTATTCAGGATGACACCAAGGCACTTCTGGCGGATCAAAGGCTCAGTCTCGAGTGTCTGGCGCACGACACGCCGTGCCGTTTTGCCCCACTCTGCAACATAGACAAACCCATCGATACGGCTTGCCATGGCGCGCGCATCCACAACCGGCCCAAGAGGCGGTAGATCAATGATGATGTAGTCTGCACTGGAAGAAAGCGTGCTCAACAGCTTCCTCATCGCGACAGATGAGAGCAACTCAGAGGAATGCGGAACGCGATGCTTGACCACTGCTGGCAAGAAAGCCATACCTGTGCGGGCATTATAAAGGAAACAATCTTTCGGGCTCTTCCCGTCCAGCAGGGTTTCAAGAAGACCTTCCTGCGCGTGGCGACCAATGGCGCGCGTCGCACCTGGATTGCGCAAGTCGGCATCAATCAGGATAACACGGGATCCCTGGCTCGCCAGCAACTCCGCGAAATTGACTGAAACCGTGGACTTGCCCTCACCCGGCAACGTCGAAACAATACCTATGACCTTGCATTCCTTCTCAGAAATTCCAAGGTCAGCTGCAATCTTCGCGCTGCGAAGCGTCTCAGCGAACGATGATAGCGGATGGTCAATCACGTAATTGGTGACTTCAGTCGCCTTGCGAATACTGCGAGGATTGCTTTCCGTTGCGTTATCAACAACCCGCAGACCATCATTCATCAACGGAGCGATGCCAAGGAATTCAAGGCCAAGGATATCACGAACCTGCTCTCCCGTACGGAAGAACCGATCCCTGAATTCCCTGAATGCGCCAATACCAGCACCGATACCTGCACCCATTATACAAAATGCCGCCAGCAGAAGCATTTTGCGTGGTTGGCTTGGAGATGATGGCGGATTGGCACTTGAAATCACGCGTGCGTCGGTGACTGGGAACGACTGTTGCTGAACAGCTTCCTGGTAGCGCTGCAAGAATGTTTGGTAGAGATTCTTGTACGTCTCGGCCTCACGCTCCAGTTCGCGCAATTGAACCTGCGTTTCGTTGGCGACAGCGCTTACCCCAGTCGCCAACGAAACGCTATTTTGAAGAGAGGTTTCTCGTGCTTTTGCAATTGCGAGGTCACTCTTGTAGCTCTCAGCAATACGCCCCAATTCTTCAAACATCAAACGTCGATACTCTTCCATCTCTTTTCTGAGACGGATCGCCTGAATATGTTGTGCACCGAGACGAGAGGAAATTTCTGATTCAAGCTTGGATGCCGCAAGATACTTTTTGCGCATTTCGTTGACGATAGAACTATCCAGCGCGTCAGTCACAATAGCATCCGACTGCCCAGCGCTGATTACTTTTTGAATACCATCGAGTTTGGCAGCAGCTTTTGCAGAATCAGACTGTGCAACAATCAACGCACTATTCAACTCAGATAATTGCTGATCTGACACCAGCGAATTACCTGCAGTCACGAGGCCATTGGCCGATCTAAACTTCTGGACCGCCAAGTCCGTTTCCATCGCCTTCTGACGCAGTTCGTCAATTCGGTCCTGCAACCAAACACTTGCACGACGCGTGGCGTCATATTTTGAGTTCAATTTGTCTACGAGATATTCAGAAGCGATGCCGTTAGCCACCTTTGCCGCAAGTTCGGGAGATGGCGAGGTGTAGTTGATTTCAAGAACATAGGTCCGGCCTACACGTGTAACACGGATGTTCTTCAGTACTTTGCCGAGCGCGGAACGGCGCTTCGCCTCAATGGCAACGCTGTCTTCTTCGGCACTGGAAAACCACTGCGAAACGTTCACAACCGACCGGACAAAACGAACGACACTACCCAGGAGCGACGATTGATCCGCCATGAACTGAGCATCATTCGAAAGATCGAGTTTATCCACAACCGCCAATCCGATCGTTTCGGACTGTAACAATTCGACTTGACTGAGGACACTTGATTCATCGTCAAGCACGCTACCAATGGCAGATAACTGCTGGACCACCTGATTAGTATTGCGGTCCATGAGAACCTTGGCCGTCGCGGTATACAAAGGCACTGATGTTGTCGCGACGACAAGGCCGAGCAATGCGGCAAATGCTACACAAACTGCAACAACGATCCATTGACGACGCGCTGCGCCAAGCAATGCATCAATCTGAATGACATCGACACGGCCGTTGTCATCAACGTTCTCATGAGAAATGTTTTCTGAAATGTGTCTATTATGAAGCTGCAAACTTTCACCTCTGAAATACGATACTTCAGGATAATTCAGGCGACGAGAATACCATCCCTGACGTCTTAAAGCAGATGCCGAAAGTTCAAGGCCTAATTATGCCCCATCTTATAACTCGGCCTTTAACAGGCCAAAAGACGGGACATAATTTCAAATTTAGCCTGGGCTCACATCAACAACCGTCGTGGTATTGCCATCAGCAAAACCAGTTACGGTGCTGCCACCAGTTGGAGCAGTTGTCGAATTGGTCTGAGTGACCGGTGACGAGCCTTCGCCGAGACCAGCAGTCCCGCCACCGACAGCACCTGCCGCACCACCAATTGCACCGCCGCCACCAGCGCCGGCACCACCTGCTCCTGCGCCACCGCCAGCTGCGGTCGCCGTGAAGTTATCAGAGAATGCCTGAGCGAGTAAACCAGCAGCACCTTCAACGCGAACACGGATCATTCGAGCAAGAGCTGCGTTGTTTGCGTTACTTGCCGCATTTGCAGCCAGCGCCAACCCGTCACCCACAGCTTCGGCAGATGGCGAATTCGCTTGGGCAAATGCAAGAACCTCGTCCACAATTGCACGCGTCGCGTCCGTTACTGTGGTTTCAGGTGGCAACAGCAGTGCAACCTGCTCTGCCATAGCTTCCTCTTGAACGCTTCCGCCAGCGATACCAGCCTGAATACGAGCGAGGAACGCACCGATAGCCTCGCCTTCCGCTCTTGAAACAGCAACTGGCGCCGGAGCACCCTGCTCAGCAGCAGGAGTATTAACTTGCTCAACTGCAGGAGCTTCAACTTGCGGTGCAGTTGCCTGAGCGATTGCCGAAGACTGCCCAGCCACTACAACGATGGCTGCAGCTGAGAGCAACCCAAGCATATGCTTGACAATAACCATGCAAATATCCCCAAAACAAATGGCTATAAGTATCTGTTTTCAATCCATCACACAGACGGACGATTAACGCAATATTAATAAAGAAAGCCTGACCGGCTTCCATTATTATGTTTAATTTTTAAGTGCCCGAACCGAAGTGCGGGTGGCAAGAACGTCACTCGAAACATCAGCTGCAGTTGCGGGTACAGAACCAACCAGATCAAGAACCTTGTACAGTTCGATTGCATCCGAATTGGTAACGTAGACAATGTCCTTGTCCTGCATCGGGAACTTCTGAACGGCAAAGAACGTGGCTGGATCTCTCAAGTTTGCCCGGAAGATCACAGGAACCTCGTCTTTGACGAACTTCGAAGTATCAAGGCCAAGCTTTACCAGCAGGTCGCGATTGACGACGCGGTACAGGAAGACCTGCGCCGGATCGGCTCTTGAATCCAGCAAGCCACCGGCCTTGCCGAGTGCATCAGACAATTTCAGTTCAGACTCTTCGAAATCGAAACGACCGTTCAGACCAGAAGCACCAAAGGCCATGAATGTACGACGTTCACGATCAACCATCACCACATCGCCGGG
This sequence comes from Rhizobium sp. BIGb0125, assembly GCF_024810055.1. NCBI lineage: Bacteria > Pseudomonadati > Pseudomonadota > Alphaproteobacteria > Hyphomicrobiales > Rhizobiaceae > Rhizobium > Rhizobium sp. BIGb0125. The sequence goes on from NZ_JANUDV010000005.1 coordinate 59,010, forward strand.
CATCACATAGATGTTTTCCTGCGGATGGCTGGTCAGATAGTCGTAATGAACCTTCGCAGAGCGACCATTACGAATAAGTGTGACATAAGATTCAATGCCCGGCGAACTCAAGCCCCCAGCTTCAGAGATCACGTCAAGAATACGCTCGCCAGCATCTGTCAGGTCAATTTTAGCTGCGGATTTGACATCCCCCAGAACGGAAACCTGCGCTGAGCGGCTACTGATCTTGTTGATCATGACCTGCGGCTCGATAGCACGGTTTGCCAGGCGCTCTTCGAGATCAGCTTGAACTTCTTCTACCGAGCGACCTGCTGCGCGTACACGGCCGGCGTATGGCACGCTCACGGTACCGTCGCGCGCAATCGTCTGGTTTGGAAGAGAAACATAGTTGCCTGGGCGGCTACCTGCGTCCTGTGGAATGAAAAGACCACCGGCTTGGGATTCAAAGACTGAGACTTGAACAACGTCGCCTACGCCAAGCGGCAGAGATGGAGGACCGCCGCGTCCACCGCCGAAGCCGGTCGCCATGCTACCACCCGTTGCACCACCGATATAACCAAGCACTCGGCTGTTGATTTCAATCAGCGCATAATCGATGCCTGCAACGCCCTTATTGCCACCCTTCTTGTCAGAGACAAGTTTGACGGATGCCTGAGATTCGATCGACCTAAAATCCGGCCCCGAAGAAGAGGTTACAGTGCAGCCAGAAAGAACTGCTGTGCTTAAAAGCAACACACTCGAAAAACGCATAATATAATCAAGTCCCTTTAAATCACAAACTCCATAAGCCACACGGCGTTATGGCGCAATACAGTAGGCTTAAAACAATAAATGCAGGCCTCTCCAACCCCTGGAAGCCGTCACATTTATATCACTCAATTTACCTGCCGAGCAGAAAATTCAATAAGCAAGCAAACTGTCGAGAATCCTTATGGCACTTATATGTCCAGATTGAGTAATTAAATTACAACCATTAAAATTTTAAATACACACTTAACTGGCCCGCAAAAACTACCTGATATCAAGCATCCAATAAAAACAATTCAGGTTGCAATGAAACGGGGCTAACATGCTTATCAAGAAAACAGCAACTGCAACATTCCTGTCTTTCGCTATGTTAATGACAGGTACCAGCAGCCTCGCTGCGGCACCCTTAAGTGGATTGGCGCGCAGCGCTGCACCGAAGCCGGATCAGCATATTTCGACCCGCCGCACAACCATTGCTCCATTTTCTTTCGCGAGTTTCTGCACAACCAACTCTGCAGATTGCGATGTTCAGGGCAGCGGTAAAAAAGTATCTTTGTCACCCGACAAGATGAGCCAGCTGAAAAACATCAATAGCAGCATCAACCGCGCCATAAAATACACGTCAGATCAAGATGATAATGACGCATGGGAGATTAATGTCACCCAAGGCGATTGCGAAGATTACGCACTGACAAAACGCCACAAACTGCTTGCTGCTGGCTGGCCCTCCGGCGCCCTGCGTATCGCGGTCGCTCGCCTGCCAAATGGCATCGGCCATGCCGTACTTGTCGTGACAACAGACCAGGGTGACTATGTGCTCGACAACCGCACCAATGAAGTAAAGCCCTGGCACAGAGTCAATCTGAAGTGGCTGAAAATCCAGTCACCGGATTCACCGCGCAAGTGGCTCGCCATTTGAAATACGTGAAATTCCGTGACGATTGCGGCCCCGCATCGGGGCCGTTTTTTATTTGAGTTGATCCTACCAGAAAAAATATACCAAAATGTCATTTTTTCTAATTATTCACCCAGCAGCACCTATATGAGCTCAGGAGTTTGACGGCTGCGAACGCATGTTGTGGCAATAAACTGTGGTAGGCCATTCCATTTCTTTTGTTTTGCCGCATTCCACACCGCTTACCGCCTTGCAGCCGGAAAAATCGCTCCTTATATACGCCCCAGAACAGCAAAAATGCTGAACAGATATCAAGACAATCCAAGTCAAGGAGTTGTCAATGGAATGCCTACCGGGGTTCCGACAACTCGCTTCAAGGAGAGAGTAGAATGGCAAAAGTAATCGGTATCGACCTTGGCACGACCAATTCCTGCGTCTCAGTTATGGACGGCAAGGACACCAAGGTCATTGAAAATGCAGAGGGTGCACGCACCACCCCTTCTATGGTTGCGTTCAGCGACGACGGTGAGCGTCTGGTTGGCCAGCCTGCCAAACGTCAGGCTGTAACGAACCCGACAAACACACTGTTCGCGGTAAAGCGTCTGATTGGCCGTCGTTATGACGACCCGACCGTCGCCAAGGACAAGGGCCTCGTTCCTTTCGAAATCGTCAAGGGCGATAATGGCGACGCATGGGTAGAAGCCCAGGGCAAGGGATATTCCCCATCGCAGATCTCCGCGATGATTCTTCAGAAGATGAAGGAAACCGCAGAAGCTTACCTTGGTGAGAAGGTCGAAAAGGCCGTTATCACGGTTCCGGCCTACTTCAACGACGCACAGCGTCAGGCAACCAAGGATGCTGGCCGTATCGCCGGTCTTGAAGTTCTGCGCATCATCAATGAACCGACTGCGGCTGCTCTCGCTTACGGCCTCGACAAGAAGGACGGCAAGACGATTGCTGTTTATGACCTTGGCGGTGGCACCTTCGATATTTCCGTTCTGGAAATCGGCGATGGCGTTTTCGAAGTAAAGTCCACCAATGGCGACACGTTCCTAGGTGGTGAAGACTTCGACATGCGTCTGGTCGAATATCTGGCCGGTGAATTCAAGAAGGATCAGGGCATCGACCTGAAGGGCGACAAGCTTGCGCTTCAGCGTCTCAAGGAAGCTGCCGAAAAGGCTAAGATCGAGCTTTCGTCTTCGCAACAGACCGAAATCAACCTGCCATTCATCACGGCAGACGCTACCGGTCCAAAGCACCTGACACTGAAGCTGACCCGCGCCAAGTTCGAAAGCCTGGTTGATGACCTCGTTCAGCGCACCGTTGCGCCGTGCAAGGCCGCTCTCAAGGACGCTGGCGTATCTGCCTCCGAGATCGACGAAGTCGTTCTGGTTGGCGGCATGAGCCGTATGCCTAAGGTGCAGGAAATCGTAAAGCAGTTGTTCGGAAAAGAGCCGCACAAGGGCGTAAACCCTGACGAAGTTGTTGCCATGGGCGCTGCCATTCAGGCTGGCGTTCTGCAGGGCGACGTCAAGGATGTTCTGCTTCTCGACGTAACTCCGCTGTCGCTGGGCATCGAAACACTGGGTGGCGTCTTCACCCGTCTGATCGACCGCAACACGACGATCCCGACAAAGAAGAGCCAGACCTTCTCGACCGCTGAAGACAGCCAGTCTGCCGTAACCATCCGCGTCAGCCAGGGCGAGCGCGAAATGGCACAGGACAACAAGCTTCTCGGCCAGTTCGACCTGGTTGGCCTGCCACCGGCACCACGCGGTGTTCCACAGATCGAAGTGACCTTCGACATCGACGCCAACGGTATCGTTCAGGTATCCGCCAAGGACAAGGGCACAGGCAAAGAACAGCAGATCCGCATTCAGGCATCTGGTGGTCTGTCCGACGCGGACATCGAAAAGATGGTCAAGGACGCTGAAGCCAATGCTGAAGCCGATAAGAAACGCCGTGCAGGCGTTGAAGCCAAGAACCAGGCTGAAAGCCTCATCCACTCGACCGAAAAGTCGGTGACGGAGTATGGCGACAAGGTTTCGGAAGCAGACCGCAAGGCTATTGAAGATGCAATTGCATCGCTCAAGACAGCCGTTGAAGCTTCCGAGCCGGATGCAGACGATATTCAGGCCAAAACCCAGACACTCATGGAAGTATCCATGAAGCTTGGTCAGGCGATCTACGAAGCGCAGCAGGCAGAAGCCGGTGAAGGCAATGCTGAAGGCGCCAAGGACGATATCGTCGACGCGGACTACGAGGAAATCAAGGACGACAAGAAGTCTGCTTAATGCTGGCTTCTGAACGTACTTGATTGAACGACTAAAATCCGGCTGCCTCGTGCAGCCGGAAATCCATTTTGGGGCGTGTTATCTTCATGGCGAAAGCAGACTTTTACGAAACCCTCGGTGTGAGCAAGTCCGCCGATGAAAAGGAGCTGAAAAGCGCCTTTCGCAAACTTGCAATGAAGTATCATCCGGACAAAAATCCAGATGACGCCGAATCTGAAAAAAAATTCAAAGAAATCAACGAAGCCTATGAAACGCTGAAGGACCCGCAAAAGCGCGCGGCCTATGATCGTTTCGGTCACGCTGCCTTTGAACAAGGCGGCATGGGTGGCGGTGGCGGCGGTGGTTTCGCCAATGGCGGCTTCTCGGACATTTTCGAAGACATCTTCGGCGAGATGATGGGTGGCGGTCGAGCGCGCCGTTCGTCCGGTGGCCGCGAACGTGGCGCTGACCTGCGCTACAACATGGAAATCTCGCTTGAAGAAGCCTTTACCGGCAAAACGGCGCAGATCCGGGTTCCGACCTCCATCACTTGCGACGTATGCACTGGTTCTGGCGCGAAGCCCGGCACGCAGCCCAAGACCTGTGGCACCTGTCAGGGTTCCGGTCGTGTGCGCGCAGCGCAAGGTTTCTTCTCGGTCGAGCGTACCTGCCCTACCTGTCATGGTCGTGGTCAAACAATCACCGACCCGTGCAGCAAGTGCCATGGCCAGGGACGTGTCACCGAAGAACGTTCGCTTTCCGTCAACATTCCATCGGGTATCGAAGACGGCACACGCATTCGTCTGCAGGGCGAAGGTGAAGCCGGGATGCGCGGTGGACCGACCGGTGACCTGTACATCTTCCTGTCTGTAAAACCGCACGAGTTTTTCCAGCGAGATGGTGCCGATCTTTACTGCGCCGTGCCAATTTCGATGACTACGGCAGCCCTGGGCGGTACATTCGATGTGACGACACTGGATGGCACAAAATCGCGTGTCTCCGTGCCTGAGGGCACACAGGCCGGCAAGCAGTTCCGTTTGAAGGGTAAGGGCATGCCGGTGCTGCGTTCTGCGCAGACGGGCGATCTCTATATCCAGATTCAGATCGAAACGCCGCAGAAACTCAGCAAACGTCAAAGAGAGTTGCTGCAGGAATTCGAGCAGCTTTCGTCGAAGGAAAACAATCCGGAATCGTCGGGTTTCTTTGCCCGCATGAAGGAATTCTTTGACGGCTAAGCGTCTGACGTAACGGCATAAAATTGAAAGGCTGGAGATTGTGACAATCTCCAGCCTTTTTATTATCCGGCAAATCCACCCTCATCGAGAAACGCCTGTTCTTCTGGCGTCGTGTCGCGGCCGAGAATTCTGTTGCGATGAGGAAAGCGGCCAAAGCGCTTGATGATGTCACGGTGCTCGATGGCGTGGTGTAATGACGGGCCACCAATGATCTCTATCAGGCGGCAGCAGAACTCCTGATCATCCAACTCTTCCGAGTGCATGAACGGCATATAGAAAAACACGCACAGCGCCTCATCGACCGCCGTATCAAGACCTTGTGCGATGGACTTATGGGCAAAATGTCGAGCAAGCGAATCCGTCGCGTACATATGGCCCGTTCCGCGGAAACAGTTGCGTGGGAACTGATCCAACAATAGCAGAAGAGCCAGTGCACTTTCCGCATTGTTCAACCAGTCATCCAGTTCACGGGCAGCCGCTGCAAAATGCGCAGCTTTAAATCGATCATGGAACTCCTGGTCGAAATCCTCATCCTTGGCAAACCACTTTTCAGGACCTGCATTTTTCCAGAAGGTGATGATTTCGGCTGCTGTTGCTATCAATGCTGTTACCTCTGCAATGTGGGGATTTCAGTAATGTGGCGGCCTGGTAATGGCGGGCGCGTCCAATGACTGTTCTTCCAGGCTCAAAAACCGCTCAGTCAAACGGTCCAGTTTGGCACGCGTTTGTTCCACGACGCGCCATTGCTCCGCCAGTTGATCCGAGAGTTCATCAATAACACGGCTTTGATGGGCGACCGTTTCCTCCAGTGACACTACCCGTGCTTCCATATCAGTCGGCATGCATATCCTCATTTATTCCACAGTGCTGCATTCAACCCACACCGGCAGAATGTCAACCGACGGCATGATGTTACCTCACCTTTCCTTACGCCGTTTATACGGCATCAACATGATTGCGGATGCCGTCACGGCACCGGCAAAGGTTGTGACAAGAGGCAGAGAAATCAGCAACATCGGCAACAGCGGATTTTGGGAATGTTCAATCCGGGTTCCAAGACCGCCGATATCAAAGAACATCAAACCAGCCGCGATAAATAGGCCAAGGCTTGCCCCAAATCCGGCATTACGCGCTAGAAACCATAACATGTCCCAATGATCCTGCCGGGCTTCTTCCGGCGTCATCTCAAGGTCGTCGTCGTTTTTCATGGCGCATCCCTTCTGCGGGGTATTTTCAAGATTGTACAACAGCACCCACAAAATCGGAATTGATTTTCAGAATGCGCGCTATGACATGACGGGGCGGACGACACACTCACCAACGAAAAACCCCGGCAAGGAATGCCGGGGTTGCGAGTAATGGAAGCTGATGAGGATTATTCTTCTTCCTGAAAAACCTGCTCACGCTTTGCCTTGACGCTTGGCAGGAAGACGACAACCAGAACCAAAGCTGCAATAGCCAACAGGATGGCGCTGATCGGCCGTGTGACGAATGTTGTCGGATCGCCACGCGACAAGATCATGGCACGGCGCAGGTTCTCCTCCAACAGCGGCCCAAGCACGAAGCCGAGCAGCAGCGGCGCTGGCTCACAGCGCAATTTCACCAGCACGTAACCAATGAAACCAAAGAAGGCGACGGCGTAGAGGTCGAAGACATTGGAGTTCACGCTGTAAACACCGATAGCACAGAAGGCCATGATGATCGGGAACAGCACGTAATAGGGAATGGTCAGTAATTTGACCCAAAGCCCGATCAACGGCAGGTTCAACACCACCAGCATCAGGTTGCCAATCCACATCGACGCAATGATACCCCAGAACAAGGCAGGCTGTTCGCTCACCACATTTGGGCCGGGCACAATGCCCTGAATGATCATCGCACCAATCATCAGCGCCATAACGGGATTGGCGGGAATGCCAAGCGTCAGCAGCGGGATAAAGGATGTCTGCGCACCGGCATTATTGGCAGATTCTGGACCAGCCACGCCCGCAATCGCGCCGTGGCCGAATTCCTCAGGGTTTTTCGACACACGTTTTTCAACAGTATAGGACGCGAACGAGGCAAGGATTGCGCCACCACCGGGCAGAATACCCAAAGCCGAGCCAATGACGGTGCCACGTAGAATAGGTGCAATCATACGTTTGAAATCATCCTTGCTTGGCAATAGGCCGCTGACTTTGGACATCAGCACCGAGCGGGAATGTTCATCTTCGAGATTGCGCAGGATTTCCGCTATGCCGAAAACACCAACTGCTAGCGCCACGAAATTCAAGCCATCGGCATATTCACGGATGCCGAGCGTGAAGCGCGGTGTACCGCTGTAGATATCGGTGCCAACAAGACCCAGAAGCAGGCCCAGCACCACCATCGCCAGTGCCTTCACGATGGAGCCATGCGCCAGGGCAATGGACGACACCAGGCCGACGACCATCAGTGAAAAATATTCGGCAGCACCGAACTTTAGTGCAATCACCGTCAGTGGCGGCGCAAAGATCGCCACCAGGAATGTCGCAACTGTCCCTGCAAAAAAAGAACCAATTGCCGCTGTGGCAAGTGCTACACCCGCCTTACCTTTGCGGGCCATCTGATAACCATCGATGGCCGTTACGGCAGATGAGGATTCGCCGGGCATATTGATCAGGATAGCGGTGGTTGAGCCACCATACTGCGCGCCGTAATAAATTCCGGCCAGCATGATCAGTGACGAAACCGGCTCAAGCTGGAAGGTGATCGGCAACAACATGGCGATGGTTGCCGTTGCGCCAATGCCCGGCAACACGCCGATCAAGGTTCCCAGCAACACGCCAATCAGGCAGAAGAACAGGTTTCCAAGCGACGAAGCCGTGCTGAAACCAAGTGCGAGATTATCGAAAAGTTCCATCGAAACCTCTTAGAACTTGAGCCATGGACCAAACCGCTGGAACGGCAGGCCAAGACCATAATTGAACACGACGACCGAAAAGACAGTCAGCCCGGCCGCCAGAAGAACGGCGGTGTGGACTTTCATTTTACGGGAGGCGAAGGCGGCTATCAGCGCCGTGAAAAAGATTGCCGGCACAAACCCTAGCCCGCGAACGGTAAAACCGAAGAAGACTGGTGCGGGCAGAATAAGCAGCATGCCGCGCCAGGCGATAGCGCCCAGCGGTTCATGTGCCACCTTGCCGGAACGCAGGAAGATGACCGCACCTAACACGACGAGAACCAATGACAGGACAAAGGGGAAATACCCCGGCCCCATCCGAAATGTCGTGCCGAGATCGAGCTCGAAAGCCTGCCAACCGAACGCCACGCCGAGACCGACAAAGATCAACCCGCAAACGGCTTCGGACATATTGAAGGAAACTGATTTCATAGAAGCTCCGCTTCCGCGCATGCATCAGACGCTAGCGCACCATGGAAAGGGCTAAAGGGACCGGCGGCCTTGCCGCCGGTTCTTTCAGATAGAGGTATCAGTCGGCGTATTGGCCAGCAGACTCGATGACCGGCTTCCAGCGGGCGATTTCGCTTTCAAGCTTGGCCTTCAGCGCGGCTGGCGTACCATCTGCTTCCGGGGATGGGATGGTGCCAAGTTCAGCAAAGCGCGCTGCAATGTTCGGGTCCTTCAATGCGACCTGAAGCGACTTCGAGAGACGATCGACAGCCTCCTGCGGTGTGCCCTTTGGTGCATAGACACCATGCCAGATACCCACTTCAAAGCCGGGCAGGCCTGCTTCAACAGCAGTTGGTACGTCAGGCAGAACATCAAGACGATTTGGCGAGGTCACTGCGAAGGCTTTTACTGTTTTACCCTGGATCTGCTTGGTGGTGTTGGTTGTCTGGTCGCACATGATATCAACCTGGCCGCCGAGAAGGTCAGTCATCGCTGGACCAGTTCCCTTGTAAGGCACAGTCACCAGCGGTGTCTCAATCGCGCTCATGAACAGCATACCGCACAGATGCGAGGCGGCACCGATACCGGCATTGGCAACCGTTACTGTGTCCTTGTTGGCCTTGGCATATTCAATCAGGCCCTTGAGGTCCGTCGGCTCCAGATCCTTGCGTGACAGGATGGTCATCGGCACTTCAGTGACGAGGCCAACATATTCGAATGCATTGAGCGTATCATAGGCCAGCTTGCGATAGAGCGTGGCGCTGGTTGCCATGCCGATATGGTGCAGCAGGATCGTGTAACCATCAGGATCAGCAGCGGCGACGCGACCGGCACCAAGCGTGCCGCCGGCACCGCCAACATTTTCAACGACGATTTGCTGGCCAAGGTCTTTGGACATGGATTCCGCAACCAGACGGGCTACAGTATCGGTCGGACCACCGGCTGCAAAAGGCACCACCATGGTGATACCGCGATCGGGATAGGTCTGCGCAGAAGCAGACATCGCAATCAGCGAAACGGTTGCAGCCATGACGGCAGACGACAGTGTCTTAAAAAAATTCATCGGTTCCTCCCAGAATGTGACGATGATGTTCGCAAGAACCGACTCCTCAATCGGAACCTGCGGATACGTCATTTGCAGCGGGGGGAAACGAAACTGCAATCGGCTTCGCATGACGCCGCAGCATCTTTTGCTATGAACAAATGGTAAATGGGTGGAATTCGAAACATTGCGGAAAAATGACGGGTGGAAATCCACCCATCTGGCCAGCTGGCGTTACAAAGCTTCTTCATCAAGTTGGGTCATACTACCCAAATGGCGTTTATCGAGGCCGTATTTCTGCATTTTTTCGTACAGCGTTTTGCGTGAAATGCCGAGCGCTTCATAGACAGCCTTCAGATTTCCGGCATTAAGGGCGATTGAACGGGCAATCAGATCGCGCTCATAAGACGCCACTTTATCCGCCAGACGATGTGGTTGCCTGTTATCATCATCGGTGACCACCTGCTCGGCATTTTCAGATGAAAGGCCAAGCACAAAACGGTCGGCAGCATTGCGCAGTTCACGCACATTTCCTGGCCATTCCCGCGTCGCTATATCCGCGATAACACTTTGCGGAACTTCCCTATCCTCGCGGCCATAACGAGCCGCCGCCTCACGCACCAGATGCAGGAACAGCAGCGGAATATCGGACCGCCTTTGTGCCAGCGATGGCACGTGCACGGTTGCGACGTTTAGCCGATAGAGCAGATCAGGCCGAAAACGGCCGGCAGCCACCTCTGCCTCAAGATCGACCTTACTGGTGGCAATAAAACGGACATCCAGTTCCACAATGTCGTTGGAACCAAGACGGGTAATAACCCGCTCCTGCAGTACGCGCAGGAATCTTGCTTGAATGTCGATTGGCATCGAACCAATTTCATCCAGCAGAATGGTACCGCCACGAGCGTGTTCAAATTTGCCGTAGCGGGCACGAATGGCCCCGGGAAAGGCGCCTGCCTCATGGCCAAACAATTCGCTTTCAATCAGGTTCTGTGGCAAGGCCGCACAATTGATCGCCACGAACGGACGATTGGCGCGGTTGCTGACATCATGCAGGGCACGCGCCACGACTTCCTTGCCGGCACCGGTTGCGCCAATAATCAAGGTATCGGCATCGGCGGCACCAATCGCTCGGATACGATAGCGAAGATCCACCATGACTTGGGTGCGCCCGGGAAGCCTCGTTTCAAGATCATCACGTTTGCCAGCGACGGCGCGCAGGCGTCTGTTTTCCAGAACCAGCGACCGTTTATCCATGGCGCGGTGAATGACACCTGACAGATATTGCGCAGTGAAGGGCTTTTCCATGAAGTCGTAAGCGCCATTGCGCATGGCATTAACGGCCAGCTGCACATCCCCGTGGCCTGTTACCAGAATAACCGGAATTTCCGCATCAAGCTCCCGGACCTTTTGCAGCAATGTCATGCCATCCATGCCAGGCATTCTGATATCGCTGACGACAACACCATCAAAACTGTAACCGATCAGTTCAAGGGCATGTTCGGCACTGGACAGCATGGTCACGGAAAATCCGGACAGTTCCAGCGCCTGCGCCGTGGAAAGGCGAAGCTCTTCCTCATCATCGATCAGCAAGACACGGGCACCATTCATTCCGCAGCGACCTCCGCAATACGCTCAGCCACCGACAATTCGATAACGAACTCGGCACCGCCGCCGTCGGGGTTCCGTACGCGCAGTTCTCCGCCAAAATCCTTGATAATGTTGTACGAGATGGACAGGCCAAGTCCCAAGCCACGACCGACGCCCTTGGTGGTAAAAAACGGATCGAAGATACGTTCCATGATCGCGGCTGGCACTCCCGGGCCATAATCCCGCACCGAAATCAGGACCCTGCCATCATGCTGTTTCGCAGTAACAAAGATCCGGCGGTCTTCCAAAGTCTCCACCGCATCCGCAGCATTTGAAATGATATTCACCAGAACTTGCTGCAAACGGACGAGGCCCGCCTTGACGCTCAAGGGGTTGGTCCCAAAATCCACGATAAGATCGGCGTTGGCGGCCCTCAATCGCGCATGCAGAATTTCCAGCGTGTCCTGCATTGCCTCTTCAAGCGAGACAGACGTCATCTTTTCATTCGGCTTGCGGGCGAAGTTACGTAAGTGGCGACTGATTGACGCCATGCGATCGATCAAAGCCGAGATCCTCTTGAGGTTGTCGCTGGCCTCCTCCACCCTGTCACGTCTGATAAGGAGGGCCGCACTGTCGGCGTAGGTTTTTGCTGCCGCCAATGGTTGGTTGAATTCATGCGACAGGGCGGCCGACATCTGGCCGAGACCGGCCAGCTTTCCGGCCTGAATGAGGTCCCCTTGCGTTTTTCGCAGCTGTTTTTCGGTTTGCCGGCGTTCGGCAATTTCACGCTCAATATGGCGGTTGACCCGCGCCAGATCTTGCGTGCGCTCCGCCACCCGTCGCTCCAGTTCTGCCTGTGTTTCAGCCTGCAGCACCATTCGTTCCTGCAATCGCGCCCGGCGCTGCAAAACTGCGGCAAGGATGAACCCTGCAAGGCAAAGGCAGAGCACCACCGCAATGACCGTCGTGCGTACCTGGTTGCGCACTGAACTGGTGTCCATCAACACCCGCACGGTCCAGCCGGCTTCAGGCATCAGTTGCGACAGGGCGAGATATTCCTGCTCCCCCTGCCCGCTGGCGATCTTGAATAGCGTATGTCCGTCACTGCTTTCGATGCTCAATGGCAATTCACGCAATGTCGCATCGGAGTAGCGGCGCGATGTTTCGGTCCGCAACAACCGATCCTTGGTTAGTGGCAGCAGTGAGGCATAGAGCCACTCCGGCGTACCAGTCATGAAGATGATGCCTTCAGGATCAGACACGATGATCCGGTTTTCACCATTGCCGAAGGAAGCCTCAATGCCTTCAATATCGACCTTAAAAACGATCACGCCCTTGATGACATTCTCGAACAGAATGGGTGAGGAGAAATAATATCCACGCTTATGCGAGGTGGTGCCAAGAGCAAAGAACCTCGATTGCTGGCCTTTTGCTGCCTCCTGAAAATACGGCCTGTAGCTGAAGTTCTGGCCAATGAAGGTGGCCGGTCCATCGAAGTTGCTGGCAGCAATCGTTTCACCGTCCAGCGTCATGACATAGATGTCCGACGAGTGCAGAAGGGTGTTGATCTCTTTCAGATAGATATTGGCGCGGTCACGCAGCAACTGGTTGGAAGGGTTGCTGACCAGTTCCTCAATATCGTCGTGATCGGCCATCAGGGCGGGTAAAGGCTCGTAGCGGCTCAGATGCCCGCCGAGAGCCGAAACAGCCAGCCTGAGCGTTGTATGAGCCTGGGAGGAGGCTTCATTCATGAAATGGCGGGATACAAGTTCGCTGCCCTTGGTCATGGCGATAAGGCCCAAGACCAGACACACGACAGCAACGGGTATCCAGCGATGCTTCACCGTTCATTTCCTCCACTAGAGCGCTTTCACGCAATTCCGAACAGTCGCCCGGGTCTCCATCCTCGATGGGAGTGTATGTGGAAGATTGCCGATTTCCAAGATGGCCAATACGCAGTGTGCTGCCGTCTGAGTCGTCGGCCAATTGCAGGCATAAAAAAAGCTGGCACAAGGCCAGCTTTTTTTCAGTCAGTCAGAAAACGCTTATGCGCTTTCCTTCGGCGTCAGAACCTGACGGCCACGGTACATACCGGTCTTCAGATCGATATGGTGTGGGCGACGCAGTTCGCCGGAGTTCTTGTCTTCAACGTATGTCGAAGCCTTGAGAGCGTCAGCCGAACGGCGCATACCGCGCTTGGACGGGCTTGTTTTTCTTTTAGGTACAGCCATTTGTGTTACTCCACTTAACGGACGAAACGGAGCATGTTGCCACTTATGGCTGAATGCCGCATGTTTCGAAATCGGAAATTTGGCGCGCTTATACATGCCTTACCGGGTCTTGACCAGTCCCCACGCATATTTTTTCAGGTTTTGCAGGGTTATGCCTCACCCTCGGGAACAGTCCACGGCTCGACAATTGCCGCCTGATACCACTTTTGCCATGCAGGATGCGACTTGATCACCTGCATATACTCCACAGTATCTTCACTGGAAACCAGATCATAGACATCAAAACGGCAGACAACCGGTGCAAACATGGCGTCTGCAGCCGAAAAAGCCCCGAAAAGATAGGGTCCGCCAGAGCGGGCTCGCAATTCACGCCAGATGTTTTCAATACGCTCGACATCGTTGCGAACGGCATCGGAGACCTCAATCTTACTCTTTTTCCTGCGCATGTGCATTGGACAGGCCAGACGTAAGGCTCGGAAACCGCCCAGCATTTCCATGGAAACAGAGCGTGCGACTGCACGGTCTTTTATATTTGTTGGCCACAGCTGCTTTTCAGGGAAGAGATCAGCCACATATTCGATGATCGAAAGTGATTCCCATACACGCAGATCGCCGTGGTGCAGGACAGGAACCAGTTTGGTGGGCGAGATATCCTTGAACTTCGGATTGCCTGCCGCAAAGTCGAAGGGAATCAGAACTTCCTCAAAAGGAATTCCCGTCGCTTCCATGGCAAGCCATGGCCGGAAGGACCATGAGGAATAATTCTTGTTGCCTATATAGAGCGTCAGCTTTTCCATTCGCTACTCCTGTCACAACGCTTTTAAAACACGCCTGCTGCTAGGCGCGTTTTCAGCTTCTTCCATGACAGATGCATGATCGACTGACGATCCTTTGACGGTGATCCGGTTGATGAAGTTTTTTGATGGATGCTCCAAAACCGGGATTAGTGCGCCTCATCCCAGTTGGTCGCGGCTCTCGCATCAACCTTCAGCGGCACGGCCATGGATACGGCAGGCATTGCCGCGTTTTCCATGACAGACACGACAAGCTCCAACGCCTTGTCGATTTCCGCGTCTTCAACCTCGAATATCAATTCGTCGTGCACCTGCAACAGCATCCGCGCCGAAAGCTTTTCCGCCAACAGTGCCGGTTCGACACGCACCATGGCGCGGCGAATGACATCCGCAGCAGAACCCTGAATAGGCGCATTTATAGCCGCGCGTTCGTTAAAGGCACGGACAGACGGGTTGGACGAGCGGATTTCAGGATAATAGGCCCGGCGACCAAAAATTGTTTCTACGTAACCCTTGTCTCGTGCAAAGGCCTTGGTCGCTTCCATATAGTCCTTGATGCCGGGGAAACGCTCAAAATACTTTTTGATGTATTCGCCGGCTTCCGAGCGGCCAATGCTCAGCTGATTGGCAAGACCGAAAGCGGAAATGCCGTAGATGATGCCGAAGTTGATGGCCTTGGCGCGGCGGCGCACTTCTGAAGGCATGCCCTCAACCGGCACGCCAAACATTTCAGAGGCGGTCATGGCATGAATATCGACGCCATTCTCAAAGGCCTGCCGCAGCTGCGGAATATCCGCCACATGCGCCAGCACACGCAATTCAATCTGGCTATAGTCGGCAGACAGAAGCTTGTGACCGGGCGTGGTGATAAATGCCGTTCTGATCTTGCGACCTTCGGCTGTACGAACCGGAATATTCTGCAGGTTCGGTTCGGACGATGACAAACGTCCTGTCGTTGTCGAGGCCATTGCGTAAGATGTATGAACACGCTTTGTCTCGGGATGAATGTAACCCGGCAGTGCATCTGTATAGGTTGACTTCAACTTGGTCAGCTGACGCCAGTCAACAATCTTCGAGGGCAGCTCCGCACCCTCGGCAGCCAAATCTTCCAGCACCTGTGCAGAGGTGGACCATTGTCCGGTCTTGGTTTTGGAACCCCCGGGCAGCCCCATCTTGCCAAACAGGATGTCACCAAGCTGCTTGGGCGAACCGACGTTGAACCGTTCACCTGCCAACGTATAGATCTCTTCTTCTGCGGCAGCGGCCTTTTGCGCCAGCTCCCCAGAGAGACGCGACAGGATTTGACGGTCAATGGTGATGCCGCGCTCTTCCATGCGGCACAGCACAGCCACCAGCGGCCGCTCCAGCCTTTCATAGACAGACGTCAGGCCTTCAGCAGCCAGACGCGGTTTCAGCACGAGCCAGAGGCGGAGTGTGACATCCGCGTCTTCACCGGCATAGGCGGTGGCTTTCTCAATGTCGACGAAATCGAAGGTGACGCTGGCTTTGCCAGAGCCCGCAACGTCCTTATAGGCAATCGGCTTGTGACCAAGCCAACGCTCAGACAGAGCATCCATGCCGTGCGTGCCTTTGCCCGCCTCCAGCACGTATGACATCAGCATCGTGTCGTCATAACCGTCAATCACCACGCCGTGGCGCTTCATCAGCAGGTAATCGTATTTGAGGTTCTGTGCGACCTTCAGGACGGAAGGGTCTTCAAGCAGGCGCTTCAGCCGCTCAAGAGCATCACGGAAAGGTATCTGGCCTTCGCTCAACTTGATGCCATCGCTGAATAGGTCACCACCAGACCCAGTCTTGTGGGTCAAAGGCACATAGGCGGCGCGAATGGTTGTTCCGGAACCATCCTTGTTGTTATCAGCGAGTGCCAGCGAAAAACCGACAAGCTCGGCCTGCATCGGGTCAAGAGACGTTGTCTCGGTATCGAAAGCAACAACGCCTGTCTCGTACGCATCCGCTATCCATCTATCCAAACTCTGCACGTCACGGATCGTCGTATAGCCGGTCGTGTCGATGGGCGATGATGCAAACAGCGCAGCACGCGATGCTGCCAGATCAGACGGCGCAAAACCGTCCTTGTGGACGACCTCTACAGCGTCTGCCGACGCCGCTGCCTGCGATGGCTGTGGTGCAGCTGTTGTGCCAGCACCGACATCAGGACCATGGGCATCTGCGCCCCATTCGACGGGTACGACTGCAGCCTCAATCTCGCCGGCTTCCGCACCTGTGGCCTCTGCCACACGGCGGGTCAGCGTCGTGAACTCCATGGCCTTCAGGAAGGCAACCAGCTTGGGTCCGTCCTGCGGCTCCAGCACCAGCTGGTCGAGCTGCATTTCAAGCGGTACGTCTGTGCGCAACGACACAAGCTGGCGGGAAAGCCGAGCAAGCTCGGTATTGGCAATGATGTTTTCACGCCGCTTTTGCTGCTTTATTTCGCCCGCACGCTCAAGCAACGTATCGAGATCACCATACTCTTCCAAAAGCTGGGCCGCCGTTTTCGGACCGATGCCTGGAATGCCCGGAATATTGTCGGTCGAATCTCCCGTCATTGCCTGCAGGTCGATCATCTTTTCCGGCGGTACACCCCATTTTTCGATGACTTCCGGGATGCCGATCTGCTTGTCCTTCATGGCATCGTACATGTGCACGTTGGCCGTGATGAGCTGCATCAGGTCCTTGTCAGACGAAATGATGGTGGTGTCGGCGCCCACCGCCTCGGCCTGCCGGGCGTAGGTGGCGATCAGATCGTCGGCCTCAAATCCTTCCTTTTCGATGCACGGCAGGTTGAACGCACGGGTCGCATGACGGATCAATCCGAACTGCGGGATCAGGTCCTCTGGCGGTGCAGAGCGGTTTGCCTTGTAAAGGTCATAAAGCTCGTTGCGAAATGTCTTTGAGGAATAGTCAAAAATGACGGCAAAATGCGTGGGCGTAACGCCAACATCGGTGTTGCGTGCATCCCTGAGCAATTTCCAGAGCATGTTACAGAAGCCGGAGACTGCATTCACCGGCAAGCCGTCAGACTTGCGGTTCAATGCTGGAATTGCGTGAAACGCCCGGAAAATAAAGCCGGAACCGTCAACGAGGAAGAGATGATCGCCTTTTTTCATGGTGCCATCGTTACCTTGCGCCTCATCTTGCGTCCACAGAAAGTTAGATTTGGCCCGGTTTCATGCCCAGAAAGATTCAGTCAAAATCCGTGCTCACCGCTCACCTTAACGTTACCGATTTGTAATAGTTTCTTCCCTTGAAAAGCCTCATTTGCAGCCACAATTATTACTCAACGGCGCCTGATCACGCCGTAGTCTGATAGCTGGCTCGTCCCCCGCCGCCTCAGACCGGACAAAGGCCTTCCCCCCTCTCCGGGCCTTTGTCCCTCGATAAGCCGCCATGGCCGACCCCCTCCCGGCCGTGGCGGTTTTTTTATTGGCCTCACCCCGCAAAAATACCTCAGCTTTGACGCCTAAAAATGTCGCCGCATGTTTGGGGAAAGAATGGACCATTATGCGTAAGCCGCCCTGCCGATGCCATCGACCAGTGCGAGACTTGTTTTCAGGACCTCAAATCGCATGCGCTTTTCAAGAACCGATTCTGCTGCCTATCTGACTGCCCAGCTGGCCAAGGCCTTTTCACGTGCCTTGCATAAAAAAGCCTCGGCACTTGGCTTTTCTCCAGGCCAATTTCCGATCTTGCTCGAGCTCTGGAATGAAGATGGCATCACACAACGGCAATTGCTTGATCGGCTGGATATCGAGCAGGCAACGCTTGCCAATACATTGGCCCGCATGCAGCGCGACAGCCTGATCACCCGCAAGCAGCACCCCAAGGACAAACGCGCCCAGATCATCGAACTTACCGCGCAGGGTCGCTCGCTCGAGGAACAGGCTATTACCGCTGCCAAAGAGGCGGATGAATTGGCATTTTCCGGCTTCCGTCGCTTCGAGCGCGAGTTGCTGATCGAGTATGTACAGCGCGCACTCAAAAACACTTCCGCGATGTAGGTCGATGCGATAACGTTGTTATCGGCAACTGACTGCGCATTTCGACTAAATGCGCAAGCCCGGCTTCGAATTAAAAAGGCAGCATTCCCATCAAACCCCGCGGGTTTCAGAATGCTGTCCAATGGCAGGATACCCAATGACTGATATTTCCAACGTTTTGGCCAAGGCCGATGAAAATCTGACGTCGAGCCTCGACAGGTTGTTTGAACTTGTCAGAATAAAGTCCATCTCTACCGACCCGGCTTTCAAGGCTGAATGCCGCAAGGCCGCTGAATGGCTGACAGCCTCGCTGTCGTCGATTGGTTTCGACGCGTCGGTTCGTGATACCGCAGGCCACCCGATGGTCGTTGCGCACCATGCGGCGGCGACAGCGGATGCTCCACACGTTCTGTTTTATGGCCATTATGACGTACAGCCGGTCGACCCGCTAAACCTGTGGGAAAACGACCCGTTCGAGCCTGCAATCAAGGATCTTGGCAACGACCGCAAGGTCATCACCGGCCGTGGCACATCTGACGACAAGGGTCAGTTGATGACCTTCGTTGAGGCATGCCGCGCCTACAAGGAAATTCACGGCTCGCTGCCGATCCGCGTGACCATCTTGTTTGAAGGTGAAGAAGAGTCAGGCTCCCCGTCCCTCAAGCCATTCCTCGAAGCCAATGCCGGCGAGTTGAAGGCAGAGTTCGCACTCGTCTGTGATACCAGCATGTGGGACCGGGAAACACCGGCGATTGCGGGCGCATTGCGTGGTCTGGTTGGCGAAGAAGTCGTCATCACCGCTGCGGACCGCGATCTGCATTCCGGCCTCTTCGGTGGTGCCGCCGCCAACCCGATCCACATTCTGGCCAATATCCTGGCCGGTCTGCACGACACGACAGGTCGCGTGACGCTTGACGGTTTCTATGACGGTGTTGAAGAAACGCCAGCCAATATCAAAGCTTCCTGGGAAACGCTCGGCCGCACCGCAGAGGCTTTCCTTGGCGAAGTTGGCCTGTCCGTACCTTCAGGTGAACAAGGACGCTCGGTTCTCGAGTTGACATGGGCCCGACCCACCGCCGAAGTGAACGGGATTATCGGCGGTTACACCGGCGATGGCTTCAAGACCGTTATCGCCGCGCAGGCATCGGCAAAAGTCTCCTTCCGTCTGGTTGGCAAGCAGGATCCGGCCCAGGTGCGTGAAGCATTCCGCGCCTATGTTCGCGCCAAAATTCCAGCGGATTGCTCGGTCGAGTTCCACGAACATGGTGGCTCACCGGCTATCCAGCTGTCTTATGATTCTCCGGCATTGACGAAGACAAAAAATGCGCTCTCCGACGAATGGCCAAAGCCTGCCGTTGTCATCGGCATGGGCGGCTCGATCCCGATCGTTGGTGACTTCCAGAAGATGCTCGGCATGGATTCGCTTCTGGTCGGTTATGGCCTGACCGATGACCGTATCCACTCCCCGAACGAGAAGTACGACCTGCAGTCCTTCCATAAGGGTATCCGCTCCTGGATCCGGATCATGGATGCGCTGGCCGCGAAATAAACAAAAGCCCCGCTTCGGATCACCGGAGCGGGGCTTTCTAAAATAAAGGCGTCTTAAAAAATATCAGACAAAGGCCAAAAAATCAGAAGCCTTTGCCACCCTTGAGTTCGGACCACAAAGTTCCGAAAATAATTTTGATATCCAGCCACACCGAGAAATTGTCGACGTAGTAGATATCCGATGCGATACGGGCTCTTGCCTTGTCCGCACGGTCCGTCGGGCCACGAAGGCCACGCATCTGCGCAAGGCCGGTAATGCCCGGACGCACAGTGTGACGCTTGTGGTAGTTTGGTACGAGATCCTCATAAAGACGGCCGCCTGCAAACATGCCAATGGCATGGCAACGTGGTCCGACCAGCGACATGTCACCCTTCAGGACATTGATCAGCTGTGGCAGTTCATCAATGTTGGTCTTGCGCAAAATAGCGCCCATCTTTGTAACACGAGGATCATTTTTTACGGTCTGCGCGACACCCGTTGCGTCGCACAAATCTGTTCTCATTGAGCGGAATTTATAAACGCGGATTTTCTCTCCATTCATTCCCCAGCGAATCTGGGAGAAGAATACCGGCCCCTTGCTATCAAGTTTCACAAGAAGAGCGACGACACCAAGGAGTGGAGACAACATTAAGAGAGCAGAAAAAGCACCGAAGACATCAATAAGGCGCTTAACTGCAAACTGCAATTTCAGCATAGGTGTTTGTTCGACCTGATCATTTTCAAATAAAATATTTTGCGGCTCTAGAACAATACTACCAGACTGCTGAATCTCTTCGAACCCACCTGCGCGAGCCTCGCCAAGTCTAAACATCTTAATCCTCAATTAAAAAAATTTAGTACAGCAACTAAGCATTCCAATAATCATAAGTAATAATTCATTTACCCTGGAAAGTCATCAGAAATGGGGCAGCCAATGAAAAAACAAGCCTTAGGGTTAATTGAAGCGAGCCAAACGAGCGTTAGAAATTAGATATTGTTAATAAAAATCAAACCCTTAGAAAACCGATTGAAAAAATCAACCAAAACGCGAATTCTAAATTTCAAAGGCTGAATGAACGAATTCTGCCCAGGCGTCGGTAACATCTCTGGCAATCCCCCGGCACCAGGATGTCGCATTAAGAGACAAGACTCACTTGCGGCTTCCTGCCCGTCAATTTCCCATCAGAAAATCGAGAAGCGTCGTCTGTCGTGCTGGCTGAGGACCGCGTTGATCACTTGCTCCAACATCGGCAGGCGGCACCGGCCCATTTGAATAGGATGGCTCGCCCGGATAAGAGCGCTGCGGAATATCCATCGGCTGACCATTGGCCGAACCGACCTGCTCAGGTGGCATGCCTTGCGATGCCGGACGGTCACCGAAGGCGCCAGAGATAATGTCAGTTATAGACCCCGGCTGGTTTTCGTTGGGACGATCGGGTGGGAAAACCGGTTCATCGGTCACATAACCCTGACCAAACAATGGTGATGGGATCAGGCCCGCATGCGCGGCGGTCATGAAGTCATGCCATACTTTTGCAGGCAGGCCACCGCCGGTCACCTTCTTCATGGGTGTACCGTCATCATTGCCGAGCCAGATGCCTGTGGTCAGGTTGCTTGTGTAACCAACGAACAGTGCATCACGGAAAGACTGGGTTGTCCCGGACTTACCGGCCACCTGCCAACCCTTCAGTCTGGCGGCCTTACCCGTGCCTTCATCGACAACACGCGTCAGCATGCTGTTCATGGCAGCGACGATCGCCTCACTTAGAACACGTGGTGGATTATCATATTTGTTTTCATAGAGGACGTTGCCGTCCATGTCAGAAATGCGTTTGACGATATGAGGCGTGGCCTTGTAACCGCCATTCATGAAAGGCGCATAGGCTGCCGTCAGTTCTGTCAGAGAGACTTCCGAAGTCCCGAGTGCAATCGAGGCATTGGCTTGCAACTGGGATTCGATGCCCAGACGATGCGCCACTTTGGTCACATGGTCAGGGCCGACCTCCATCACCAATTGCGCGGCGATGGTATTGAGTGATTGTGCCAGAGCGGATGACAGCGTCACCTCGCCCCTATATTTCTGGTCATAGTTCTCAGGCGTCCAATTGCCGATGCGAACCGGACCGTCATTACGGATGGAGTTGGGACGCAGACCGGCTTCCAGAGCTGCCACATAAACGAATGGCTTGAAGGCCGAACCCGGTTGACGTTTGGCTCTGGTTGCGCGGTTAAACTGGCTGTCAGCGTAGCTTGCGCCACCGACCACTGCACGAATGGCGCCGGTACCATCGATCGCCGCCAGAGCGGCTTGCGAAACGCCGAGCTTCTTTCCTTCGGAAGCCAATGCCTTAGTAATGGCCTCATCAGCCTTTTCTTCAAGGCCGAGATCAAGGGTGGTATCGACAACCAGATCCTGCTTCACCTCACCGACCAGCGAGCGGACCTCATCGATCACCATGTCGGCAGCGTAGTGCTGGGCACCCGACCAGAAATGTTTGGCCTTGGTTGGCGGCTGCGACATCGCCGTCGCGCTTTCGCTATCGGTGATGTAACCTTCCTCGCGCATGGCAGAGAGAACGATCTGCGCTCGTTCTTCGGCGGCTTGCGGATCTCGCGCAGGCGACAGACGGGACGGCGCCTTCAGGAGGCCAGCCAGAAGAGCCGCTTCTCCAAGATTTACATCCCGTGCAGACTTGTTGAAGTAACGGCGGGATGCGGCCTCGACACCATAGGCATTCGAGCCGAAATAAACGCGGTTCAGATACATCGCAAGAATCTGGTCCTTGCTGTATTTTTGCTCCAGCCAGAACGACAGCAGCACTTCCTGTACCTTGCGCTCAAGCGTGCGCTCTTGGGAGAGGAACAAGTTCTTGGCAAGCTGCTGGGTTAGTGTGGAGCCACCTTGTACCATACGCCCCGAGGTCACGTTGGTGACCACGGCACGCGCCAAACCGAGCGGGTCAACACCAAAGTGCGAATAGAACCGCCGGTCTTCAATAGCCATGACCGCCTGCGGTATGTAAGGAGACATGTCCTCAAGCGCGACAGCTTCACCGCCGGTAGTGCCACGGTTGGCAATGACTTCGCCATCAACGGAAACGATCCTGACATTCGGTGGTCTCTCAGGAATAGACCAGGTGCTGGCAGCAGGCATGCGTGCACCATAATAAAGAACCAGACCCGCGACGGCGATGCCGCCCCAGATACCCAGCACCACACACCAGTAAAACAGGCGCCTGACCAGACGGACCAACCCGCCTGACTTGGCGATCTTTACAGGTGCAGCTTTGCTCTTTCTGGATTTTTTGGGTGTGGCTGCAGTAGCGGCGGTTTTGCGGCGAACGGCGGAGTTTCCGGCAATGCGGTCGCCAGCATCAAGGCGCATCTCTTCATCTTCGAGCTCATCATCCTCGAATGAAGGTTCTATTCTGCGACCTGATTTGCTTTTGCCTGCCATATGGCCGAAACCACTCCTGATACGATAAACCCTTGCAAACGGGCGTGTTTCGACGCTCGATCTGCATTTCATTCGAATGAGAATAAAATACGGCGATTTAAGGTGCGGTTAAACTCACGGGCCTACCAACTTTATGTTATTGGCAGACATCAACCCATTGGGCCTTGGTGAGCGATGCCATCAGGTCCGGCGAGATGCGGACCGCAGCATTGGTGGCGCCTGCGGCAGGCACAACTTCCTGATAGTTCTTCAACGACACATCGCAATAAACCGGAACATCCGTGGCAAGGCCAAACGGGCATACGCCACCGACCGGGTGGCTGGTGACGGCCACGACCTCTTCCGCATCCAACATGCGGGGTTTAGCTTGAAACTGCTCACGGAACTTCTTGTTATCAAGTCGCCTGGTTCCGGCTGTTACAACCAAAAGAATAGTCTCACCGGCACGCAGACAGATCGTTTTAGCAATCTGATCCGGCTCCACACCATGCGCCTCAGCAGCGAGTGCCACCGTTGCGGAGCTTTTCTCCGTCTCGATGACGGTGATATCAGGGGATCTGGAAGCGAAATATGTACGGACCGATTCAATGCTCATGCTTAAATGATAGGCGGCCGATTGAGTAATGGCAATAGAACAACCCCCAGCCATGCGCTTAATGCAAAGCTGCGCTGCAATCATGTGGCTGTATTTTGTGCGGGTTTCCGGTACATTTAAATCATCGACGCGGCGCACTCCTCCTCCCAGCGCCCGCCGATTTGGACTGACAATACTCCTCCTCCCAATTGTCAGTCAGTTTCAAGAACCCGGTGCACCTCCTCCCGCACCGGGTTTTTGCTTTTCAAGCCTTTGACAAACTTTCCTTTCTCTTGACAAGCAACTGCAAAGCCAATTATGTCGGCGCCATCGATATTTGTTTGACGACCAGACTTCGGCGCCGCATAGACGCAAACGACGATCTTTTTTCTGCAAATTCGACCAACTGCTCTCGAAAGGACTATTTTTCGAGGCTAATTCAATTTGCCAACGGAAGGAAATCGTTATGGCAACTGGTACAGTTAAATGGTTCAACTCGACCAAGGGTTACGGATTCATTCAGCCTGACGACGGCACACAGGACGTATTCGTACACGTTTCTGCTGTTGAGCGCGCTGGCATGAACGGCCTCAAGGATGGCCAGAAGATCACCTACGAACTGGTTCAGGACCGTCGTTCGGGCAAGATGTCTGCAGACAACCTGCAGGCTTAATAAGCTTTCAGTTTTTTGCACACGATTAAAGGCCGGTTTTACCGGCCTTTTTTATTTGCGTTATATTTCAGATTGCAAAAGTTGTTTTATTTTAGCAGGCCTTGAAAAAGCCCTTATGCGACAGCATATAAGGATCACATGTATTTCACACGTCGCTCACGGCACAAGAATACTGCATTCGCTGCCTTGACATTAACTTGATGTTAACCAATTGGCGCGAGGATGTGAGCAACGAGACGAAAACCTCAGGTTGTCGTTCAGAAATACAAAATCGCTTCGCCATGACCACGGATGTACTGGCATGAAGCAAAGCGGTTGTGAAAGGTCGGGCTTGCCCGGCCTTTTTGTTTTATGTGCTCTCTGCATAGATAAACGGGGCCTTCGGATATCATCCTGAAAGCCCCGTTTGCATAATCTCTTATTCACTCGGCTCTATACCGAGGCCCTCAACGGCCGTAGCGGGAAATCGAAAGATCGGCCGTCTCAATGTCTGGTTTTTGACCGCTGATCAAATCAGAAAGAACGCGGGCGGAACCACAAGACATGGTCCAGCCGAGAGTGCCATGACCGGTATTAAGATACAGGTTTCCATAACGGGTCTTACCGATAACCGGCGTACCATCTGGTGTCATCGGGCGTAGGCCCGACCAGAACAGGGCCTGCGACTGATCTCCTGCCCCGCCAAACAGATCTTCCACGGAATGGGTCAGAGTTTCTTTGCGTGCCTGGGGCAGATCATTGCTGAAACGGGCGATTTCCGCCATGCCGCCCACACGGATGCGCGAGCCCAAGCGGGTAATGGCAACCTTGTAGGTTTCATCCATGACGGTCGAAACAGGTGCCCGTGCTTCATTGATGATCGGCACGGTAATCGAATAGCCCTTCACTGGATAAACTGGCAGATTAAGGCCGAGTGGCTTGACCAGCGCCGGTGAGTAGCTGCCAAGGGCCGCGACAAACACGTCAGCTTCAATCCGGCCCTTGGAAGTTTCAACTGCCTTGACGACCGAACCTTCTGTGACCAGACGATGGATGGCCGTATCGTAGAGGAAGGTAACGCCAGCCTGCTCGGCCAGCTTCGCCAACTCCGTGGTGAACATGTAGCAATCGCCGGTCTCGTCGCCTGGCAGGCGCAGACCACCCACAATCTTGTCGCTCGAAGGTGCAAGGCCTGGCTCAACTGCCACGCATCCCTTGCTGTCGAGTATTTCAAACGGCACGCCGCCCGCCTTCAGGACGGCGACGTCCTTGGCAATGCCATCAAACTGCTTCTGGGTGCGGAACACTTCCAATGTGCCCTGCGTGCGGTGGTCGTACTGAATGCCGGTTTCATCACGGAGTGCCATCAAGCAATCGCGGCTGTATTCGGCAATCCGCACCATGCGACCCTTGTTGGTCGCATACCGAGCTGCCGTGCAGTTGGACAGCATCTTCAGCATCCAGCTCCATGTTGCTGCATCCAGCGTCGGGCGCACGATCAACGGGGCATGTTTCATGAACAGCCATTTCAGCGCCTTCATCGGAATACCTGGCGCTGCCCAAGGCGATGAATAGCCGGGCGAGATTTCGCCGGCATTGGCGAAGCTGGTTTCCAATGCCGCGCCTGACTGCCGGTCAATAACCGTTACCTTATGCCCTGCCTTGGCAAGGTACCACGCAGATGTCACGCCGATAACACCGGCTCCAAGGATCGTAATATTCATGCCATTCTCACGCATTGGGGGCACGGTCAGTCAAAGCTGCTGCGGCGTCCCGAGGTTGGATGTATTTTCTCTGATAACGACGGCCAAGGCTCGTCAAAATTTCATATGCAATGGTACCGGCATCATCGGCCACGTCTTCGAGACTCTGCTGCGGCCCAATCACTTCAACGAGTGAACCGTGCTGCAAGGTTCCCTCCGGCAAAGCGGATATGTCGACAATGATACTATCCATCGACACGCGTCCGACAATCGGCAAGCGCTGGCCATTAAACCACACCGCTCCGCTGTTACTCAAAGACCGTGGCAGCCCATCCGCATAACCGGCCGCCAGTGTCGCCAGACGCATCTCTTCCTTCGAAACGAAGGAACCGCCATAACCAACCTGTGAGCCTGCGGGCACGATGCGGGTTTGCACCACAGCGACCTGAAGCCCAACAACCGGCTTCATGGGATTTGGTGGCACCACCGACGGTGCACCGCCGTAAAGTGCAATACCTGGCCGCATCAGGTGGTTGTGATATCCGCTACCGAGAAAGATACCGCCGGAATTTGAAAAGCAGATTTTGGCATTCGGCAGGCCAAGTGCCGCTTCCAACATGACCGTCAGCTGCGCCGCATTGGCGAGGTTTTCCGGCTCATCAGCGCAGGCAAGATGGCTCATGATATAATCAATGCGCAGGCCCGAAACACGGCTTTGGTCCTTCACCAGGATTTCAAGTTCTTCCGGCGGCAGGCCTAGACGGCACATGCCGGTGTCGACCTGCAGGATTGCTGGCAGCGTCTTGCCGATGCTGGTTGCGAAGTCGGACCATTGCGCGACCTGCGCCAAAGAATTGAGAACAGGCGTAATATCGAACGCTTCACAGCTTGCTTCATTGCCGGGCTGCAACCCATTCAGCACGTAAAACCGTGCGTCCTGTGCAATCAGTTTGCGAAGGCTGATAGCCTCGTCGATATGCGCAACGAAAAAGTCACGACATCCGGCGGCGTATAGCGTGGTCGCGACATGGTCCGCGCCCAGCCCATAGGCATCTGCCTTCACCACGCCAGCCACGGCACTTGCTGGTGCCTGCGTCTGCAAAAACCGGTAATTGTCGAATAGAGCGCCGAGATCGATTGTCAGCCAACCGCTTGCATTACCGCTCGCATGTGTGCGGCTGATTTGCATGTTCATTATCGTTCACCCTCATTATTAATGAAGGATGGTAATGCACGTATTGTCGAATTTTCCGGCGATGATGTGTTGATTATTCAGATTGTTGCTATTTATTGAAACAATCTGCGACGAAATGAAAGAAACCACATGTCAGGACTCGATGCGATAGACCGGCATATCATCAGGGCGCTGCGCGCCAATGCGCGCATCAGCAACACCAAACTTGCAGAAGCCGTTGGTTTGTCACCCTCGGCATGCCTGCGCCGCATCAATATTCTGGAACAGTCCGGCGCAATCCGTGGCTACACGGTGCTGACGGGCAATACATCGGGCGAAGAAGGTATTGCGGTTATCATTCAGATAACCCTTGATCGACAAACGGAAGACTATCTCAACCGTTTCGAAGTGGCAGTGCGCAAACACTCTGAAATTCGCGAGTGTTTTTTAATGACCGGCGGGGCCGATTATTTCGTGCGGGTGGAAATTGAAAGCGCCGGTGACTTTGAGCGTGTCCACAAGGACATTCTGTCAAAGTTACCCGGCGTTTCACGTATTCATTCGAGCTTTGCGATCCGCAATGTGCTGGCATCGCAAAAAGTCAGAAAGTCCTGACATCAAAAAATCCCGCAAAACCATTGCTTTCGGTTTTGCGGAACATCTTGTTTGTCTCTTACTTCTGTGCGCTCAGGATCTTGAAGCGGGAGTTACGGCATACTTCACCGCTTGTTTTGAATTCGCCGGCAAGAATGGTCTCATAGGGAAGACCACGGTTGGCAACCATCAGCAGCTTGCCACCATTGCGCAGAGCACCTGCCGCTGCCTTGATCAGTGCCTGACCCAAGGCAGGCTCAGCCGCCTGTCCACCTGCATGGAAGGGCGGATTCATGATGATCAAGTCGTATTTCTCTTTTGGTGGCTCAGCAGCAAGATCCTGCCAGAAGAAACGTGTCGTCAGTTTCGGGCAATTTTCTTCGAGATTGGTCTTGGCGAATTCCAATGCATTCCAGTCTGCTTCAAACAAATCGATACGGGCGGTGCGCGGAGACTTCTCGGCGAGCATGACCGAGAGATAACCCCAGCCGGCGCCAAAATCTGCGGCATTGCCATCAAAATCGGTTGGCAGGCGCGATGCCAGCAATTCGGAGCCATCATCGATACGATCATGCGAGAACATGCCCGGCATCGCCGTGAACCGTCCATCAACCGTGACGGCCTCATGCTTCAGTTTCGCAACGTAAGCAGTCACCTCTTCGGGACGCTTAAACCACACTGCAATGCCATGATATTTTGGTGTGGATTCGACTTCTACACCCAGCTTCAACAGCATCTTGCGCATGGTGGCGATGCCATCTTCTTTCGAACCGGCAATCACGATTGTGCCGCCTGCCTTGACGCGTTCAAGCGCTTCGGCAACGCGGTTTTCATTTTCACCACGGTGTTTGCCGCACAGGATAAGCGCCGCATCGAACGCCTCGCCTGACAGGTCGGGTGTGACATTGGCATGTTCTGCCTGCAAGGCGCGGTAAAGCGGACGAAGGCTCTGAACCGCAACAATCTCGGCATCAAATCCTTCGAGCCTTGGTGCGCCGGCTTCGGCTCCAAGAAACAGTACGCGTTCACCCTGCGCAGGTGCTTCGACCATGCCTGCGGCGAACGGGTGGAACAGGGTTTTGACGGCGTCACGGCTCATATTTGCGACCTTTTTGAAAATAGAAAAAAGGCGCGGAAATCTTCCGCGCCTCGATATCGGAAAGAAACGAAGGCCTTATTCGGCTGCTTCGCCGTCCTTCTTCTCGGCTTCCTTGCCAGTTGCCTGATCGACAACCTTCATGGACAGGCGAACCTTGCCACGCTCATCAAAGCCCATCAGCTTTACCCAAACCTTGTCGCCTTCCTTGACGACGTCGGAGGTCTTGGCAACGCGCTCGGAAGCGAGCTGCGAGATGTGAACCAAACCATCACGTGCGCCGAAGAAGTTAACGAATGCACCGAAGTCAGCAGTCTTGACGACTGTGCCTTCGTAGATTGCGCCGACTTCCGGTTCTGCAACGATAGAGTGGATCCACTTGCGAGCAGCTTCGATTTCCTTGCCGGAAGAAGAAGCGATCTTCACGGTGCCATCGTCTTCGATGTTGATTTTTGCGCCGGTCTTTTCAACGATTTCGCGGATGACCTTGCCGCCCGAACCGATAACTTCACGGATCTTGTCGACCGGAATGTTCATCACTTCGATGCGTGGAGCAAATTCACCAAGCTGGCCGCGGCTTTCTGTGATGGCGTTGGCCATCTCGCCGAGGATGTGCTTGCGACCGCCCTGAGCCTGCTCGAGAGCAACCTTCATGATCTCTTCGGTGATACCGGCGATCTTGATGTCCATCTGAAGCGAGGTGATGCCGTCCGCAGTACCCGCAACCTTGAAGTCCATGTCGCCGAGGTGATCTTCGTCGCCGAGGATATCGGAGAGAACCGCAAAACGGTCGCCTTCGAGGATAAGGCCCATGGCGATACCAGCAACTGGCTTGGCCAGAGGAACGCCAGCGTCCATCAGCGCGAGCGATGTGCCGCAAACGGTTGCCATCGAGGAAGAACCGTTGGACTCAGTGATTTCAGAAACCACACGCAGTGTGTACGGGAACTGCTCAGCGGTTGGCAGCATTGGGCGGATTGCGCGCCATGCCAGCTTGCCGTGACCGATTTCACGACGGCCTGGGGAACCCATGCGGCCAGTTTCGCCGACCGAGTAGGGCGGGAAGTTGTAATGCAGCAGGAAGCGTTCCTTGTACATGCCGGTCAGGCTGTCAACATACTGCTCGTCTTCGCCGGTGCCGAGTGTGGCAACAACGATCGCCTGCGTTTCGCCGCGTGTGAACAGCGCCGAACCGTGGGTACGTGGCAGAAGGCCAACTTCCGAAATGATCGGACGAACGGTGGACAGGTCGCGGCCGTCGATACGGCTCTTGGTGTCCAGAACGTTCCAACGAACGATCTTGGCCTGGAGGTGCTTGAACACTGCGCCAATTTCTTCGGCTGTGTACTTTGCTTCGCCTTCTTCCGGCAGGAAGTGAGCCTTGACCTTTGCCTTCACTGCGTCGACAGCAGCGTAACGTGCAGCCTTTTCAGTGATCTTGTACGCGGTGCGCAGTTCTGCTTCGGCAAGGCCGAGCATTTCTGTTTCGAGCGCGGAGAAATCTTCCGGTTCGAATTCGCGTGGTTCCTTGGCAGCAACTTCAGCCAGCTTGATGATGGCGTCGATAACTGGCTGGAAGCCCTTATGGCCGAACATGACGGCGCCGAGCATGATTTCTTCGTTGAGTTCCTTTGCTTCGGACTCAACCATCAGAACTGCGTCCTGCGTACCGGCGACAACCAGATCGAGAACAGACTCGTCCATCTCGTCAAGGTGTGGGTTCAGTACGTATTCGCCGTTGATGTAACCAACGCGCGCGCCACCGACCGGGCCCATGAAAGGAACGCCAGAAAGTGTCAGCGCAGCAGAAGTTGCGACCATCGACAGGATATCAGGGTTGTTTTCCAGATCGTGCTGGATAACGGTCACGACAACCTGCGTGTCGTTCTTGTAGCCTTCAGGGAAAAGCGGACGGATTGGACGGTCGATCAGGCGCGAAACCAGTGTTTCGTTTTCGCTTGGACGACCTTCGCGCTTGAAATAGCCGCCTGGGATTTTACCGGCAGCATAGGTCTTTTCCTGGTAGTTTACGGTCAGCGGGAAGAAGTCCTGGCCTGGCTTTGGAGCCTTGGCAGAAACGACTGTCGCGAGAACCATGGTCTCGCCGTAGGTTGCGATGACGGCGCCGTCAGCCTGACGGGCAACTTTGCCTGTCTCAAGCTTGAGCGGGCGGCCTGCCCATTCGATTTCCACGGAATGTTGCTTGAACATATTTTGTCCTTAACTGTCGCTGCGAAATTGTTTCGTCTTCGCAGCTACGACACATCACGGGCAAGACAACTGGAGGCTTTGTTCATTGCAACGTCATCGGCGTTGCAAAAGCATCCGGCAATCCTGCCCCATGACAGGTCATCGGTTGTTTCAGACGGCACCGGCCCATCCGGCCCATCTTCCTGTTCCCCGGCGATACCTGTGTGGTATTCGGGGCATAGTCCGGCAGACTGCCGGATAGAAAAACCGGCGGGCATCGAACCGATGACCCGCCGGATTTTTTTTAGCGGCGTACACCAAGAGCTGTGATCAGCTTTGTGTAACGGGCTTCGTCTTTCTTCTTGAGATAATCAAGAAGCGAACGGCGGCTCGAAACCATGGTCAGAAGGCCACGACGTGAGTGGTTGTCCTTCTTGTGACCCTTGAAGTGTTCCGTCAGATTGTTGATCCGCTCCGTCAGAATTGCGACCTGAACTTCAGGCGAACCTGTGTCGCCTTCAACGGTTGCGTATTCCTTGATAAGGGCGGCTTTGCGCTCTGCAGTAATCGACATCGTACGATCCTTTCTATTGTCTAAGGAAAATCGGGACGCCTAGAGCCGGGATGTCGTCCAGCTCTGGCCATTCATTGGCAAAAGGCAAAAGCCTTAAGCTGGGGCTGCCTATAAACCATCTGCAGCACAAAGAAAAGGGGCGATTACGCGCCCCCCTCCTGCATGGTCTTATCCGAAAACCCGCTTGGGCCGGAACTCTCCCTGCCCGATTTCACCGATGGCAACCAGTTTGCCACGTGCCATGGCATAGGCCTCGGGGTGATCGGCCGGGGCATCACGGCCGCGCAGCAGAATTGGATTGCCCATCTTCAGGCGATGCGCCTGATCATCACTGATGACCAGTTGTGGCAGCGACGACAGGGCTTCAGCCGTATCGATCAGGAAGGCATCGAGAGCTGCAAGCCGCTCATCACGATCTTCAACCGCCTCAAACTCGATAAGCTTTGCAAGCGGCACCATGACGTCTTCACCAAAGGGTGCAACCATGGTGCGACGCAGTTCAGAGATATGCCCGAAACAGCCAAGATCGCGGCCCATGTCGCGCGCCAGTGCACGCACATAAGTACCCTTGCCACATTCCACTTCAAAATGCGCATGGTTGTTATCGGTAACAGCAAGCAAGCTCAGACGATAAATCTCGACTTCG
This sequence comes from Rhizobium sp. BIGb0125, assembly GCF_024810055.1. Lineage (NCBI taxonomy): Bacteria > Pseudomonadati > Pseudomonadota > Alphaproteobacteria > Hyphomicrobiales > Rhizobiaceae > Rhizobium > Rhizobium sp. BIGb0125. The sequence continues at coordinate 91,373 of NZ_JANUDV010000005.1, forward strand.
CGTGCCGGAATTTCGACGGTTTCGCCTTCACGTGCCAGATCATAGGCGCGCTCGCCGGCAATCTTGATGGCCGAAAACTGCGGCGGTGTCTGAAGAATAGTACCGGTATATTTTGCCAGAAGGTCACGGATCGCCTGTTCTTCCGGACGAGCTTCGGAACTTTCGACCACTTCGCCTTCAAGGTCGTCGGTTGCGCGTTCTTCGCCCCACGTCACCGTGAATTCATAAATTTTGCGGCCATCCATGACATATGGCACAGTCTTGGTTGCATCACCGAGGGCGATCGGCAACATGCCGGACGCCAAGGGATCAAGCGTTCCCGCGTGACCGGCCTTCTGGGCGTTAAACAGCCACTTGATTTTGGAAACAGCCTCGGTTGAACCGAAATCCAACGGCTTGTCGAGAATAAGCCAGCCGGAAATCGGGCGGCCCTTGGGCTTGCGGTGTTGTGGTTTACGCTGTTTGGACATGCCGTATTTCTATTCTTCGTCTTTATCTTCGGAGACTTTGCCTGCAGACGCTCCAAGATCACGACTGACTTCCGGCGAGCGCAACAGCGCATCGATCTTCTGGTAATTGTCAAAACTCGTATCATCCCGGAAACGCAGTTCCGGCATGTACTTCATCTGTCGCAATTGCGCGCCGAGACGACCACGAATATATTTCGCGTGCCGGTTCAAAGCGTCAATCGTCTGGGTGTGATCAGCAACGCCAAGCGGCGTCACATAGGCAGTTGCCATTTTCAGATCAGGTGACATCCGCACTTCTGAAATCGATACGACCGTCTTTTCCAAGAGATCGTCGCGGACTTCACCACGTTGCAGGACGTGAGTTATTGCGGCGCGCACCTGTTCGCCAACGCGCAACATGCGCTGTGACGGGGCGGAAGAAGTTGCTTTTACCATTTTATTAGCCTCAAACGGAGCGAGCGCCGACTAACCGGCGCCCGTCACATTTTCTAGTCGTTTCGAGCAGCGAACTTAGAGCGTTCTGATGATATGCTCTACGCGGAAGCACTCGATCGTATCGCCTGCACGGATGTCTTCGTAATTTTCGAAGGCCATACCGCACTCCTGACCGACCGGCACTTCGCTGACTTCGTCCTTGAAGCGCTTGAGCGTCTTGAGCTTGCCTTCGTGGATAACAACGTTGTCGCGTACCAGACGTACACCGGCACCACGCTCGACCTTGCCTTCGACAACACGGCAACCGGCAACCTTACCGACCTTGGTGATGTTGAACACTTCCAGAATTTCTGCGTTACCGAGGAAGGTTTCGCGACGTTCTGGCGAGAGCAGACCGGACATTGCTGCCTTAACGTCATCTACCAGATCGTAGATGATGTTGTAGTAGCGGATCTCAATGCCAGCACGTTCCGAAGCCGTACGGGCCTGGGCATTTGCGCGGACGTTGAAGCCGATGATTGCAGCGTTGGATGCCTCGGCAAGCGAGATATCCGATTCCGTGATCGCACCGGCGCCTGAATGCACGATACGGGCACGCACTTCGTCAGTACCGAGCTTGTCGAGCGATGCAATAATCGCTTCGACCGAACCCTGCACGTCAGCCTTGATAACCAGCGGGAACTCTTTCAGTCCCGAAGTCTGAAGCTGGCTCATCATCTGTTCGAGCGAACCGCGCTGACCCGTCTGACGGGCAACAGCCTTGTCGCGTGCCAGACGCTGACGGTACTCGGAAATTTCACGAGCACGGCTTTCGTTTTCAACAACCGCGAAACGGTCACCAGCAGATGGCGTACCGGACAGGCCGAGGATTTCGACAGGCATAGCCGGACCGGCTTCCTTGACGTGTTCACCCTTGTCGTTGACGAGAGCGCGGACACGGCCCCACTGGTCGCCAGCCACAATGATCTGACCCGGACGCAGTGTACCCTTCTGAACCAGAACGGTCGCCACGGCACCACGGCCACGGTCAAGTTCTGCTTCAATAACGGTACCTTCCGCCGTACGGCTTGGATCAGCCTTCAGGTCAAGAATTTCGGCCTGCAAAAGCACGGCTTCAAGCAGTTTGTCGAGGTTGAGCTTGTTCTTGGCCGAAACTTCGACGTCCAGAACTTCACCACCCATGGATTCAACGAACACTTCATGTTGCAGCAACTGCTGGCGAACCTTTTCAGGATTTGCCTCGTGTTTGTCGATCTTGTTGATTGCAACGATGATCGGAACACCAGCTGCCTTGGCATGGTTGATCGATTCAATGGTCTGCGGCATCACGCTGTCATCAGCAGCAACCACCAGGATGGCGATATCGGTTGCCTGTGCACCACGTGCACGCATCGCGGTAAATGCGGCGTGACCTGGGGTGTCGATGAAGGTGATCTTGTGACCGTTCTGTTCAACCTGATAGGCGCCGATATGCTGGGTAATACCACCGGCTTCGCCTGCAACAACGTTCGCCTTACGGATCGCGTCGAGCAACGAGGTCTTACCATGGTCAACGTGACCCATGATGGTAACGACCGGAGGACGTGGCAGCATTTCACCTTCGTCATCAGCCACGTTGAAGATACCTTCTTCAACGTCGGATTCCGAAACGCGCTTAACCGTGTGACCGAATTCGCCAGCGATCAGTTCTGCCAGATCGGCGTCGATGACGTCGCCCGGCTTCATCATCTGGCCTTCCTTCATCAGATACTTGATCACGTCAACGGCCCGTTCGGACATACGCTGCGACAGTTCCTGAATGGTAATGGTTTCCGGCAGAATGACTTCGCGCGTAATCTTTTCGCGGGTTTCCTGCATCTGGCTGCGACGGAACTTCTCCTGACGACGACGCATCGAGGCCAAGGAGCGGCCGCGCTTTTCTTCGTCAAGACCGGCAGCAGTCACAGTCAACTTGCCACGACGGCGTTCATCTTCTGTCTTCAGACGTGCAGCAGGCTTGGCGGGAACCGGCGTGGCAACCTTACCACGGACAGGCATGCCCGGACCACGGCGCACACCACGATCATCATCGTCGCTGGTGTTTGGACGACGGACACGTGCTGCAGCGTTCGGAGCTGGTTCTTCATTTGCAGGAACAGGGCGTGAGCCTTGCGGACGAGCGTCCGGGCGGGCTGCCTGTGGTGCAGCGGCAGGGCGTGGAGCAGCAGACTGCGGCTTTTGTTCAGCCACGGCAGCCTGCGCTGCAGCGGCCTTGGCAGCAGCAGCTTCTTCAACTGCACGACGTGCAGCCTCTTCACGCTCTTCAGCGATACGGCGTTCTTCTTCCACCTTGCGGCGGGCTTCATCTTCAGCGCGCTGCTTGGCTTCAACCACGTCACGAGCCTGCGCTTCCATCAGCGCGCGGCGACGGGCTTCCATTTCACCGGCCGACAGATCGTGCAGAACATTGCCACGCGGACGATCAGGCTGGCGCGATGGCTGGCTCTGCTGACCCGGGCGGTTCTGCTGCTGGTTCGGACGGTTTGGCTGCTGTCCGGAAGATGGCTGGTGAATGCGTGGCGCAGGCGCCGCAGGCTGTTGCTGCGGACGTGCGGCAACTGGTGCTGCCGGTGCCGCTGGCTTGGGAGCCGGTGCAACCGCTACTGGAGCCTGCTTTTCGTCTTCAGGACGCGAGGGACGACGCTTGCGTGTTTCCACTACAACCGCGTTGGTGCGACCTCGACCCATATCCTGACGCACAGTACCCTGACTCATCCCGCTCGGCTTGAGAGTGAGAGTCTTTTTGGGCTGTGCGTTGAGTGTCTTGTCGTCGTTGTTGTCGGTCATTCCGTTCCCGTTCCTTCGGACGCAGGCCGGATGACAAACATCAGGCCCCGTCGTTCAATTGCTGTATCCGAAACACAGCGTCGACCTTAGCCGATAACCGCGTCATTCTTCATTCCGGCCAGCGCCGCCTTCTGCCCCGGACTGACCGCCATCGCGATACCTTAGGAGCATGTTTGCGCGCTTCACTACACCCTCACCTGCCTGCCCTGCAAGCACGCAAGCGTGGATAAAAGCATTCTGACCCATCAACTCGTCCATTTCTGCCGTAGTAAACGGCCGAATGGACGGTATTGCTGCCTCGGTTTCCATTCCGAGATGCCAGGCCGTCCGGGCCTGGTTTATTTTTCGAACGCCGTCCGGCGCCGCATCGGCGGCATGGAAGACGGCAAGGGCTGCACCGGAACGCACAGCCGCATCGACTTTTGTTGCGCCGGTAATGAATTGGCTGGCCTTACGGGCCAGGTTCATCATTCCGGCAAGCTGTTGCACCAGAAGCCTGTCAACCATGTCGACAAGCTCAGGGCCAGCCTTCACTTCCTTTTTGAAAGCGCGCGCGAAGAGCTTCTTCGCGATTGCTTTCTCCACATATTGCCGCTCGGCCTTCACCCAGCAGCCGCGACCCGGCAGTTGACGCTTGATATCCGGGACGACAACGCCGTCAGGACCAAGTGCAAACCGGATCAAATCATCTGGCTTGTCGCTCTCGCGGGTCACAATGCACATGCGACCGTTGATAGCGCCGAAGCCGTCATCCTCGATGACGGCATCCGACTGGCGTAACTTGCCACTCATTCCTGTTCAGCGGCGTCTGCCTCCTCCTCAGCAGGCTGCTGGGCATCCAGGTCTTCCTGGGTGATCCAGCCAGCGAGCAGACGAGCCTGAACAACCATGTTTTCAGCTTCAACGCGCGAAACATCGAGCTTCGAGAAGATACCCTCGAACTTCTTGGTCTCACCGTCCTTGCGTTCACTCCAACCAATCAGGTCGTCAGCAGCGCAACCGGCAAAGTCTTCAACGGACTTGATGCCATCTTCACCGAGAGCAACCATCATCTGCGATGTCAGACCTTCGATCTGCAGCAGTTCGTCGGAAACGCCGAGTTCCTTGCGCTTGGCATCCATTTCCGCTTCGACGCGCTCAAGATATTCGCGTGCACGGGTCTGGATTTCGTTTGCAGTGTCTTCGTCGAAGCCGTCGATAGAGGCGATTTCGTCGAGGTCGACATAGGCAAGCTCTTCAACCTGGGCAAAGCCTTCGGATGCCAGAACCTGACCGACCATTTCGTCAACGTCGAGTGCATCCATGAACAGGTTGGTGCGCTCGTTGAATTCCTTCTGGCGGCGCTCGGATTCTTCCTGCTCCGTCATGATATCGATATCCCAGCCGGTCAGCTGCGATGCCAGACGTACGTTCTGACCACGGCGACCAATGGCCAGCGACAGCTGCTCATCAGGAACCACAACTTCGATACGCTCTGCATCTTCGTCGAGAACGACCTTGGCCACTTCAGCAGGCTGCAAGGCGTTGACGATGAAGGAAGCCGGATCCTGGCTCCACGGAATGATGTCGATCTTTTCGCCCTGCAGCTCACCAACAACCGCCTGAACGCGGGAACCGCGCATACCAACGCAGGCGCCGACCGGATCGATCGAGCTGTCGCTGGAGATAACGGCGATCTTGGCGCGCGAACCCGGGTCACGGGCAACCGACTTGATCTGGATGATGCCGTCGTAGATTTCCGGCACTTCCATGGTGAAAAGCTTGACCATGAACTGTGGATGGGTACGCGACAGGAAAATCTGCGGGCCACGCTGTTCGCGACGCACGTCGTAAACATAGGCACGAACGCGGTCACCGTAACGCATGTTTTCACGTGGAATCATCTCGTCACGACGGATTATGCCTTCGCCACGGCCCAGATCAACGATGACATTGCCGTATTCAACGCGCTTCACGGTACCGTTGACGATCTCGCCGATACGATCCTTGAACTCGTCGAACTGACGGTCACGCTCGGCTTCACGCACCTTCTGCACAATAACCTGCTTGGCAGACTGCGCAGCAATACGACCGAAGTCCATTGGTGGCAGCGGATCAGCAATGAAGTCACCGATCTTGGCATCCGGATTGCGATCACGCGCCAGTTCCAGCGGGATCTGCGTGGAATAGTCTTCGGCCTTTTCGACAACCTCGAGAAGACGCTGAAGGCGAATTTCACCGGTCTTGGAATTGATATCCGCACGAATGTTGGTTTCAGAACCATAACGCGAGCGGGCAGCTTTCTGGATGGCGTCTGCCATCGCGGCAAGCACGATTTCGCGGTCGATAACCTTTTCGCGTGCCACAGCATCGGCGATCTGCAAAAGCTCAAGCCGGTTTGCACTCACTGCCATTTGTTCGTCTCCGTAAGTCGCATGATTGCGTTAGCTGCCCCCTCTTTGAAGGGCATTACGTTGGAATTATTCTTCGTCGTTTTCTTCGTTCTGGTTGGCTGCAGCCGCTTTCGCCTGCTTGTCAGCCTTCAATGCGTCACGAATGAGATCATCGGTCAGCACCAGCTTTGCGTCAGAAAGAGCATTGAACGGAATAACAACCGTCGGCTCTTCGCCGTAGGCAATCTGATCACGCTCTAACGTAAAATCGTCCGCACCGATTTCGGCAATCTTGCCGCGGAACCGCTTGCGGTTATCAACCAGGATCGATGTTTCGATCTTTACCAGATGACCCTGCCAGCGCGAGAAGTCGGACTTGCGCACCAGCGGTCTGTCGATACCCGGTGAGGATACTTCCAGATGATACGCCTTTTCAACCGGGTCTTCTACATCCAGAACCGGAGAAACCGCCATTGAAACTGCTTCGCAGTCCTCAACGTTCATCGTTCCATCCTGACGCTCAGCCATAATCTGGAGCGTTGAGCCATTTTGGCTGGAAAGTCGCACTCTGACAAGAACGAAACCCATGCCAGTCAGAACAGGCTCGACAATGTCGGCAATCCGACGATCAACCCCTGTTTCAACGATAAGCCGTGGCTCGGTAGTGTATTCCGACATATGCGTCTTTCCGGTCCGTTTTCTCAACTGGGACCACTTAACGAAAAAGAGCGGAGCCTTGCGGCTCCACTCTTCATCAAGTGATCAAGAATTTGAACCGTATATAACCCGTCATCCCCGCAATTGCAAGGACGGCGGCAGAAAGGCAGTGGATATTGCCATTTGTCACAATTTAACCGCTTCCACACTTCAAACGGTGGCATCCTTCATTTGTGTGTTTATACTCACACAAAACAACTCACATCAAAATTACTGGACAGGCCGTGCCGGACCGGAAATCGCCTCTTGCTCCCCTTAGACACCAGACCTATCGAACCATCTGGATAGCCAGCCTCGCATCCAATTTCGGCGGCCTTATTCAGGCTGTCGGTGCAGCTTGGATGATGACGTCCCTGTCCAGTTCGGAGAACATGATCGCGCTGGTTCAGGCCTCGACCTCGCTGCCGATCATGCTGTTCTCGCTGATATCAGGCGCGCTTGCCGACAGTTTCGACCGTCGCCGCATCATGATTTCCGCGCAGTTCCTGATGCTTGTTGCCTCGGTGATGTTGACGGTGTTCGCCTGGCTCGGCTGGCTGTCACCATGGCTGCTGCTGTTTTTCACCTTCATGATCGGCTGTGGTACCGCCCTCAACAACCCGTCCTGGCAGGCATCGGTTGGCGAAATGGTGCCGCGTGAAGATTTGCCGGCCGCCGTGACACTCAACAGCGTGGGTTTCAACATTACCCGCAGTGTGGGACCGGCAATCGGTGGTGCCATCGTTGCCGCAGCAGGTGCTGCAGCAGCTTTTCTTGTCAATTCACTCAGCTATTTCGCGCTGATCTACGCCCTGATGCAGTGGAAACTGCCGGCACCGACCTCACAATTGCCTCGAGAACATCTGGGTGCCGCTATCTCTTCCGGTATGCGTTATGTGGCGATGTCACCCAACATTGGCAAGGTGCTGGTACGCGGTTTTCTATTTGGCCTGTCAGCCAGTGCCATCCTGGCCCTCATGCCCGTTGTGGCGCGTGACCTCGTACAGGGCGGAGCATTGACTTACGGCGTGATGCTGGGCGCTTTCGGTCTCGGCGCTATTGGCGGTGCGCTGATCAGTGCGCGGTTGCGCGAGGCACTTTCCAGCGAATGGATCGTGCGTGTTGCCTTCCTCGGTTTTGCCTTTAGTTCCGGCATGACGGCCATCAGCACCAACGCCATACTCACGAGCCTCGCGCTTACCATAGCAGGTGCCTGCTGGGTGCTGGCGCTATCACTGTTCAACACTATCGTGCAGCTTTCGACGCCGCGCTGGGTGGTTGGACGTGCACTTTCTCTCTATCAGACCCTGACCTTTGGCGGCATTGCACTGGGCAGTTGGGTCTGGGGTGCGCTGTCGGAAATCCATGGTGTTTCCTTTGCCCTTCAGCTTTCCTGTCTTCTGATGCTGTTTGGCGTGCTTGTCGGCTATTTCCTGCAGATGCCAGCCTTCGCTTCGCTGAATCTCGATCCGCTGAACAGGTTTGTCGAACCGCCTCTGCGCCTCGACATCAAACCACAGAGCGGTCCCATCGCCATTCTCATCGACTATGAAATCGACGATTCGGACCTTCCGGAGTTCATGGCGCTGATGACCGAGCGCCGGCGTATCCGCATTCGTGACGGGGCACGTAACTGGAACCTGATGCGCGATCTGGAAAACCCTGACATCTGGACGGAAAGCTACCATGTTCCGACATGGGTGGAATATGTGCGGCATAACCACCGCCGCACCCAGGCGGATGCGGAGGCCTGGGATAAGCTGTTGACGCTGCATCGTGGCGACAAACGTCCTCGCGTTCATCGCATGATCGAACGCCAGACCATTCCGCCAACCGATGACATCTTTCACAAGGCCCACACCGACCATCATTGATGGTCGGCTTGATGGGTCAGCGCAGCTTGGTTTTCAGGGTTTCGTCCGGAAAACAGGTCGGCGCGATATTGGATTTCGATTGCCAGTCACCGAGAGAGCGACGGGTTTTGAAACCAGCCAGTCCATCCGCCTTGCCAACGTCATAACCCTTGGCAACCAGTGCCTTCTGCATGGCCAGCACATCTGAGCGCAGCATCGAACCAACCGCCCCCCATTCACCGCGGAACGGACCGGCATTATAAGCGATGCGGTCTGCAAGATTACCAATGAACAGAGCGTAGAGGTCGGAGTTGTTATACTCCTTGATGACATAAAAATTCGGTGTCACCAGAAACTCTGGGCCGTGGCGGCCCGCGGGTACCAACATCATGCCAGCAGCATCCAGATCGTTCGACGGAAAGCCCTTGCCGCTAATGCGAGTGATGCCCATCGATGCCCATTGTTTGACGGGTTTGGCCAGATCCGGACCTTCCTGCGCGCAACTGACATTGGCGGGGATGGAGACTTCAAAACCCCAATCGCGGTTTCGTTGCCAGCCCTTCTTGGCAAGGTAATTGGCAATCGATGCCAGACTGTCGGGCACCGAGTTCCAGATGTCGCGACGGCCGTCTCCGTCAAAATCGACCGCATATTCAAGGTAGCTGGACGGCATGAATTGCGGCTGCCCAAGGGCTCCGGCCCAGGACCCCATCATACGGTCGGCAGCAACATCTCCGCTATCGACGATATGCAAGGCGGCAATCAATTCATTGCGGAACATGTCCTTGCGGGTCGACATGTAAGCCTTCGTCGCCAGCACATCGATGACGGAATGCGGCAGCTTGGCACGGCCAAATCCGGACTCCCTGCCCCAGACGGCAACGAGAACTGAAGCAGGCACCCCATAGGTCTGCTCGATACGGCGCAGCGTCGAGGCATGGGTTGAGGCTAGCCCACGGCCGGTTGATGCCAAGGCCTGCAGGCGTTTTTCCGAGAAATAAGCTCCCGGGGATGAAAACTCGGCCTGGCTCTGGCTTTGTTCCTTCGGCGGTTTTTGTCCGGGGATGACCAGATCCGGCAGCTGCCAGTTGATGGAGATGCCGTTCAATGTGCGTTCAAGCGTCTTTTGGGAGACCCCAGCCTTGCGGGCTTGCGGCCAGACTTCCTTTCTCAGCCAGGCATTAAACTCCGCGTCATAACGGGCCGCAGCAGCAGCTGGCGGTTTTGCCGTCTGTGCATTGGCAGCCGATGACAGAACCAATGGAAAAACGGTGGCGGCAAGCATGGAAAGCCATCTGGTTTTCATTTTCTCTCCCAATAAATCAGCTCCGATGCTTCTCGGAAATTTACGGCATATATGTGCCTGAACGCAGGATTTTTACCCGCCGGGACCGGATTTCAGATCGTCGTGCGCGCCCTGAGGGCTGCAGTCAGCGTACCCTCATCCAGATAGTCCAGCTCTCCACCCACCGGCACGCCATGCGCAAGGCGCGTAATCTTGACGGGCAAACCCGCCAGTCTATCGGTGATATAATGCGCAGTTGCCTGCCCCTCGACGGTGGCGTTGACGGCAATGATGATCTCACGAACTTTTTCATCATTGGCGCGGTCGATGAGACCGATAATGTTCAGGTCTTCCGGACCAACTCCGTCCAGAGGCGAAAGTGTACCGCCTAGAACGTGATAGGCAGTGTTCATAGCACTTGCACGCTCTAGCGCCCATAGATCAGACACGTCTTCGACCACGATGATGACTGAATGGTCGCGGCGATCGTCTGAGCACACGGTGCATGGATCAATCGTATCGACATTGCCGCAGCAGGAGCAGATCTTTACCTTGTCATAGGCCTCACCCATGGCATGACCAAGCGGGCCGAGCAGTTGCTCTTTTTTCTTGATAAGATGAAGCGCTGCGCGACGAGCGGAACGCGGACCTAGTCCCGGCACTTTTGCCAGAAGCTGGATCAGTTTTTCAATTTCAGGACCAGTGACTCGTTTTGCCATAAGCATTCTCTACTGCATAAAAGAGACAACGGGAATCAGGAGCGAAAGCATCCCATGAAAATTCAGGCCATTTGCCTAGCCGATGCACAGATCCTGCCGGGCAAAACCAGCAAGACCGGTATATTCAAACACCCGGTGAACGGTGCGGTGATGGTCGATCGTGAAGGCCTTGTCGGTGATGCTGTCTGCAACCGCAAACATCACGGCGGACCGGATCAGGCCATTTATGCCATGGGCTCGGCCGATCTCGATTACTGGTCTCGTGACCTTGGTCTGACCGTTGAACCGGGATTTTTTGGCGAAAACCTCGTCATCGATGGCATCGACAGCGCAAAACTACATGTCGGCGACCGGTTGACGATGCAAGAGGTCGAGTTGGAAGTGACCGCAGCGCGTATTCCCTGCGCCACCTTGTCTGCCCGCATCGGTGATCCAGACTTTGCACCACGCTTCAAGGCAGCAGGCCAGCCGGGCTTTTATTGTCGCGTACTGAAAGGTGGTTTTCTGCAGGCTGGTGAAGCGGTAGAATTCACGCCCTATCAGGGCACAAAACTGCCGATCCCCGTTGTGCTTCAACGTTTCCGGCCAAGTCGCCTGAGCGAGCAGGAACGGATTGCCTATCTCGACACGCCGCTTGCATCCCGTTTCCGCGCCATGCTGGAAAGCTGAAGCGGCTTTTGCAAAACCGCTTCACGCATATCGGATCAATGACGTTTTAGAATGGGAACTTCATGCCGGGCGGCAGTGGCAGACCGGCGGTCAGACCAGCCATCTTTTCCTGCGCCTGGGCTTCACCCTTCTGTTTTGCATCCTTGTGGGCTGCAACAATCAGGTCTTCAAGGATTTCAACTTCGTCTTCCTTGAACAGCGAAGGATCAACCTTCACACCACGCATTTCGCCTTTGCCGTTCAGAATAACGGTCACCAGACCGCCACCGGATTTGCCTTCGATTTCAAGGGCGGCAATTTCTTCCTGCACCTTTTCCATCTTGGCCTGCATTTCCTTGACCTTGCCCATCATACCCATGATGTCACGCATGTCGTAACTCCTTGAATTGCTTACTTTCAGAATTCGATGTCGTCGCCCGGCAGAATATCACCTTCACTGGATTCAACGACCGCTGGCGGTGGAATATTCTCGTTATCGTCAGGCAATAGGGCGCGAATGCGCACGTCGGTGATTTTTGCACCGGGATATTGTGAAAGGATCGCCATGATGTCCGGATCCTGGCGTGCGTCGAGCATACGAGCCGTGCGCGCATTGCCTTCGGCTTCAACCAGCGTCGGTTGCCCCTGCTCCTTGCTGAGGCTGACAATCCAATGAATGCCAGTCCATTCCTTGAGCTTTACACCCAGTTCACCTGGCAAGGTTCCCGGCGCGCCCTCACCCAGACGGATATCGAGCTTGCCCGGCTCTAGTCGTACGCCGTGCACGAAGTTGCGCACCTTGGCTTTCATCACCGGATCGCGGTTCTTGCCGCAGAGATCAGCAATATCCTGAATGGAATTGACGGGAACGCTTGGTTCCGGACGTTCTTCCGTGCGGGGTGCTACGACCTGCATATCCTGCGGGCGGCTATCCGGCACTGCACGCAGCATTGCGGTTGGTGCGGGTGATACCTGCCGCTGAGGTGCCGCCATCGATTGGGCCGAGGCGACCGCCTGGACGGATGAATAGGACGCACGTGCGCCACCACCATTGCCGCCGCCGGATGGCATTGGCGAACCATTGCTTTCGCCAGCAGCGATATCATGCAGACGGCGCGCAGCATCCTCCGGTGATGGAAGATGCGCAGCGTGGGTCAGGCGGATCAAAACCATTTCTGCCGCACCGGCAGGCCGCGACGAGTTTTCCGTTTCCGGAATGCCCTTGAGCAGCATCTGCCAGATGCGCGACAAGGCAGACACGGCAACGCCCTGCGCAAATTCGCTGCCGCGGACACGTTCGATTTCCGACAGCGACGGATCGTCGGCGGCATCGGGAATGTATTTCAGTCGCGTGACGAGATGAGTGAAATCGGCAAGATCATTCAACACGACAACTGGGTTTGCACCTGCTTCATACTGGCTGCCAAATTCCGACAGAGCAGCAGCGACATCGCCTTTCATGACGTGGCTGAACAGATCGACGATACGGGCGCGGTCGGCAAGACCCAGCATGCCACGGACAGCGTCCGCCTCAACGCGGCCGCCACCATGGGCAATTGCCTGATCCAGCAAAGACAAACCATCACGCGCCGAGCCTTCGGCCGCACGCGCAATCATTGACAATGCCTCAGCTTCGGCTTCGATGCCTTCCTTGCCGGCGATGGTCGTGAACAGGCCGACGAGATCTGCTGCACTGATTCGGCGCAGGTCGAAACGCTGACAGCGCGACAGAACGGTGATCGGTACCTTGCGAATTTCCGTCGTCGCAAAAATGAATTTTACATGCTCAGGCGGCTCTTCAAGCGTCTTTAACAGGCCGTTAAAGGCCTGCGTGGACAGCATGTGAACTTCGTCGATGATGTAAACTTTGTAGCGCGCCGAGACCGGGCGGTAACGCACCTGCTCAATGATTTCTCTGATGTCGTCGATACCGGTATGAGAGGCGGCATCCATTTCAATCACGTCGACATGGCGGCCTTCCATGATCGCCTGACAATGTTCGCCGGGTAAGCGCAAGTCGATTGTCGGGCGGTCAATTTCCGGTGTCTTGTAATTCAGTGCGCGTGCCAGAATGCGGGCCGTGGTCGTTTTGCCAACCCCACGAACGCCGGTCAGCATGTAAGCCTGCGCAATGCGGCCGGTTTCGAACGCGTTGGTCAGCGTGCGAACCATCGGCTCCTGGCCGACCATCAAATCAGAAAAATCCTTGGGGCGATATTTTCGTGCAAGAACGCGATAGCCAGCCGTTGGCTGCGAATCGGTTCCTGCTTTTTGTTCGCTATCGCTCATTGCCCTCGCCAGCTTTGCGTTTTGGCCTGTTTTACGGGCATAGCTGCCCGGCAAAAGCTGAGGCACAGGAAAAAAGGGTGGGAGGCTGGCACGGCGACCCGTGCCTGGCTCGTTAGGGCTGCTTCCTTCCGGACCTGACCCGGTTGGCGAGTGGCTCGTCCACCACCAACCTCCCGAAGGCACATATCGGCAATATCGAAAGCAAATGCAAGCCAAGCATTCAAAAAACTGCTATCACAATGAAAACATCCTATGGAGGAACCACTTGTCCACATTCAAACTGGATGAACGGATCGCTCGCGACAGCGAACTGATCACGACACTTGGCCTTTGTCAGCTGCGTTTGCAGAACGACAAAAGGTGGCCATGGCTGGTTTTGGTGCCGCAACGCAACGATCTGAGCGAAGTTTTTGAGCTGACGCCGCTCGATCAGGCCATGCTGACCTTCGAAACCAATATGGTCGCCGAAGCGCTCAAGACTGTTACCAAAGCCAAAAAGATAAACATCGGTGCACTTGGCAATATCGTCAGCCAGCTCCATGTTCACATCATCGCCCGCAACGAGGGCGACACGTGCTGGCCGGGGCCGATCTGGGGCTACGGTACGGCGCAACCCTATGACCATGCTGAAAAACGCGATCTCATCAAAAGATTGACCGGTGCTCTTTAATGAACAAAGCGACTATTTTCGATACTGACGCCCCGCATCCCGAAGCAAGCAATCTCACTGCATTTTCACAAAACGCCCTCGACCGCCAGGCCGAGAAACGCGACGATGATTGCGTCTCAACAGCGCTCGCCATTGAAGGTACGCATATTCTCGCCTTCACCACTGGAAAACTCGTTCTCAAACATGACGATCAGGTTCTCGATCCACTGTTTGCCGCCTATGAGCTGGCTGAACTGAAGCCCGATTTCGACAACGCAATCCTGCTAGGCTACAAGCAGAATGGCGAACCGAGAATTGCCGTACCGGTGCAGACAACGGAAGAAGAACTGGCAAGCCACTTCAAACCCGTGGATGCCCGTGCGCTGTACCGCGATCAACTGCTGGACGAGGACCTGTTGGGCGAAACAGCGCAGGCTGTCAGTCTGTTGCGCTGGAATGATGACAACCGTTTTTGCGGCCGTTGCGCGTCGCGCATGGATTTGAAAATCGGCGGATACAAGCGGGTTTGCAGCAGCTGCGGCCACATGATTTTCCCGCGCACCGATCCCGTGGTTATCATGCTGACAATCGATCTGGAGCGCGATCTTTGCCTGCTTGGCCGTGGCCCGCATTTTGCGCCGGGCATGTATTCCTGCCTGGCCGGTTTCGTGGAACCCGGTGAAACCATCGAAAATGCCGTTCGTCGCGAGACGCATGAGGAATCCGGCATTGCTGTTGGACGCGTGCGTTATCACGCATCGCAGCCATGGCCGATGCCGCATACGCTGATGATTGGCTGTTTTGCTGAGGCAACCTCATTCGACATTACCCGCGATGAGGCAGAGCTTGAGGATTGCCGCTGGTTTACTCGCGACGAGGTGGCGGCACTTCTGGCTATGACTGGCGCGGACGGTCGCTCACCGCCACCGAAGGGTGCCATCGCGCACCGGTTGATGCGCGACTGGCTGGAATGGGATCCGCGTGAGGATCAGGCCTGACCGTTTTGCAAACGGCCACGCATCGGGTGGCCTTTGTAAACGCCGAGGATGCGAACTTTTTCTGAGAAGAAACGCAGTTCCTCGAGTGCATGACGAACGGGGGCATCATCCGGATGCCCTTCAATATCGGCATAGAACTGCGTGGCCACGAACTTGCCGCCAATCTGGTAGCTTTCGAGCTTCGTCATGTTGATGCCGTTGGTCGCAAAACCACCCATTGCCTTGTAAAGGGCGGCCGGAATGTTGCGTACTTTGAAGACAAAGGTGGTTACGATGACCTCGTTGTCGTCCTTGCGCTCTTCCCATTTTTCATCACGCGAGAGAATGACGAAACGGGTGACATTGTTTTCCGTGTCTTCGACATTTTCCGCAATGATATCGAGACCATAGAGCTTGGAGGCTAGTCGTGGCGCCAAGGCGGCCATGGTTCTGTCGCCCTTCTCCGAGACCAGCTTGGCGGCACCAGCCGTATCGCCCGCGACAACCGGTTTCCAGCCATTGTTGCGGATGATCTTGCGGCATTGCCCCAGCGCATGAATGTGGCTGTGTACGGTCAGGATTTCATCACGCTTGACGCCCGGCAGCACCATCAGCTGAAAGCGGATCGGCATGAAATATTCGCCGATGATGTTGAGGCGGGACTCCGGCAGCAGGTGGTGAATATCGGCAACGCGACCGGCAATCGTGTTCTCGATCGGGATCATGCCGAGATCGGCCTCACCGCTTTCCACGGCCATAAAGGTGTCTTCAAATGTCGGGCATGGCAGTGGCTCCATGTCCGGGAACATGTCCCGGCAGGCCATATCCGAATTTGCGCCGAAATCACCCTGAAATGCTATGCGGTTGGTTTTCATTGTCATGGACAGTCCGATCAAAGAGATTTTGCTGCCAGAATACGTCTGGCTTTTTCCAGATCCGCTGGCGTGTCGACGCCGAGCGGAACAGATTTCACGATTTCAGCGTCAATGCGCATGCCGTCCTCCAGCGCCCGCAACTGCTCAAGTGATTCGCGGCGCTCAAGAACAGAAGGCGGAAGTGAAACGAAGCGCTCAAGGGCGGCGCGGCGATAGGCATAAAGACCGATATGGTGGTAGAGCGGCCCGGGCCCGTAAGGTGCAGTGGCGCGGGTAAAATACAACGCGCGAAGGCGGGTGTCCGACAGCGGACTGCCCACAACCTTCACCACATGTGGATTGACCTTTTCTTCCTCGCTGACAATTTCCACCGTCAGGGTGGCGATATCCACCTGCGGATTTTCCAACGGGCGCATCGCGGCCAGGATGGTTTCTGGCTCGATGGTTGGCAGGTCTCCCTGCACATTGACCACGAATTCAGCCTCGCGATTTGGGTCAACCTTTTCAAGGGCTTCAAAAATACGGTCCGAACCGGACTGATGATCGTCGCGCGTCATCATCACCTCAAATCCGGCAGCGGCCACAGCGTCGTAAACTTGATGATCATCAACGGCTACGACAATGCGTCCCAACCCCGCTTCACGGGCGCGAAGAGCCACCTGAACGATCATCGGCTTGCCACAGATATCCGCCAAAGGTTTTCCAGGCAGTCTGGTGGATGCAAGCCGTGCCGGGATAAGCACCAAAGCTTTGCCTAAATCCGTATTCTTCATTTCGAGACCCTTCAAATCCCGCCCGAAAAGTGTCAAAACGTCACGGAGTGGGGAGCATATTCAAGTTGCGCAAGCTATGCAAAAGCCATAGCTTTCATGCAATTTCAAGATGGCCCGTTTTGTTATCAAACGGCTGTGAGGGAGCGATTGTAGATGAATTCATATGTAAACATGGGCGTGGGGGCTCTTTTGGGCACCGTATTCGTCCTGATGTCTGTTTCGATAGCGTCGGAAGGGATCTTCCATTCTGCTGCTCCTGAAAAGGAAGGCTTCGCGATCGTTGCAGAAGAAAGTGCCAGTGCCGGTGGTGAAAGCGAAGCAGCAGTTGCAACGCCAATCGCGACCCTTCTTGCAAGCGCCGATGCCGCAAAGGGCGAAGTGGTGTTCAAGAAGTGTCAGAGCTGTCACACCTCGGAGAGTGGCGGTGCCAACAAGGTTGGACCCAATCTCTTCGATCTCGTTAATCGTCCAATCGCCGCACATGAAGGTTTCAGCTACTCGGCTGCACTCAAGGATTTCTCCCAGGGTGGCTCCGTTCATTGGGATTATGACCACCTCAATCACTTCCTCGAAGGTCCAAAGAAATACATCAGCGGCACAGCCATGGGCTTTGCAGGCGTGAAAAAGGAAACGGAACGTGCCGATCTGATCGCGTATCTTCGTACGTTGTCGGCAAACCCTGCTCCGCTGCCGGATCCGGCGGCTGCACCGGCCACCAACTGATTTTTTCTTCTGTCGATCAAAAAAGCCACCGTCACGCCAGTGCCGGTGGCTTTTTTAATGGGTAGCTGCGACTTCGGTTTCTGTTGTCAGCCCAGCAGCCATGCCCACAGCGAAACCGAGAGAACACCCAGCAGCGTTGATATGCTGATGGTGGATGCTGCGAGGCTATGGCCGGTGCCAAAGCGGTTGGCGAGTAGCCATGCGTTGATGCCGGTCGGCACTGATGCCGTCAGCACCAGTGCAGCTGTCCATTGCGGGCTAAGGCCCAACAGATGCCCGGCAATCCATACACAGCCCGGCAACAGGAACAGCTTGAATGTGGTCATCGTCGCAGCAATCCGTACATTGCCGCGAATGCTGTATTTGTTGAGCGCCATGCCGAGAGAAATAAGTGCTGCCGGTCCGGCCATGCTGGCAATCTGGTCAATTACCGATTTCAAAACCACAGGTACCGGCACATCAATAGCATGCACTGACATGCCGATGATCAGACCAATGATCAGCGGATTTGAAATGAGATTGCGGCCAATCTGCTTGAGGATGGCACCGGTGGAACGCTTTTCACCGCCGATGGCTTTATGGGTAGCATTTTCCATTAGAATGGTGCCGGCAATCATCATGACCGGCAGATGGATGGCAAGAAGAATGGACAGAGCAACAAGACCCTCGTCACCAACCGAACGACCGACCAGCGGCAAACCGATGAAGATATTGTTGGCAAAGGATGACGAAATACCGGCAATAACCGCAATGCGCAGATCCTGTTTGAAAACATATTTCGCCACGATATGGCCAACGGCCCAGGTCACGGCGACACCGCTGAAATAGGCAATCCAGAGTTTGAACGGCGAAGCTCCGTGGAAATCAGCCTCCACCAACGTGCGGATAATCAGGGTCGGCACGGCAATCTTGAAAACGAAATCCCCCAGGACATCACCGACATCGACCTTGAACCAACCTACTTTTACAATCAGCCATCCGGTGAGGATGAGAATAAAAATAGGGGCAACATTCAGTGCAATCGCGGACATTGGGAGGAAGCTTTCGCGAATATAAGGCGGGAGAATCCAGCTGTAACGCAAATCCCATGGGGGGACAATTCTTGCGCGGCAATTAGCCGAACAGTCACTCACGCGCAGAAATGAAAAAAGCGGGGATCAATCCCCGCTTCATCATCACGGCAAATGCCTGCACCAGTACATCCGTGGTGCGGTTTCGCCGAAAAGCCGGAGAACAATCATGTTTTCTTACACCGTTCTCTAAAACCGAGAACTATGAATTGGCTGATCCCCGTATAGCCACACCAGATGACAGTGCCATGACGAAAGGGTAAGTTTTTAAATCCCTCAAACAACCGGCGCTGCGCGGTTTTTCCTTTCCATGCGGGCAGAAATCGGTATGACGGAATCCCGGATGAACTCTCTCCGGACTGGATATATGGCAAAATATGACGTTCTGACCGTCGGCAACGCTATCGTTGATATTATTTCACGTTGCGACGACAAATTTCTCAATGAAAACGGCATTACCAAAGGTGCGATGAACCTCATCGATGCCGAACGTGCCGAACTTCTGTATTCGCTGATGGGCCCGGCTTTGGAAGCCTCCGGTGGCAGTGCCGGCAATACGGCAGCCGGCGTCGCCAACTTCGGTGGCAAGGCCGCCTATTTCGGCAAGGTCGCGGAAGATCAGCTCGGTGAAATTTTCCAGCACGATATTCGTGCCCAGGGCGTCTATTTCGAAACCAAGCCGGAAGGCACCTTCCCGCCAACCGCCCGTTCCATGATCTTCGTGACCGAAGATGGCGAGCGTTCAATGAACACCTATCTCGGCGCCTGCGTTGAGCTGGGTCCTGAGGATGTCGAAGCCGACGTCGTTGCCGAATCCAAGGTAACCTATTTCGAAGGTTATCTGTGGGACCCGCCACGCGCCAAGGATGCGATCCGTGAATGCGCGCGTATTGCCCATGAACATGGCCGCGAAGTTTCGATGACGCTGTCCGACAGTTTCTGCGTAGGCCGGTACCGGGAAGAGTTTCTCGACCTGATGCGCTCCGGCACGGTCGATATTGTTTTCGCCAACAAGCAGGAAGCGCTCTCGCTGTACGAAACCGACGACTTCGAGCTGGCACTTTCCAAGATCGCGGCAGATTGCAAGATCGCTGCCGTAACGATGAGCGAAGAAGGTGCCGTGATCGTACGGGGTACAGAGCGCGTCAAGGTTGATGCCTATGCCGTTCACGATGTCGTGGACACCACAGGCGCTGGCGACCTGTTCGCATCAGGCTTCCTGTTTGGTTACACCACCGACCGTTCGCTGGAAGATTGCGGCAAGCTGGGCTGCCTTGCAGCCGCTGCTGTTATCCAGCAAATTGGCCCAAGGCCAATGAGCTCGCTGAAAACAGCAGGCAGCAAAGCCGGTCTTATTTAAAGGCCTCACCCGGGTAAGCGCCCCAGATTTCCCCCTGGGGCACCCAACCATTTGCCTGGCCGGCTTCGGCGCGACACCAGTCGCCATTGCACTCACCGATCCTGATCATCACGCCCGGCTCGAGTTTGGCGATGACAGACGCAGATGATTGCGGCTCACGGCGCATGTTCACGTAAATGCTTTCACCCTTGCCGCGCATCCATGGAGCGGCAACGGCTGTGCGCTCTCCCGACAAAAGAGCCTGGTTCACCCAGCCTTCGGTACCATCCGCATCGCGGATACGACGCCAGTTTTCGTATTCCTGCACGATTTCAACCGGCATACCTGCCTTCAGGTACATCCATGACACCGCATAATCGGTGCTTGGGCCGATTCGCATGTTAACGCGCTTCGATTTCAGGCTGACAAAACGGGGAAGCGGCAAACCGCTGGCTCCCTTGGCTGCACCTTGGGCGTGGGCAATCTGCCCCAGACCGCCGACAAGCGCCAAAGATAAAGCCATGCAAAAAACAAATGCAGATCTACGCATGCATGCCTCCGTTTTCTTAACCGGAGCCCTTGCCATCAAAGGAAACCCGGTTTTTGATCTCTAGAATACGCTCATCTCCAGATCGGCGATTAAGGCCATCGAAACCGGAACTCGGTCGGACTTGTCCTGACGAGTTCTGTTGTCTTCCTCGAACGGTCTGGTAGAAACGCGTGAATGAAAGAAATTATCGCTCTTTCTGGTTAACGACCTCTGAACAAGGCATCGGACACATCATGAGCAACAAGAAGAGACCCTCCGTTTACCTCACCCGGAAGCTGCCGGACATGGTTGAAACGCGTATGCGGGAACTCTTCGATGCAGAATTGAACATAGACGACGCCCAGCGCAGCGAATCAGAGCTGGTTGCCGCCATGCAAACGGCCGATGTTCTGGTGCCGACCGTAACCGACCGCATCACCGCTGCGATGATCGAAAAAGCCGGTCCACAACTGAAACTGATCGCCAGCTTTTCAAACGGCATCGACCACATTGATGTCGACGCTGCCGCGCAAAAGGGCATCACCGTTACCAACACACCCAATGTGCTGACCGAAGACAGTGCCGACATGACCATGGCGCTGGTGCTGGCCGTGCCGCGCAGGCTGGTTGAGGGCACGCGGGTTCTCGCCAACAATGCCGATGAATGGGGTGGCTGGTCACCAACCTGGATGCTCGGCCGTCGCATTTCCGGTAAACGTATCGGGATTGTCGGCATGGGACGCATCGGCACTGCCGTTGCCCGCCGCGCCAAAGCGTTCGGTCTTTCCATCCATTATCACAACCGTCACCGGGTCAATCCGGCAACGGAAGCCGAGCTTGAGGCAACCTATTGGGACAGCCTCGACCAGATGCTGGCTCGTGTCGACATTGTTTCGATCAACTGCCCTTCAACACCTGCGACCTACCACCTGATCTCTGCACGGCGTTTGGCGCTGATGCAGCCAACCAGCTACATCGTCAATACGGCACGCGGCGACATCATTGACGAAGCGGCGATGATCCAGTGCCTGCGCGATGGCAAGATCGCCGGTGCCGGTCTTGATGTTTATGAAAATGAGCCAGCGGTTAATCCCAAGCTGATCAAGCTGGCACGTGAGGGCAAGGTCGTGCTGTTGCCGCATATGGGATCTGCCACAATCGAAGGTCGCATGGATATGGGTGACAAGGTCATCATCAACATCCGTACCTATTTCGATGGTCACCGGCCACCGAACCGGGTTCTTCCGGGCAAGAACTGAAGCCTCTTCAGGAAAGCGGTTTCTGCATTTCGATGTAGGTTATGCGCTCGTAACCTGCATGCGAACGCTCTGCGGTCTTTATAAAACCCCAGCGGCCGAAGGTCGCGTGATTGGCAATCAGTTCGATACGCGTTTGCAGCCGTAGCGCTTTCAGGCCGAGTTGCTGTGCCGTTTTTTCGGCAACGGCGCATAGCGCTGCGCCAACGCCCCTGCCCTGCGCCAAGGGGCTGACGGCCAGTTTGCCAATGTAGAGCGTTGTCGGTTCCGTCTTGCAGAAAATACAGCCCAGCAGTTTGCCGTTCTCATCGCAGGCAACAAAACCGACCTCGTCATTGGCTTTCTGGCGCAGGTTCTCCAGCGTCAGGTCATGGGCAGAGGACGGTGGGTCGATGATATCATCCATATAGGCGAATGCATCGCAGATCAGTTTCAACAGTTCATCCCAACGGCCAAAACCGTCATCGACCTTGCTGATTTCAATCACATCACGCCTCTTTCTTGCGTCGTCTCTTGTAGCGCACGGTTTCAAAACGCGCTGACAAGGCGTCATATAACAACAACCGCCCGACAAGCGGCTCCCCCGTTTGCGTTATGAGCTTGATGACTTCCATGGACATGATGGTGCCGATGACCCCTGTCAGGGCACCGACAATGCCGGTTTCTGCACAAGATGGAACAAGTCCCGATGGCGGCGGTTCGGGAAACAGGTCGCGGTAGCCTGGATAGGCGACACCATCAGGGCCGGTCTCATAGGGCTTCAGCACCGTGACAGAACCGTAGAACCGTCCGACAGCGCCAGTGACCAGGGGAATGTTTGCCTGTTCGGCACTATCGGCCGCTGCATAACGCGTATCGAAATTATCCGAACCATCAACGACCAAGTCAAAGCGCGACAAATGCTGGTCCGCCCATTCGCGTGAAAACCTCTCTTCAAACACCACCGTGCGCACATGCGGGTTAAGCCTAGATATCGCATCAACGGCGCTGGCAGTTTTCATTTCCCCGATCGTACCGCTGTCATAGATGACCTGCCGCTGGAGATTGGAAAGCGACACCGTGTCATCGTCAATCAGGCCCAGTGTTCCGACACCGGCCGCGGCGAGATAAAGCAAGATAGGTGCGCCCAAACCGCCGGCACCGATTACCAGCACTTTGGCGCGCTTGAGCCGCTGCTGGCCGACACCACCAATTTCCGGCAACAATATGTGCCGTTTGTAGCGTTCGATCTCTTCGTCAGTCAGCACGTCCATCACGCTTATCCCCGCATAACCTGCCCGATATTAGGATGAGATCCGTCCATTGGAAACATTGAAGAACTGGGCACGGGAACCCAACGCTTCAAACATCGAAGCATCGGTCCCGGTCATGAAACTCTGCCCCCCAAGCACATGGATGAGATCAAACAGCGTGGCGCGTCGACCCTCATCGAGATGGGCGGCAATCTCATCCAGCAGCAGGACAGGCGCGTAACCAGTCATGTTTGCAGTCAATTGTGCATGTGCCAGCACCAACCCCACCAAAAGAGCTTTCTGCTCGCCGGTTGAACACCGCCCTGCGTCCATATCCTTTTCGCGGTGGCGCACGAACAGATCGACACGGTGCGGGCCATCCAACGTGCGTCCGGCGGCAGAATCTCTGTGCCGACTGTCGCGCAACATGGCCAGGTACATGTCTTCCTGCTCGACGGCTGGGCGCAGTGGATCGTCATCCATGAAACCGGACAGCTGCAAGCTTGCCGTCGGGAAAGCGGCACTCTCTGCCCGGTCGGCAATCAGTGCGGTGAGAAGGCCAAGAATTTCCTGACGCGCCGATGCCATGGCAATGCCGAGAGCCGCCATCTGCGTTTCGATACCATCCAGCCACACCGGGTCAAACCGGCCATCGGACAGCAAGCGGTTGCGGCTGCGCATGGCTTTTTCAAAGTCGCCTGCCCGGCGGCCATGTGATGGGTCAATAGACAACACCAGCCTATCGAGAAACCGACGACGGTCTGCCGATGGGCCGCTGAACAGGCCGTCCATAGCAGGCGTCAGCCACAAAACACGCAGGTGATCGGTCAGTTCATCTACGGATTTGACACTGGTGCCATTCAGACGCAGGCGGCGGGTAACTGTGTCACCGGTATTTTCAATGCCTGTGCCGATGGCGACGTCGCCCTCCATGCCTTCAGCATGGGCAAAAATTGAAAAGCCATTGTCTTCGGCACCCACTCTGGTGACTTCCGGCAGGGTGGCACGTCTTATTCCCCGTCCCGGCGACAGGAACGACACGGCCTCCAGCAAGTTGGTCTTGCCGGAGCCATTATTGCCAGTGAGCACCACATGGCGGTCGTCCATATCCAGGGCAGCATGAGCGTAATTTCTAAAATCCGCCAACTTCAACTGCGAGAGAAAAACCTTCGATGTCATGTGCATGAGCTAGGACGAAGATGGGCCAATGGCAAGTTTTGAATGATCAAAGCCTTCAAAAGCCCACCAAAAATATGGGCAGATAAATCCTGACACCCACGCTATGTTGCAAATTACGAAAATCGCTTCGCAGTTCGGTTTCTCGTGTTTATATGAGGGATTATTTTTTACACGCAGTTGCAGAGGCCTCAACTTCTCGCCTGCAGGCATTGTTTAGGACACGTGCTGGCTAACACGCCGGTGCATAATTCAGGTGGTTGATGGCACGCGCATTTCTACTCGTTCTCGATTCCTTCGGCGTTGGCGGAGCTGTCGATGCGATACGATACGGCGATGATGGCTCAAACACTCTGGGTCATATTGCCGAATTTTGCGCTGCCGGCGCGGCTGACCGGCCCGGTTTGCGTTCCGGTCCGGTCGATTTGCCCAACATGTCATCGCTTGGCCTCGTGCACATATCCCGCCAGGCGACCGGTGAGTTTCCTTTGGGAATGCGCATTCCCTCGCGAATTTTTGGCCTTTATGGCAGCGCCAGTGAAGTCTCAAACGGCAAGGATACCCCGTCCGGTCACTGGGAAATCGCCGGCACACCGGTTTCATTCGACTGGGGGTATTTCCCTAACGAAGGTGATGCATTTTCCCCGGAACTGGTCGAAGCGATCTGTCGCGACGGCAACATTCCCGGCATTCTCGGCAACTGCCATGCCTCCGGAACGGATGTAATTGCCAAACTGGGTGCCGAACATATCAAGACCGGCAAACCAATCTGCTACACTTCGTCGGACTCGGTTTTTCAGATCGCAGCACATGAGCGATATTTCGGCCTCGAGCGCCTGATCGAGCTTTGCAAGGCCGTCCGCGTTTTGCTGGATCCGCTCAATATCGGGCGCGTCATTGCGCGACCCTTTGTCGGCGAAACCGCAGCGACCTTCCAGCGGACCGGCAACCGGCGCGATTTTTCCGTTTTGCCACCGGAGCCAACCCTGCTTGACCGGCTGGTTGCGGCAGGTCGCAACGTACATGCCATTGGCAAGATCGGCGACATCTATGCCCATCAGGGCGTCAGCCGCGTCATCAAGGCCAATGGCAACGAAGCGTTGATGCAAGCGACACTCAAGACAATCGATGAAGCCGAAGACGGTGATCTGGTCTTCACCAACTTTGTTGATTTCGACATGCTCTACGGCCACCGGCGGGATGTTGCCGGATATGCGGCAGCTCTGGAGGCTTTTGATCTGCAGCTGCCAGAAATACACCGCAAGATGCGCCCCGGTGATATTGCCGTCATTACGGCCGATCACGGCTGTGATCCGACATGGCGCGGAACGGACCATACACGCGAGCGAGTACCGATCATGGTGTTTGGTCCGGGCATCCGTTCACGCAGCATAGGAATTCGCAGCACCTTTGCCGACATTGGCGAAAGCGTTGCTGCACATCTGGGAATAGAGCCGGGAAAATACGGCAGGAGCTTTATGTGACGACGAAACTATTAAAAGCAGAAATTCATTGCCACCTTGAAGGTGCAGCCCCGCCTGCCCTTGTTGCAAAACAGGCCGAAAAATACGGTATCGACAGCAGTCCCTTCCTGCGGGACGGCGCTTATGTCTGGTCAGATTTTGCCGAGTTCATTCGCTGTTACGATGCGGTGGCTGCGGTATTCCGCACCGAACAAGATTACGCCCTTCTGACCGAGACCTATCTTGCAGAACTGGCGGCCGTCGACACGATCTATAGTGAGCTTATCATCTCGCCGGATCATGGTGACCGTATCGGTCTGGGCGCCGACGCTTATCTTGCCGGTGTAGTCGCTGGTATTGAAGCGGCCAAGGAAAAGACGGGCATCGAAGCGCGCATCATCGTGACAGGTGAGCGTCATTTCGGACCGGAAAAGGTTATTGCCGCTGCGGAATATGCCGCACGCGTCAAACATCCGTTGATCACCGGCTTTAATATGGCTGGTGAAGAACGCATGGGCCGCGTCGCCGATTATGCCCGCGCCTTCGACATCGCCCGTGATGCTGGTCTTGGCCTCACGATCCATGCTGGTGAAGTGTGTGGCGCATTCAGCGTCAGCGATGCGCTGGATCTGGTCATGCCATCGCGCATCGGTCACGGTGTCCGCTCAATCGAGGATGCTGCACTGGTTGAACGGCTGGTGGAAACCGGCACGGTGCTTGAGGTTTGCCCTGGCTCCAACATTGCCTTGAACGTCTATCCGGATTTTGAAAGCCACCCGCTGCGCCGCCTGAAGGAAGCCGGTGTGCGTGTCTGCATCAGTTCGGATGACCCGCCATTTTTCCATACCTCGCTGCAGCGCGAATATGACCTTGCCGCCGGTGTATTCGGATTTTCAAAGCCGGAAATCGATCAACTGACCCGCACATCGCTTGAGGCGGCCTTCGTTGACGAGGCCACCCGCGCAGCACTGCTTGCCCGTCTGGACGAGAGTGCTGCGTAAAAGGCCATATGACAGGGTAAAACCTTCTGAAACCCTTGCGAAAGCAAGGGTCGGTGACATAGAAGAGCAAGATAACAAACAGAGGGAAGGTCATTTCTCCATGAACGGCGTCACAGTCATCAAGCATCCGCTGGTGCAGCATAAACTCACCATCATGCGCAAAAAAGAAACCTCGACGGCAGGCTTTCGTCGCCTGTTGAGGGAAATCTCAACGCTGCTTTGCTATGAGGTCACACGCGATCTCGAAATGACGATGGAAACCATCGACACGCCGATGGAAACGATTGAAGCACCGGTTCTGGAAGGCAAAAAGCTGGTTTTTGCGTCCATTCTGCGCGCTGGCAACGGCCTTCTGGAAGGCATGCTGGAGCTGGTGCCTTCGGCCCGCGTCTCGCATATTGGCGTTTACCGCGACCACGACACGTTGGAAGCGGTTGAATATTACTTCAAGGCTCCGGAAAGCCTCGATGCCCGCCTGGTCATCGTTGTTGATCCGATGCTTGCCACCGGCAACTCCTCGATTGCAGCTGTTGAAAAGCTGAAGGAACGTGGTGCAAAGAACATTCGTTTCCTTTGCCTGCTGGCCGCCCCTGAAGGCATCAAGAACTTCCAGGAAGCACATCCGGATGTTCCGATCTACACGGCCGCGATTGATCGCCACCTCAATGAACAGGGCTATATCGTTCCTGGTCTTGGTGACGCAGGCGACCGTATGTACGGCACGAAATAATAGAGCCTTCATCATCTCTTAACCAGAACGGCCATTTGTCCTTATAAGTCGGGACAAATGGCCGTTTTATTTGCATCTCGCAAAACATAACGGACTATATTTACCCGACGATACCTTGCGAAAGCTTGTCCGGTTAAAACGAGATTGTCCCTATGTTTATGCGCAGCGTCTTTTTACTGATCAGTCTTTCGGCCAGCGCAACGCAGGTTCCGGCAATCGTCAAGATGCTGACTGAAAAGCCGCAGGAAACACCGACCGTATCGGCCCCCGTTCGCGAGGTTGCCATTACACCGGGTTCGGTGGTGCTGAAACAGGATGCGCGCGGCCATTTCAATGCGACACTCAAATTGAATGGCAAGGCGGTCGACGGGCTGATCGACACCGGCGCATCGGCAATCGTCATCAACGAAGCAACAGCACGGCGCTTGGGTTACGGCGTCAACAGCCTCGATTTCAAATATCCGGTATCAACGGCCAACGGCCGGACAAAGGCCGCCTATATCAAGCTGGACCGGGTGGAACTCGGCAATATCCGTGTGCGCGATGTCGAGGCCTATGTCATGAAAAACGAGGCGCTCAGCACAACGCTTATCGGCATGACATTCCTTCGCAAGCTGTCATCTTTCAAGGTTGAAAACGGCACCCTGAAGCTGGTCAGGTAATGCGTGCCACGATTTCGGTTGTTGGTTCCGGCTTTTCATCACTGATCGTATAAAGACCGGCCAGTTTCTGCGCCATAAGGCGTGCCTGATCTTGGTTAGCGGCATGAACCAGCGCAATCTCGTCACCGGCTTCAACGCGGCTTCCCAGCGGCTTTATGGCGGACAGTCCAACACGATGGTCGATCGTGTCTGTTGCGGCAACACGGCCACCACCGAGTTCGACCACGGCCATGCCGATCTCACGGGTTTCACAGGCGGCGAGCCAACCGTTGTCTTTCGCCAGAACCGGATGAACGACAGGCGCTGCGACAAGATATTCGCCAGAGCGTTCGACAAAATCAGCTGGCCCGCCAAGCAAGGTGACCATCCGCGCAAAATGTTCCAAGGCCCGACCGGATGACAGGGCATGCATGGCCTGATCATGGGCGTCGGCAACCCCGGAGGCCACACCGGCCTGCAACAGCATTTCGGCAGCAAAGGCCATCACTACCAGCTCAAGTCGAGTGCCCGCTTTTTTTCCCGCCAGAAAATCGAGGCAGTTGATGATTTCCAGCGTATTGCCGGCCGCATCGGCCAACGGCTGGTTCATGTCAGTGATCAAGGCGGATGTGTTGACGCCTGCACCATTGGCAACCTCGACGAGCGAGCGAGCCAGTGTTTCCGCATCCTGCTTGTTTTGCATGAAGGCGCCGTTGCCGATCTTCACATCAAGAACAAGGGATTGCAGACCAGCCGCCAGTTTTTTGGACAGGATAGAAGCCGTAATCAGCGGCACAGATTCAACGGTCGCGGTAATATCCCTGATGGCGTAAAGCCGCCGGTCTGCCGGCGCGAGATTGGCCGTTTGGCCAATGATGGCGCAGCCTGCCTGTCGCAACACATCACGAAACAGCGCAGCGTCAGGGGCGATATTATAGCCCGGTATCGATTCCAGCTTGTCCAGCGTACCACCGGTATGGCCAAGACCACGACCTGATATCATCGGTACTGCAACACCACAGGCCGCAACAATGGGAGCCAACATCAGGGAGACATTGTCACCGACGCCACCGGTCGAGTGTTTGTCGGCAATCGGCAGGCCGATATCGCTCCAGTCCAACACCTCACCGCTATCGCGCATGGCCAGTGTCAGGGCGACGGTTTCATCACGGGTCATGCCGTTGAAATAAACAGCCATGGCAAATGCGGCCGCCTGGCCTTCAGAGATCCGCTCTTTGGCCAAACCATCGATGAACGCTGCTATGTCTGCAGCGTCCAGAATTTCCCCATCACGTTTACGGCGGATGATTTCTTGTGGCAGCAAGATCAGTATCCGTTGGAAACTTTGGCCGATGTGCCGCCACCCAGCACGTTCAAGATGTCATCCAGCAGGCTGGAGGCACCAAAACGGAAGGTGGATGGCATGGCCCAATTTGGCTGCATGATCGTTTCAGCCAGTCGCAGGTAGAGCGTTGCATCATCGACGCTGGAAATGCCACCCGATGGCTTGAAACCGACCTTCTGCCTGCTGTCACGGATGGCCTGCAACATGATGTCTGCCGCCTCTAGCGTGGCATTGGTGGACACTTTGCCGGTGGAAGTCTTGATGAAGTCGGCACCTTCGGCGATGGAAATTTCAGAAGCGCGGCGAATAAGAACGCGATCCTTGATTTCCCCGCTTTCCAGAATGACCTTCAGCAGAACAGGTGCCGGGCAGACCTTGCGCACTGCAGCGACCATTTTCGAAACGGCCGCCTCATCGCCGGCCAGCAGTTTTTTGTAAGGGATCACCAGATCAATCTCGTCGGCGCCATCGGCAACCGCACGTTCGGTTTCCCTGACTACTGTTGCAACGTCGAGATCACCCGACGGAAAATTAACAACTGTCGCGATTTTCAGGCTGTGGTTTGAGCCGAAGGCGGCCCGCGCCTGTGCAACATATCGTGGCCAGATGCAAATCGCAGCCGTGTTGCCATAGGACGTCTGCGCACGATTGATCAGTGCGGCAATCTGTTCAGGCGTGCAGTCATCATTCAGGTTGGTGAGGTCAAGCAGCGACAATGCGAGAGCCGCAGCTTCGCGAGAGCTCTGGAGTTCCATGTTATTCTCCTCCTGAAATCATTTCGCGCACGATAGCAGCAAGGCGCTTTCCACCGATCGGTGCCATGTCCTTGGTTTCTTCGTGGCTGAGTTCAGCCCCTGTCATGCCTGCACCGTAATTGGTAATAACCGATGCAGCGGCAACGCGCATGCCAAAAAATCTGGCAAGAATGACTTCCGGCACGGTGGACATGCCAACGGCATCTGCACCGAGAATGCGCGCCATCCGGATTTCGGCGGGTGTTTCAAAGCTTGGACCGGAAAACCACATGTAAACGCCGCTCAACATTGGCACACCAGCGCGAATGGCAGCATTGCGCATCGCAATGGCCATTTCCGCATCATAGGCAGTGGTCATGCCCACGAAACGGCGATCACTTTCCTCGCCGATCAGCGGGTTCATCCCAGAATAGTTGATGTGGTCGACGATCTGCATCACCGAGCCGGGCGGCATATCTTCACGTAGCGACCCGGCCGAATTGGTTAGGATCAGCGATTGCACGCCAAGACCGGCCAGCGCCTCGATCGGAACGCGCATGGCAGCGGCGTCGCCTTTTTCATAATAATGCACACGGCCAGACAGCATGATGACCGGTTCGCCACCGAGGTAACCGGCAACCAGTTCACCGGCGTGGCCGGAAACGCCGCTTGCCGGAAAATCCGGCAGTTCTGAAAACGGGATCCGAACCGCATCGGCCAATTCTTCAACGAGCGAACCAAGACCGGAACCCAGTACGATGGCGACGCGCGGCATCATGCCTTGCAAACGATCTACCAGCAGATCGAAAATAGCTTGTGACATCAAGGCAGCTCGGTCTTGAAGCTGAAGGGCAGAAGTTCATCCATCGACATGACCTTCTGAACGCCGGTCTCATCGCAAAGATAGACTTTGGTGTCTGCATTGGCGAATTCCGCAATCTTCTGACGGCAGCCACCACAGGGCGGGCAAAGCGCCAGCTTTTCGGCAATCACGGCGATTTCCTTGATCTGCTTGGCTCCACCCATGATCATGGCGCTGATGGCGCTAGGCTCAGCACACCAGCCCTGCGGGAAGGACAGGTTCTCGATGTTGGCGCCCATGTAGATCCGCCCGTCCTCGGCGCGGATAGCCGCGCCGACGGGGAACTTCGAATAGGGCGCATGGGCAAATGACATGGCATCGCGCGCGGCTTCAAAAAGATCGTGAGACATGTTCAGCGTTCCTTCGAATAGGCAACACCACCGGCCTTCGGCGGTTTTGCGACACCAATAAACCCGGCCAGCAGGACGCAGGTCAGAATATACGGCAGTGCCTGGAATATCTGTACCGGCACTTCACCGATCAGCGGCACGGATTTGCCCTGCATGAAGTTGGCAACTGCATCTAGGAAACCGAACAACAGACATGCAAACATGACAGGAACAGGCTTCCATTTGGCAAAGATCAGGGCGGCAAGCGCGATGTAACCTTTACCCGCCGACATATTGGCAATGAACGCAGCCGACTGCGCAATCGCCAGATAGGCGCCCGAAAAGCCACATAGGAAGCCGGCAACGATGACGGCACGGTAGCGCATCCATGTGACGGAAATACCTGCGGTATCGACGGCGCCGGGATTTTCACCCACAGCGCGAAGGCGCAGGCCAAACCGTGTGCGGTAAAGCACCCACCACGATAGTGGTACGGCGAGGAAAGCGAGATAAGTCAGGATATTGTGGCCGGAAATAACATTGGCATAGAGCGGCCCGATAAATGGAATGTCCCTGACCAGATCAACGCCCGGCAAGGTAATGGGTGTGAAACGGCCACCACCCGCCAACTGCGGTGTACGACCGCCCTGCCCGAACCATGCCTGCCCCAGCACCACCGTTAGACCCGCTGCAATGAAGTTCAGCGCCACGCCGGACACGATCTGGTTGCCACGATTGGTAATAACGGCAAAACCGTGGGTCAGCGAGAACAGGATCGAAACGGCAATACCGGCAAACAGACCAAGCCACGGGTTGGCCGTGACATAGGCCACACAGGCCGATGCAAAGGCCGCAGCCAGCATCTTGCCTTCAAGGCCGATATCAAACACCCCCGCACGTTCAGAAAACAGACCGGCAAGCGCTGTAAACAGCAGCGGAATTGTCAAACGAACGGTCGAACCAAGAATGCTGACGACGATATCGAAAAAATCCATGGTTTCTCACCCTTTCGTAAATTGCTGGTAGATGCGCACCAGCGCGGGGCGGTACATATATTCAAGTGCACCGGCAAACAGGATCACCAGACCCTGGATCACAACGATCATTTCGCGGGTGATATTCGGCATTTCAAACGACAGGTCGGCACCGCCCTGGTAGAGAATGCCAAACAGCAGCGCGGCAAATAGAATGCCAAGCGGATGGCTGCGTCCCATCAGGGAAACGGCGATGCCGACAAAGCCTGCGCCACCGACAAATTCCACCTGCAAACGTCCCGAGGCTCCCATGACCGGGTTCAGCGCCATCATGCCGGCCAGTCCACCGGAAATCAGCATGGCGATGATCACCGTACGTGCATAGGGGATGCCGGCATAGACTGCTGCCGAAGGGCTGATACCAAGCGTGCGCATTTCATAGCCAAGTTTGGTGCGCCAGATCAGCACCCAAACAAGGAAACACATGACCAGCGCAATCAGGAACGACACGTTAAACGGTGCCGGGCCAAGCTTCATGCCAAAGATTGCCATCAGCCAATCCAGCTTGGGCAGTTGGCCACCGGCCAGGAATGTGCGGGTTTCCGGCGCCATCTTGCCCGGAACAATAAACACATTCACCAGCAGGTAGACCATCAAGGCTGCACCGATGAAGTTGAACATGATGGTGGTGATAACCACGTGGCTACCGCGCTTGGCCTGTAGCCAGGCCGGAATGAACGCCCAGGCCGCACCAAACACCGCTGCGCCGATAACGGCGAATGGCATCGTGACATACCACGGCACATAGTGGTCGAGAGACATTGCAACGATGGCCGCGCCCAGACCGCCAACATAGGCCTGACCTTCAGCACCGATGTTGAAAAGACCGGCATGAAAGGCAACGGCCACGGCAAGACCGGTGAAGATGAAGCTGGTGGTGTAAAACAGCGTAAAACCGATGGCATCGCCACGGCCCAGTGCGCCCTGCACCAGCAGATTGAGGGCGGCGAACGGATCTTCACCTATCGACCAGACAACAAGGCCCGAGATCAGAAATGCCGTCATAATGTTTAACAACGGCATGAGGCCGTAAGAAATCCAATTCGGAAGTGGTACGGAAGCAGTGCTCATAAGGCCCTCATGCGGCGATGCCGGCCATCATCAGGCCAAGTGTCTGTTCTTCGGCATCAGCCGTTTTTTCTCCCACGATCTGACCATCGAACATCACGATGATCCGGTCAGAAAGAGAGCGTATCTCATCCAGTTCCACGGAAACGAGAAGGATGGCCTTACCGGCATCCCGCATTTCAATGATGCGACGATGGATGAACTCGATGGCACCAATATCGACACCGCGGGTCGGCTGACCGATAATCAGCATCTTCGGGTCGCGCTCGATTTCGCGCGCAACGACGATCTTCTGCTGGTTGCCACCGGAAAAATTCGCGGTTTTCAAATGGGCATTCGGTGGGCGAATATCGTATTTCTCGATCTTCTCCTCGGCATCCTTTCGCATGGCTTCGGGATTGAGGAACGGGCCTTTGCCGTACCGCTCATCGCGGTGGTAACCGAGGATGGAGTTTTCATATTCCTCGAACTTCAACACCAGACCCATGTGGTGGCGGTCTTCGGGAATATGGGCAAGGCCAAGATCGCGTAGCAGCGCCGGATCGGCCTTGTCGATCGTCTTGCCATCAAACAGGATTTCTCCCGAATGCGGTTTGCGAATGCCGGCTATTGCTTCGAGCAGTTCCGACTGGCCGTTGCCGGCAACACCGGCGATGCCGACAATTTCGCCAGCACGAACGTCGAAGGATACGTTCTTGACCATATCGACGCCGCGGCTGTCCTTGACCGTCAGGTTGCGGACCGACATCAGTGTTTGAGCGGGAGATGCCTCGCCTTTTTCCACACGCAGCAGAACGCGGCGACCAACCATCAGTTCAGCCAACTCCTCGACCGAGGTTTCAGCGGTTTTGCGAGTCGCGACCATTTCGCCACGGCGCATCACGGATACCGTGTCGGTGATAGCCATGATTTCGCGCAGCTTGTGGGTGATGAGAATTACGGTTTTGCCCTGATCGCGCAGCACGCCGAGAATCTTGAAAAGATGATCGGCCTCGGCCGGGGTCAGCACGCCGGTCGGCTCATCGAGAATGAGGATTTCAGCGCCACGATACATGGCTTTGAGGATTTCAACACGCTGTTGAAGGCCCACCGGCAGTTCTTCGATTACTGCATCGGGGTCGACTTCAAGACCGTAATCCGCCTCAAGACGTTTCAGTTCCGTGCGGGCTGCGTTAACGCCTTGCTTCAGCAGAGCTCCGCTTTCCGCTCCCAGAATAACGTTCTCAAGCACGGTGAAATTTTCGACCAGCATGAAGTGCTGGTGCACCATGCCAATTCCAGCACTGATCGCAGCCTGGCTGTCCTTGATGGACACCGGCGCTCCATTCATTTTTATCTCACCGGAATCGGCCTGATAAAATCCATAGAGGATCGACATGAGTGTGGATTTGCCAGCACCATTCTCACCAATGATGCCGTGGATGGATCCTTTGGCAACCGCAAGATTGATGTTTTTATTGGCGTGAACGGCGCCGAATTTTTTATCGATGCCAACAAGTTCGATTGCAAGCTGCGTGCTCAAATCGGAAAATCTCCAAATCTGGATATGGAAAGGGCGTATGGCACAAAGCCATACGCCCCTCAAATGTCATATCATTTCGGGCAGGAGTTATCCGACATATAGTCGTGGACCTTTACGGTACCGGCAATGATGTCAGCCTTTGCCTTGTCAACGGCCGCAACCATTTCAGGCGTGATGAGCGCCTTGTTGTCGTTGTCGAGCGCATAGCTGACGCCGTCTTGAGCAACGCCGAGCGCCTGAACACCACCGGTGAACTTGTCGTCCTGGGTGTCCTTATAAGCATTGTAGACGGCCAGATCGACGCGCTTGACCATCGAGGTCAGCACGGAGCCCGGATGCAGGTGGTTCTGGTTGGAATCCACACCAATCGAGAACTTGCCATTGTCAGCAGCTGTCTGGAGAACGCCGAGACCGGTTGCACCGGCTGCCGCGTAGATGACGTCCGCACCCTGGTCGATCTGGTTCTTGGTCAATTCACCACCACGAACTGGGTCGTTCCATGCAGCACCGGTGGTTCCGGTCATGTTCTGGAAAACTTCGATCTTGTCGTTGGCAGCCTTTGCACCCTGGACATAACCGCAACCGAACTTGCGGATCAACGGAATGTCCATGCCACCGATGAAGCCGACCTTGCCGGTCTTGGAAGCCATGCCAGCCAACAGGCCAACGAGGTAAGAACCTTCTTCTTCCTTGTAGACAACCGAGCGGACGTTCGGCAGCTCGACAACCGAGTCAACGATCACGAACTTCGTGTCAGGATATTCTGCAGCAACCTTCTCCATGGCCGATGTCCATGCGAAGGAAACGGCAACAACCGGGTTGAAGCCCTTGCTTGCAAAGTTGCGAATGGCCTGCTCACCCTGCGTGTCGCTGGTTGGCTCGAAATCGCGGAATTCGATGCCGGTGTCGGCCTTGAACTTCTCAGCGCCGGCAGCGGCAGCTTCGTTGAAGGATTTGTCGAATTTACCGCCGGTACCATAAACCAGCGCCGGCTTGATATCTGCTGCCAATGCAGATGCAGACATCGCAGCCATGGCGAAGAGAGTCAAAATGGATTTTTTCATTCGTGCAGCCCTGTTGTTGCAATTGATCTTATCAGGTCCTCCCGCAAGCCCTTAACAGGCATGTCTGCGGAACCGCCAGCCCTTTTTGGAGGCTGTGCTTGTTTTTATCCTTGCATGCCTGCACGAAAAATTCATCCGGTTTTTTTACCCGGTGGAAAAACTCGTAAACGTCTGTTTTTTGAGCTTTCCGCCGGGCATTTTGATCAAAAACTAGCCGATATTGCAGCTGACGCCAGTGCCGCGAAGCCCGCAATATCCACCGGGATTTTTAGCAAGATATTGCTGGTGATAGTCCTCGGCGTAATAAAACGTTTCTAGTGGCTCTATCTCTGTTGTGATAGGCGCCGGTTTTCTCGCATCCGTCAAAGCCTGCTGGAAAACGTCGCGCGCATGCAACGCTTCATCCAGTTGTTCCTGCGTTGTGGCGTAGATCACCGAACGATAGGTCGTGCCGATATCATTACCCTGGCGCATGCCCTGTGTTGGATCATGTTCTTCAAAAAACAGCTTCAACAGTGCGGAAAGCGGAACGACGGACGGGTCGTACACGACCTTTACCACTTCGGCATGACCGGTGCGGCCTGTGGTTGTTTCCTGATAGGTCGGGTTTGGTGTCAAACCGCCGGAGTAACCAACAGCCGTTACCCAGACACCAGGCACTTTCCAGAAAAGACGCTCTGCGCCCCAGAAGCAGCCCATGCCAAGATAAATAACCTGCGTCCCCTCAGGGTATGGTTCTTTCAGCGCATGACCGTTAACGAAATGAGTTTCCGGCACCGGCATAACCGTGTCGCGGCCAGGCATGGCCGAATCAATTGTCGGCATTGTTGTTTTCGATGCATAGCTATCGAACGTGAACATATCTCTTCTCCAGCGGATCAAACGATCCGTTTGCTTGAGGTTTCACATGCAGCGTGGAGCGGGACTGTCAGCCAAAGCGGCTGCGGATTTGCGGTTTGCGATAACCGACCATCCAAAACAGCAATGCCAAAGCAAGAAACAGCGCGAAGGCAGGAAGACTGTTCAACCAGGCTACCAGCCATCCCCAGGCGTCGGGATGAATATAGTGCGTCACCGTGCCTTCTGCCATGGTCAGCGATGACGGATAAATATCCTTCCAGGCAGCAATTGTGCTGGTCATATCAACCGAAGAAGTGGCGACGGAGCGGATAGAATCAAAGGTCCCCGCAACAATGGCCACACACAGGAGCACGAAACTCAGGATTCTCGCCAAAGATTTCAATGCCGTATATCCTCACAGGCTGCACAGGGAAAATCATCTCGTCAGAACCTTAGAATTAAAGGCCGAAAAGGCGATTTGCAATCGCGCTATACACAGGCTTTTGCACCGCGATAAAAAAAAGTGTCAAATTGCGGTTGATCCTTTGAGATTCATCGGTATATATCGCGCCGTTCCAGTTGATTTGCAGGTTTCCAAAACATGCAGTCTCTCATGAAGGACAGGTGGCCGAGTGGTTTAAGGCGCACGCCTGGAACGCGTGTGTGCGTGAAAGCGTACCGTGGGTTCGAATCCCACCCTGTCCGCCATATGCTCTTCAAAAACTTCCCTTGAATGCATGCCAAGCGATAGATCGCTCTCGCTCCAATCAAGCTGCCGGCAGGATAGATTGGTTTTCTGAAAGCTCTATGACAGACCTTCTCCGTCTCCCGATTTGAGGCTACGCGCCACCCTTGTGAAATTCAGGGCCGATTGCGATGGCCGTGTCTTGAGATGCGCGACCGCAAGATCGACGGTTGGCTGTTCGTTGCGCAGCGTCAGGAATGCCACGCCCACGACATTGAACTGCGCCATGGAAGCCGGGACAAGCGAAAAACCCAACTCAGCGGAAACCAGAGACAGGATAGAAGCAATCTGAGGCGCAAACTGTCCGAGCAGCGGTTCAAACCCGGCGCTACGGCAGGCGGCGATGGCTGCCTCATGCAGGCTGACGCCGATTTCGCGTGGTGTAACAATCAGCGGTATTGTGTACAGTGATGCCAGTTCAACATCGGAACCCGCCGTAACCGCCGGATGCGCGACCGGCAAAACCGCGACCAGCGGCTCACGTTTCAGCAGATATTCGCGAATCTCTGGCGGATCTTCACTGTTGGGTCGCAGAATGGCGGCATCGAGCCTGCCTTCTATAAGGCCTGCGGTCAGCGCCACAGAATTGGCCTCCTCAAGCGTCAACTCCACCTCGGGATAGTTGCGATGAAAGGCACGAATGGTTGCCGAAACGATGGGGCTAAGCGCCGCTGTGCCGGTAAATCCAAGCCGCAACCGTCCGGTTTCCCCTCGGGATGCCCGCTGCGCTGCACGAATAGCGGTGTTTGCCTGCGCCGGCATTGTATGCACCGCGTCCCAAAAAGCCTGGCCCGCCTCGGTCAGTTCGGCACCGTGCGACAGACGATGGAACAACTGAGTGCCGACTTCAGCTTCCAAATCCCTGATCTGGATACTGAGCGGTGGCTGGCCTATGCCCAACTTGGCAGCGGCGCGGGTAAAGTTTCCTTCCTCGGCGACGGCCAAAAAATAGCGGATGTGACGAAGCTCCATGGTATTTACATAACATATCACAAACGCCATTTCCATATATTGGACACATGACGGGTAAAGTCGGACAATGCCGGCAACAAAGAAAGTTGCATGTCATGTCTCAAGCTTCTGCACTCCAACTGGATGTTGGAACCGACCTATCTCCAAGAAATCCACCAGTTGAAATTCAGAAAATTCCGCCCGCATGGATCCGGCGCGGAACGCGAGACTATCGCAACGCCGGATACGCGCTGTTTTTCCTCGGTTTTGCGAGTTTTTCGCTGATCTACTGTGTGCAACCGTTGTTGCCAGAATTCGCGCGTTCATTCGGTGTCAGTCCGGCTCAAAGTTCGCTGGCCCTGTCTTTGACCACAGGACTGCTGGCCGTTTCAATCGTGCTGGCTGGCGCATTTTCGCAGGCGCTTGGACGACGCGGCCTGATGTTCGTTTCCATGTCGCTGGCCGCATTGCTTAACATCGTGGCCGGACTGGTTCCCAGCTGGCACTGGCTACTTGTGGCGCGCGCATTGGAAGGTGTGGTGTTGGGTGGCGTACCTGCCGTTGCCATGGCATGGTTGGCAGAAGAAATTGATCCTGCCCATCTTGGCAAGGCAATGGGCCTTTACATTGGCGGTACCGCCTTCGGGGCAATGATGGGCCGTGTCGGAATGGGCCTGGTGACCGATTATGCCTCCTGGCACATCGCCATGATTGTTCTCGGGGCTTTGTGTCTTGCCGCTGCGATTGCCTTTCTGAAGTTGTTACCGCCATCACGAAACTTCGTGCGGCAGCCAGGCTTTAATCCACGCTTTCATATCGAGGCCTGGGGCATGCACTTGCGTAATGGACGGTTGCTTAGGGTCTACGCACTTGGCTTCACGCTCACCAGTATCTTCAGCGCCTTGTTCAACTACACGACCTTTCGTCTTTCCGGCACGCCCTATGCACTCAGCCAGTCGCAGGTCAGCCTGATCTTTCTTGCCTTCGCGCTCGGGATAGTCTCATCCTCGGTGGCCGGTGGCCTTGCGGATAAGTTCGGCCGCAAACCATTGTTGCTTGCCGGTTTCGCGATCATGCTGGTCGGAGTGTTGCTGACCGTTTCAACGTCGCTCGTCATCATATCAGCAGGCATTGCGCTTGTCGCAACCGGCTATTTTATCGGCCATTCGGTGGCGAGCGGTGCGGTTGGTCCGGTCGCAGGCCGCCATAAGGGACATGCGGCATCACTTTACCTGCTGTTTTATTATCTCGGCGCCAGTGTTACCGGTTCTGCCGCAGGCTGGTTCTGGCAGCATGGCGGCTGGTCTGCCGTTGCTGCATTGACCGGTGGCTTTGCCTTACTCGGCACGGTGCTCGCTCTGACCCTGCCTCGCGCGAATGTAAAACCCAGGCCGAACCAGTTTTCACAATAAAAGCACCATATCATGACGGTCGAGACCGGGGCCGTAACCGTCCTTCTCGACCTTTTCAACGGAAAAACCAAACCGCGAATAAAAAGCGTGAGTGTGCTGGCTGGTATCGAGGCGAACGCGCTGGACAGATGGCTGTTTGCGGATGGCCTGTAAACGTGCGTCCGTCAGCAACCGGCCAAGTCCTTGGCCATGCATTGATTGATCGACCATGCCCCAGCAGAGGCCAGCGGTTTGGCCTTCATCTTCCATTACATGGCCACCGCAGGCGATGATCACGCCGTCGTTTTCGATTGCCAGAAAAGCAGTCCTCAGTGAGAGATCCTGCAGGAAAGTTGCAAAAGCCTTGCGCTCGGATGGGTCGAAAAACTTCGGCACATTGCCGTCGAACAGACGCAGGCACGCCTGCAGGTCCAATGCTGTATAAGGCCGGATATTGATCATGCGTTTTTTTAACGTTGGCCCGAGCTCGTGTAAACGGCACGCCTTTCCCTGCGCGTCTTCCGGCAACCTGTCCAGTCCAACGCAAGCTAGACAAATTAGGGAACGCTGACGACCTGTTACCAAATTCAAGCACTTTCAGTCTGCTTGCCTGTTGTGGAGTACTCATGTCCAACGATCCAGCTCTTGCATCCGATGGCGCAGCAGCTCTCACAGGTGCTTTGCACAAGGCACGCCATGGGCAGCTTTCACTGCTCGAACTGTTTCAGATTACCGAAGCGTTGAATGCCGCCGGTCATCACGGTGCTGCCGGTGATTTCTACAAGACATGGGTTGCCTTTAACGACAAAAACCCGCTGCTTCATCTTGCCTACTTCAACTATTCGGTCACGCAGAGCCAGATGGGCGATATTGCCGGCGCTGTGCAGTCATTGCGCGCCAGCGTCAATTTCAATCCGCAATTCGGCGCAGCCCACATCAATCTGGGCCGTGCGCTGGAAGATTCCGGCCTTGCCCGTCAGGCGATTGAACAGTGGCGAACCTTTACCGAAGCCACCAACGACATCACCCCTGAACGGATCAATCATCGCCTGATGTGCCTGCAACATATTGGCCGCGTGATGGAAGGGGCCGGTCTGCTGGAAGATGCAGAAACCACCTTGTGGCAGGCAATGGAATTGAAGCCAGAACGGACCGAAGCCGGTCAACACTGGTCATCGCTGCGTCAGCGCCAGTGCAAATGGCCGATCCTGACGCCATCGGAACATGTGCCTGTCGACCGGCTGATTGATTCCATGTCTCCGCTGACACTGGGTTGTTATTCCGATGATCCGCTATTCCAGCTGGCCAAGGCCTACCGTTATCACAAGTCACTTGTCGGACGCCCCGATACCAGTGGTTTTGTTCGCAAACAGGTAAAGCAGAAAACCGGTACCGGGCAGCGTTTGCGGATCGGTTACGTATCGTCGGATTTGCGGGAACATGCCGTCGGTTTTGCGCTGTGTGAAGTGCTGGAACTTCACAACAAGGACAGTGTCGAAATCTTCGCCTACTATTCCGGCGACGACCGCCCGCTTGATGCCACCCAAAACCGTATCAAGGCAGCAACCGACAACTGGCGCGACATCACAGCCATTGCCGATGTTGACGCAGCGCGGATCATCTACAACGACGATATCGATATTCTCATCGATGTGAACGGCTACACCAAAAACGCCAGAACGAAGATTTTTGCATATCGTCCGGCACCGGTTATCGTCAATTTCTGCGGTTATCCCGGCACGATGGGCAGCCCGTTCCACAACTACATCATCGGTGATGAACACACCGTGCCTCCATCGAGTGAAATCTATTACACCGAGAAGGTTCTGCGCATTGCCTGCAATCAGCCGGTAGACCGCAAGCGCGTTATCGCACAACGTCCGGACCGCGCGTCCACCGGCCTGCCGCAGGATGCCTTTGTCTACGCTTCATTCAACGGCATGCAGAAAATCACCGAAAACTGCTTCGGCAGATGGATGGCCATTCTCAAAGCCACACCGGGAAGTGTATTGTGGTTGCTGGCCGGAGACGAGCCCGTCAATCAGCGCCTGCGCCAATTGGCAGAGCAGCAGGGTGTGGACCCGCAGCGTCTGATCTATGCACCGAAAGCTGCCAATCCTGATCATCTTGCCCGGATCGGTCTTGCCGACCTTTTTCTGGATACGTTCCCTTACGGCGCACATTCCACCGCCGCCGACGCCATCACCATGGGCCTCCCGGTCTTGACCATGCCGGGTAAAACCTTTGCCTCGCGTTTCTGCACAAGCATTATCAGCGCAGCGGGCATTCCAGAACTGGCATGCGCATCTCCCGACGACTACGTGGCGCGCGCCATTGCCTTTGCGCAGGATCCCCAAAGCCTGGCAGCAGTCCAAACATCACTGCAGGAACAGCGCGAAACAAGCACACTGCGCGACATGCCTGCACTGGCCGCACGGCTTGAGG
The DNA here is from genome assembly GCF_024810055.1 of Rhizobium sp. BIGb0125. Classification (NCBI taxonomy): domain Bacteria; kingdom Pseudomonadati; phylum Pseudomonadota; class Alphaproteobacteria; order Hyphomicrobiales; family Rhizobiaceae; genus Rhizobium; species Rhizobium sp. BIGb0125. The sequence continues at coordinate 133,730 of NZ_JANUDV010000005.1, forward strand.
AATTGTACTGGCAGATGCAGGTTGCAGGCGAGCGCGGTGAGACACCGGTTCCGGACCTAACAAATCTCGATCTCTATTATGAGATTGGCAGCGAAATCGTGGCTCAGCATGTGGAATTCGAGGACGACGAAAGCCTCAGGAATCGCTACCTCGAAAAACTGGCAACACGCGACAACTACAGCCCGGTTGCCCATGATTGCCGTTTGTGGCTACAGACGAAATAACGACGGATGTCCTCCTTTTCAAACACCTTCTGCGGTTGTCGCAATGCGGCAACCGGCCAGTGTCCCATGCCGCCGTCTATCAGCCCCTGTGAATAATAAAACCGTGGGTTTTATCAATCGCCTCAGATCAGCCTCAGGCAAGCATGTTTCAGCATAAATCGCGGCAGTGTGCAGGTATCAAATCGCATGCATTTTCAGGCTGAACAGGCGGCAGATGATATTGCCAGCCCGAAACTCACGAAAATGGCAGTTACTATTCTGACGTTTTCCTTTCGAAGGCCTGCAAAGCAGCACGTCAAGCGGTGAGATACATCAAAAGGCTTCGTTTATGATTTCGAATATTTCTTCACTGACCGTCAGCCAGATCAAGTTGCTCTCGACTGCCGATATTGCGGCGCTAAAAACAGACGATATTGCCGCCCTGTCGACGACACAGATCAAGGCTCTTTCCTCCACGCAGATTGCTGCGCTGGAGACCGAGGACCTGGCAGCGTTTTCGACAACCCAGGTCAAGGCGATTTCTCCCTCTGCCATTGTTGGATTGACGCTGGACCAGTTGGCTATCCTGTCGTCAGACAAGATCGAAAGTCTCGTTACTGCACAGGTCGCGGCACTTAACACCCAACAGATCGTCGGGCTAGATTCGATCCAGATCAGCGCCCTGACCTCCACACAGATTGCCGCCTTGACGGCGCTCCAGGTTGCCAGCCTGTCGAGTGAAGATATTGCCACATTTACACCGGCGGAAATTGCCGCTCTCAGCACATCGGCGCTTGCCAGCCTTTCAACCGCCAATATTGCCGCTTTGAGCTCCGAGCAGGTTGCTGCCCTCAAGACCAACCAGATTGCGGCGCTCAAGACCACGCAGATCGCCGCCTTAAGTTCAGTCCAGCTTTCAGCCCTTTCGACCACACAGGTCGCCGCATTCAGTTCTGCACAAATCAAGGTTCTCTCCACCGACAATGTGAAGGCTCTTTCCGCCGAGCAGGTTGCGGCGCTAAACGTCAAGACCATTGCAGGCCTGACGACCGACCAGATTGCTGCGTTTTCGACAACGCAGGCAGAGGCGCTGACCTCGGCGCAGGTCGCAGGGCTCAGCTCCGCGCAGATCGCCGCGCTGTCCAAGGAAGATCTGGCCACCTTCTCGACGGCCGATATTGCGGCAATCAGCACCGCTGCCATTCTCGGTCTTTCCACAGCAAATATTGCGGCCCTGACAACCGCCCAGCTGGCGGCACTGAAAAAGACACAAGTGACGGCGCTGAGCGCCGCACAGATTGGCGCACTGACCTCAAGCCAGATGTCAGCCCTATCCTCGACACAGATTGCCGCTCTGACCTCCACGCAGGTCCGCGCGCTGTCGACGGAAAGTGTGGCGGCTCTTTCGACCGACCAGCTGGCCGCGCTCAGCAACAAGGCAACACCGGGCTTTACGACTGACCAGTTGCATGCGCTATCGACAGCCCAGACGGCTGCCATGACAACGCTGCAGGTCGCGGCACTGACAACCGCGCAGGTTGCAGCTCTAAGCTCCGCACAGCTTCATGCATTGACCTCTGCCCAGGTGGCCGCGCTGACCGCTGCACAGGTCAAGGCAATTACCACCGAGACCCTCTCAGCTTTGTCGACCGATCAGGTGGCTGCACTCGCAACAAAGGCAATTCCTGGCCTGACGTCTTTGCAGATCAAGGCACTGTCGACTGCCCAGGTTGAAGCCTTGAATTCGGCGCAGATTGCCGCACTGACCAGCACGCAGACAGTTGCGCTGACGGGCGAATATCTGTCGAAATTCACAACAGCTGAAATTGCAGCTCTCAGTACATCTGCCATCTCGGGTCTTTCGACCGAAGCCTTGGCGTCGTTGAGCACGGCTCATACCGAAGCCTTGAAGACTACACAGATTGCTGCCCTGAAAACATTGCAGATCGCAGCCCTGACATCACATCAGATCGATGCGCTGTCGACCGCGCAGATTGCAGCATTGAGTTCCGCACAGGTGCGCGCACTGACAACGGAAAGCATAGCAGCACTGGATGCCGATCAGATCCTTGCTCTTTCTGCCAAGGCTATTGTCGGCCTGTCGACCGCTCAAATCCAGACACTGTCGACGGCTCAGGCTGCGGCGTTGAACTCGACGCAGATTGCCGCCCTGACGGCTGCACAGGCTGGCGCCCTGACCGGCGAATATCTGGCCACCTTTACAACAGCCGAAATTGCGGCCCTCAGCACAGCCGCAATTGCTGGCCTGTCGACGTCTGCGGTTGCCAGCTTGCGGCAGGAACATCTGAGCGCACTCAAGGCAACGCAGATTGCAGCGCTGACCTCCGGACAGATCACCGCGCTGACATCAGATCAGGTCGAAGCATTTTCGACGACGCAAATTGCCGCGTTGACATCGACACAGAGTAAAGCCTTGTCGACGGAAAGTGTGGCGGCACTGACTGCCGAACAGGTTGCCGCGTTGAATGTAAAAGCCATTGCAGGACTGACATCGACACAGATTGCAGCATTGTCGGCCATTCAGGCGGAAGCGCTGACGTCGTCGCAGGTGGCAAGCCTGACCTCCGCGCAGGTTGCCGTCCTGCCGGGCGAATATCTCGCGACTTTTACCCCGGCCGAAATCGCCGCGCTCACCACCTCAGCCGTGTCAGGTATTTCCACCGACAGTCTTACCGCACTCAGCTCGGAACAGATCGCCGCCCTCAAGACCAGTCAGGTTGCAGCCCTCAATACAAAACAGATGGCCGCGCTGACCACGGGCCAGCTCGCAGCCCTATCGTCTTCACAGGTCGCGGCCTTCTCCTCGACACAGGTCAAGGCGCTCTCCACAGAGGCCGTCACCACGCTGTCGACGGACCAGATTGCAGCCTTGAGCACCAAGGCACTTCCGGGCTTGAGCTCCGCGCAAATGACCGCGCTGTCCTCCACGCAGCTTTTTGCGTTGGGCACCGCACAGATCAACGCGCTCGGCTCCGCCCAACTGGCCGCATTGGCAACCGAAAAAATCACGGTTCTGTCGACAGACCAGATTGCCGCACTCAACACCAAAGCCATCTCCGGTTTGAGCTCGCAGCAGGTCGCGTCACTGTCCACAGCCCAGGCTGAGGCCCTGACATCGGCGCTTGTTGGCGCCATGACATCGACACAGATCGCCGCACTTTCCAGTGAAGATCTGGCGACCTTCTCGACCGCTGACATTGCCGCCATCAGCGCATCCGGCCTTACCGGTCTGTCGTCGGCCAATATGGCTGCACTCAGCTCTGAGCAGATTGCCGCACTCAAGACCACACAGATTGCCGCACTTAATTCTGCACAGATTACCGCACTGTCTTCGGAGCAGATTGCTGCTCTCGCCACCACCCAGATCAACGCATTAAGCTCGACCCAGATCGCAAACTGGTCGAACAGCATGATTGCGGCCCTGTCGACCGATCAGATTGCAGCGCTTAACACCAAGACGGTTGCTGGCCTTTCAACGGCACAGATTGATACGCTGTCGACCGCCCAGGTCGAAGCGTTGACGGCGCTTCAGGTGGCAGCTCTTAGCTCGACACAGATCTCGATACTGACGCCTGAGGATCTCGCAACATTCTCAACGGCAGATATTGCTGCTATTGGCTCGTCGGCATTGGCTGGCCTGTCGACTGCCAATATTGCAGCCCTGAGTGCCGATCAGGTCGCAGTTTTGACCACTGCGCAAATTGCAGCACTGAAAATCAACCAGATTACCGCTCTGACCACCGGGCAGTTCAATTCGCTGTCGACCAGCCAGATATCGGCACTGACCTCGGCGCAGGTTGCTGTTTTGCCAAATGACCGGATTGTCGCCCTGACGACGCAACAAATCGAGGCTCTGAACACCAAGGCGATTGCTGGCCTGACAACAGCGCATATTGCCGCCCTGTCGACCAATCAGGCGGAAGCCCTGACATCTGCGCAGGTTGCAGCATTGAGCTCGACACAGCTGGCAGTGTTGTCGAAAGAAAAGCTGGCAACATTCTCGACCGAGGACATTGCAGCCATCAACACCGGTGCCATTGCAGGCATTCCGACATCCAACATCGCATCGTTGAGCGATGAACATGTCTCGGCGTTGACCAGCGCACAGATCGCCGCACTGGGTTCAACACAAATTTCTGCCTTGTCGACCGGCCAGCTTTCGGCCCTGACCACGGTACAAATCAACGCGTTGAACTCCACGCAGATCAAGGCACTGTCGACGGATAGCATTGCGGCGCTGAGCCCGGACCAGATTGCAGCGTTGAACGCCAAGGCAATTCCAGGCCTCACGACCGGTCAGATTACCGCCCTGTCGAGCGAACAGGCTGAGGCTCTGGTATCTTCACAGGTCGCAGCGCTGGGTTCCGCACAGCTGGCAGCGCTTAGCACGGAAAAGCTGGCAACCTTCTCCACAGAGGATATTGCCGCCATCAATGCCAGCGCCATTGCCGGTCTTTCCACCACCCATATCGCGAAGCTGAGTGGCGACCAGTTGTCGGCTCTGACAAGTGCACAGATTGGTGCGCTCAGCTCTGCACAGATCACCGCATTGTCTGCAAGTCAGGTCTCTGCCCTGTCGACCGCACAAGTCAACGCGCTCGGATCAGCGCAAGTGAAGGTTCTGACCAACGAGAGCATCAGCGCTCTGTCGGCTGACCAGATAGCAGCTTTGAACACCAAGGCGATACCCGGTCTGACTACGGCGCAGATTGCTGCCCTTTCGATTGTTCAGGCCGAAGCGCTGAGCTCTGCGCAGGTGGCAGCCCTTGCCTCGACACAACTGGGTGCATTGTCGAAGGAGAAGCTGGCGGTATTTTCGACTGATGACATTGCCGCCATCAACGCCTCTGCAATTCCAGGACTTTCGACGGCAAATCTTGCGTCATTGTCCAACGACCAGATTGCAGCGCTGATCACCGCACAGGTCGCGGCGATGACCTCGACACAGGTCGGCGCCCTGACCACCGGCCAGCTGGCAACCCTGTCTTCAGCGCAGATCGGTGCCCTGACCTCGACCCAGATCAAGGCGCTTTCAACTGAAGGCATCTCCGTGTTGACGACGGGGCAGATTGCCGCCTTGAATGCGGCGGCCATTCCGGGTCTGACCACAACCCAGATTGCGTCACTGTCTACCGCACAGGCCGAGGCGCTGACCTCGACCGTCGTGGCTGTGCTGAGTTCGGCACAGATCAACTCACTGTCTACGGATGATATCGTCACATTCTCGACTGCCGATATTGCCTCGATCAGCACAACAGCCCTTCCCGGCCTGTCGACCGCCAATGTCGCGGCTCTCTCAAGTGAACAGATTGCGGCACTGACATCTGCGCAGATCTCAGCCATGAGCTCAGCACAGATTGCCGCGTTGACCAGCAGCCAGATCGGCACATTGTCCTCCGCGCAACTTGGCGCCTTGAGCTCAACGCAGATCAAGGCACTGTCGACAGCGAATATCGCGACACTGTCGACCGATCAGATTGTGGCTCTGGGCACCGGCGCCATTCCGGGCCTGACCACAGCGCAAATTGCAGCGCTGACCACCGCGCAGGCAGAAGCACTGACCCCAACTCAGGTCGCGGCCATGGGCTCAACGCAGCTTGGCGCCCTATCAAGCGAGGCACTGGCAACCTTCTCGACAGAAGATATTGCAGCGATCAGCGCGGCCGCACTGCCGGGAATTTCAACCGCCAATACGGCGACACTGAAACACGACCAAATCGCGGCGCTGACAACCGCACAGATTGCGGCGCTCAGCTCTTCGCAGGTCTCCATTCTCAGCAGTGAGCAAATCGACGCCCTGTCCTCAGCGCAGATCAACGCGCTGACCTCGACACAGGTCAAGGCGCTGACAAGCGAACATCTGGCAGCCTTCTCGACGGCGGATATTGCAGCGATCAATCCGAATGCCATCGCCGGACTGACATCTTCAAATATTTCCGCCTTGTCATCCGATCAGGTCTCTGCCCTGTCCTCGTCGCAGATCGCTTCGCTAACCGCCTCGCAGATGGGCGCCATTTCAAAAGAAAAGCTGGCAACCTTTTCGACAGCCGATATGGCAGCGATCAGTGCAAGCGCAATTGCCGGTCTTTCGACAGCAACGATTGCCTCACTCTCCAATGAGCAGGTTGCCTCGCTAAGCAGCAGTGCCATTTCCGGCCTGACACCAGCGCAGATTGTGGCACTGTCCACCGCCCAGATCGATGTGCTGTCGTCGGCGCAGATTTCTGCACTGACAGCATCGCAAGTTGCCGCTCTGTCCAGCGAAGATTTTGCAGTGCTTTCAACGGGGGACATTGCGGCGATCAGTGCGTCGGCGATCTCCGGCCTGTCGTCAGCGACAATAGCAACGCTGTCGAACGAACATGTCGCGGCTTTGACCACGGCGCAGATGGCGGCATTGAGCTACCTGCAACTGACATCGGTCACCTCGGCCCAAATCAGCGCCTTGAAGACTGGCCAGATTGCAGCGTTGAATGCCATTCAAGTCGCGGCTCTGGGTACGGCGAACATTGCCCAGTTCTCGACCGAGCAGATCATGGCCATCAGCCCCAAGGCGATTATCGGCCTAACAACGGCACAGATCGGTACATTGAACACCACACAGGTTGAGGCATTGACGCCGGAACAGGTGGCTGGATTGAGCGCTGCGCAGATTGCCGCGCTGAAGACTGCGGATATTGCCACCTTCTCGACTGCCGATATTGCCGCCATCAGCACGGCTGCGCTGGCTGGCCTGTCGACCGGCGATATTTCCAGCCTGTCGACCGACCAGCTCAAAGCGATCACCACATCGCAGATCGATGCGCTGGATGCCGGACAGATTGCAGCTGTTGTGTCCGCCTATCACGCCATTCAGTACGGCTTCAAAGCCTGACAAAAGCTCTGGAACTTAGAACTTTAAGCCCCGCCCACCCGATTAAAGGTGGGTGGGGCTTTTTCATTCGAGATATGGGCTGCGCCTCGCAAGCCTGAGAAAAGCTCGGCATGCCACGTGTAGAGCAGCTAAACGGGATTTTTTCGGCTGCATTGAGCACACCCGAATGACCTTTTGATACGGACAAGCAGAAACCATGCATGATTTTCAGAATGTCGATCTCATCATTGTAGGTGCCGGATTTTACGGCGCAACAATTGCCGAGAGGGTGAGCAACGAGCTTGGCAAAAATGTTCTGATTATCGACCGTCGAAGCCACATCGGCGGCAATGCTTATAGCGAGTTCGATCAGGAAACCGGTATCGAAGTGCATAAATACGGGGCGCATCTTTTCCATACGCCGAATGCAACCGTGTGGAACTACCTCAACCGTTTCACCTCTTTCACCGATTACCGCCACCGGGTCTATTCCAGCTATCAGGATCAGGTCTATGCGATGCCGATCAACCTCGGCACGATCTGCCAGTTTTTCGGCAAACGCATGTCGCCGGCGGAAGCACGGGCGCTGGTAAGTTCGCAAGCTGCCGAACTGGGCGACCGCGTCCCTGAAAATCTGGAAGAAAAGGCAATCTCGCTGATTGGTCGTCCGCTCTATGACGCCTTCATCAAGGGTTATACCGCCAAGCAATGGCAGACCAACCCGAGGGATCTTCCTGCCAGCATCATCACCCGCCTGCCGGTCCGCTACAACTTCGACAACCGTTATTTCAACGACCCCTACGAAGGTTTGCCGAAAGACGGTTACACCGCGATTTTCGAACGAATGCTTGATAATCCGCGCATCCAGCTGTTGCTGAACACCGACTTTTTTGAAGTGAAGAGTTCGCTGCCGGCTGGCATCCCCATCATCTATACCGGACCGATCGACCGCTACTTCGATTACAGCGAAGGTGAACTGGGCTGGCGGACAATCGACTTCGAACAGGAAACGCTTGCCACCGGTGATTTTCAGGGCACCGCCGTCATGAACTATGCAGACGAAGCCGTGCCCTATACCCGTATCCTGGAGTTTCGCCACTTCAATCCGGAGCGGCAATACCAGAATGAAAAAACCGTGATCGTGCGGGAATATTCTCGTTTTGCGCAGCGTCAGGACGAGCCTTATTACCCAATCGACACCCGAGGCGATAAGGAACTGTTCCTGCGCTACAAACAACGTGCAGCAGCTGAAAAGAACATCCATTTCGGTGGACGTCTTGGCACTTATCGTTACCTCGACATGCATCAGGCAATCGGTGCCGCTCTCAAAGCTTATGATACCGTCGTCGTTCCGCATTTCGCATCCGGCAATCCCTTTGAGGCGACGCCGGACGCATGATACTTAAAACCAGGGGCCTGTGATTTTCACAGGCCCTTTTTTATGGCGATTTTTTCTGATCTCTGGACATAAAAAAACTGCCGGGAAAACCCGGCAGTTTTTGTTTTCTGTCTCTGATCGTGTCAGATCTTGGCTGGCGGCGCGAAGTTGCCTTCGCGTGCCGGGAATGCCGGTACGTCAAAGTGCTCAGGTGCACGACCTGCCTTGGCTTCTTCGACCATCATTTCGTAAGCGCGTTCCAGATGCTGGCAGAAACGCTCGGCATCGAACAACGGTGCTACAAAACGGTTGTCCGTGAGGCGCTGTTTGTATTCAGCGGCCTTCGCGCGGTTTTCGTAGAGAGCAATTGCCTTCTCAAGATATTCGGCATCGTCCTGCGCAACCAGTTCCGGAAGGCCGATTGCATGCAGCAGGCTTTCACTGACGCGCGAGGCAAAGTTGGTGCCGACACGTGTCAGAACCGGCAGGCCAGCCCACAGCTGTTCCGAGGTTGTGGTATGACCGTTAACCGGGAATGTATCGAGACCGACATCGGCGAGGTTCAGACGGTCAAGATGCTCTTCGTAGCTCACCTTTGGAGAGAACAGCACGCGTTTGGCACTGATGCCGCGGCTGTCCATTTCCTTGAGGATGTTGGTACGGGCGCGTTCATTGTCCACCATGATCCAGAGCAGGCTGTTTTTGCAGCGCTCTAGGATCGTACCCCAGATTTCGATATATTCTGCGGTGATCTTGCGGTTGGCATTGAACGACGCGAAAATGAAGGCATCTTCCGGCAGACCGAAGTCCTTGCGCGTTGCACCACGCGGCGCAGGGCGATGAACTGGATCGTTCGGCTGATAGGTTTCGGGCAGACGGCAGAATTTTTCGTAGAAGTAAGGCTTGGAATATTCCGGAAGCACAAACCTGTCACCGATGATGTAGTCGATATCCAGATTGATCGATGTACCAGGAAAGCCGAGCCAGGACACATGAACCGGGGCAGTCTCGTGATTCATGATCTGGGTACGGTTACCCTTGGTGTGGCCCTTGAGGTCAACGAGGATATCAATGTTGTGGGCGCGAATGGTGTTTGCGGCTTCTTCATCCGTCATATCAACGATACGAACCACATTGCCCCACAGGCTGCGATCGAACTTGTTGAAGCTGAGGTGTTCTTCCGGTGTGTAGCAGAACAGGGTGATTTCAAAACGGTCACGGTCGTGACGCTCGAGAACATTGCCCAACAGCTTCATTGTCGCGTGTGCATCCCACAGGTCGTAGGACAGGTAACCAACGCGGATCTTTTCATTCGACCAGTCATGTGGCCGCGCACGACGGCGCTCTGGTGTACCCGGCTCGTAAGCACGGGTCGCCATGGCGGCAATCTGGTTCAGCTTTTCATCGCCACACCACATAAGGCTATAGAACGGGCTGCCCGCACGGATGATATCGAGGTTACCACCGGCAACTTCGGCGTCCAGAATTGGCTGATGCTTGCGCATGGATTCGAATTCGCAGAACTCACGCGAGTGAATGAGATGCAGCAGGCGCACACCCTGATTGTCCGGGAAGAGTTTCAGCGTGCGGCGGATGGTTTTGAAGTTATCTTCATCATGAGGCGCGTCGGCCAGCAGATGCAGCGCAACGGCAAGATGATTTGGTTTTGCGCTTTCGATCAGAGGCTTTCTCAAGGCGCCCAGAATGTCCTTTTGGCCGCGCTTGATAAAGATGGACGCCATGACAAACGCCACGTCGGCATCCTTGTGAGCCTTGTGAAGGAATTTCTTGGCGATAACGAGCGCTTCATCCTCATTGCCGCATTCGTAATGCAGCATCATGGCATTGTGCAGATGCCTTTCGGCGTCGGTACCGCCAGCATTGCCAGCAAGCGCGAAAGCGGAGGCAGCCTCTTCCTTCATATCAAGCTTCAGGAATGTCCGGCCCAGCAGCGCGTAAGTTCTGGTGTCCTGTCTTGTGTCCAGCAATCCGTTCAGAACATGCAAGGCACCGATGTAGTTGCCTTTCTGGTACTCTTGGTTTGCAGTGAGAAAACTTGAATTGATATTCACGTTCAGGACTCCGATGAAGCGATGCTTCGTAAATAGACGGGCGATTCCTTCCAGTTTCCACCATGAAGCTTGCCTGTGGCGGGTGTGATTAACTGTTTACCCTTTGATAACCATAAAGATTGAGTGACCGGCATTTGACTCAAATTTTAATAACTCAGCAAGTTTTGACTGCCAAATTACTTCCACACACAGCAGGTTTGGTTCTTCTGAGTAAATAGAACGACCGAGTAGCATGATGTATAACTGCTGTGAACCGGTGAATATTTAAGTCCGGTATGTCCCCCAACTAGTATTTCGTATCAAAGGGACAATTCTACTATGGCAAGCATTCTGACTAACGTTTCCGCAATGTCCGCACTGCAGACTCTGCGCTCTATCAACAGCAACCTCGAGAACACGCAGAACAACATTTCTACGGGTCAGCGCGTCTCACAGGCTTCCGACAACGCCGCTTACTGGTCGATCGCAACAACCATGCGTTCTGACAACGGTGCTCTTTCTGCCGTTGAGGATGCTATCGGTCTTGGCGCCGCCAAGGTTGATACCGCTTACTCCGGTATGGAATCCGCTATCGAAGTCGTTAAAGAAATCAAGAAGAAGATCGTTACGGCCCAGGAAGGTTCCGTTGACGGCAAGAAGGTTCAGGAAGAAATCGATCAGCTGCAGGATCAGCTGAAGTCGATTGCAGAATCTGCTTCCTTCTCCGGCAAGAACCTGATCGCTGGCGCACGCACTGAATCGGTTGTTTCCGGCTTCGTTCGTGACAGCAGCGGCAACGTAACTGTCAAGAAGACCGACTACGTCATGAAGGACAGCGGCACCGACGCCAACGTTCTGTTCGGCACCAACACTGCCGGCGCTCTGGTCACGACAGCAGGTATTCTCGGCGCAACCAGCGGTTCGCTCGGCATCTCGGTTATCGAACTGGACGTTACCAACACCTCGACTGGCTACCTTGATCAGGCTCTGAGCGCTGTTGAAACTGCTCTGACTGCAATGACAAGCGCCGGTGCTGAACTCGGTTCGATCTCCATGCGTATCGATCTCCAGGAAGACTTCATCTCCAAGCTGAGCGACTCGCTCGAAAGCGGTATCGGCCGTCTGGTTGACGCTGACATGAACGAAGAGTCCACTCGCCTGAAGGCTCTGCAGACACAGCAGCAGCTGGCTATCCAGTCGCTGTCGATTGCAAACTCGGACTCGCAGAACATTCTGTCGCTGTTCCGTTAATAGAAAAAAAGAGCGGCGTACGAAGGCTGATCGTACTGCAACTCTTGAAAGAAGGCCGCTCCGCAAGGGGCGGCTTTTTTTCGTTTTAAACAAATTTTCTCGCAGTTAGGTTTTCTTTAACCATATTGGTGTTTTCTAGCGTCAACGAAACGACAAGTTAACCATAATTATTAATATGTTAGCAAGCATGACGCTGTCTGTCGTTCACCGGTGATACCGGAATGTCCCTTCCTTAAATCAGCCAATTCAAGGGGCAACTTCCAATGACCAGCATTTTGACAAACATCGCAGCCATGTCTGCGCTGCAGACCCTTCGCAACATCAATTCCAACATGGAAACAACCCAGGGCCGCGTTTCGTCCGGCCTGCGCGTTGGTGAAGCATCCGACAACGCTGCTTACTGGTCGATCGCGACCACCATGCGTTCTGACAACATGGCTCTGGACGCCGTTTCCGACGCACTCGGTCTGGGCGCCGCCAAGGTTGACACCGCTTACACCGCGATGGAATCCGCCATCGACGTTGTTAAGGAAATCAAGAAGAAGCTCGTTACCGCGCAGGAAAACTCTGTCGACACCAAGAAGGTGCAGGAAGAGATTGACCAGCTGCAGGACCAGCTGAAGTCGATTGCAGAAGCTGCTTCCTTCAGCGGCGAGAACTGGGTCATTGGCTCCGGCACGCAGTCTGTTGTTTCCGGCTTCGTCCGTGACAGCAACAACAATGTTACCGTCAAGCACACCGAATACGTTCTGGACTCCAGCACATCTGGCACTGCAAACGTTCTGTTCGGCACCAACACAGTTGGTGGCATCGTCACTTCGACCGGTATTCTTGGTAACATTGGCACAGTGGGTGCAGGCACTGCATCTGTCTTCACGCTGGACGTTACCAACACATCTACCGACTATCTGTCCGACGCACTCACAATGGTTGAAACCGCTCTGAAGCAGATGACAAGCGCTGCTGCTGACCTCGGTTCGATCTCCATGCGTATCGACTTGCAGGAAGAGTTCGTTGCCAAGCTCAACGAGTCCATCGAAAGCGGTATCGGTCGTCTGGTTGACGCTGACATGAACGAAGAATCTACCCGCCTGAAGGCTCTGCAGACACAGCAGCAGCTCGGCATCCAGTCGCTGTCGATTGCAAACAGCAACTCGGAAAACATTCTTCAGCTCTTCCGTTAATAAACGGAGCAATGCTCACAAAAAGAAAGCCGCGCCAAAAGCGCGGCTTTTTTCATGGTTCATCCAGCGCTGTAACTACCCTGAAAACATGATGTCATTCAAACTCGGCGGAGTTTACCGTCACAACCCAGTTGAGACTTGCTGGTGACGCGCTTTCGCTACCGCGCATACGGAATGCACGGCATGCACTGTAACTTTCACCTGCCGCTATTCTGACATTGCTGCTCTGATAACCATCATAGGCGACTGAGGCACGGAATGCCGGCTCGAAGCCTTCAAGTGTATAACCTAGTTTCAGGATGGCGGAAGAATTGTCGTTCTTGAACGTGATCCGCAGTGGTAATTTCGGATCGGTACAGGTGGGATCGATTGCCGCCGTCGCGACAATCCTCGTCAGGCGCTCGCTGGCTTTCACAGTTTCCCAATAAATCATTGCCGCACTTGCCACCCAGACGATTACCAAGGCCGTCAGGACAAGTTTCATTCTCTGCGGGAATACGAAGGCAAAACCTGCCAACACAATGCTTGCTATGATTCCGACGATCATCTGGTTCTCCTCATCCGTGTGTTAGTGCCACGAACAAGCCGAAAATCATACCTTCTATCTGCCGAGCAAAGTGGTTGGGTGGGTTTTTCCCCTCAAAACAATGTTAGAACGTCACGTCATTTGGAGCTTTACAAAAGCTATTGCGCAGGTGTTTCTGCCGTCTCATATCTATCAATCACCGTCAGCAGATCTTCGCGCACCGTCTCGATATGCCCGCGCAAGAAATGTGCCGCCTTGTCAAATTCCCTGCTGCGACAAAGGTTTATCATGTCCCGGTGCTCACGCATGGCGCGGCTCATCGCTTCAGGATTTGACAGTTGCAAGGTGGTATAGCGCTCACTTGTTTGCAGCAGTGAGGTGACGATTTGTCGGCTTTTGGGCAAATTGGAGCGACGGTAAAGTGCCATATGCAGTTGAGCATTCAACTGGCCATATTGTTGTACGTCACCATTGGCAGTTGCCGTCATGAAAGCTTCGTGGATCTTATCGAGAGTGATGAAATCCTGTTGATCCAATTGTGGAGCCGAACTCAGCAATAGCCTAGGTTCCAGCAACGCCCGCAGTTCAAAAACATCATTGATTTCCGCGACGGAGAGTTCCGACACCACTGCGCCCTTTTGTGGCACAATGCGAACCAATCCTTCTGCTTCGAGCTGAAAAAGCGCCTCACGCACCGGAATTCGGCTTACGCCATAGGCGTCCGCAAGCGCATCCTGCCGTAACTGGCTTCCGGCGGGATATTGCCCTGCCAGAATTCCCTGGCGTATTTTTTCGACAATAGCACCTGAAAGGGTGCGCGGCTTCAGTGATGTCGGCATCAGGGTTGCCCCCTATCAAGTGAATTAAAAATTATTCAGTCTGACAATGCGTAAAACAGAAATCAGTTGCCGCATAAAACGCAACACAACCAAAAAGATGCAAGAGCTCACGGCCAATTGATACAGGAGGCAATCTTCCCCCTCGTGAAAGATCAGATACCCTGAATTTCGACCGCGTTATTCATATCACGGGCGACGTATTCCTGTATCTGACGGACAATCTGTGCGGCATGGGCAATCGCCAGTTCATCGGCCTTTTCAACATCACCGGCGGCAATAGCTGCAATCATTTCTTCGTGCTCATCAACATATTGGCGCGGCAAGCGGTCATCAAATGTCGAATAATAAAGCCGCAGTATCCGGCGGCCTTCATCCAGCAGCCTGGCAAAAAACGCGGTGTAATAGGCATTGCCGCCGAGCGCTGCAATTGCCACGTGGAATTCACGGTTTGCCTCGATCATCGCGTAGGCATTCCTGGCGTCCACGGCTTCGGCAAACTGTTTCTGGTAATCCAGAATGGTCTTCATGCCTTCAGCATTGGGATGTTTTGCTGCCTGCCGGGTGGTGACGCGGTACATCAAGGTCAGCGCATCGAAGTAAGTCGGCAGGGAGGCGAAATCAATCGTTGACACAATGGTGTTGCGGTTGGGAAGCGTGGTCACCAGACCATCAGCCGCCAGGCGCAACAAGGCTTCGCGCACCGGTGTACGTGACATTCCAAAACGTTCGGACAGACGGACCTCATCCAGCGGACTGCCCGGTGGCAGGGCCATGGAGAGAATTTCATTGCGCAACGTGCTGTAAACCGTCTGCGTGCCTGAACCTCTCACCTTTGCTGTATCGGCTGGCTCTTCAAGGTCTTTGGGCTGCATCGCAATCAAACTCGCCGTTTGCTGGTTGTCCGGGTAATGACTTCATCAAAATATGCTGTTCGACGCCGCTTGGCAGCATCAATCCAGATGTGTTTCCACTCAGACCAGATTGTTACAGCTTTTTCTGGAACGTTTTCAAGAAAACGATCGTATCAGACTGCCGACAAGCAGGTTCCAGCCATCAATCAGAACGAAAAATAATATCTTGAATGGCAGGGAGATCGATGTCGGCGGCAACATCATCATACCCATGGCCATGGTAATCGTCGCCACGATAATATCGATCACCAGAAACGGCACGATAATCAGAAAGCCGATTTCAAAACCGCGTCTGATTTCCGAAAGCATGAAGGCTGGCACCAGAACGCGGTAATCGATCAGGTTTTCGGCCATGACTTCCTGCCCGCGCTCACGGGCGATATCCACGAACAGTTTCAAATCCTTGTCGCGGGTATTGGCTGTCATGAATGTGCGGAAGGGTTCGGCAATCTTCACCACAGCTTCCTGTTCGGTCAGCTGGTTTTGCAGCAAGGGCTGCACGCCTTCTGTCCACGCACGGTCAAAGGTCGGCGACATGACGTAGAACGTCATGAACATCGCCATGCTGACAAGGATCATGTTGGAAGGTGTTGTTGCCAATCCCATGCCGGAACGCAGGATGGAGAACGCGATCACGAAGCGGGGAAAGCTCGTGACCATGATCAGGATGCCCGGTGCGACGGACAGAACCGTCAACAGGCCGAATGTTCTGATGATCCATGCTGCGACGGAACCGTCGATCTGCGTATTCAGCAAATCAGTCGGCAATTGCTGGGCGTTAGCAAGGCCCGGCAAAACCAAGAGGACAGCAATGGTCAAAAAAAATCGAATCATTCGATCACAAAGGTTCGGAACATAACCTTCGATACTCGCCCTTCCGAACGCAGGTCAACACGTTCCTGTACGTCATCCCGTAGATATTGAAAGCCACGTGGCCCTTCGAGCTGCTGGAGTGAAACGGTGCGCAGATAGGCCATCAGATCCTGATGGATATCTTCAGC
Source organism: Rhizobium sp. BIGb0125 (assembly GCF_024810055.1). Taxonomy (NCBI): domain Bacteria; kingdom Pseudomonadati; phylum Pseudomonadota; class Alphaproteobacteria; order Hyphomicrobiales; family Rhizobiaceae; genus Rhizobium; species Rhizobium sp. BIGb0125. The sequence continues at coordinate 149,948 of NZ_JANUDV010000005.1, forward strand.
CATTTTCACGTCCGGTTCCCCGTTGAACATCAACGCGACTTCAAGCCGGATCCAGTTGGTCGAAGGATAGGCAAGATTTGCCGTGACCGGATCAAGCTGCAGAATACCGTTTACCTTGGGATCGATCTTTGGAAGTCCGGTCTCTTCTTTGCCGCCTTCATGGGCCGCCGCCGCAGCATGTTCTTCCACGACCTTGCCGATTTTCGGCGCGATGAAGCCACCCAGGAACCAGCCCCCACCGGCGCCAACCAGCGTCAGGATTGCAACGCTTGCTATCGTCATGACAAGAGGCGACTTCTTGGGTTTTTCCTCGCCGGTCTGTGCGTTATCCATGACCTTGTCTTACTCCGGACTTTCTATTTGCTTTGAGCAATAACCGGCACCGCCCAAAGGCCATGCCGGTTTAGGACTGCATCAGATTGGCGAGAACAGATCGACGATCTGCTGACCGACCGGTGGCTGTTGTACTTCCGTCAGACGGCCACGGCCACCGTATGAGATACGTGCTTCGGCGATGCGCTCATACGAGATCATGTTATCGGCATCCACATCCTGCGGCCGCACGATACCAGCGACGTTGAGGATACGGATTTCATGGTTCACGCGGACTTCTTGCGAACCGCTGATGATGAGGTTACCGTTTTCGAGAATACCAGTAACCACGGCAGCGACGAGCAGTGTCAGCTTTTCAGAGCGCTTGGTCTTGCCCTTGCTCTGAGTGTCGGTATCGGAACCGTATTTGATGCTGGAGTCCGCGTTCGGCGTCCATCCAAGGATTTCTGCCTGTGCCTTCCAGTTCAGACCGCTGGCATTGGTGCGGTTACGCTCGGTTTCGTTATCGAAATCAGCCTTGTCGTTGATCTGGATATTGACCGTGAGAATGTCACCGATGTTCAGCGCGCGCAGGTCCTTGAACAACGCACCCTGGGAATCGCTCCAAAGGGAGTAACCGCTGGCCATATGCTTCGGCTGCTTGGGATACATGCCCATCTGCGGCGTCTGGCTGAATTGCAGGCCGGTGCCAATCGGGCTCATGGCCGGCGCATTGCCAATTTCCTTCAGCGTCTGGCTGTTCTGGCAGCTCGCGAGCAAAATCAGTGGCAAGATCAGGGCCGGAATACGCATTGTCATGACGGATCCTTCGAGGTGTTCGGATCGGTTGCGCTTGACATGATCCCCGCGACAATCGCGGCTTTCTGCGCATCCATTTCACTTAAAATCAGGCCGGACTGACGTGCCGGCAATTGCATGATGATGGCGGCCGCGATTTCGACATGCATTTCGGCAAGCTGAGGAGCAGCGGCATCCGCCTTCATCGTTTTGTAGATATCGACCAGATTGGCCTTTGCCTGGGCCAGGAAGTGGTTACGGCGCGCCAGCCAGTCCTCATATTCCGTCTTGCGGTTTTCGAGGGTGGCGATGCGCTCATTGACTTCCGCCTGCAGCTTTTCCAGTTCTTGCTTCTGCAACAGGTAACGCTGGTCACGGGCAGCATCTGCAATGTTCGTGCAGAATTTCTGGATTTCTTCCTGCGTGCTCATTTCCGTCAGGATGGCCTGCTGGCTTTCGGCATTTGCGACCGGAACGAGCAGGATCAGACCGGCGACGGCGGCAAAGCGACCAAGGGTCTCGAACAGGGAGCGTTTTGGCGTTTCAGATAACATCGTCATTGCAGAACAAGCTCCGCCTGGAGAGCACCAGCCGATTTGATACCTTGCAGGATGGCAATGATACCGTCGGCTTTCAGCCCGATATTGTTGAGACCGGACACCAGCGTGCGCAAATCTGGACCTTCGATGATGGCCACCTGTCCACCTTCCTGCATCGCCATGATGTCGGTCTGGGGCTGGACAGCGGTTTCACCTCGTGAAAACGGCGCTGGCTGAATGATCTGCGGTGTTTCGGTGACCTGAACCGTCAGCGTGCCGTAGCTGACCGCCACTGGCGAGATGCGAACATCCGCGCCGATGACGATGGTGCCGGTGCGCTCGTTGATCACGACCTTTGCAGGCGTATCGGTTTCGACCAGCAGGTTCTCAATTTCGGCCATCAGCCGTGTGAGATCAGCCTCACGCGGCTTCTGCACGATGATTTCCTGAGAATCGCGCGGTTCTGCCACCGTGCCGCCGTAACGAGTGCGGGCAAAAGCGTTGACGACATCGGCCACACGCACGGCGGTCGAGAAGTCAGGATTGCGCAGCTGCAGAACGAGATTGACGCCATCCTTGAACTTGGATGGCAGTTCGCGCTCGATGATTGCGCCATTGGGTACCCGAGCAGCGGTGGTTACACCCTGAGTCAGCGTTGCCGCGTCACCTTGCGCGGAAAAGCCGTTGACGATCACAGCACCCTGCGCCACCGCGTAAATCTGGCCATCGGCACCGGACAGCGAGGTCATGATTAGCGTACCGCCGCGCAGCGACGTGGAATCACCCAGCGAGCTGACCGTGACATCAACGCGGCTGCCGGGGCTGGCAAATGGTGGCAGGTTGGCAGTGACCATGACGGCAGCAATGTTCTTGGCATTTGCCTGGCCGCCTTGTGTGGTGATGCCGAGGTTCTGCAACATGGCGCGCATCGACTGTTCGGTGAACGGCGAGGAACGCAGGCTGTCACCCGTTCCCTGAAGACCAACCACAAGACCGTAACCAATCAACTGGTTGTCACGACCCGACTGCAAGGACGCGATATCCTTGATGCGCGATGTATTGGCATGGGCCGGCACGGTGGCAAGCACCTGCGTCATCAAAGCCAGAAAGAGTATCGCAATCGACTGCAAGGCTTTCATTTCGCCATCACCTGAATAGAGCCGTCCCGCATGACCGTGCCGTTGACGATCACGCCGGAATCAATGTTACGCACACGCACCACGTCACCCACGCCACCATCCTGCATGGGAGTACCCGCTGCAGAGATCGTCATATGTCCGATCGTAAAGGTCAGACGGACGCTTGCACCGCGGGTCACAGCATAGGGGATACGCAAGGCGGCAACCGGAATGGTGCGGCCTGGAAGCAGTGTCTGCTTGGAGATTAGGCCTTCGATCTGGCCGACTTCACTGGCATAACCGTTCGAAATATTGGGGTTGGTGACCTCAACCTCTTTCAAGGCATCGGCAGAAATCACCTCACCGGGATAGATGATGCGCGTCGGAACCAGCGCAACTGGTGCCTGAGCAACGGAGGATGTGGCGACCACGGACAAGACGGACGCGATGCATAACCGGACAAGTCCGTTATTAAATCTGCTATTTTTCCGGCTAAACCTCATGTTCGCCCATCCTTTCCCGTTTTTACTTCAGGTTCTTACTGACCACCGAGGCCATTTCGTCTGCGGTGGTGATAACCTTGGAGTTCATTTCGTAGGCACGCTGAGCCGTGATCAGGTCAGTGATTTCCTTGACCGGATCGACGTTGGAACCTTCGAGGTAGTTCTGCTTGATGTAGCCGTAGCCTGGATCTTCCGGCACGCCGACGATCGCATCACCGGATGCCGGTGTCTGAGCAAACAGGTTGTCGCCGAGCGGCTTCAAGCCGGCTTCATTGACGAAGTTCGCAATCTGTAGCTGGCCAACTTCGGTGAATTCGGTGGCGTTACCCAGGCGAACTGTCACCTGACCGGTACGGCTGATCACGGTTTCCGTTGCATCGATCGGAATGATGATGTTCGGGATAACGTTGTAACCATCAATGGTAACGAGCTGGCCGTCAGCGTTCTTGTTGAAGGCGCCGGCGCGTGAATACAGTGTCGAACCGTCAGCAGCTTCAATCTGAAACCAGCCGCGACCAACCAGAGCCACATCGAGATCGTTACCGGTTTCGATGAAGTTGCCCTGTGTGTGAATGTTACGTACCGCAGAGGTCTGTACACCGAGACCAATGTTGGCGCCTTCAGGCACGATAGCCTGGTTGGCGCGGTTGGCCACACCCTGCGCACGCTCTGTCTGGTAGAGAAGATCGGTAAACTCGGCGCGGGCGCGCTTGTAACCGGTCGTGTTGATGTTGGCGATGTTGTTCGCGATAACTTCAAGGTTTGTCTGCTGCGCATCCATACCGGTCGCGGCGATAGCAAGTGCTCTCATGTCTACGTGTCCTTAATGGTGCTAAATCTGCATCTTCGATACTTCGAGATATGCGCTGACAATCTTGTCACGCAGCGCAATGGCAGTCTGGAGGGACTGCTCGGCACTCAAAACCGCATCGACGACTTCACGTGTGTTGGCTTTGCCCTGAATACCTTCAAAAGAGGCCACTTCGGCCTTCTTGAGGTTGTTCATGGCGTCGACAGACATGTTGCCCAGCACGCTGGCAAAGCTCATGCTGGTCTGTTCGCCAGGGGTCTTTTCACGCGTTGCACCGGTCAGATCGGTCGAGACGGAAGAAATACCGTCGAGATCACGCGTCAGCGAAAGAGAGCTTAATTGATTAATTTTATCGATCATTGCGAAGCTTTCAGAAGGTCAATCGTCGCGCTGACGAGTTCACGCGTTTGTTTGATCATTTGCAGGTTGGCGTCATAGCTGCGGTTTGCTTCGCGCATATCGGCCATTTCGATGAGTATGTTGACGTTCGGCATTTTGACGATGCCGTTGGCGTCTGCCGCAGGGCTGCCGGGATCGTATTCCTCGATGTACTTGCCACGATCCTCGCCGAGCTTCTTCACGGTAACGCGTTCAACGCCCGAAGCGCGGTCCAGCTCGGTCCCGAATGTCACCGTCTTGCGGCGATAAGGGTCAGCACCCGGAGTGTCGCCGGTCGAACGCGCGTTGGCGATGTTTTCCGAAACGATACGCAGGCGGGTGGACTGAACTTCCAGACCGCTTCCTGCGATCTTGCTGGCAGCGCTTAAAGGATCCATGTTCTTTACCTCTTCACAGTCATCAGCATCATGCGATGGAACGTCTTCACCAGATTGGCGTTGAGTTCGTACTGGCGCTTGATTTCACCGGTTTTCGTCATTTCTTCCGCAAGAGCGATCGTGTTTCCGGACTCTTGAACGCCGATTTCGTTGTTCACCTTGGAATTGCGAACCTCGATATTGTCGCTCAGCGTACTTGAGCCGAAGTGCGCAGCATGCGTCTTGGCCATTCCCATCGTGGTTCCGGTCGACTGCATGACTGCTTCGAAAGGACTGACGTCCTTGCCTTGGTATTTAGGAGTGTTGGCATTGGCGATGTTGGTCGCCACGACCTCCTGACGAATGCTGAGCCATTCCGCTTGACGGGATGCCAGTTCGAACAGTTGAATCGGTTCCATAGATTTCTCCATATTTTATGGTCAAAACCTATGCTGCTAATCTTGCGTCAGACTTACGGGAAATCCGTTGCGACAGCGGTTATGGCAAATCTCACGCCTTTGCGATTGGGGTTGCCAAAACGCAACAGGCGCAGCTGGTCAGCCGCGCCTGTATCCGTTGGAGATTATAGGTCTCCAGAATTGTGATCAGTGACTTTCGTTCTCGTAGATCTCGCCATTCGAGGTCACGATGACCCAGCGGCCGTCGCGCTGCTCGATCTTTGCCAGCTTGGTATTATCGGGCAGGACAGAACCAACCTTGACCATATACATGCCAGCACTGTCTTCGATCAGCGCACGACCATTGGCCACATGCAGCAGCCGGTAGTTGGCGCCGTGACCAGGGAATGGTTGTTCCTCACGTGCCGCGATGTTATTCTGCCGTTCCTTACCGGAATCCGATACTGTCGCGGTGGTCAGTGGATCAAACGGCAACGGTGGAATATCCGGACGGTCATCCTTGTTGCGGTTGACCATGGCCAGTGGCGAAACACTAAACACTTCCTTCGGGCCGGTGTGAGGAAGGTCACGGGTCATGTCGAAGTTCGGCGTCGTGACGCCAAACTTGTCTTCATTGAAAAAAACGTACCATGGGAAAAACGCAGCCGCCGCAGCAAGCGTCACACCACAGGTCGCAAGAATGCGATCGGTGCTGGTAATCGATGCCTTTGCCTTCTTGTCCATCTCGATACGTTCTTCTTGTTGCTTGTCGAGCATGGTTATCCTCTTGGTCTTTGATTATTTGCCTGCTGCGGCGCATTGCCGGTAATTGCATTGCGCAAGGCAATCGCAAGGTCGGCATAGGCATCTGCGGCTGGCGGTTCTGACGGCGTCTGTTTCAAGACATCGTAAATGATCGGGACCTGCTTGATCGCCATATCGAGATCAGGGTCTGTGCCGGGTCGATAGCCACCGATCAATCTCAAATCGCGGGTTTCCTCGAAGCGGTGCACCAGTGCTTTGAGGCGTGAAACCAGCGTTTCCTGGTCCGGTGTCCATGCTTTTTTGGCAAGACGCGAAATCGAGGCCAGCGGGTTGATTGGCGGGTAACGGCCTTCTTCGGCCAGACTGCGTTCCAGCACGATATGTCCGTCAAGAATACCACGGGTCGAGTCGGCAATCGGGTCGTTATGGTTGTCACCATCGACCAGAATGGAAATGATTGCGGTGATGGTCCCGGTGCCTTCGACGCCCGGCCCTGCCCGCTCCAGCAATTTCGGAAGTTCGGTGAAAACAGATGCGGGATAACCACGTGCCACCGGCAATTCACCCGAGGCAACTGCGACTTCACGGATGGCATGGGCAAAACGGGTCACGCTGTCGATGATCAACAGCACGTTGTCGCCCTGATCGCGGAAATGTTCGGCAATCGTCACCGCAGACAGCGGCGCCATCTTGCGCAACATCGGGCTTTCGTCACTGGTCGCAACAACGGCGATCGACTTGGCCATGTTTTCGCCAAGCGTATCTTCAATGAATTCGCGCACTTCGCGTCCGCGCTCGCCAACAAGCGCAATCACAACCTTGTCGAAGGCATCGGCTTTCGCCAGCATCGACAGCAGGGTGGATTTACCGACACCGGAGCCCGCGAAAATGCCAAGGCGCTGACCAAGACACAGCGGTGAGAAAATATCGATGGCACGCACACCGGTCTTGAAGGCTTTTTCCACACGGCTACGGGTCATCGACGGCGGGGCGGTGTTGGAAATGGAACGCCGATCCGTGCCTGATGACAATGGACCCAATCCATCGATCGGGTCGCCCAGAGCATTGATCGTGCGGCCACACCAGCTGTTCTCGGGCGCCACGCGGAATGCCCCCTTGTAGATAACCGTGTCGTCAATGCCGATCGGTTCACCCGGTTCAATGGGGCACACAAAGATCAGATCGGATTCAACGCGAACGACCTCACCGAGATGAATGCCGGTTTCGCTGCGATGGGCGACAAATTCCCCCAAACGCACATGCCGGGACAACCCAGACACCGTGTAATGGCCAGCCGCAATAGCCGTCACCCGCCCACCATGTGCAACGGCGACTTCGGGGTCGGCATAACGTTCCACCAGGCTGGCAAGTTGTGTCAGCTTGGAGGTCGACGGTTTGGAAGGGGAACCTGCGTCAGCCATCATGGCCTTGATCCTTAACGGCTACCGCCGAGTGTCTTGATTGCTTCACCGAATGTGGATTCGGTTTCGCGCATTACGGAGGAGATGCTGTCGAAGGCCCGGTTGACCTGAATGAGCTGCATCATTTCAGAGATACCGTTGACGTTCGATTGCTCGGTGTAACCCTGCATGACGCCGGCATCACTGCGGTTCACAACCGGCTGCGGCGCGGCCACGGTGGTGATACCACTGTTGTCATGGCGCAGATAACCTTGCGAGATATCAGCGGTATAAAGGCCCATCAGAGCAATCTGGCGGTCATCCTGAACAATCGCACCGTCAGCGCCGATCTTGATCTCACCACCAGCGCGGTTGAGTTCGATCTGGCCACCGCCGGCATCCAATACAGGGTATCCATTCGTTGACACCAGAATACCATCTTCACGGATGGTCAGACGACCGTCACGGGTCAGAACCTGTCCATTCGGCGTGTCGATTGATAGCCAAGCATCGCCCTTTACGGCGACATCAAGCGGGTTGCCGGTTCTGTCGAGGGAACCACTGCGTGTGGAAAGGTAATCGTTACCTTGCGACACGAAGGCAACTTTTGCATTCATGTCGTTGCGGGTCTTGCTCAGCACCTCGTCAAACTTGACTTCCGTCGCACGGTAGCCAGCGGTGTTGATGTTCGCCATGTTGTCAGCGATGGTGGTGATACGACGCTCAAGCGCCATCTGTGACGACAGGGCCACATACAGTCCGGACTGCATATCATTTGCCTCCGAGTTTCAGGGTGTTGATTGAAAGAAGAAGGTCGGAAGAAATTCCAAAACCGGCGGACGAACCAAGAATGGTCGTTGAGGTATTGACCTGTGAGGGGTTTTCCATCTCCCACATGATCGTGAAACGCTCGAGCAGCTTGCCGACTTTGACCGGATCCTGCAGATCCTCCATCTTGATGGCCTTTTCGACCAACGCTGCCTGCTTGTCGATGTCGGTGCCGGCAAACTCTGCCGGAAGCTGGAATGTGGTGCGGAAAACCTGCGACATCGCGTCGTCGGCAATAATGCCCATGCCGGACGTGATGGATGGCGCCATGCGTTCGAAATAGAGCGCCAGACGCACACCGGTGTTGTCGGAGCCGGCTTCCTGCTCAAGCGTCTGACGGGTGTATTGAGCAACAACATCCTTTTGCGCGCGGTCGAAAGACGTCGCAGCTTCACCGTAAGCGGCAAAGTTCAAAGAGGTTGCCAGTTCCTTGTAACGAGTATCCGACAGCTTGTTAGCAAAGGCGTCATCCTTGGTGATACCTTCCGTCAACACCTTGCGAATAAAGGCTTTTGCGTAAGCCATGTCTTCAAGGCCGTGCGCTTTCAGCGCGTAATTATAGAGCCTCGAATCTTCCATGAAGGCGTCGATGGATTTGATCGAGCCGATCTTGGAAAGGTAATATTCAGTCTCCCGCGCAACATCCGGTTGCTTCGATATACGATCGAGAGACTTGCCGATATCCTGGCTGATAAGCCGATAACTGGTATAGGTCGTTGTCACGCTATGTCCGCCGTTGCCGAATCCTGTTGCGCACGGATGTGCCTCGACAGGATGATGACGGTCATTGCTTGCGCGAAACTGTTTGTTCTGAATGTATTTTCCGCGGCTATCCTACAGGTTCACGCAAGCCACATTTTCTACAACTCGGCCACGAGACAACGGTCAGGTGCGAGTGTTCAATGAATATCATTATCGGGTTAATCATCACCTTCGGCTGCGTTATTGGCGGCTACATGGCTATGGGCGGCCACTTGGACGTTCTCGTTCAGCCGTTTGAGCTTGTCATCATCGGGGGTGCAGGTCTCGGTGGCTTCATCATGGCTAACCCCATGAAAGTGGTAAAAGATTCAGGCAAGGCACTGGGCGAAGCCTTCAAACATTCCGTTCCAAAAGAGCGCGATTACCTCGATGTTCTCGGCGTTCTCTACTCTCTGATGCGCGACCTGCGCACAAAGTCCAGAAACGAAATCGAAGCGCATATCGACAACCCGGCTGAATCGAGCATTTTCCAGACGGCGCCTTCTGTTCTGAAGAACAAGGAACTGACTGCATTCATCTGTGATTACGTGCGCCTCATCATCATCGGCAATGCCCGCTCACACGAGATCGAGGCGCTGATGGATGAAGAAATCGACACCATTCTTCACGACAAACTGAAGCCTTATCACTCGATCACGGCGATGGGCGATTCATTCCCTGCTATCGGTATCGTTGCCGCGGTTCTCGGCGTTATCAAGGCGATGGGCAAGATCAACGAATCACCTGCGGTTCTCGGTGGTCTTATCGGTGCGGCGCTCGTGGGCACCATGCTCGGGATCATCCTGTCCTACTCGATTGCCAACCCGCTTGCAGCGCAGGTCAAGATCGTTCGTACCAAGCAGCACCGTCTCTATATCATCGTCAAGCAGACCCTGATTGCCTACATGAACGGTTCCGTGCCGCAGGTTGCTCTCGAATATGGCCGTAAGACCATTTCCAACTACGAGCGCCCGTCGATCGACGCCGTGGAGCAGGAAATGATGAACCCTGGCGGCGAAAACAAGGCGGCTTGATAAATCATGACGACACCAGACACAGCTCCCGCAATGGACCACGCACTTCTTGCCAAGCTCACAGGTGGGCTTGGCGACCAAAAGACGATCCTCAAGATCGGTGCCGATGTCGGGCATCTCTACAGCGAGTTTCTGCCGGACATGTTCCACAGCGAAACCGGCATCCCCATTGAGGTCGATTATATCGGCTGCCAATCCGGCCTGATGACCGAACTCGTTCGCGGCATCGGTCCTGAATTCGCGGTGGCCGATTGCTCATTGCGCAACTGGTCTCCGAACTTCATTCTGGCCTGTGGCAATGCATTCATCATGACTTTGATGGAGCGTATGCTTGGCGCGCTGCCAGAGACGATTTCCGAACCGGAAGTGCGCTCGCTGTCACAGATCGAGCTTGATCTTGCAGCTCTCGTCATTGGCCGCATGGCCGGCGTTCTTCGTTCGGGCGTCAACGCACCGGGCGGTTTTGAAGCCGCGATTGACCCGCCCTACAATTCGAAGGGCAAAAGCGGTTTCGATGAACAAATCACCGGTCAGTACGGTGTACTGATTCGTTTGAAGGTGGATCTTGGTAAGGTTTCCTCGGAATTTGCGCTGGTGATCCCGCAACGTGTCATGCTCAAGACGCAGATCGTTGCGCCAAAGGCATCGGCTAGTGCCATCAAGAAGCACGAGGAATGGGTTGCTCTGATCAAGGAACAGGTCAAACGTTCGCAGGTTACACTCGAGGCACGTATTCGCCTTCAGAAGATGACCCTGCGCAACCTTGCCCGCCTGACAGAAGGTGATGTGGTTCCGTTCCGGGATATCAGCCGCGACGATATCACCGTCGAGGTCAGCGCCAATGGCAGCGACATCTACAATTGCGAGTTTGGAAAGGCGGGAGACCGCTACATGGTTCGCGTGAAAAACAACGTCAGCACAGATGATGAGATATTGAGACATCTGATGGGTTAAATCTTGTCGTGCTCAAATTGAGCGAAGGCAGTTTGACGCAAGTTTCAAAAGGAATAATTACGGCATGGCTACGAAGAAAACACCTTTGACTGAAGATGACGCGCTTTCCATCGGCGAACCTGCCGATCTGGATCAGGCGATTGGCGACCTGCGCGGTGTCCTGAAAACGGATGCAGACGGTGGCTTTGGCGATTTCGGTGATTTTGCCGACACGTCCGCGACAGATGCCGTCGACGCTATGAGCTTCGGTGGTGCTTCCAACGATTTCGGCATGGACGATTTTTCGGCGGCACCAGCTGCTGGCGCACCAATGCAGATCGGCAGCGGCCTTTCCGACAATCTCGACCTGATCATGGATATTCCAATCGATGTTCAGATCGTTCTCGGCACAAGCCGCATGCTGGTTTCCGGTCTTATGGGCCTGGAAGAAGGCGCAACAATTGCTCTGGATCGCAAAATCGGCGAACCAGTTGAAATAATGGTAAATGGCAGACGCATTGCACGCGGTGAAATTACTGTTCTTGAGAATGACGACTCACGTTTTGGTGTTAAACTCATTGAAGTGATGAGCATCAAGAAAGCCTGATCCCGGTTTTGGGGCAGAGAGGAAAGACCATGATGGACTTTGAAGATTTCGGTAACCCCATTGAAGGGAAACCGTTGTCTCAGGCAGATAAAGCTGCCGCCGTGCTGCTCGCCATGGGAAAAGGTGTGGCGGGCAAATTACTTAAATTTTTTACGCAGGCCGAACTGCAGCTTATTATTGCATCTGCGCAGACCCTACGGGTTATCCCACCGGATGAGCTTGCTGCCATCGTGAACGAATTCGAGGATTTGTTCACTGAAGGCACAGGCCTGATGGATAACGCCAAAGCGATTGAAAGCATTCTTGAAGAAGGCCTGACACCGGAAGAGGTTGACGGTCTACTTGGACGTAGAACTGCCTTCCAGGCTTACGAAGCATCGATCTGGGATCAGCTTCAGGATGCCAGCCCCGAGTTCATCGGCAAGTTCCTTGCCAAGGAACACCCACAGACCATCGCATACATTCTTTCCATGCTGCCGTCCGCTTTCGGTGCCAAGGTGTTGCTGACCATCCCGGATGAGCAGCGCGCCGACATCATGAACCGTACGGTCAACATGAAGGACGTCAGCCCAGCCGCCGCGCAGATCATTGAGAAGCGCGTTATGGCCCTGATTGCCGAGATCGAAGCGGAAAGAAACGCAAGTGGTTCTGCGAAGGTTGCAGACCTCATGAACGAACTGGAAAAACCACAGGTCGATACGCTGCTGAGTTCGCTGGAAACCCTCAACAAGGAATCCGCAAACAAGGTCAAGCCGAAGATCTTCCTGTTCGAAGACATGCTGGTCATGCCACAGCGCAGCCGCGTCCTTCTGCTCAACGACGTCTCCGGCGATGTTCTCACCATGGCTCTGCGTGGTGCGACCAACGAAATCAAGGAATGTGTCCTTTCGGCGATCAGCCCGCGCCAGCGCCGCATGATCGAATCCGACCTGGCCGTTCCGGTTGCAACGCTCAACACACGCGAAGTCGCTATCGCTCGCCGTGCTGTTGCGCAGGAAGCAATTCGTTTGGCAAGCTCCGGTCAGATCCTGCTGAAGGAAGCAGATGCGAATGCCGCAGCGGCGTAATTGCCAAAGCAGCGGTTGAAAACCCTGGCGGGGCAGGCTTGCGCTATTGCCCCGCAACGCACCACAGTCTAGCCTGACCTGACTATCCCGCCATTCTGGCGGGTTTGTTTTATGTCGGGGACCGACGTCTTGTCAGACGATCAGGATAAAGAGAGTAAAACAGAAAGCCCCACGGAGAAAAAACTTCGTGATGCGGCCGAGAAAGGCAATTTGCCTGTCTCGCGTGAAATTCCGCTCTTCGCGTCTGCTCTCGCTTTTTATCTGTATCTCGTCTTTTTCATGCCGACCAGCACGGCCCATATTAGCGAAACCCTGAAGGATCTGTTCGACCAGCCGGAGCAATGGCAATTGCTGAACCGGCCGGATGCGTTTTCGCTGTTTACCCATTTGGGTCTGGCCATCGCATATATGCTGCTGCCAGCGATGTTGATGTTCATCATCTTTGGTATTTCATCGTCCGTCTTCCAGAATATGCCGTCTTTTGTGCTTGAGCGTGTGCGCCCGCAGGCCTCCCGCATTTCGCCCATGAAGGGTTTCAAGCGCATATTCAGCGTCCCCGGTTTCGTCGAGTTCGGCAAATCGATCTTCAAGATCATGATTGTCTCGATCATCATGTTCTTCGCGTTGCGGGGCGAGTACTATAAATTGATCGATGCGATGTTCTCGGACCCGCAGACGATTTTTGTGCGACTTGTTACGATCGTCAAAAAAATGATGATCGTCATTTTGATCTGTACCGCGCTTTTGGCTGCCGTCGACCTTTTCTGGACGCGCCATCACTGGTTCTCGCAATTGCGTATGACCAAACAGGAAGTGAAGGACGAACACAAACAGACCCAGGGTGACCCGATCGTCAAGTCACGCCAGCGGTCGATTGCGCGCGACCGCGCTCGCCGCCGCATGATCAACAATGTGCCGCGCGCCACCCTCGTCATTGCAAACCCGACCCACTATGCCGTCGCTCTGCGTTATGTACGCGATGAAAACGACGCGCCGGTTGTTGTGGCAAAGGGACAAGACCTTATCGCGTTGAAAATACGTGAAATTGCAGAAAAAAACGGAATTCCCGTTTTTGAAGACCCACCACTCGCTCGCTCCATGTTTGCGCAAGTCTCGGTAGATAGTGTGATTCCACCAGCCTTTTACAAGGCTGTTGCAGAACTCGTTCATCGGGTCTTTGCACAACGGTCAGCGAAAAAGCGGGTCTAGTAATACGAATGAAAAAATGCCCCTACACAGAACAACGAGAACAAATTGTTGCTGAAGCCCTTAGCCCGGTCGCTTCGGAACTACGGCTCCTCGATCCAGCGGACTTGATCTCTCTGCTGCGATTCGAATGCTACGGGAGCCTTGCCGATCTGGTTGCTTCTGCGGCTGAACTGTATTTCCATCCAGGCACAGTCAATTTCGGCGCGGGCGGGGAATACAAGCTCGAGTGGGACGGTGTTCCTACAGTCGTTCTTGATCTTGAGCTTAAACCGCTTGGAGTGACAATTTACGCGCAACTGCATCTTGCTGATGAGTTTGCGGCGATCGATATCAACCATATATCGTTCCAGAATGCGTCGGATAATCCGGATATCAATACGGAGTTCCTGAAACGCAGCCTGCGTGAGGCACGTTTTGTGACGCGCAAAACCGGTCAATTGGCTTAACGCGGTTAAGCCCCGGTTTATCAACCGTTTGAAAGTGCCCTGACAACGTCTTTTTGGACATGAAACAGCGGCGCCCTCACCTCTAAACCTTTTTACGACCCGGAAATCATAGCGATTTCCGGGTCTTTTCGTTTTCTCTGGATACTCTCCAGACTGCTGGCATAAAAAAACCTGCGCGGAGCTTTTCCGCGCAGGTTTTAATGTCTGAAAGATCGAAACGATCAGCCGAATTGGGCGATGTATTCTCGGATATCGAAAATACCGTCCTTTGGGCCGGGATTTTCCGGGAATGCCGGGTTAAAGCGCAGATAGGCGCGTGGCTCCTGCGACTTCGCCGCACCTTCAACCGGGTAGGTCATCCGTGCGCGAATATCCTGCGGCAGCAGGTTCAGCGTCGTAGTTTCGATCATCGGATCAAGAATGATCGGTTCATTCGAAAACTCTGTTGCTTCACGCGCTGCCGTGACAACGCCGGCCAGTTTGCAGATCTGGCCAAATGCGTCTGGCGACAAAGGCATCTGCTCATGCGCCGCCATGCGGTGGTACATGATGTAGGCTTCCGGCCAGTTTCCTGCCTCGACATGAAGGCGCAACGCAACGGCCTGACGCATCATCATGAATTTCAGAATACGGGCATTCAGCGATACCTTTTCATCCGGGCTGAACGGATTGACCTGTGCAGCACGTGACACGAGATATTCAATGCCACCGCGATAGGTATCCCACAGGAACATGCATTCCTTGTTACCCTGCTGCTGGCGCGGGTCATCGGAGACGGCCGTTACGCGCGCAAATGGCTCTGGCACGAACATGATGTCGCCGCCTTCGAGCGCGCGAGTGGTGTAGAGGAATGCCCAGAAGATAAATGGCGTCGGGCTGGAAATCGCCTTTGCCAGCACACTGCGACGAATGATCATGAATTCCGGGAAGACATGATAGTTGAGGATCATGTCCAGCATCGACAGGAAGTTGCCCTTGCTGTGGCGGATCGGGCCAGGCAGACGGTAGAATGGGCCAATGTCGGTGTTGGCGTTATTACGGCCATCAACCAGCATCCACGGTGCCTGAATGACACCGAGCGCCGGATCCTGCTCCATCAGGCGCACATATTCGACAACCTTTTCCGGGATCAACAGATCGTCGTCGCCGAGGAACACGGCATAACGGCCGCGGGCGCGCTGCATGGCGAACGAATAGTTACTGACAAAGCCAGAATTCTTCACACGCCGGAAAGCGTTGATTTCCGGATTGTCGGAAATCGAGGCGATGTAAGCGGGTGTATTATCCGTCGAGCAGTCGTCAACGATGACGATTTCAAACGGAATTCCCAGTCTGCGAAACGAATCCAAGTGGAATGTGACGTTGCGCTCAAGCAGAAACTGCCGGTTATATGTGGGGACACAAATCGACAAGATGATAGGTTGTGTCGAGGACATTTTTTTCTCCGCAGTCGCTCACAGTTCCAGCAAACGCAATGCATCCAGATGCAATACGCCCAAAGTTATCATTGTTAGCTACACCTATTCGCTTTCCCGAAACTGTCCTGTTCCATAGCTTGTTATTGAAATTGACCTGCCCCGCGTCTGAAGCAAAGACACTCGTTTGCTGTCGACAAAATGCGCACAAACGTCTAGTCTCCGCTGCATCTAACTACCCACCTAAAAATCCTGCCGGAATGGAATGTCATGTTTCAGAAAAACCCACCCGCTTTCATTCAAGATGACGAACGCCTGTCGAGATTGAAAAAACTTCGTGAAACCATGGGTGCGCAGGGCTTTTCAGCCACTCTGCTTGGCGCGTCCGATAGCCTGCTATATTTCACCGGTTTGCATTGGCACCAGAGTGAAAGACTGCTCGGCGCATTGGTGACGCAGGACGGACTTTTCTACATCGTACCTGGCTTTGAAAAGAGCCGTGTTGAAACGCTGCCTCATCTGCCCGGCGAAATCCTGACATGGGAAGAGGACCAATCACCGGCAGATCTTGTTGCTGCACAGCTGAAGCCATCAGAAAAAGTGGTACTGGACGATGCCTTGCCGCTGTTCATCTATCATGCACTGGCCAAGGCTGTTGGTGCCGAGAGGCTTGCCGATGGCGGACGGCTGATCCGCAATCTGCGTCTGTGCAAATCGGCAACTGAAATTGCCATCATCAAATATACGATGGATCTGACGCTGGACATTCACCGGCAGGCCCATGCGATCATGAAACCGGGCATTCGGGCATCGGAAGTCGTTCGGTTCATCGATGAGCGGCACCGCGAACTGGCCGGCTCGTCGTCTACCTTCTGCATTGTCTCCTTCGGCTTGGCCACCTCGCTGCCGCATGGTGCCGATGGCGACCAGACGCTTGCAGCCGGCGATGTCATTCTTGTTGATACCGGCACGCGCATTGACGGCTATCACTCCGATCTGACACGCACATACATGATCGATGAGCCAACCAAGGAATTTGCCGCGGGCTGGGCAATCGAGCGTGAGGCACAGCAGGCTGTTTTCGATGCGGCGAAGCTTGGCGCTTCCTGTGCAAGCCTTGATGACGCAGCCCGCGCGGTGATGTCCCGCCATGGACTTGGACCAGATTATCAGCTTCCGGGTCTACCGCACCGAGCAGGTCATGGACTTGGGCTTGAAATTCATGAAGAGCCCTACATCGTCAGAGGCAACCAGACCAAACTGGCAACCGGCATGTGTTTCTCCAATGAACCGATGATCGTTTTCCCCGGTAAGTTCGGCATTCGGCTTGAGGATCATATCTACATGGCGGACGATGGTGCCCACTGGTTTACGCAGCCGGCCAAGGGTCCAACAGAACCGTTTGCGTAAGCGCAAATCAACAGGGAATGTATTGCCGCTTCGCTTCCATTTGTCTGGCGAAGCGGTAGTGTACGGGCGCGAAATGCCTACCAAGTTTTAGTCTGCAGGAGTGACAGATGACCCAAGCGATCGAGTATATTTCTTTTGAAGAAGCCGGTGCCCTGAGCCTGGAGTTGCTCACCCTTGCAGGCTTTTCGAAAGGTCATGCAGAAACGATTGCTGCTTCTGTCCTGAAAGCGCAGCAGGACGAATGCCACTCTCATGGCCTCTATCGCCTGATGGGCTGTGTCAAAACCCTGCAGATCGGCAAAGTTGATCCCAATGCCGAGCCAACAGTGGATACGGAAACGCCGGGTATCGTCCGCGTCAATTCCCACTACGGGTATTCATTGATGGGCTTCCATGCCGGTCTGCCGCATTTCATCGAAAAAACCAAAAAGCAGGGTGTTGCCGCCATGGCAATCAACAACTGCTTCCACTTCTCCGCACTTTGGCCAGAGGTTGAAGCGCTGGCTGACGCGGGTCTGGTGTCCTTTGCCGTTACCCCCAGCCACTGCTGGGTAGCGCCAGCTGGCGGCACCAAACCGTCCTTCGGCACCAATCCATTTGCCTTCGGTTGGCCACGGGCTGGCAAACACCCGTTCATTTTCGACTTTGCGACCAGCGCGTCAGCGCGCGGTGAAATCGAATTGCACCGCCGGGCCGGAAAACCGATCCCGCTTGGCTGGGCCATCGACGCAGAAGGCAATCCAACCACGGACGCGGAAGCTGCCCTCAACGGAGCCATGTTGACCTTCGGTGGTCATAAGGGCTCTGCACTTTCGGCGATGGTCGAGCTGTTGGCCGGTCCGTTGATCAACGACATGATGAGTTCGGAATCGATGGAATTTGACGATGGTGCGGGCGTAACCCCGTGCCACGGCGAATTGCTGATTGCGCTTGATCCGCAGTCTTTCCTCGGCGCGAGCATGACGGAAAGCATGGGGCGGGCTGAAAAGCTGTTCAGCTCGATTACCGATCAGGGCGCACGCCTCCCATCGCAGCGTCGTTATGAAGCCCGCGATCGCAACAAGGACAAAGGCCTGCCTGTGCAAGCTGCTCTGTTGGTGGATCTGCGTGCGATGCTTTCCGAGCTGAAAGCCGCCGTTTCGGCCTGACAATGTAACCAACGGGTAGCCTGTTTCGCAGACTACCCGTCCATGTCATTCCCTGCCGGTGATGCTGTAGGCAAAGCTTTCAAAATCAGCCGGCTGTCCGCGACCAGATGTATCGAAAGCGAACATGCCGACAAAAGCGCCGGTGAACGAGCCATGTTCACCGCGCCCGCCCTCATCCGAGACGACACCGGCATCAAGAACAGGCCCAACCGGCTGCCAGGCAGGAGCCGAATGGCTGCGCCAAAAGAACAGCAGATCGTTGCCTTCCACTTCCATCGCCAGATGAATTGGCCCCTCGGGAACAGTGACACCGCCGCCAATCGGAAAACTCAAGCGACCGTGTGGAAAGTCGCCCGGGCATGACAGGATGGTGACGACCCGTCCAAGCTTTTCATGGAGCGTGACAGCAAGCGCGTGAAACTTGTGGCGATTATAATAATGGGTGAGACCAGCCACCTGCTGGTAGGTATCGGGTGAGAACTCCACCACCGTTTCAGCCCGGAAGGAGTGATGTTGCTGGCGCCGAGCCACCAGCGACTGGTCAAACCAGGAGCCGATGCTTTCACGTCCGAACAATCGCAAATGCCCAGCACGCTCAGTCAGGCTAAAAAGCCGCTCAGGATAGGGCGACCGCAGCCACTGGAAATCCTGTGGCAATTGGGGTGTTTCAAAGCTGTAGTGAATATTGGCCTCTTCCCGCTTGCGGGTGGCTGAAGTGGGAGACGCCACCTCGACAGCGGGTACGACACCGCCCTGTGCGAGATAAAGCCAGTCATCGCGCCACACGCATTTCTGAATTGCTGTCTCACGGCCAAGCGTGCAACGTCGTTTTGGGGGTACAGGTCTGCCGCAGAGATGCGTGTGATAGGCCTCGCCATCTGGTGTTTCGACATATTGCCCGTGCCCTGCCCTTTGCAGCACCGCCTCCGGATTGTCTTTTGAGGTGATCAGATGGACATTCGGGTGCATCTCATAGGGACCATCCAGCGAACGGGACCGCGCCATGGTGACAGCATGGTCGTAGCCTGTGCCACCTTCTGCCGTGGTCAGGTAATACCAGCCATTGCGCTTAAAGATGTGCGGCCCTTCCACAAGCCCGAGCGGGCTGCCGGGAAAGATGTTTTTGACCGGGCCGATCAACTTGCCACTTGCAGCATCCCATTCCTGCAACAGGATGCCATCAAAGGCCGGATGTTTCGGTGCGCCACCGTAACTTTCGGTGCGGTGGTTCCACTGCATATTGAGGAACCATTTGCGCCCGTCATCGTCATGGAACAGCGTCGGGTCAAAACCGGATGAGTTGACGTAGACCGGGTCAGACCATTCGCCCTCAATGGTGTCAGAGGTCACGATATAGTTATGGGCATCCTTGAAGTTGCCGTCGTAACGTTTGACATCGGTGTAGACCAGCCAAAAGCGGCCATCCGCATAGGACAGGCACGGCGCCCAGATGCCGCAACTGTCCGGGTTGCCGCGCATGTCGAGCTGGCTGGCGCGTTCCAGCGGTCTGCGTACCAGGGTCCAGTTGACCAGATCGCGTGAGTGGTGGATTTGCACGCCCGGATACCACTCGAAGGTGGATGTCGCGATATAATAATCCTCACCGACACGGCATATGGACGGGTCGGGGTTAAACCCCGACAAAATCGGATTGCGGATCATGTCTTCCTCCCCGCGAACTTAACGCAGCAGCTTTTGCGCTTCCTCGATACCAAGAGCAGCCGGCTGCGTGCATGTCGTTGTCATGTCGATGAAACGACCCTCCTCTCCCGACTTCAGGATAGACGTCATGACATCGATGCCGTGCAGCGCACGCTCCAGCGAGCAGCGTGCGTCACGCCCCTCGATCAGCGCCATGGCCATATCGGCAAGACCTGCGGTGCGATAATTGGCACGTGGCCCCTGCGGACTATCCTGATTGGCTATGCCAAATGGATGCTCCCAGTCATCAAGCGGCTCGATATCCTTGTTCTGGCCGCTGGCTTCCACCACGCCACCAAAGAAGTTGGGGTCCGGCACGTAGAGCGAACCTTCGGTTCCATAAAGCTCCATATTGGCGTGACGGTGTGACCAGACATCCCAACTGGCCGACAGCGTGATGGTCGCACCGCTGACGAATTCCAGCAGCGCATGAATGTTGGTGGGTGTTTCCACCGGTATCGTCTGACCGGCCAGCGGCTGGCTGGTGATGGTGCGGGTTTTGTTGGCCATCGATGTCAGGGCGGCAACGCGTTTTACCGGACCAAGCAGGTTGATGAGGTTGGCGATGTAATAAGGGCCAAGATCAAGGATTGGCCCGCCTCCGGCCACAAAAAAGAAGCCGGGATTGGGGTGCCACATTTCCATGCCGGGGCTCATGACATGGCATGTGCCTGAGGTGATGCGCCCGACACGACCTTCATCGATATATTTGCGGGCAAGCTGATGTGAACCGCCCAAGAATGTATCCGGCGCGCAGCCAACAGACAGTTTTTTCTCAGCGGCAACTTTTCGAAGTTCTTCGCCTTCCTCCAGCGTCAAAACCAGCGGCTTTTCGGAATAGACGTGTTTGCCCGCTTCAAGAATGGCCTTGGAGACCGAGAAATGCGCGGCGGGAATGGTGAGATTGACGATGACGTCAATCTCATTGTTGGCAAGCAGTTCGGGAATGGACTGTGCCTTCGCACCGTATTCTTCGGCTTTCAGTTCGGCTGCGTTGCGGTTCAAATCCGCGCAGGCAAGAATTTTCAGCCCCTTGAACAGCGGAGCGAGAGAAAAATAGGTGGTCGAGATATTACCGCATCCAATGATGCCGACGCCAAGCTCTTTGGCCATGATGATGCTCCAATATGAAAATCAGTAGGCATTGAAAGATGCAATCGACCGTTCCATCAGGCGGTCGATATCGGACGGATTGTCGTGCTCCAGCACGAAATGTTTGGCCGAGGTGTTCTTCAGCGCAGTGATGAGCTTTTGCCATTCCACAGTGCCATGGCCGAGGTCTGCCCAACCATCTTCATTGGCATTCTGGCCTGACGGCGCGATATCCTTGACGTGGACAGCCGTGATGCGTTTGCCGTAGCTTTCAATCCACGCAAATGGGTCAGCCCCACCCCTGATAATCCAGGCGATATCGGCCTCCCAGCTCAGTTCAGGGCCACCGGCGAGAATCTGTTCCTGCGGTGTCGAACCATCCGCCAGCGTGTGAAACTCGAAGTCATGATTGTGCCAGCCGAAGGTCAGGCCAGCATCACGGAATGGTTTGCCGGCTGCCTGCAAACGCTGCCCAAAGGCAAACCAGCCAGCCGCATCACTGGGGCGCTGGTCGGGCAGCAGATAGGGGCAATAAACGGCTTCAATGCCCAGAATGCGGGCAACAGCGAGCGCCCGGTCGGTTTCCTTTTCGAGCATGTCGATGCCGAAATGGCCGGTTGGCATGGTCAGCCCGTTGGCATCCAACTCAGCGCGGAATTGTGTGAGCGCTGCGTCATCCATGCTGGCGTAAATGCCACCATATCCTTCGACTTCACGATAACCGGCCTTAGACAGCTTTTTCAGCGTTTCGGAAAGCGGCGGAAAATTGCGGGCGCTGTAAAGCTGAAAGCCAAGAGTTGTCATTTCCAAGTCTCCTCAATGTCATCAATATTTTCGGGTGTCAGGAAAGGGATCAGATGCGGTTTTCAGTGGCCGCGTCGAACAGCGATGCCATCGACATATCCACACCAAGCCGCACCTTGCTGCCGGGTGAATAACGGCGGTGACCACCGATCCGCACCGACAGCGTATGGTCGGCAAGTTTCAGCCAGAGCAGATTGTCGGCACCCATCGGCTCCTCGATGTCGACAATTGCTTCGTGAACTTCGCCGCCGGATATCTGCTCATCAACACGAATATGTTCAGGGCGAATACCCAGAATGACCGGGCGGCCAGCGGCGAGTGGTTCCGATGTCTGGTAACCGGAAAGACTAAAGCTCACGCCGTTGGTGACGAAGGCCGTGCCTCCATCTTTTTCCACCAACTCGCCACGCAGGAAGTTCATGGACGGCGAACCGATGAAACCGGCCACGAACAGGTTTTTGGGTCGGTTATAGATGGCAATTGGATCATCAAGCTGCTGGATAACACCGCTTTTCATGATGGCGATACGATCTGCCAGCGTCAGTGCTTCGATCTGGTCGTGGGTCACGTAGATCATGGTGTTCTTGAGCGACTGGTGCAGGCGTTTGATCTCGACGCGCAACTCCGAGCGCAGCTTGGCATCGAGATTGGACAGGGGTTCGTCGAACAGAAACACATCAACATCGCGCACCAATGCACGACCGATCGCCACGCGCTGGCGCTGACCACCTGACAGGGCCGATGGCTTGCGTTTGAGTAGCGGCTGTATCTGCAGAATTTCAGCGGCCCGCGCCACACGCCGGTCGATTTCTGCCTGCGGTACCTTTGCCACTTGCAGACCAAAGGACAGATTCTTTTCAACCGTCATCTGCGGGTAAAGCGCATAGGACTGGAACACCATGCCGATGCCACGATCCTTTGGTTCCTCCCAGGTGACGTTGCGCTCCTTGATGAAAATCTGCCCGTCGGTCGGTTCCAGCAAACCGGCAATGCAATTCAAAAGGGTTGACTTGCCGCAACCGGAGGAACCAAGCAGCACCAGAAATTCACCCTCGTGAATGTCGAGGTTGAGATTTTCCAGCACAGTTACAGCACCGAAGGACAGAGAAAGCTCTTGGATGGAAACACTATAGGTCATGAAATTCACCCTTTGACTGCGCCTGCGGCAATGCCTCGCACAAAAAGCCTGCCTGAAATGAAATAAACGATTAGCGGAACGGCGCCGGTGAGCAGGGTCGCGGCCATGTTGACGTTGTATTCCTTCACGCCCTGCACCGAGTTGACGATGTTGTTGAGCTGAACCGTCATCGGGTAATATTCAGGTCGCGTGAACACGACACCGAACAGGAAGTCGTTCCAGATGCCTGTCACCTGAAGGATCATTGCCACCACAAAGATGGGCAGCGACATGGGCAGCATGATGCGGAAATAAATCTGCCAGAAGCCTGCCCCATCGATACGCGCTGCCTTGAACAATTCCTCCGGCAGCGACGAGAAGTAATTGCGGAAAAGCAGTGTCAGGATCGGCATGCCGAAGATGGTGTGCACCACGATCAGGCCAGTCAGCGTGCCGTAGATACCGACTTCGCGCAGCACGATGACGATGGGATAGATCATCACCTGATAGGGGATGAAGGCACCGATGATCAGGATGGAAAAGAACAGTTCCGATCCCTTGAACTTCCAGTTAGCCATGGCGTATCCGCTGACCGATGCAATAAAGATCGACACGAGTGTTGACGGAACCATGATGCGCACGGAGTTCCAGAAACCTCGCGAAAGCCCGTCACAGTTGAGACCGGTGCAGGCACTTGCCCATGCCTTGGCCCACGGCTCAAAGGTAATTTCCATGGGTGGCGCGAAGATATTGCCCAGACGGATTTCCGGCATGCCCTTCAGCGATGTCACAAGCATCACGTAAAGCGGCAGCAGGTAATAGAGTGCTGCGACAAACAGCGTGCCGTACAACACGATATTGCGGCGTGAGAGGGTTTTTCGCGGCTTCTTGCCACGCGGTCCCGACAATTGCCGGGCAACCGGATCAACGCCAGCAGCGACTGTATTCAAGGTGCTGATATTAGCCACGTTTGCGCCCTCCGAATTCAAGATAGGCCCATGGGATGATGATGATGGCGACGGTCAGCAGCATCATCGACGATGCCGCAAATCCCTGGCCAAGATTTTGCGCTTGGAACATGTAGTCGTAGACATATTTCGCCGGGACTTCGGATGCGATGCCGGGGCCGCCGCTGGTTTGCGCAACTACCAAGTCGTAAACCTTGACGATGCCGCTGGCGATAATGACGAGCGTGGTTATGAAGACTGCGCGCATCATCGGGATCACCACAAAAATATATGTGCGCCACATGGGAATGCCGTCGACGCGTGCCGCCTTCCAGATATCTTCATCGATACCGCGCAGACCAGCCAGCATCAGGCACATGACAAGGCCCGTTCCCTGCCATAGACCGGCAATCAGGATGCCATAGATCACGATGTCAGGATTATAGAGCGGGTCGAAAGTAAAGCTGGTCCAGCCAAATGAGCGGACGACGGATTGCACACCAAATTCCGGATTGAGAATCCACTGCCAAACAAGACCAGTGACGATGAATGAAAGTGCAAAAGGATAAAGAAAGATCGTACGGAATGTATTTTCGAAACGGATTTTCTGATCCATCAGCGCGGCAAGCAGAAAGCCGATAACCAGACTGAAAATCAGCGATAGAATGCCGTAAATCGCCAAATTCTGAATCGAGATAATCCAGCGGGGTGCAGCCCACAGCCGTTCATATTGCTCGATGCCGACAAAGGTGGCGCGCGGCAAAAGCTTGGAGTTGGTGAAAGAATAAACAATCGTCCAGATCGTACCGCCGAGGAAGATGACAACCGCAGTGAGGATCATGGGTATGGACGCAATCTTCGAATTAAGATTGCGGAATAGCTGATTGGGGCGCTTTGAACGCGTTTGACCCGCCATGGATCACTCCTCATCAAACGTTGCCGTTGATCGCAAGGCGGGTGGCCCAATGGCCGCCCGCACCCGCGTGGTCACCGGCAATGTCAGAAAAGCACTCACATTACCGGTAGGAGTAAAGCAGCGGTCTGCAGCTCTATACGAAGTTCAACAGACCGCCAGTCAGATCAATCAGCCGAGCTGATGATACTTGCAAACCGCTTCTGCGCATCTTCGGCAGTCATCGACGTGCTGGCGAAAAACTCCGCCATCAAGTCTTCTTTCTGCTTTTGCGTATCGGCGGACACAAGCTGGTCGGTGCTGGTGAGAGCATGATCCTTGGCCAGAATTTCCAGACCCTTCTTCATGCAATCATTTGCGACGCCGAGGTCCACGTCACCACGGATTGGCAACGAACCCTTTTTCAGGTTGAAAGCAACCTGTGTCTTTGGATCGACAATCGTTTCGGCCAGAACGTCCTGTGCCTTGGTTTTTGCCTCATCCTTCAACAGCGGGAAGTAGAAAGCGTCGCCACCTGTGGTGATGTAGTCGCTGACGCCAAGACCCGGCAGGCAGGAATAATCTGTTCCGGCCGTCTGGCCAGCCAACTGGAATTCACCCTGCGCCCAGTCACCCATGACCTGGCCACCGGCCTTGCCTGTGATGACCATGTTGGTTGCCTGGTTCCAGTCCTGCACATTTGTGCCGCGCGACATGTCGCGTGCCTCTACGGCAGCAGAAAAGATTTTGGCCATGTCAGGGCCGGCAGCGGCTTCCGCATCCTTGTCCTTGTAGACCTTTTCATACAGCTCCTTGCCACCCAGTGACAGGACCAGTGTGTCGAACAGACCGTTGGCCTGCCAGGCCTGGCCACCCAACGCAAGCGGCTGAATACCGGCCGTCTTCAATGCAGGTGCCGCAGCGACAAATTCAGTCCAGTTCTTGGGAACCTCAACACCGGCCTGCTTGAAGGCAGCGTTGGAAAGCCACAGCCATTGCCATGAGTGAATATTTACGGGTGCGCAGTAAATTTTCCCGTCGATAGTGCAGCTGTCGAGCAGGCTTGCGGGTTTGATAACCTCTTTCCAATTGCCTTTTTCAGCAACGTCTGACAGGTCACGCATCAATCCGGACTGAACAAGCTCTTCTGCCTGTCTGCCGTGGTTGAACTGGGTTGCAGCCATCGGGTCACCACCGGTGATCCGGCTGATCATGATCGGGCGAGCGGTACTGCCGGAACCGGCAATCGCACCATCCACCCATTTGTTACCGGTCGCATCGAACGCCTTTGCCAGTTCGGCAACCGCGGCAGCCTCCCCGCCCGATGTCCACCAGTGTGTTACTTCAAGATCCGTTGCACCAGCCATACCTGCAGGCAACAAAACACTAGCCGCAAATGCAGCCACAATAGCACGCGTACGCATGAGTCTCCTCCCTCACTGAAACGTTGCAGGAGGAACGTAAGCGAATATTTTTAAACACGCAACGGCCTATTGCTTAAAAAGTCCTTACGACTTTTGGCTGTATAAATGCCGCTAAAGGCGGGAGAATATTACCCGAAAACAATCATGAGCAGAATTCAGCAAGTTATTGCTGTGATTTCACTTTCCAGAGAAATCGTGCACGGCCCGGAACACACAACAACCTTAATTGGTTGCGGTTTTTTCCTTGTCGGCAAGCTGCTTCCATGAACTTTGTTGAGACAACATGCCGCGCAGGTAAGCAAGATTTGCTTCTGCCTGCTGCTGGGTCAATTCCTGCCGGGCGATGTTATCGGCCTCGGCGAAACGTCCTTGGAGCCCCACGACCAGCGCCAGATTCTGGCGGATACGGCTGTCAGCGCCCGGTTGCTGCGAGGCTGATCGCAGATAGGTTTCGGCCGTTCTTGGATCACTCGACAGGACGTAGGACATTCCGAGGTTGGACAGAATACTGGGTTCGTTGGGCTGCAAGTCCAACGCCATGCGGTATTTGGTGCGCGCTTCTGGCGAGCGGCCGAGTTGATCCAGCACGGCACCTTCAGCAGAATACAGGCGCCAGTCCGGTCTATCCGGTGTCTGCGCGCGGGCGATTGTCGATAGAGCCTGCTCCAGCTGACCAGCACCGGCCTGCGCCTTGCCATAGGCTGCCAGCACGTTACGGTCTGCCGGGTTGGCAATGGCGATCTGCTGCATCACGGCCAGAGCCTGTGTGCTTTTGCCGGTCATCATAAGAAGATTGGCATAGCTCATGCCCGTGCGCGCATCCTTCGGATTGCGTTCATAGGCTTTGCCAGCTGCTTCTTCGGCCTGCCGCAGTTGAGACTGGTTGAGATTATCGTATGATTGCGCTGGCGCCGTCGTCGGGATAGAGCCTGTTGTCAGCCTGTCATGCTTGTTGGTAGAGGCGCATGCGGTTAATGCTAGCGCCAAAGCAAGCACGGCACCGCCGTTGATTATGGCTTTTCGCGCTGCAGATACAGAGTGAACAGCAGTCATGGCATTGCCCCTGCGTGCGTTGAACGGCTTTGCACCTATAAGCGGCGCAATCTTCGCTCCAGCAATAATCTGTTAACCCTAACAGAGTGTTAATTTACTGATTCTCCAAGTTTACGAAAGCAGATCATGGCCCCGTATCAGTTCATCGAAAGAGCAACACCGTTCAGTGCCAAAGCGGGCAACACCCTGCCGGTTTTTGCGGTAACGCCAGCTCATATCGAGCAAGGTGCCATCGACCCCATAGCGCTCGATTGGGCGCGCAAGGCCGGTTTCAAAGCGGAAAGCGGTGCCATTCTGCTCATCCCTTCGGCCGATGGTTCGCTGGGTGGGGCGCTTTTCGGACTTGGCAGCAATCCGTCCGAACTTCCTTTCCTGACCGGCAAACTGGCCCGCGAACTGCCAGAGGGTGACTGGCACATTGAAACCGCACCATTGACGGTGAACCGTCTCGCACTGGGGTTCGGTCTTGGCAGCTACAAGTTCGACCGCTATCGCACCGTCAAATCTTCGTCGGCCAAGATGCTCATTCCGCAGGATGCCGACGCAACTGGCATCAAGCGGACACTGGCTGGCGTCTTCCTGGCACGCGACCTCATCAACATGCCAGCAAACGATATGGGGCCGGACCAGCTTGAAGTGGCTTTCCGTGCACTTGCTGCCCACTACAAGGCGGAAGTTACCGCCGTGACCGGCGACAAGCTGTTGAGTGAAAACTTCCCGCTGATTCATGCGGTGGGTCGTGCTAGCGAAGGCGAGCCGCGTCTTCTGGAAATGCGCTGGGGCAAAAAAGGCAATCCTGCGATTACCCTAGTTGGCAAAGGCGTGTGCTTCGATACCGGTGGTCTCGACATTAAACCTGCCTCTTCGATGGCGTTGATGAAAAAAGACATGGGTGGCGCGGCAAATGTGCTTGGCCTTGCATTGATGATCATGGAAGCCAAACTCAAGGTGAACTTGCGCGTCATCGTTCCTGTCGTCGAGAACTCGATTTCCGCCAATGCTTTCCGCCCGGGCGATATCTACCAGAGCCGCAAGGGTCTGACGGTACAGATCGACAATACCGACGCCGAGGGCCGGCTTATTCTGGCCGACGCGTTGGCCTACGCCGATGAGGACGAGCCGGACCTGATGATTGACATGGCAACACTGACCGGTGCTGCCCGCGTGGCGCTCGGACCTGACATTGCGCCCTATTACACCGATGATGAAGATCTCGCTCATGACATCGCCGAAGCGGGCATGGACATGGACGACCCGATGTGGCGCATGCCACTTTACATGGGATATGACAAGGATATCCGCTCCCGCGCTGCCGACATTACCAATGCGCCGGCTGGCGGCATGGCAGGCTCGATCACAGCCGCCTTGTTCCTCAAGCGCTTTGTGTCGAAAACCAAGAAATGGGCCCACTTCGACATTTACGGCTGGTCGCCGAATGAACGTCCGCACTCGTCGGTTGGCGGTGAAGCGCAGGCCATCCGTGCGCTCTATCACTACATTGCCAGAACCTACGGCTGATCAGCAAAAACTAACGGCTCAAAACAGACCTGCACAAACGGCAAAACAACGGTGCGCAAACACCGTTGTTTTGCCGTTTGTGCCAGCGTGGCAAGTGTGACTGTCGCGTTCAGTCGGCGTGTTTGTGCTGTGCCAGCAT
This sequence comes from Rhizobium sp. BIGb0125, assembly GCF_024810055.1. NCBI lineage: Bacteria > Pseudomonadati > Pseudomonadota > Alphaproteobacteria > Hyphomicrobiales > Rhizobiaceae > Rhizobium > Rhizobium sp. BIGb0125. The sequence goes on from NZ_JANUDV010000005.1 coordinate 178,872, forward strand.
TCGCACCACGATGCTGGTCAAGCCAAGCAACACCACGGCAGTGATCAACACGGCCGCAAATGCATTGCCGAAGGCCGTTTCTGCGGCGCTGCGGACGGCGATGGCAAGATTGCCGCCAAGCCGTTCAGCCAGAAGCAATGCTGCATCAAGACCATCGCGGGCCGAAGCCGCACCGTCGTTGATACCGACAGGTGCTTCAAACGAGGTGCTGTAGACCGCAGCAAGGACACTTCCAAGCGTGGCGATACCGATCGCACCGCCAAGTTCAAACGAGACTTCCTCGATTGACGCTGCCATGCCACCATGATGATCCGGTGCGTTGAGCATAATTGCGGTGGAGGCGGCAGTCATTGTCGCACCGAGACCTATGCCCATCAGAAACAGGGCAGCAACCTGCAAGGCGAGGCCATCGCTGATGACACTGTAATAAAGCGCGAGGCTGGCTGCCGCGATTGCCATTGACACCCACACGACGGCCCGTTCACCGACTTTTGCCACCAATATGCCCGCCAACGGGCCGGCGATAAATGCACCAAGCGGAATGGGCAGCACCATCAGACCTGCCTCCAGAGGCGACATGTCGAGCACAAGCTGGAAACGTTGGGTCACAGCCAACTGAAAGCCCAAAAGAGCAGCCGAGGCGACGGCAGCAGCAATCACGCCAGCCAGGAAATTGCGGTTGGCAAACAGGCTGAAATCAATCAACGGCGATGCGATGTGACGTTGGCGACGGGCAAACAACACCAGAAATACCAGACCCAGCAGTGCCGAGGCCGAAAATGACAATAGGGAAATGTCCTGTTTTGCCAATTCCTTGACGGCATAGGTCGAAGCTACAAGACCAATCATGATCTGTACGGCCGAAATGATATCGAATGATCGCTCCGGATTTCGCAAGCCGGGGCCAACAAACAGGATGGTTGCGACAAAGGCGACCGCGACGATGGGCAGGTTGATCAGGAAAACTGAACCCCACCAGAAGTGCTCCAGCAACACGCCGCCGATGACCGGTCCGAAGGCCGCACCGCCAGACGCAACGGCCGCCCAGACGCCAATCGCGAAGGCCCGTTCACCGGGCTCCGTGAATGTCTGGCGGATAATCGACAGCGTGGCTGGCATCATCATCGCTGCGCCAACGGCAAGCAGCGCCCGTCCGGCAATCAACACCGCAGGGTTCGGTGAAAAGGCGGCGAACAGTGATGCGGCGCCAAAAACAATCAAACCGATCAGGAACAACAGACGTGCACCGAATTTGTCACCAAGCGCGCCGGATGCCGGTAATAATCCGGCGACGGTCAGCGCATAGACATTTACGATCCACAATTTTTCCGAGGACGATGCCATGAGATCATGTGTCAGACGCGGCAATGCCGTGTACAACACCGTCATATCGATCACGATCATGAACAAGGCACTCGATACAATCGCGAGAATACCCCATCGTGCTTTGGCCTGCATAAAAACTCCATGGTCGCTAAGAGCGAGTTGAACGATAGCTGTGAATTATTTAAATACATACGTATGGAATTAAAAAGAGGCAAGGCATGGGACGAAAGAAAACCATCGATCGGGAGATCATTCTGAATGCCGCCGAAGACATTGTGCGCTCGCGAGGAGCGGCCGCACTGACAATTGATGCGCTGGCAAAGTCACTTGGCGTAACGAAGGGCGGTATCCAGTACAGCTTCGCCAGCAAGGATGCGATTATCGACGCGATGGTGTCGCGCTGGTTTGTGACCTATGACCAGAAGTTCCAGGAAATTGCCGGAGAGGCTCCCGACCCGCACGCCAAGGTCTGGGCCCATGTGGAGGCGACACGGCAGGCTGACGAACCGGCAAACTACAAGGCCGCCGGATTAATGGCGGCGCTGATGCTATCGCCAGAATATTTGGCCTCGACCAAGAAATGGTATGAGAGCCGCACGGAAGGTCTTGACGTGACGACGCTTGAAGGGCGCGCCGCACGGCTGGCATTTCTTGCGACCGAAGGGGCTTTCGCATTACGCTGGTTTGGCCTGATGGATATTTCCGATGACGAATGGGCTTCAATCTTTGCCGACATCAAAACAGTCCTGAACAAAGAGCCTAAAGATCCATAAAAACGCCGGCCGACACGTGCCATGATCTTCGCTTATGACTTGGAGACCCTTACATGTCCTCTTTCATTGATTTTCGTACTCCAAAAACCTTACCGCCGACCGCGAGTTACTCGCACACTGCCATTGTCCCGGCCAGCGCCAAGACAATCTTCATTTCCGGCCAGGTTCCCATGGATGTGACTGGCGCACTGGTCGGTGAAGGTGACTTCAAACGTCAGGCCGAAAAGGTGTTCGAGAACATTGAAATTGCCCTTGCTGATGCGGGGACCACCTTCGACAATGTCGTGAAGCTGGGCATGTATCTGACAGATATGAGTAACCTCGGCACCCTCAGAGAGGTACGGGACCGTTTTATTCAGCTTAAGGCACCACCAACCAGCACACTTGTGCAGGTGACGGCATTCTTCAACCCGGCTATTCTGTTCGAAATGGATGCAATTGCCGTCATCGGAGGCTGACGTAACATTGCGGTACCACAACAGCGTGGTGAGCACCGGACGGCATTTTCCTGTTATCTCAGCCAGACAAATGAAGACGAACTGCATAAGTTGGCTGAGAGTAATGGGGAGATTTTTGTGTGCGGCACAGTCATCCCATTGGCAGGTTTGGACCTCTGTAGACTAAGCAGCGTAGGCCACCCAACCCTTGATGCTGAGCCCGGCGTAAAACAGCGATACGTTTGAAAACCCCGCCTCTTGCATCATGGCGACATCCTCGTCCGGTGAGAGGATTAAAAGGCGGGTGCCAATGGCCTGTCTTGCGCTTTCAACCTTTGCTGGGTCGGTGCCGTTTGCCAAACCATAGGCGACGTGACGCGCGATCCATTTCGAGCGCTCAGGTTCGCTTTGCGGAAAGCTCAAATGCGCCGCAATGAACGGCGCACCGGTTTTCAGGCGTTTGCGTATTTGCAAAAGTGTTTCCAGACGTTGCTGCTCGGCGACAAAGTGGAAGGTCAGTATAGCCGTGGCTGCATCATAAGGCCTTAGTGGCGCATCTTCGATGTAACCTTCGAACAGGCGGACCCTGTTGTCATGAGCTGCGATCACCGTGTTTGCCAGCTGCAACATGTCGGCCGATGGATCCACACCATCAAAGGACCAACCGGCATGGGCATCGGCCAGAGCCTTGATTTCCTGTCCACCGCCTGCCCCCAGAACCAGCAATCGGCCATCCTGCGGCGTTACTTCCGCCAGTAACAGCGAGATCATCCTGTGCAAATCACTGTAGCCGGGGACCTGCCGTGGTGGCCCTTCATTATAGGAACTTACTGCCTTTCCCTTGAACGGGGGTTCCACTTTCTCATTCATGTCCTCACTCCATTCGCATAATGTTACTTTTGTTGTTACATGAATGGATATAGGCACAGGAAAGATGCCTGCCAAGAGCAGGCGTCACGTCATGCGGGTCAATGGAGCAGATGGCAGGTGGCTGGTTTAAACAACCACTTCCTGATTTTTACGGTCTTCCTGACCGAAAAACTTCAGGTAGCGCTGCACTTCAGACGCTTCTCCGGTTGCCTTTTGTGGATTGTCGGAAAGCTTGACCGCAGGCCGGCCATTGGCATCGCTGACCTTGCAGACGATGGAGATCGGCTTCAGTCCGGCAATTTCTTTCGGGGCACAACCGGCAAAGTCGTTGGTCAGGTTGGTACCCCAACCAAAGCTCATACGGGCACGACCTTCAAAATGTTTGTAGGTATCGATAATTGCATCGACATCAAGACCATCGGAAAAGATCAGCAGCTTCTTTTTCGGATCACGGTTCATCTTCTCCCACCAGGCGATGATCCGTTCGCCACCCTCGATGGGTGGTGCGCTGTCCGGACGGAAGCCGGTCCAGTCAGCAACCCATTCAGGCGCATTTTTCAGGAATGCCGCGGTACCAAAGGCGTCTGGAAGAACAATCAGCAGGTTGCCACCATAAAGGCGGTTCCAGTCCTTCATCACCTGATAGGGTGCGGCGGCCAGTTCTTCGTCATTATTGGCAAGCGCTGCGACCACCATCGGCAGTTCATGCGCGTTGGTACCAACCGCTTCCAGATCGGAATCCATCGCCAGCAGAACGTTGCTGGTGCCGGTAAAGGCCGGACCAATGCCCTCCTTCAACGCGTCCACGCACCAGCGTTGCCACAGGAAACTATGACGGCGGCGGGTGCCGAAGTCGGAGATGCGCAGGCCCGGCAATTCGCGCAGACGTTCGACTTTCGACCACATCTTGGCCTTGGCACGGGCATAGAGAACGTCCAGCGTGAAATAGCCGAGCGATTTCATGGCGCTGCGCGACCGCAGCTCGTTGATGATGGCCAGTGCCGGAATTTCCCACAACGTGGTGTCCATCCAGCGGCCATGGAAATTCAGCTCATACTGGCCATCACGCTTGGAGAGTTCGTATTCCGGCAATTGATAGCTGGATAGCCAGGACAGAAATTCCGGCTCGAAAATCTGCGAGCGTCCGTAGAAGGAGTTACCGGCCAGCCAGATTGTTTCCTTCTTGGTCAGACGAAGCGTGCGAGCGTGATCCAACTGATCACGCAGTTCCGCCTCATCGATTTCGTCGGCAAGGCGCACGGTCTTGGTGCGATTGATCAGGGAGAATGTCGCATCGACTTCCGGATAGAGTTTCCAGATCATCTGCAACATCAGAAGTTTATAGAAGTCCGTATCGATCAGGCTACGAATGATCGGATCGAGCTTCCAGGCGTGGTTATGAACGCGGGTGGCGATGTCCGTCATTGTCATGTCTGCGGCTTCCCTCTTCCGGCCGGTGGGCCGGTTTCCCTCTGCACCGTGAAAGCAAAACTGCCATCACAGTCACTACACAGAAATAGACATACTAAAGTCCATGGGCCGGAAACAAGCCACCAGTAAAGATAAATGGCATCAATAAATCATATCAATTGTAGGCGTCGGACGGATTGATGCCCGGGTACCAATCTTTTGAGGTCGGATTTTGCGATCCCCAATAGCTCAGCCCGCCGCCCTCACAGCGATAACCACTTACCGGAAGGTCCTCTTCGAAAATGTTGCGATAGCGCCGCTTGTCGAATGAGCCGGTCTGCAATTCACTGCGGCAGGTATAACGTACCTTTGGTTTTGCGGTGGCGGGATCTTTTACACCTGGAAGATCGCGGTAGGCATCTGGCGCACTTAACTCGAAGCCGTCCTGATAGATTGTCTGCGCGCTGGCGCCACCCGATGAAAAACCAATGGTCATCACCAGCGGCAGGATCGCCAAAACTTTCATTGATATCCCAGCCACGGCCACCACCTCTTACTGCTACGTCTACATCCGCAATATAGGATCGGCGGCGACCACAAACAGGCCGCCTGCAACAACGATTTCGTGAACGGCATAAGCCGCCTTTTACAGCCGCTTGTAGGAGGTCGGAAATTCGTAAAGCCAGCCAATGCGCTTGACGGCTTCATCGAAATTCTCGCGGGCCACTGTCATGCTGTGGCCGTTGGCGTGCAGCAGCGTTTCGGCATCTTCCATGATGCCGACATGTCCCTTCCAGAACACCAGATCACCACGAGTGAGTTCGTCGCGCTCGATCTCAAAGCCCAGTGATTTGACCTGCATGTCGGTATCGCGCAGCGAGGCCTTGCCGGTCATCGACAGGGACAATTGGACAAGGCCAGAACAATCGATGCCGAAGCCGGAGCGACCGCCCCAAAGATATGGCGTCTCGATAAATCTGACGGCAACGGACACATAATCATCAGACACAATTTCACCGATCGGCAGACAGTGCGCCGCAATGACCCCCTCACCTTTTTCAGTCAGAAGATACCGTGTCCCGCGGGTTTCTGCCTCACCGACAAAACGCAGCGTGCTGCCCATGGACAGAGCTGTTACCGGTGGCTTGCGCAGTTCTGCCTCAGGATAGAGAAAGGTTCTGGGTGCAGTGATGCGGTGCGTTGCAGCCTCAAGCTGCCCAAGCGCCGTTTCCGGCAAATAACCGGTGTAACCATCCGCATCGGCCTGCACCCAGGCCCAGCCATTTGCGCGTTCAAAAACCCGCACGGTTTCACCGAGCAGAAGTTCGGTGTCGATACCCTTGGCAAGATCAGGCGATGGGCGCAAGGCACAGACTGGCACCGCGATGCGCGCCGGTTCACCCGTCACAAAACGGGTTGCTTCAACCTGCCCCTCCAGCCTTGTATCGGCGAGGTCCGGGCGAAATGCATGTAGGCGACGATCCAGTATCATGGGCGTTTTTCCGGCGTTGTTTGCAGTCTTGCCTGCTCGATAATCATATCGCCAAAATTTTCAAGGAAAAGAGCACCGGTTACAGTCCTTTTGATGACGACGTTGCGCCGGTCTTTTTCGTCGCGCACGCGGTCGATCAGCCCCATGTCGCCCATCGTATCCAAGGCGCGGGTAATCACCGGTTTGGTGACACCAAGCACTGTCGCCAAACCTCTGACGGTGTGTGGCGGAGGAACAAGATAGACATGCAGGAGAACGGCCATCTGCCTTAGGCTCAAATCACGGGCGTCGGTTTCAACCTGTTTCAGGGTTACCCTGTGCCACAGGCCCAAGGCCTCGGAAGCGGAAAATTCGACCGGCAAATATCCCTCCAACTCTCAGGGGTCATGGCTCTGCGCATCCGTTTTCCTTGATTGTGATGATAAACACAACACGCAAAAGCAAAACCGCCGCCGATGTTCTTGCTGACAGCAAGTATCGACGGCGGTCTATTTCACCCTTTTAGCGGGCGTTTTTCCGTCCCCTCTGGACTTGTTTCTTACAAAGCAGAAACCGTGCCAGTTTTGTATCAAAGTGAAAAGTGCAGTATTTTCAGCATATTGTGCTGATTTACGCCAAACCGACACCGAAATGGCATCGGGCAAAATTTGTGCAGTGCGAAAGCATTTGCCTAAAAAAATCCCGCCGGAGTGCGGCGGGATTTTCATACCAATCCGTTGCTTTTGAAAAATCAGACTTCCGCAGCCTGTTTTTCTTCCGCTGCCTCATGGGCACGTTCATTTCGGTTGTAGCGAATGGAAGACCACAGCGCGATACCGATCAGGGCCGCGCCACCAAGACCGGTGATGACTTCCGGAATGTGGAACAGGCTCTGCATGTACATGATCACCGAAAGGATGAGGATGGCATAGAATGCGCCATGCTCAAGGTAACGGTATTCCGCCAGCGTACCCTTCTCAACCAGCATGATCGTCATGGAACGCACATACATGGCGCCAATGCCGAGACCGATAGCAATGATGAACAGGTTTGAAGTCAGCGCAAAGGCGCCGATGACGCCGTCGAAGGAGAAGCTGGCATCCAGGACTTCAAGGTAAAGGAACGCACCGAAACCGCCCTTTGCCGCACCCTGCATCATTTGCTGGCTACGGTCGAGGACACCGCCGAGAACTTCCACCAGCAAGAACGTCAACAAACCCCAGATTGCCGAACTGAAGAAGACATTTGCTGCTTCAGGACCGAGTTTCGGATCACTGCTGTCTGCAATGATACGCGAAAACACCAGCATGATGACCAGAACGAAGGCGATTTCGATGCCCTTGATGGAAGAGTAGGTGGAAATCTTCTCTTCAAGCCAACGCACCCAATGCACATCTTTTTCGTGATCGAAGAAGAAGCTCAGACCGACCATCATCAAGAAGGTGCCGCCAAATGCCGCGATTGGCAGATGTGCGTCCTGCATGATCTGCGCATAACGATCCGGTTCAGTCGCAGCCATGACCATGGCAGTCCATGGACCGACATTGGCAGCGATAACCACGATGAGCAGCGGGAAGACGATACGCATGCCGAAAACGGCGATCAGAATCCCCCAGGTCAGGAAGCGATGCTGCCATTCCGGCGTCATGTCCTTGAGCTTGTTGGCATTGACGATGGCGTTGTCAAAGGAAAGCGAGATTTCAAGAACAGCCAGAACTGCGCAGATGAAAAAGATCGTTGCAGTGCCGCTGACGGTGCCTGTCATCTCCCAACCGAGATAGCCGCCAAGAATAAGGCCAACAACAGTGACGATGAAGGCCCACTTGAAGTAGGAAAGGGTCGATTTTTGAGTGGTGGAGAGGCTCATGTTCAAATCTCTCCGTGAATGGACATGCTGGCGTGCGCAGCAAAAAACGCCATGCCACAAATGGCACGCGCAGTAAGCGTGGTTGTTGTCTTCATGGGATAAAATCCGCCGGCTGCTTTGCAGGCGGTACCGACATCGCGAGAGCGCCGTAAAACTCTCGCCAGAGGGGCCCGGCACCATTGTTCCTCTTGCCCGATCATAAATTTGTGATGCGAGCCTCTATGTACTCTGCCAAGTTTGGGATTTCGTCAAGTCCCCAGAGCGGGCGGCATATCATCAAAAACGGGAAACAAACCGTTTTCCGATCTATTTCCCGTCAAAATTTGTCCGGCATTTCCCGTTTTACGGGTGTGGCTGCCAAATATCCTCACACGAGGTCGTTTGGAAATTCGGCAATTGCCTTTTTGCGCTTCAGTGCATTTTCGCGGAAGAAGATGTAGAGGCCCGATACCACGATCAGTGCTGCCCCAATAACAATCGACATTTGCGGAATGTCATTGAAGAAAAGCCAACCAAAGAACACTGCCCAGAGCAACAACGTGTATTGCAGCGGTGCAACGGCTGCGGCATCGGCCAGTTTAAGGGCGCGGTTGACGAGCACATGCGCGCCCATGGCGACAATGCCCAGCAGACACAACAACGACATATCGAAGGTGGATTCAAGCGGCACCCACCCATCCGAAGACACCAGCAGTGCTACGGCACCAGCAAGCAGCGCTCCGACGATCTGCCAAAAAGCCAAAGTGGTATCGGCGGTGTTTCGCAGCTGTCGTCCAGAAATCATCATGAAGGCGAAGGCTGCACTGCCAATAATCGACAAAAACGCAGCCGGCGTCAGGCTTGCAGAGCTTGGCTTGAGGGCAATGATCACACCGACAAAACCGATGGCGATGGCAGTCCAACGGCGCCAGCCGACCTTCTCGCCAAGAATGAATGGAGACAGCGCCGCAACATAGATCGGAGCTGCCAGCCAATAGGTCATCACGTCAGCCAGAGGCAGCGAAATGACGGCGTAATAAAAACAGAAAATTTCGATCGTAGAAAAACAGACACGCGCAAACTGCAGGCCGCGTCGCTCGATGTTCACCAGACCGCTGACGCCGACCTTCCAGAGAATAGGCAATAGTATGACGATTGCAGCAACGCTACGGATAAGGATGACCTGACCGAGAGAATAGGTGGAAACCAGCCATTTCCCCATCGCGTCATTCAGCGCAAACATCAGCATTCCCAGCAACATTACGCATACGCCAAGGCTGGATGGAGACAAACGTTGGAAAAATGCGGTCATATCAGGGTCTTTTCATGCAGGAATGGTGTTTTTCTGCCCTACAAGTCTCTTTCCCTGTCGGTTGTGTCAAGGCAGTGATGATTGCCATTCGCAACAAAAGTAATATTTTTTATTTTCCGACCCGTTGAATGCTAACGGACACTGATTTACTGGCAAAATGTCTGGATCAGGTGAAGTTTCTTTTCTCCTGGGCAATCAGTTCCTGCAAAAACTGCACAACAGTGCGCACACGAACCAGTTCACGTGCCGATTCATGATAGGTTGTCCAGTAGGATCGCAAAATGCTGTGCTGCGGAAACAGTCGGACAAGTTCCGGATATTGCCGCGCTATATAATCATGTAGAATGCCAATGCCGGCACCCGAGCGTACCGCTTCCGTCTGGCCAATGGCACTGGAGATTTCAAAGGCCGCATCCCAGTCGCGCATGATCTCGCCAGTATAATTGAGCGATGGCGCGAAGATCAGATCTTCCACGTAACCAATGCGGGTATGGTCTTTGAGCGCCTCCAGCTGCGGAGGCGTGCCTTTCGTCTCCAGATAGCTGCGCGAGGCATAAAGGCCGAGTGAATAATCCGTCAGCTTGGCGGACACCAGTCGTCCCTGCTCCGGTCGTTCAATGGTGATGGCAATGTCCGCCTCACGTTGTGACAGCGAAAACGAGCGTGGAACCGGTACAAGCTGTACCCGAAGGGCTGGATAACGGGCGATCAGGGGCCCAAGCCTTGGGGCAAGGAAAGCGACGCCGAAACCGTCAGGTGCACCGATACGCACCGTGCCTGCCACCGCTGCATCCACCCGGCCAAGATCTGCCTGGGCGTTCATCATTTCCACTTCCATGCGTTCGGCAGAAACCAGAAAGCGGGCACCCTGCTCCGTCAGTTCGCAGCCATTGGTGCTGCGCAGGAACAGCTGGCTACCGAGCGAAGTTTCCAACGCAGATACCCTACGGCTCAGCGTTGCGTGGTTGACACCCAACCGTTTCGCGGCGGCCAGAAACTGCCCGGAACGGGCCACACTCAGGAAACAGCGCACATCATCCCAATTCATCTGTCAGCCCTTATGTCGAAATTTGCACAACAGATGATTATTCGAGGCCATTGATTTGTGCAATTCAAAGCGTAATGCTGACGCCAATTCAATTTGGAGGATCATCATGAAGGAAATCGGTCATTTCATTGGCGGCAAACATGTTGCTGGCACCAGTGGACGCACATCTGATGTTTTCAACCCGGCAACCGGTGAAATTCAGGCAACCGTGGCACTGGCCAGCGAAGCTGAAATCCGTGCGGCTGTTGAGAACGCCAAGCAGGCACAGCCAAAGTGGGCCGCGACCAACCCGCAGCGCCGCGCCCGCGTATTCTTCAAGTTCGTTGAGCTTCTCAACACCCACCTGGACGAACTTGCCGTTCTGCTTTCCAGCGAACACGGCAAGACGGTCGATGATTCCAAGGGCGATATTATCCGCGGTCTTGAAGTCTGCGAATTCGTATGCGGCATTCCGCATCTGTCCAAGGGTGAGTTCACAGAAGGTGCCGGCCCTGCCATCGACATGTATTCCATCCGCCAGCCTGTTGGCGTTGGTGCCGGTATCACACCGTTCAACTTCCCGGGCATGATCCCGATGTGGATGTTTGCACCGGCTATTGCTTGCGGTAACGCCTTTATCCTCAAGCCATCTGAGCGCGATCCATCCCTGCCGATCCGCCTTGCAGAACTGATGATCGAAGCTGGTCTGCCGGCAGGCATCCTCAATGTCGTCAATGGCGACAAGGGCGCCGTCGATGCCATTCTGACCGACCCGGATATTGGTGCAGTATCCTTCGTCGGCTCCACGCCGATTGCCCGTTACGTGTATGGTACGGCTGCCATGAACGGCAAGCGCGCCCAGTGCTTCGGTGGTGCGAAGAACCATATGATCATCATGCCGGACGCCGATCTCGATCAGGCCGTCAACGCGCTGATGGGTGCAGGTTACGGCTCTGCTGGCGAACGTTGCATGGCGGTGTCCGTTGCCGTTCCGGTTGGTGAAGAGACAGCAAACCGTCTGGTCGAAAAGCTGATCCCGCAAATCGAAGCCCTGAAGATCGGTCCTTACACCGATGACAAGGCCGACATGGGCCCGCTGGTCACCAAGGAAGCGCAGGCACGCGTCAAGGGTCTCATCGACAGCGGCGTTGAGCAGGGCGCAAACCTCTTGGTCGACGGCCGTAACTTCAAGCTTCAGGGTTATGAAGACGGTTATTTCGTCGGCGGCTGCCTGTTCGACAACGTCACGACCGACATGGATATCTACAAGCAGGAAATTTTCGGACCAGTTCTGTCGGTTGTCCGCGCCAAGAACTACGAAGAAGCCATCGATCTGCCGATGAAGCATGAATATGGCAATGGCGTTGCTATCTTCACCCGCGATGGTGATGCGGCTCGTGACTTTGCATCGCGTATCAACATTGGCATGATTGGCGTCAACGTACCAATCCCGGTTCCGCTGGCTTACCACTCGTTCGGCGGCTGGAAGGCTTCAAGCTTCGGTGACCTCAACCAGCACGGTACAGACTCCATCAAGTTCTGGACCAAAACCAAGACCATCACCGCACGCTGGCCATCAGGCATCAAGTCTGGCGCCGAGTTCGTCATGCCGACAATGAAGTGATGCCTGATGGATCTTTCACTGTGCGTCCTCGCAGCTCTCTATTTGCTGCGTGATGCGAACCATATCCCCTGACCGCGCGCCCGTAGCATATCAACTGCTACGGGCGTTGTTTTTTGCAGCTGCGATTGCACAGATCGTGATCTCTCGCTCTCGTAATGCGCTTTATGGCTGGCCTTCTGCACGCAGTGCACGTAACATACTCTCAATCAAGAAAGGTTGGGCCTAACCGGACCGGCCGATAATGGGGTGTTTGCGGGTTATGGTGGCGCGTTTTCTGATCTACCAGCAAAGAGATGTTTTTCGTTAGCGACAAGCGGACATGTCGCATGAACGGAAACAGACCTTTGGTGCCTGAATGGATAATATTGAATACGCAAAGACCTTTTTTAACGAAAATCCCGACATTGAAATTCTAGAAGCCTTTGTCATCGACGTGAACGGTGTTCCGCGTGGCAAATGGATTCCGCGCGAACGCGCACTGGATATTCTGGAAAAAGGAATGGCCGTGCCGCGCTCCGTTTATGCCCTCGATATCTGGGGCCGGGACGTCAACGCCGCCGGGCTTGCTGAAGGAACGGGTGATCCCGACGGGATTTGTTACGCCGTCCCGGAATCACTTTCGCGCGTGACATGGCTTGGGCGTCCGACCGCGCAGGTTCTACTGGCGATGAAAAATGCCGATGGAAATGGCTTTTTCGCCGATCCACGCCACGTGCTGGCGCAGGTGCTGGACCGCTACAAAAAGCTGGGTCTAACACCTGTTGTCGCAACGGAACTTGAGTTTTACCTGATCGACCCTGTGCGCTCTGCCCTTGACCCTGTCCGTCCACCGAAAAGCCGCGAAGGCCGCTGGCATACCGGCCAGACCCAGGTGCTTTCGATTTCGGAATTACAGGATTTCGAAAACGTCTTCCACGAAGTGGCAACGGCATGTCGCGAACAGAAAGTGGCGGCCGATACGACATTGCGTGAAAATGGCCCCGGCCAATATGAGATCAACCTCAACCATGTCCCGGATGCTCTACGGGCTGCAGATTTTGCGGTGTTCCTGAAGCGTATCGTCAAGGGCGTTGCGCGCAAGCATGATCTTGATGCCACCTTCATGGCCAAACCCTATGGCACACAGGCTGGCAACGGCATGCATGTGCATTTTTCCGTGCTGGATCAAAACGGCAACAACATCTTCATCGGGCCTGATGGTCCATCCGATGCACTGATGCATTCGGTTGGAGGACTTCTGGAAAACATGGGAGAAAGCATGGCGGTGTTTGCACCACACGCCAACTCCTACCGCCGCCTGCGCCCCAGCGAACACGCACCAACCTATGCCTCATGGGGTTTCGACAACCGCTCTGCTGCCGTGCGGGTGATTACTGCCAGCCGACCTGCCACGCGTATTGAGCACCGTGTCGCTGGGGCTGATACCAACCCCTATCTGGTGCTGGCAATGATCCTCAATGCAGCGTTGACCGGCATGAAGGAAAAGCGTCAGCCCGGCGGCGCTATTGCTGGCGACAGCCACGCAATCAACCACGAACCATTGCCGACGAACTGGGACTATGCGTTGCAGCGCTTTGCACGATCCAGCTTTGCCTACGCGACCTTTGGACAAAGATATCGCACGCTATATTCCGCCTGCAAACAACAGGAGCTTTCCGAGTTTTCGCTCCGCGTAACCGACGTCGAATATGACGCATATATCAGGACGGTGTGACATGAGCATGGTTTCTTCTGCGAGCACAAACCCCGGCCACACATCTTCCTGGTATGCGGCTTCCGCCAATGACAAACATGTCCGCCCTGCCCTTCAAGGCGATGTTGAAGCTGATATCTGCGTGATCGGTGCCGGCTTTACCGGAACGTCGGCTGCCCTTGAATTGAGTGAACGCGGTTACTCCGTTGTCGTGCTTGAGGCCGAGCGAATTGGCTTTGGCGCATCCGGTCGCAATGGTGGCCAGATCGTCAACGGCTACAGCCGCGACCTGCAAACCATTGCGGGGCGTTACGGAAAAGACAAGGCGCTAAAACTGGCAGCCATGTCGCTGGAAGGCGGAGAGATTATCCGCAGCCGTGTCGCGAAATATTCAATCGGCTGCGATCTGGTTCATGGCGGGTTCTTCGCCGCCTTTACCGATAAACAAATCCGCGAAATGGAGGCGCACAAGGCGCATTGGGAAAAACACGGGCACACCGGCCTCGAAATGGTTTCAAAGGCAGAAGTGTCGAAATACGTCAAGACCGATCGTTATGCCGGGGGCATGATCGATAAACTCGGTGGACATATTCATCCGCTTAACCTGGTGCTGGGCGAAGCCGCCGCGGTCGAAAGTCTCGGTGGACGTATTTACGAAAACTCACGCGTCACTGCGGTTGAATTCGGTGCAAATCCAATTGTGCGGACGGCAACCGGCAAGGTCACTGCAAAATATGTGCTGGTCTGCGGCAACGCCTATCTCGGTAAATTGCTGCCGCAAATTGGCGACAGGATGATGCCGGTGTCGAGCCAAGTCATGGCGACGGAACCGCTGGACGCCGATCTGATCGAGCAGCTTTTGCCTGCCAATTACTGTGTCGAAGACGCCAATTACATTCTTGATTATTACCGCCGCACCTCCGACAACCGGCTGCTGTATGGCGGTGGTATCGGCTATGGCGGGTCAGACCCTGCAGATTTGACCGGCGTTATCCGCCCCAATATGTTGAAGACATTTCCGCAACTGGAAAAAACAAAAATCGAGTTTGCGTGGAGTGGTAATTTTGCGCTGACTTTGACGCGTATTCCGCACATGGGCAAACTGGCCGAGAATGTCTACTTCTCGCATGGTGACAGTGGCCATGGGGTGACGACAACCCATCTTCTCGGCAAGATTCTCGGTGAAGCAGTGGCCGGTCACGCCGAACGTTTCGACGTGTGGTCATCCCTGCCAAACCTGCCATTCCCCGGAGGCAAGACATTCCGCGTGCCACTGACGGTCCTTGGCGCATGGTGGTACGGCCTGCGCGACCGTTTGGGCCTGTAAATTAGCCCATAAAAAGCGCGTCCTGTTTGCAAGGGCGCGCTTTTCTCATGTCAGGGAATTGAAAGCCACACCGGACAATGGCCGGGTCGCAAGGCTTTAAGCCTGCTTCAGCCCTTCAAGGGCATTTTCAACAATCACCTCAGGGCTATGGCTGATATCGACGGTCACCACACCCGGTTCACCGGTCGGGTCTTCCAAGGTTGCCAACTGGCTGGTGAGCAATGACAGTGGCATGAAGTGGCCGGTGCGCGCGCCCATGCGCTCGGTCAGCAGCTCAAGCGATCCATTCAGAAACACAAATGCCAGATCACCGTCGCAGGCGTTGCGCAGGCGCTCGCGGTAGGTTTTTTTCAGCGACGAGCACGAAATGACGATGCCGCCTTTGGCAATGCCTTTGCGCAGCTCCTCTCCAATCAAATCCAGCCACGGCCAACGATCGTCGTCGTTTAGCGGAATGCCTGCTGCCATTTTCTCAACATTCGACTGAGGATGAAGGCGATCGCCTTCCTGAAACTCAATGCCAAGCTTTGCAGCGATTGCTTCACCGACCGTGGATTTGCCGCAGCCGCTGACGCCCATGACGACGATTGCTTTTCTCATAACGCACCTGAATGGGAGGAAGGAAAAATTTCAATTTCGCCTAACACGTTCATAAATGATCGCAAACCCAAAAAAAGTCATCGCAGCAATCATATTACCGCACGCATTAATTGCTAAAAATGCAATCATCGCGTTTACCGTTTGTTGGCCTACACTCTTTTCAAAATATTAAAGCGTTGAAAATACAACAATTTTATAAGCGAATGATTTGTCTCGATATGAAACGACGGTTGAACATGATGTCCGGACTTGAAACAAAAATATTTAAAACAAAGCAGATTTTACGTGGCTTGACTTCAGACCGCTCCGGAAATTTTGGTATTATGGCCGCCGTGATGGCACCTGTCCTACTGGTTGCAGCTGGTGGTGCCGTTGATATGTCGCATGCTTTTGCAAAAAAGCAGGAATTGCAGGAAAAAATGGATGCGGCCGTTCTGGCTGCCGTTTTGAAATCTGACGCGAAAAGCCAGCGCCAGGAAGTGGAAAACTTCATGGGCGCGTTTCTGCCGGAAGACACGAAAGACGGCCAGCCGGTTGAAATGAGTTCCGCGGCGGTGCTGACGGTCAGCAACAATCCCGATGGCAGCGTAACCGGCACATTCGCAGATAAATTCAAACCATCCTTCCTGGGTCTAGCTGGACTGAATGAACTGAACATTTCAGTCTCGTCCACCGCGATTGCCGACAAGGCAGACACAGGCGGCCCGTGCATTTACGTGATGGGTAAGCAGAGCCAGGCTGTACTCATCAATTCCGGAGCCAATGTCAAAGCCACCAAATGTGGTGTCGATGTCCACTCCACCAGCAACCCCGCCTTTATCATGAATAGCGGCTCCACCATCAATACGATGCGGTTCTGCGTGAAGGGCACAAATTACATCAAGAATGGCGGCACGCTGACCAATCTTGAAGTGGGTTGCGCCGCAGCTGACAATCCCTATGCTGGAAAGTTGAGCGAGCCGACCGTTTCCTCCATTTGCACAACAAGCGGCACGCGCGACGGTCAGACGCAGGTGATGAAGCCGGGCGTTCACTGTGCAACGACATTTAACGGTAGCCCGAAAATTACATTTGAGCCGGGACTGCATATTATCAAGGGACGTATGATCATCAACAGCGGCGCGACCGTTGTGGCAGAAGGCGTGACCTTCTACTTCCCCGACGTTAACAGCGAAATTCGCGCCAATGGTGGACTAACCTTTACGGCAACCGCACCAACAAGCGGTACCTACAAGGGCATTCTGATGTTTGAAAACACCAGCAATGCCTCCAACAGCAACAACAAGCAGCAATATATCTTTAACGGCTCCAAGGGTGAGCAGCTGGAGGGCATCATCCATCTGCCGAACCGTGACGTGGTCTATAACTCGACCACCAATCAGTCCAACAAGATATCCATGGTGGTCAATTCGATGATCATCAACTCCGCCAACTGGCAGCTGGAGCCCTACGGCTCTGCCGGTTCCAGCGGCACAGTAGGCTCTGTACGACTGGTTCGCTAACGCCAATAGTCTGACAGTTTGATCCCCGGTCCAGTGCCAGGGATTTTCGTTTGCGACCAACGGGGTAGCCGGTCGCGACGTCGCGGCCTGTTACTTGTCAGCATCCTTGTCTTCCAATCCGGACGTTCTTTTCAGAACAGCCGGCATGAGGAATGACAAAAACAGCAGACGCAAAATATGGTGCGAGCCAACATAGGTGGCATCGGCATGCATCATGATGGCCATGGCTGCCATGGTTTCCAGTCCACCCGGCGCAAAGGCAATCATCACGGCATTCAGGGGCACGCCAGTGAGGTTGGAAATGGTGAGTGCGATGGCACCGGCAATGCCCACCACAACGATGGTCAAAACTCCACCGGCGATAAAGGCGCGTTTCAGTTCGCCAATCGAAACATTGTAAAACCGTAGACCGATCAGACAGCCGATCAGAATGTAGGTCGGCTGGATGGCCCATGGCGGCACAGCACCTGCGGTAAAGCCGGTAATATGGGTAGCAACGGAAACGACCATGCCACCCAAAAGCAGAGCAGCAGGAAAACGCCAGCGGATAAACAGCATGCCGAGCAGCAGTGCGCAGGCAAATGTCACGACAAGCACAACCGGGTTCATGGCGGCGGCCGGTGCGGAAATATCGGTACTGACGAGATCGAAATATTCAACGATCAGAGGAACGGACAGCGTCAAAGCAAGGACGCGCACACTTTGAATGATGCTGATGCTGGCTAGGTCGCTGCGCGTTTCAGCACTCAGGCTGATGATGTAGCTGAGGTGGCCGGGCGATGCGGCAAGCATGGCGGTGGTACGGTCATAACGGAACACGTAATGCAGCAGCCAGTATCCGCAATACAGTAGCAGGACAACGGTAACGACGACCGCGACGAAACTCAAAGGCCAGGATTTCGCGGCGTGGAATATTTCAGGCGTGACGCTGGTGCCCATGGAAATGCCAACGAGCACAAAGCAGGCATCACGGACGCGTTTGGGAATGTCTAGTTTGAGGCCGAAAAGTCCGCACATTGTAACGGCAAGTGCGGGGCCAGAAAGAAATGGTGCAGGAATACCTGCAATGGCTGCAAGTGCGGCCCCGGTAGTACCAACGACAACCGTCAGCAGCAGGGTGAGGATCTCTGGTTTGGTAATCACGGCAGGAAAACAATCGGTATGTGGCGATGCAAGAAAGGCGGATATTCTGATATCAGCCTAACGACTATGTCGGAAGATGCGAAGCAGGTTTTGCTTTTCGCCAATAAAAAACCCGCACAAAGTGCGGGTTTTTGAAAATCTCTGTCTACGAATTATCAGGCTGCAGGCACGACAGGCGCAGAGGCCGTTGTCTTTGGCGCAGGACGCCTGGCTGGCATGTCATCAAGACCGAGCAGGAAGCCAATCTGTGGACGGGCCTTGACCAGATCATCAATGGAATACTCTGCCAGCACATCAAAGAAGGCATTCAGAGCCTTACGCAGCGCTGAGTTGAGGCCGCAGCTGTCAACAAGTGGACACTCGACAGCACCATCTTCAAAGCACTCTGCCATGGCAAAGCTATCTTCGGTGACGCGGACAACGTCAAACAGGCTGATCTTGTCAGCTGGTTTGCCAAGACGCACACCACCGTTACGACCACGAACCGTCTCAACCAGACCTGCCTTGTTCAGTGGCTGGAGGATTTTGAACAGGAACAATTCGGATACGCCATAAGCCTTGGCGATTTCCGGGATACGGCTGAGATTGCCGTCATTCGCTGCGCAATACATCAACATGCGAACGGCGTAATTGGTCTGTTTTGTCAAGCGCATGCTGATCTCCTAACTCTCTTTTTGGAGTTATATAGTCTGTATTTCAGTTTAGAACAATTCCAAGATTGGAAAAAATTCCATTTAATTTCAGAATTGCTGAAATAGCCGTGTTGACCATTCCCTTGAATCATGAACAAACAACTCAACAATGGCAATGTAATGGAGGCTAGGCCAATGGCAAGCGTGAAACCTCGCGTTTTTTGGGCTGCGTTAACAGGATGCTTATTTTGCTCCGGTGTTTCCACAGCTTTCGCCGACGGTGAAGTCAATGTTTACTCCTACCGCCAACCGGAACTCATTCAGCCGCTGCTGGACGCCTTTACCAAAGAAACCGGCATCGAGACCAATGTGCTGTTTCTGGACAAAGGGCTTGTCGAGCGCATTCAGGCCGAGGGCGTCAATTCGCCTGCCGATATTCTGCTGACGGTTGATATTGCACGTTTGGTCGAGGCCAAGGAGGGCGGCGTTACGCAGCCTGTGCTGAATGATCCCGTCATTGAAAAGGACATTCCTGCAAATCTGCGCGACCCGGAGGGCGAGTGGTTCGGCCTGACGACACGTGGCCGTGTCGTTTACGCTTCCAGGGACCGCGTGACACAAAAGGACATCACCTACGAGGAACTGTCAGACCCCAAGTGGAAAGGCCGCATCTGCATTCGTGATGGTCAGCACTCGTATAATATTGCGCTGTTTGCCTCGATGATTGCCCATCACGGTGTTGACTATACCCGCGAATGGCTGACCGGTCTGAAAAACAATCTGGCCCGCAAGCCTGACGGTACTGATCGCACCCAGGCGAAATCGATCTTTTCCGGCGAGTGCGATATCGCGCTTGGCAACACCTATTACGTTGGCCTGATGCTGACCAATGACAAGGAGCCGGAAGAAAAAGAATGGGCCGGTGCTGTACGGGTCATCTTCCCGAATGCTGCCGATCGCGGCACACACGTCAATATCTCGGGCGTGGCCATGACCAAATATGCTCCGAACCGCGACAATGCGCTGAAGCTGATGGAGTTCCTGGCCTCTGGTGAGGCGCAGGAAATCTACGCAAAGGAAGTGTTTGAATATCCGGTTCTGCCGGGTGCGCAGCCTTCCGACGTGGTCAAAGGTTTTGGCCCGATAAAGCCGGACCCACTGTCCCTGACCGAGATTGCCGCGCACAGAAAAGAAGCTTCGGAACTGGTGGACGAAGTCGGCTTCAACGAAGGCCCGTCGAACTGACAGGAAGCCTTGAGGCACCGCGCCTCAAGGCATTCAGCGGTTCTGTAATTCCTTATCGTAATTGATGATTGCCTCACGCCGTTCCGGTGTACCGGGATGGGTTGAGAGCATGCTTGTCTTGTCGTGATCACCGAACTCTTTTTCCATCAGCGCAAAGAACCGTTCAATCGCCGTGGCATCGAGGCCAGCAGCCCGCATCAATTCCACCGAGCGCCTGTCGGCTTCGGCTTCTGCATCACGTGAATGCGACAGGGCCAGAAGACCACCGCCCTGCGTCAGAATATCTTCCATGGCAGAACCAACGTCACCCGCCACCAGCATGACCAGACCGGCCAAACCGGCTGCGCGGTAAAGCTGGCGCAGACTGTGTTCATATTCGACATGGCCAATCTCGTGGGCCAGAACACCGGTGATCATCTGCAGATCGTCGCCCGCCAGAGAAACCAGCTCATCCGTGACCACAAGTGTACCATCCGGCAACGCAAAGGCATTGGGGCCAATGACCCCACCCTTGCGGAAGTTCAGCTTGTAATCCTCAGGCGACCCTTCTGCATGCGCGGCGATCTTGGCAAAGTCCTGCCGGATTTCATCCTGTTTTTCGTTGGTCAGTTCACTCGGCGAAAAAGCCGTACGATCCAGTGCTGCCATGGTGCTGGAAGACATCAACTCCGGCACCATGGGCGGGGTGACGGCAACGGCAAGCTCCACCATGGCGGGCAGTGCCAGCCGATAGGTAGCGTAAGCAAGGAAAACTGCCGCAACTGTAATACCGATCAGCCGGGGCCGAAACTGTTCCAGCCAATGGACAACGCCGACACCCTTTTTACGGTGATAACGCAGCAATGTGTCGATGCCATCATTATCAGGTGTTTCAAACAGCGAGCCATCAGGAAAGGTGATTTCCCTGGGAATGGAGCCGACGCGCTGGCTGACCTCGACCAGTTCGATATCAGCCTGCACATAAACCCTGTTGTCGTTGGCACCATAAACCAGCAGCATATGGCCACTGAGTTTGAGTTGTGCGGGGTTTGAAAGGTTCGAGCGAGCGGCATGCCACTCGCCCGAAACCATGTTCCTGATATCAGAAACCAAACTCGAAGCCTTCCATGTCCATATATTCGGCGCTGACCGCAGCGCCCGTTGCTTCGATGGACGATAGAACTTCACCTACATCGCCGTCAAAACGAATTGCCGTGTGTTCGACGCTGTAACGTGCTTCGCGCACCGCCGCCCAAGGGCGCATCAGACCAAATGTCATCACACTGACGACGAGGTTTGAAATAACGATCCACAAATAACGGCCACGGCCCAGGTCACTAGCGAGCTGGTGTTTTCCGTCCAGCACCATAGACGATACGACTACATTGCGGACACCAACGCGGTAAACGATGCCGGCAAGACCGTAGACCAGAAACGCACCGAATATCGTGCTGTAAAGGCTAGCGGCAAACCTGACTTGAGAACTCTCGCCTTCAAGAGACGAAAGAGTTGCAAGAAATACTGCTGAAAGCGCGCTAAACAGAATGCCGCCCAGCACGACCATAACAGCCGGGATGAACCATGCATTATAAAGCTTACCAATCGTCGGGTCAGCCGTGAGTGGACGGTCGCCATAACGCAGGTTGCCGAAAACATATTTGGTGGCCCAACGGCTGCTGAAAGGCGCCAGGATACCGAAAGACAGGAATGCAACCATGCTGCCGAGCATGATCGATACAAATGCGCCGCCTGCGGTGCCTACAAAGTCAAAGCGAACATTGCGATAGCTGGTGACACGTGCGTTAAACCGAATGCTGCGCATCATCAGCCACGGCAGGAAAATAAGGATAGCGATCGGTGAGAGGAGAGCAGCTGGCGGGATAATGAACGCCAGGACGTTCATGACAATGATGAAACCAAAGGCAATCAGGCGGCCTTTGAAAATCTGTCCGCCGGTGGCGTGATACCCAAAGGCGCGGCCGTGAAGAACGGTGTTACCATTAAAGTACCGTTTGCGGCGCACCTTTGCCCAGGCGGAATAAATGCCGATTGTCACGATCGTCAGGAGAATGTTGACGATCCAGATGCCGAAATATTCCTTGGCGTTCCCAGTAAAGCTGCCGCGTTCAAAAGCAGCCTGTCTTCCGACAGGAACAAAAGCTTCATTCATAAATTTGTCCTCTCATCCTTGTCTACTCATGCATCGGGCCGGAGAACAAAATGCTTCCCGGCGAGCGCAATGCAAAGATCAATCACTCTGAGTGTCGCTGGATAACAGCCATAAGGCTGAACGACGCTGTCATGTGGTTGCCTGACATTTATCGGGCCGGTCCCCACCACCACACGCTTAAGGTTAGTAAAACCCAAGACGGTTGCATTACTTGAGTGCTTCTGTCTTGTTTTCTTGCTAAATGCAACAGCATTTTCTAAACGATCTTTTTTCAGGTGATCAAGTACAAGCTTAACGAAATCGACCAATCATTTGATTGAAAAATCAATTGATTGGTCAGATATTGATCCGCCCGATCTTCACGGGTTGAAGCGTTCCGGGCGGTAGGCATCGGCGGGAATGACTGTCGTTTCGCCATTCATCATCTCGGCCAGAATACGACCGGTAATTGGCCCAAGCGTCAATCCGTGGTGAGCATGTCCAAACGCAAACCACAGGCTTTTATGGCGCGGCGCTTGACCGATAATCGGCATCATGTCTGTGGTGCAGGGTCGCGCACCCATCCAAGGTTCGGCATCCAGCCTGTCACCAAGCGGCAGGATCGTCCGGGCAACCTTTTCGGCGCGGTCAAGCTGAACAGGCGTTTTCGGCGCATCGCGACGCGCAAACTCTGCGCCTGTTGTCATACGAATGCCCTTACTCATAGGCGCGAGGAAATATCCGCGTTCACCGTCCAGAAGCCAGTTGTTCAGCTTGGCGCCATCACGCAAATTATAATGCATGTGATAACCGCGTTTTACGCCAAGCGTGAAACGATAACCCAGCTTACGTGTGACCTCATCCGCCCATGGTCCAAGCGCCAAAACCACTTCGGCAGCTTCCACCGCTCCATCCAGCGTGCGCACTTTCCAGCCGGTTGCGGTTTGCGCAAGGGTGGTTGCATCTCCTTTTATGAACTTGCCGCCAAGGCTTTGGAACAGGGCCAGATAAGCCATCGTCAGGCCGCGGGGATCGAGAACCGACCACGGGTCTTCCCATTTCAACGCGCCGACAAAATCATGGCTGAGATGCGGTTCCGCCTGTTCCAGTTCCCCCTTGCTCAACCGGGTATAACGCACGCCATACTGCGCGGAAATGCGATCAGCCTCTGCATATTCGGCATCGCGCTTTTCAGGTGTTCGATACGCCTCCATCCAGCCATTCTTGGCGATCAGGTGCCCTGCGCCAGCCGCTTCAATCAATATCTGATGTTCGGAAATCGAATGTTCGATCAGCGGCGCATAGGCACGGGCGATCGCCTGATGACGCGATGCATTGGAGTTCCACCAGTATCTGGTCAGGAACGAGACCACCGATGGCAAAGCGGACAGGTGGTAATGTGCGTCGATACTATTGTTTAATGCGTAACGGAGGATTTTTCCCGGATCCTGCGGAAAACCGTATGGCACAACACCTTCACGCTGGATAAGCCCGGCATTGCCAAATGAGGTTTCTTCACCCGGTTCACGCCGGTCAACAAGAACGACACTCTTGCCCTTGCGTGCCAGTTGCAGCGCCGTGGAAACGCCGACGATACCGGCACCCAATACGATTACATCTGCTGTCATTCCACCAGTCCCATTACCCGCATCATCTTCCCCTGATGAGAGGAACATGCGGCGGCCACGAACTGAAAGCAATGGCAAAATCACGCCATAACGCGGGAATAACAACCGGCACCAGACAAGACCCGCACCGGGCCGGGACTTGGCAATTATTGATTGACGGCTGGTGTTTCCACGGCCTCAATATTAAAGGCCGCCGCCATCAGCGCCTTGGTATAATCCTGCTGCGGGGCGTTGAATATCTGGGTGGATGGACCTTTTTCCACCACCTTGCCCTGCCGCATGACGATGACCTCATTGGCCAGTGCCTTGACCACTTTCAGGTCGTGGCTGATGAACAGATATGCGAGATCATGTTTGGCCTGTAGATCACGCAGCAGGTCCACCACCTGCGCCTGCACGCTCATATCAAGCGCTGACGTCGGTTCATCCAGCATGACAAACCGAGGCTTTAGCACCATGGCGCGTGCAATGGCGATACGCTGCCGCTGCCCGCCGGAGAACTCGTGCGGGTAACGCCAGCGGGTTGCCGGATCAAGACCCACCTCTTCCAGCACTGATGCCACGCGCCGGTCACGCTCTTCCGACGACAGTGCCTTTTCATGCACTTTCAGGCCTTCAGCGACGATCTCACCCACCGACATGCGCGGGCTCAGCGATCCATAGGGATCCTGAAACACCACCTGCAAGCGGTTTCTGAGCGGTTTCATATCTTCGAAGGAATAACCCTCGATCTGGTTTCCGAGAAAACTGATCCGCCCTTGTGACCTTATCAAGCGCGCCAGCGCCAGGCCGAGCGTGGTCTTGCCAGAGCCGGATTCACCGACAACACCGAGTGTCTGCCCTGCCCGTAGCGTCAGATCGATACCATCGACGGCCTTGACGTGATCAACGACCCTGCGCATCAGGCCAGCCTTGATCGGGAACCAGACCTTGATGTCATCGCCCTGCATCACCACCGGTTTGCTGTCATCCGAATGGGGCGGCTCACCCTTCGGTTCGGCAGCTAGGAGATGGCGGGTATAGGCATGTTGCGGTGTGTTGAACACTTGCTCGACAGGACCTGTTTCAACGATCTTGCCCTTGGTCATCACGCAGACACGGTCGGCGAATTTGCGAACAATGCCAAGGTCGTGGGTAATGAACAGCATGGACATGCTGTGCTGTTCTTTCAGATTACGCAACAGTTCCAGAATTTGTGCCTGCACCGTCACATCGAGCGCTGTCGTCGGTTCGTCGGCAATCAGCAACTTTGGCCGGTTGGCTAGGGCCATGGCGATCATTACACGCTGACGTTGGCCGCCGGACAATTCGTGTGGGTAGGCTTTCAGGCGTTTCTCGGGATCACGAATACCCACCTGCAACAACAGTTCAAGGATGCGTGCACGCGCCTGCGTGCCTGTCATGGCCTGATGCAGTTCCAGAATTTCGCCAATCTGCCGCTCAATCGTGTGCAGTGGATTAAGCGAGGTCATCGGCTCCTGGAAAATCATGGTGATGTCGTTGCCGCGCACGGCACGCAATTCGCGCTCCGGCAGCTTCAGCATATCCTTTTCTTCAAACAGGATTTCACCGGAGGGATGGCTGGCGGCCGGATAGGGCAGCAGTTTCAAAATCGAGTTTGCGGTCACGGATTTTCCTGACCCGGATTCCCCGACAAGCGCCACCACTTCGCCCGGCATGATATCGAAGGACACGCCGTCGACAGCAATGCTTTGGCTGCCGCCCTGATGAAAGGCTACCGACAGGTTACGGACGGAAAGAATTGGTTTGGTCATTGTATCGGCCACTTTGTTCGACATCGCGCTCACCGGAATGTCTTGCGCGGATCAAAGGCGTCGCGCACGGCCTCGCCGACAAAGATCAGCAGTGAAAGCATGATGGACATGGTGAAGAATGCCGTCAGTCCAAGCCAGGGTGCCTGCAGATTGTTTTTACCCTGAGAGATCATTTCCCCCAATGAAGGCGAGCCCGGCGGCATGCCGAAACCAAGGAAATCCAGCGATGTGAGCGTGGTAATTGATCCCGACAGGATGAACGGCAGGAAGGTCAGTGTAGCCACCATGGCATTGGGCAACAGGTGGCGGAACATGATTGTCCAGTTGCCGACACCCAGTGCGCGCGCGGCATTGACATATTCAAAGTTTCTGGCGCGCAGGAATTCGGCACGCACAATGCCGACAAACCCAACCCATGAAAACAACAGCAGGATACCGAGCAGAATAAAGAAGCCGGGCGGCAAGATCGATGCGATGATGAGCAGGATGTAAAGCACCGGCATGGACGACCAAATTTCGATGAAACGTTGCATCAAAAGGTCAGTCCAGCCACCAAAATAACCCTGCACGGCACCGGCCGTCACACCGACGATAGCCGAGGCAATGGTCAGAGCCAGACCAAACAAAACCGAGATACGGAAGCCGTAAATCATACGTGAGGTCACGTCGCGTGCCTGATTATCGGTGCCCAGCCAGTTCATGTTGCCAAGCGTGCAGTCCGGATCCTTGTCACCCAGCGGATAGGCGCTGCAACGCTCCGCACTATCCAGCATCCAGAAAGGCGCCGTGGGTGCGGAACTTGGAATGTTGGAATTCACGGTCTGATAGGAATAGCGGATCGGTGGCCAGATGATCCACCCGTTGTTCTCAATTTCCTCGCGGATGAAGGATGACTTGTAATCCGTCTGTGCAAGAAAACCGCCGAACTTTTCTTCAGGATAGTCCACCAGAACCGGTACCAGCAATTCACCCTTATAGGAGGCGAGGATCGGTTTATCGTTGGCGATGAATTCGGCAAAAAGGCTGCCGATAAACAGAAACAGGAACAACCAGAACGACCAGTATCCGCGTCTGTTGGCTTTAAAATTCTGCCAACGGCGTTTGGTGGTGGGAGAGAACCAAGGCTTGTCCGGCTTTGCAGCTGTAGTTTCGATGCCCGAGGTGACGTCGGTCATTACACGTCCCTCCGTTCGAAATCGATCCGCGGATCAATCCATGTATAGAGGACGTCGGACACCAGCCCGACAACAAGCCCCATCAGAGAAAAGATGAACAGCGTTCCAAAGACGATCGGATAATCGCGCTCAATGACCGCGAGATAACCGAGACGGCCAAGACCATCCAGCGAGAAGATATTCTCGATCAATAGAGATCCGGTGAAGAAGGCTGAAATGAATGCGCCAGGAAAACCGGCAATCACGATCAGCATGGCGTTGCGGAACACATGGCCGTACAGGACCTTGCGTTCGGACAATCCCTTGGCCCTTGCCGTGACGACATATTGCTTCTTGATCTCGTCAATGAAGGAATTCTTCGTCAACAAGGTCGTTGTCGCAAAGGCCGACAGCGACAGCGCGATCAATGGCAGCGCCAGGTGCCAGAAATAGTCGATGATCTTTTCCCACCATGGAAGGGAATCAAAATTATCCGAGACCAAGCCGCGCAGCGGAAACCAGTCAAAGAACGAGCCACCGGCAAACAACACAATCAGCAGAATACCAAACAGAAAGCTTGGAACAGCGTAACCGATGATGATGATGCCCGACGTCCAGACGTCAAAGGTCGAACCATCCGATACCGCCTTTTTGATGCCGAGCGGAATGGAGATCATATAGGAAATGATCATTATCCAGATACCGAGCGAGATGGAGACGGGCATTTTTTCGATGATGAGATCCACCACCGAACGGCCCTTGAAGAAACTTTCGCCGAAATCGAAGCGGATATAATTCCACATCATATCAAGAAAGCGGGTCAAAGGCGGCTTGTCGAAACCGAACTGCTTTTCCAGCTTGGCGATCAGCTCTGGGTCGAGACCCTGAGCACCTCGATAGGTGGCGCCACCCTCATCAAACGCGCCAGCCTGCCCGAGCATGTTGCCACCACCGGAAAGCCTGTCCGCAGCACTGTCACCCGAACCGGAAAGCTGGGCAATAACCTGCTCCACCGGCCCGCCCGGGGCAAACTGGATGACGAGGAAGGAAATGCCCATGATGCCGACAATCGTCGGTATCATCAGGGCCAGACGCCGCAGAATATAAGCTCCCATCAGGTGCTCCGCTTCAGGGAGTTGGGTTCGGCTGTCATCGGCTGCGTCAAACCGTTTCCTTTCCGGAGTGCGGCAGATCCCGCACACTGTATGATTCGTAATTTGCTATGTGAATCAAGGCTTGGCTTATAAAGCAAGACCCGCATCATTTTCCGGCGCTGGCGGACCACCAGGCATTGGGGAAACCAAGCCCATATTCAGGCAACTCTTTCGGGTGAACCAGCGTGTTCCAATAGGCAATGGAACTGAAGCCGCGATAAAACTGCGGCACCACATAGGCGTTTGACAGCAGAACACGGTCCAGCGCACGGGCAGCGGCCACCTGTTCATCACGGTTTGGAGCAAAAATGACCTTTCGTACCAAGGCATCCACGGCAGGGTTCTTAATGCCGCCCACGTTCCCCGACCCCGGGCGGTCTGCTGCTGCCGATCCCCAGTAATCAGCCTGCTCATTGCCTGGGCTGGCCGAGGTTCCCCAAAGTTTGACAATCATGTCAAAATCGAAGCTGCGCACGCGGTTGGCGTATTGCGATGCATCTACCGTACGCAGCGTTGCGTTGACGCCGATCCTTTTCAGATTTTGGATGAACGGCGTGACCGTACGCTCCATGCCAACTGAATCGATCAGCAGTTCGATATCAAGCTGTTTGCCGGTTTGCGCATTGACCATCTTGTTGCCGCGCAATTCATAACCGGCCAGTTCCATCAGCTTCTTCGCCTCAAGAAGATTAGTCCGCTGTTTGCCGGGATCACCAGCAACAGGGTTTTGATATTCCGCGGTGAAAACCTCAGGTGGAACCTGATCCTTCAGCTCCGTCAGAATTTCCAACTCCCGGCCTGTCGGCAAACCGGAAGACGCCAGTTCGCTTCCCATGAAGAAACTGTTGATCCGCTGGAACTGACCGAATGCCAGCGTCTTGTTCAAATCCTCGAAATCGAAGGCGTAATTGAGTGCCTTTCGCATATTCGGGTTCTGGAATTTTTCCCGTCGCTGGTTCGGTACAAAGGCCTGCATGATGCCAGCAGCGCGATAGACATTCGGCAATTCTTCCTTTGTTATCCGCCCATCCTTGACGGCGGGAAAATCATACTGCTTGACCCAACGGCTGGAGGACTGCTCCTGGCGGAAATCAATCGTGCCGGATTTGAAGGCCTGAAATTCCACATCCTGGTCGGTAAAGAAGCTGTAGCTGATGGTCTTGAAGTTGTTTTGCCCAACATTGACGTTGAGGTCCCTGCCCCAATAATCGTCGCGCAATTCATAGGTCAACGTAGACCCTGACGAGACGGATGCGACCTTGTAGGGACCGGACCCCATAACCGGCTCCAGCGTCACGCGAGAAATATCGCGTTGCTTGCCATCCGGACCGGTGCCCTCCCACCAATGTTTGGGCACGATTGCCAATTGCCCGACAATCTGCGGTAATTCCTTGTTGTTTGCCTCATCGAAGGTGAAGGTTACTTCGCGTTCGCCTGTGACTTCAGCCTTGCTGACATGGGTGTAATAGTTCGCCTTACTGGTGCTGAGTTCCTTGGTTTTCTCAAAACTGAAAACGACATCTTCTGGCGTTACAGGCTGGCCATCCGCCCATTTTGCTTCTTTTCGCAGACGAAAAACTGCTTTCGAGATATCATCGGGGAAGCTCACAGCCTCCGCCAGCAGCCCGTAAGAGGCTGACAACTCCTCTTCGGAGCTTACCATCAACGTATCGTAAACGAGGCCCAAACCGTTGGCAGCCTCACCTTTGTCAAGCAACAGATTGAGCGTATCGAACGTGCCATTAGCTGACAAACGTAACGTGCCACCTTTGGGTGCCTCGGGATTGACATAAGCAAAACGTTCGAACCCCTCGGGATATTTGAGTTCGCCGATCGCGGAAACACCGCTGCGCCACTTGTCGGCATCCTGCGCCGAGGCTGAAAAAGGTGTCGACAACACCGATAATGCGCTCAAGGTGATGAGGCAGGGTTTCAGCCTGTTAAATAGCATGCAGTCCATCTCCGTTTTGTCATCGCGTGCCAGAAGCATAAGCGAAAGTGCGGCAAAATATAGAGGCGGGTGGCTCACAACCTTATTATCCAGATCGGTCTCCAGAGGCGTCAGAACCATTGTTTCACCAAAATGATGTTTCAGCTTGATGCGCTTTTCAGTTAGACTTGTGGGCAAATCACTTTCACATGCGGCAGACGAGAATGAAAACGACACTTGATGGCATCTGGCGTACCGGCGTTGTCGCGCTGGCGGTCCTCTCATCCAACATTGGCATGGGCGGCACTGCCTACGCTTTAGATGACAAACCTGCCAAGGAATTGTTTGGTGCAGCGCTCCTGCCCAATGCCAACGCCTCGTCGCCTTATGGATCTTATGCCAAGGGTTGCCAGTCGGGTGCCGTTGCCCTGCCCAAGGATGGGCCGGGCTGGCAGGCCATGCGTCCGTCGCGCAATCGCAACTGGGGTCAGCCGCAGTTGATTGCACTGCTGGAGCAGTTTTCACAGGATGCGCAGAACATCGGCTGGCCGGGATTGCTGGTTGGCGATATTTCGCAGCCACGTGGCGGCCCGATGTTGTCTGGTCACGCATCGCACCAGATCGGCCTTGATGCCGACATCTGGTTTACACCGATGCCAAACCGCGTGATGACACCGCAGGAGCGTGACAACCTGCCGTTCACCTCGATGCTGGACAAGAACAAGTTCCTGACCGTCAATCCGCATCGCTGGACCTCTACCCACGCACGTCTTGTGATGCAGGCTGCCAGCTATCCGCAGGTAGACCGGGTTTTCGTAAACCCTGCCATCAAAAAGAAGCTTTGTGAAACATGGTCGGGTGACCGCTCCGACATGGGCAAGATCAGACCGATTTATGGTCATGACGAACATTTCCATATTCGTATCAAGTGCCCAGCCGGTGCTGCCGGTTGCAAACCGCAGGCGGCTGTTCCAGCCGGCGACGGTTGCGACAAGTCACTCGCCTGGTGGTTCACCAAAGAACCATGGGCTCCGCCGAAAAAAGACCCGAATGCAAAACCGGTCAAACCGCGTCCAGTGATGCTGTCGGATTTGCCAAAGGCCTGTTCTTCGGTCTTGGCGGCTCCATCCGTTGCGTCGGTCAATTCTGCACTGCCAAGCGCCTATTCCGCGCCATCACAGCCTTCTTCCCAGATCGAGGCGATTATTTCGCAAGATGCCGTAGGCGGCAGTGCGCCTGCCGGTGTCCCGATACCACTTGCCCGTCCAGTGAATTGAATTCTACGGATCGGGCAAACCCGGCTTTTCAAATGGCAACAAGCTGTTATAGAAGAAATCAAATCGATTGAATTCATGACATGAAAGTTGATGGCATGGCATCCGAACAGTGCATCGCCCTGATTGCCCACGATCAGAAAAAGGACGACATGGCGGATTTTGCCCGCCAGCACAGCGCGTCTCTGGCCAAATGGCGCATTGTCGCCACCGGTACCACCGGCGGCCGCGTGCAGGATGCCTGCCCTGACCTCGACGTCACGCGTCTGAAGAGCGGTCCCCTTGGCGGCGACCAACAGATCGGCGCGATGATTGCGCAAGGTGAAGTGCATATGCTGATTTTCTTTGTCGATCCACTGACATCAATGCCTCATGATGTCGATGTAAAAGCGTTGACGCGACTTGCAACCGTCTACGACATTCCCATGGCGCTCAATCGGGCGACTGCGGAAAAACTGGTCGATTTCCAGCTTTAATTAAATTCGTTTCCGGTCACGCCCTGTTTCAAATTCCACGGTGAGAGCATCCATGTCAAAAAATATCGAAAAAGATCATCTCCCGTTTCCTATTCTGATCGGTGATATTGGCGGCACCAATGCCCGTTTTTCCATCCTCCTGGATGCCTTTGCAGAACCTCGGCAGTTCGTCAGCGTCAAGACCGCCGACTTCGCCACCATTGATGACGCAATCCAGACATCGATCCTCGACAAGACCTCAGTGCAGCCGCGTTCGGCCATTCTGGCTGTCGCCGGCCCTATTGAAAGCGATGAGATACCGCTGACAAATTGCGACTGGGTGGTGCGCCCTCAGCAGATGCTGGAAAAGCTTGGCCTTGAAGACATCATTGTCATCAATGACTTTGAAGCGCAGGCGCTGGCGATTTCGGCGCTCGATAATGAAAACCGCGACCTTATCGGCCCTGACAACAAGGACATGATCGCCTCGCGTGTTGTGCTTGGCCCTGGCACCGGGCTCGGCGTTGCCGGCCTCGTCCATGCCCGCAACATGTGGTTCCCCGTTCCCGGTGAAGGCGGCCATGTCGATATCGGCCCAAGAAGCGAACGTGATTTCCAGATTTTCCCGCATCTCGAGCCTATCGAGGGCCGTATTTCTGGCGAACAGATCCTGTGCGGCCGCGGGCTGGTTTACCTTTATAACGCGGTTTGCGCTGCTGATGGCGTCAAGCCCGCCTTTAAGGACCCGGCTGACATCACCTCGCATGGCCTGGCTGGTGACGACACACAGGCTGCCGAAACATTGACCCTCTTCAGCACCTATCTCGGGCGTCTGGCAGGAGACCTTGCGCTGATATTCATGGCGCGCGGTGGCGTTTATCTGGCGGGTGGCATTTCCCAGAAAATCATCCCGGCCCTTAAACAGGGAGAATTCCGCGCAGCCTTTGAAGACAAGGCTCCACACAACGCCCTGCTCTCGACCATCCCTACCTATGTGGTGACGCATTCGCAGGCGGCACTCGCGGGGCTTGCAACCTTTGCCCGTTCGCCTGAAAACTATGGCCTTACGCTTGAAGGACGGCGCTGGGTGGTGTGACTGCGCATTAACTTGTCTATGGCCAAAAGCGCCTCGACTGGTTATAGAACCGCCTCAAAAGCGGGAGGCCGCACACTAACAGGGCAGATCAGCGTTTGAACTCTACCGTACGCACAAAAAAGCCGATGGATTCCGAAAAGGTTTCGGGAATCCTGAAACGCATTATTGCTGAAAATGGCCGTGCGCATTTGCGCAATTACATTCTTGCCATTTCCTGCTTGTTGGTGGTTGCAGCAACGACGGCTTTTACGGCCTGGATCATGGAATCGGTGATCAACGAAGCCTTCGCCAACAAGCGTGCCGACCTCGTCATCATCATATGCTCCAGCATTTTCGCGGCGTTCGTGCTGCGCGGTTTTGCGACCTATGGCCAGTCAGTGCTACTGTCAAAGATCGGCAACAACATTGTCGCCGGATATCAGAAGCGTATCTATTCGCATCTGATGACGCTTTCAGTCGGTTTTTTCAACGAAGCCCGTTCGGCGCATCTTGCCGCACAGATCACCCAGAATGTCAGCGGCGTACGTGATGTTCTCAACCTGACGGTCACCTCGATTGCCCGTGACCTGCTGACGCTAATCGCGCTGATCGGCGTCATGGTGTCTAAGGATGCCCTGCTTTCGCTGGTCATTCTGGTGGTTGCACCACCGCTGCTGATTGGTCTTCGCTACATTTCTAAACGCCTGCGCAGTGCCACGCGTGACGCCATCGTGCTCAACAGCCGCGTTCTGGGCGCGACGCAGGAAACCATTCAGGGCATGGCCATCGTCAAAGCCTTCACGATGGAAAAGCAGCTGGAAGAGAAGGTCAACGAGGTCATCAAATCGGCTGAAGGGCGCGCAAACCGTATTGCCCGGCTGACCGAACGGACTGCACCTCTGACCGAAACATTTGCCGGTCTCGCGATTTCGAGCGTGCTGGCCTATGCCGCCTTCCGGTCGATTTACGGCGGCGTTGCACCCGGTGCATTTTTCTCCTTCGTCACCGCGCTGCTGATGGCGTACGACCCAGCCCGCCGTCTGGCTCGCCTGCAGGTCCAGATGGAACAGGCAACTGTCAACGCCCGTATGATCTACGAGCTCTTGGATTTGCAGCCGCTGCAGCGGGACAAGCCGGATGCCGGTGAGCTGACGGTTGCCAATGCGACAATCGAGCTGCGCAACGTGTCCTTCGGTTACAACAACGAAAATTCCATTCTCCGTAACGTGTCCTTCGTGGCGGAAGGTGGGAAGACGACCGCGCTGGTTGGTCCTTCAGGCGCTGGCAAGTCGACCATCATCAGCCTCATCCCACGGTTTTACGACCCGCTGGAGGGTGAAATTCTGGTTGATGGGCAGAATATTGCCGATGTGAAAAAGGCATCGCTGCGCCACCACATCGCTTATGTTTCGCAGCAACCTTATCTGTTTGAAGGCACCATTCGCGACAATATCCGTTATGGCCGCCCCGATGCGACTGATGCCGAGATTGAAGATGCGGCAAGACAGGCCTATGCGCATGATTTCATCATGGCTCAGCCGATGGGGTATGACACACCGGTTGGTGAAAATGGCATGAGCCTTTCCGGCGGCCAGCGCCAGCGTCTGTCAATTGCCCGTGCGCTGGTTCGCAACGCGGCGATCCTGCTTCTCGATGAGGCGACCTCGGCGCTGGACACGGAATCGGAATCCTACGTGCAGAAAGCCTTGGAAACGACGATGAACGGACGCACCGTCATCGTGATTGCCCACCGACTTTCCACCGTTGTCCGAGCCGACAAGATCGTTGTGATGCATGACGGCCAAGTGCTTGAGCAAGGCACGCATGAAGAGCTTGCGAAGCAGGAAAACGGGCTTTACGCTCACCTCAATAATCTTCAATCGACCGGCAGCGGTCTGAAGTCATCTGCAGAAGAGTGAACTGACGCATGAGCAGCAACGACATGAAACTGGTGGTGGTCGGCGCTGCCGGTCGTATGGGACAAACCCTGATCCGTCTTATTCACGAGACCCCGGGTGTCACGCTGCATGCTGCCATTGAACGCGAAACCTCTGCCTTCATCGGCAAGGATGCCGGTGAAATTGCCGGCTTAGGCGTGAACGGTGTTGCGATCACCAGCGATCCGCTGGAAGCATTCGTGAATGCAGAAGGCGTTATCGATTTTACCTCCCCTGCCTCAAGCGTCACCTTTGCTGCACTTGCAGCACAGGCTCGTATCGTGCACGTGATCGGCACCACCGGTTGTTCGCCGGAAGACGAGGCCAAGTTTGAAGCAGCGGCCCGTCATGCCCGCGTCGTCAAGTCAGGCAATATGAGCCTTGGTGTTAATCTTCTCGGTGTGCTGGCCCGCCAGACGGCAAAGGCTTTGCCTGCCAATGCGTGGGACATTGAGGTGGTTGAAATGCACCACAAACACAAGGTTGACGCACCATCCGGCACCGCATTGCTTCTGGGTAATGAAGCAGCAATAGGTCGTGGGATCGATCTGGCATCATCGTCGGTGCGGGTGCGTGATGGGCATACCGGCGCACGCGTCGAAGGCACGATCGGTTTTGCAGCGCTGCGCGGCGGTTCGGTTATTGGCGACCACTCAGTGATTTTTGCTGGCGAAGGCGAGCGTGTAACGCTGTCGCATTATGCCGGCGACCGGTCGATTTTTGCACGCGGCGCACTGGCAGCAGCCATATGGGCACGTGGCCAGAAGCCCGGTCTTTATTCAATGCTCGATGTTTTGGGGCTGTCGGAAGCCTGATAATTTTCATTTTTACGGAGGGAATTGACTATGAGCGGAACTCTCGTGCTTGTTCGCCACGGCCAGAGCGACTGGAACCTGAAGAACCTTTTCACCGGCTGGCGTGACCCCGACCTGACCGAGCTTGGCGTGCAGGAAGCCAATGCAGGCGGTAAGGCACTGGCTGATTACGGCATCAAGTTCGACATCGCTTTTACGTCGGACCTGACCCGTGCGCAGAAGACCTGCCAGATCGTTCTCAACAATGTTGGCCAGCCTGACCTGACAACGATCCGCGATCAGGCGCTGAACGAGCGCGACTACGGCGATCTCTCGGGCCTGAACAAGGACGACGCCCGCGAAAAGTGGGGCGAAGAACAGGTTCACATCTGGCGCCGTTCCTATGACGTACCACCTCCGGGCGGCGAAAGCCTGCGCGACACGGGTGCGCGCGTCTGGCCTTATTACCTCACCGAAATTCTGCCGCGCGTGCTGCGTGGTGAAAACGTACTGGTTGCCGCTCACGGCAATTCGCTGCGTTCGCTGGTGATGGTTCTGGACCGCCTGAGCAAGGAAGAGATCCTCAAGCTCAACCTCGCGACCGGTGTGCCGATGGTTTACAAGCTGAAAGCGGATTCCACCGTTATCTCCAAGGACGTTCTCGGCGACATGTCCGCCGCGCATTAAGTCTTGGCAGCACCTAAATTGAAAAGGTCGGAGCGTTTTACGCTCCGGCCTTTTTTATGTGACATCGTTGAATGGATCCGTCCTGAAGATCAGTTCTCCATCCGGAATTCCACCGTGTCTGCCGGAAAACGGCTGATGGCGTATTGCACCGGTTTACCATCCAGATCGGTGTTCAGCGCATGCGTCACCAGAAGGATTGCCCCCGGTGAAAGCTCAAGTGCTGCGAGATCATCGGCGCCGGCATGCATGGCAGAAATCTTTGTCGAGGCGCGCATATAGTCATTGAGGCCCACCGCCTTGAAAGCTGCAGTAATCGATCCGCTTTTTTCGTAGGCTGCAGCAATGCCCTCAAACCGGTCGGCAGGAAACCAGGTGGTGGAACGTGATACCGGGCGACGGTCGGCCTTGCGCAAAAGTTCGAGACAGATGACGGTCGCACCCTGCACCAGTCCCAGTTGTCGGGCGACTTCGATTGGTGCCGTCTCAATTGATGACGACAACAGCAGCCCCTGCATTTCGCGAACCTGGTCGCCAACCCCTTCGGAAAAGCGGGTTCGTTTTGAAATCGGGAAACTCAGCCGATCCTTGCGCACAATCATCGTGCCACGACCTTGCAGTGGCTGAACGATCCCCTCATCCGCCAAGGCCGAGATGGCGCTACGCACCGTGTGCCGGTTGACGTTGAAGGTTTCAGACAGCACCATTTCGGGAGGAAGCATGCCAGCTTCATCATACTCACCGGCCAGAATAGATTGCCGAATGCGGTCGGCAATCTGCCGCCAGAGAGCGACGCCGTTTTTCCTGCGCACATTGGCGCCCATCGAGGCCGTTACAGTCATATGTCACACGCTTGTCATGTCATTCGGATAGCAATATCCTATCTTGTATGGTTGTCTATATCAATAGACATTTGAGGATAAGATGCAAACAAAGAACATACCATCGATTGAAGGTCGTCAGCGGGTCGCAGCCCTGCTTGCACGCGCCAGCATGGAAGAACTGATGAGCGTGTGGGGCGGACTGGAACAGTCGCCCGAAGCTGAAAAGGTGCGTGGGCCGGAAACCGGCCTCGTCATGGTACGCGGCCGCATTGGTGGCGGTGGCGATGCATTCAACCTTGGTGAAGCAACCATGACACGTGCCACGATCCGCCTGGCCTCCGGCACGGTCGGTCACGCACATGCACTTGGCACCAACAAAAAGAAGGCCTGGGTTTCCGCGATCTTCGACGCCCTTTGGCAGGAACCGGCAACGCGGGACATGATTGAAGCCAATCTGCTGTCGCCGGTTGAACAGCGCCTTCAGGCCACCGCCAACCAAAAGAAACAGGAGACCGCGGCAACGCGCGTCAATTTCTTCACCATGGTTCGGGGAGACGACTGATGGACCACAAGGGCGATATTTTGTCGGGCGGTTTTGCCGATCCCGTTTTTGAATCCCAGGGCGTGTTTCGCAAGTTGATGGATGGTATGGCGCAGCCCGGAACCATTCATGTGGCTGACGCCCGTGTCAAACCGCCAGCACCGCTGGGCAAGGCCGCAGGTGCCGTGTTGCTGACGCTTTGCGACCACGACACGCCATTCTGGATGAACGGTGAGCTGGCCAAGTCAGGCGTTCCAGGCTGGCTTTCCTTCCATACCGGTGCCGAACTGGAAACCGACAAAAGTGGAGCCCGTTTCGCGGTGCTTGAAGCTGGCGCGGCCCTGACCTCGCTTGGCTTGTTTTCAGTCGGCACGCAGGAATATCCGGACCGCTCGACGACAGTGTTGATCGAGGTTGCAGCGCTTATCGGTGGTTCACCTTTTCGGTTGACCGGTCCCGGTATTCGCGACGAGCGCCAGATTGCACCGCAAGGATTGCCGCAGGCGTTTCTGCATATGTGGGCGGAAAACCGACTGGCCTTTCCACGCGGTATCGATGTCATCCTGACAAGTGGTGACAGTTTCCTCTGCCTGCCGCGCAGCACGCGCATAGACCTGATGGAGAATTGATCGATGTATGTTGCCGTCAAAGGCGGAGAGACCGCCATTGCCAATGCCCATCGTCTGCTGGCCGACCGTCGTCGCGGCGACCGTTCCTTGCCAGCATTGACCATTGAGCAGATCGTTGCGCAGCTTGGCCTCGCGGTTGACCGCGTTATGGCCGAAGCTTCGCTTCACGATACTGCACTTGCAGCACTGGCCATCAAACAATCGCGCGGCGACATGATCGAGGCGATCTTCCTGCTGCGCGCTTACCGCACGACACTACCGCGCTTCGGCACATCAAAGCCGATTGAGACGGGCACTATGCGGGTCGAACGCCGCGTTTCCGCCACCTATAAGGATTTGCCCGGTGGTCAGTTGCTTGGCCCAACCTTCGACTATACGCACCGTCTGCTTGACCCATCGCTGCTGGAAGACGGCTTTGTTGAAGAAGCGGCGCTCGAAAGCAATGGCATCGACCCTGTTTCCAAAGTGTCCGACATTCTGGCAGCCGAAGGCCTGATTGAAACCGATGGCGAAATGTCCTTGGATCATAAGGCTGGCGACCTGACGCGCGAGCCGATGGAGTTCCCGATGCCGCGCGACGTGCGTTTGCAATCGCTGGCACGTGGCGATGAGGGGTTTCTGCTCGCACTCGCCTACTCCACGCAGCGTGGCTACGGCCGTAACCACCCATTTGTGGGTGAGGTGCGTATCGGCGAAGTCGAAGTGGAAATCGACGTGCCGGAATTGGGCTTTGCTGTCTCGCTTGGAGAAATCCGCGTCACAGAATGCCAGATGGTCAACCAGTTCAAGGGTTCGTCCAAGGCGCCACCGCAGTTTACCCGCGGTTATGGGCTGGTGTTCGGCCAGAGCGAACGCAAAGCCATGTCTATGTCACTGGTGGACCGCGCGCTTCGCGCCGAGGAATTTGGCGAGGATATCACCGCCCCTGCTCAGGATGAGGAATTCGTCATTTCCCACGCGGACAATGTCCAGGCAACCGGCTTTGTAGAGCACCTCAAGCTACCGCATTACGTGGATTTTCAAGCGGAACTCGCGTTGGTGCGAAAAATGCGCTCGGACTATCAAGCGTCAAAAAACAGCGTGGCGGCCAATATTACGGGAAGTATTGCCGATGCTGCTGAATGAGCTTGTTCCTGCTACGCAGGCTTTCCGCATACCAAACTGCACAAACGATGTTCAGCGCAATGAACAGTGCAAAGAACAAACCAATCAGAATGCCAGTATCCATGAGCTTGTACTCCTTTTACATGAAGGGATAACGCACAATGCCGCCTGAAGTTTCATTCAAGGATGATTTAGCCGGTTACAACTTCGCTTATCTGGATGAACAGACCAAGCGAATGATCCGCCGCGCTATTCTCAAAGCCATCGCCGTGCCGGGTTATCAGGTACCGTTTGCATCGCGCGAAATGCCCATGCCATACGGCTGGGGCACCGGTGGTGTGCAGGTCACAGCTGCCATCATCGGACTGGACGATACGCTGAAAGTTATCGACCAGGGAGCAGACGACACCACCAATGCGGTCTCCATCCGCGCCTTCTTCCAGAAGGTGGCCAATGTCGCTGTCACCACCCATACCAGTGAAGCAACGATCATCCAGACCCGTCACCGCATTCCCGAGGAAAAACTGACGGCAGGTCAGGTGCTCGTCTATCAGGTACCGATTCCCGAACCGTTGCGTTTCCTTGAGCCGCGTGAAACGGAAACCCGTGTCATGCATGCGCTCGAAGAATATGGTCTCATGCATGTACGTCTGTATGAAGACATTGCCCATAATGGCCGTATCTCCCGCACCTATGCCTACCCGGTGAAGGTTGCTGGCCGTTACGTCATGGACCCGTCACCGACGCCAAAGTTCGACAATCCGAAAATGCACATGTCCGATGCCTTGCAGCTGTTTGGTGCCGGTCGTGAAAAACGTATTTACGCGGTCCCGCCCTATACCGATGTTGTCAGCCTCGATTTCGACGACCACCCGTTTGAGATCCAGACATTCGACAAGCCCTGCGCGCTGTGCGGCGCTGACAATGTCTATCTGGATGAAGTCATTCTGGATGATGGGGGCGGACGTATGTTCGTCTGTTCGGATACCGACCACTGCGAGGACCGTCGTGAACACGGCCATCGCGGTCACCTTTCACCAGACATGCCGGAGGCAGCAGAATGAACAGCGAAACGCCTTTGCTGAAAGTCAGCAATGTCTCCAAGTTCTACGGCGGCCGGATTGGCTGCAAGGATGTGTCTTTCGAACTATGGCCCGGTGAAGTGCTGGCCATCGTTGGTGAATCCGGTTCGGGCAAGACGACATTGCTCAACTGTATCTCGACGCGCCTTCTGCCAACCGCCGGCACAGTTGAATATCGCATGCGCGACGACGTGACCCGCAATCTCTACCACATCAACGAAGCAGAACGCCGCCTGCTGATGCGCACCGACTGGGGTTTCGTGCACCAGAACCCTGCCGATGGCCTGCGT
Source organism: Rhizobium sp. BIGb0125 (assembly GCF_024810055.1). Classification (NCBI taxonomy): domain Bacteria; kingdom Pseudomonadati; phylum Pseudomonadota; class Alphaproteobacteria; order Hyphomicrobiales; family Rhizobiaceae; genus Rhizobium; species Rhizobium sp. BIGb0125. The sequence goes on from NZ_JANUDV010000005.1 coordinate 219,568, forward strand.
ATGACCGTTTCGGCTGGAGGCAATGTCGGCGAGCGGCTGATGGCGGTTGGCGCACGCCACTACGGCAACATCCGCGATACGGCGTCGGACTGGCTGCAACGGGTGGAAATCGGCATTGACCGCATTGACGACCAGCCTCGCGCCTTTTCTGGCGGCATGCGCCAGCGACTGCAGATTGCGCGCAATCTTGTGACCTCGCCACGTCTTGTGTTCATGGATGAACCAACCGGTGGTCTGGATGTGTCGGTGCAGGCCCGTCTGCTCGATCTGGTTCGTGGACTGGTCAACGATCTCGGTCTTGCGGTTATCGTTGTTACTCACGACCTGGCGGTTGCACGCCTCCTGTCACATCGCATGATGGTGATGAAGGATGGCCACGTCATCGAACACGGTCTGACGGACCGTGTGCTGGATGACCCTCGCCAGCCCTACACACAATTGCTCGTTTCCTCGATCCTGCAAGTCTGAAAGGCATACTCTCATGACAACGCCTCTCGTGGTTTCAGAAGTCTTCAAAAGCTTCACCATGCATCTTCGCGACGGCATCGTTCTGCCCGTGGTCGAGAATGTCAATTTTTCAGTCGCCACCGGCGAATGTGCCGTGCTGGGTGGCCCCTCCGGTATCGGCAAAAGCTCGATTCTGAAAATGCTCTACGGCAATTATGCCATCGACAGCGGGCAGATCCTGATCAGCCATGAAGGCCGGGTGATCGATATTGCCATTGCGCCACCACGCACCGTGCTGGAAGTGCGCAAAAGCACCATCGGCTATGTCAGCCAGTTCCTGCGCACCGTGCCGCGTGTCTCCGCACTCGACGTTGTTGCCGAACCATTGCTGGCAAGACAGGTACCATTGGAAGATGCACGTGAACGGGCACGGGCACTGCTGTGCGCCCTCAATCTGCCGGAGGCATTGTGGTTGTTGCCACCTGCCACCTTCTCCGGTGGTGAACAACAGCGCGTCAACATTGCCCGCGGTTTCATTACCGACCATTCCATCCTGCTGCTGGACGAACCGACGGCTTCACTCGATGCACGCAACCGCCGCGTTGCCATCGACATGATCCAGAAGAAGAAACAGCAGGGCGTCGCACTGCTCGGCATTTTCCATGACGAAGAAGTGCGTGAAGCGGTTGCCGACCGCATCATTGACGTCGCCCAATTCTCACCGAGAAAGATCGCAGCATGAGTGTAAAGGTTGGTCTTCAACCCGTTATCCACCCGACGGCGGATGTGCAGAATTCGACCATTGGTCGCTACACGGAGATATCCGAACGCTGCCGAATTCATGAAGTGGAGATGGGCGACTACTCCTATGTGATGCAGGATGGCGCAATCTGGTGCGCAACAATTGGCCGTTTTGCCAATATCGCCGCGTCCGTGCGTATCAACGCCACCAACCATCCGGTAGAGCGCGCCACGCTGCACCACTTTACCTACCGCGCCGCCAGTTACTGGGACGATGCCGAAGACGAAACGGATTTCTTTGAAGCCCGGCGACAACGGCGCGTCGTCATTGGCCATGATGTCTGGATCGGTCACGGTGTTACCGTGCTGCCCGGTGTCAAAATCGGCAATGGCGCGGTGATCGGTGCGGGTGCCGTGGTGTCCAAGGATGTCGCACCCTACACCATCGTCGGTGGTGTTCCGGCCAAATTGATCCGTGAGCGTTTTTCACAGGAACTGGGTGAGCGCATGGACCGCCTGGCATGGTGGAACTGGGACCACCAGACGCTTCGGTCCGCACTTGAGGATTTTCGTTCGATGGATGCGCAATCCTTCGTTGATCGATATGAGCACCGCGCGGCGGGCTGATCTGGCGTTTGTAACAATTTCTTCACCAAACTGACACTTCCGCTTCACAGGGTGGTGTTAGGTCCAAGTCCCGAAGCAATAGCGTACGGGACAGACAATGAGCCTTGAACTTCGACACGTCACACGCCGGTTCGGCAATCACGTTGCTGTAAATGCCGTGAACGTGGAAATTCCTCAAGGACAGATGGTCGGCGTCATCGGACGTTCGGGCGCCGGCAAGTCCACGCTGCTGCGCATGATCAACCGTCTGGTCGATCCGACCGACGGTTCCATCCGCTTCAACGGCACGGAAGTATCCAGCCTGCGCGGCTCCTCGCTGCGCAACTGGCAGCGCGACTGCGCAATGATTTTCCAGCAGTTCAATCTTGTGCCACGTCTCGACGTGTTGACCAATGTGATGCTGGGCCGCCTGAACCATCGTTCGACCGTGCTCAGCCTCCTCAGCATTTTTTCCCATGACGAACGCATCATGGCGATTTCCGCACTTGAGCGCCTTGGCATCGAACATGTGGCCCTGCAGGCTGCAGGCACGCTTTCCGGCGGCCAGCAGCAGCGTGTGGCGATTGCCCGCGCCTTGATGCAGTCTCCAAAGATGGTACTGGCCGATGAGCCAATCGCGTCGCTCGATCCGCTTAACGCCAAGATCGTGATGGACGCACTGCGCGACATCAACGAGCGCGAAGGCATTACCGTACTGACCAACCTGCATACTCTGGATACGGCGCGCAATTATTGCGAACGCATCATCGGCATGTCGGCTGGCCGTGTGGTTTTTGACGGCACACCTTCGGAACTCACGGCTGCCGCCGTTAAGGAAATTTACGGTACGGATTCGCATGGGGCAGGCATCGACGAGAGCATGACCTCCACCAGCATCACCATACCAGGAGCTCGGCTTGACGCCGATGCAAAGCAATCTGCCGGTCTGGAGCCTCTGGCTGTCGCCGGGGTTTGAAGACCGCACAGTATCGTTACGCCCGCGTCAAGGGCATCACTCATCAGCAAAACCGGGCAACCGGACATCAGGAGATGATCTCATGTTCAAGAAAGCTCTTCTCGCGGCGACTGCCGTTGGTATGCTTGCAAGTGCCGCTATGGCTCAGGACGTCAAGGTTCTGCGCATCGGTCTCGACGGTTCTGAAAACGAAGCCGACCAGATCCGCAACACCCAGTGCCTGGTTGAAGGCCTGAAGGCTGCGACCGGCGTTTCCGAAGTTCAGATCTTCCCATCGCCTGACTACAACGGCGTTATCCAGGGTCTGCTCGGCGGCACCATCGACATCGCTTCCATGGGCGCGTCTTCCTACGCCAAGATCGCTCTGACAGATCCAAACGCTGTTGACCCGATCCTCACCTACACCCAGGCTGACGGCTCTTCCGGTTACTACTCCATCATGGTTGCCCGCAAGGACAGCGGTATCAAGTCTCTGGCTGACGCCAAGGGCAAGAAGATCGGCTTTGCTGACCCTGACAGCACCTCTGGTTACCTTGTTCCAAACGTTGCACTGCCAAAAGAAATCGGCACTTCCGTCAAGGAATACTTCTCTGAAAGCGGCTTCGGCGGCGGCCATGAGAACCTCGTTCTCGCCGTTCTCGACAAGAAGTTCGACGTTGGCACGACCTTCGGTTCGGGCGTTGGCAAGTGGGAAGAAGGCTACACCGGTGGCAACCTTCACCAGATGGTCAACAAGGGCAACCTCGACATGGACGATATCGTTGAAGTCTGGAAGTCCCCTCTGATCCCTAACGGCCCGCTGATGGTTTCCAACAAGGTCGGCGAAGAAATGAAGACCAAGGTTGAAGACTTCTTCCTGGCTCTGCCAAAGAACGACAACGCTTGCTTCAAGGCATTCACACAGGGCGACAACAAGGAATACATCAAGGTTGATGCTTCCTTCTACCAGACCATCATCGACGCCCGTAAGTCCGTTATCGGCGGCTGATTGGTACGGATAAAAACAGAGCGGCGGCTTCTAAGCCGCCGCTTTTTTTCGCAACAGGAAGATGCAGCATGAGCGGACATTCGACGACTTCGACACTGGGCGGGCTGGGACAATCCGCGTCCACCGTCATGCGTCATTATCAGCAGCAGTTGAGAACACGACGGATCTATACGGCCATTTCGATTGTCGTTTTCCTGATCGCGCTCGGCGCATCGCTGAACTTCGCGAACAATGCAAATTCGGGCAAGTTCTTTGAACGCCTTCCTTACCTGTTCGATTTCATCAAGACATTCGTGCCGGATAGCCCACTGGAAATTTTCCGCGCCATGTTCGATCTACCATCGCCCTATGATGATGGCTCACTCAAATACAACTACACGGCTGACAGGGTTTATGTGACGGACAATTTCTATATTCCGTTTTTCATCTACCAGCTGATCATCACCCTGAATATCGCGCTTGTTTCGACACTAATCGGCACCGGCTTTGCATTCATCCTGTGCTTTTTCGCCTCGACCAATCTGGTTGGTGCCGGAATTGTGCGCTGGGTTGTACGCCGTATCATGGAAGTGATGCGCGCCTTCCCGGAAATCGTGGTCGCCGGTCTGCTAACCGCCATCCTGTCCATCGGTCCGATTGCCGCTATCGTTGCCATTACCATCCACACCGTGGGCGCGCTGGGCAAGCTGTTCTTCGAAGTGGTCGAGAATGCCGATATGCGCCCCGATGAAGGTCTGCGCGCCGCTGGTGCCAACTGGCTGGAACGCGTCCGCTACGCCATCGTGCCGCAGGTTCTGCCAAACTTCGTTTCCTATGCGTTGCTGCGCGCTGAAATCAACGTGCGTGCCTCCACCATCATCGGCGCGGTCGGCGGTGGCGGTATTGGTGAGGTGTTCCGTCTGGCCATTGGCCGCGATCACGCCGCCAAGACATACGCCATCATCATCCTGCTGCTGATCACCATCATCGCAGTGGACCAGTTTTCGTCATGGCTTCGCCGCCGGCTGATAGGCCAGCAGGCATTTGACAGCGCGCAAGGAACAGTCTGATGAAATCCACACCATCGATCCATGCCTCCGAGCGCGAGCGCCTGACAAAGACCTACCCTCACGTGTTCCACAAGAGCTTCATGCAGCGCTACGGCCTGCTCATCAGCCTTGGAGCCGTGGTGTCCTATCTGGCGCTGTGCTTCGTATTCTTCAACGTCGGCCCCGCGCTGATGCAGGGCCGCTGGGACCGTGCATCGTCCTATATTCAGGATTGGTACTCCTGGCGCGCGCAACCGCGCCTGCGCTTCCAGGATGGCGCGGTGGTGCCACAATGGTCGAGCCGTGGGCAGTATCCGGCGGGCGCTGACATAGACTGGTTGATCCCCGGTCAGAATGGCAGCTATACGGTGACCTATGGCAGCATGGATGACCGGCTGGACATTACCACCGACAAGGTCGAGGTTTACGTTGCCGGCACGCCTTATACGGTCACCATCTCACAGGACATGGTCACTGCCCCGGTTGATGCACCAGCCGCCATCCAGCAGGATGGAAGCAAGGTCATCGTCAACTACGGTTTCGAAGGTCAGGCTGAAATTCGCAACAGCCAGGTTTACGTGCAGCGTCGTTTCATGGGCTGGGCCAACTTCTTCTTCGATACGCAGTCGGAATTCTGGGGCAAAAGCGTTGGTGAGTTGATTGCGCTCGCGACGGTTGGTGAACGGCTGGATCCGAACCAGTCCAACATCGCCAACATGACCGACGACTTCCTCAACAACAAGGTCTGGCAGCATGCGGACATTCTGTCCAAGCTGATGCAGACGCTGGTCATGGCTTTTGTCGGTACCCTGTTGGGTACGCTGGTCGCGTTTCCCTTCGCCTTCATCGCGGCGCGCAACATCACGCCAAACCGCCTTGCCAACTGGGGCATGAAGCGCGCCTTCGATTTCCTACGCTCCATTGATATGCTGATCTGGGCGCTGTTCTTTACCCGCAGCTTTGGTCCTGGGCCAATACCCGGTATTGCGGCTATCTTTTTCACCGACACTGGCGCGCTTGGTAAGGTTTATGCCGAGGCATTGGAAAATGTCGATGACAAGCAGCGCGAAGGCGTCAAGTCGGTGGGTGCGTCACCTGCGGTGGTCAATCGTTACGGCGTGGTGCCACAGGTGCTGCCAGTGTTCATTTCACAGTCCCTGTATTTCTGGGAAAGCAACACACGTTCTGCCACCATCATCGGTGCCGTGGGTGCTGGTGGTATCGGTCTCAAACTGCTCGAGGCCATGGGCACCAATGCCGACTGGGACAAGGTTGCCTATATGGTGCTGCTGATCCTGTTTGTGGTTTTCCTGTTCGATGGCATTTCCAACGCCATTCGCTCAAGACTGATCGGCAAAACCGCACATTAACGATCAAGACGTAAACAGTATCATCATTCTGTCATGGAAATCATTTAGGCGCATGGCCTGACTTGCAGCGAACCCGGCTTTGGCTTCAAATGAGGTTCGCTGTAGTTCCCATGATGTTTGAAAGATCCCACAGTGCGATACGCTGTTTATTTCACACCTCCGCAGACACACCCTTTGAACCTTGCTGCAGCCCGATGGCTGGGGCGAGATCCCTTCACCGGTGAGATCCACGCCGACAATGAAGCGCGCGAAGAGCTGACGGCCGAGCCACGACGTTACGGATTTCACGCCACGCTGAAAGCGCCATTCGAGCTGTCGGAAAAAAAGACCGAAGCGCAATTGATTGCTGCTGTCAAAAACTTCGCTGAAACGCGCACGGCATTTGATATTCCGCAGATCGTGGTTGGTCAGCTCGGCCCGTTTTTCGCGCTTGTCCCGCATTCCGTGCACGGGCCATTGCAGGATTTTGCTGCTGATATCGTCGATTTTTTCGATGAATTCCGCGCACCGCTTTCTGACTCCGACATCGCCCGTCGCCGCCCACAAAATCTCACACCCAAGCAGCGCGACAATCTCATGCTGTGGGGTTACCCGCATGTGATGGAAGAATTTCGCTTCCACATGACCCTGACCGGTCCAACCGAAGAGCCGGATCGCCCTGATATTCATTCCGCGCTCAACGGGCATTTTTCAGAATTTATCAACCGTCCACTCCCAATTACCGGCCTTGCGCTTTTTGTTGAAGAACAGCGTGGAGAGCCTTTTAAAGTTCACTCCTGGCACTCGCTTGCCACCCGATAGAAAGACACCAGCAATGCGTTCCGAACAGGTTCTTTCCAACGCCCGTATCGTCCTTGAAGACGATATCATTTCAGGTTCGGTCCTGATCCGTGACGGGCTTATCGCTGATATCAGCGCTGGCCCTGCTACAACCGGTGAGGATCTCGAAGGTGATTACCTCATCCCCGGCCTCGTTGAACTCCACACCGACCATCTGGAGCAGCACTATTCGCCACGTCCAGGCGTAACCTGGAATAAAACAGCCGCCGTGCAGGCTCATGATGCACAGGTTGCGGCCTCCGGCATCACCACGGTGTTTGACTGCCTGCGCCTTGGCTCCGACGAGGATGGTGGCTTCAAAAAAGGCGAGATGCGTGAAATGGCTGATGCCATTGAACATGCCGCTGGCCAGAACCGCCTGCGCGCCGAGCACCTTCTGCACCTGCGCTGCGAAGTGGCGTCATCCGACGTGCTGGAACATTTCGAGGATTTCGAAAACGATCCGAATGTGAAGCTGATTTCGTTGATGGACCACTCCCCGGGCCAGCGCCAGTTCCAGTCGCTAGATCAATATATTCTCTACTACCAGAAAAAGCGTGGCCTGAGTGACGAAGCCTTTGCCCGTTTCGTTGATCGTCGCAAATTAGCCTCGGCACAATATTCCGCGCCGCATCGTGACTATCTGGCGGCTCGCTGTGCAGAGCGCGGCATTACCGTTGCCAGCCATGACGATGCCACCACCGAACATGTGCAGGAAGCTATCGGCCATGGTGTCAAGGTTGCGGAATTCCCAACCAGCATCGAAGCCGCCCGCGCCTCGCACGAGGCCGGCATGAGCGTGCTGATGGGTGCGCCGAACATTGTGCGCGGACAGTCCCACTCCGGAAATATTGCCGCCAAGGATCTGGCAGAGCTGGGTGTACTCGATGTGTTGTCATCCGATTACGTTCCATTCAGCCTGCTATACGCGCCGTTTATCATCGCAGATTCGGTAGAAAGCATATCGTTGCCACAGGCACTTGCATTCGTGACAACCAATCCAGCCCGCTCTGTCAGCCTTGATGATCGTGGCGCTATACGCACCGGCCTGCGCGCCGATCTGGTACGTGTACACCGCGAAGAAGGCGTACCAGTGGTTCGTTCCGTCTGGCGTCAGGGACGTCGCGTCGCCTGATGGACATCGACCCTACCGCCCAGTCCATGACACAAGGCAGACACGGCACATTGGTTGCCGTGGTCGGCCCCAGCGGTGCCGGCAAAGACAGTCTGCTGGCACTGGCCGCGCAGCATTTTCAAGGCTGCGCGGATGTGCATTTTGTGCGTCGTGTCATTACACGCAGCAAGGATGCGGGTGGTGAAGATCACGACAGCGTCACATCAGACGAATTTGCAGCGCTTGAGGCACAGGACAAGTTTGCTGTGTGCTGGAAAGCCCACGGCCTGAGCTACGGTGTACCAGCTTACGTGTTTTCGCAGTTGGAGAAGGGCGATCTTGTCATCGTCAACGGATCGCGCTCGACCCTACCGGATTTCCAGTCAGCCTTTGCTCGTCTGCAGGTCATCAACATTACGGCGCGGACCGAGGTTTTGGCGGAACGGCTCGAGAAACGCGGCCGTGAAAGCAAGGCCGACATTCTCTTGCGGCTGCAACGCAGTGTTTTTGACATCCCCCCCAACTTTAATGTTGCCACGATCGACAATAGCGGCGATCTTGAGACAGCAGGGCAAGCTCTCATTCAGATGCTGGAAAACTACCGTCAGAGATAAATCTTAAAGGCCTTCTTGAACCCTCAAAAAAGCTTTAGTTCAAGTCGGTGAAATTCAGGGTACTTCGCGAAAGAAAATTTCAAAACCACTCGACATCTAGCAATATCGCGATTACCATTTGGCGACGTTTGTTAAACATTACACGCCAATTGTGCTATGCCCCATCCAAGGCTCATAGACGAGATAACGATTGTGGCCGGTTTAGGATCGGCTATTTCCGGCTATGCGCAATCCTGTGGCATCGATATCAAGCCGATTGCTAAGTCCTTGGACATTGATCCTGACGTTTTGCAGAGTATGACGGCACGTGTCAGTCTCGATCGCCTGTGCCGTCTTCTGGAAACCTGCGCGACGCTGGCGGATGATGACACATTTGGTTTGCAGTGTGCGGGTTTTCTCACCCCTGGTGCAACTGGCCCATTCGGTTATGGCCTGATGAGTGCACCAACTGTGCGCGATTACCTGAAATTCGTGGACGAACATCTCTATTACGCGACCAATGCCAGCGATACACAGCTGGAGTTTGGCGAGAAGTTTGCCAGTCTCTCGTGGACTTTTGCGCCTGTGATTGCCAAACGCGACCAATATACCGATATGTCGCTCGCGATGGCGTTTAACCGGTTGCGGCAGATTACTGGCGACGAAATTGACACTCTTCTGGTCGAGTTGGAACGGCCTAAGCCCAAAAACACCAACCTTTTCAAAAAAGCTTTCTCCAAACACATCGAATATTCACGGCGTATCAACCGCGTACATGTGCCGGTACATCTACTGGACGCGGTGAACCCCAAAGGTGATATTCGCCTGTTTACCCTGATGGATTTGCAGTGTCGGGCCATGCGGCCGGAAATTTCATCTTTATCCGAGCAGAACTTTGTCAGTCAGGTTCGACGTTACATGCAGATGCGCATGAATGAGCGCGATATTTCTCTTGAGGAGATATCACCCTACTTCAGCCTGTCGGCCCGTACATTCCAGCGGCGGCTTGCGGAAGCCGGGACCAACCTCAACACATTGCGGGACGAGGTCAGGCGTGAAGCCAGCCATACACTTCTGACCGAAAGCGAATTACCTATTGCGGACATTTGTTACCGACTGGGTTATTCGGCGCCAAGTGCCTTTTCGCGATCGGTGTCGCGCTGGTTTGGCATGACCCCAAAAGCCCTGCGCGAAAGTACGTCACGAAATTTTTGAATAACACAACCCGCTTTGACGCAGCAAAACATCGTAAAGTTGCTTGACATGTTCGATAAAAATCAGGAAATTCAGTGAATTGACCCAAATTGGGACAACACATTACTAAAAAATGTCTTTAGTGTACATTTTTTGGCGCCTGAGGTTATATATTTCCCATCTCCCTCTGTATATTAGGCTCCGCAACTGAATGACCGGACGCAACGTAGCGCCGTGCCTTTTCACTCATGACAGTCGCTGAAGTTGTGCTGCATTTGGCAGCATGCTTCCTAATTCTTGGAATAACGACAAAACCACCGACCCGCCCAAGCGGGCGATGAGCATGTTTGTCAGAATGGTATTGAAAAGAATGACCATGTCTCCGCATAAACAGCATGCGGGCGATTTTGCACGCCCTGAAACGCTGACCGACTGTGAAAAAACCTATCTCACCATGGCGGCGGAGGGCACTCACCCTTCGATTATCGCCAAAAATCTTGAAAAATCGGAAGATGAAATTCAGGCGGCACTTGCGAGTGCACGTCAAAAGCTTGGCGCGAACAATCTGTTGCACGCTATCAGTATAGCCCTGCTTAAGGGTATTATCGAGCGCGACATCTGATCCGCGACAAAAGTATTTTCCGCTCAACCCCGTTGTATTAGCGGAAAATAGCCGTTTTCTCTGCTTATTGCATGTGCCTACCCCAAAACGGTTAGTTGTGTTCGGTGAGCATGCTTTAGTTTTCGTATCGGATGCCCTCCACCCCGCATTGGGGAACCACTTTGGGGAGGGATGTTTTATCTTCGCTGCCAAGTTTTGCGTTTGCAGCGCAGCCCGTGTGGTGTTTCGAGGCGATGACGTCTTCGGTGCCATACGTAACCGCAGTGGCCGGGTTTACCCGGTGGCGGATCGCACTTGCGGTTGACGGCCTGGTGAGGTGAATGATTGCCTCACCAGGCCGCCTAGTTTTTGCAAACAGCACTTAACAGATCAGAGCGCGGCGATCTCTTCCAGAATGTCAGTTTCAATGATGATACCGTCATCATATGCGCGCTTGCGGTTTCCTTGACTGCGCCGCCCCGGCAAACGCACCTCCGGTTGCGCCTCGATCTCCGCGGCAAACATTGCCAGACGACTTGTAAACATATCTCCGGCCGTCACCGACGGATCAATGGCGATGATGGTGTGACCCAGCGCAACAGAACGGCTGTTTTCATCAAACAGCGATGGCGATTCAAATGCAAAGTCCCCCCCGGTCAGACCTGCCGCCATAATCTCCACCATGAAGGCGAGTGCTGCCCCCTTTGCGTCACCCGCCGGGATCATGGTGCCCGCCATTGCCGCCTCTGCGTCCGTCGTTGGTTTGCCATCGATATCGAGCGCCCAGCCCTCGGGGATTTTTACGCCTTTCTGCCGGGCGGCCATGACCTTTCCGCGCGCCACTTTGGACAGTGCCAGATCGATGACCAAGGGGTCCTGACCGGAAACCGGCGCTGCAAAGGCAATCGGGTTGGTGCCAAATAGTGGTTTGGTGCCACCCCATGGTGCAATTGCCGCGGGAGCATTGGCGACCATCAGTGCCACCAGACCCTGCTCGGCAAAACGTTCCACGGTCAAGGCCATGACACCCGCGTGGTGTGAGCGCGAAATGGCAGCCAAGGCAATGCCCTGCTCCCTGGCAATAGCTGGCAGTTCGGAAACCGCTGCATCCAGCGCTGGATAGGCGTAGCCATGGGCAGCATCGATAGCCAGAACGCCCGGTTTCAAACGTCTCGTTGTCACGACAGCCTTGCCGTCAACCTTGCCGGCGCGTGTCTGTTTGACATAGGCCGGAATGCGTCTGAACCCGTGACCGCCCTGCCCGGCAGCTTCTGCTGCAACAAGCGCTTTTGCGGTGGAGCGGGCGCTTGTGGAAATCACACCATTCTTTTCAAAAATATCGGAAACAAAATCTTCCGCATCGGAAATACTGAACTTCATAAAATGCTGGCCTTTTCTCAAATGCACCGCAAACAAACGTCTACGGAAAAGCACGTCATGACAAGCGATAGCAAGCTACCCTTGTCATGACCAGACGAGCATTCGGGATCATCCGTTGTAAATGCAGTTCACCACTCAGCGAATGGTGAACTGCACCGGTGCGACAATCGTCTTGCTGACGCCAGGTGGCGGGGCCGGAACCGGTGAGGCACGACGGACCATGGAAACGACTTCTTCGTCCAGTGCAGCAGAACCGGAAGAACGCGACAGCGAAACCGACAGGACATTGCCGCCCTCATCAATCTGGAACCGCACATAGGCCGTTCCCTGTTCCTTGCGGGAGCGAGCATCTGACGGGTAACGCTTGCGACGCTCCAGATGCGCCATTACTCGGTTTTGCCAACGGGCAGGTGAGACGGAAGACGAGGATGAACCAACACTGGTCTTCTGGGCCGCGGTACGATTGGACTCGGTCGCATCGACCTTGGCCATCTGCGAGGACTTTGAAGCTGGCGGCGGCTTTTTAGGTTGCGTGTCAGGCTTCTTTTTCTTGTCTTCGACCTTCTTTACTTCAGCCTTCTTTTCAACAGGTGGCGGCGGACGGCTGACCGGCAACGGTACTTCCACATTTTCAAGTGCAGCAACCATTTCCTGCTGAATCGGATCAATTTCTTCGATCGGTTCCGGCAGTTCTTCCGGCAGAGGTTCTGCAACCTCTTCTACCGGCTCAGGTGGTGTTTCCTCGACAACAGGCTCCGGGATAGGCTCTGGCTCAGGTTGCGGCTCAGGGGGCGGAGGAACCTCGGTCACTTCTTCGACTGGTTCTACCGTGTCACTCTTGATATCTTCTGCTTCAGCCGTATCGGGATTGATGACATTTTCCGTCGTATCAACCGATTCCGGCAGGGCAGCCATTTCAATCATGATTGCTGCCGGAGGCGCGTCCTGTGCCGCAGTCGGTACTGGTTCCAGCAACAGCAGTGCCGCAAGCCCTGCATGTGCCGAAAGCATAACGACGGCAGCGAAAGACCAGACCAGGATTTCTCCTACTCTGGAATGTCTTGCCTGCGGCTGACGGAGCGTTGTCATTGAGCCGTTCCCGTTGTTCCAGCGTTTGGCGCAGTTCCGGTTTCACCCGGCGCCGTTTGAGAAACCGGTGCGGGCAATGCTTCAAGCCCGACCAATGCGATTTTGAGATAACCCGCATCACGCAGCGCATTCATGACTTCCATGAACTGCCCGTAATCGACAGTTTTGTCTGCGCGCAGAAAAATGCGGGCATCCTTGTTGCCCTGCGTCTTGCCATCCAGCATCGAGGCAAGATTGGCCTTTTCGACGGGATCATTGCCAAGATTAAGGCTCAAGTCTTCCTTCACCGTCAGATAGATAGGTTCATCGGGACGCTCTGCAGGTTTGGCCGTCGAGGCCGGCAGGTCAACATTGACGTCGACCGTGGCCAGAGGTGCTGCCACCATGAAGATGATGAGCAGCACCAGCATGACGTCGATAAATGGCGTGACATTGATCTCATGGTTTTCGGAGAGATCGTCGCCGCTTTCTTCACGAATGCCGCCAGCCATAATCCTTATCTCCCAACAAGCGAAACGGAAGGTTTGTTGTCGCTAGGGGGAACGCGACGGAAATCGAGATCACGGCTAACGAGACGCTCGACACCTGCCGCAACGTCTGCCAGCAGGTGGCGATAACCGGTAATCGAACGGGCAAAGACGTTATAGATCACAACAGCAGGAATAGCGGCGACCAGACCGATCGCAGTTGCCAGCAGAGCTTCAGCGATACCCGGTGCCACAACGGCAAGGTTGGTGGTCTGCGATTCCGAGATGCTGATGAACGAGTTCATGATGCCCCAGACCGTGCCAAACAGACCGACAAACGGTGCGGTGGAACCAATGGTCGCCAGTACACCCGTACCGCGCGACATGCGACGCCCGCCGTGGCTTTCAATACGCGACAGGGCAGAGGCCACGCGCTCCTTGATGCCGGCGCCATCGGTGTGTTCGACAACTGGATCGGAAACCTTCGTTTCAAACGATGCCACCTTCAGCATCAATGCTGCAGGGCCGCCCTTGTTTTCAACCGCCTGAACAGCTTCCTCCAGCGAACGGGCACGACGAACAATGCGCAAGGCGGCGCCAACGCGCACGCGCGCACCGGCCAGTTCGATAATCTTGGCAAAACCAACGGTCCAGGTGACGATCGATGCGAAAGCAAGCCCGATCATAACCGCCTTGACCACCCAGTCCGCTGCCATGAACATGCCGACAGGCGACAGGTCGTGCGGAATGTCGGAGCGTTCGCCTGGGCTCTGGAAAATCTGCTCCAGCATGGTAGCGGGCTGCTCAGCTTCTGCTGGCGCAGCTTCTGGCTCCTGCGCTGCTGGCTCGGACTGCGGAGCAGCCGCTGGCTGTTGTGCGGGACCAGTCTGGGCCGCATTCGGCGCAGGTGTAGCAGCAGGTGGTGTCTGTTCACTGCCTGTTGCTGGCGCGTTGGTTGATGGCTCGGCGGCCTGCGGTGCAGGTGTCGCTGCCGGTGTTGTAGGAGCCGCCTGAACCGGAATTGCTTGCGCAGGGTTTTGCTGGGTCGATGTTGCCGGCGCCGGCGATACCGGGGCGGTGGTCGCTGCAGGTGCCTGGACAGCTGCCGGTTGTTCAGAACTTACAGAAGGAGCCGAAGTCTGCGCCGCGACACTACCCGCAGTCATAAGAGCTGCTAAAGCGACAGCGTAAAAAGACGCAATGGATGTATTGCTGCGTCGCGCGCTGGTAGCAGATGAGGTGATGGACGTTTCGGCGAGCATGATATTGGTTTCCCGGTCTACCGTAAAAAAAGAGCACCCATGAATACCGTCAAGCCTTTGGCTCAATTGAGCGAGGATGCCCCGGCTCTCTTTCATAGCAGTCCGATAATAAACATGAGTACGTTTGGCAACTATATATTTACCGATTTGCAGAGTCTTGTACTTTTTGGATGTTTTTGTACGAACCATGGCCTTGACCTGCGGGGATTTGCCCACAAGCCCATGTGAAGATCACAAATTGGTGTAGCGCGACCGCAACCACAGGTGACGCATACTGCGCCCTATCCCTTGCGTTCAGGGCCGATTGAACCGAGAGGCTGCGATGTAAAGTTGCAGTGATCAGGGGAATGAGCCTACAACAAAAGCTCAAGCATTCTATTTTGAGTCGGACCCGACCCGCGCATCACCACGGCTCGCCGGCCCGCGAAACCTATTCGCAGTCGAGCAGATCATGACACGACAAAGACGCCGCTCTCTTATCAAGGCCAAACGCACCGGCATGGGTATTGCCCTTGTCGCTACCCTTTCCTTTATCGCCGGCATGACAGACGCCATAGGTCTTCGCATGTCCGGCGACTTCGTCTCATTCATGACAGGCAACACAACACGGGCAGCCATGTCATTGCAGGACGGTAACTGGGGCCATGCCCTGAAACTGTTGGGGGCTATTGCCACCTTTGTGCTGGGAAATGCGGTGGGGATTGTCATTGCGCACAGGGCCGACAACCGCATCTTTGCGGTGCTTGCCGCAGTTGGTGCAACATTGGCCGTCGCCTCGGTCATGCCGACCAGTGAACTGCCGCTTGTACAATTCTATTTGGTGGTTCTGGCCATGGGCATGATCAATGCCGCCGTCGAGCATGTCGAAGGCCTGCCGATCGGGCTGACCTATGTGACCGGGGCGCTGTCCCGCTTCGGGCGTGGCATTGGCCGCTGGCTGATCGGTGAGCGCAAGATGGATTGGACCATCCAAATTGTACCGTGGCTTGGCATGTTGAGCGGGGCTTTATGCGGTGCTGTTGTCGGGGCGTATATGGACTATGCGTCCCTTTGGATCGTTGCCGCTATCGTCACGCTACTGGCCTTCATCACCATGCTGATGCCGCGCTCACTGCGGCATCGTTACAATCAGCGCGTGACGATAAGAAAGATGCCTGGCCCCTGAAACGGGTGCAGGCGGATCAGTTCTTGGAAATGGTCACAAAACGGGTGCCGCGCACGCGAACCGTCATCTCGCACTGGCGCTCATCGGTGCGTTCGCAATATTTCGGATGCATCTTGAATACGAAGACCATGTTGCCGAAACGCTTGATGAAGTCATAGCTGTAGAGCTGCGCCGTTGCGATCATGATATGACCGCCTTCCTGAACCTGGACATAGAAGTTGTAGGGGCAACCTTCGTCGGTGCAGCTCATGCCCTTCTCACCGTCGCAGGTGATTGCGCCGTGATTGGTAACCACATCCATAAGGCCGTCATTATTGATGTCCAGTTGCGTAATGAAGTCATCCCCAAACTCCACTTTCTCGCAGACCTTGCTGAAGTGGGCTTGTTCATATTCGGCAGGATCCCGCACCAATTCCTGCTGCGCCAACGCACCTTGCGAAAAAAAGGGCAACATGAATATCAACTGAAGCAGGATTACGATTGGCAATCTCACGGCATTTTCCTTTGCATTGCTTTCCGCTATGGATGTCTGCGAAGCTTGGCCCAAGAAATTAAGCCATTGTGCTTGCGTGACACTGACGCCGTTTTGCTGAATTCGAGGTAAATTGCATGACCCTGCTCGGTTTTCTTGATTATGCAGGCGTTGCCGTGTTTGCCGCGACGGGCGCTCTTGCCGCATCCCGCAAACAGCTCGACTTTATCGGCTTCATGTTTCTGGCTGCCGTAACAGGTATTGGCGGCGGCACGTTGCGGGATCTAGTCCTTGGTCGCGCTCCGGTCTTCTGGGTCCTCAACCCGACATACATTCTCGTTTGTGTCTCGGTGGCTGTCCTGGTGTTTTTTACCGCACACTTGTTCGAGTCACGGTACCGTCTGCTGATCTGGCTAGATGCCATCGGTCTGTCGGCCTATTGCGTGATGGGCGCCGCCAAGGGCCTTGCCGCCACCGGCTCACCGACCGTTGCCATTGTTACCGGCACACTGACCGCAACATTCGGCGGCATCTTGCGTGATCTTCTTGCGGGAGAACCATCTGTGTTGCTGCGCCCTGAGGTCTATATAACCTGCGCACTGGCAGGCGCCTGCGTTTTCACAGCAGCCAATGCCATGAGCTTTCCGCTTTATGCTGCATCGGCCGCTGGCGTGACGACTGCATTTGCGATCAGAAGCGGCGCATTGATTTTCGGCTGGACTTTCCCGCGTTATCGCACACGTCCAGGCCGACCGCCGGAAGACGTTCTATAATAAAGACAAGAAAGTCGAAAATTCGCGGTTCAATCGCGGGTGCGGCGAAGCCTGATGACAACATCCACATGGGCGATTTCCATGCCCGGAGGAGGCTCCGGCAGATTATCGATCTGAATGTTGCTGACCGGGATGTCGAGCACTTCATTGTCGTCTTCGACAAAGAAGTGGTGGTGGTCAGACACGTTGGTATCGAAATAGGTGCGCGCACCTTCCATGGCCAACACACGGATAAGCCCGGCTTCGGTAAACTGGTGAAGCGTATTATAGACGGTAGCCAGAGAAACCGGTACGCCAGCCAACACGGCTTCTTCATGCAGTTCTTCGACTGTCAGGTGGCGGTCACCCTTGGCAAACAACAGGTCACCCAGCGCAACACGCTGCCGTGTTGGGCGCAAGCCATAACGGCGAAGCCGGGAACCGATATCGATATTTGCGTCTAGTGACATACAGGCCGTTCCTAAAAACCATCCAATTTCAGGTTAATCTCTTAAAGCATATAACTTTTACAAGAATACGTTTCAATAGCTTCTATAGCCTGCAGAAGCTGCAACACCTGTGAATTGGCCGTGTTTTTGATTTTTTCTCTGGTTCATAAGGACTGCTTCCTGTATGCGGACCGGAAAGAACATTAGGATTTGTTATTTGCATGCATCATGATGACGCGCCGCCGACCCCTTGCAACGCTTCATTTTGAACCTCACATGCTCTAGACAGATTTGAGTTGAATAGTATTGGGGAAACGGAAAAGAGCATGACGACGAGGCAATCAAGCTACAATTACGAGGAAATCCTGGCATGCGGCCGCGGAGAGCTTTTCGGCCCCGGCAACGCGCAGCTCCCTCTGCCTCCCATGCTTATGGTTCACCGCATTACTGAAATATCCGAAACCGGCGGCGCCTTCGACAAGGGCTACATTCGTGCAGCTTACGACGTGAGCCCTGACGACTGGTATTTCCCTTGCCATTTCCAGGGCAACCCAATCATGCCTGGCTGCCTTGGCCTCGACGGCATGTGGCAGCTGACTGGTTTCTTCCTTGGCTGGCTAGGTGAAGAAGGCCGCGGCATGGCGCTTTCCACCGGCGAGGTGAAGTTCAAGGGCATGGTTCGCCCACACACCAAGCTTCTCGAATACGGCATCGACTTCAAGCGCGTCATGCGTGGTCGCCTTGTACTGGGCACCGCAGATGGCTGGCTGAAAGCCGATGGCGAAACCATTTACCAGGCATCCGACCTTCGGGTTGGTCTTTCGAAAGAAAAGACTGCCTGAACCTGGCAGTTAGAGTCTGACAGGCGCCCGGCGGTATTTTGACCGCCAAGCGACAATCTAAAGAAAAGGTCCACGTTCATGAGACGCGTAGTTGTCACCGGCCTCGGCATTGTTTCTTCCATCGGCAGCGATGCCGCAGAGGTAACAGCATCCCTCAGAGGCGCAAAGTCCGGCATTTCCTTCTCGCCAGACTTCGCCGAACACGGTTTCAAATGCCAGGTATGGGGCAAGCCTTCGCTTGACCCGACCGACCTGGTTGATCGTCGCGCCATGCGCTTCCTGAGCCAGGGCGGTGCATGGAACCATGTTGCCATGAAGCAGGCGATTGCGGATTCCGGTCTTGAGGACAAAGACATCAGCGAAAACGAGCGCACCGGCATCATCATGGGTTCCGGCGGTCCATCCACGCGCACCATCGTTGAAGCATCCGACATCACGCTGAAGAATAACAGCCCGAAGCGCATCGGCCCGTTCGCCGTGCCGAAGGCGATGTCTTCAACAGCGTCCGCGACACTTGCCACCTGGTTCAAGATCCACGGCGTCAACTACTCGATCTCTTCGGCCTGCTCGACATCCGCACACTGCATCGGCAATGCTGCTGAAATGATCCAGTGGGGCAAGCAGGACATCATGTTTGCTGGCGGTCATGAAGACCTCGACTGGTCGATGTCCAACCTGTTCGACGCCATGGGCGCAATGTCTTCCAAGTACAACGACACACCTGAAACGGCTTCGCGCGCTTATGACGCAAACCGCGACGGTTTCGTCATCGCCGGCGGCGCGGGCGTTCTGGTTTTGGAAGAGCTGGAACATGCCAAGGCACGCGGCGCAAAAATCTACGCGGAAGTCGTCGGTTACGGCGCAACCTCTGACGGCTACGACATGGTTGCTCCGTCGGGCGAAGGCGCGATCCGCTGCATGCGTCAGGCTCTGTCGACCGTAAAGGGTGACGTAGACTACATCAACACACACGGCACCTCGACACCTGTTGGCGACAGCAAGGAAATCGGCGCGATCCGTGAAGTGTTCGGTTCCAACATCCCGCACATCCAGTCTACCAAGTCGCTCACGGGTCACTCACTCGGCGCTGCTGGCGTACAGGAATCCATCTATGGCCTGTTGATGATGCAGGAGCGTTTCATCGGCGAGAGTGCCCATATTTCCGAGCTAGACCCGGAATTTAATGGCGTGCCGATCGTTCGCAGCCGTATCGACAATGCAAAGATCGATACCGTTCTGTCCAATTCCTTCGGTTTCGGCGGCACCAACGCCACGCTCGTATTCCAGCGCTACAACGGATAACAGCCATGAATGGCATCATGCAGGGAAAACGTGGCCTCATCATGGGTGTGGCCAACAACCATTCTATTGCCTGGGGTATCTCCAAGGCGCTCTCTGCACAGGGTGCCGAGCTTGCCTTTACCTACCAGGGCGAAGCACTGGGCAAGCGCGTAAGACCGCTTGCGGCAGAGCTGAATTCTGATTTCGTGGTGCCATGCGATGTTGAAGACATTGCTTCTGTCGACGCGCTTTTTTCGACTTTGAAAGAACGTTGGGGCAAGATCGATTTCGTCGTTCACGCTATCGGCTTTTCCGACAAGAACGAGCTGAAGGGCCTTTACGCCGATACGACGCGTGAAAACTTCAGCCGTACCATGGTCATTTCCTGCTTCTCGTTTACGGAAATTGCCAAGCGCGCTGCTGAACTGATGACCGATGGCGGTTCCATGCTGACGCTGACCTATAATGGTTCGCAGCGTGTAATCCCGAACTACAACGTCATGGGCGTTGCTAAGGCCGCTCTTGAAGCGTCTGTACGTTATCTGGCTGCGGATTATGGTCCGCGCGATATTCGCGTCAACGCGATCTCTGCCGGCCCGGTACGCACACTTGCTGGCGCAGGCATTTCCGATGCACGCGCCATCTTTGCCTGGAACCAGAAGAACGCCCCGCTTCGTCGCACGGCCGACATCGAGGATATTGGTGGATCTGCACTTTACCTGTTGTCCAACCTGTCACGTGGCGTGACCGGTGAATGTCATTACGTCGACTGCGGCTTCAACATCACCTCGACGCCAACGCTTGAGGTAATGTCGAAAGCCGATCACGACTGATCCAGTTTCAGACGACACGATCACAGCCTGCCGTTTTATCAACGGCAGGCTTTTTGTTTTGAAACCGGTCATTTCAGCAAAAAAAATGACCGTTAAAGCTACATTTGCGTCGCATTCTTCCGACCAGCGCAAGATATTTTAAACATTGAGCTTCTAACGTGACCGCGTATTGCCGTTGATGAGCATCGGCAGGCGCCATGCATCATGAAGATAGTCACGCCTCATGCGTTCAGTATTCAGATTTTTCGGACAGATCAGAAAACTGCGGAAATCGAGCGATGGCGCCGCCGCGATAGAATTCGCAATTCTTGCCATTCCCTACTTCATGATCATCTTTGCGATCGTTGAAACCTTCATTGCCTTTACCGGCGAACAGCTGGTTTCCAATGCCGTTGAAAACATGTCGCGCAAATTGCGCACGGGGCAGATCACCTACAAGATCGATTCCACGACGGACAAGGAAGCCGAACAGTTTCGCCAGCTGTTCTGCAATGAAATTGCCATCATGATCACTTGCTCCACGACGGAGGCAAAGACACCACAAAAGCTGTTTATCGACGCACGTACCTTTACCAATTTTGCCGATATGCCAAGCTCAGTGCCCGTCAAGAACGGTGATCTCGACACGTCGGCATTCAAATATGAACCCGGCGGTCCCGGCACGATCAACATGCTGCGCGCCTATTACAAGTGGCAGGTCATTACTGACCTTATCCGGCCTTATATCAGCAATATTCGCCCGACGGATGCCTCCGTACCGTCCTATTTTCTGATTGTCGCAACATCGGCCTACCAGAATGAACCACGATTCAATTGAGCGGACGATGAAGCAACAACGTAGCTTTTCCGGAATATTCAGAAGACTGGCGAAAGATCGCGAGGGCATGGGTGCCGTCGAGTTTGCGATTATCGTGCCCATTTTGCTGATGGTCTACATCACATCTTTCGAGTTGACGATTGGCTTGAGCGTGGCAAAACGTGCGACGCGTGCGTCCGGCTCAATCGCCGATATCGTGACGCAGCAGACCAGCGTCAACAAGGCCTATCTGAAAACCATGATCAATGCTGCCGACGGCATTTTTGAGCCTTACGGCATCACCGGGCTCAAGCTGAAAATTACTGGCATTTCCATTGATGCGTCATCAAAACCGACAGTCGCCTGGTCTTGGGCACAGGACGACTCGCGGCCTTATGCTGTGGGTGCAGCTGTGACCATTCCAAGCGCCCTTACAGTTGCCAATACGTTTCTTGTCCGGTCGGAACTGACTATTCCGCATGAATTGCTGATGTTCATGCCAAGCGTTATGCCGCCGCAGGTCAAGACGGTGAATATTTCGCGGGAAGACTTCTTCCGTCAGCGTGCTGGTACGACGCTTGCCTGCACAAATTGCTGATCAATCCAGGGATATCCGCAGCAACATTCCGTAAAATCCTCAAGGCCGCCCCCGAGGATTTTTTCTTTCAAGGCAATCAATAAACGTCGCGCAGATATCGCTTCTCGCGCTTCAGCCCATTGACGTAATCACCCGCTGCTTCCGCTGACAGGCCGCCATGGCTGGCAACGATATCATGCAAGGCATCGTCGACATCCTTGGCCATGCGCGTTGCATCACCGCAGACATAAAAATGGCCGCCCTCTTCCAGCCAGGCATAGAGTGCCTTGCCATTTTCCTTCATGCGGGTCTGCACGTAGATTTTTTCTGCCTGATCACGGGAGAAGGCCAGATCAAGGCGTGTCAAAACGCCGTTGCTGCTCATTTCGCCCAGTTCCTGCTCGTAGATGAAGTCATTGGCACGATGCTGGTCACCGAAGAACAGCCAGTTCTTGCCCTTGGCACCACGCTGCTGCCGTTCCTGCAGGAAGGCACGGAATGGTGCAATGCCGGTGCCCGGACCAACCATGATCATGGGTGCGTCATTGTTGGCTGGCACCCGAAAGGCCTTGTTCTGCGACACGAAGATGCCAGCATTTTCTCCCTGCGCAACACGGTCGGCGAGATAGGTTGAGCAAACACCACCATGATCACGACCCTGCGCGTGGTAACGCACGCTGGCAATGGTGAGATGCACGCTACCTTCGGCGGCAAGTGGGCTGGACGAGATGGAATAAGCGCGATGCTGCAGCGGCTTCAGCAGCTTCACAAAATCTGCCGCGTTCAAATCCATCGCCGAGTTAAGCGACAGGAGATCAAGTGTGTCCTTGCTCCATAGGAAGGCGTCCAGCGCCTGCTTGTCACCATTGCGCAAGATATGGTTCAACTCTTCATGATTGGCACGCTTGCCAACATCCTGCACCAGTTCGCGAGACGGGGTCGAAATTTCAAACTGTTTCAGCAGGGCATCGCCAAGTGGCTGATCGAGACCGGCAACGGCATCATCGGCTTTGGCACCAAGACGCTGGAGAATGGCGTCAACCAGCGCCGGATCATTTAATGGTACAACACCCAAGGCGTCACCGGCTTCATATTCCAGACCACTGTCACCGAGATCGAATTCGTAATGGCGGATTTCCTTACCGGAATCGATACCCGACAGGCGACGATTGACCGAAACAACCGAAGAGAACGGGCTCTTGCGGTTCCATGTCGATTTCACCCTTGCCGGTTCCGCAACAGCGAATGGAACTGCATTCGCCGCGGCATCACCACCATCGACAGCGCCAGCGACGGGCAGTGCCTCACCAATCCAAGCGGCAGCGGCATCTTCATAATCGATATCGCAATCAAGGCGGGCATGCAGACGCTTAGCACCCAATTGTTCAAAGCGTGTATCGATCAGTTTTCCGGCCTGGCAAAAGCCGTCATAGCCGGTGTCACCCAGCGCCAGCACCGCAAAATTCACGGCCTCCAACCGTGGCGCGGTATCGGCGGAAAGCGCATCCCAGAACAGTTGGGCATTGTCAGGCATTTCACCTTCGCCATAGGTCGAGGCAACCACGATCACCCGCTTCATAACGGCGAGGTTTTCCATGGAAATATCGTCCAATGCGGCGACAACCGGCTGCATGCCCTGTGTGCGGGCAGCGGCCGCAATATCCATCGCCAGTCCTTCGGCATTACCTGTTTGCGTACCGTAAAGTACATTCAGTACCGCAGCTGCGGCCTTCGGCGACTGACCTGCGACAACGGCTATACCGCTTTCACCACCAATACTGATGCGTGAGTGCAGGCCGGCCAGAAAACCGGACAACCAAGCACGCTGGTCGCCATTGAACGGAGCATCTTCTGGAATGTAGGGTATCTTCATCGTTCTCACTCAGTTCAATCTGTCTCAGTCAGTTCTGTCTGGCTGCGAGGGCAAGGTCCGGCAACGCATTGGCTGCGAACAGTTCCTCGAAGCCCGGCAGGCGTCCGATCTTTTCAATGTTTCTGGCATTCTGCTGAATGATCCAGCCATAGGTGCCCGGGCTGTCCATAGACAGTATGTTGCGCTTGGAAAGCGCCTGCCTGTAGTCGTCCAGTCGCTTGGCGGCGATCATCACAGCAAGCTGCTCGTCATTGTGGCCGGCCAATGCTTCACGTGCATATTTCAGCAGGCGTTGCATCAGCGCAAAATCTTCGGTCAGAATGAGGTTGCGTACCGCCTTTTCAATCGCCGGATCGGATGGGCCACGCGCCAATGGCACACGCTGCATGGCAATGGCCTGCGCCATGCTGAGCACCGTGTAATTGTTCAGAAGAGCATACATCTCCTCGGTATCGGTCTCGCCATAACCAGGTACCGAACCGTTCAACACCGCCCGCTTGTCACGATAGGCCAGCTTGAACTTGCGAACCTGATGGGCAGCAAGCGCCGTTGCCAGTTCCTCCAGCAGTTCCTTGCGGGGCTTTGCCTTCAGGATTTCGTTGCTGTCCTGGTAAAGCAGCAAGGCGCGCGGCATGCCGTACACGAAGTTATGCTGCTCGCTCTCCCAGTTTTCCAGAAGCCATGCGGCCTTGGCAGAGCCGGTTTCGGCAACATGCCAGCTCAGCAGCTGGTGAACGGCCTGATTGTGGATCGCGGCCTGTTCATCATCACCGGTGATCGAGCCCAGAAGAATGGAATCGTGGCTGACCTTCTTTGGCAGATCGCCATAGGGGTCATACTGGTAAACGAAACCGCCACTCATGCCGTTGCCGAACCCCTTGCCGAAGCTGCCGAGGTTCAGGACCGCACCATTGGTCATGTATTCGCAGGCAAAGTCGCCCACACCTTCAACAACCGCTGTCGCACCGGAGTTGCGCACCGCAAAGCGGTCACCCGCCTGCCCTTCAACAAAGGTGCGACCACCCGTTGCTCCGAACAGGGCGAAGTTGCCAACCAGAACATTACCACCAGCCTCGGCCGAACCGCCACCTGGCGAACGCACAACAATGGTGCCGCCGCAGGCACTTTTGCCAACGCCGTCGTTGCAGGTGCCGGTGTGAACCATGACCATGCCGTCGTTGCAGAAGGCACCGAAGGATTGACCGGCAGACCCCGATGTGGCGATACGCACGGCACCGGGCTCCAGAAAACGACGACCACGTTCATCCTGGCGGACGGCAGGCAGTGTCGCCACCTGTTCATCACTCAGTTCATGGTTCAGAATGCGCTCGATATCGACCGCAAGCTGACCGCCAACACTCTTGTTGCAGTTGTTGAGGAAGCGGTTGCCACCAAGCTCGATGGTGTCACGCTTGCCATCAACCAGGGCCGAACGCACCAGTTCGATGAAAGCATCATCGAGGGCGAAGTCCTTTTCCATGTAAACCGGGTTGGCGATCTTCACCTCCTCAACCACAGTCAACATTGCCCGGAGGTCAAGCTGGCCAACGCTGGATGGATGGTCGAGAAGGTGAAGAAGATCGGAACGGCCACGCGCCTGCGCCAGAGACTGCAGACCAAGGGCCGCCAGGATCTCGCGTGTTTCGTGGGCAATGTTCATCAGATACTGCGCCAGAGCGCGCGGGTCACCATTGAACACTTCCTGGTTTGTGGTGAGACCAGCCGGGCATTTGATGTTGCAGTTCTTGGCCATGACGCATTTCAGCATCATCAGCGCCGTGGTGCCGAATTCGAAGCTGTCGCCACCCAGGAGCGCTGACTTGACGACATCACTTGCGGTCTGGTGTGCGCCGGAGCAACGCAACAAAACCTTGGCACGCAGACCATTGGCGCACAGTGCCTGATGCACTTCGGCAATGCCGATTTCCGCCGAACGGCCGGTATATTTCAGGCTGGTAACGGCAGCAGCACCCGTACCGCCGGTGTTGCCGGCAACGTTGATGACATCTGCACCGGCCTTGGCAACGCCAACCGCAATCGTGCCAATGCCTTCCGACGATACGAGCTTGACGATAACCCGGACACGCGCCGCTTTGGCATCATGGATCAGCTGCGCCAAATCTTCGATCGAATAGGTGTCGTGGTGCGGTGGTGGCGAAACCAGTTCAACGCCCGGCGTGCCGCCACGAGCTGCGGCGATTTCCACCGTGACCTTTGGTGAAGGCAGCTGACCACCCTCGCCTGGCTTTGCACCCTGACCGATCTTGATCTCGATCTCTTCCAGCATCGGGTCAGCAAGATAACCTGCCCAGACGCCAAAACGACCGGACGCGAACTGCTTGATACGCGAGGCACGTATGGTGCCGTAACGCGAGATATGCTCACCACCTTCGCCGGAGTTGGACATGCCGCCAACCATGTTGGTGCCATGCGCCACCGCTTCATGAGCGGCGGCAACCAGCGCGCCATGGCTCATGGCGCCGGAAGCGAGAAGTCTGGTGATGTCACTTGCCTTTTGAACATCCTCAAGCGGGATGCTGGCAGGCGCAGTGTGGATCAGCGACAGGTAATCCAGTGCCTGTCCCTTGACCTGAACGGCCAATGCGCCGCCCTCCAGCCAATGACCGACAATATCCTGCCCGAAACGGATGACCAGTGATTGGCCAAGGGCAGCAAGCCGTGTCAGGTCACTACCGGACGGGCCGGTCAGACGCAGGCGGAACTCTTCGTCACCAACGCTCTCAACCGTCAGCCCACGCACCATGAAGCTGTTGTTGCCCTTGCGGGAAAAACGGCCCATTTCCTTGCGGAATTCTGCTGGCGAATTGGCAAAGGTGACGTCAGCTGGCAGGTCCAGCACATCGCGCAACGCAGACGGACGGCGCATACGTTCTTCGCTCATCATGCGGGTAAAGGCACGATAACCCGGCGTGATCTGAAACTTGTCGATTGCCTCCGGTGTCAGACGGTCGAAGCTGTTGTGGTAATAGGCGGAATCGTTGAGGCCGAAGGCATCTTCCAGCCGGTTGAGCGGCAGCAGGCGCAACACGTCTTCGTTTTCGCCAACGCCGTTTTCGGCGTCCTTGTCGAACGTGATCTTTTCCTCGGTCATGTCAACGAAACCACGCACAGCCGTGGTGCCATAGGAATGGCCAGCACCTTCGGCACGTTCCTTGAACAAGCCAAGCAGCGGAATGTCGTTCTCACCCTTGACGGTCAACGCCTTGCGGTGCCAGTCGGCGACGGCCTGCGCGATAACGGCAAAGTTGACACCACCAACCGGCGTCTTGACATTGGGGAAGTACTTCTTCAGCACCGGATCGCCGGTGTCGAGAAAGTTCGGTTCAAAGAACTCACCGCCGATATAGCTTTCAGCCGTGCAGAGCCCGACCTTGCCCATGGTCTTCATCAGAGACTTTTCAGCAGCCTTGGCGAAACGCTTGAAGGCCTTGTCGGCATCCGCACCAAACTTTTCCTCGGCGCGGAACTGCACACCGAGCGGATAAACGCCGGATGCACCAAAGCCGAGAGCCGCTGCAATGTGATGCGACGAGGAGAACTGACCGCTTTCGGCAATCAGCGACACGCGAAGGCGCAGGCCTTCCTCGATCAGCTTCTGGTTCAGGGCAGAGATCACAATGATCATTGGCAGTGCAGCGCGATCAGTCGCAACGTGGCGATCGGTGATGACAGCAATGCCACCCTCTTCTGCGGCGAAGGATGCGACCTTGTTGCAAACACTGTCGATACCCGCCTGCAACGCGGCCTCGTTGGCCTTGGGATCGTTGTAAACCGGGGTGTAGAGCATCTCAAAACGACGAACCGGCGTTTCCGTCTGTTCACGGATTTTCAGCATGTCGAGATGAGTCAGGATCGGCGAGCGCACGACGATCTGGCGGGCAGCCTTTGCGTCGATATTGGGCTTAGCACCCAGCGCAACGCGCAAGGTCATGCCGTCTGCTTCACGGATACTGTCAAGCGGTGGGTTGGTGACCTGCGCAAAACGCTGCGAGAAATACTTCGCAACGCCGCCTTCCTGATCCGACAGCGCATTGATGGCGTTGCCGTAGCCCATGGCGGAAATTTTTTCAGCGCCGGTCGCCAGCATCGGGTCCATCAGGAACTTGAAGCTTTCCTGATTGTGCGAATAAGCGACATAACGCTGATGGCGTTCCAGATCGCCATTGTAACGCTGGGGCGATCCCTGATTTTCTGCAGGAATCTCAGGCAGTTCTTCCAGCGTGACACGGGCTTCACGCAGCAACGTTGGATAATCGCGGCGCGATGCCAGCATTTCCAGCGCTTCGACGGTCGACCATGCACGGCGCTCAGCCTGATCGAAATACAGCATGCCGCCGGCTTCGATACGCCCGCGATGGATGACACTTTCCGGCGGGAAGGCAATCTGGCCTGCTTCCGACATTACGCACAGATACTCGTCTGTTTCGACCGTGCGCAGTGGGCGTAAGCCCAGACGGTCCAGGCGCGCACCGACGATGGTGCCATCGCCAAAGATCAGCGCGGCGGGACCATCGTTCTTCTCTTCGTAAAGTGAGAAATATTCAAACATCGCCCGCACTTGCGGCGACAATGTCTCGTCATTTTCCCAGGCTGGCGGCATCATCGAAACAACAGCCGTTACGAGGTCAAGCCCGTCTTCCATAACGCGGGCCTGCAGCGTCTGGTCGAGACGGCAGCTATCCGACTGCCCCTTGGGACGGATGATGCTGGCATTGCGTGCCAAGGCGACAGCAGCTTCAGACAGGCGGTTCTTCTTGTCGGTGTTCAGTTCGCCATTATGCGCCATCAGGCGGAATGGCTGCGCCATGGATGGATGCGGGTCGGTGTTGGTGGAGAAGCGGGTGTGAAAGTACATCGTGTGTACTTCATGGCGCGGGTCCACCAGGTCGCAGAAGTATGGCATGACTTCCGTCGAATTGAGACGACCTTTGAAAACCTGGGTGCGGGCACTCAGCGACAGTGGGTAAAAACCCGACAGTTCCGGGCGCGTGTAGGCAATGGCTTCGATGGCCAGCAAGGCCTTATGGATACGCCAGTCAAACTCGCCACGATCGCGGCAACCTGCATGGGCCGAAAACACCCATTGGCGAATGGGAAGCTGGTAACGAACCGCAGCTTCACGAATGGCGCTGTTATCAACCGGGACGTCGCGCACCAGAAGCACGGAGAAACCCTGCTCCTCAAGCGCCTTTTCGATGATCTCTATAGCCTTATCATGGAAGGCGGCGTTTTGCGGCAGGAAGAAATTACCGACACCAAACCGACCGGCTTCCAGTTCGACAGAGCCGGTCAGTTGACGAAAAAAAGACAGGGACAGATCCACCGAGATACCGGCACCATCACCAGCGCCTTCTGCCGACATGCCACCGCGATGCGGCACGGCACAAAGCGCCTCGTGGCCACGCTTCAGCACGTCATGGGTCTGTATACCGTCTTTGCGCGTAATAAAGCCAACGCCGCAGCTGCTCTTTTCGGCAGCAATGTCATAAAGGCCATAATCAGGGTCATTCACGCTCATCGGTCTCTCCCGTTCCGGCGCAGTTGCGCAGCGAGGCGTCACCTTTTTCACCCGCAGGCGGAGCCGCAGGTGACCTGACTGCTCCTTTTCAGATTTCTGTTATCGGCGTTTCGCGGCGCGAATAATCGACGTGCGCGTATTGGCTGGCAACGCGGTGCCGGCAATCGCCGCTTTCATCGATTTTATGGTCGAAACGTATTTCATGACCCGCGCCAAACTGTGCTGTCGACACGAACATCGCGCCAATTTATGTCAGCATGACTTACATATCTATGTTGATTTCAGAAATCAAGATTAATTAACGTCGGCGCAATAAAAATACGAAAAGCCGTGAAATCCTTTACGAATTTCACGGCTTCAAGGTTACTTAGGTTAGTTTGTTACTAAAAATCAATCAGGTCGCATCGAGCGTTGTGCTGAATGCAAGAGCAATAAGCGTTGCGACCGCGCCGGACAGCAAATAAAGTCCGGCCGCTATGAGACCAAATTCTGACGAGAACCCGAGAGCCACCAGCGGTGCAAAACCGGCACCGATGAGCCAAGAGATGTCCGATGTCAGAGACGCACCGGTATAGCGGTATTCACGACTGAAACGCGAAGCAAGCGCACCGCTTGCCTGACCGAAGGACAGACCCAGCAGCGAAAAGCCGATCAACACGAACAGGTAACGGCCAATATCACCCGAGTTAAGCAACAGTGGCGTTACGAGACTGAAGAGCGCGATCAGAACAGCAGCCGCGCCGAGCAGTTTGCGACGGCCGAATTTGTCAGCCAGTACGCCGGACACGACAATCATGCCACCACAGATGATGGCGCTAACGAACTGTACGAACAGGAAGTCTGAAATCTTCTGGTTGGTGTTGAGCGTGACCCAGCTGAGCGGGAACACGGTGACCAGATGGAACAGTGCAAAACTGGCCAGCGGAACGAAGGCACCGGTCAGAACGATGCGTGACTGCGACCGCAGCATTTCGAAAACCGGCCTGGGTTCCAGCTCATGGCTTTGCACCATGGCCTGGAATTCCGGCGTCACGATCATGCGAAGACGGGCAAACAGCGCCAGCACATTAAGTGCCAATGCCACGAAGAACGGGAAACGCCAGCCCCATGCCAGGAATTCAGCATGTGACAGTTGAGTGAAGAAAACGATGAAGAAGGCGCTTGCCAGGCCAAAACCCATGGCCGCACCGATCTGCGGCATCATGGCATACCAGCCACGTTGTTTCGCAGGTGCGTTCATCGCCAGAAGCGAGGTGAGGCCGTCCCATGCACCACCAAGACCAAGTCCCTGCCCTATACGGAACACGGCGAGCAGGACTGGCGCCATCATGCCGGCGTCCGCAAAGGACGGCAGGAAGCTGATCGCCATGGTGGAACCACAGAGTGTAAACAATGCGACGGTCAATTTCGCCGCACGCCCAAACTTTCTGTCGATCTGCAGCGAGATCATTGAGCCGATGGGGCGGGCAATAAAGGCCAGTGAAAAGACCGCGAAGGAATAAAGAGTTGCTGTCAGTGGATCTGCATATGAGAAGAAGACGTAGGGAAAAACCAATGCCGATGCGATGGCGTAGACAAAGAAGTCAAAAAACTCTGTCATTCTTGCCAGAATGACCGCGATGGTGATGCGGTCCGGATCGACTGTCGCAGGTGTTTCAGGATAGGTCTGCGAACTATTGATATAACTCATTTTATTCCTCCTGCGTATGGCGCACCATGTTGGGTAACGCGCTGGCTCCTCTTCCGTTGCGTTACCTGCGGCGGATTGTCACACAGTCTGCGCACAGCCGTCAAATGAAGATTACAGGAAGGGCTTGCTCCAAGGGCCTTCTATGAGATAATGCACCCAGCCATGCCGTGGCTGTTGCGCTGCGGCGATCCCGCTGCACCGCGACAAAATACCTCATTACAATAATGACGTTTGGCAATTATTCGCGGTACAATTGAAACAGTACGAGTTTTAAGAACGTGCCCACGATCAAGAAATTTTCTTCTGCCTTCATGGCATTTTCGTCGTTGCTGCTGCTCAGCGGCTGCGATCTCGTGGTTATGAACCCTTCCGGGGACATTGCCATCCAGCAACGTGATCTCATCATCACCTCAACAGTGTTGATGCTGCTCATCATCGTTCCGGTTCTTGCATTGACGCTGTTCTTTGCATGGAAGTACCGTGAATCGGCGAAGGCTGAAGATTACGATCCAGAGTGGCACCACTCCACGCGCCTTGAAATGGTGATCTGGTCTGCTCCCGTTGCCATCATTCTCATGTTGGGAACCGTGACTTGGATCGCAACCCACCGTCTGGATCCGTACCGCCCGATCGACCGCATTGATGCGGACCGTCCTGTGACAGCCGAAACCAAGACCCTGACGGTCGAGGTTGTGGCCATGGACTGGAAGTGGCTGTTCTTCTACCCGGAACTGGGCATTGGCAGCGTCAATGAATTTGCTGCCCCGATCGATGTTCCGATCAACTTCAAGATTACCGGCACCACGGCGATGAACTCGTTCTACGTGCCTGCACTGGCTGGCCAGATTTACGCCATGGGCGGCATGCAGACCAAGCTGCACGCAGTCATCAACAAGGAAGGCGTTTATGACGGCTTCTCGGCGAACTTCTCCGGCCCTGGCTTCTCGCACATGCGCTTCAAGTTCCACGGTCTGAGCAATGAAGGCTTCGACCAGTGGGTTGCCAAGGTCAAGGACGGCGGCAAGGGCTTTGGCCGTATGGAATACCTCGAATTCGCCAAGCCGAGCGAGCGTAATCCTGTCGAGTACTTCGCCAGTGTCGACCCACAGCTGTATGACGCAATCCTCAACCGCTGCGTAGAGCCGAACAAGCTTTGCATGCGTGACATGATGCACATCGACGCCAATGGGGGCGGCGGCAAGGAAGGCATCGATATCGCCAAGGCGCTGAACTCCGTGATCTGCACCCCGCTTTCGCCTTACGGCATGGCATCCGGTTCGCAGTCCACGCCAGCGGCTATCGAAGGCCAGACATTCGTTCCTGCTGCTCTGCCTGACATCAAGGCTGCCCTGCCGGAAAGCAAACCGGTTGCCGGCTGACTGGCATCACTGACTTTCAACGGCGCGGAACCCCCGCGCCGACATTTGTTTTGAATCGCAAGAGGCTAAAATGGTCGTCAATTCCGATCAAACGTCCTTCCTTTTCGGGAAGCTGACGTGGGAGTCCATCCCGCTCCACGAGCCAATTCTCGTTGTAACTTTCGCGGCTGTTGCCCTCGGTGGCGCGGCACTTCTCGGTATTCTCACCTATTTCCGCGTTTGGGGCTACTTGTGGAAAGAATGGTTTACCAGCATCGATCACAAGAAGATCGGTATCATGTACATCATTCTGGCCCTCGTGATGCTGCTGCGTGGCTTTGCCGACGCCATCATGATGCGCATCCAGCAGGCCATCGCCTCAGGCGGATCCGAAGGTTATCTCAACCCGCACCACTATGACCAGATCTTCACGGCGCACGGCGTGATCATGATCTTGTTCGTGGCAATGCCGATGATTACCGGTTTGATGAACTTCGTCATTCCCTTGCAAATCGGTGCGCGTGACGTTTCTTTCCCCTTCCTCAACAACTTCTCGTTCTGGATGACGACAGCTGGCGCTATCATCACCATGATCTCGTTGTTCATCGGTGAATATGCACAGACAGGCTGGCTGGCCTATCCGCCGCTTTCCGGCATTGAGGGCAGCCCTGGCGTTGGCGTGGATTATTATATCTGGGGTCTACAGATCGCCGGTGTGGGAACGACGCTGTCAGGTATCAACCTGATCGTCACCATCATCAAGATGCGCGCACCGGGCATGACCATGATGCGCCTGCCGATTTTCGTCTGGACATCGCTGTGTTCCAACATCCTGATCGTGGCTTCGTTCCCGATCCTGACCGGAACGATCGCCCTGCTGACGCTTGACCGTTACGTTGGTACGAACTTCTTCACCAACGATCTCGGCGGCAACCCGATGATGTACGTCAACCTCATCTGGATCTGGGGCCACCCGGAAGTCTACATTCTGATCCTGCCTGCCTTCGGCGTTTTCTCCGAAATCGTCTCGACCTTCTCGCGCAAGCGTCTCTTCGGTTACGCTTCGATGGTTTACGCGTCGGTGGTGATCACCATTCTGGCCTATATCGTTTGGCTGCACCACTTCTTCACCATGGGATCCGGCGCCAGCGTCAATGCCTTCTTCGGCATAACGACGATGATTATCTCCATTCCCACGGGTGCCAAGATCTTCAACTGGCTGTTCACCATGTATAAGGGCCGCATCAATTTCGATGTCCCCATGCTGTGGACCATCGGTTTCATGATCACCTTCGTCATCGGTGGTATGACCGGCGTTCTTCTTGCCGTTCCTCCAGCAGACTTCGTGCTGCACAACTCGCTGTTCCTGATCGCCCACTTCCATAACGTGATCATCGGCGGCGTGCTGTTCGGCGTTCTCGCCGGCATCGTCTACTGGTTCCCTAAGGCATTCGGTTACCGTCTTGATCCGTTTTGGGGTAAACTGTCCTTCTGGTTCTGGTTTGTCGGCTTCTACTTCGCCTTTATGCCGCTCTACGTTCTCGGCCTGATGGGCGTAACCCGCCGCCTCAGCCAGTTCGAAGACACGTCGCTGCAGATCTGGTTCATCATTGCCGCATTCGGCGCGTTCCTTATCGCACTCGGCATTGCCTGCTTCCTGATCCAGCTCTTCGTAAGCTTCCTGAAGCGTGACCAGTTGCGCGACGTGACCGGCGACCCCTTCAACGGTCGTACGCTGGAATGGTCCACGTCTTCTCCGCCACCGGCCTATAACTTCGCTTTCACGCCTGTCGTGCATGAAGTCGATGCCTGGGCCGACATGAAGAAGCGCGGTGCAGAACGTCCTGTGGAAGGGTTCATTCCTATTCACATGCCGAAGAACACCGGTACGGGCGTCATTCTCAGCGCCATCAGCATTGCACTTGGCTTTGCTCTGGTGTGGCATATCTGGTGGTTGGCTGCGCTATCATTGCTTGCCATCATTGGCGTCTCCATCGCTCATACCTTCAACTACAATCGCGACTACTACATTCCGGCTTCGGACGTGACCAAAGTAGAAGCGGAGCGCACCAAGCTGCTCGCAGAACAGGCGTAACAGAATGGCCCAGACACACGCACCAACCGCCGATACAGGCGAAGCGCCGGTCTTTTACCTGAAGGAAGACCACCACCCGGAAAACGGCACATCGCTGGGTTTCTGGCTCTACCTGATGAGCGACTGCCTCATCTTCGCAACCCTGTTTGCAACCTATGCCGTGCTCGGCCGCAGTTATGCGGCCGGTCCTTCCGGTGCAGACCTTTTCGACCTCAAGCTGGTTGCCATCAACACGGCGTTCCTGCTTCTTTCCTCGATCACCTATGGCTTTGCCATGCTGGAATCGGAAAAGAAGAATATCAAGACGACGTTGATATGGCTTGGCATTACCGGCGTGTTCGGCCTCGCCTTCCTATGCGTTGAACTTTATGAGTTCTACCACCTGATCCACGAAGGTGCGACACCGCAGCGCTCCGCGTTCCTCTCGGCGTTCTTCGCGCTGGTTGGTACACACGGTCTGCACGTGACCTTCGGTATCATCTGGCTGGTCACACTGATGTTCCAGGTTGGCAAGCACGGCCTTATCCAAGCCAACAAGCGTCGTCTGATGTGCCTGTCCATGTTCTGGCACTTCCTTGACGTGGTCTGGATCGGCGTATTTTCCTTCGTATATCTGATGGGAGTTCTGTGATGGGTTCCGAAACACACACACACCACGATGATCATGAACACGATCATCACGATGGCGCAGATCACGGCAGCTTCAAGTCCTATATGATCGGCTTCATCCTGTCGGTTCTTCTGACAGCTGTTCCGTTCTGGCTGGTTATGGGCGACGTTCTTGACAACAAGACCTTCACCGTTCTGCTGATCATGGGCCTCGGCGTCATCCAGATTTTCGTTCATATGATCTACTTCCTGCATATGAACACAAAGTCTGAAGGCGGCTGGACCTTCATGGCGCTGATTTTCACCGTTGTTGTAGTGATGATCACGCTGATCGGCTCGCTCTGGGTCATGTACAACATGAACAAGAACATGATGCCGACCATGACAATCGAGCAAATGCGAAACTTGCCCTGATCTTTCAGGGCAATGTCAGCGCCGTGCATTCACCCGAATGCGCGGCGTTTTTCTTTCCGGCACAGACATTGAGTGCAGGGCCGGAACAGGCAGGAAAGATCCCCATGACCATCCCGACACCCCATTCCACGCCAGTTGCGCACCGTACCGGCCCTTCACGTCTGGCTATTGCCGTTCTCTATACGCTGTCCGCCTGCCTGATCACCTCTCTGTTGGCGCTCGGTACATGGCAAGTGCAGCGGCTTGGTTGGAAGGTGGATCTGATTGAGCGCATCAATGCGCGTGTGCATGCCGAGCCTGTTGCACCACCCGCACGCGCTGAATGGACGGCTCTGAAACCCGAAGATTATGAATATCGCCGCGTTCAGCTTTCTGGTGAGTTCCAGAATGACAAGGAAGCGGCCGTTTATACAGTTACCGATTATGGCCCAGGCTATTGGATCTTGACGCCACTGCGGATCGAGGATGGCTCCACAGTCATCATCAACCGCGGTTTTGTGCCAACGGACAAACGCTTGGCCGAAACGCGCCAGCAGGGCCAGATAACCGGTTCTGCGACGGTGGTTGGCCTGATGCGTGCACCGGAACATGGCGGACTTTTCCTGCGGACGAATGATCCCGCCAATGCCCGCTGGTATTCGCGCAATATTGAAGAGATCGCTGCCGCGAATGGTCTGAGCGATACTGCGCCATTTTATATTGATGCCGATGCCACCCCAAACGATGGCGGCGTGCCGATCGGCGGCCTGACACAGTTGAAATTTCCCAACAGCCACCTCTCCTACGCTATCACCTGGTATGTCCTTGCGCTGATGGTTGCGGTTGCAACATGGTATGTGCGCCGGAATATGAACACCCGCCGTAAGCCAGCTGTGGAAGATTAACAACGGAAAGCCCATATTTATCACGGGACTAGCGAAAACTTTGGCGGCTAATCAGCCGTCATTTTTTTTAACCGTGAAATTCCTCAAAAAAAATGCTTTCAGGCGCTGGACATGGCCGAACAAGATGTTATAACCCCGCTCACTTTCGGGAGAGCAAAACTCTCGGTGACCTGAAAAGGTCGAGCCTCACACGAGGTAAAGTGCCCGAATAGCTCAGTTGGTAGAGCAGCGGATTGAAAATCCGCGTGTCCGTGGTTCAAATCCGCGTTCGGGCACCACTTCTTTTCTCAAAGACTTTCAGATTGATGTGGCACAGCAACAGCCTGCTGATTGTCCGATCATTTGCTCTGAGCTCTTCGCCATATTCAACTCTACCATGCGCCTTGAACGCAAATGAAAAGCGCAGCAAAACTCGCGACTGCAGACATTCAGTTTTTGATATCAGGGAGAAATGGTGCCGCTTACGTGACTCGAACACGTGACCCCGTCATTACGAATGACGTGCTCTACCAACTGAGCTAAAGCGGCACTTTCGTTATCCGTGAACGGATAAACATCATGCGGGGGCTGATACAGATAATGACGGTGGATTTCAAGTGCTGAAATAACGGCAGGTCAATTTTCCATTGCCATGCCACCGCCAATTTGAGCGACGCAAAGCCCCATTTGCGCAACGTCAAATTTGCCAGTCGGCAGCATGCCTCCGTCAATGTTGCCGGCACATTCCGAGTGCATTTTTCGAGCACCATAAACCCCGTCAGAAGCGGCAAGATTTCATAGCGCCAGACGCTGACGTGCCTCCTGGTATTCAGCCTCCAGCCGGTCAACAAGGGCGGCAACACTGCCCACACCATCAATCGAACCAACGCCCTGCCCAGCACCCCAAATGTCTTTCCAGGCCTTGGCGCCGGTGACGGCAGCGCCAAAGTCCATCTTGGAGGGATCGGCCGAGGGCAGATTGTCTGGATCAAGCCCGGCTGCCGTGATCGACGATTTGAGGTAGTTACCGTGAATGCCGGTAAAATAGTTCGAGTAGACAATATCACCGGCACGCGCCTCGACCAGCGCCTGCTTGTAGGCGTCCGTGGCGCGGGCCTCTTCTGTGGCGATGAATGGCGTGCCGATATAGGCCATATCAGCGCCCATGGCCTGCGCTGCCAGAATTCCGCCTCCTGTGCCAATCGCACCGGCCAACAGTAGTGGGCCATCAAACCAGCTGCGTATTTCCTGAACCAAGGCGAAGGGTGACAGCGTTCCCGCGTGACCACCGGCGCCAGTTGCTACCGCAATCAAGCCGTCCGCCCCCTTGCGAATGGCAGACTGCGCGTGGCGATTGTTGATAATGTCATGCAGGACAATGCCACCATAAGAATGAATGGCGGCATTGACCTCTGGAACCGCGCCCAGCGATGAAATCACAACCGGCACCTTATATTTCACGCAGAGCATAAGATCATGCTCAAGGCGCTTGTTGGAGGTATGGACAATCTGGTTCACGGCAAATGGCGCGGCCGGGCGTTCCGGATGCGCCGCATTATGTGCCGCAAGCTCTTCTGTCAGCTGGGCCAGCCACTCATCCAGCTGGCTTTCCGGGCGGGCATTCAAAGCGGGAAACGCGCCAATCACACCGGCCTTGCATTGCGCCAGCGTCAACTGCGGGTGCGAAATAATGAACAGCGGCGATGCCACAACGGGCAGCCTCACATTGTTTTTCAGCACTTCTGGCAGCATTCGTTTCCTCCACCTTACGTTTACGCACACGTCAACAATATAAGAGTGAACGTGCCACACAAGTCAAAATCATTGATGGCTTAAGTGTTTTGCGCGACCATCCAAAGGCCAGAGTGCTTGTTTTCCCGGGATCAATGATGCATTTGATTAGCTTGAAGCTTGTGATTGCCAAAATCTGACGGTAGCGATTGCAAAAGAATCAACTGTGACGTCAAAAAAGGACCCTTTGTGAGCGGACTGGAAACGGCAATTCGCAATGCGCTTGAGAAATCGGACCGGGCAAATCCTGAGGTTCGCGCGCGCATTTACCAGTCATCACGTCAGGCCCTCGAAGCGGGCATGCGTAAGCAAGGCATAAATGACCCAGAGGTCATTGCCCAGCAACGACACCGTTTGGAAACACTGATCCGCGAGATAGAAACCCAGGAACGCGACAGGCTGCTCGACAAGATCGAGTCCCATATGGTCAGGCCCCCATCACCGGCTGCCCCTGCCGTCGCGCCAGCCGTCTCCGCTCAGAAAACCGCGCCAACCTTCACGGAATCCGTTCAGCCAGAAATGCGCTCCGCTCCGGTGGATGAGTATGACGAGGCACCTAGCCTTGATGATCACGACAGGGATTATCCGCAGCCTGAAGCGCCATCTCGTGATGTTTACGCAGCTGAACCAGCACAACAGCGCACAGCGCCATCGGAAGGCGGCTCGCTGGCCTTCAAGCCAGAACGTGCAGTCCGCCCCAGAAAACGACGCGGCTTTTTCGCTCGCCTTCTGCTGACCTCCGTTACTCTTGCCTTTATCGGCATGGG
Source organism: Rhizobium sp. BIGb0125 (assembly GCF_024810055.1). Taxonomy (NCBI): domain Bacteria; kingdom Pseudomonadati; phylum Pseudomonadota; class Alphaproteobacteria; order Hyphomicrobiales; family Rhizobiaceae; genus Rhizobium; species Rhizobium sp. BIGb0125. The sequence continues at coordinate 258,409 of NZ_JANUDV010000005.1, forward strand.
GGCATGGTGGGTGTATTCCTCCGGGCTGCTGCTCAGCGAAGCGGAGCGCGACACCAGCGTGCCGAACCCACCAGCGCAGGTCGAATCGGAAGATTTTCAAGGCAACGCCCCTACGCCTGCTTTTGATCCGGCACGTGGTTTTTCTGACGACTGGGTCGAAATCTACCACGCCGACAAGCGCGGACAGGGCATGAAGGCCGGTTCCAACGCCAGCATCGAGCAGATTGCCACGGCCGCAGGCGTAGCCAGCCGCATTACGTCCAGAACGCCGTCGGAACAGGGCAACATCAGCATTGAAGTGCCTGTCAATGTACTGCAGGAAATGGCTGGCAAGTCCTCAACGATTGCGGTGACGCTGCAATCCTCGACTGATCGCCAGACGCAAGTGGCCATCAGCTGTGATTTCTCAAGCCTGGGTGATTGCTCACGCCACCGCTTCACGGCAACACCTGAAAAGGCTGATCTGCTGTTCCGCGCGACGTTTGAACGGTCACTCGTGCCGAACTCTCCCGGCCAGTTGCTGATCAACAGCGATATCGATGGCAACGGCTTGCCGATCAATATTTATTCGGTGCGTATTCTGCCGGGCCAATAAAACTTTTCCACATACTGAAAAGATTAGCTTTGACGTGAGGGGCGACTGCGCCTCTCTCAGCGAACGCAAAAACGCGTGATTTAACACAATAAACCGAATTCCGGTTAAACCGAAAATCATAAGTTATTTTAAGGAGGTAAATGGTGCTGCTAGAGAGATTTGAACTCTCGGCCTCTCCCTTACCAAGGGAGTGCTCTACCCCTGAGCTATAGCAGCATCTGGTGTCTGACTTGGTCTCGACACTTCAAGCGTGGCGCCTATTGCCATAGGTTTTTCCCGAGCGCAAGCAGCAATTTGATAGTTATTCACATAGTGGTGCAAAAAATAGCCGGCTCTATGGATTTGAGGATTTTTCCGATAATGTCGAAACATGACTGAAGACACCACAAAACAAGGGCTCGAGCCCATTTCCTCCGCCGCTGATGACACAGCAGATACCCTTGAGCAAAAAATTGCGAAAAAGGGCGACCGCAAAGATCAGGTGAAAGAACGTGAGGAGCAGCGCAGGGCGCGGGCGGCACAAAAGCTGCGTGAGAACCTGCAACGGCGCAAACATCAGGCCCGGGCACGACGTTCCGGTGCAGAAGATGAAACAATCGGTTTGCCTGCCGCAAAAACGGACGAATCGTGCTGACAAGAAAATTGACTGCCAAAATTGCAACGCTGCAGGATTTCGTCTAAGGACACCAATCCTTCACAAAGGCACGAGAAAGGCGGGCGCAAAGCCCGTAGGGACGTATGGATCGCATCAAAGTAACCGGCGGCAACAAACTTAACGGCATTATCCCGATTTCGGGTGCCAAGAATGCTGCCCTGCCGTTAATGATCGCCTCGCTGCTTACCAGTGATACCCTGACACTTGAGAACGTGCCGCATCTGGCCGACGTGGAGCAGTTGATCCGCATTCTCGGCAACCATGGCGTTGATATTTCCGTCAATGGCCGCCGCGAAAGCCAGGGTGAATCCTACTCGCGTACCGTTCACTTCACCTGCCGCACCGTTGTCGACACGACAGCACCTTACGAACTGGTTTCCAAGATGCGCGCCAGCTTCTGGGTTATTGGCCCGTTGCTTGCCCGTGAAGGCAGAGCCCGTGTTTCGCTTCCCGGCGGCTGTGCCATCGGCACACGCCCGGTCGATCTGTTCATTGACGGCCTAGAAGCGCTCGGTGCAACGATGGAAATCGATGGCGGCTACATCACTGCCACTGCCCCCAAGGGTGGTCTTGTTGGCAACAGCTACACTTTCCCGAAAGTTTCGGTCGGTGCCACGCATGTCATGCTGATGGCGGCCACACTCGCCAAGGGTACGACGGTTATTCACAACGCGGCCAAGGAGCCGGAAGTTGTTGATCTCGCCAAGTGCCTGACCGCCATGGGCGCAAAAATTGAAGGCGCCGGCACCTCGACAATTACCATTGAAGGCGTGACGTCGCTTTCCGGTGCACGCCACCGCGTGCTGCCAGACCGCATTGAAACCGGCACCTATGCCATGGCTGTGGCCATGACCGGTGGTGACGTTGTGCTGGAAGGCACCACTGCTGCCCTGCTGGACACAGCCCTTGAGACCATTCGCCGCTCTGGCGCCACCATTACCGAGACCGAAAGCGGTCTGCGTGTGGTGCGCAACGGCAATGGCATTCAGCCGGTTGATATTGTCACCGAACCTTTCCCCGGTTTCCCGACCGACCTGCAGGCACAGTTCATGGCGCTGATGACCCGCTCGCAGGGCGTGGCCCATGTGACGGAAACCATTTTCGAAAACCGGTTCATGCATGTGCAGGAACTGGCGCGGCTTGGCGCAAAGATCACCCTCTCCGGCCAGACGGCCCGCATTGAGGGCACCGAGCGCCTGCGTGGCGCACCAGTCATGGCAACAGACCTTCGCGCCTCTGTTTCGCTGGTCATTGCCGGTCTCGCAGCCGAAGGTGAGACAATCGTTTCCCGCGTCTACCACCTTGACCGTGGTTTCGAGCGGCTTGAAGAAAAGCTGACCCGTTGCGGCGCGCTTGTCGAGCGCATCAGCGACTAATAACGGGCCGTATTTCCGGCAAAGCATGTGTTGCGCAGCTTCATTCCCCCGTTGCGCAACGCCGCCTGATTTCCTATCTCCTTGATAAAGCATTTTCTGTTTACACCGAGCCACCAGTGCGGCAGCACTGGGCTCGGCAGGATTTGCGCTCAAACAGGTGCGGCGCAGCACGGCGCCGCTATGCCACAAGGAATAGAACAATGGCTGATCTTAAACTTCTGGCACTCGACGGCGAGGATCTCGCGGTTATCTCCACCCATATGCAAGACAGTGTCTTCAAGTTGGTGGATGCATCCTATGACGCTAAGCGGGGCCAGTTTGCGCTTTCGGTCAACCGCTTTGTGTGGGAAACGGCGACCGTTAAAAACAGGCCTTTTGAGCGCAGCCGCGCTGTTCTCGTTCTAAAACGCGTTCAAGCCGTGCGATCTCACGACATCGATCGCAGCAACAAGGATCAGGTTCATTCGCTGCTGGCCATTCGTTTCACCGCAAAGGGAGATGGTCCGGATGGCACGATCGAGTTGACGCTGTCCGGTGGCGGTGCAATCGCGCTTGATGTGGAGTGCATCGAAGCGCAACTGGCTGATGCCATCGGTTCCTGGGAAACGGCATCAAAGCCCCAGCACGTAGACGAGTAACATCTGGGCGAATAACACTCCGGATGTTGCACAAAACATCCGTTTCGATCTATGCCACAGCCCTGAAATCGCTATACACTTACTGCGATATGCAATACCCCGCCAATCGATGTGGCGGGGCATGAGAGGGTTATACGACGTGGCAATCTGGCTGGAGCAGACATCCGAGACGTTTGAAAAGACTTTTGCGGATTTCCTGACAACCAAACGAGAAGTTTCCGAAGATGTGAACGCAACCGTCCATGCCATCATTGATGATGTCAGGAAACGGGGTGATGCAGCGCTGGCGGAATATTCGCTGCGGTTCGATGGGCTCGACTTCTCCAAGGTGCCGATGCGCGTCACCAAACAGGAAATTGCCGCCGCAATCGATTTGGTCGATCCGGCCGTTGTCGATGCCTTGAAGCTGGCTGCAAAACGCATTGAAAAGCACCATGCCCGCCAGATGCCAAAAGATGATATCTACGAAGACGATATCGGCGTTGGTCTTGGGTCCCGCTGGACAGCCATCGAAGCGGTTGGCCTTTACGTGCCCGGCGGTACGGCAAGTTATCCAAGCTCGGTGCTGATGAATGCCGTTCCGGCCAAGGTTGCCGGCGTAGAGCGCATCGTCATGGTTGTGCCGGCCAATGGCGGCAGCATCAATCCCGCCGTTCTCGCTGCAGCGCATATTGCGGGCGTTGAAGAAATCTACCGCATTGGCGGTGCCCAGGCCGTGGCAGCCCTTGCATACGGTACGGAAAGCATTGCCCCGGTTGCCAAGATCGTTGGCCCTGGCAACGCCTATGTAGCTGCTGCCAAGCGCCAGGTATTCGGCACGGTTGGCATCGACATGATTGCAGGCCCCTCAGAGGTCCTTGTTATTGCTGACAAGGACAACAACCCGGACTGGCTGGCCGCCGACCTGCTGGCGCAAGCCGAACATGACCGTGGTGCGCAATCCATTCTTATTACCGACGACGCGGAACTCGGTCATGCGGTGGAGGCGGCTGTCGAGCGCCAGTTGAAATTGTTGTCGCGTGCAGAAACGGCAACGGCGAGCTGGGCCGATTTTGGCGCCATCATCATCGTTCCGGATCTGGCAACCTCCGTTCCGCTGGCAAACCGTATTGCCGCCGAACATCTGGAACTTGCCGTGGAAGATCCGGACGCCCTGATCAGTAAGGTCAGAAACGCCGGAGCGATCTTTGTTGGTCGCCATACACCTGAAGTGATCGGCGATTATGTCGGTGGTTCGAACCACGTTCTGCCGACCGCGCGCTCGGCACGGTTTTCGTCCGGCCTTTCGGTTCTCGACTTCGTCAAGCGCACCTCTATTCTGCGGCTTGGCGCCGAACAATTGCGACAGCTGGCACCTGCTGCCATTACCCTCGCCCATTCCGAGGGACTGGATGCGCATGCCAAGTCAGTTGCCATACGCCTCAATCCTGAAGGGTGATGAATGGCCACAGGCGCTTTCAGGCTTTGCGACGTTATTCTGGATGAGAGCATTGGCCGCTCTACGCCGGATGTCGAGCATGAACGCGCCGTTGCCATTTTTGACCTGATCGAGGAAAACAGCTTCGAGCCGCTTGGCCATGCTGGCGGCCCTTACCGGCTGTATATTTCGCTGGTGGAGGCCAAGCTGGTCTTTTCCATCAAAAGCGAAGACGACAAGGATGTGGCAACACATATTCTTTCGCTGACGCCGTTTCGCCGGATCATCAAAGACTACTTCATGATCTGCGAAAGCTATTATGAAGCCATTCGGTCTGCGACCCCAAGCCAGATCGAAGCGATCGACATGGGACGGCGCGGTATCCACAATGACGGCTCCCAAACTCTGATGGACCGCCTGTCCGGCAAGATCAAAGTTGATTTCGATACGGCACGTCGCCTGTTCACCCTTGTATGCGTTCTCTACTGGCGGGGCTAGGTCGGGCGATGAGCGATCCTTCAGTCAGCCACACAGAGCCCAAAGCACCGCGCGCCATTCTATTTATGTGCGGTATGAATTCCATCCGCTCCCCCATGGCCGAGGTCATTGCCAAACAGCTGATTGTGCCGGGCATCTATATTCAATCGGCCGGTGTACGCTCAGGCGAGCGCGATCCCTTCGTTGATGCGGTTCTGGATGAGGTTGGTCTGACGCTTGGCAAACACAAACCGAGAACACTTGAAGAAATCGAGGATGATTTTTTCGATCTTATCATTACATTAACACCGGAAGCCCATCACTCCGCGCTGGAATTGACCCGCTCCAATTCGCTCGATGTGGTCTACTGGCCGACCATGGATCCGACCGTCGTAACCGGCACACGCGAGCAGATTCTCGATGCATATCGTGACGTGCGGGATTACCTGACACGCATGATTACAGAGCGATTACCCACCCGTGGAAAACCGTTCTCGGAGACGGTTTGAAACAATTGAAGATTTCGTGAACTGCAAGGTTCACAAATGGGTGGCGATTGTGTAGTTTCCGCCCAATTTTCCCGGACTTATCTGTCCGGTATAGATAGAACAGAAAGAAAACCTCCACATGACAAAAGAAGAAGTCCTCGAATTTCCGGGTGTCGTCACCGAACTCCTGCCTAATGCGACCTTTCGCGTGAAGCTGGAAAACGAACATGAGATCATTGCCCACACCGCTGGTCGCATGCGCAAGAACCGCATTCGCGTTCTGGCTGGCGACAAGGTTCTGGTTGAAATGACACCATACGACCTGACCAAGGGCCGTATTACATACCGCTTCAAATAAGACGACAAGGCTGGCGCATCGATCCGGACATATGAAGCGATTTTCGGAAACAGCGTTGCGCCGATAAAACAGGGTTGAGCGCCGCAAGCGCACGACACTCGAGAAGCGGCTGGGGCATTCATGACGGCACTAACTCAAAAGCTGATACTGGCTTCCGGCTCTCCGCGCCGGTTGGATCTTCTCAATCAGATCGGAATCAAGCCTGCGCGTTTGATGCCGATGGACATTGATGAAACACCAGTACGTCTTGAGCATCCCAGAACCCTATGCCGCCGCCTGTCTCTTCAGAAGGCGCAAGCCGCTTACGCCGCCATCAAGGGTGAGCTGAGCTGGAGCGATGCCTATGTGCTTGGCTCGGACACTGTTGTCGCCGTTGGCCGTCGCATTGTCGGCAAGGCGGAATATGTCGAGGAAGCATCAGCTGCACTGCATCTTCTTTCCGGGCGCAGCCACTGGGTTTACACCGGCATCTGCCTGGTGACACCCGGCGGCAAGATCCGGCAGAAAATTGCTGAAACAAAGGTGCGTTTCAAACGCCTTTCCAGCAGTGAAATCGACAATTACATTGCCTCGGGTCAATGGCGCGGCAAAGCCGGTGCCTACGGCATTCAGGGCATTGCTGGCTGTTTCGTCCAAAAATTGACCGGTTCCTATTCCAATGTCGTGGGACTGCCACTTTATGAAACAGCAACATTACTGGCTGGAGAAGGCTTTGATGTCGTATCCGGCTGGGCGGAAGGCTGAGACGGATGACGACGACAGGAAATGTAACGCCCTTGCGCAAAACGCAGCCGTGCCCGGAATGCGGGCATCCATCTACGCGGGATAATTATCCTTTCTGTTCGGATCGCTGCCGGTCTCTTGACCTCTCACGCTGGCTTAAGGGCTCCTATGCCATTCCGGTGGCAGAGGATGAAAGCAAAGCCTCCGCCGAACGTCAGGGTGACGAATAAGACAAAGCGTTTCCGGGGGCAGTTCGGATGGATAATCATCCTCTCAAACGAAAAAGCCGAACGCTTCCAATCCTGATTTCCGTTGCATTGGCCTGTGCCGCGATTGGCACGCCGTTACTGTTGGCCAATGACAAACGGCACCTGCGCGCTCTGCTCGACTACTTCCATATTGACTGGCTGCACCCAAAACCTTCAGTGGAAGTTGCGCCGGATCAAAAGACAGAGCGACCACAGGTCTCCCAGCTGCCGCCAGTGCCCGAGCGGTTGCTGCTGCACACACTCAACGATCTGCCTTCGGCTTTTGTGCGCCAGTTCCGTGTTCCCGGCCAGAGCCTGTGCGATGTCTTTGCGCACAGCGGTTTTATCATTGCCGGTAGCGGCTGGCAGGCCAGCCCCTATGACGCCAATACCTTCGAATGCCTTGCGGAAGAAATGCATGAGGCAACCGATGGCACCACCGACTTTGCCTCGTTTTTTCTGGACATAAAGGGTGCGGCTGACGGACGGGTGACGTCACTGCGCATGAAAATTGCCAGCCCTGCGACTGACGACGGCAAACGCATGCGTGAGCAGCTGGACAAGGCTTTGACGCTTGCTGCCCAGCAATTGCGCTGGACGGACCTGCCCCAGACCATTCCCGCAGAAGACTATGATACCGACCATTTCGGCATGCGCGTTTCAATCAAACGCGAATTCAGCAATCAGGACCGCTACAATATTCTGATTGTGCCAACCGACCGGACGGCCGAGTTGAAGCGCACGCGCAACTTTTTTGATACGGCGCAATGGCTTGTCGCTGCGGCACCGGAACGGGACATGCCTTTCCGGCATCAACCCGCCCACAAGGCGGCACCGGGCTGACATTTACAGCCCGGCTGTTTCGGTCGATTTAACGATAGCCGGCGACCGCCAGCTTGCGCTGAATTCTGTCCAGATCGCCTGCACGCTGATCTTCCAAGGTTTCCTCCCAAGCCAGCGCTGTGCGGATGATCAGGTTCAGGTCATCGTAACGCGGCTGCCAACCGAGTTCAGTTTTGGCAACGGTTGAATCAGCCATCATGCTGGCCACATCACCTGGACGACGCTGGCAATAATTCACCTTGATCGTGCGGCCGTATTCCTGCTGGACCGCAGAAATAACGTCCATGACCGAATAGCCGTGGCCATAACCGCAATTGGCAACCAGGGGCTGGCCACCGGCGCGCAGATACTCCAGAGCGCGGATATGCGCATCGACCAGATCGTTGACATGAATATAGTCCCGCACACCCGTACCGTCATGCGTGTCATAGTCGACACCATAAACGTCGACATGGTCACGTCTGCCGGTTGCTGCCTCACAGGCAACCTTGATAAGGTGTGTCGCACCTTCGGCCGACAGGCCTGTACGTCCCTGAATGTCAGCGCCCGCCACGTTGAAGTAACGCAGCGCCACATAACGCAGATCATGGGCGGCAGCGGCATCGCGCAGCATGATTTCCGACATCAGCTTGGAAAGGCCATACGGGTTTTCAGGGCTCAAAATGGCGGTTTCTGCGACCGGGCCATTTGCATGCTGGTTGCCGTAGACAGCAGCCGTCGAAGAATAAACGATGTTCTTCACGCCATGCGCCAGCGCCGCGGACACCAACTTTCCGGTTTTGCTGGTGTTGTTCTCGTAATAATCGAGCGGGCTGGAAATAGAATCCGGTACAATCACCGATCCTGCAAAATGCATGACCGTATCGATGTCATTTTCAGAGAAGATCTGGTTCAGCAGTTCGCCATCGCCGACGTCGCCCAGGTAGAAACGAGCCTGCGGTGCGACAACCCAGCGAAAGCCGGTCGAAAGACGATCCAGAACGATGACGTCTTCGCCTGCATCCAGCAGTGCCCAGACCATATGGCTGCCGATATAACCAGCCCCACCCGTAACCAGAACAGACATTTATGTACTTCCCTGTTTCTTTTTGTTGGAAGCACAAAACCATTCAACTGTTCACTATTCATTACGTTACGGGTGCGCCGGCAGAAAACGGCAAGTAATTCAAAAAACGTTACTTACAAGCCGTTTTCAAAACCGATAAAATTTTATCTGATCTCCTATCGGCTCAAAATATAGGACGACAGGCGGTCTGCGGCGTCGCGAATGTGGTCAGGATTGCGCAGGAAGCAGGCGCGCAGGAACAGTTCTCCACCCTTGCCAAACGCGGTTCCCGGAGCAAGGCCGACACCTGTTTTATCGACGATATCAAACGCCGCTTCACGACTGTTGGTGACACCGTCAATTTTCAGAAATGCGTAGAGGGCACCGTCCGGCTTCAGCGTTTCTACCCGGTTGGTAGCAATCAAAGCATCGCAGAGAATATCGCGTGATAACCGTGCACGCTCATAGTTTTGCCGTACAAAGTCATCGCCCTCATCCAATGCGACTACCGCACCACGCTGCATGAATTGTGCCACGCCCGACGTAGAATATTGGATGAGGTTCTCAATCACTTGGCCGATCTCTGGTGGTGCCACCACCCAGCCAACGCGCCATCCGGTCATCGACCAGTTCTTGGAGAAGGAATTGGCGAAAACAATGCGATCACCTTCGTCCATCACATCAAAAAACGATGGAGCGCGACCCTCGCCATAATAATATTGGGCGTAAATTTCGTCAGCAATGATCCACAGGCCATGTTTTCTGGCCAGCGCCAGAATATTGGTAAGGTCTTGATGGGTGGCGACCCATCCCGTCGGGTTGGATGGTGTGTTGATGAAGAGCGCTCGGGTTTTGGGTGTGATGGCGTCTGCAATTTTCTCGATGTCCAGCGACCACTTGCCATCGGCAAAATCGATGCCCACGCCAACGGCACTCGCGCCAGCAACACCGATGGCAGCGACGATATTCGGCCATGTCGGTGAGAGGTAGATCATCTCATCACCCGGTGATGTCAGAGCCTGCACGGCAAGCGCGATGGCCTGCATGCCCGAGCCGGTGACCAGAAAACTGTCCTGCGGCAGGGAAACGGAGAAGTGGCGCTGGTAATAACGCGAAAGCGCATCGCGCAATTCCGGAATACCGCGCTGCCAGGTGTAGAAAGTTTCACCGGCATTTAATGCTGCTACGGTGGCGTTGCTGATGAAATCAGGTGTCGGCAGGTCGCCTTCGCCAGTCCACAAAGGCAACAGGCCTTCGCGGCCACGGGCATATTTGACGATTTCAATGATACCGCTGGCAGGCGCGGCGAGAGATCTGGCACTCAAGCTATTCAATAAAGACATAAAGGACACACTCCGTTTGTCCTTTATTACGCAATCACCCTGCCCTCTTCCATGGAAATTACGTGAAGATCATATCGCATTTTGTGATGGGTCGAGAACCGGCCAGCCCTGCAACTGCCCGGTTCAAAAATCGATGGACGCCTAGGCTGAAAAAGATCAGCGCGTCTTGAGAAGATCGCGGATTTCCGACAGCAGCTTGATGTCTTCCGGTGGTGGTGCCGGTACAGCTTCTTGCGCTGCTTCCTTACGTTCCACACTGGCGCGGATCTTGTTTACACCCTTGACCATCAGGAAGATGATCCAGGCAAGGATCAGGAAATTGATAGCGACGGTAAGGAAGCTACCATATGCGAAAACCGCACCCTGCTCACGAGCGGCCGCCAGCGATACTGCTGTTACATTTGAGCTAAGTGGCAAGAAGTAGTTCGAGAAATCAAAGCCACCGAAGATCGCGCCGACAATTGGCATGACGAGGTCGTTGACGACTGATTCAACGATCTTGTTGAAGGCCGCGCCGATGATAACGCCGACAGCAAGGTCCATGACGTTGCCTCTGGCGATAAAGGTTTTAAATTCATTGAGCATTCAAGATGTCCCCAGTTAGATCAGTCCAACGAACGCCAGACTGCTTCATAATAACATGCTAAACCGAAGTTTAAATGCTTCTCTATCTATGCGCGTGATTATCTAGCCAACGCCAAACCATTGACGACCAAAGAGTAATTTCCAACCTCGTGCATTTGTCCTATGGTTTGCCTCGGAGGATCATGAAAGCCTGTCATTTTTACCGGGCGATGGAGGACATGTGCTTCCCGGGTGGATTATCTTAGTTGCGGCATTTGCCTATATTCTGCTGTTGTTTGTTGTCGCCAGTCTTGGTGACCGCAACAGCCGCAGGACAAGTGTTTCCAAACGCGGCCGCCCGATCGTCTATGCGCTCAGCCTGGCGATTTATTGCACGTCCTGGACGTACTTCGGTGGTGTTGGACTTGCAGCAACACACGGGCTGGAATTTCTAGCCATCTATATCGGTCCGGTGCTTGCCTTCACCATCGGCATGCCGGTTATCAGGCGCATCATTCAATTGGCTAAGGCCGAGAAACTGACATCTGTTGCTGACTTTATCGCAGCGCGCTATGGCAAGAACTCAGCCGTCTCAATCATCGTAGCGTTGATCTCGCTGATCGGAGCCATTCCCTACATCGCGCTACAGCTGAAGGCGGTTTCCAACTCGGTTGCCGCCATGGTCAACCCATCCGATTATGGCATTGGCAGCGGTAATCTCTACTTTCTCGACCTTGCCTTCATCGTCACCGTGTTGATGGCGGGTTTTGCGGTGATTTTCGGCACGCGCCACACCGATGCGACCGAACATCAGGACGGGCTTATCCTGGCCATCTCGATGGAGTCGCTCGTCAAGCTTTTGGCGATCTGCACGGCCGGCATCTACGTAATATTTTTCCTGTTTGACGGTCCTGTGCAGCTTTGGGAACTGACCCGGCAAAACGAGCAGGCCATGGCAGCGCTGACCTATCAAACGCCGATCAGCCGCTGGATCGTGCTGACCATGCTGTCATCCTTTGCGATCATCATGCTGCCGCGCCAGTTTCATGTCACCGTTGTTGAAAACCGCACCAGCGAAGAACTGCGCATGGCAGGCTTTCTGCTGCCGCTCTACCTCGTCGCCATCAATGTGTTTGTGCTACCCATCGCCATGGCGGGTGTGATCACACTCGGCAATGCTGGCGAGGCAGATCTGTATGTGCTGCAACTGCCGCTGACTGGACAAATGCCTGTTGTCACGCTGATCACGTTCATCGGCGGGTTTTCTGCGGCCACCGCCATGGTAATCGTAGCGTCGGTCGCACTTTCCATCATGATTTCCAACGACATCGTGATGCCGATTTTCCTGCGCCACAAGCTGATGAGCCGCACCACGCATCGCGCCGATTTTGCCAAGACGCTGCTGAACATCCGCCGCACCGCGATTTTTGCCGTTCTATTGTTGGGATATGCCTATTACCGCGCTGCCGACAGCACCACCGGTCTCGCGTCGATCGGCCTTCTCGCCTTTGCAGCTATCGCGCAGATGGCGCCGTCGCTATTTGGTGGCCTGTTGTGGCGCAGAGCAAATGCGCGCGGTGCCATTGCCGGTCTGGTGTCAGGTTTTCTGGTCTGGGCCTACCTGCTGTTTTTGCCAAGCCTTGGCGGACCCGACTATTCACGGGTTGCGGCAAGCATTCTCGGTTTCGTGTTTCCTGGCCTGTCGCTGTTCAATCCGGAAAACCATGATCCGCTTGTCAACTCGGTTATCCTTAGCCTGATCGTCAACAGTCTAGCCTTTATCCTGGGCTCCCTGTCGCGCAATCCACGGCCGGTGGAGCGCATCCAATCCGGCATTTTCGTCAAACGTCACTCCCGATCGCAGTTTGCGACACGTGGCTGGAAAACACGGGTCAGTGTTGGCGACCTTAAAAGTGCAGTGGCCCGTTATCTCGGCGAAGAGCGCATGCAGCGTTCACTGGCTACCTATGAAAAAACCGCCGGACGAAAGCTGGATGACGATCAGCCAGCCGATATGGCCCTTATCCATTTCTCCGAACAGTTGCTCGGCAGCGCCATCGGCTCGTCATCCGCACGGCTTGTGCTGTCGCTTATCCTGCAAAAGGCGGAAGATACCAATGCCGATACGGCCTGGTTGCTCGATCAGGCCAGCGAAGCGCTGCAGTATAATCAGGACATGCTGCAAACTGCGCTTGCACAGATGGATCAGGGCATTGCGGTTTTTGACAGCTCCCACCAACTGACCATCTGGAACAGGCGTTTCAGAACCCTGCTTGACCTGCCGGAACAGTTTGGTCGTGTCGGTCTGCCGCTTTCCGACATTGTCGCCATGCTGCAGGCGCGCGGTGATGTTACTTCGCGGGATTCCGATCAGCTTATCGGCAACTTCCTGACACTCGACATGCCATTCTCGATAGTCCTGTCGCAGAGCGGACGGATCATTGAAGTCCGCTCCAACGCGATGCCGGACACCGGCATCGTCGCGACCTTCACAGATATTACCGAACGGGTGGCCGTCGACCGCGCCCTACAGCAGGCCAATGAGACACTCGAACAGAGGGTGGCGGAGCGCACCAGCGAGTTGACGCGGGTGAATTGTGAACTCGCCGAAGCACGCGCCCTTGCCGATGAAGCCAATATCGGCAAAACCCGGTTCTTTGCGGCAGCCGGCCACGACATTCTACAGCCGCTCAACGCCGCGCGGCTTTATTCTTCGGCACTTGTTGAGCGGCTAGGCACGTCCGATGACAGCACACTGGTGCAGAATATCGACTCGTCGCTCGAATCCGTGGAAACGATCCTCGGCGCAGTTCTCGACATTTCCCGCCTTGATACCGGCGCCATGAAACCCCGCTTTGCATCTGTGCCGCTCAATGATCTGCTGCGGCGGATCGAGACGGACTTCGCACCGATTGCCCGCGAAAAAAATCTGAAGCTGGTTGTCATGCCGACCTCGCTTTCCGTGCGCTCCGACCCGAACCTGCTGCGTCGCTTGGTGCAAAACCTGGTTTCTAACGCCATCAAATATACGCTGTCGGGCAAAGTACTTGTCGGTGTGCGCGGTGACGGGAAGAATGTTGTGCTGCAGGTGATGGATTCCGGCATCGGCATTCCAGCCTCCAAGTTCCGCACTGTCTTTAAAGAGTTTGCGCGCCTTGAGGAAGGCGCCAGAACGGCAACTGGGCTCGGGTTGGGGCTTTCTATCGTGGATCGCATTTCTCGTGTGCTGAACCACCCTGTGCAGCTTTCTTCGACGCTCAGTAAAGGCACGACCTTCCGTATCAGCCTGCCGCGCGACAAGTCCGAGAATACCAGCGTCACCGCCCTGCCAATCGGCAATGCCGGGGGCATGCACGAACCGCTGGTCGGTTTGCGGGTGCTGTGCATCGACAATGAGCCGAAAATCCTTGAGGGCATGGCGCTGCTGATCAGCGGCTGGGGCTGCGAGGTGCTACAGGCCGATGCGATTGCTGCGCTTGATCTGTTGCCCGTGACATCACCACAGCCGCCAGACCTGATTATCGCCGACTATCATCTCGGCGATGGCAGTGGTGTTGGTGCCATCCTGCTTTTACGCGCACTCTATAAGGCGGACATCCCTGCGCTATTGATCACGGCCGATCGCACACCAGAGGTGCGCAACGAGGCCGAAAAACACAACATCACCATTCAGCACAAGCCGGTGCGGCCTGCGGTGCTGCGCGCTTACATGACGCAGCTTTCAGCGCGTATTCGTGCAGCAGCAGAATAAGGTCCTGGAAATACCCTGCCAATAAAAATGCCCCGCAATTACGTGCGGGGCATTTGTTATTTTGGCGATTTCTTCGAATGGATCAGGCTACGCGTGCAAAGTGCTCACCGCCGTAGGATTGCGATGCCTGTTCGATGCGGAACTGCTGCACAAGGGCCAGAAGCTCCTGCACCTCATTGGCCAACATCTGGCTTGCGGCACTGGATTCTTCTGCCATGGCTGCATTCTGCTGGGTCATCTGGTCCATCTGGTTGACGGAGCTGTTGACCTCATGCAGCGCAGATGACTGGTCCTGCGCAGCGGTTGCGATGGTTTCAACATGTTTGCTGACATCCACGATCTGACCGCTGATTTCAGACAGAACTTCACCAGCCTGCTGCACCAGCAATGCGCCGGTCTCAACTTCATTGCTGGATTGGTTGATGAGACCCTTGATTTCACGCGCCGCATCGGCGGAGCGCTGTGCCAGTTCGCGCACTTCCTGCGCCACGACCGCAAAACCTTTGCCAGCCTCGCCCGCGCGTGCTGCCTCAATACCGGCATTCAACGCCAACAGGTTCGTCTGGAAGGCGATGTCATCGATGACCTCGATGATCTGCTCGATCTTCTTGGAAGCGTCTTCGATACGGCCCATAGCGGCGACGGCATTGCTCACCACCGTGCCGGAACTATCGGCACTCTGGCGGGTGCGGTTGACAGCCTGATTGGCTTCACGGGCGCGCTCAGCCGACGATTTGACCGTGATGGTGATTTCTTCGACAGCGGCGGCGGTTTGTTCCAGAGACGCTGCCTGCGATTCCGTGCGACGCGAAAGATCGTTTGAAGATTGCAGCATTTCGTCGCCATTGTGCTGAATGGTCAGCGTACGTTCGCGGATTTGCTGCAAGACGTTTTTCAAATGAGCGAGCGACGTGTTGAAGTCCATGCGCAGTTGATCAAGACGGCCGGAGAATGGCTTGTCAAGTGTGCGGGTCAGGTCACCTTGTGACAGGCGCGCCAGACCAGACGCAAGTTCGGTCACCGCAAATTCGATCTGCTGATCGAGTGTGCGCTTTTCATCATCGTTGCGGGCGCGTTCTTCATCAGCGGCTATCCGGTCTGCCTCACTGCGACCTTCTATAACCAGCTTCTCATGCGCGTTGGTGCGGAACACTTCCAACGCTTTGGCAATATTGCCAAACTCATTGGATCGATCTGCATAGGGGATGACAGTATCGAGATTGCCGCTCGAAAGCGAATTGACGGCACCAGTGAGCACACCGAGGGGACGCAGTGCGCGACGGATGACGAAGTAACCCAACAGGCCCACGGCGCCCATGACAAGCGCGCTGGAAAGCAGGATCATAGTCTGAAGCCCAGCCAGATGATCGAAGAATACTTGCATTGGAATACCGACAAACAGGATGCCGACAGGCGCGCCCGACTTGGATTTTACCGGGATGTAGCCGGTCATGTATTCGCTGCCAAACAGGGTCGCTTTGCCAATGTAGACTTCACCCTTGCTGATTTTTGCATAGGCTTGGCTGTCGGTTGCCAGCTTGGTGCCGATAGCACGCTCGCCGTTTTCCTTCTTAACATTTGTAGACATGCGGACGAAATCTTCGCCCTGCTTCTGGAACACTGTGGAAACGCCACCGATGATCAGTGCCGTGCGATCCACCAGATCCGTATCACGCAATGTACCGATGCTTGCACGATCAACACTGACAAGGTTTCCATTATCGATGTTCAACGTGGCACCACCAACCTTCAGCTCATAGAGAACCGCCATGGCGCGGGCTGCACTGTTCGTCTGGATCTCCGCCGTCTCCATGACGTCTTCTTCGAGACTGACATAGGTCGAGACACCGATGGCCGCGATACCCAAAAGAACGAGGCAGGCTGTCAAAGCAATGATTTGCACTGCGACGGGTGCAGAAAGGAGCTTCTTCATCTCGGAGTTCCCCAATTTTTTACGATTGAAGCATCGTAAGGGGAAATCGTTAAAATTGAAAAAATTTCAAAAAATAACTAATCCGCTAATATTCAAGGTGACTTGATTAGGTGACAAATATCAATTTCTAATATTCAGCAATACTTCAAAACGCAGATAATACTACAATTAATGAATGTAGCCCATGCGAATTGCTTTGGCGATTGCTTGAATTCGATTGACGGAATCAAGCTTGATTGTCGCTGAGCCAAGATAGGCGTTGACCGTGTGAACGGACAGGCCAAGCTTGACGGCGATTTCTTCACTGATCTTGCCATCACCTGCCAATTGCAAGCAGGCAATTTCGCGCTCGCTTAGCGCTTCTGTCGGAGTCGAGCGGCGCTCATCCAGCGCCAGAAGATCAATCATCACCTGACAGCACTTCAGGTGGTGATCAATGGTCGTGCCGCAGTCGAGCTCGAGAGCCGTGCCGCAGAAGACAACCAGACCATTACCGATGTTGCCGAGTTTGATCGGCAGGGCCACACCTGCATAGGGCAGATCGGTATTGTCGGCCTGCTTTAACATCGGCACCATTTCAGGTGTTATGGAAATGCCCTTGCCCTGATCGGTAGACCAGATCAGTGGCAGCAACGAGCCGTCAATATGCTCCAGAAGTGTGGTGCCGAGTGCCGAAACCAGAGCATTGGTCTGCTCGGCTGCGCCCATTCCCCAGTTCTCGAGTTCACACACCAGCTTGCGCTTGTTGGGAAAGCTTGAAATCGCAGCACGGAAGACGGCAAAATTTCTTGCCCCCATTTCCTTCTGCATACCAATCAACATTGGAAAAAGATCTGATCGATTGGACGTGCGGCTGACGCGGACAATCTGTACTCCGCCTTGCTCATCCGTGGTGGTGTCTCTCGAATAAGCCATCAATCAACCATCAAACAAGATTGTTACGAACCGCGTAAGCGATTGCTTCGGAGCGGGTTTTCGTCGCGGTTTTACGCATGACGCTAGTAATGTAGTTGTTGATTGTATTACGCGAAATTCCAAGAATAGTCGCCATTTCGTCACTGGTCTTGCCTTCGGCAATCCAGTAGAGGCATTCAAGTTCGCGCTCGGTCAGATCAATGTCACGCTCGACCTTGAGATCATAGCCAATACCGAAGCTGGCGCTATAGCCGCACAACAAGCCGACTTCACGCAAACGCTCCATGGAAGGCACTGTACCTTCTGGGAACATCAGCAGAAGTGCAAAGCGTATGTTGCCGACGCAGAACGTCATTGCGCAATACTGTCGGTCCGTACCTTTGGGGATGCATCCCTCATCGGGCAGGATATGCAGTTGCGGCTGAAGGAGCGAGAGGCACTTTTCCATCTCACTCACGCGCGCTTGGCTGGCAGCAAGCGTACCACCAATCTTCTTGACGAGATCAAATGGCCAGTTGGATGTGATGACGAAGCTTAGACCATTCTCCTGAAACATATCCTCGCGGGCCAGCATATAATATGAAGCGCCCGCATAGGTGGCCAACACATCAAGAGAACCGGACATGTCCCCCGTTCCGGCTATCTCGCCCATCCAGCTGATGACTTGTACCCGCGATGAAGGTTGCACCGCTGGGTTCAGCGGTTTTACCGTCAGTCTGCGAATATCCACATCTGCCTTCAACTGATGAGTTTCCTTTAGGAAGGCCAGACCGGCCGGAGGTGCACGCATTGGTATCACCTCTGAGCCGCCCAAAAGCATTTTCAAATTTCAGCCTACGAATCACCTCATTCTAGGAGACGGTCAAGGAAATACCACTATCAGAATTTGGCATTTCCACTCCTTTCACCGGGCGACATGGAACAGACCATGAATGCTGTACCAATCTGGCGTTGGTGTTTCATGTCATGGCACAGATCTGGTTTGTGATCTTCTGGAATACCGCTGGAAACCGAGACATCCTCACATTTTTCAGGCGGTTTTGAAGTCTGCCCTGCGTAAGCGTGGCTGGCGTCAGACGATTCGGTGATGGTGATAATGCGCATCTCCCCGAAAAAGTTCCTTCGCTCCTATCATTAATGTCCGGCAAAACCGCGGCTGACAGTTGTCAATTATCGAAACAATGCCGGAATGGAAAAAGGCCGGGGAAAACCCGGCCTTGTTATCAAGCGGCCTTTTCGATGGCCCATTTGCGGAGTATCTTGGCAGCTCTTTCTTCGCTGATCTCCACCATACGCGACAGGCGACGTTCTGGCCCTTCGCGTACCCGGCGGTTGAAGCCGCCGTTGGGATCTTCGCCAGACAGCAGGTCGTCTGCGCTGTCGAAGCCGAAGTCTGCACCAAAGCCTTCCATGAGACCACCACCACCGCCGCCCATTGCTGGCGAGAAGTCTGGCAGTTCGAGGCCGGCTGCATCCTGTGCCAATTCCGCGTTTGCCGAACCATTGCCCATGACAGAGCGGACAACCGGGCGAATTCCAAGCCACACGATGAGGAAAGCCACAGCGATGAAGGCGAAGGAGTTGATGATACCTGCAGAGTTGCGTGTCAGGACTTCCATAAAACTTGGGCCGCTTGGTGCTTCATCAAGAAGCTGGCTTTCCAAGAAGGTCATGGCGGTCAGCGTTACATTGTCGCCACGGTCAGAGGAGATGCCCGCCGCAGAGGTAACGATCTTCTGCATCTCGGCGAGATAGGCATCGATCTTGGCTTGGTCGACCGGTTCGCCAACCATACGGGCGATACGGTCCTTGTTGACCACGACAGCGACGGAGATTTTTTCGACCTGATAGCTGTTACGAACCGTGGCAATTGTCTTGCTGTTAATTTCGTAGTTGGTCTGCTCTTCCTTCTTGTCGGATTCGTCAGACGATTCAGGACCACCGCTACCACCTTGTGGGGCCGCCTGCGGAACGTTCTGTTCAACCGTGGCTGCCGTGTCAGGGGTACGTTCCTGAGACTTCTGTGCTTCCTTGATCGTTCTGACCGAACGCTCGACACGTGATTCAGGATCGTAGACGGTTTCCTGAATTTGCTGGCTGTCGGTGTTCAACTGTGCAGTCACGCTGGAGCGGAAGTTGTCCATGCCAAGGAACGGTGCGAGCGCCTTGTCAATGTTGGTTTCAATTTCCTGCTGTACGGACTGCACAAGTGTCAGCGAACGGCTCATTGCGCCGTTGGCAGCATCGTCGCCGGAGGCCAGAAGCTGACCGGTCGAGTCGAGGATGGTGACATCATCAACCTCAAGTCCAGGCACTGCCGATGCGACGAGGTGGCGAATAGAAGCCGCAGCCTTGCGACCTGCTGTCGCGCTGGCCCGGATCATAACGGAAGCCGTCGGCTTCTGTTCGCCACGGCGGAAGTTACCCACATCGGGCATAACGATGTGAACGCGTGCCGCAGTGATGCCGTTGATCTGCTGGATGGAGCGGCTGATTTCGCCTTCAAGAACGCGAACGCGGGTTACTTCCTGCATGAAGGAGGTAAGACCAAGCGAACCGACATTGTCGAAAAGCTCATAACCGGCATTGGCGCTGTTTGGCAAACCGCGTTCGGCAAGCAGTACGCGTGCGCGGCTGGTCATGCCAACCGGCACCTGGATGCTTGTGCCGTCGGAGCCGACTTCAAACTGGAAGTTGGATTCGGCAAGCGCAAGGCTGATCTTGTTCAGGTCGGCATTTTCGAGGCCGACATAAAGTGTTTCGTAAGCTGGCTTATTAACGTAAACAGCCGCCGCAATGACCAAGACCATGGAGACGATACCAACGCCACCAAGGAGCAACAAGCGCGTTTGGCCTAGCGCTGCAATATTTCTTAAGACCTGAGGGACTTGATTTAACAGATTCATTCTGTTCCGCACCGTCATTCATGGAGTCATAGACCGAATAGTCCTAGTGGCAACCTAGAAGACGAAGCTTGCGCGAGCGTTTCGCGCAGTGCGGTTTGTCAAATTGATGCTATTGGGGCTTTCACACCCGCCGGATCAGAACAGGTCGAAGTCTCCGGAAACCTTGTCCAGCGGCTGCGAATGGCCGTGACGTAAGCCGGTGCCCAGAGCCTTCTGCATTTCGGCAAGCTTCACCAGGCTGAGCGCTGTGGTGACGTCGATCACCCACTCGGTTGGAATGGTACCGGTAATCGTGTCGATAAATTCCGCCAGGCCACGGGTTTTCTGGACTGCAAGGTCAATGCCCTGCAGCAGTTTCAGACCATCTTCGGAGATGGCGCCATCGGCCATTTCAAGCAATTGGGGTTCGATACGCTCAATCAGATAGGCAACGTCATGAAGTTCACTCACAACGCGCATCAAGACATCGGGCAGAGCTTCTTCTAATGGTGCCACCCGTGAATGCTCGGCAATATACATAAAATAACCCCGTTACTAGAAAAACTCGATATCGTTGGCCACCGGCTTGGGCGCCGGCTGCGGCCGGGCTTCCAAA
Source organism: Rhizobium sp. BIGb0125 (assembly GCF_024810055.1). NCBI lineage: Bacteria > Pseudomonadati > Pseudomonadota > Alphaproteobacteria > Hyphomicrobiales > Rhizobiaceae > Rhizobium > Rhizobium sp. BIGb0125. The sequence goes on from NZ_JANUDV010000005.1 coordinate 279,279, forward strand.
GCGACGGTTTTTTGCGCTTCCGCACCGGTAAGCGGATGTTGGCGGGCCCGTCCGGAAACAGGCCAGTACTCAACCTTGCGACCATGATCCCCGCCCGTTGAGGAACTGATCACCGGTATGCCTTCATCCTTCAGAAACTGCATGGCAAACAATGCGTTCTGCTCACCGACATTGGAGAAGCTGGCAATGGTTTTTGCGCCGCCAAAGATCTTGGCTTCAAGCCTGTCCCTGCGCGCACCCTGCTTGAGCAGGCCGTTGATCAGCAACTCCATAAGATGGACACCGTAACGGGTGGCATCCCCGCCGCTCACTCCCCCCGTACCCGGCAAAAGGAAGTGGTTCATGCCGCCTACACCGGCGACAGGATCTCTCATACACGCAGCCACGCACGAACCCAGGATCGTCGTCAGAACCACATCGGGATCCTTGATGACCTTGTATTCTCCTTGAATGATATGCACGCGCTTGGCTGCAGCTTCCATCATTTAAGCGATCCGAATACGGCTTCGATAGCAGCCTTCATTTTTTCGATGGAGAACGGCTTGGCCAGCACGTTGTTGGCACCCAGCTGTGCAGCCTTCTGTACCAGCGCGCGGTCACCCTGCGCCGTCAGAATAATGAATGCAGCCTTCTTGGTGTTCGGGTTGGTGCGCACAGCCTGCAGGAAACCCAGACCGTCCATCTTCGGCATGTTGAAGTCGGAGATAACCAGGTGGTGAGGTTGCTGCTCCATAATCTTCATGCCCTGCTCACCGTCACCGGCGGACGTGATCTGCTTGAAACCAAGCTGGGTCAGCGCGTCACTCAGCAACAGTCGGCTGGTTACCTGATCATCAACGATCAGAACTTTGATTTTCTCTGCGATAGACATTATTCAGAACCTTCTTTCCGGGCAGCAGTTAACTTCAAAATTTCCTCGCCAATCGCGGTTAACGGCAGCTGTTGCTCGACGGCACCCAGTTCGTAGGCCACTCTTGGCATTCCATATACGACACATGTCTTTTCATTCTGTCCGACGGTGCGCGCGCCGGCATGCCTCATTTTCAAAAGGCCTGCCGCACCATCACGCCCCATGCCGGTAAGGATGACCCCTACTGCATTTCGGCCTGCCAGTTCGGCAACAGAATCAAAAAGCACATCGACCGATGGGCGGTGGCCGTTTACCGGCTCCCGCTCCAACAACCTGCAACTTGGCGCAGAGTGATTGACAACTTGCAAATGCCGCTCCCCACCGGGCGCTAAGTAAATTTTACCAATCTGCAATCGCGCGCCATCCGTTGCCTCTTCCACCACCGGTGCACACAGGCGGTTAAGCCGTTCTGCAAAGCTCTTGGTAAAGGTCGGCGGCATATGTTGGGTGATAACGGTCGGTGGGCAATTGGCCGGAAATTTCTGCAAGACAGTAATGAGAGCTTCCACTCCGCCGGTCGAAGAACCGATTGCCACGATCTTGCGACCACCGCGATAATCATTCACGGACATGGCCTTGGGTGGTGCTGGCCGCTCGGCAACCGGTGCAGGCGCGGTGCGATAGCTGACAAGTTGAGACCGTGCGGCAGCCTTCACCTTTTCGGCAAGATCCCCAAACGGATTGCGATCGCCAGGTGCTGGTTTGCCCACACAGTCAAAAGCCCCGATTTCCAGCGCGGTCAGAGATGCATTTGCACCATGATGCGTTAGCGTAGACACCATGATCACCGGCATTGGTCTCAGGCGCATGATCTTTTCGAGGAATTCGAGGCCATTCATATCTGGCATCTCGATATCAAGTGTCACAACATCAGGATTAAGTTGCTTGATTGCAGCACGCGCTTCCATGGCATCGCCAGCCTGACCCACGACCTGAACGTCCGGGTCAGCTTTCAAGACAGCCGTGATCAATCCGCGCATGGTCGGAGAATCATCGACAACGAGAACTCTGGCTGGAGCACCCATTATTTCCTCCCCTTTCCGATATAGCGGTAGGTGGTGATGCCGATATTATCGAACACGTTTTTGGCGTCGCCAGACACGCGTTCGGAATGACCGATGTAAAGATGTCCGCCTTCAGGAAAGAGGCCAGCAAAACGATTCCAGATTTTCATCTGGGTCGGCTCATCAAAATAAATGACGACGTTGCGGCAGAAGATGATGTCGAAATTTCCCTTGAAGGGCCACTGCGTCATCAAATTAAGTTCGTTGAACGTAATCAGACGTTTTACCTTGTCGCTGATCTGGTACTTCTTACGACCACCAGCATCAACCTCGGTAAACCACTGCTTGCGCATGGATGCAGAGACCGTCTCAAGCGCCGTTTCATCGTAAACACCAGCGCGCGCCAATGCGAGAATCTTCGGGTCGATATCGGTCGCCAGGATCTTGAAATCGTAATCCGTGACATTGGGGAACATCGCCAGGACCGTCAGCGCAATCGAATAGGGCTCCTGCCCGTCGGAGCATGCAGCCGACCATATACGAACGCGTCCACCGGCTTTCGCACGGTTGATCAGGCCTGGCAGCACTTCGTCACGCAGGTGGTCAAAGTGATGGTTTTCACGGAAAAAACGCGTGAAATTGGTCGTCAGATGCGACAGCATTTCACGACGCGGCTGCGCTCCCTCTGGAGAGGCGACAAGCGCGCAATATTCCTTGAACCCACTCAAGCCAAGATTGCGGATATGCTTCGACAGGCGAGAATAAACAAGCGACGCTTTGGAATCGTTGAGATAAATCCCTGCATCGGCGTAAATCATCGCCGCAATATCCGTCAGATCGCGCCTTGTCAGCGGATATTCTCCGCTGGCAAGCACTTCATCAGGCGACTGTCGTTGATCGTTCAACTTGAGCGACGTCATTCATCACCGCTTTCAACCGGTTGCAGCAAGAGACATCTCTTGCTTCAGGGACTGGCCACGCGATGCGCCAACTACGGCATCGACGTCGAGAATAAGAGCAACGCGACCGTCGCCGAGAATGGTTGCAGCAGCAATGCCCGGAACGTGGGTGTAGTTTGCCTCAAGCGACTTGATAACCACCTGGCGCTGGCCCTGGATCGCATCGACCATCAGGGCGCGCTGGCCGCCACCTTCAGATTCCACCAAGAGAGCAACACCTTCGACCGGGTTTGCCTGGGTTGCGCGGAAGTTGAGGATACGACCGACATCCACCAGTGGGCAGAAGCTGTTGCGGATCGAGATCAGACGCTGGTTGGCACCGAACGAATGGATGCTCTGCGCTTCCGGCTGTAGTGTTTCGACAATCGCCGTCAAAGGTACAACGAGCGTCTGCCCGGCAACCGTAACCACCATGCCGTCGAGAACGGCCAGTGTAAGCGGAAGGCTCATGGTAAAGGTAGAACCAAGACCCGGACGCGAGGTGATGCTGATACGACCGCCAAGCGCCTGAATGGAGCGCTTGACAACGTCCATGCCCACACCACGACCCGAAATATCGGAAATCTTGTCAGCGGTGGAGAAGCCCGGCATGAAGATCAGGTTGTCGATCTCTTCATCCGACAGGTTTGCGTCAGCGGCAATCAGATCGTTGTCGATGGCCTTCTGGCGTACGCGCTCGCGGTTGATACCGGCGCCATCGTCCTGCAATTCAATGAGAATGCGGCCAGAACGGTGCTTTGCAGACAGCTTGACTGTGCCCTCAGGGTTCTTTCCGGCAGCTTCGCGTTTTTCCGGTGTTTCAATACCGTGGTCGACGGCATTGCGGATCATGTGGGTCAGCGGCTCGGCTAGCTTGTCGATAACCGTCTTGTCCACTTCGGTGTTTTCACCTTCGGTAATAAGACGGATTTGTTTGCCGATCATGTCGGCAACTTCGCGGACGATACGCGACATACGCTGGAACACAGGCTTAACCGGCTGCGCGCGGATAGCCATAACGCTATCCTGAATTTCGCGGGTCAGTTGCTGAAGTTCTTCCAGACCCATGTTGACAGCTGAGGTGCCGGTCGTGTCGTTCTCGATCACGCTCTGCGACAACATCGCCTGATTGATGACCAACTCGCCAACCAGGTTGATGAGGCGGTCAACGCGATCAAGGTCAACGCGGATTGTCTGGCCAGCACTGGCATTTGCAGCAGCAGCAGCGTTGGCAGGAGCAGCCGCTTCCTTGGCAACTTCTTTCTTTTCAACCGCAGCAGAGACTTTTCTCAAGACGTCGCTTGCAGCACCAGCGGTTGAAACGGCATCGTCAGCAGCAGACAGTACCGCAGGCTCTTCGATAGCCTCTTCATCCAGGATAGAAAGGTCGAAAGGAACAGGCACCATTGGCAGTTCTTCAGCCGTGGCTTCCGGCTCCGGAGACGTGATTTCGAGATCACAATCCCACTCTGCAAACTCGAACACGCTGCGAACGTCTTCCGCGCTCTTGTCCGTCTTTACGGTGATAGTCCAGGAAAAATAGGCTGCTTCAGGATCGATATCTTCCAGCGATGGCAGCGTGGACATGTCGCAGTTGATGCCCATTTCGCCAAGACGCGAAAGGTCGCGCAACAGCAAAGCGGCCTCATTGCCCTTGGAGTAGAGCGATGCCTTTGGCTTGAACACGACATTGTATACCGACGGCTCCATGAGCGGCGTGATATCGTCTTCAAAATCACTGAAGGAGAATGCGACGGGCTGGAAACCGCTTTCATCGGTTGGTGCGGGTGCATCTGCGACTTTTGGCGCAGTAGCTTCCGGCGCACTGGACGCGCTTGGCATTTCACCATTCGCAAGTGCTTCAAGTTCTTTAACCAGACCACGGGTGCGGGTTGCCTCGACCTGGCCACCATCGCGCGCTGCGTTGGTCAAATCGGCCAGAACGTCTGCCGACTTCAGCATGACCTTCAAGACGTCCTGATTAGGCTCAAGCTTGTTCGAACGCACGCAATCGAGCGTGGTTTCGAAAACATGGGCGAAGGCAACCAGATCGTCCAGACCAAATGCGCCTGCGCCACCCTTGATGGAATGAACGGCTCGGAAAACGGCATTGACTGTCTCGGGATCACGATCGCCGTCGTTCAGCTTCAAAAGACCTGATTCCAGTTCGGCGAGCTGTTCCTCGCATTCCTGGAAGAAGATTTCTTTGATTTCGTTCATATCCATTGTGAAAAATCCCGTATCAGGCAGTTACACGTTCAATGGCATCAATAAGTTTGGCAGGATCGAAGGGCTTGACGATCCAGCCGGTCGCTCCGGCCTGCCGCGCACGGTTCTTCTTTTCCGCATCACTTTCGGTTGTCAGCACCAGGATCGGTACTGCACGGAACTTTTCGTTCCGGCGCACACCTTCGATAAAGCCGAAGCCATCCAGGCGCGGCATGTTGATGTCGGTTACGATCACATCCGGATTGCTCTGCTCGAGAACCTCAAGGCCCTCAACGCCGTCTTCAGCCTGCACAGTCTCGAAACCGGCATTGTTGAGCGTTACCAGCAGCATGTTGCGGATCGTGCGGGAATCATCCACCGTCAGCACTTTTTTCTTCATTGCCGTATCTCCTTCGGGAGCAGATGATCTATGTTGACGCCGATCAATTGGAGCGTTTTTGCAAAAGCATCCGATGCTTTCGCGAATGTGATTGCCTTGCCGTCGGTTTCCCATGTCTTGATGCCGGCCATCAGCACCTGAACACATTGAACGCCAACCCGCTCGACTGCCGATGCATCAATGGCAAGCGCAGAGCCGCGCAACTCCATCAATTTACCGCGCAGTACCGACGCTTCGTTGAGGTCCAGCACCGCGCTCAACTGCAATGTTGCCTGCGTGCTTTTTCTGCCTGCCATCAATTCACTCCTTGCCGTCTGAATTGCTGTATCTGTTCTTGGAAATATCTCGGGCTGCTCACGACCGGCTCCGGTTGAGTTTTCGGAGCGGCAACCGTTGCAGCCTGATGGTAATTCTGGTGCGAAATGTGGAATTCGCGAACCGTGCGGCCTAGCTCCAGAATAACCGTGTGAAGGTCATCGGCTTTTGCCGCGACATTGACGGTGCGCTGCGCACTCGCGCTGGCTTCGGAACCCAAAGCATTGATTTCGCTGGCCGCTGATTTCAGGTGACCGACATTGTCGCTAGTCATGGCTGTCATGTCGGTAATCATGCCGCTGACGTCAGAGACCTGACGGACAACACCTTCGATGGCATTCTGGGTGCGGTTGACCGTTTTCACGCCGGAATCGACTTGCGTTTTCGTCTCGCTCACCAGAGTTTTAATTTCACGCGCCGCATCGGCGGAACGTTGCGCGAGGGCGCGAACTTCCTGCGCGACAACAGCAAAGCCACGGCCACTGTCGCCAGCGCGTGCCGCTTCAATGCCGGCATTCAATGCAAGCAGATTGGTCTGGAAGGCAATCTCGTCGATAGTGCCGATGATCTTGCCAATCTGTTCGGCGGACTTTTCAATGTCAGACATGGCATTGATGGCTTCGCCCACAGCCTGGCCACTTTCCTGCGCCGACAGTTTTGCTGAAGATACCGCCTTTTCAGCGGTTTCCATCTTTTCAGCGCCATGTCTGAAAGCCGAGAGAATATTTTCAATGATCGAGACGGCATCCTGAAGACGTTCGGTCTGCCGCGATGCATTGCCGGAAAGCGCCTTGCCTTCCTGAATGAAGTCATTGCTCAGCGCATGGGCCTCGTCAGCATTTCTGCTCACCGCCGCAACAGCGTCTTCAATGCGATCAAGCGCAAAGTTAAACAGCTTCACAAGCTCGCCGTAGGCTTCCGGCAGATCGTCATCGGCAACACGTGCCGACAGGTTGCCATCGGCAATCGCCCGCAATGTTCCTTCGAGAATGGTGACGGTGCGGGCCTGCTCTTCATTGCGCAAGCGTGCCAGTTCTTTTTGGTGGTTGATGCGCTGCTCATTAAAGCGCAGCGAAACCGCAATTTCCGTATCTGTCATGACCAAACGGACGACAGCTTTCACCAAATCTGCAAGTTCGTTGACCCGTTTGCGAGAACCCGGAAAAATCGAACGCGGCATGCCCTGCTGGATCAGGCCAACCAGCAGATGCTCCAGCACCAAGGCGTGGCTTGCAACGTTCCAGCGCGGGTCGAGACCCATGCGCGTTTCACTGTCGGACAGAACCTTCACACGCTCTGCATAAAGCGCATCAAAACGGGCATCGGTCAGCACACCCCAATGGGCAGTTTGCAGATCGTGCAGCCGGTCAAGCTGGTGTTCACTTTCGAATGACGGAGAACAGTCCGGCAGCGACTGGAAGCGCAGCATCAGATCGCGCAGGCCGCCACGAGCCAGGGGCTCAAGTGTCATGCGGTTACGGCGCAACAGCTCACACTGCTCTTGGTCGAGCCCAGCAAAACGCAAACGTCCGCCAAGGCTGCTGCCCTGCGTCTTACGCGACTGATCTGACGGCAGTTCATGCCCCAAGAGACGACCCCAAATCCTTATACCGGCCCACGTTCCGGTATATTTGCCTGTTTGCAGTCAGTTTTGGCGGCATCCGGCCAAGCGAAACCAAAATGGGTTTCCCAAGCCGACACTCAAAACTGCTATAAATTTGAAACGAGAATACCGGATCAGTCCCGGTACGGCAGAGCGGCTTCATGCCTAGGAGGAGTTGGAAAACTCCCTTTTCGCCGTGAATACAGGTAATCTTTATGGTTAATTCCTTGCTCGAAGGTTAAGAAACAATAACCGCCGCGTCAAACGGTAAAATTTGTTTCGACTTTGACCTATTGGCCTCATAACCACATTCAAAATTGCGATTTTTTCTGAAAAGACAGCGCATTTCTTGTCCCTATGTGCTGGACAAGGCGTCCGCCCTTACCCTAAAACAAAATCAACGGGATATTACGAGCGGCGCGGATCGAACGAATAAAGGAGATGTAACCTTGCCATGGATGGGGAAAAGCCAAACAGCCCTGCGCCATCCTTACGGGTTCATCGTTCTTGCAACCACCTGCCTGTTCGTTCTTATCAGCGCTCACGTCGGGCTTAGCCAAGGCTCCCCGATAAAGCCGTATCGTCTTGAGCGGCTGCAGCCACAAGAACTGGTTCGCAAGTCATTTACCGATGACGGAACGTCGACCTGCGCAGCACTCAACCGGTTTGATACACCGTGTGATTTGCGAAAAAGCAACTCCGACATAGAGGGTTTACAAACGGCTGTCATAGACAGCCTTGTCAAAGCCGGTAAAAAAAAACCGAAGGGTCGTTACGCGCAGGGCATTCCTGAATCACCTTATTCAGTTGTCAGGGTTCCGCGCGGTCCCCCTTCCGGAGCCTCATAACCGTAAGGCATACTTTTCTACTGGTTCGCATTCAGCGAGGTTGCGGTTTGAAGAGAGCCCTCGGTTCAGAGACACCATTTGCCCCTGAAACCCGCTTGATGAATGACCGCCGCCTATGAATCCTGAATACCTTCTGCCACTGCTGATTTCCTTGCCCTTCATCGGCAGCATCGTCACCGGGATGATGCTGCGAACGAGTGCGGCAGCAGGTCCAGCATCGGTGGCAGGCGCAGTCGCCCTTTGTGGACTGCTGATCAGCCTGTTCCTGTACCCGACCGTCGCCGGTGGTGCCGTTCTGCGTTACGACGCCGAATGGCTGCCGCAACTTGGCCTGAACTTCACGCTGCGACTTGATGGCTTTGCGTGGATGTTCTGCGTGCTTATCACCGGCATCGGCCTGCTGGTTGTGCTCTATGCACGTTATTATATGTCGACCGAAGATCCGATCCCGCGTTTCTTCGCCTTTCTACTGCTGTTCATGGGTGCAATGCTCGGTGTCGTCGTTTCAGGCAACGTCATCCTGTTGTCGATCTTCTGGGAACTGACCAGTATCTTCTCCTTCCTGCTAATCGGTTACTGGCACCACAATGCAGCCGCTCGCGATGGTGCGCGTATGGCGCTGACCGTCACGGGCATCGGTGGTTTCTGCCTGCTGGCCGGTCTGCTTGTTCTTGGCCATATTGTCGGAAGTTACGATCTCGACGTTATCCTGAAATCCGCCTCCGTTGTGCAGTCGCATTCGCTTTATGTGCCGGCACTGGTGCTGATCCTGATTGGTGCGCTGACCAAGAGTGCGCAGTTCCCGTTCCACTTCTGGCTGCCGAACGCCATGGCTGCGCCGACACCTGTGTCGGCCTACCTGCACTCGGCAACCATGGTGAAGGCCGGCGTGTTCCTTCTCGTGCGATTGTGGCCGGTTCTGTCCGGCACACCGGAATGGTTCTGGCTGGTTGGTTTTGCGGGTATCTCCACCCTGCTGCTGGGCGCCTATTTCGCGATGTTCCAGCAGGACCTCAAAGGTCTGCTCGCCTATTCGACAATCAGCCATCTAGGCCTGATCACAACCCTGCTCAGTCTTGGAAGTCCGCTTGCCGCCGTAGCTGCGATCTTCCACATGATGAACCACGCGACCTTCAAGGCGTCGCTGTTCATGGCCGCAGGTATCATCGACCATGAAACCGGCACTCGCGACATGCGCAAGCTGAGCGGCCTTTATACCTATCTGCCGGCGACGGCCACTCTGGCTATGGCGGCAAGTGCCGCCATGGCTGGTGTTCCGCTGCTGAATGGCTTTATTTCCAAGGAAATGTTCTTTGCCGAGGCGGTGGAAACCCACGCGGATTCCATTCTCGACAAGGCCCTGCCCTATGTCGCGACAATTGCTGGCGCCTTCAGCGTCACCTATTCTTTGCGCTTCATTCACACGGTGTTCTTTGGACCTGCGCCAACCGGCCTGCCAAACCCGAAGCCACATGAGCCACCGCGCTGGATGCGTTTCCCGATCGAGTTTCTGGTGTTTGCCTGCCTTGTGGTTGGGATCGTTCCTGGTCTTTCTATCGGCCCTTACCTGCATTCTGCAGTTCTGTCGGTGCTTGGTCCGGAAACCCCTTATTACAGCCTTTCGATCTGGCACGGTTTCAATCTGCCGCTCATTATGAGCTTGATTGCACTGGCCAGTGGTGTGCTGCTTTACGTGCTGCTGAACGGTTATCTTGCCAAATGTGATGATGGTCCGCCGGTCTTCCGTCACCTGCGCGGCCAGCGTATTTTCGAGCGTATTATCGTTACCGTTTCCTGGAAATGGGCACGCTGGCTGGAAAGCACTCTCGGCACACGCCGCCTTCAGCCGCAATTGCGCCTGCTGGTGCTGTTTGCACTGGTGGCTGGTATCTCGCCGCTGATAATGTCTGATTTCGCACTGACCTTGCCACGCGTCACCTCTTTTGATCCGGTATTTGTCATCTTGTGGCTGATCGGAATGGTCGCCGCACTTGGTGCTGCCTGGCAGGCGAAATATCACCGTCTCGCTGCGCTCATCATGCTTGGTGTGACCGGCCTGGTGACATGCCTTACCTTCGTATGGCTGTCGGCGCCGGATCTGGCGATCACCCAGCTTCTCGTTGAAATTGTCACCACGGTCCTCATCCTGCTTGGTATGCGCTGGCTGCCAAAGCGCGAGGAAAAGGTGGACAACAGCACAGAATTGCCGGCCCAGCTTCGCCGCGCCCGCGACTTTCTGGTGGCCGTTTCGTGCGGAATTGCAATGTCTGTTGTTGCCTACGCCGTGATGACGCTGCCTGTGCCAAATACAATTGCCAATTATTTCCTTGAGCGTGCCTATTCGGAAGGCGGCGGCCGTAATGTCGTCAACGTTATCCTCGTTGATTTCCGCGGCTTTGATACGATGGGTGAAATTGCGGTTCTTGCCATTGTGGCGCTAACCGTGTTTGCGCTGCTGCGTCGTTTCCGTCCAGCCAGCGAGAGTATCGGTAAAACCGAACAGCAGAAGATACAAAACGCCTTCGATGCCGCCCGGCCGGAACGTTCGGCTGGCGATACCGCGCGGGACTACTTGCTTGTTCCATCAGTTATCATGCAGTGGATGTTCCCGGTAATCATTACCTTCGCTGTCTACCTGTTCATGCGCGGGCATGATCTTCCAGGTGGCGGTTTCTCGGCAGGCATCACCATGGCGATTGCCTTCCTGCTGCAATATCTGGCCGGTGGCACACGCTGGGCAGAAGACCGCATCCGTATTCTGCCACTGCGTTGGATGGGTTTTGGTCTGATCGTTGCTGCCATGACCGGCATGGGATCATGGTATCTCGGATATCCGTTCCTGACATCTTACTCGCAATATCTGGAGCTGCCTTATATCGGCAAGATCCCGCTTGCCACCGCATTGATGTTCGATCTGGGCGTGTTCTCTCTCGTCGTTGGCGCTACGGTGCTGATGCTCATCGCGATTGCCCACCAGTCGCTGCGTAACTACCGCGTCAAATCTGCGGACACGAAAGCGGAGGGCGCGTAAATGGAACTCATTCTCTCAATCGGCATCGGCGTCATCACAGGCTCTGGCATCTGGCTCATCCTGCGTCCGCGTACCTATCAGGTCATTATTGGCCTGTCGTTGTTGTCCTATGCGGTGAACCTGTTCATCTTCGGTGTCGGAGGCATCAAAAGCAATGCGCCGCCGGTACTGGTGGATGGGGTTGATATCTCAACCCTGACCGATCCCGTACCACAGGCACTGGTTCTGACAGCTATCGTCATCGGTTTTGCGACCACGGCGCTTTTCCTCGTCGTTCTGCTTGCCGCAAGAGGCCTGACCGGCACAGACCACGTTGACGGAAGGGAGCAGTCGAAATGAACTCCTTCCCTTCGCATATCGTCATCGCACCTATTATGCTGCCGCTTTTAACCGGTGCTCTGCTGCTGTTCTTTGATGAGCGTCAGCGTTTTGCCAAAGCGATGATCAGTCTGGTGTCCTGCTGTGTCTTGCTTTTGATCACCATCACATTGTTCCAGCAGGTCAATTCGACCGTCAACACGGAAGTGGCGGCTGTCGTTTCAACCGGCGTTTACCTGCTCGGTAACTGGCCGGCACCTTTCGGCATTGTGCTGGTGGCTGACAGACTTTCCGCCATGATGTTACTCTTGACATCGCTTCTGGCCATTCCGGCACTGATTTATTCGCTGGCGAAGTGGCACAAGTCAGGTGCACATTTTCACTCACTATTCCACCTGATGCTGATGGGTATTAATGGTGCATTCCTGACAGGTGACCTGTTCAATCTCTTCGTGTTCTTCGAGGTGATGCTGGCAGCGTCCTATGGCCTGTTGCTGCACGGCTCCGGCCAGCTTCGCGTCAAGGCCGGTCTACATTACATCGCCATCAACCTTGTCAGCGCGCTTTGCTTCCTGATCGGCGTCAGCATGATCTACGGCGTGACCGGCACGCTGAACATGGGCGATCTGGCTCAGCGTATTCCGTCCCTGCAGCCCGACCAGCGCATGTTGCTTGAAACGGGTGCCGCCGTTCTTGGCGTGGCGTTTCTGGTCAAGGCCGGTATGTGGCCTCTGAACTTCTGGCTGCCCTCAACCTACAGCGCGGCATCGGCACCGGTCGGCGGTATCTTTGCCATCATGAGCAAAGTCGGCATCTACGTGATCGCTCGCCTGTCCTTCCTGCTGTTTGGCTCAACAGCCGGAGAATCAGCAGGTTTCGGTCATGATGCGCTGTTGTATGGCGGTATAGCCACAATTGTGTTTGGCGCCATTGGTGTGCTTGCCTCGCAGGCACTTGGCAGGCTTGCCGGTTTTTCGGTTCTTGTCTCGTCCGGCACGCTGCTGGCAGCCATGGGCACGGGCAATGCGACGGTCGCCGCAGGAGCCTTGTTCTATCTGGTCAGCTCGACGCTGACGATCAGCGCATTCTTCATGCTAATTGAATTGGTGGAACGCGGACAGGATGCCGGCGCGAACGTTCTTGCCGTGACCATGGAAGCCTATGGTGACGCGGAGGATGAAGAGGAAGACGCCGAAATGGGGGTGACGATGCCTGGAACCATGGCGGTTCTCGGCACGTGCTTTGCCGCCTGCGGTATTCTTCTGGCGGGTCTGCCGCCGCTCTCCGGATTCATCGCCAAGTTCTCGATCCTTTCCGCCATTCTCAACCCTTCGGGGCTTGGCGCGAATGACACCATCCCGGCACTGTCGTGGTGGATCGTGTTCCTGATCGTGTTTTCCGGTTTTGCGGCCCTGATCTCGATGACCCGTGCAGGCATCAGAACCTTCTGGGCCTCGATTGAAGGCACCGTTCCACGCGTGCTGGTGATCGAAATTGCACCTGTGATGGCATTGCTCGGCCTGACACTGCTGATGACCATTCAGGCCGGTCCTGTTATGCGCTACATGGAAGAAACGGCCCGCATTCTCGACCTGCCGGAATCCTACATTCAGGGTGTTATTTCCGCACCACGGGCGACCAGCCCAGCCGAGGAGGCACGCCCATGATTGCGCGTATCTTTCCTTATCCGCTGCTGACGGTTTCGCTTGTGATCTTCTGGCTGGTGCTGAACACGTTTTCGCTTGGCCACCTTATTCTGGGAAGCATCGTCGCCATGATCGCCTCCATGGCGATGGCGGCGTTGCGGCCGGTCAAACCGACGTTTCGTCGCTGGTATCTACTGCCCAAGCTCATCCTGATCGTGCTTTTCGATATTGTCCGCTCGAACATATCAGTTGCGCAGATCATCCTGTTCAAGAAGGAAAAAAATCGTCGTTCCGGCTTCTTGAACATTCAACTTGAGCTGAAACATCCGATGGGACTTGCGACGCTCGCAATCATTTTGACCAGCACACCGGGCAGTGCCTGGCTGGAATACAACTCCAGTCAGGGAACGTTGCTCTTGCACGTGCTCGACAATGTCGACGAGACGGCATGGACCGCCCTTATCAAAAACCGTTATGAAAAACTGCTGATGGAGATATTCGAATGAGTTCAATCATTCTGTTCTGGTCAATCAGCCTTGCGCAACTGTTTCTGGCCATCGCAATGGGAATATCGGTTTCGCGTATTGCACGCGGGCCCCGCGCACAGGACCGCGTGCTTGGCCTCGACACGTTATATGTCTGCGCAATGCTACTGCTGCTGACCTTTGCAATTCGCACCGGCAACGTCCTTTATTTCGAAGCTGCACTGGTGATCGCCATCCTTGGTTTTGTGTCGACTGTTGCCCTTTCGAAGTTCCTGATGCGTGGTGAGGTGATCGAATGAGCGAATATGGTGAGTTTCCGCTGTGGGCAGCCATCGCCGTTGCCTTTTTCATCCTGCTGGGCTCCAGCCTTGCGCTGATCGGCACTATCGGCTTTGCCCAACTCAACAGCTTTTATGAGCGGCTACATGCGCCGACCCTTGGCACAAGCTGGGGAACGGGTGGCATTGTCATGGCATCAATCATCTATTTTTCGGTGTCTGAAGGACGATTTGCCTTTCACGAGATTTTCATCGGTATCTTCATGACGGTGACCACACCTGTCTCGCTGATGTTGCTTGGCCGTGCAGCGCTTTACCGTGACCGCACCGAGCAGAATACCGAAGTGCGCAACAGTCTGGATGACGAACAACCGTAATTTCCAGACTGCGCCAAGATTACCGTTGTTTTACGTGGCCCTGCAGCCCACATATTGAGCATGTTCCGCACATTGGCTGCGGGTTGCGGCAATACCTGCAAGGCGCGAGTGATTGAACAGCAAGGCACAAACCACGACACTTCCGGATGTTTTCAGAGGCTGGTTTAAGGATAAAGGCTGGCAACCACGCCCTCATCAGCTTGAATTGATGGCGCGGGCGCGCGGTGGCGAGAATATGCTGCTGATCGCTCCGACCGGCGCCGGTAAAACGCTTGGCGGTTTTCTCGCCTCTCTCACCGACCTTACGCAGCAACAGCAGTCTCGCAAGCTGCCAGGCGAAGCTTTTCGGGGTGTGCACACTCTCTACATATCGCCGCTCAAGGCGCTGGCCGTCGATATCGAACGCAACCTGATGAAGCCGGTTTCGGAAATGGGGCTTCCCATTACGGTTGAAACTCGCACCGGCGACACCCCGCAGGGCAAACGGCAGCGACAAAAACTGAACCCGCCCGATATCCTGCTGACCACCCCTGAACAGGTCGCGCTTCTGTTGGCCAACCGCGAAGCGGAAAGGTTCTTCAAAGACCTGAAATTTGTCGTGCTGGATGAGTTGCATTCACTCGTTACATCCAAGCGCGGGCATCTTTTGTCGCTTGGTCTAGCGCGGCTACGCAAACACGCGCCGGGCATGCGTACAATCGGTCTGTCAGCGACGGTTGCCGAACCGATGGAGCTGCGGCAATGGCTGGCACCCCAGCATTGCGATACCGGTCCTGCCGGTGTCATAACCGTGTCCGGTGGCGCGAAACCGGATATCGCAATATTACATGCGCAGGAGCGCATTCCCTGGTCCGGCCACTCGGCACAATATGCAATGCCGGAACTCTATGAGATCCTGAAACAGCATCAGACAACGCTGATCTTCGTCAACACACGCTCACAGGCCGAACGGATTTTCCAGGAACTCTGGAGCATCAATGACGACAATCTACCGATTGCCCTGCATCACGGCTCGCTGGATGCCGGACAACGCCGCAGGGTGGAAGCGGCAATGTCAGAAAACCGGTTGCGTGCCGTTGTCGCCACCTCGACATTGGACCTTGGCATTGACTGGGGTGATGTTGATCTGGTCGTCCATGTCGGTGCTCCGAAAGGAGCAAGCCGTCTGGCGCAGCGCATCGGCCGATCCAATCACCGCATGGACGAGCCGAGCAAGGCAATCCTGGTTCCGGCCAATCGTTTCGAGGTGATGGAGTGTCAGGCGGCACTCGATGCGAATTACATTGGTGCGCAGGACACGCCACCGGTCAGTGCCGGTACGCTGGACGTGCTGGCGCAGCACATTATGGGCATGGCCTGTGCCGAACCTTTTGATGCCGACATGCTGTTTGAGGAAGTGACCAGTGCCTATCCCTACGCGCCACTGGCACGCGGTACATATGATCGGGTTCTCGACTTTGTCGCGACCGGTGGCTACGCACTACGCACCTACGAGCGATACGCCCGCATTCGCAAGACGAAGGATGGCTTGTGGCGGGTCTCCAATCCGCAGGTCGCGCAGCAATACCGCATGAACCTCGGGACCATCATCGAAGCGGCAGAACTGAATGTGCGGATGGTCAAACGTAATGACCGTGGCACGCTTGGCCGCGGCGGAATGTCACTGGGCAAGGTCGAGGAGTATTTTCTGGAACAGCTCGTTCAGGGCGATACATTCGTGTTCTCCGGCAAGGTGCTACGTTTCGAGGGTATCCGTGAAAATGAATGTCTTGCCTCGCAGGCCTCTTCCATGGACCCGAAAATTCCGTCCTATGCCGGGGGAAAATTCCCGCTATCGACCTATCTTGCCGATCAGGTCCGTTCCATGCTGGCAGACCCTGCCCGCTGGTCGCAACTGCCCGATCAGGTGCGCGACTGGCTGGAAATCCAAAAAGAAAGATCGCTCATTCCGGCGCGCAATGAGCTACTTGTTGAAACCTTCGAACATCGCAAACGCTTTTACCTCATCTGTTATCCGTTTGAAGGCAGGCTGGCGCACCAGACGCTTGGCATGTTGCTTACCCGTCGACTGGAACGTGCCGGTGCCAAACCACTTGGTTTCGTGGCGACAGATTATTCGCTTGCCATATGGGGCATGGAGGACATGGGCCGGATGCTGGCCAACGATCGTCTCTCCCTCAATGAGCTTCTTGACGAGGATATGCTGGGCGACGATCTAGAAGCGTGGCTCAACGAATCCTTTTTGCTGAAGCGGACATTTCGCAACTGTGCCGTGATTTCAGGGTTGATCGAAAGGCGACATCCAGGCAAGGAAAAGACCGGACGACAAGTCACTGTATCAACCGATCTGATCTATGACGTGCTACGCAGCCATGAGCCCGACCACATTCTGATGGAGGCAACACGCATTGATGCAGCCTCCGGACTTTTGGATATCGGCAGACTTGGAGATATGCTGAAGCGAATCAGAAGCCATATAACCCACCGGGCGCTTGAGCGGGTTTCGCCGCTGGCCGTGCCGGTGATGCTGGAAATAGGACGCGAGCACGTGGCTGGCGAAGCCCATGAAACGGTGCTTGAGGAAGCGGCAGAAGACCTTATTCGTGAAGCCATGAAGGAATAACGCAACAGCATGAACCGTATTGCCAGCTACCGCGATGTGACTGCACAGACACCAAGCCAGTGCGCCGAAATTTGTGTGCATGATGTTGCTGTGCTGTGCGATCCGCTTGGCGGATTGGTTATCCCCCAACATGGCATGCTTGTTGTCTCGGACCTGCATCTGGAAAAAGGCGCTGCCTTTGCGCGTCGTGGTCAGCTGCACCCACCTTACGACACACTAGCGACACTGCGACTGTTGCAAATCCTCATCGACCGTTACGCTCCCAAGACGGTGGTCACCCTTGGCGATAATTTCCACGACCGGAAAGGCTCTGCCCTGCTGCCCCCGCTGTTTCGCCAATCCATCAAAGATATGGCGAAAGGTCGTGACTGGCTGTGGGTCAATGGTAACCATGACCCTGACGGCGCGGTTGGATTGCCTGGGAACTCGGTCGATGAACTACATTGTTCCGGCCTTGTCTTCAGACATGAACCGAAACCAGGCCAAGCAAATGGCGAAATCGCCGGGCATCTGCATCCGGCAGCCGTGGTCAGGCGACGTGAAAAGTCGGTACGCCGCGCCTGTTTTGCCACCGATGGCACACGTCTTGTGATGCCGGCCTTTGGCGTAACCACCGGCGGGCTGGACCTCCGGCATGCCGCCATGAACGGCCTGTTTAACAGGACGCATCTCGTGGCCCATTTGCTCGGCCGCGACAGGATTTATTCCGTACGTTTCGACAACCTGATCGGCTGACCTCCAAATTACTGGCGGTAGACCAGAACTGGAATGTTCGAATTGCTCAACACCTTCGAGGTGACGCTGCCCAGAACCATGGCACGGACGCCCTTGCGACCATGAGAGGCCATGGCAATCAGATCGCAGCCAATCTGGTTTGCAGCCTCGATAATAGCTTCATGCGCCTTGGTGGCGCGGGCAAACAACGCGTCACACTCCAGGCCCAGTGTTTTTGCCCTCGCCTGCGTGTCTTTCAATACCTGCTCGGCCTCATCACAAATATGCGTCTCTTCCTCTTCGGTGATGATGGCAATGTTTTCTGCATCGGCCGCGACGATGTGGAACGGTTCGGCAACCGTGATGACCGTGACCTTGGCTCCGGCATCCTTTGCCAGCGCAAAACCGCTGTCGATAGCAATCTGCGCCAAGGGTGATCCGTCGGTTGGAATGAGAATGTGCTTGAACATGGCATTTCCCCTTTCGCAGCAGAGGACCCATCAGGTTGCCGACCCGCCGCAACGCTTGAAAAACAGCGCTACCAGAACGGAACTGTCCCTGTGCGCTGATAAGGACATCATGCACCTGAACGGCAATTTGCAGATTGATCCGTATCAAGCACTCAAGCTGATATTACCGGGAGGATATCAGTCCTTGCGGAACAGGATGCTGGCGCTCCAGCCGGTAATGACGGCGATCAGAACACACAACATGCCATAGGCAAGTGGTGTTTGATGGGCAGCATCGGTAATGGCCTGTTCGATACCAGTTTTGACGACACGCAGGCGCAGTTCTCGTTGCGCAATGAAGTCACCGCTCTTGAACAGATAGGCACGGGCGGTGTGTACGCCATTCGGTACGTTCGCTGGCAGGCGCAGCGTTGCCCAAAACAGGCCGGTACGCTCCAAACGCACGCCGGTTTCATCATTGCGATAAATACCATCTGACAGTTTGAGGCGACGATAGGCCTGACGGAACTCTCCGATATTGTCAGGCTCGCCCGCGTAGCCGGCCGTTACCAGAGGCAGGTGATTTACACCAAGACCGATATCGTTGAGCACTTCGGGGCTGGCAATGGAATTGACATCGCGTGTGCTGGCAAGCGCATAGGATTCCGGCAGCGGCTCAAAGCTGATAGAGCTGGTGTTGACCCAGATGCCAAAGACACGTTCTTTCTTGCGCACCGTCGCCAGGTCCAGCGGGCCTGCCAGTGTGACGATGACATCATATTGGCCGATGGCCAGCAGCAGTTGGTCGGGATTGTTGAGCGCACCGAACATCGTAAAATCGGCACCACGGAAATCCGAGGTGATGGCGATTTCCGTCGTCGAAGCACCAATCTCGATGGTCTCACGTACCGTCTGTGGTTGGCCGTAAGGTGATGTCGTCAAGGCCGGGATCTGTGGCGGTGTTTGTGCCCATGCGGAGCCACTCAGTACCATAGTGGCAAACAGCGCGCGAAGAAGTTTGCGGATCAAAAGCCCACCCCTCCCACAGCAACCGAGAAGAGGTCCTCTGGCCGGACGACCAGCGCGATGGCAAGACGTACACCAACAGCCAGAACAAGAAGGGCAAGAAGGGCGCGCAGCTGTTCGCCGCGCAGCTTCTGACCAACGCGTACGCCATATTGGGCGCCGACTACACCGGCAATCATCAGGATGAAGGCCAGAACGATATCGACGGAATAGTTGGTCGCAGCCTGCACGATCGTCGTATAGGCCGTCACGAAAATGATCTGGAACAGCGAGGTTCCGACAACGACGTTGGTCGGGATACGCAGCAGGTAGATCATGGCAGGAACCATGATGAAACCGCCGCCGACACCCATGACCGAGGTCAGGACGCCGATAAAGAAACCAAGGCCAATCAGCGGAATGATGCTGAGATAGATCTTGGATTTCTTGAACCGCATTTTAAACGGCAGGCGGTGTACCCAGTTATGATGCCCCGGTCTTTTCAACGTGACTTGCTCATTTCGGGCAGCGCGGCGAAGCGCCACAATGCTCTCCATCAGCATCAAACCGCCGACGGTTCCGAGAAAAATCACGTAAAGCAGCGAAATGATCAGATCGAGCTGGCCGGCCCGGCGCAGCAACGAGAACAACCAGATACCGGCCGTTGCCCCACCAATACCGCCAATAAGCAGGATACTTCCCAGCTTCACGTCCAGCGTACCGCGCCGGAAATGCGATATCGAGCCGGAAATCGAGGATGCGACAACTTGATTAGCACCGGTCGCAACCGCAACAACGGGGGGAATATTGTAGAAAATCAGCAGTGGAGTGATCAGGAACCCGCCACCTACACCAAACATGCCGGACAGAAATCCAACAGCGGCGCCCATGCCTAGAATGATGAAAATATTCACCGACAGTTCCGCAATCGGCAGATAAACAGTCACGCTCGGACCTCAAGCAGGGTGGTTCAAGGCTGGAAGGCAAAGCGGTCGTTTGGAGTGTTTGCCTGATCTTAGCATTCCGGCAGTCAAGGAACGCGGCTTTACCGCATATCCTGAACTGTCATGCCTGCCGGGGGCAGGCAAGTCAATTCATCTACCGGAATTGCGTTGATAATTTGGAAACTTTGCTGCCGGAGCGATTACGCGTTGCGCTCCAGCAGGGCCTTAACCAGGTTATCGGAAATGCGGCCGTCAGGTTCCTGTCCAATGGACTGCTGGAATGCCTTGATGGCGGCAACCGTCTTTTTGCCCATCTGCCCGTCGGCAGTTCCCGCATCAAAACCGTTCTTGTTCAGAATGGCCTGAATGTTGCGGATTGCCTTGGTCATGTCGACCGTGGAGGTTTTTACACCTTCCATGCCAGCCCACTCATCCGGCATGTTGACGGCATTGGTGTCTTCGTTAAGTGGTGTCGGCTTCCAGGCGGCAACCTTGGCGCGGGCGCTTTCAAGCTGTGCAGGCTGCATGGCCTTTGCAACTTCATCGCGCTTCTGGGCTGCGTCATTGTCTCCGCCATTGGCGGCGATAGCAAACCACTTGTAGGATTCTTCAATGTTCTGACTGACACCGCTGCCACGTGCATAGAGAATGGCAAGGTTGAACTGGCTGTCGTGAACACCAAGTTCAGACGCCTTCTGGAACCAGTTTGCCGCCTGCACGTAATTTGGCTGGCCAATCGCATCAGAGGCCAGAAGCACCGCCAGATTATGCATGGCACCGGCATTGCCCTGCTCTGCAGCCTTGGCGTAGTAGGCGCTGGCTTCATTCAGGTCGCGCGAAACGCCGTTTCCTTTTTCCAGCATGTTGCCAAGGCGGTACTGAGCGGGCGCGAGACCGCGGTCTGCAGCAAGTTTGTACCATTTCGCAGCTTCGCCGGCATTCTCAGCAACGCCACGTCCTTCGGTGTAACGTGCGCCAACTTCGAACAGTGCAGCTGCATTGCCGGAAGCAGCGGCCTCAGACAGAGAAGCCGGCTGAATTTCAGACGGAATGGCAATCTTGTCAGCGACAACGGCATCGACCGGTGCCCGCAATGTTTCCTGCGGCGGCTGGGCTGTCGTTTCAGCTTCAGGCAGCGGTGCACCACCGATGGTTCTTTCATCTATGGCATTCGGCTGCTGATTGGCGGTCATTGCCGCGTCCTGTTCAACGGCCTTGTCGGTTTCCAACAGCAGGTCGGACGGAATGGTCACCGGCTCATGTGCAACTTCCGGAGCAGCAGGAGGTGTGATCGCAGAGTTTTCACCCGGGGCCTGTGTTGGGGCCTGGGTTGGAGCCTGCTCGATAACCTGCGATGCAGGCTCACCTTCGATAGCCGACTTGACCAGCGGCAGAGCCATCATCACCAGCAGGATCGCACCGATACCCATCAGGATGGGGCGGCGGTAACGTGCAAATGCGGAAGCTTTGCCTTCCTGACCTGCGACATCCTTGTTGGCAGCACCAGATGCCTTTTCAGGCATGGTTTCCTGTGCAGCGGCCTGCGCGGCGCGGCGGGCAGCAGCGATGAAGTCTGCCTTGCTAACTTCAGGACCGGCAGGTTTAGCCGTGTCGCGCTGTGCATTCTGGCTGGCACGGACACGTTCAAGGATTTTCTTGACGTCCGGTACGCCAGAGCCTGGCTCAAGCAGCTCGTTTTCCTGACCGGCAGGCAGAACGTCGATCGGATCCAGCGATGGGGCAGGATTGATCTGGGTGCGCTGCTGTGGCTCGGATGCTGTTGTGCGCGATGCCTCGGACTTGAAACGGCTTGTCAGGCTTGCCAGCAGACCACGCTTTTCCTTGACCGGAGCGGCTGGCTTGTCAGCGATCGCGACATCGGCAGACGGACGCGCTTCCGGAATGATCAGGGCTTCTGCCGCGGTTTCCAGTTGCTGGGCCGCCTCTTCCGACAGCTGGCGCTCAATGGCTGCGCTGTTGAACAGCGGCTTTGCAGGTGCAGCCTCTTCTTCACCGGCATAGGCAAAAAGGCTGCCGGATGCCATTTCGGCAACGGGTTCGCGTGCCGGGCGGTTTTCGACCGGTTCCTGCTGCCAGGATTGCTGGGCTGCTGCGAAATTTGTTTCCGAGAAAGAGCGGTTGTCGAAGCTGTCGAGACGACCGGCAATCTGCACGAGGGTTTCATGCAGCGCTTCGAATGTGCGATGAGTACGCTCTTCCGACGAACGGCTGAGGTTTTCCAGATTGCGCAGATCGCTGGCCAGGTCGTTCAGCATCGTCATGTCGGTCTGCTGGACATTGCCCGACAAACCCTTGCGGGAATAGGCATCCACCACGGCTTCTGCCGCCTGACGTGCCGCCTCGATGATATACTCATCGTTGGAAGCCATATAATCTTCGATTGCAGCCATGCGGGCATCAAGTTCCGCAGGCATTACAAACGGCTCAGGCTGCACCGGCTGGCTGATCAGCGAGGACAGGTTGGCAATCTGGTCTTCCAGATTTTGCAATGCGTTGTAATCGGTCGGTGATGACGACGAGGTTTCGTCAAGGCGGGCGGCGATATCGACCAGCCGTTCTTCCAACCGCAGGAAAGCACCATCATCAAAGGCGGCAACCGGCTGTTGCTGCTGTTGTGCCTGACGGTAGTCGAGGTCCTCGATACGGCGTGCCAGATCGTCGAGACGCGAGGCCAGGGCATCATTAAACGTGCCATGATCCAGCGCTTCGATCTTACGCGAAATGTCGGTCAGAAAACCTGTCAGCTCCGGCTGGGCAACCGGTTTTTGAGCACGTTCCATCATCAGCGAAAGCTGATCGAGCCGCTCATCCAGATGGACGGCATTGCGCTCGGTTGCCAGTTCTTCGATCCGAAGGGTCAGTGCTTCCATGCGACCGGCAAGTTCGTCTGCCGGATTGCTGCGAGCGGAGGCATTGCTCAGCTCATCAATCTGCACAGCCAAACCGTTCAGGCGGCCTTCAAGACGCTGGAACAGCGATGTATCCAGAGCCGGCGCGGCATTGCGCGAGCTGGTTGCGGCAATCGCACGGCTGATTTCATCAAGGCGCTGGTCAAGATTGGAGAATTGTTCCGTAATTGCGCCACCGGAAGGCTGCATATGCTTGCCAAGATGTTCCACAGCTTCTGCGATGGTGATCAGCTTTTCTTCCAAAATGCGAACCGCAGGGCTATCGCTCATCGCACCAAGGTGGCCCTTGATGTCATCCAGCCGGTAGGCCAGCGAAACGATCTCTTCTTGCAGTGCAGATGTGTCGAACTTGCTGAGGTTCTCCTCAACGTTCTCCCAGTGATCTTCAATACGGCTGACGGTGTCCTGCCGCGCAAGCTGATCCATCAGGGCGCGCAGATCATCGAACTCCTCGCGCAAGCCATAAGCATTCGGCGAAGCACTGCCACCGAGTTGATCGATGCTGGCAGCCAAACGGTCGATGTCGGAGCGGATATCACCGACAAACTGATTGTCTTCAGCGATTGATTTGATGCTGCGGATTTCCGAGCGCAGGCCCTGCACTTCGCGAGCAATGCCTTCTGAAAGATCCTGCTTCAGTTCCTGGCGCAGGCTGACAAGCGCCTGCGCGATATCACGCATGGCGGTATCGTTGGGCTGGGAAACGACTGGCGGCTGAGGCGGCCGTGGCTCGTAAGACTGATAGGCGCGCTGAGGAGCGTCTGCGGGCGGTGTAGCAGTCGAGCGCGCCAAAGGTGGGCGCGGCGCGGGCACAAATGGGGCGCGCTCCGGCTGGCGGGGCGCTGGGCGTTCTTGCCGCTCGAGACGTTCCTGGCGATCTTCCTGCCGTGGCGGTCTCGTCGCTGCATTGAGGGCACGCTGGCGCTGGCGAATCTCGTTGATTGGATCAAAACGCTCCGGCCGAGCAGCAAGCGGCGGCTGAACGTGGCGTTCTACCGGCTCTAGCCTGCGCTGAGGCTGTGGTTCCTGCGGAGGCTGACCCATGAGGCCCTCGATGCGAGCTTCCAGCCCCTCAATGGTCCGGCTCAAGGCATCAAGGGACGATCTGCCATCGCTATACCGATTTGGTCTCGATCCGTTCATGTTCCTGCTCACTTCGCGATGGTTGGCATTGGTCCGCCATAGCGTCGATCTGCATTGTCATCGAGAATGGGCCACCCCAATCCCGACTCGTTGCGATGCACGTTTGAGGTAAACGAGCAGACAACGCGAACAGACACCACGTTTCGAACAATTTACGAAACGTGGTAAAGAAGTGGTTAACCGACGTCGGTATTTTTTAACTTTTCCTTTAATTCCCTTAAAAAATTATGGATTCTCGCTTTTCCAACGCCAATAACCGCTCCTTGCTCCCGATAAATTTACCCACCTGAGCATTTTGACGTTTACGCAAACGTCAAAATTTGCAACTATGCTCTCATACGTGCTTGAACGATGCGGAGGAACATCGGTAATGCCTGTTTACAAGGCCCCTGTTAAAGATACGCTTTTCATTCTCAACGATGTGCTCGGTTTGGAGCGCTACAATAATCTTCCCGGTTTTGAAGACGCCACTCCCGATATGATCGAGGCGATTGCCGGTGAAGCGGCCAAACTGGCGGAAGAACAGCTTTTCCCGCTTAACCTGCCCGGCGACAGCCAAGGCTGCAAACGCGCAGACGATGGATCCGTTTCTGTACCGGACGGTTTCAAACAGGCTTACGATGCCTATTGCGCTGGCGGGTGGATCGGTCTTGCCGTTCCCCAGGAATTTGGCGGGCAAGGCCTGCCTTACACCATGCATGCCGCCATCGGTGAATATATGTCGTCTGCCAACCTGTCGCTGATGATGTATCCCGGTCTGACGCAGGGTGCGATTGCCGCAATCCTCGTGCATGGCACCGACGAGCAGAAGCAGACCTACCTGCCCAAAATGGTGGAAGGCACGTGGTCCGGCACCATGAACTTGACCGAGCCCCATTGCGGCACTGACCTCGGTCTGCTGCGCACCAAGGCGGTTCCGCAGGGCGATGGCACTTACAAGATTTCCGGCCAGAAGATTTTCATCTCGGCTGGTGAACACTCCATGACCGACAACATCGTGCATCTGGTGATCGCCCGCATCGAAGGCGCGCCTGAAGGCACCAAGGGTATTTCCCTGTTCATCGTGCCGAAATTCCTGGTGAATGACGACGGAACACAGGGTGCCCGCAACGGTGTGGTCTGCGGAGCCATCGAGCACAAGATGGGCATTCACGGCAACTCGACCTGCGTCATGAACTATGACGATGCGACCGGTTATCTGCTTGGCGCAGAGAACAAGGGCCTCTCGGCCATGTTCGTGATGATGAACGAAGCCCGCCTCGGCGTTGGCCTGCAGGGTCTTTCGGTCGGCGAAATTGCCTATCAGAACGCCGTCGAATATGCCCGCGAACGTATTCAGGGTCGTTCATTGTCTGGCGCGAAGGCCCCGGACAAAAAAGCTGATCCGATTATCGTGCATCCGGATGTGCGCCGCACGCTGATGACGATCAAGGCCTATAACGAGGCTGGTCGCGCGTTCCTTCTATGGACCGCGTTGCAGTCGGATATCGCCCATCGCTCTACGGACGAAAAAGAGCGCCAGGCGGCGGACGACCTGCTTGGACTGGTAACGCCAATCCTCAAGGGTGTGCTGACCGACAAGGGCTTTGACCATGCGGTGATGGCACAGCAGGTGTTTGGCGGCCACGGCTACATCGAAGAACACGGCATGAGCCAGTATGTGCGTGATGCGCGCATCACCATGATCTATGAAGGTGCCAATGGCATTCAGGCGCTGGATCTGGTCGGCCGCAAGCTGGGCCTGAATGGCGGACGTGCTGTCATGGCGCTCTTTAAGGAAATTGGCGATTTCTGCGAGGACAACCGCGCGGATGAGGCGCTGGTTACCTACACCAAGGGTCTGAAAAAGGGCTTGAACGATCTGCAGGCGGCAACCATGTGGTTCATGCAGAACGCCATGGCAAAACCTGACAATGCCGGCGCCGGTTCGACCGACTATATGCACCTCTTCGGCCTTGTAGTCCTGGGTTATATGCATGCCCGCATGGCCAAGGCAGCGCAGAGCGCTTTGTCATCCGGCAGTGCATCGGACGTGGACTATCTCAAGACGAAACTCGTGACGGCAAAGTTCTTCATGGAGCGTATTATGCCCGAAACCGTTCTGCGCAAGACCCGCATCGAGACGGGTGCCGACACGATGATGGAACTGGCTGCCGAGGCATTCTGAGGGGCAAACGCCCCTCTTTGCCCCTCCAAGATTTCGAAGACGCTCCATGCGTCACAGGGAGATAGAGAATGACCGAGGTTTATATTTACGATCATGTCCGCACGCCGCGCGGACGCGGCAAGAAGGACGGCAGTTTGCATGAAGTGCCATCCGTTCGTCTTGCTGCCAAGACATTGGAAGCAATCCGCGATCGTAACGGACTGGATACGTCAACCGTTGACGACATCATCATGGGTTGCGTCGATCCTGTCATGGATGCCGGTGCGGTGATCCCGAAGGCCGCCGCTTTCGAGGCGGGTTATTCGACCAAAGCACCGGGCATGCAGATCTCGCGCTTTTGCGCCTCGGGTCTGGACGCCGTCAATTTTGCCGCCGGCAAGGTTGCCGCTGGCTCTGACGATATCGTTATTGCAGGCGGCGTAGAAAGCATGTCGCGCGTTGGCATGGGCATGTCTGGCGGAGCCTGGTACATGGATCCATCAGTCAATTTCCCTGCATTCTTCATGCCGCAGGGTGTTTCCGCTGACCTGATTGCCACGAAATACGGCTTTTCCCGCGATGACGTGGATGCTTATGCCGTGGAAAGCCAGAAGCGTGCTGCCCATGCCTGGGAGAACGGCTACTTCAAGAATTCGGTTGTTCCGGTCAAAGACCAGAATGGCATCACCATTCTTGACCGTGACGAACATATGCGTCCGGGTACCGACATGCAGGCACTTGCCTCGCTCAACGCATCGTTCCAGATGCCGGGCGAAATGGGTGGGTTTGAAGCTGTTGGCATCATGGCGCATCCGGAAGTCGAGCGTATCAACTACGTTCACCACGCAGGTAACTCCTCTGGTATCGTTGACGGCGCGGCCGCTATTCTGGTCGGTTCGAAGGCCGGTGGCGAAAGCATGGGTCTGAAGCCCCGGGCGCGCATCAGACATTTTGCCAATATTGGGTCCGATCCGGCACTGATGCTGACCGGTCCCGTGGACGTGACGGAAAAGCTTCTGAAGAAGACGGGCATGTCGATTGCCGACATCGACCTCTTCGAACTCAACGAAGCCTTTGCTGCCGTGGTTCTGCGCTACATGCAGGCCTTCGACATCAGCCACGATAAGATGAACGTCAATGGCGGCGCCATTGCCATGGGTCATCCGCTCGGTGCCACGGGCGCCATGATCCTCGGCACGGTTCTCGACGAACTGGAACGCCGCGATCTCAACACCGCGCTGGTAACGCTCTGCATCGGTGCCGGCATGGGTACGGCAACGGTCATTGAGCGCGTTTGATTTCGGGAGGAAACCGATGAGCTATACAAATTTTACCGTCGAAACTGACGCTGACGGCATTGCCCTCGTAACATGGGACATGCCTGAAAAATCCATGAATGTCTTTACCGCAGAGGTACTGCAGGAACTCGACGCCATCGTCGATGCAACCGTGGCCGATGCTGCCGTCAAGGGCGTGGTCTTCACGTCGGGCAAAAGCACCTTTTCCGGCGGCGCCGACCTTTCGATGATCAAATCGATGTTCTCGTTTTACCATGAGGAAAAACAGAAGAACCCCGATGAAGCCGCACAAAAGCTGTTCGATCTCGTCGGCAAGATGAACTGGATGTATAGGAAAGTGGAAACCAACGGCAAACCATGGGTATCTGCTATCAATGGTACGTGCATGGGCGGCGCACTGGAGCTTTCCCTCGCCTGCCATGGCAGGGTTGCCTCCAACGCCAAAAGTGTCAAGCTGGCACTACCTGAGGTCAAGGTTGGCATTTTCCCCGGTGCAGGCGGTACACAGCGCGTTCCACGCCTGACCGATGCACAATCGGCATTGCAGATGATGACAACAGGGCAGTCGTTGACTGCCCAACGCGCCAAGGCCATGAACCTCGTTCATCAGGTCGTCGAGCCGGATCAACTGATTTCTGCCGCCAAACAAATGATCAAGGACGGTCTGAAACCGGTCGCCCCGTGGGACGAAAAGGGTTTCAAGGCGCCCGGCGGCGGCATCTGGACACCAGCGGCAGCCCAGCTGTGGCCTGCGGCACCGGCTATTCTGCGCCGTGAAAGTGCTGGCAACTACCCGGCGGCACTTGCCATTCTCAAATGCGTTTATGAAGGCCTGCAATTGCCGTTTGATACCGCATTGAAGGTCGAGCAGCGTTATTTCACCGAAATCCTTCGCTCGAAGGAAGCCTTCGCGATGATCCGCTCGCTGTTCATCTCGATGCAGGAACTGGGCAAAGGCGCACGCCGCCCGGTCGGCCAGCCGAAGAGTGATCTGAAACATGTCGGCGTGGTTGGCGCCGGTTTCATGGGCGCATCCATTGCTTATGTCACCGCCGTTTCCGGCCTTGATGTCACCCTGATCGACCGGGACGACGAAGCCGCAGCCAAGGGCAAAGCGACCTGCGAAGGTCTGGTCAAGGACAGCGTCGGCAAGGGCCGCATGACGCAGGATGAAGGCGCTGCCATTCTCGCCCGCATCACGCCAAGCGCTGATTACACAACGCTCAAAACCGCGAACCTTGTTATTGAAGCGGTATTCGAAGACCGCGATGTCAAGAAAGCGGTCATAGAGCAGGTGGAAGCCGTGCTGCCGGAAGGCGCTATTTTTGCCTCCAATACCTCAACCTTGCCAATCAGCGGACTGGCGAAGAATTCCAAACGTCCAACCGATTTTATCGGCATCCACTTCTTCTCACCGGTTGAGAAGATGATGCTGACCGAAGTCATTCTGGGCGAGGAAACCGGTGACAAGGCTCTGGCTGTGGCACTGGATTACGTGGCGAAAATCAAGAAGACCCCGATCGTCGTCAACGACACGCGTGGTTTCTTCGTCAATCGTTGCGTATTGCGTTACATGGCCGAAAGCTATGAGATGCTGATCGAGGGTGTTCCGGCGGCAATGATCGAAAATGCTGCGAAATTTGCGGGCATGCCGGTTGGCCCATTGGCGTTGAACGACGAAGTTGCCATTGATCTTTCCTATAAGATTCTCAAGGCAACGGTTGCAGATCTCGGGGACAAAGCTGTCGATCCACGCCAGATGGCACTGGTGAAAAAGCTGGTGGAAGACGAAGAGCGTTTTGGCCGCAAGAACGCCAAGGGCTTTTATGACTATCCACCGAAGCCTGCAAAGAAGTCTCTGTGGCCGGGCCTTAAAAACCTCTACCCGCAAAAGAAGCCAGACGATGTGGAAATGGATGTTCTCAAGTCCCGCTTCCTGGTGACCATTGCACTGGAAGCTGCACGAACGGTGGAAGAAGGCATTGTGACCGATCCACGCGAGGCTGATGTCGGCTCTATTCTCGGCTTTGGTTTTGCGCCGTATACGGGTGGCGCGCTGTCCTACATTGACGGCATGGGTGTGAAGACCTTCGTGGAACTGGCTGACAAGCTTAGACAGACTTACGGCTCACGCTTCACACCAACACCTTTGTTGCTGGACATGGCCGCCAAGGGCGAAACCTTTTATGGGCGGTTTGACCCTTATGCAGTACAAAAAGCTGCCGCGTAATTGAAAGGCGCCGTGCAGACCATGCACGGCGCCTTCCTCTTCCCATAAAGATAAAATTTACCTTAAATTTTACTTATTTGAACTTTTGCTTATGCAGCACGTTAGCGCCCCAGACAGAAAGGGCGGCAACCATGATCTGCAACATTGCAAAACTTGAAAAAGAACGCGAAGACCTGATCGAGGTGATAACCGGGCTGGAACGCTGGAGGCGCTTTTCCATCGATGACAGAAATGCCATCGCTCTCCACATCACGTCCCACATGATGCGCCTGAGCGCGCTTGATGACGAAATCAATGAGGCAAGGACACAGTCAGGCCGTTATGCGCTTAAGGCCTGATTTGGCGCCAATCAATGGGGTGACTGACATTCCAGACGCTTGCCTGATTTGTCCTGATAGGTGTTATCCACCGGATGGTAAGACATGTAGCGTTTGGCGCACCATTGCACATGCTGCACTTCCTCCGCTGATAGCAGGAAGTTATCCTGGCCAGAATTCGAAGCGCCTTCCCCGGCAAAGGCTGCCAAAGGATAATGGCGTTTGGCTGTATTGCCGTCAGCTGCCTGATTCTGCTCTGCAGGAGCGATGATACTGAAAGCATGGGCAGGCATCGTAACAACGCCCAGAAGGCCAAGGCTCAAAGCAAACACAGAAGCGAATTTTTCCACTCTAAACATGGGAATTTCCCTCTCTTCGTTGCAAAACAAACGAAGGCTGAGGCTTTTTTGTTCCCGGATGGTTGGGCCACCAAGTCACGACGTGAACAATACTTGGTGAACGCAAGACAACAGGCATCCAATTTTTCAAGCTGATGAAGTTGATATTTCCGCCGTGATCACTGGCTGCGACCACAACCCTATTTTCAGGGGAACAATGCCCGGTCTGTCACGTTCACTTAACAGAAGCGCGCCGTGTCAAACGAACGTGACGGCGCTGAAGAACATCAGGATTTTTTCGTTTTCTCCTGATGGCCAACGAAAAGGCAGACGAGCTTCTTACCCGTCCGGCGCGCTTCGCCCGAAGACATTTTCCATCCTGTTACGTGAGGACACGCATATGGAAAAGACTGAGACACGCACTCTTGCCGAACAGTACCTAAACCTCGGCGGCACTCGACAAGTGATGATCGACGACAACAAGACATTCATTCGCCAGTACGAGGAAGAGCCAAGCAAAGCTGCTGAATTCTGGCATGAGCATATTGAAAGTCTGGATCAGGCAACTCGCGAAGATGTCGAATTTTTTCTGCCGTCAATCAACGCTGACGGAAACACCGATACAACCGAAAGGACGAAAACATGACTGAAATTACTAACGCTAACATCGTAATTTTGGCGACTGACGGCTACGAACGTTCGGAATTGCGCGTCCCTTACGAGGAATTGCAGCGTCGTGGCGCGAATGTAAAAATCGCTTCCATCAAATCAGGAAAGATTAAAAGCTGGGACAAGGCAGATTGGGGAGATACTGTCGATGTCGATCTTCAGGCCGAGAACGTGCATCTAACGGATTTTGATGCTCTGGTGCTTCCGGGCGGTCAGATCAACCCGGACAAGCTGCGCGCAGATGCAAATGCCATGCGTGTGGTTCGTGAATTCACTGAATCCGGCAAGGTGGTCGCGGCGATCTGCCATGCTCCATGGCTGCTGATTGAAGCCGACGCCATTAACGGACGGAAGGTGACGTCCTACGGTTCCATCAAGACGGATGTTCAGAATGCCGGTGGCATCTGGATGGATGAGAAGGTGGTTGTCGATCAGGGCATCATTACGTCACGCTCACCTGATGATCTTGAGGCATTTGTCGACAAGATCGTTGAAGAAATTGAGGAAGGGCGCCACCCGCGCCGCGCCGCTTGAGGCAGCAACCATAACGGGCCGCCAGTTATGCTGGCGGTCTTTTTTTTGAGCCATGAAGATGGCAGCCCGACATAATAAGGGAGAAGAACCGATGCAGAGCAAGCTGCTGTCCAACGACAGCGATCGCATTTTTATGCTCGTGATCGAACCCGGCGAAGAAGCATTTGGCATTATCAAGGATTTTGCCATTCAACACGACATCAACGCCGCGTCGGTGACCGCGATTGGCGCATTTGAAAAAGCCACATTAGCGTTTTTCGACCTTGCTTCACAAACCTACGATGACATTCCAATCGATGATCAAAGTGAGGTACTGAGCCTGATGGGCGACATCACTCTGGATGAACGGGGCAAACCCAATCCGCACCTGCATGCAGTTTTAGGATTCTCCGATGGGCACACGCGCGGGGGCCATTTCGTGAAGGGGTACGTCCGCCCGACGCTGGAAGTGATCGTCAAGGAAACGCCCGCCCAGCTTAGACGCACCTACCGTCCGGAATTTGGCATCGCGCTGATCGACACATCCGCCTGAGGCGGGAACAAGGTTCGTTACCACACGTTATCGCTTGCAGAACGCTGGAGGCGATACATGGCAGCGGCAGCATCCGGTCAGTCCGGGGGTAACGAAACAGAACATTTTCTGACAGGTCTGGCCCGCGGTTTGGCAGGTGCCCTGCTATTTGCCCTGCCGATGCTGATGACCATGGAAATGTGGTTCCTGGGCCTTTACGTCAATCGCACGCGATTGCTGCTGCTTTGCCTTCTCAACCTGCCTTTGCTGATTATGCTTGCGCGCCGCATTGGCTTTGAAAAAACCTCTTCATGGCATCAGGCTATCCGTGATGCGCTCACCGCTTATGGGCTGGGCATCGCAGTCAGTGCCGCAATCTTGCTGCTCCTGGGCGTCCTCAACGACCAGCTGACCACAAGTACCATTGTTGCTAAAGTGGCATTGCAATCGGTCCCCGCCAGTATCGGCGCATTGTTGGGACGCAGCCAGCTGGGTGCGCATTCAGAAGAAAAAGAACAGAATAACGGCGAAGGCGAGACCGGTTATCTGCATGAGCTTTTCATGATGATGGTCGGCGCCCTGTTCCTAAATCTGAACGTCGCACCAACGGACGAGATGATCCTAATTGCCTACAAGATCACACCATTTCACACCGCCTGTATCGTGCTAATCTCAATCGCGCTGATGCATGGTTTCGTCTATGCCCTGCATTTCAAGGGATCGCACGGCTTGCCTGATGGAAGCCAGTGGTGGCACTCTTTCATTCGTTTCACCATGCCCGGCTATGTCATTGCGCTTGCTGTCAGCATCTATGCGCTGTGGACCTTCGAGCGACTGGACCACACTTCACTCTCTCAAATAATGACCGCGGCCGTCATTCTTGGCTTTCCCGCCTCGATCGGTGCTGCGGCCGCCCGTCTTATTCTGTGAGCAATCATGACAAAATCCGTTGGAAGCAAACACACGGAAACCGCAGATCCCCATTGGCTTGAGTGGCTGGTGGGCGGCGTTTGTACGCTTCTGGTTGTTACCCTCTTTGTCTGGCTCGGCTGGGACATCCACCGCTACGAGGATCAGGCCGCGCAGTTCGAGATTTCGGTACTATCGGTACAGGCGGAACACGACAATTATCGCGTCACATTCGACATTCACAACACCTCGCTTTCAACGGCTGCAGAAGTGCATGTGCGTGGCGACCTTGTCTCCCCTGACAGTCCTGAAAGCTCTGATGTCACATTCGATTATGTCGCTTCTGAATCCCATGAAACAGGCATCCTGTTTTTTAAAAAAGACCCCGACTCCGGCGAGTTCAATCTCACTGTCATGGGTTACACCCAACCATGATTTCCCCGCCGAAAGAATGTCATGAAAAAAGCCAAACTTACAAAAGAGCGGGATCTGAGGGATTCACGACCACTGTGGATCGACAGCCCGCGCATTTCCGTGCGCAGCAAAAGCTTTATTGGTAAAAGCCATTATGACATTGTCATCATTGGTGCGGGCATCAGCGGCGCCTTGGTGGCCCAGGCACTGGCGAAGCCTGGAAAATCGGTTCTGATTGTCGATAAGCGTAAGCCGGTTCGTGGCAGCAGCATCGCCAGCACCGCAATGATTCAGCATGAAATTGATGTGCCTCTTCACAAACTGCAAGGCATGATTGGCGAGGACAATGCCAATCGCGCCTGGCAACGCTCCGCCAAGGCTGTGTTGAAACTTGAAGATATCGTCCGATCGCTGGAGATTTCTTGCGCGATGCAACGCAAGCCAGCGCTTTATATAGCAGGCAATGAATCGGGTGCGCGCGGCCTGCAAACGGAAGTGGATGCGCGCCTGAAGGCTGGCATTGAAGCGACGTTCATCGACAAGGCCGATCTCCAAAGCCACTTTGGGCTTGATCGCGATGGTGCCATCTTGAGCGACATATCGGCATCGGCAAATCCCGGCCAGTTAACGGCGGGCTTGTTGCGCTACGCCGCTAAACAGGGGGCGGAAATCGTCAGTGGGGTTGAAATTACAGACCTCAAAAGTCTCGGTGATGACGTGGTCATGGCAACCGCAGAAGGAAAGCTTATCAGCACACAGCATGTCGTGTTCTGCACCGGCTACGAATTTCTGGAAAACGTTGCCAACAAAAAACACGAGATCATCTCGACATGGGCAATTTCCAGTAAAGCCGGTTTGTCCCTCCCGGATTGGTTGCACAAACATATTTTGTGGGAGGCCTCTGACCCCTATCTATATCTCAGGACGGATGAAGCAGGACGTCTGATTGTTGGCGGTGAAGATGAAAACAACTCCAATGCCTATCAGTCCGAGGCAAAGTTGCACAGGAAAGCCCAAACCATCCGGCGCAAGGTCAACAACCTGCTAGGCCTTGATATCGGGCCGATAGACTATCAATGGGCTGCTGCATTCGGCTCAACCACAACCGGTTTGCCGTTGATCGGCTCCGTACCGGCTATGCAGAATGTCTATAGCGTGATGGGGTTTGGCGGAAATGGTATCACATTCAGCCAGATTGCTGCAGAACTTGTCGCGGCATACATTAACGGCACCAGCGACCCGGATGCCGCGCTGTTCAAACTCGATTGAGGTTTGCCTACCGCACGTATTCAGTTCCATGGCAGCCCGTCATGGGACGGGCTGACGGTCGGTACCTTCCGTTGCTGGTCTGCTGCCTTCGGGTGGATTGTCACTGAAACCGGCGCCGCTACTGGCACCTGGGTTGTTATTGTCAGCAGGCGCAGAGGCGCTTGGCGGGTTTGGTATGTTTGGTTCGTTGACGCTGCCCCAGATTTCTGCAGCAAGCCAGACTGCTGCAACCAGAATAAGGCTGACAATCAACACCACAAGAACGGGACTTCCTCGCCACCCTTGTCGGGCTTCGCGGGCGCTAAAAACCGCAGGTTTGGGTTTATTTGCCATGTGAAACTCCTTCAAAAACAACCCATCGATCTGGGTCCTATGGCCTTGAACAAGTTGCATTGATTATCGTTCCATCGCTTTTGCGGGAGAGGGTGAAACACACGGCTGAGCGGGTAGCGCTTAAGGGCACGGAACCGGGAAGAACGGTACATCGTTGTGACCAATATGTACGGAGGTAAACTCAATGGATGACCCCAAGTTGGAAAAACCCGTCAAAAGTGACCTGACCTCGCAAGTCGACGCCCCGGTATCGACTTTATTGATGGCCAAAATCTTCGTATTTACCGGCTTATTCCAACGGCTGCCAACGATGATCCTAACTGGCTTGATGCGACAACACATGATGAACTTGTCGTTTGCGCAGTGTCTGCTGGCGATGCGCGAATTGTCGCTGCGGACAGAGAGCTGGATTTTCTGGAAATCGATGCTGTGCCGGCAGAAGATGTCACAACTGTCAACGCCAGCATGTACCGCAACGAAAAGCTTTACAGCGTGGTAGATGATGGTCCGGCAATAGCCGGAATCGAACGTGGTATTATCGATGGCATAGTGCGGGTCGATAATATCAAGCCAAGCCAAACAAATTAACTCCTTGCCGGTGCCCAGATGGATACGCTTGTAACGCGTGAGTTGAAGAAAAGTGGTTTGATATATGTCCAAGACAAGGAGCCGGGCATTACTAGGCTTCGGTCGGGTAGAGGTTTTCATTACAGATTTCCTGATCGAGAACCGGTCAGGGACACCACCATCATCCAGCGCATCAAGAGCCTTGGCATTCCGCCAGCCTACAAGGATGTCTGGATTTGCATGAAAGAGAACGGTCACTTGCAGGCGACCGGACTGGATGCGAGAGGCCGCAAGCAATATCGTTATCACCCGGATTGGCAGACTTTGCGGGGTGAACGGAAGTACGACCAGCTCCTGGAATTTTCACAGTGCCTGCCAGCGATCCGGCGGCGGTCAATTTCCGATATCGAGCGCAGTAAAAGCCCAGAAACCGTGACATTGGCAGCCATAGTTCTGTTGCTTGACGCCACATTTCTGCGGGTCGGCAACAAATCTTACCTGCGCGACAATGGCACATACGGCGCGACAACGCTGCTGAAACGTCATGTGAAATTTGGAAACACCATCGACCTCAAATTTAAGGCAAAGGGTGGCACCAAGGTGCAACGGACGCTGAAACAGCCACGCCTGCAGAAAATACTCGAAGAGATTGCTGATCTGCCCGGCAAGCAGCTTTTTGTATGGCAGGATGCCGACAATAAAATTCATCCCGTCGATTCCAGCCAATTAAACGGATATCTGGCAGGTATTGCCGGCCAGAGCATTTCTGCCAAAACTTTCCGAACATGGGGAGGGACGCTGGCAGCGTTCAGCTACGCGCTGCGGTGTCTCGCTACCAGCCAACCACTGACCCTCAAGGCCATGTGCCATGCAGCATCGCTGGAACTGTGCAACACCCCTGCAATCTGCAGGAAAAGTTACATCCACCCAGCGGTGCTGGCTCTGGCAAGCGATGAGACGACGCGTACCAAACTTCTAAAGCTCACTCAATCGGCGGCCAAACGCACCGCCCATATGCGCAAGGACGAAGTTCTGCTGCGGGATTTTCTAAGCTGTGTCTAGCACCATATTCTTTGTCCGTTAGATGACAAAAGTGCATTCGACGGAACTATCTGCCATCTCAAAGGTTTAATCCACACTACAGCTCGAAAGGATCGAAAAATGAAAAATCTGGTTATCGCCGGAGCGGTTACTCTATTGTCTACGGTAGCCTTTGCGCAGCAGCCGGCCCCTACGCAGTCGGGAGAAACCCCTGCGGTTACCACACCGGATAGCACCAACCCGACAGCACCTGTTGCTGGTGAAAACAGCTTCACAGAAGCGCAAGCCAAAGAGCGCATCGAGGCTGCGGGTTATACTGCGGTGACGGGTTTGACGCTTGATTCACAGGGTATCTGGCGCGCCAAGGCCACCAAGGACGGTGCTGAAGCCGATGTTAGCCTCGACTATCAGGGCAATATTGTCACTCAGTAAAATTCAAAAAAATTTGGAGGAAACATCAATGCGTACAGTAACCGGACTTTTTGACACTCGTGATGACGCGCGCAACGCAGTGACTGCGCTGGAGGCAGCAGGTATTCCATCGAAAGACATCAGCATCGTTGCGCATGACGGCACAACCAAAGACGAGACATCTGAAACCAAAGCCGCTGAAGGTGCCGGAACCGGCGCAGGCGTGGGCGCGGTCGCCGGTGGCGGCGTTGGTTTGCTGACCGGCCTTGGTGTGATGGCTATTCCGGGCGTCGGACCGGTGGTGGCTGCAGGTTGGCTCGCTGCGACGGCGGCAGGCGCTGTTGCTGGCGCTGTAGCAGGTGGCGCAGCTGGCGGTATTATCGGTTCGCTGGTCAGCGCTGGTGTGCCTGAGGAACATGCCCATGTTTATGCCGAAGGTGTACGTCGCGGCGGTAGCATCGTTGTTGCGAAGGTAGACGAGGCAAAGGTTGATGAAGCCTCGGCAATTCTCAAACGCTCAAACCTGGTTGATCCGGTTGAACGTCGACGCACTTATGAACAAGACGGCTGGAGCCGTTTTGACGACACGCGTGACCCTTATAGCCACGACGAAATCGCAGCGGAACAGCGCCGATATCAGACCCTCCGCTAAAATCCATGCAGCTAGATGGAGCGCTTCTCACCGGTGGCGCTCCATTTGCCGTTTAAGCAACCGTATAAGGGAGAGCACACATGAATGACCGCCTCACCATTCAGGATCCACGCAAACAATATCCCGCGCCGCCCTTCGATGCGCAGCCACAACCTATGCCGGGCCTAGTGCAGAATATGGTTCCCTCTCCTGACCACGGCGAAGAAAGTTACAAAGGCTCGGGCAAACTCGCAGGACGAAAGGCTCTGATTACCGGCGGTGATTCCGGTATCGGTCGCGCCGTCGCAATCGCATTTGCCCGCGAAGGTGCTGATGTCGCCATTTCTTATCTCGAAGATGAAGAGCCAGACGCTGAGACTGTGATCGAACTGATCGAGGCTGAGGGACGCATCGGTGTTGCCTTGCCGGGAGACATCAAAAATGAAACTTGGTGCCGCGAGATGGTTGAAAAAGCGGTCAGTGACCTCGGCGGTTTGGATATCCTCGTCATCAACGCTGCCAGACAGCAATACCGAGAGAACCTAAGCGAGCTCTCCACTGACGATTTCGACCAGACCATGAAGACCAATCTTTATGCGTTGCATTGGATTGCCCAAGCGGCTGTCCCACATCTGCAGCCGGGTTCTTCAGTGATTACCACCGCATCTGTTCAGGCCTATGAGCCCTCCCCCATCCTGCTTGATTACGCCACGACCAAAGCCGGTATTGTGGCCTACACAAAGGCGCTGTCAAAACAGCTGATTGAAAAGGGTGTGCGTGCCAATGTGGTGGCGCCCGGCCCCTTCTGGACGGTGCTGCAACCGAGCGGTGGCCAGCCTGACGAGAAGGTTCGGCATTTTGGTGAGAACAGCGATTTTGGTCGCCCCGGTCAACCGGTGGAACTTGCCCCCGTTTATGTCCTTCTCGCATCACAGGAAGCAAGCTTCATCAATGGTGAGGTTTATGGTGTGACGGGCGGCAAAGGCATCGCCTGACGATTTAACACCCAGTGGCGGTTTCACGTTTAATGCTTCCGGCCGAAGGACAATCAAACGTTAACCGCCTCTCGGCAACTTTAGATGTATATTAATATAAATTTAATGGCGTCTTTAAAACAAACGCCACTTTCGTTGGCTTTCAGCCATTTTACAGACACACTTCCATTCAGCGGGTGATGAGCCATCCAGGTGTCACCGTATTGAACGAATGTGGGTTTCGGCCGAATGATTGGTTTTATTGTCCGGCTTAGAAGCCGCGCTCACTTCCGCGTGGAAGTGAAAGGCAAGGCGCCGGGGGGAACCATCTCGGGCAGCGGAGCGCGTCGAACACGACAGGCCCGGCAAAGGCTTACTCTTTTGATTGCCACTTTTGCCGTCATGTATGTGACGATCGGCGCGCGCCTCATCCAATATGGCATGGCCGACCCCTCCGTTACGGGTGCCATTTCATTCAACGCCCACGCCATGGCCTCACGGCCCGACATTCTTGATCGCAATGGCGAGTTGCTTGCAACCGACATCAACACCGTTTCCCTCTATGCCGAACCGCGGAAAATCATCGACGCTAACGAGGTCGTGGAAAAGCTGGCAACGGTTCTACCCAATCTCGACTGGAAGGACACCCACAGAAGGCTGCAATCGGGAAGCGCGTTTCAGTGGTTACGGCGTCAACTTACACCGAAACAACAATCAGATATTCTGGCGCTCGGCATCCCCGGTATTGGCTTTCGTCCGGAGAAACGGCGTTTTTACCCCGGCGGCCCGGTAGCCTCGCATATTGTCGGCCACGTCAACATCGACAATCTCGGTCTGGCGGGAATGGAACGCTACATCGACCAGCAAGGTTATGCCGACCTCAGATCCGTCGGCTTGACCTCCGACACCCGTCTTGAACCCGTCCGGCTTTCCATTGACCTGCGCGTGCAGAATATGGTGCGGGAAATCGCCGCAAAAGCCATGGTCGATTATCAGGCCGAGGCGGCAGGCGCCGTTATTCTCGATGTCGATACGGGCGAAGTGATCGCCATGGCATCGGTACCGGATTACGACCCCAATCAGCCCTCCCGCACACTTGCCGATGGCAGTGTCGACAAGGAATATGAAAAGGGGTGGTTCAACCGGATGAGTAACGCGACATTCGAGATGGGCTCCACCTTCAAGAGCTTCACGTTGGCCATGGGCCTCGACGCCGAAAAGATAAATCTGAATACCGTTATCGATGCTTCCCGTCCGATCCGCATGGGTGGCTTCACGATCCGCGATTTCAAGGGCAAATACCGCCCGCTTTCGATCCCGGAAATCTTTCAGTATTCCTCCAATATCGGCACGGCGGATATCGCCGATCGCGTTGGCATTGAAGGTCATCAGGAATTTCTGACCCGGCTTGGTCTTCTGTCCAAGATGGACACCGAAATGCCTGGTGTGGCCACGCCGACCCAGCCGAGAACATGGAAAAAGATCAACTCGGTGACGATCTCCTTCGGTCATGGCATTGCAACGACACCTTTGCAGACCGCCGTTGCCGCCGCAGCCCTGATCAATGGCGGCAATCTGATCAGCCCGACCTTCCTGCCTCGCAGCATGGAGGATGCGGCGGCTATCTCGCGCGCCGTGATCAAGGAAAAAACCAGTGCGGATATGCGTTACCTCTACACATGGAATGGCCTGAAAGGTTCAGGCCGCGCAGCCCAGGTTGAAGGTTTCAATGTCGGTGGAAAAACTGGCACGGCCGACAAGGTCATCAATGGTCGTTACGCCAAAGACATCAATTTCAACGCATTCGTCGCCGGTTTTCCAATGGACGACCCGCGTTACGTTGTGTTGACCATCGTTGACGCGCCCAAAACCGGCGTCAATGGCGGACGAACTGCCGCGTCCACTGCGGCACCGATGACCAAGGAAATCATTGCGCGAACGGCAGCCTTGCTTGGCACCAAACCAAGCTTCAAAATTGAAGGCAAACCACAGATGATCGTGAATTACTGAAATTACTGGAGCGGGTGAAGGGAATCGAACCCTCGTATTCAGCTTGGGAAGCTGCTGCTCTACCATTGAGCTACACCCGCAATGGATAAAGAGATTCAACAGATCACCGCGGCTGTCAAGCCGCGGTCAGTCTTGGGTGGGCTGCGGCCCCATCACATCCGGAAATGTTTGGAAAGCTTGAGGCCCTGCGCCTGATAGTTGGAACCTGCGCTGGTACCATAAAGGCCCTGCGGTTTTTCCAACATGTGTTCATAGACCAACCGCCCGACAATCTGGCCATGTTCCAGAATGAAGGGCACTTCGTGGCTGCGCACTTCCAGAACAGCACGGCTGCCTGCGCCGCCAGCGCTGACATGCCCAAAACCGGGATCGAAGAAACCGGCATAGTGCACACGGAATTCACCGACCAGCGGATCGAAAGGTGTCATTTCCGCCGCGTAAAGCGGTGGCACATGCACGGCCTCTCTGGACACGAGAATGTAAAATTCGTCGGGATCAAGGATCAGTTCGGAGCGGCCACGGTTATAAAGAGGCTCCCAGAAATCAAACACATCATGCTGCGCCTTGATGTCGACATCTACCACCGAGGTGTGATGTTTGCCGCGATAACCGATCAGACGGTCCTCGCCAAAACCTTCTAGATCGATCGACAGCGCAATGCCGCCGCCGGATACGTTCGGGGTTTCACTGGCAACCAGGGTTTCAGCCGCGTGCAGTGACAGAAGTTCGGCTTCATTGAGCAGCGCATGGCCGATGCGGAAACGGATTTGCGACAGGCGCGAGCCACGGCGCACAACAATCGGGAACGTGCGCGGGCTGATTTCGAGGTAAAGCGGGCCTTTGTAGCCAGCCGGGATTTTGTCGAACTCCTGCGCGCTATCTGTGATGACCCGGGTAAAGATATCCAGGCGGCCAGTCGAGCTTTTCGGATTGGCAGACGCGGACATTCCGGCGGGCAGATCAACCGTTTCCATCAAGGGCACGATGTAGACACAGCCGGTTTCCAGAACGGCACCGTCACTGAGGTCAATAGCGTGCAACCGCAGGCGCTCGAGTTTGGACATGACTGTGCAATCAGGACCCGGCATGAAGCTGGCACGCACACGATACGCGATTGCACCAAGCCGCAGATCAAGACTGGCAGGCTGAACCTGGTCGGCATCCAGTGCTGCCTCGCTTTTCAAATTGCCGCTTTCGAACAGGCCGCGGATGGCTCCATCCGTTAAAATACCGGTCGTTCTTTTCATGATACTCACCTGTTGCTTTTCCAACCGACAAAACCAAAACACCGGCATTGACGCAAGCCGTTAACGGGCGTATGCCAATTTTATCCCGTGGTGATTTGGCCGGTCGGCTTGCAGCCACGTTAAATAAGTGGCTAAAAAGACCGGGTGTTCGAAACCGGTCTGCTTTTGCGGCCGGTTTTTTTGTTTGAAGGTGATGGACATGAGCAATAACTGGCGCCCGGCAACGAAACTCGTTCACGGCGGAAGCCTGCGTTCGCAGTTCGGCGAAACATCAGAAGCACTCTACCTGACACAGGGTTTTGTCTACGAAAATTCAGAAGCCGCCGAGGCTCGCTTCAAGGGTGAGACGGAAGGCTTTATTTACGCCCGTTACGCCAGCCCTACCAATGACATGTTCGAAAAACGCATGTGCCTGCTGGAAGGCGCCGAAGAAGCACGCGCCACCGCATCGGGCATGGCTGCTGTTGCCTCCGCCATCCTGTGCCAGTTGAAGGCTGGCGACCATATCGTTGCCGCCCGCGCCCTGTTCGGCTCCTGCCGCTGGGTTGTTGAGACGCTGGCTCCAAAATACGGCATCGAATGCACGCTGATCGACGGTCGTGACCTTGCCAACTGGGAAGGCGCCATCCGCCCCAACACCCGTCTTTTCTTCCTGGAAAGCCCGACCAACCCGACACTGGAAGTGGTTGATATTGCCGGTGTTGCCAAGCTGGCCAACCAGATTGGCGCAAAGGTGGTTGTCGACAACGTTTTCGCCACGCCGCTTTTCCAGAAGCCGCTGGAATTGGGTGCACACATCGTCGTCTACTCCGCGACCAAGCACATTGATGGTCAGGGCCGCTGCCTTGGCGGTGTCGTGCTTTCCGACAAGAAATGGATCGAAGAAGAGTTCCAGGAATATTACCGTCATACCGGCCCTGCCCTGTCGCCGTTCAATGCATGGACGATGATGAAGGGACTGGAAACATTGGCACTGCGCGTCAAGCAACAGACCGCCAATGCTACCCGCATAGCCGACTTCCTTGCTGAACAGAAGCAGGTTGCAAAGGTTATCTACCCGGGCCGCAAGGACCACCCGCAGGCAGATATCATTGCCCGCCAGATGACCGGCGGGTCGACCATGGTGGCTTTTGAGCTGAAGGGTGGCAAAGAAGCAGCTTTCGCGCTGCAGAACGCCCTTGATATCGTGAAGATTTCCAACAATCTCGGCGATGCGAAGAGCCTGATCACCCACCCTGGCACCACCACCCACAAAAACCTGACGGATGAAGCCCGTGTCGAAATGGGCATTGCCAGCGGTACGCTGCGTCTGTCCTGCGGCATTGAAGACACTGACGATCTGGTTGATGACTTCGCCCAGGCGCTGTCCAAGGTCTCGGCCTGATACCAAACGAAGCCGTGCTCTCCATCAAGCACGGCTTTTCACTTCGCCCTAAATTTACCTTCTATTTCAGCATTTAATCTACTATCCGACATTGTCAGCGTTCGGTACCGCCTGTTTTATGTCAATTCTTGACGAATACCGGATGTTATAGTGTAGAATAAAGCAGATCATTAAAGGTAGCGCGTATGTATCGTGCAACGACAAATGGGATCGAAGTTGCTGTCGACCCTTATTATCTTGAAGAACAGTCGGATCCGGACGATAGTCGCTACGTCTGGGGCTACAAGATTGTCATTGCCAATAACTCCCATGCAGCCGTGCGCCTGACCCACCGTTATTGGCACATTACCGACCAGAACGGTCAGGTCGACGAAGTTTCCGGCCCTGGGGTGGTTGGCGAAGTTCCACACCTGCAACCCGGTGAAACCTATGAGTATTCCTCCGGTTGCCCGCTCGATACGCCTTCAGGCATGATGTTCGGCCACTACCAGATGGAAACCGATGACGGTGAAGTTTTCGATGTCGCCATTCCAGCCTTCTCGCTGGATACGCCCGGCTTGACCCGCGTCCTTAACTAAATAAAAACGGGCGCAACTTTCGTCACGCCCGCCTTTGATAGTGTGGTGCTTGTCGACCATCCGCCAGATCAGTTCTTGGCAGTTGCCAGAACGTCGAACTCGCTGGTTTCATAGCGGTAGGTTGTCGA
Source organism: Rhizobium sp. BIGb0125 (assembly GCF_024810055.1). Classification (NCBI taxonomy): domain Bacteria; kingdom Pseudomonadati; phylum Pseudomonadota; class Alphaproteobacteria; order Hyphomicrobiales; family Rhizobiaceae; genus Rhizobium; species Rhizobium sp. BIGb0125. The sequence goes on from NZ_JANUDV010000005.1 coordinate 323,387, forward strand.
GCAGAACTCGCAAGTTACCGAAACCATGCCGTTTTCTTCACTGTCGCGGATTTCCTCTGCGGTAAAGCCGGACAATACGCCCTTGATCTTGTCGCGCGAGCAATTGCAACGGTCAAATACCGGCTGTGGATCGTAGATCCGTACACCACGTTCATGGAACAGTCGGAACAGCAAGCGCTCAACAGGCACCTGCGGATCGGTCAATTCGTCGGTATCGACAGTTTCCAGAAGTGTTGCCGCTTCCGTCCATGCGTCATCATGATCGGTTTCGAAATCGCCTTCATCGCCATCTCCACCGTGCAGATCCTTTTGGCGCAGACGTTCGGGCGCCTGTGGCAGAAACTGCGCCAGCACGCCGCCAGCGCGCCAGCCGTGCCGCGGCTTGCCGTCTTCATCACGATCGAAGAACTCGGCAACGCCCAGACGGATGCGGGTTGGCAATTGTTCCGACTGACGGAAATAGGTGCCAGCAATTTCTTCCAATGACGATCCATCCATCGGCACAATACCCTGATAGGGTTGCATGCCCATGCCCTGATCGATGGTAAAGGCAAGAATACCCGTGCCCAGCAGTTCCGCCGGGCTAGTTTTTCCTTCGGCAAGGGCAGCATCCAGCCGTTCCTGATCGAAGCGGGCATAGGCGCGCATGCTTTCAGGGGCGGTGAAATCCGCAACCAGCAGATCAACCGGACCGTCGCCCTTGGTCTGCAGGGTCAACTTGCCCGAAAATTTCAACGACGTACCAATCAGCGCGGTCAGCACCGTTGCTTCGGCCAACAGGCGCGCAACAACTGGCGGGTAGTCATGACGCTGCAGAATGGTGTTCAGCAGAGGGCCAACCTGCACAGCACGGCCGCGCACATCCAGTCCTTCAATCTGAAACGGCAGCACGTTATCGTCACCCGCAAATTTCAGATCGTCCAATTCTACGGTTACATCTGCCATACCAAATACTCCTTGCAGCACCCGCTCCACTTACAGGACACGCGTGACGTCATTGTGTTTTTGCACAGGGGCACGCAAAGTGAAACCACCCGTGGCATACACGTTTCCCGCCAAAACCGGCCGGTGAAACGCTCAATTGGTTGTTTTTTGCATTTTCGGAGTGAAAATGCTGCATCTGGAAAGGTTACGACAGAGCCTTGCTTTTTAACAAAGCCGCATTGAGAGCGCTGTTGAACCTTTTCAAAGCTGCATGTTTTGCCGCAAAACCACACTGAGTTTGAGAAACCATGCAGTAAAACGCGCAAGTCCTGCCGAGATGGCCAAGCTTGCGCGCTTCGAAGACACCCAGATGGGAAGTCAGCAATAAAAGATCAAGACCCTTTCAGGCCTTGTGATCAGACAAGACCCATGCACCATGCAATGATGGACTTCTGGGCATGCAGGCGGTTTTCCGCCTCGTCAAACACAACGGACTGCGGTCCGTCGATAACCTCGTCGGTCACTTCTTCACCACGGTGAGCCGGCAGGCAGTGCATGAACAGTGCTTCCTTGTTGGCCTTTTGCATCAACGCGCCATTGACCTGGTAAGGTTGGAAGATGTTGTGACCACGTGCCTTGTGTTCCTGGTTCATCGACACCCACGTATCGGTCACCACACAATCGGCATCTGCAACAGCACGCTCTGCGTCATGGCACAGCATGATGTCGCCACCATTGTTGCGCGCCCAGTTCAGGAACTTGTCATGCGGCTCGGAGCCCATCGGCACCGCCATGTTCATGCGGTAACCAAAACGGGCCGAACCTTCGACCAGCGAATGCAGAACGTTGTTGCCATCGCCAGTCCAGGCGATAGTTTTTCCTTTGACCGGACCACGATGTTCTTCGAACGTCAGGATATCCGCCATGATCTGGCAAGGGTGGGTGTCGTCTGTCAGGCCGTTGATGACAGGCACGGTTGCGTGCTCGGCCAGCTCCAGCAGACGGTTATGATCTGTGGTACGGATCATGATGGCGTCAACGTAACGCGACAGAACCTTGGCGGTATCGCCAATGGTTTCAGCGCGGCCGAGCTGCATTTCCGTGCCGGACAGGAACAGGGTTTCGCCGCCGAGCTGGCGCATGCCGACATCAAACGACACGCGGGTGCGCGTGGACGGCTTTTCGAAAATCATCGCCAGCATTTTACCGTCCAGCGGCTTGTCAGCCGTACCGGCTTTCGTTGCACCTTTGCGTGCTCGTGCGTCATCGAGAATTGAGCGCAGATCGCCGCTTGAAACAGCCGAAAGATCCAGAAAATGCTTTGGAGATGCCATTCTTTTTACCCTATTTCCGCAAGCTGCCCCTGGCCGCCTGCTTCTTACCCATTCAGGCGCTTTTTGCCTTTAGTGATGCCGAAAGTGCGATTGCTGCGTTTTCGATACGACGCAGCCCTTCTCTTGCCTCATCTGCCGTCACGACCAGTGGCGGAAGAAGACGGATGACGTTGTCGCCAGCCGGCACGCCCAGAACATGTTCCGTGCGCATGGCATGCAAGAGTTCCGAGGACGGCATTTTCGGCTTGATGCCGAGAAGAAGCCCTTCGCCGCGAATTTCTTCGATGACATCTGGGAAACGGTCCTGCAAGGATGCCAACCCCTGGCGGAATATCAGCGTGATGTCGCGGACATGATCCAGGAAACCATCAGCCAGAACAATATCCAACACGGCGTTGCCGACAGCCATGGCAAGCGGATTGCCGCCATAGGTCGTGCCATGTGTACCAGCGGTCATGCCGGAGGCAGCCTCTGCCGTTGCCAGGCAGGCGCCGAGCGGGAAGCCACCACCGATACCCTTGGCAACCGCCATGATATCAGGCGTGACACCGGTCCATTCGTAACCGAAAAGCTTGCCCGTACGACCAACGCCAGTCTGGACCTCATCAAGGATCAGCAGAAGGCCATGCTCATCACACAGGTCACGCAGCGTGCGCATGAATTCTGGTGGAACGATACGAATGCCGCCTTCACCCTGCACCGGCTCGATCAGCAGGGCTGCGGTTTCCGATGTGATCACTGCCTTCAAGGCTTCAAGATCGCCAAACGGCACCTGATCGAAACCTTCGACCTTCGGGCCAAAACCTTCGAGATATTTTGCCTGTCCACCGGCTGCGATAGTGGCCAGCGTACGGCCATGGAACGCGCCTTCAAAAGTCACGATACGGAATTTTTCCGGATGCCCCTTGGAATAGTGGTAACGGCGCGCCGTTTTGATGGCGCATTCCAGCGCTTCAGCACCGGAGTTGGTGAAGAATGCCTTGTCGGCGAATGTGGCATCGGTCAGGCGCTTGGCAAGCTTTTCCTGGCCGGGAATTTCATACAGGTTGGAAAGGTGCCAGACCTTTTCTGCCTGCGCCTTGATGGCTTCCACCAGATGAGGATGGGCATGGCCGAGCGAGTTTACTGCAACGCCCGCCGCGAAATCGAGATATCGCTCGCCACTCTCCGTAATGAGCCATACGCCCTCGCCTCGCTCGAACCGAAGCGGGGCTCTGGAAAAAGTATCGAACAATGGCGCGGCTTCGGCCATGGCAGTATCACTCCTTCGCGCATCTTGCGCTTAAAATCGTTTGTCAAGCGGCGCGGCAGGTTATCCAACGCCTGAAAATCAAAAATGCCGCCTTGCGGCGGCACCGGCACTATCATCACTTCACCCTGCGCTGTCAACAAAAGTCAGCGTTTTCCGGTACTTTCCGGTATTTTTAGATCCCGTTCAACCGCAGATAATTCTTTTGGCCATGCTTCAGGACCGCCGCATTTTCGCAGCAAGTTGGGGAAAACCGGAAAATCGATTCGCGATGATTCCCTCGACTCTTGTCACGGAGTCAGCCTCACACTAGGTTAATAGGCAATTACTAGACTGCAAGCGGCGGAACTAGTCACCACAAAATACCTGTTAGGGCGTGTTCGCGGCTTGCCGCGGCAAGGGTGACGGATTCTGCCTACAACACGCGAACAGCGGAGAGCGGCATGAACTGGACAGACGAACGCGTCGAAAAACTCAAGAAACTGTGGTCCGAAGGACTGAGTGCGAGCCAGATTGCCACTCAGCTTGGCGGTGTAAGTCGTAACGCTGTTATTGGCAAGGTTCACCGCCTTAGCCTGCCGGGCCGCGCAAAGGCTGGCGGAACAGCAACCTCCGCCCGCACCCAAACCAAGCGCACGACATCTGCTCCGCGCGCTCCGAACTACGCTTCGCGCGTTGTTACCCGCACGGTAACGCGGGCTTCCGGCGCCAATCTCATCAAGGAAGAGATTGAAGTCGAAAGCGGTGAAGTTCTCGAGTTTGCACCAGCCAGCAACGTTGTTGTTCCAATTTCGCGTCGCCTCAGCCTGACGGAATTGACCGAACGCACCTGCAAGTGGCCAGTTGGCGATCCAATGGCGGAAGACTTCCACTTCTGTGGCTGCGACTCCCAGGATTCTTCGCCTTACTGCAAGTTCCACGCAAAGATGGCTTACCAGCCTGTCAGCGAACGTCGCCGGGCCTGATCAAATATCCAAGTCACCGAAAAGGCCGCTAATGCGGCCTTTTTGTTGTCTACGTTTCCCGCATTTAAGCGGCGACGCCAACCCTTCCTCAGGCGGCACGCTCTTCCTGCAGAAGACGGATCGCCAGATGCTGCAACAGAATGATTGTCTTGGCATCGCGGATTTCACCGCTGGAAATCATCGTCATGGCATTCGACAAGCTCACTTGCATAACATCGATGTCTTCACCCTCGTCTGCGGACCCGCCACCATCACCGACCTTCTGCTTTTCTGAATATTCGCCAATAAAAAACGCCAGATATTCTGTGACAGAGCCGGGGCTCATATAGACATCAAACAGGTGGGTGAGCGCCGACACGTCATAACCGGTCTCCTCGATCAATTCTTCACGCATTCGCACTGCCGGTTCGGCTCCCTCAAGCAGGCCAGCAGGCGCTTCGATCAGCGTCTCCAAACCGCCATTTAGAAAAACAGGCAGGCGAAACTGGCGGGTCAGCAAAACAGAACCCGTTGCCGGCTTATACAACAGGCAGGTTGCGCCATTGCCTCGATCATAGGCTTCCCGTTGCTGGCGTTGCCAACTGCCGTCCCTCAGCCGAAGTTGATATTCATATTTGGTCAATCGCCCCCAATTACTCGCCAGAACGCGCTCTGATATCGGCCGAAAAATACTATCACTCATAACGTCACCTCTTTTCAATTCGTGTATTTTCGTGCAAACTCGTGCAGAGTCAAGGATTGAATTGAATGTTGGTACAAGAGCGAAAAGCCCACTTGCTGCGTCTGCTGGCGCAGACAGGTAGCGTGGTTGCAACGGATGCAAGTAAGGCGATGGGCGTGTCCGAGGACACGATCCGCAGAGATTTGCGCGAACTTGCAAAAGATGGGCAATTAAAACGCGTGCATGGCGGCGCGGTGCCACTTTCTCCAGCGGTCGCGCCTTTTGCAAATCGTGTGACGATTGCCAATGATGAGAAGGCAGAAATTGGCAGACATGCGGCAAGGATGATCGAGCCGGGCCAACTGGTGTTTCTGGATGGCGGCACCACCGCCCTGCACATTGCCCGGAACCTTGCACCGGATTTGCGGGCGACAGTCATCACGCACAGCCTGAATGTTGCGCTGGAACTGATGAACCATGACAACATCACCGTCGAAATTGTTGGTGGCCGTCTGTTTCGGCACTCCGTAGTGACAGTCGGCGCGGCCACTCTGGCGTGGTTATCGCGTTATCGCCCCGACATCTGTTTTATTGGCGCCACCGGCCTGCACCCGGATCAGGGCATCACGACGGGCGACAGCGAGGAGGCGGAGGTCAAACGGTTCATTATCTCGATATCTGGCGCCGCCTATATCCTCGCATCATCCGAGAAGATTGGCGCAGTCTCCGCCTTCGAGATCACCGAACTCAAGAATATTGATGGGATTATCGCCACGGCCAAAGCCGAAAAAGCCACGCTCACTGGCTTGGAGCATCGTGGATGCCGGGTAATCCGCGCTGATGAAATGGCGACGTAACGAGCGCTGATAGGCCCAAGGCAATCCGTTAGAGACTGCCTTGGGTCAAATCATAGTCTGTTATTTTTAGATAATGCCACCGCTTCCGGCCTTGAAGGCCGGCCGTTCAGCGGCAATTTTTGCGCGGTAACCACTGGCACGATAGGTCGAAACCGGATCGATCGCACCACCGGCACGGCGGCGGGCTTCCGCCAGGATCGGCTCGACATCAGTGCGATAAGCACGCTTCAATGCATCAGATGCCATCAGCGCATCATTGTCCTGCTGATACCCTTCCAATGCCTTGCGGTCGACCAGCAATGCCTGTGCATAGGCGCGACGAATTTCGTTGGCGCTGGAAATCAGGCTTTCAATGGGGTCCGTGACGTTGTGCGACTGGTCGATCATGTGAGCGGGGTGGAAACCCTTCACGCCGCGATAGTCTGCATCCACCAATTCATTGAACACCAGGAACAGACGGTACGGCTCAATGGAGCCCGCATCAAGATCGTCGTCACCGTATTTGCTGTCGTTGAAATGGAAGCCGCCGAGTTTACCGAACTGGATAAGTCGGGCGACAATCATCTCGATATTGGTGTTGGGCGCATGGTGACCAAGGTCCACAAGGCAATAGGCTTTTTCGCCGAGCGTGTTGGCGATGAGGTAGTTGGTACCCCAGTCCTGCACGACGGTGGAATAGAAGGCCGGCTCATACATCTTGTGCTCGGAGAAGATGCGCCAGTCATCCGGCAGCGCCTTGTAAATATCCGCCATACCGCTGAGATAACGCTCGAAACTCTTGGTGAAATTGCTCTGGCCGGGGAAGTTCGAGCCATCACCAACCCAGACTGTCAGCGCCTTGGAGCCTAGCGCGTTGCCGATTTCGATACATTCGATGTTGTGATCGACGGCCTGCTGGCGGGTCGCCGCATCGGTGTGGCTGAGCGAGCCGTATTTGTAGGAGTGGGCCTGATCCGGCGCATCCGAGAAAGTATTCGAATTCATGGCATCGAAACCAAGACCCAATGCATCAGCGTGAGCTTTGAGGCGCTTTGGGTCTTCCTTGTCCCACGGAATATGCAGCGAGACATTCGGCGTAGCACGGGTCAATTCATTGATCACCGAGCAGTCATCCAACTTGTCGAAAATGCCGCGTGGTTCACCCTGTCCCGGAAAACGGGCAAAACGGGTGCCGCCGGTGCCAACACCCCAGGAAGGGACGGCGACAAAAAACTCCGACACCTTTTTCGTGACGTTTTCGATGTCAACACCACGGCGTGCCAGCTGGGCACCAAGGGCTGCATAATCGTCCTTCAATGCCGCAGCGTGTTTGGCATTTTCCGCCTCGATCACATCAGCAGCAATTTTCGTATCTGTCATCTTTTCCTCCCCGGCCTATTGAACCAATAGCCGTCAATCGCGTTTCAACAGTCCGGATATTTCAAAAACCAAAGGTTTAATCGTGGACGTTATTCGCATTCTTCTCGCCATCATCCTGCCGCCGGTCGGCGTGTTCTTGCAGGTCGGCATTGGCTTGCATTTCTGGCTGAATATTCTTCTCACGCTATGTGGATATGTGCCCGGCATTATCCATGCCATCTGGGTTATCCTGCGAAAGTAGCGACATCACCCCCGGCCTTAAGGGACCGAGGGTGAAAGCGTTTCGTACTAGCGCGTGAAGCTTTGTGCATTTCCGGCATCGACATTGATGATATTGCCGGTCGATTTTGCCGAAGCATCCGAAGCCAGGAAGTAAATCGCTTCCGCAATATCTTCCGGGAACACATTCAGCTTCAGCATCGAGCGCTTGCGGTAATGTTCTTCCAGATCCGTGACCTCGATCTTGGAGGAAGCCGCACGCTGTTCACGCCATTCGCCGTTCCAGATTTTTGACCCACGCAGAACCGCATCCGGATTAACGGTGTTAACGCGAATGCCGGCATCTGCACCCTCAAGTGCAAGGCAACGCGCCAGATGGATCTCAGCAGCCTTGGCCGTGCAATAGGCAGAGGCGTTTGGCGACGAGGCAAGACCGTTTTTGGAGGCCACGAATACGATGTTGCCACCGATATTCTGCCGACGGAACAGTTTGAACGCTTCCCGCGACACGAGGAAATAACCGGTCGCCAGGATGTCGATATTCTTGCTCCACATGGCAAGCGTGGTTTCTTCAACCGGTGCGGATGAGGCAATACCGGCATTGGACACCAGAATATCGACGCCACCAAATTCAACACTGGCTTCGATAAACGACGCAATCACGCCGTCTTCCTTGGTCACGTCAAGTTTGACACTGCGCACGGTATCTGCGCCAAACCGCTTTTTAAAATCACCCTTTGCACTGGCAAGAGCTGTCTCATCAATATCCGCCAGCACAACGCAGGCACCTTCACCTGCCAGACGCTCTGCGGTGGCACGGCCGATACCACCCGCACCGCCGGTGACGAAGGCCACCTTGCCTGCAAGGCTCTTTGGTTTTGGCATGCGCTGAAGTTTTGCTTCTTCGAGCAGCCAATATTCGATATCGAACGCTTCCTGCTCCGGTAGTCCTTGATATTCGGAAACCGTCGAGGCGCCGCGCATCACATTGATGGCGTTGACGTAGAATTCACCGGCGATACGCGCCGTTGCCTTGTCCTTGGCAAAGGAGAACATGCCGACGCCCGGAATCAGGAAAATGACCGGGTTCGGGTCACGCATTTTGGGTGAATTGTCGTGTTTGCAGGTCTCGTAATAACGCGTGTAATCGGCGCGGTAGTCTTCCAGTGCCTTGTCCAGACCGGCCAGAAGACCATCGACGTCAGGATTTGACGTATCGAGATCCAGAATGAGCGGGCGAATTTTGGTGCGCAGGAAGTGATCCGGGCACGACGTGCCCAAGGCGCCGAGTGGCTTGAGGCTTTGCGAATTGACGAATTCGAGAACAGCATCCTGATCATCGAAATGACCGAGCTTGCGCTCATCACGGCCGATACGGCCACGGATTTCCGGCATAAGACGGGCGGCAATGGCGCGACGTTCTTCAACGGCCAGGCTTTTTGCAACGGCCCCACCAAAGATTGTCTTGCCTTCTGTCTGGGCAGCAAACCATTCAATGGCCTTGTTGATGATGGCCAGAGTCAGCTCATAGCACGTCTTGGCATCGTTATCCCAGGTGAACAGACCGTGGCTTTCCAGCACAACGCCCTTTGCAGTCGGGTTTGCCTTGACGAAAGCTTCAAGGTCGAGACCAAGCTGGAAGCCAGGACGGCGCCATGGAAGCCAGCCAATGTCCGCACCAAAAATCTGCTGTGTCAGTTCTTTGGAATTCTTCGCCGCAGCAATCGCAATGATGGCATCCGGGTGCATGTGATCGACATGGTCGAACGGCACAAAGCCATGCAAAGGCGTGTCGATGGAAGCGGCACGTGGATTGAGGTTGAACGTGCAATGCGGCAGGAAGCCGACCATGCGGTCTTCGTCTTCCACGCCCTTGTAGATGCCTTTCAACGCTTCAAGTTTGTCCATGTAAAGGGTGGCAAAACCATCGAGCTTGATGGTACCGACGTCACCGCCAGATCCCTTCACCCACATGACACGGACTTTTTCGCCGGTCAGCGGATCGGTTTCCAGCACCTTGGCGGACGTATTGCCGCCGCCATAATTGGTAATACGCTTGTCACCGCCCAACAGGTTGGAGCGGTACAGAAGCTTGCCGGGCTCATCGAGTTTTGCGGCGTAAGCATCATCCCAGCGATTTTCGAGAAGGCGGGTTTGGCCCGTCATGTCTTCCTCCCTAGTGTTTCGTTCGCGAACCACACACGGTCCGCCTCCCGTTGTGTGCAGATATCGCGCAATCAAAACCGCAATGTCAATCAAAAACGATCATAATTTTTCATTGTGCGACGCACCATTGATTAATTTGATCGATCTTGATTGACAACGTAAAGAGTTTGCGAATAATTGCCAATCAGGAGGACCCCAATGCACGAAAGCGAACGCCATCGCATTATCTTGAGCGCCATACAGGAAAAGCCTGTAGTGACAGTGCAGGATATTGCCGAACTGACGGATGCTTCCGAAGCAACGATCCGTAGGGATATTGCGTCCCTTCATGTGCAGGGTAAGTTGCGCCGAGTGCGCGGTGGAGCCGAAGCGGTGCACCCGCCACAGTTGGGAAATCTGGCCGCGCGACCGTTCCGCGTGTCCGAATCAGTCAACATCGATAAAAAACGCACAATTGCGCGCAAGGCTGTCGATTTGTGCGACGATGGCGATGCGATCATCATCAATGGCGGTACAACGACATTCCAGATGGTGCATTACATGTCGGCGCGTCGCCTTCAGGTCATGACCAATTCATTTGCGATCGCTGAACATCTCGTCAAACATTCCAAGTGCAATGTCAGCGTTCCCGGCGGCGCGATCTACCGCGACCAGAGCCTGATCCTTTCGCCGTTTGACAATGATGCAATCCGCAATTTTTACGCACGCCGTATCTTCATCGGTGCACAGGGTGTGGGCGCACTCGGCATCATGGAATCGGACGCGTTGGTTATTCAAAGTGAACAGAAGCTGATGCGGCAGGCGGAAGAATTGATCGTGATGATCGATTCCAGCAAGTTCCGCAAACGCTCCAGTCTCATTCTTTGTCCGCTGGAAAATGTCTCCACCATCATTACCGACGAAGGCGTGCCCGACGACGCGGCACGCATGGTGGAGGATGCGGGCATAAAATTGATTGTCGCCGGAGCATCGGCGAGTGCGGTGGCCGATGTGCCGCCCGATAAAAGAGGTTCCACGTCGGTTGCTTGAGGAGCGCTGACGGGAGGGTTCAAGTTTTCAACTGGGAGGAAAAGGTATGAAACTTACACGTAGAACATTGTCCCGCGCTTTGATGCTGGGTGTCGCCATGGGCGTCGCCGGCATCGGAGCCGGTTTGAGCACGACGGCACAGGCTGCCGACATGAAGATCGCGCTGGTCGTTAAATCGCTCGGCAACGGCTTCTTTGAAGCTGCCAACAAGGGTGCACAGGAAGCGGCCAAGGAACTTGGCGGCGTTGAAATCATCTATACCGGCCCAACCTCGACCACGGCAGAAGGCCAGATCGAAGTGATCAATTCACTGATCGCACAGGGCGTTGACGCCATCGCAATCTCTGCAAACGACCCGGACGCTGTCGTTCCAGCCCTGAAGAAAGCTGCGCAGCGCGGCATCAAGGTTATCTCCTGGGACAGCGGTGTGGCACCGGAAGGCCGTATTCTTCAGCTGAACCCATCTTCCAACGCGCTGATTGGCAAGATGTGCCTGCAGCTGGCAGCAGCCCACCTTGAAGGTGGCAAGGGCGACTTCGCCATTCTGTCCGCCACCACCACATCCACGAACCAGAATATCTGGATCGAGGAAATGAAGAAGCAGCTGGGTGACTTCCCGGGCCTCAACCTCGTCACAACGGTTTATGGCGATGACCTTGCCGACAAGAGCTACCGTGAAGCACAGGGCCTGTTGACCTCGCAGCCAAATGTGAAGGTTATCGTGGCACCAACCACAGTTGGCGTTCTCGCAGCCTCGCAGGCTGTCAAGGATGCCGGCAAGATCGGCCAGGTTTACGTGACCGGCCTTGGCCTTCCGTCCGAAATGGCCGGCGCGATCAAGTCTGGCGCCACCAAGGAATTTGCGATCTGGAACCCGATCGACCTCGGTTACTCCGCAACACAGATTGCCTATCACCTCGTCAAGGGTGACGCAGACGGCAAGCCAGGCTCGGAAATCGAAGCCGGCCGCATGGGTAAGATCAAGGTTGGCGAAAATAGCGAAGCCGCAATGTCGGAACCGTTCATCTACAACTCTTCAAACATCGATGAGTTCTCGAAGATTTTCTAATCTGCGACAGCCTATCCCGGCGGTGAAAGCCGTCGGGACCTTAGACCGCAACTGCATACTCAACGTCATCACCATCTGAGATGGATCGACTTCGTCCACGTGGTTGGATCCCCGGATCCAGCCTCAAGAGTGACGTCGGGTGTGAGGTGCGCATTCTGCTCAATCATGAGCACCCGGATTCGTGACAATGACCATGGCAATTGAAAAAATGGCTGAACCCACTGCACCAGACATGTTGGCTTCCGCCAGCCAATCGCCCATTCTGGAGATGCGCGGCATCAGCCAGATATTTCCCGGCGTAAAAGCGCTGGATGGCGTCAATATCGCACTTTATCCCGGCAAGGTCACGGCCTTGATCGGTGAGAACGGCGCTGGAAAATCGACGCTGGTGAAAATTCTGACCGGCATTTACCGGCCCAATGAAGGGGAAATCCTGCTCGACGGTCAACCCGTGCAGTTTCAAAGTGCGCAGGATGCCATCGATATGGGCGTCACAGCCATCCATCAGGAAACCGTGCTGTTTGACGAACTTTCCGTCGGCGAAAACATCTTTCTCGGCCACGCGCCCAAAGGCCGCTTCGGTCTCATAGACTGGAAAACCATCAACAACCGTGCGCGGGTTCTGCTCGAAAAGCTTGAGAGCACCATCGACCCTTCGATCCGGTTGAAAGACCTGTCCATTGCCCAGCGCCATCTGGTGGCGATTGCCCGCGCACTTTCGGTCGAAGCACGCATCGTCATCATGGATGAGCCGACCGCCGCGCTTTCGCGTAAGGAAATTGACGATCTGTTTCGCATCGTTGAAAACCTGAAAAGGCAAGGCAAAGCCATCCTGTTCATCAGCCACAAGTTTGATGAAGTGTATGAAATTGCGGAAAATTATGCGGTGTTCCGCGACGGTAAAATGGTAGGTGCTGGCCAGCTTGCCGACACACCACAGGAAAACATCGTTCGCCTGATGGTAGGTCGTGACGTCAAGGATGCGTTCCCGAAACAGGCCGTCAATATTGGCGCCACTGTACTATCGGTCAAAAACTACTGCCACGCGACCGAGTTCCGAGACATTTCTTTCGATCTGCGCAAGGGTGAAATTCTTGGCCTTTACGGCTTGATCGGTGCAGGACGTTCTGAACTCTGCCAATCGCTGTTTGGTATCACCAGACCGGCGTCCGGCACCTTGTCGCTCAACGGCCAGGATATCCAGATCCATTCTCCCGGCGACGCGATTGGTGCTGGCATCGTTTATGTTCCAGAGGAACGTGGGCGCCATGGTCTGGCGCTCGATATGCCGATCTACCAGAACATGTCGCTACCTTCTTTGGCGCGCACGTCCCGCAAGGGTTTTCTGGCAGCTGCCAACGAGTTCGCGCTGGCGCGCAAATATGCCACGCGACTTGATCTGCGTGCCGCGGCGCTTTCAGTTCCGGTTGGCACGCTGTCCGGCGGCAACCAGCAGAAGGTTGTTATTGGCAAATGGTTGGCAACACAGCCCAAGGTGATCATTCTTGATGAACCGACCAAGGGTATCGATATCGGCTCCAAAGCCGCCGTGCACGGTTTCATCAGCGAACTGGCCGCAGAAGGCCTGTCCATCATCATGATCTCATCGGAACTGCCGGAAATTCTTGGGATGTCCGATCGCGCGCTGGTGATGCGTGAAGGCCTGATGGCCGGCATGTTCGAGCGTGCCGAATTTTCGCCGGAAGCGCTGGTGCGCGCCGCAACTGGCAATATTTAGGAAATTGACGATGCAGCGACTTCTTAAAAACCGCGAAATCTTGCTGGCCGGTATCATCATCCTGATGATCATTGGCTTTTCGATGCGCGCTCCCGGTTTTGAAAAACCGGCCAATCTCGTCAATATCTTCAATGACACATCTATTCTCATCATTCTGGCGCTTGGCCAGATGGGCGTGATCCTGACGAAATCAATCGATCTGTCCGTCGCCGCAAATCTTGCCTTTACCGGCATGGCCGTGGCGATGACCAATGCAGCCTTTCCCGGTGTGCCATTGCCGCTGCTCATTGCCATGGCTGTTGGTATTGGCGCGTGTCTTGGCGGTATCAACGGCTTTCTCGTCTGGGCGCTGCGCATTCCACCGATCGTTGTGACACTGGGTACACTCACCATCTATCGCGGCATGGCCTTTGTGCTGTCGGGTGGTGGCTGGGTCAATGCACACCAGATGTCGCCGAGTTTCCTCAATATTCCGCGCCTGCCGATCCTTGGTGTTCCGGTCCTGTCCTGGATTGCGGTGTTTATTATCGCCGGAGCATGGCTGGTTCTGACACGCACCTCGTTTGGCCGCTCTGCCTACGCATCGGGCGGCAACCCCAACGCTGCAATCTACGCCGGTATCGATGTCGGTCGGACGCGGTTCCTTGCCTTCGTGTTATCCGGCGCGCTGGCTGGCCTCGCCGGTTATCTCTGGGTCTCGCGTTATGCCGTCGCTTATGTCGATATCGCCGCCGGTTTTGAACTCGACAGCGTCGCTGCGAACGTGATTGGCGGCATCTCGATTGCCGGGGGTATTGGATCGGTCGCCGGCGCCGTTCTTGGTGCCTTGTTTCTTGGCGTCATCAAAAATGCATTGCCGGTGATTGGCATTTCTCCTTTCGCACAAATGGCGATTTCCGGCATCGTTATCGTCCTTGCGGTCGTTTTCAATGCCCGCGCCGAAGCCAAGAAGGGCCGCATCATCCTGCGGGATCAGGCCGCAAAAGATACAGCTAAGGAGGCTGCGGCATGAGTGTCTCGCAAACAGAAAACACACCTGCTCGCGTTATCCCGGACAAGCTCGGTACACCTTTCAAGCGCATCATGGCCAGTTGGGAAGTACTGCTGCTGGGTGTGGCGATCCTGATCTTCATCGCCAACTCCTTTGCATCGCCCTATTTCCTTGATGCCTGGAACCTGTCGGACGCCACCTTCAATTTCACTGAAAAGGCGATGATTGCCTTTGCGATGGCGTTATTGATCATTGCGGGTGAGATCGATCTTTCGGTTGCCGCCATCATTGCACTCGCCTCCACCGCCATGGGTTATGCAGTACAAATGGGCGTTGGCACGCCGGGCCTGGTCGCCATCGGTATTGGCACGGGCCTTCTCTGTGGCGCCTTCAACGGCTTTCTGGTAGCCGGACTGAAACTGCCTTCCATCGTTGTCACCATCGGCACGATGAGCCTGTTTCGTGGTATTTCCTACATGGTGCTGGGTGACCAGGCTTATGGCAAATACCCGGCAGATTTCGCCTATTTCGGACAGGGTTACGTGTTCTGGGTGATTTCCTTCGAATTCGTTTTGTTCATCGTGATGGCTGTCATTTTCGCCATCCTTCTGCACGCCACGAATTTCGGTCGCCAGGTCTTCGTCATCGGCACCAACCCCTTCGCCGCGCGCTTTTCCGGCATCCCGGTCGAGCGCGTGAAATTCATCCTGTTTCTGTTGACCGGATTGATGAGTGGCATTGCTGCCGTATGTCTGACATCCCGCCTCGGGTCCACCCGTCCTTCGATTGCACAAGGTTGGGAGCTGGAAGTGGTCACAATGGTGGTGCTTGGCGGTGTTTCCATTCTCGGCGGCTCCGGCACGATCGGCGGCGTCGTTATTGCGGCCTTCGTGATGGGCCTTGTGACATTCGGGCTTGGGCTTTTGAACGTGCCTGGCATTGTCATGTCGATCTTCGTCGGTTTGCTTTTGATCAGCACCATTGCCCTTCCGATCATCGTTCGCCGCATTCGGACCATGAGGTAACCAATGTCAGAGCTTGAAAAACACGCTTTCAAGATGAAGCTGTTTCCCGGAATGGAAGCGGAATACAAAAAACGCCATGATGAGATTTGGCCCGAACTGGTGACGCTTCTTCGGGAGGCGGGGGTAAGCGACTATTCCATCCATCTCGATCATGAGACCAATATCTTGTTTGGTGTGCTGACCCGCTCGAAAAATCACGGCATGGCGGCGCTGCCCGATCATCCTGTGATGAAGAAGTGGTGGGCCCATATGGCCGATATCATGGAAAGCAATCCTGATAATTCACCCATCGCGACCGATCTTGTGACGGTGTTTCATCTGAAATGATCAATGCTACTCCATTCCGCCACGTCGCCGTTATCGATATCGGCAAGACCAACGCCAAAGTGGTTGTCCTTGATACGGCGAGTGGTGCCGAAATTGCGGTTGAACGCCGGCCTAATACCGTCATCAAAAGCGGGCTTTATCCGCATTACGACATTGATGCGCTCTGGCAATTCATCCTCGCAAGCCTCAAGACATTCGCCATTAAACCTGGCTTCGATGCCATATCGATTACCACCCATGGTGCTTCGGCAGCTTTGCTGGACGGGAACGGCGATCTGACGATGCCTGTTCTGGATTATGAACATGAATATCCGGCGGAGATCCGGCAGGATTATGCCCGCCTGCGCCCAGCCTTCGCGGAGACCGGTTCTCCACCGCAGTCCATCGGGCTTAATCTCGGTGCGCAGATCCACTATCAGAAAACCGCTTTTCCCGAGGCGTTTGCACCGGTTCGCAGCATTGTCACCTACGCACAATATTGGGCGGCACGTCTGACCGGCGTTTTGGCCACTGAAGTGACGTCGCTTGGTTGCCATACGGACTTGTGGAACCCGGGTGCCAACACCTTTTCATCCCTCGTCGATACGCTGGACATTCGCTCGCTGATGGCGCCGGTCCGTTCCGCTTTTGATGTTCTGGGACCGGTCAAACCAAAGATTGCTTCTGAGATTGGCCTGTCGTCAGACATACCGGTTTATTGCGGCATTCACGATTCCAACGCTTCATTGCTACCGCATCTTTTAAAACGGCAGGGCAATTTCTCTGTTGTTTCCACCGGCACATGGATCGTGAATTTTGCAATTGGCGGTACGCTCGATCGGCTCGACCCAACACGTGATACGTTGACCAATGTCGATGCCTATGCCCGCCCCGTTCCGTCATCACGGTTCATGGGCGGCCGTGAATATGAAATGCTGAGCCAGCAGTTCGGCACTGTATCGGCCGTAGAGATTGAAGCCGCGTTACCCGCAGTCCTGACACGTGGCATGATGTTGTTGCCAAGCGTGGTCAAAGGGTCTGGTCCGTTTCCGAATGAGGATGCACGGTGGGTTGCCGACAAGGACGCCAACAATGCTGAGCGGCATGCAGCGGCAGCGCTTTATCTCGCGCTAATGACAGACGTCAGCCTGAGCCTGATTGGCCGCAAGGGACCAATCCTTGTTGAAGGACCATTTGCAAAAAACACCCTCTACCTCAGGGCGCTCTCCAGTTTTGCCAATACGGATGTGATTGCCATTGGGGGCTCCACGGGCACCAGCGCTGGCGCAGCCCTGCTAACGGGGTCATCACGCACCGCACAAGATAGTCGCGAAATTGTTGCAGGAAGGCTGGAAGTTGGTGATTACAAACGCCGCTGGCATGCGGCAATGGAGCGTGTTCCCGGCTGATAAGAAATCCAGCAATCGCTGAGATCAAGGGCTTCCCGATCAATGAACGGGAAGCCCATTTTGTTTCAAGCGTCGAGGCTGATGGCGCGAACACCATCCTTGTCGAATACATGCAGATGCTGGCCCGGGAAATCGACCCGGACTTTTGGACCAGCCGACAGGGCAGCGCGATCCAGCGTAAAGATTTTGAACGGCAGACCGTGCAGCGACAGATGGATGATGATGCCAAAGCCAGTTGGTTCGATCAGATCCACATTGGCCTCAATGCCACCGGTTTCGACCATTGTGACGTGTTCGGGCCGAATGCCAAGGGTCACGGATGTCCCCTCTTCCAGCTTCACCGACTTTGCCAGTTTCATCACCATGTCATCGGCAAGGCGCACGCCATGGCCGCCGTCCTTGGCGACGTAGGTGCCAGCGAGGAAGTTCATGCCGGGAGAACCGATAAAGCCGGCAACGAACAGGTTGGCGGGAGTATCATAAAGTTCAAGCGGCGTACCAACCTGCTGCACCACGCCACCATTCATGGCAACGATACGATCAGCAAGTGTCATCGCTTCGATCTGATCGTGGGTCACGTAGATAGATGTGGCTTTCAGGTCGGCGTGCATTTTCTTGATTTCAGCGCGCATCTGCTCACGCAGACGGGCATCAAGGTTGGAAAGTGGTTCGTCAAACAAAAACGCCTTGGGCTGCCGCACAATGGCACGTCCCATGGCAACGCGCTGGCGCTGGCCACCGGAAAGGGCTTTTGGACGTCGTTCCAGGAAAGGTTCAAGCCCAAGCTTGGACGCCGCACCGCTGACGGCAGAGGCAATCTTTTCCTTGGCAGTTTTGCGCAGGCGCAGGCTGTAGCTCATATTGTCGGCAACCGACATATGTGGATAAAGCGCGTAGGACTGGAACACCATGGCGATGTCCCGGTTCTTCGGCGCGACGTCGTTGACCCGGTTTCCCTCAATGCGGATATCGCCGGACGAAATGTCTTCCAAGCCAGCAATCATGCGCAGCAGAGTGGACTTGCCGCAGCCGGACGGACCGACGAGAACGATAAATTCCCCGTCCTGAATTTCCAGATCGACTCCATGCAGCACCGGATAGTTGCCATAGGTTTTGCGAACATTCTGAATATCAATAGATGCCATAATAGAGCTCCTAGCCTTTCACCGCACCGGCGGTGAGGCCTTGAACAAGGTAACGCTGGATCAGCAGAAAGAAGACGCAGGCAGGAATAAGCGCAAGAACGCCCGCTGCCATCATCTGTCCGAAGTCCACCGAGAATTTTGAAACGAAGGTCAGAAGGCCGACCGGGAATGTCGCCGCGTCATTGCCGGAGATCAGCATCAGGGCGAACAGAAGTTCACTCCACGCTGCGGTAAACACGAAGCCGAGGGTTGCCGCCACGCCGGGAAGCGTCAGGGGCAGAATGATCTGCCGGAAAGCAACAAAACGGCTGGCGCCATCAATCATTGCCGCCTCTTCCAGATCCTTAGGAATTCCGTCGAAGAAGGACTGCATCAGGAAGGTTGCAAATGGCACGTTGAAGGCAGTGTAGACCACGACAAGTCCGGTCAGACTGTTGGTCAGACCAAGTGGCGACAACATCTTGAAGATCGGCGCAACCAGCATGACCAGCGGAAACATTTGCGTCAGCAACATAAGGCCGACGATCCAGTATTTGGCCTTGAAGTCGAAACGCGACAGCGCGTAACCGGACAGCGATGCCAGGATTGTCACGACAATGGCGGTGGAGCCGGCGACAATCAGGCTGTTTTTGAAAAACACCGGAAAAGCGCTGTGGGCGATAACGAAGCTGAAATGGTCGAATGTCATGCGCGATGGCCACATGCGCACGCCTTCGCTGTAGAGCAGGTCATTTGGCGTGACCGACACCTTCAACAACCAGAACAACGGGAAAAGCGCAACGATTACATAAAGCAGGATCGCAATACGATGAGCGCCGATGGAGATAACTTTACTGGCTCTCATGGGATCAATCCTTCTTCAGCAGTGATTGGCGCAACAGGATAATCAGCATCGAATAGGCCAGGAGCAACACCAACAACACCAGCGCAATCGCCGAGGCATAACCAAAATCCAGCCGCTTGAAGGCTTGCGTGAAGATATAGCTGGCAACGATCTGCGTGCGGTCTGCCGGGCCACCGTTGGTCATGACAATGATGAGATCTGCGAAGTTAGAAATCCACACGGTTCTCAGCAGCACGGTGATGGCAATGGTCGGTGCCAGAAACGGCAGGGTAATCGACATGAAGCGCTGTACAGGACCTGCGCCATCAATTTCGGCGGCTTCATAAATATCACGCGGGATAGCCTGCAAGGCAGCCAGAAGCGTGATGGCAAAAAACGGAATGCCCCACCAGATATTGGCGACGATCGGTCCCCACATTGCCAGCTGAGGGTCGGAAAGGATGTTGTTTGGCGCATCCAGAATGCCGAGAGCATATAGCCAGTGCGGCAGCGGACCAATCAAAGGATTGAACAGCCATGCCCAGTTGAGGCCGGCCAGAAATGTCGGGACCGCCCAAGGCAAAAACACCAGCGCCTGTACAAGACCACGGCCATAAAAGGGTTTGTCCAATAGCAACGCCAGAATAAGGCCGAACAAGAACTGCAGAAACACCGAGGCGCCAGTCCACCACAGCGTGTTTTTCAACGCTCGGTAAAAGGCCTGATCCTGCGACAGCGTTTTGAAGTGTTCAATACCGATAAAGCCACCGGAAAACGGGTTGAGAAGCTGCACATCCCGAAACGCATAGGACAGGCCGAGTGCCAGCGGCACCAGCATGACGGCGGCAATCAGGATGAGCGATGGCGCGCTGTAGAGCCAAGGCTCACTCTTATGCGCCAGCCGCTGCAGAAACGGTCGTCTGTCCTGGCGCCGCGTGTGCGGAAGGGCAGTGTTATTCATGTAAGGCAATCCTGTTCTGGCCTTTTGGCAGGCGCACTGCACTGCCGCTATTTTCTTGGGCTGGCGCAGAACATTCCGGCCAGCGAGTTGCAGTGCGGGACATGAAGTCCCGCACTGCACTTTGTATTACTTCTTGGCGAGGTGCTTCTGCTGCGCCTTCGTCAGGTAGTCGGCCCACTGGTTGGCCAGATCTTCCGGGGTAATGTCACCCAAGAGAGCTTCCTGCGAGGTCTTGATAACCAGCGAATCCTTGAAGAACGCAAATTCTTCGAGATAGGTCGGCATGGTTGTCGGAACGGCGTTCTTGTCTTCCAGCTCGGCAAACCAGCCCTTGAACTGCTCGCTTGCGTAGAACGGATCTTTTTCAGCCGACTTGTGAGCCGGAAGAGCGCCTGTCTTCTTGTTCCACTCGATGTTGCCTTCTGGGCCTTCGAGCGTCTCAATCAGCTTCCAGGAAAGATCCTTGTCCTTGGACGACGCCATCATCGACCAACCGGCAAAACCGATTGTCGGGAAGGTCTTACCGTCAGGACCCTTTGGCATGGTCATGATGCCGTAGTCTTCCGACTTCATGCGCTCAGCGATCGCAATGAGGGCATCCGGGTCCTGGTCAAGGAAGGCGCAAGTGCCGGTATAGAAGCCGGCCACGATTTCGTTGAAGCCCCAGTTGACGCTGTCCTTTGGTGCATAACCGTTCTTGTAGAGATCGATCAGCCAAGTCAGCCCCTTGACCCAGCCTTCGCTGTTCATCGTCGAGGTGCCGTCTTCGTTGAAGAACTTGTTGGAGCCGGCCATCGAGGCGCCGAACATGATCCAGCCGTTCAGGCCACCGGGACCACCACGAAGGCAATAACCGTATTTACCGGGCAGAGCTGAGATCTTTTTCGAGGCCTCTGTGAACTCGTCCATGGTCTTTGGCGGCTCGGTCACGCCCGCTTCCGACAGAAGCTTTTTGTTGTAGAACATGGCGCGCAGATAGAAGCCGTATGGCAACATGTAGGCTGTGTCCTTCACATCGCGGCCAAGTTCCAGCGCGCGCGATGTCAGACCGTCTGTATGCTCCCACTTTGCGAGATATGGCTCGAGACTTTCGAGCATGCCATTGTTGGCATAAAGCGATAGCCATGTATCCGGCATTTCGATGACGTCAGGGACTTCACCGGCCGATACCATGGTCGCGAATTTCTGGAATGCCTCCCCCCAAGGAAGCGAAATGATCTCAACTTTGGTGCCCGGGTTCGCTGCCTCAAACTTGGCAACGATAGACTTCAAGGTTTCGGTACGTTCTGGGCTGGTAATAACCTCCACCAGCTTCAATGTCGTGTCCGCAAGTGCCGTGCCTGCCATCATCGAGGCAAAAACCGCAGCGGTCAGCAGCTTCTTCATCATTCCAGTTCCCCCTATTGTTGGGTTTCGTTGGTTGTCGTTACTCCATCAGGTAGCAGCAGCGATGGCCGCTTCCAGATCTCCCCAAAGCGCATCCGTCCCCTCAAGACCGACATGCAGACGCACCGAGCGCGCGCTGATGCCGAAGGTCTGAGCCGAATTTGGCTGTGCTTTTTGTTCCAGCACCACCTCACCGGGAACGATCAGGCTTTCGTGACCGCCCCAGCTGACGCCGAGCTTGAAAAATTTAAGCTGATCCGCAAAAGCGCGCACATTCACGCCTTCCCGGAAAATGAATGAAAACAGGCCCGACGTGCCGTTAAGACCGGTCGGCAGGCGATTGGCCAATGCCGGATGGCAGACGGTTTCCACAACATCGAGTTCCTGAAGCTTACGGGCAATCGCCAAAGCCGATTGCTCATGCGCTTTCATACGAATTGGCAGCGTGCGCATACCGCGGATCAACAACCAGGCATCAAACGGCGACAGCTTGCCGCCGAGATACGGATAGGCTTCGCCACGAATGCGGCCAATCAGCTCCTTCGAACCGGCAACAACACCGGCAACCACGTCGCTGTGACCACCCAGATATTTGGAGGCCGAATGCAAGACGATATCGACACCCAACTTCAATGGCTGCTGGAAGATCGGGCTGGCCCAGCTGTTGTCGATGACGCTGATGATACCGTGTTTACGGGCGATTGCTGCCAGTGCGCCAACATCATGTGCTTCCATAACCCAGCTTGTCGGGCTTTCCATGTAGAACAGCTTTGCACCGGGGAGAGCCTTGGCAACAGCCTCTTCGTCGCGGCCATCCACATAGGTGACCTCAACCTTCATGCGCTTCAGCAACGTGCCAAACAGACGGAATGCGTCCGGGTAGACGTGGCGCACGGCAACAATGCGGTCACCCGGCTCTACGAATGACAGGACAGTCGAAGAAATGGCCGACATGCCGCTGGCAAACCCGATGGCGTCTTCCGCACCCTCCAGCTTGGCCAGCATTTCCTCAAATGCCCGGACCGTCGGGTTCAGACCACGGGTATAGACCGGACGGGATTTTTCGCCGCGATAGGTCGAAACCATCTCGTCATAGCTGGAGAAGGTGAACAGCGACGTCTGCACGATCGGCGGCACAACGGCTTCAAAAGCATTTGTTTCGTCATGGGCCACGATCTGTGATGCAAGATCGAACGTGCCGGCTACATCATTCATTTGGACATTTCCTTGATATCTTCCTCGACGATGTCGAGAATCTTGAGTGTTTCGCGCCGTGCCGCCTCGGTATCCTGGGCGGCGATGGCGTTAAATAGCGTGCGATGGAATGGGAATGAGCGCCTTGCGAAGTCTGGGCGATCGAACGGCTGATCCCAAAACTGCTCGAAAGCCTCCCGCATCTGTTCCAGCAACTGGCGGAAAAGCGGGTTGTGGGTGGCATCATAGATGGCCAGATGAAACTCGAGATCCTGGCGACCGGAGGTGCCTTTTTCGATATGCACCCGCTCCATTTCATTAAGTTTTTGTTCGATGTTGGCGACATCTTCAGCGGTACGACGGCGGGCTGCTACCATGCTGGCCTCGACCTCTATGCCGCGCCGCACTTCGAGCGTCTGCAGCAGGATGTCGCGCAGATTTACCGTCTCAAGGGATAGCGGCATATGAATCGTTGCGGTGGTGACGGGCTTTAACAGATAGGTACCGCTGCCTTTACGGGTTTCCATCACGCCGAGCGCCTGAAAATGCCGGATCATTTCGCGGATCGTCGAGCGGCCAACCGCGAGAGCTGCCATCAGCTCGCGTTCGGCAGGTAAACGGTCACCTGTCTTGAGGCTGGCTCTATCGATATAGTCCGACAATGCACTGGTAACCTGTGCCACACGATCGATCGGTGGCAGTGGCGCGATTGGCGGCCTCTCCTGTTTCAGCTTCACTCTTTCTTCCCCGACGACCTATTAATTGGTCTGACATCTTAGCATTATGCCGCATTGGCAATCTGTCAAGGCCGAGGTTGAGCGACTTTGTTCTGTTTTTAAGGTTTTGGAAAATGGCTGGAAGGCGCCGACAGCTGTATAAGACGACGCAAAAAATCAAACAATAACAATGAAAAAATACTATAGCGCACTATGGAACACGCGAACCAACCGCCACTCTCACGCAATTGAATTGCAGTGCTTGATCGGTAAAACCAATTAGAAGCGATCGGCGACCTGAATGCCTGCAGGCCCGAGAATAACCGCGATAAGCACTGGCAGAAAAAACAAGATCATCGGCACGGTGAGCTTTGGCGGCAAAGCGGCAGCCTTTTTTTCTGCCTCGTTCATACGCTCGTCTCGACCTTCCTGTGCCAAGACACGCAGTGCCTGCGCCAGCGGCGTACCATAGCGTTCTGCCTGAATTAGGGCTTGCGTAACGCTCTTGACGATATCGAGCTGTGTACGGATGCCAAGGTTTTCAAGCGCAGTGCGGCGATCCTGAAGAAACGACAATTCAGCCGTTGTCAGCACCATTTCTTCCGCAAGTTCCGGTGACTGGTCTGCCATTTCTTCCGCCACACGCCGCATGGCTGCTTCCATCGAAATACCAGATTCAACGCAGATCAACATCAGATCGAGTGCGTCTGGCCAAGCACGTTTGATGGAATGCTGACGCTTTTTCATTTGGTTGGAGATGTAGATGTTTGGCGCGTAGAAACCGATATACGCCACAACGATCACCACCAGAATACGTATCGGCATCGCTTTTTCTGCCAGGTTCCCAAGTCCAAAAACCCAGAGGATAGCAAGGACCAGAAATACGAATGGCAGAATAAAACGGGCAGCAAGGAACGTGTTGAGCGCATTCTGTGAGCGATAACCTGCCGCCCGCAGCTTGTTCATGGTGTTTTCATCAACAAGGGCTTCGCGAAGGTTGAAGCGTTCCACGATCTTGCGCGCTGACTTGTTGTTGGAGGTGCGTAGTGAGCCCTTGTTGCTTAGCTCCGCTTGCATGCGCTCACGTTCACGGCTGCGAATCTGATCGCGTTCCGTGGACACAGCCTTCATGCGCTTGTTGAGATCACCCTTTTCAAAATAGGGAATGACAAGCGTGTAGAAAGTTGCAAATACGGCCAGCGCAACAAGCAGCGCGATGATCATCGTCGGATTGGTCAGGCTTTTTGCGAGTTCCTCAGACATGCGCTGCCACCCTCAAATATCGAAATTGATCATGTTGCGCATCACAAGGATGCCAATTGACATCCAAACACCAGACACGCCGAGGATGATGTGACCTCGAGGATCGGTAAACAAGTGCATGATGTAGTCGGGCGAGGTCATGTAGACGAGAAAGGCCACAATGAACGGCAAAGCGCCAATGATGACAGCGGAGGCTTTTGCTTCCATCGACAACGCACTGACCTTAGCCTTCATTTTTTTACGCTCACGCAGCACCTTTGCAAGGTTGGACAGCGCCTCTGAAAGGTTACCACCGGCCTGCGCCTGAATGGTGATGACCGTGGCAAAAAAGTTCACTTCGGAAAGTGGCATGGTCAGCGTCATGCGGGTCGCCGCTTCGGGAATACTCAGCCCAACTTGCTGCGCATCAAGAATGCGCTGGAACTCGGTTTTCACCGGTTCCTGTCCATCGGCAGCAATCAAACGAACAGCGTCATTCAGCGGCAGACCGGATTTGATGGATCGGCACATCACATCAAGCGAGTTTGGAAATTCATCCAGAAACTTGCGTTGCCGGCGTCCGACAAGAAAACCCAATATCCAGCGCGGCAACCCTAGGCCGCCGACGAAAGAAATGGCCAGAACGATCAAAAACGGCAAGCCCGAGATAAGAGTGAGCAAAAAGATAACCAAACCGAGCACAGCGCTCAGCATGTAAAATTTGCCAATGGTAATGGTTAAGCCGGCCTGCGTGATCTTGCCCTTCAGGGTGACATCACGGTTCTTTTTGGTTTTTTCCTGCTGTCGCTTTTCGAGGTCCTTCAGGTTGTCCTGAACGGATTTTCTCCGTTTGCTCAGTTCCTGAACCCTATCACGGGCAGCCTTGATTTTAACGCGGTCCGTTTCAGCCGATTTGACGCGGTTAACACGGGTTGCGGTCTTGTTTTCAACCTCGATGCGCTGGAAAAGAAACGCATAGGCAAGGGCGGCGGCAGAGATGCCGACCAGCGCAACAAGCATAAATATCGTTAGCCCATTTCCAGCCATTTATCGCTCAAATCCTATTGCGATTTCTTTTCCATCTCATCAAGGGCCGCCGCCAAACGGCGTTCCTCGTTATAGTAGCGCGCACGGTCCCAGAAATGCGGCTTGCCGATGCCGGTCGAGACATGGCGACCAATCAGCCTACCTTGCGCATCTTCGCCTTCGATTTCGTATCGCACGAGATCCTGGGTGATGATCACATCGCCTTCCATGCCGATCACTTCGGTGATGTGGGTGATACGGCGCGAACCATCCCGGAGGCGGGTCGCCTGAATGACAATATCAACGGAGCCAGCGATGATTTCACGCACCGTTTTGGCAGGTAAAGTAAATCCGCCCATGGCAATCATTGATTCCATACGGCTCAGGCACTCGCGTGGTGAGTTGGAGTGGATCGTTCCCATGGAACCGTCGTGACCGGTGTTCATGGCCTGCAACAGGTCGAAAACCTCTGGACCGCGCACTTCGCCGACGATGATACGTTCTGGACGCATACGAAGGCAGTTCTTGACCAGATCGCGCATGGTGATCTCGCCTTCGCCTTCAATGTTTGGTGGACGAGTTTCCAATCTCACCACATGCGGCTGCTGCAATTGCAGTTCCGCGGTATCCTCGCAAGTAATCACCCGCTCATGTTTGTCGATGTAGCTGGTCAGGCAGTTGAGCAGTGTCGTTTTACCCGAACCCGTACCACCTGATATAACCACGTTACAGCGCACCCGACCGATGATCTGCAAAACTGCGGCACCTTCTGGGGTGATCGCACCAAACCGCACCAGTTGGTCAAGCGTAAGCTTGTCCTTCTTGAACTTACGGATGGTGAGCGCGGGTCCATCAATCGCCAGAGGCGGAGCAATAACGTTGACACGCGAACCGTCAGGCAGACGGGCATCGCATATCGGGCTTGCTTCATCGACACGACGGCCAACCTGGCTCACGATACGCTGGCAAATGGAGAGAAGCTGCGTGTTATCGCGGAAGCGCACTTCCGATTCAATGGTTTTACCATCCACTTCGATAAATGTCTGACCGGAACCGTTGACCATGATATCGGCGATATCATCACGTGCCAGAAGGGGCTCCAGTGGACCATAACCGAGAACGTCGTTGCAGATATCCTCAAGCAGTTCTTCCTGCTCGGAAATCGACATGGCGAAATTTTTGATGGTGATGATATCGTTGACGATATCGCGAATTTCGTCGCGGGCGCTTTCATTATCCAGCTTAGAAAGCTGCGAAAGATCGATCGTGTCGATAAGGGCGGAGAACACCTGCCCTTTGGTCTTATAGTACTCTTCGGTGCGCGCCATTTTTTTGCGCTGAGGCGGTTGAGAGTTCGCCTGGAGTGGTGGCGTCGGAACCTGCTGACGGGAGATTACCGGCTCGAGCGTTTCGATTTTTTCGGGTTTCGGCATGACAGGCGCAAGAATTGGCGCAGGCGCACTCACCTGCCCGATGCCACTACCCCTTCCAGCGTCTTCGTTTCCGCGTTTTCCAAACATGCCAGTTTTCCAGTTTCATCGAGCAGCGGTTTATTTCCGCTTTAGCAATTCCATAATCTTACCTAGCCCCGGTTTCTTTGCCTTCTTGGCGCTCGCACGCCCGGTCACGAGGTGGGCAATCTGCGAAAATGTCTCCGCAATAGGTGATTTCGCATCAATCTCGCTGATCATACGACCGCTATTGGCCGCATTGCCAAACAACTGGACATCAAATGGAATGATGGCAATCGGAGAGATTTCCAGCGGCTCGAAGAAATCGGCGGGCGCAATCTCCGGGCGTTTCGCCATGCCGACTTGGTTGAGGACCAGATGTGGCGGCTTGTCGTTCGGGCGCATTTTTTTCAGGGAATCCAGCATATTCTTGGTGTTGCGCAGGTTGGCGAGGTCAGGAACGGCGGTGATCACCACCTCGTCTGCCTCTGCTAGAACGCTGCGTGTCCACTCACACCAGCCATGTGGAATATCCAGTACCGCGACAGGCGCGGTTCGCTGCAACAGTTCCATCACCGGCTGGAATGCGGCGCGATCAAAATCATAGGCACGATCAAGCATGGACGGCGCTGCCAGCAGCGAAAGATGTTCGGAACATTTCGTCAAAAGGCGATCGAGAAACATCTCATCCAAACGTTCCGGCGAAAACACGGCTTCGGCAATGCCCTGCGCCGGATCCTGATCGAAGTCGATATTGGCAGTCCCGAATGGAAGGTCAAAATCAGCAAGAATGGTTTCTGTCGAAAAAAGGTTTGAGATGCCAAAGGCGCAGTTATGCGCAATAGTCGACGATCCAACCCCACCCTTCGCTCCGATGAAGGCGATATTGCGTCCCAAAGGTTCAGCCTCTGGATCGACAAAGATGGCCGAAATAGACGAGAGGAGATCCGACATCTTGACCGGAGCAACGAGATATTCGGATATGCCGTTGCGGATAAGGTCCCGGTAGAGTGAGATGTCATTGTAATGACCAACAATGACGACACGCGTGGAGGGATCACAGACTTCGGCCAGCGGGGACAACTCATCCATCAGCTTTGATGGATCACATTTCGTTTCGAGAATGATCAGGTTGGGTGTCGGTGACGATGAAAACATGCCTGCAGCGGCTGCAATATCACCATTGGTAATACGCAGGCTGACTTTACCCATACGCCGGTCACTGCCCAGACGCTCCATGACGCGCAGCATAACTTCGCTTTCGCAAAAGCTATGAATGGAAATCCGCGGCAAGGGCCGCAGATTATCCATGTCGGAAGGCTTGTGCAGGTCCTCGAAGTTCACTTCGTCGTCACCACTGCCTTTAATCTCGTATTCTATCGCGCTCATGTTTCACCTGTCAGGAAATGGAGTACCGGCCTGCATTAGTCAGCGGAGGCGGTATTATCTCCGTTGCGGTACCCATCAATGACAACAGACCGGCGTTCAGCATCAATTGGCGTCATGCCACGGGGGGCTACAAGGTCCATCGGATTGGCGATCTGGGCCGCGAGGTTATTTTGCGTCGCGCAACCGAAATTATGCCAGTTGCGATTTTTGGACGTGTTACTGGTTAGATCTTCCGGCCACTCGCCGCACTGCCCTGTCATGGCCGTCACCGCGACATAGCTGAGACGGATTGGCGCAGCATCACCCTGTGGGCCAGCAGCGTAAACTGTTTCAACGATCTTGCCGGCAGGGACACCCGAGCCCGTCAAGATCGTGCGGATCTGCTTGCCCATGCGTGACGCGGCTGCTGAATTGGGCGAGCCAGATGGCAATTGTATCTGCACGATACCGGTCGACGTTCCCTTGTAGCTGGAAACGAACCCCCTGATATTATCGGCCGCCGGCGTGGTCAAACGGCTGTCCCCTGAAGAGACCGGAATATCGATCGTGTGTTCTGCTTCATTCAGCGTGATTGGGTGGCGCGTACGGTAATCATCCGGGATAGCGCCAGTATTCATGCCATCCCGCGTGCCGCAGGCCTGCAGCAAGCCGGCCATCGCAGTCACGGCAAGCGCAAAGGATACCCTGCGAAGCGGCGAAGCGTAAACTGTTGTCTGTGTTGCCAGCATGGTGGCCCCCCTCGTGCCGGGAGCAGCGGCATACGGTTTCATCTGAAGCTCCATCGTCATTTGTAGATAAACCCAACAGTGCCCTGGTACGGTGCGGCTGGAGCCTTCTCCTTGCGGCCGTACACCTTGTTGACGCGGTTCATGAAATACATGGCGGCATCGTTTTCCGGGTTAAAGTTGTCATCCGGGCGAGCAATCT
The DNA here is from genome assembly GCF_024810055.1 of Rhizobium sp. BIGb0125. Classification (NCBI taxonomy): domain Bacteria; kingdom Pseudomonadati; phylum Pseudomonadota; class Alphaproteobacteria; order Hyphomicrobiales; family Rhizobiaceae; genus Rhizobium; species Rhizobium sp. BIGb0125. The sequence goes on from NZ_JANUDV010000005.1 coordinate 352,948, forward strand.
GATTACGCGCCACCGGGCGAACGAGATACGGCGTGGCAATGATGACCAGTTCCGTTTCGTTGCGGATGAAGTCCTTGCTGCGGAAAAGCGTGCCGAAAATCGGCACCTTGGAGATACCAGGCAGACCGGACATGGCCTGGCGAATGTTATCCTGCACCAGACCGGCAATCACAATCGAACCACCTGACGGCAGCTCTACAGTGGTTGACGCCTCACGTTTGCGAATGGACATATAGGTCGCGCCTGGCGTGCTGCGCATAGTGCTGCCGGTGACGACGCTACCTTCATAGGTCGGTTCGGACACGTTGGTTTCAATTTTCAAGCTGATGCGGCCAGGAGAGAGCACAACAGGGCGGAAGTTGAGCTCGATACCGTAATCAACAGTATTCGTCTGGCGTGTCAGAACCGAGCGTTCCCCGCCGGTCACTGGATTTTCCTCAGTGGAAATTTCCTGCGTGCCTTGCATGCGGAATTCACCACCAACATAGAACTTGGCCTGCTCACCGGAAATAGCGGTCAGGCTCGGTTCTGCCAATGTCCGCATGACACCAGCCTGTTCCATGGCGTTGATATATGACGAAAAGCGCATCGACCCCGACCCGATCGAGCCGGTAATCGCGCCCGAGGACGGATTGACGGCAGCGCCCAGATTGGCCGGGTTTGCAAATGAGAAGCCATTGCCACTGCTCGTGCTGCCAATGGAACCACTGAAACCAAGTTGCTTCAGCACCTGCCTGCTGACCTCGGCCACCGTAACCTTCAGCGTGACCTGATCCTCACCTTCAATCGTCAGCATATTAACGATCTGTGATGTCTGGCGCTGTTCGGCGAAAATTGCCGCGTCGCCACCATTATCGCCGCCTGTCAATGTTACATTGCGGGTGGTAGCTTCACCGCCTTTGAGGAAGGCTTCAGCGAGTTGGACCGCACGTGCTGAATCCTGTGGTGTCCGCACTGTGCCCGTCAGAACAATGTTGTCCGAAACGATCTCAACCTTGATATCGGAATCGGTGATGAAGCGGCGCAGATTGGCTTCAAGACCATTGATGTCACGCTCGACCTCGAGATCGAGGCTGACGATTTCCTCACCATGGGCACCGAAAATGAAGATGTTTGTCTGGCCGACAGATTTGCCAAACAGGTAGATGCGCCGGGATGTGCGTGTGACAGCGTCTGCCATGCTTGGATCTGCAACGAGAATATCATGCGCATCCTGTGGCAGGTCGACAACCAGCGCCTTGTTCAAGCCAAGCTTGAGACGCTTACGTGTGCCCTTGCCACTTTCGGTAATACGAATGATGCTTTCAGACGCGGCTTGCGCTTCAGCTTGCTGGAAGCCGCGAGGTGTAAAGTCACCCGGAATACCGGAAAAAGCCAGGCAGAATGCCAGGCTTGCCGTGACGGAGGAACGGAGTGTCCGTTTGATGTTTCTCACGTTACCTCTCCCGCTCATTGTGATGCACCTTGCTGTTGGCCGTTCTTGACGATCGAGCCGGATTTAATGACCTGAATTTCAGGTTGGCCAGTGCCGCCGCTCAGCAGGTAATCCGCCGAAACAGTGTCACTTTCCTGGGCGTCTGATACGGAACGCAGCGACAGGGTCAGCCGATCAGCCATCTGCTGCGCAACAGTAATGATGCGGGCCTGATCCGGTGTCAGTTCCAGCGTCGCGGTTGCACCGACAACGGATGACACACCATCTTCGCCCTCACGGATTTGCTGGTCGATTGCCAGAACCCGCACGTTGTTGAGAACATTTTCCGTCTGGAAAGAGCCTTCATCGCCCTTGCGAACCATGATGACATCCACCCGGTCGTTGGGCAGGACAAAACCACCCGCGCCGGTGGCGACCGATATTTCCGTTGCAACAGCGCGTTTGCCGGCTGGCAACAGGGCAGACATGATGCGGCTGCTGGAATCGACAACTTTTTCGGGACGTACGGGTTCGCCTTCAAACATTGGCAAACGCACGATAGCACCAGTCAACTCTGTCAGAGCTTCTGGGCGATTGTCCTGCGTGACATATCCTTCAACGACGCTGCCTTGCGGCCATGGCACCCAACGGACTGAATCAGGATTCAATCGGCTGCCAACCGGCAGGTTGACCGACGATACAAGCACGTTGACCGTTGGCTCTTTCTGTATGATTGCTTCTGCCTTCTCCACGACCTGTGGAGTGCTGGCAAGGTTCATTGCAATCATCCCGGCGAGACCGGCAGCAACGACTGCGACGGACAGAATGATGATGCGTGCGGGTTTCATGACCAATCCTGAGGCTTTGAATTCGCCTTTTAGGATGGCCCGCAATTCGTGTAATTATGGTTAACGCACCACTTACATTCGTGGTTAACAAGAGATTTCCGGAAAATATTGTTGTAAACGGTCTATTTACTGACTGATAATCTCAGGAAAGGCTGGCAATCGCCGCTTTGACGATAGGCGCTTCGGCGTAGGTAATCAGGCCGGCGGCACCAATAGCGATGCCATATGGCACCTTATTCGCTGTCAGAAGCGAATTGGGAATTGGTAACCCAGTTGCAAGCAATGTCACCGCCTGCGAACGCATCAGCAGGATCAGCAGTGTCAAAACACCACCTGCATAACCGACAGCTGTCAGAAACAGAAAAAGTGATTGATCAAATCCAAACCACACTGCAGCAGCCGTCAGGAGTTTTGCGTCACCGCCGCCCATAACATTCATGGCAAATAGGCAGAAACAGATTGCAAATACGGCAAATCCAGCCAGCAGGCTCATGCCAATTGCCGACCATTCCATGCCCGTAAAGGGTGCTACCACAAGGAATGCACCGAACAGGATCAACGAAACCCTATTGGGTATGGTCATAGTGAAAAGATCAGTGAATGCCGCTAGCGTGAGGCATAAAGGCAGGATCAGAAAAATCGCAGCAATAACCATGATTATCTCTCCTTTATGTCTTTGGATACGCGAGTTCAAAAGTTCATCTGAACAATGTGAATAAAACAGTACTGCCCCGAATAAACGGGGCAGCGTTCAACATATATATTGAATTATGGAGCCTTCGCGCCAACTGTCAGGTATGTGGACAAATTGTTGAACTGAGTGTTCAGCTTGTTGCCCAGGGCAGTGGCACCGGTGATGAGCGCGACGGAAATCAGCGCTGCAATCAGGCCGTATTCGATAGCGGTTGCGCCGGATTCGTCCTTGACGAAACGTGCGAAAATCTTGGTCATGGAAACTCTCCTGGTCTGTTGTTTGTTGTTCAGCACACCGACAACTGTTTCCGTTGTTCGGTTGGACAAAACCTACACAGAAGCGATTGCCATCCCCTTAAGAAATCGCCTTAACAAAGTGTGAACGCATTTCTAATTTTGGGATGGTAAATAACTTACTCAATACGTTGAAAAACCGCCTCTATTCTGAAAATTACACAATTTCATAAGTATTCGGACTGGCAATCAACCTCGGATATGCTTCATTTCGAGATTCACCCGCGCACCAAAATGAAACGCAGGCGTCCAGAATGCCGACAGCAGTGTTTAATGTGACCCATATTAAAATGGTTAAACCGACTTTCGCCTTAACGCTTCATTAACCAAACCTGAGCATTATCTCTCGAATAGGAAATATTGTTCCGGCGTAAAAAAGGCATTTGATGGCAATGGCACTCCGTTCGCTGGCAAAAATCACAATTGCTGCCATGGCAATCCTGTTGCCAATGGCTGGCATTGCCACGTCTGACGACGACATGCTGCGGGTGTCAATGAACCATGCGCGGGTTCTGCGGCTGGATCGTCCCGTCAGCAAAGTGATTGTCGGAAACGCCAAGGTGGCGGACGCGACGGTTTCAGACGCGCATACAATTGTGCTGACTGGCCGCAGCTATGGGACAACCAATCTTGTGCTGCTGGATGCCGACGGCAACGCCATTGTCGATGAACGCATTCTGGTGTCGATTGACGAAGGCAACACGGTGCGCGTGTTCCGTCAAACTGAACGGACGGTGTTGTCCTGTACACCGAACTGTGAGCAGCACTCACAAAATGAAGGGCCTTAACACATCCCTTCATCAGAAAAAAGAAAAGCGGCCCGAAGACCGCTTCTCTTGAAAATATGGACTGGAAAAATCAGGCGTTATTCTCGTTGATCAAACGCTTTAGAAGTTCAACCTCATGGCCGAGCTTGGTATCTGCGCCAATCAGTTCCTCGATCTTGCGCACGGCATGCAGAACAGTGGTGTGATCGCGGCCACCAAAACGACGTCCGATTTCCGGAAAGGAACGCGGGGTCAGCATTTTTGACAGGTACATGGCGACCTGACGTGGTTTGACGATAACGCGTGTGCGACGGTTCGAGACAAGCTCCTGTCGAGACACGTTATAATGACGGGCCACAATACGCTGGATGTCTTCGATACGAACCCGCTTTGCTTCCCCGGCCCCTACCAGATGCGACAGAAGCTCGTCGACGCGTTCAACCGACAATAATGGCTCGAATGAACGACGGAAAATGAGCTGGTTGAAAGCACCTTCCAGTTCACGACCACTTGCCGTTACGCTGCGCGCAACATGGGTGAGAATTTCCTCGGGAATTTCCAGAGCCGGATCATCCTGTCTGGCAGTGCCGAGACGACGGTTCAGCATTTCATAACGCATGTCGTAGTCGGGGCCTTCGATTTCGACGGCCATACCGCCCTGAAGACGCGAACGAACACGCGGATCGAGCGATTCCAGTTCCCATGGAGCACGGTCAGCGGCCACAACAACCTGCTTTGCACTATCAAGCAACATATTCAGCAGATGGCAGAACTCGTGTTGGATCATCTTGCCCTGCAGGAACTGCATGTCATCAATGACCAGAAGGTCGATGTTACGCAATGTATCCTTGAGGGTCAGGGCATCGTTGTCGCGGATCGCGGTCGCGAAACGCCACATGAAATATTCAGCTGTCAGGTAGACCACGCGCGAATTGCGCGGGCTGTCGATTGCAGCATTGGCAATGGCCTGAAGAAGGTGGGTTTTACCCAAACCAACACCTGCATGGATAAACAGCGGGTTGAAGCGCACAGCACCTGCACCAGCTTCAGCAATCGTCTTGGCCGCCGCCAGCGCAACACGGTTGGAAGAACCTTCAACGAAGGTATCAAAGGTAAAACGGCTGTCGAGCGGCGAACCGAACAGCGGTCCACCCGATGTCTGGCGTGCAGGCTGAGCCTGGCTTGCGGCTGCTGGTACAGACATACCAATCGGCTGGGCTGCTGCAGTTTTGCTGCGGGCAGCGACCGGTGCCATGGTCTCGGTTGCCGGTTCGGCGCGTTCAGCAGTCTGCGGAACGCGAACATTTGTACGGGTTGCCGAACGGACGAGAATCTCGACCTTCAGAACCTCAGGATCCTCACTCTGCACAAGGCTGGTGATCAGATCAATATAACGGTTGTTGATCCAGGACTTCAAAAACGTCGTTGGAACTGTGAAACGAACGACACTCTTGGAAACCGAATGAAGTTTAAGCCGCGCAAACCAGCTTGCGTAAACTTCAGGACCGACCTGCGCCTTCAAGCGTGCACTGAAGCGTTCAAACAGTGCATCTTGAGTCATCTTCGATTTGTCCCCTACCGGTTCAGAGCAAACGTCATCACATGCCTGCGATGCGCGGTCCCCGTTTACCGCCGCACCCATCACCAAATTCATTTGCATATTGCCGCCTTTCAAATTGCCAATCATAGCCTGACGAAAATACCCCGCCAGGGAAAACCTTCTCGTTATTGCCTTGAGCTACCCCCTCGTTAAGAATCGCTCAAAGTTCGTTTATTGCTCGCGAGCCGGTTGTCCCATTTCCCTCTTCATCATGGAGAGGCCTGCGATGCACTTGTCGGTGCTCCTTTCGTTTCAACTTCAGATCACTTTTTTCAAGACAAAGAAATTCCGCTCTACAACCATCACAGTTGCAGCCTGCATCGTGTCGATATCTGAAAAAACGGGATGAAAAACATCCCGCCGCAAGGAACTATCGAACCTTCGAATTCAATACTCGAAACAGTTGATGGATTGTAATCCGTGCCCCCTGACGAGGTGCATTTAGGCAGGATCGTAGGTTGAGATCAATGGTCATTTTTCTGCAAAGCCGAAGATCAGCCATTGACTCTGACTAACCATTTTGCATCACGCCGGGCCTATTTTGGAGAATCGCTTATGAATCAATGAGATTCAAATTTCTAGGCTTTCGCGAGGCTATCCAAATAAAAAAATTAAAAAAAAACTTGACTCGAAACCTCTGCCACCTTTCGCAGAGAAAGATAGGCTACTTGATAAAGACCTCTCGCAAGCATTTGATTTTAAATGATTTTTTGTGTCATCAGCTTGACTTGGGATTGTCATGTTAAATGCCGAGACGTTAATAAACGGTTACAAGCACAAAAAGCCCGGTCCGAAGACCAGGCTTTTAAAATTATATTCCAAAAGGATTATATTAGGCTGCGAGAGCCTTAACGCGCTGTGCCAAACGGGACACCTTGCGGGATGCGGTGTTGCCGTGAAGAACACCCTTGGTGACTGCGCGCTGGATTTCCGGCTGAGCGGCCTTCAGAGCTTCGGTTGCAACAGCGAGATCGCCAGTTGCAATCGCTTCTTCAACCTTACGGATGAAGCCACGAACGCGCGAACGACGAGCCTTGTTGACTGCAGTGCGGCGAGCGATCTTGCGGGTCGCCTTTTTCGCCGAAGTTGTATTGGCCATGTATGCCTCTCTTCGAATTCGATTTAATTTCCACAACCACAGGACAGAGTCTTTCAAAGACCTCACGTTCCAGAATTGCGGGAGTTATTTGGACAAGCCTGACGGGCTATCCTTTACCGTGGGCGGGCATATAGCTCGAATGCGCGCGCCCGTCAACGCGCATTTTCAACGAAACCAGAGATTCCGACTCCATTGCGCGAAATATCAGCGATTGCGAAACGCCGGTTTCCGCTTCTCCACGAATGCAGCCATACCTTCCTTCTGGTCCTGTGTTGCAAAGAGCGAGTGGAACATACGCCGCTCAAACCGCAGACCTTCTGCAAGCGGCAGTTCAAAGGCGCGGTTGACGCTTTCCTTGGCCATAAGAACGGAGGCACGCGACAGGGAGGCTATACGTGTGGCGGCTTCCACAGCCTCGTCCAGCAGCTTCTCTGGCGCGACAATGCGGGACACAAGGCCAGCACGCTCAGCCTCGACAGCGTCCATCATACGGCCCGTCAAAATGAGATCCATAGCCTTGGCCTTGCCTACGGCGCGGGTTAACCGCTGCGAGCCACCCATGCCGGGTATAATGCCCAGTGTAATTTCGGGCTGGCCAAACTTTGCCGTATCCGATGCGATGATGAAATCGCAGATCATTGCAAGCTCGCAACCACCACCCAGTGCGAAACCGGATACGGCGGCAATGACCGGCTTACGGGTAGCCGCAACATCGTCCCAGCCACCGATAAAGTCGCCCAGATAGGCGTCGACAAAATCGAGCGTCTGCATTTCCTTGATGTCGGCACCAGCCGCAAATGCCTTTTCCGATCCGGTGATGACAATGGCGCCGATGGAATCGTCTGTCGTGAACGACTGCATAATGTGGCGCATCTCTTTCATGACCGTCGAGTTCAGCGCGTTCAGAGCCTTGGGACGATTGAGGGTGATGACACCAACCTCATCGCGCTTTTCCACCAGCAACGTTTCATAATCCATGGCCGTTCTCCCTAGGGCTCGTGTCAGGTCTGGCAAACCGCGCAATAGAAAGTAGAGCGACCTGCCTGCGTGATGCGTGTCACCGTACCCGCGCAACCGGGTGTGCGGCAAGCGTACCCTTCCCGGTCGTAGACGGAAAAGGAGTGCTGGAAATAACCGAGCGTACCATCCGTCTGGATATGGTCTTTCAGTGACGATCCTCCTGCGGCGATGGCATCGGCAATCACGTCACGAATTTTCTGGGTCAGCAGAACCAGTCGGTCACTCGCCTCACCCGCTTTGGTCACCAGCGTACCGGCTGCCCGCTGCGGCGACAGGCCCGACCGCCACAGGGCCTCACAGACGTAGATATTGCCGAGACCTGCGATGATCTTCTGGTCAAGCAACACTGTCTTCAAGGGCTGCTTACGGCCCGCAAAACGGCTGGCAAGATAATCGGCACTCAAGCTGTTACCTGTGGGTTCCGGGCCAAGGCTTTCAAATGCCGGATAGCGATCGATATGGCGCCGATTGATCAGATGCATGAAACCAAACCGGCGCGGGTCATTATAGATCACGCGCTGCGGCCCACTTTCCGTTTGTAAATGAAAGATCACATGATCGTGCTTTTCATCCTTTGAACGTGGGTGATGGAACTCACCCGGCGTCTCAGGTTCACCCTTGCCACTGCTAACGCCCCCCGCCTCGATACGGAACGATCCGGACATACCAAGATGGGCAACGACCGTGCGGTCTTCCTCCAGATCAATCAGCAGATATTTGGCGCGGCGGCCAAGCGACAGAATCTTGCGACCGGCAAGATCAGGACCAAAACCTTCCGAGAACGGAAACCGAAGATCAGCCCGACGCAATTCCACCGCATCAACCAGCGCGCCTTCCATGGTGGGCGCCAGACCGCGCCTGACTGTTTCTACCTCTGGCAATTCGGGCATGGCATTCATCCAGTTGTTTATCGATGCGACTTTATGCTCTATAGACCACCTGCACATATCGCGGCCATTTGATACCGTCACAGATAGCGTCGCGAAAGCGTTTCCGCTATGGTCCGCCGCGCAATAAAGAATGGAGACAGACAATGACCGAGGCCCGCACCACCGCAGATGGCGGCATGGAAACGTCTTACGGCTTTCACAAGGTCGAAGAAGGCCAGAAGCAGGGCATGGTCAACGAGGTCTTCCATAAGGTCGCCAAGAAATATGACATCATGAATGATGTGATGTCTGCCGGTCTGCACCGCCTATGGAAAGATGCGATGGTATCCTCGCTCAATCCGCGCAAGGATCCGACCTACAAGGTGCTGGATGTTGCGGGCGGCACGGGCGACGTTGCGTTTCGTATCGTCGAGGCGTCGAACCGGCTGGCGCATGCCACGGTTCTCGACATTAATGGCTCCATGCTGGGTGTCGGTCAGGAACGGGCTGCCAAGAAAGGTCTTTCCGAAAATTTGACGTTTGTTGAGGCCAATGCCGAAGAGCTGCCACTGGAAAGCAACAGCTTTGATGCATACACGATTGCATTTGGCATTCGTAACGTACCGCGTATCGATTTCGCCCTGAAAGAAGCCCACCGCGTTCTGAAACGTGGCGGCCGTCTGCTGGTGTTGGAATTTTCCGAAGTGGAAATGCCGCTGCTCGACCGGGTCTATGATCTGTGGTCGTTCAATGCCATTCCGCAGTTCGGCAAGATGATTACCGGTGATGCCGAGCCCTATCAGTATCTGGTCGAATCCATCCGCAAATTTCCCAAGCAGGAAGATTTCGCGACGATGATCCGCACCGCCGGTTTCTCGCGCGTCAGCTACACAAATTATACCGGCGGCATCGCTGCACTGCATTCCGGCTGGAAACTGTAATCCAATGACTTTCTACCGTCAGAACAGAGCATTTGCATGAGCTTACCGGGTGCATATTTCCGGCTGGCACGGGTCGGCTGGGTTCTCGTGCGTGAGGGCGTGTTTCTGGCACTGCCGTCCGATGATCTGCCCGCATCGGCAAAATTTGCCAAAGCGCTGCTGAAACCCTTTGCGCGCAACCGTGCCAAAAGTCGCGAGCGTAGCGACAGGCTGGCGCGTGCGGTGGAACGGCTCGGGCCGTCCTATGTCAAGATGGGCCAGTTTCTGGCGACCCGCCCTGATGTGGTGGGTGCCGAATTTGCCGATGACCTGGCTGGTCTTCAGGACCGTATGGCATTTTTCCCGATCAGCGCGGCAAAGGCCAATATCGAGGGATCGCTCGGCCGTCCGGTGACCGAGCTTTACCGCGAGTTTGGCGATCCGATTGCCGCCGCTTCAATTGCGCAGGTGCATCCGGCCATCGTGGATACGCCACAGGGACCGCGCAAGGTTGCCGTCAAGGTCATCCGCCCCGGTGTGCGACAGCGCTTCCAGAACGATCTGGAAGCAATGTATCTGATTGCCGACCTGCAGCAGCGTTTCGTTCGTTCTGCCCGGCGCCTGCGTCCGGTTGAAGTTACCCGCGCGCTGGAGCAGACGACCAAGATCGAGATGGACCTGCGCCTTGAGGCTGCAGCCCTTTCAGAGATTGCCGAAAACACCAAAAACGACCCCGGTTTCCGCGTGCCTGACGTGGACTGGGAACGGACCGGCCGTGATGTCGTGACCATGGAGTGGATCGACGGCATCAAGATGTCTGACGTGGAGGCGCTGAAAGTGGCGGGCCACGATCTCGACAAGCTGGCCGATACGCTGATCCAGTCATTCCTGCGCCACACCCTGCGTGATGGCTTTTTCCACGCCGATATGCATCCCGGCAATCTGTTTGTCGATGCCAAGGGCATGATCGTTGCCGTCGACATGGGCATTGCCGGCCGTTTGGGGAAAAAGGAACGCCGATTCCTCGCCGAAATTCTCTATGGCTTCATTACCCGCGATTACATGCGCGTCGCCGAGGTGCATTTTGAGGCGGGTTATGTGCCCGGCCATCATGATATTGCGAGCTTTGCGCAGGCCATCCGCGCCATTGGCGAGCCGATCCACGGTCAACCAGCCGAAACCATTTCAATGGGCAAGTTGCTGACGCTGCTGTTTGAGGTTACCGAGCTTTTCGACATGGAAACCCGGCCTGAGCTGGTGATGCTGCAAAAAACGATGGTGGTAGTGGAAGGCGTTTCGCGCATTCTCAACCCACGCTTCAACATGTGGAAGGCTGCCGATCCGGTGGTTGGCAGCTGGATACGCGACAATCTCGGTCCCAAGCGCATCGTCACTGACTTGAAGGACGGCATGAAGGCGGCTGTAAAGCTGGCCGAGGCCATTCCGGAAATTGCCGCCAAGACCGAAAAACTGCATGGCGAACTGGTCTATATGAGCGAAAACGGCGTGCGTTTCGATCCGCAGACCGCAAAAGCCATCGGCAAGGCAGAAGCGCGTCACACCCGATGGGGCCGTATCGCGCTTTGGATCATTGCTTTGGTGCTGGTTTACATCGCAATACGGATCAGCTGATAGCGATCCCCAGCTCCGTGCGCAGCTTCTTGGTTAGCCCAGATGCTACCATGTCATAGGAGCGGCGCACATAATGCTCGAGTTCCTCGCGCTTCAGCGGGGAATGTTCTGCGATCGATATCCATTTGCGTTTGGCGAAATAGGGCGCCTGACCTATGCCTTCGAGCGAGGTGAGGATTTCAAAACTTTCCTCGGAGCACTTCACGACAAGACGCCAGTTATCGCTGTTGCCGAGAACGGCAAAAACCTTACCCCCGACTTTGGCAACGTGCGAATCCCACTGGTCGACAAAGGTTACACCCGGCCACTTCGACAACAGGTCATCAAAACCATTGCGGTCAAAAATGCTCATGCCAGTTTCTCCGCAATCATCGCTGCGAGACGGTCGGCAACTTCATCCTTGCCCATATCCGGCCAAGCCTCGACGCCATCTTTCGAAATCAGCTTTACCTGATTGCGCAGTCCGCCCATCACACCGGTTTCTGGGGATACGTCATTGGCGATGATCATGTCGGCGCCCTTGCGTTCCAGCTTGGCGCGGCCATTATTTTCGACGTCCTGTGTTTCCGCAGCAAAACCGATGACCAAAGTCGGACGTTTTTCATGATGACCGACGGTTTTCAGGATATCGGGGTTCTCTGTCAGCATGAGTGCCGGTGGTGCATCACCCGGCTGTTTCTTGATCTTCTGATCGGACGCAGTGGCCACCCGCCAGTCCGCAACCGCTGCCACAAAGACGGCAATGTCGGCTGGCAGACGCTCAATCACCGCATCACGCATTTCCTCGGCCCGCTCGACATGCACGGTGCTGACACCAGCGGGATCGGCAATGGTGACAGGGCCAGAGACCAGGGTCACTTTGGCACCCAGGCGTGCAAGGGCGGCAGCTATGGCGTGGCCCTGCCGGCCAGAGGACCGGTTGGCGATATAACGTACGGGATCAATCGGTTCATGGGTCGGACCTGAGGTCACAATCGCCGTTTTACCGGCCAGTGGTTTGGGCGCAGTATCAAAAAGTCCCGCGACGGCCTCAACGATCTGCAGCGGCTCGGCCATACGGCCCGTGCCGCCCTCGCCTTTCTCGGCCATTTCACCAGCCATCGGGCCAATGAAATGAATACCGTCGTTTTTCAATGTCACGATGTTGCGCTGTGTTGCACTGGCCGACCACATTTTCGGGTTCATGGCCGGAGCGATCAAAATTGGCTTGTCGGTGGCCAACAGCACGGTTGAAGCCAAATCATCGGCCAGACCATGTGTCATCTTGGCCATCAGATTTGCAGTAGCTGGGGCAACCAGAACAAGATCGCAATCGCGCGCCAGCCGGATATGGCCGACATCCTGCTCATCCTGCCGTGAAAAAAGCTCGGTAAAGACGTGGGTGGCTGACAGTGCACCAACCGCGAGCGGCGTGACAAATTCCTGCGCACCTGCGGTCATCACGGGCGTTACCTTTGCGCCACGCTCTTTCAGGCGGCGAATAAGATCAAGGCTCTTATAAGCCGCGATCCCGCCAGAAATGACCAGAAGAATGTGTTTGCCTGAAAGTGTCATGCGCGAAGTAACCGATTGATGTTTCAACCGACCCTAGCGCATCGCCACAAAAATCGGAATCGATTTTCGCAAGGTGCAAAACATCCCTCAAAAGCATGAAAGCGCCGTTCATCTTTGACACACGGCGCTCTCGGCATTGATCCCGGGGATGCTTTTGATCGGCTATCACGCCGCCTTGGCAGCGTGATATTCCTTGATGGCAACCATCTTGATAGCCGGATAACGCTCAGATTCGTAGCGCAGCGAAAATGCATCCTGTGCTAGGAATACCGGATCGCCGTCCAGATCGCGGGCGATGTCGCCACGCTTGACGTTGAGGAACTTGTCCATTTCCGCAGGCTGGTCCGAGGAAATCCAGCGGCAAACCGAAAAGCGCGACATTTCAAACGACACCGGCAGGCCATATTCGCCCATCAGACGCTCTTTCAAAACGTCCAACTGCAGCGCACCGACCACACCGACGATCGCAGGGGAGCCGTCCTCTGGCGAGAACAGCTGCACAACGCCCTCTTCCGCCATCTGTTGTAGTGCTTCTTTCAGCTTCTTGGCCTTCATCGCATCTTCCAGTCGCACGCGACGCAGAATTTCTGGCGAGAAGTTCGGAACGCCTTGGAACACAAGGTTTTCACCCTCGGTCAGCGTATCGCCGATACGAAGTGTGCCGTGGTTGGGAATGCCCACCACGTCACCGGCAAAGGCCGTATCAGCCAATTGGCGCTGCGAGGCAAAGAAGAACTGCGGCGCCGTTAGACCCATCTGCTTGCCGGTACGTGCCAGACGCGCCTTCATGCCGCGCTCCAGCTTGCCGGAGCAGATGCGGGCAAACGCGATACGGTCGCGGTGGTTCGGGTCCATATTGGCCTGAATCTTGAACACGAAAGCCGTCATCTTGTCTTCCGCCGCATGAACGGTGCGAGTGTCTGCCACCTGGTCACGCGGTGGTGGCGCAAAATCGCCCAGCGCGTTGATGAGATCACGAACACCAAAGTTGCGCAGTGCCGAACCAAAGAACACGGGGGTCATGTGGCCTTCGAGAAAAGCCTGACGATCAAATGGGCGGCAAGCTTCTCTCGCCAGTTCCGTTTCTTCGATAAAGGCTTCACGCTCATTTTCTGGCAGACGGTCAGCAACTGCTCTTGGGCCATCAACCGGCAAAGATTCAACCTGCGTATCGACACCACGGAACGTGTTGTTGGCCAGATTATATGCACCGGAGAATGTCTTGGCGCGGCCAACTGGCCAGGTTACAGGCGCGGTGTCCAGCGCCAGTTTTTCTTCCACCTCATCCAGAATTTCAAATGGGTCGCGGCTTTCACGGTCCATCTTGTTGATGAAGGTGATAATCGGGATGTCGCGCATACGGCAGACTTCAAACAGCTTCAGCGTCCGCGGCTCGATACCCTTGGCGGCATCGATAACCATGATCGCGGCATCCACTGCCGTCAGCGTGCGATAGGTATCGTCCGCAAAGTCTTCGTGGCCCGGTGTATCGAGAATGTTGAACACCCGGTCATTATATTCAAAGGTCATAACAGAGGTGACGACCGAGATGCCGCGCTCGCGCTCTATCTTCATCCAGTCCGAACGGGTCTGGATACGGTCCTTCTTCGCCTTCACTTCACCGGCCAGCTGGATAGCTCCGCCGAACAGCAGCAGTTTTTCGGTCAGCGTCGTCTTACCGGCATCCGGGTGCGCAATAATCGCGAATGTGCGACGGCGGGATACCGCCTCGGCGAGTGTTTCAGCCATTGAGAAATTCCTGTTGATTGGCGCCGTCTTTACAGTTTCAAGCCGCGATATGCAATTGACCTGCGCCACCGTGACAAAGCAAATGGCACCATGCCTTATGATATGTCCTCATCTCCGCAGCTTAAACTAATCCGTCTTGCCAATGGCAAGGGGGTGGAACTGCCATCTTACGAAACCAGCGGCGCTGCTGGCATGGACCTGCGCGCTGCCGTGGATGCCGATTCTCCGGTTATCCTGAAGTCCGGTCAGCGCATGCTTGTGCCGACAGGTTTCATCTTCGAAGTGCCCGTTGGCTTTGAAGCGCAAATTCGCCCTCGTTCCGGTCTTGCGATCAAGAACGGTATCACCTGCCTCAATTCACCAGGCACTGTGGACAGCGATTATCGCGGTGAAGTCAAAGTCATTCTCGCCAATCTCGGGCAGGAAGACTTCGTCATCGAACGCGGCATGCGCATCGCACAGATGGTGATTGCACCTGTGACGCAGGTTGTTGTGACCGAGGTCAGTGAGACCTCCGAGACCAGCCGTGGAACGGGCGGCTTCGGTTCAACTGGGACTGCCTGAGGGGTCTTAAAACGCATCGGTTTGCGCGCGTCTGCATCGCCCGAATTGTCATGATTGAAAAGTTCATGCCAGTTGGATACACCGCACAGCAGAATGTGTTTTCGGAGCCTTCCATGACAATCGGCACCCTGCTTGCCTACGCCACAGCCCTGTTCATTGCCGCTGCCATTCCCGGCCCCGGCATGACTGCCATTGTGGCGCGTGCTTTGGGCTCCGGTTTTCGCGAAACCTTCTTCATGGGGCTTGGGCTTGTTCTGGGAGATATGGTCTATCTGACAGCCGTTATTCTTGGACTGGCCTTTGTCGCGCAGACCTTCCACGAAGCGTTTCTGGTGCTGAAATTCGCGGGCGCTGCCTACCTCATCTATATTGCATGGAAGCTTTGGACGGCGGGGCTTTTGTCGACCGACCTGAAAGCGCGTAAATCCACCAGCATCGGCATGTCATTCATGTCAGGTCTTCTGATCACGCTCGGCAACCCCAAAACTATGCTGTTTTACGTGGCACTTGTTCCAACGTTAATTGATATTCGTGTTATCGGTATCACGGAATATCTGACGCTGATTGCCGTTACATTCGTGGTTTTGTTGGCAGTGCTTCTGCCCTACATCCTGCTTGCCACCAAGGCGCGCACTCTGCTGAAGAAACCCCTCGCATTGCAAATTCTCAACCGCACAGCCGCCGGTATTCTGGCGGGAACAGCGGCAATGATTGCCACCCGCGCCAGTTGAAATATTTGTTCGACTAAAGTGGAGATTTCACGAGAATTTTCCAAGTAACGGCTCGCATAAGAACAAACGTTCGCTAGCCTGAAACCGTGATTGCTCCTATTCTGCGCGGTAATTTCTGCCGGTTGCATGTTAAAGGAGACTATCATGTCAGAAGCCCGAAAGCCCGGACGCGGACGTATCTATTCGTCGATCACCGAGACGATTGGTGATACGCCGATCGTACGCCTCGACAAGCTGGCCAAGGAAAAAGGCGTCAAGGCCAACCTTCTGGCAAAGCTCGAATTCTTTAACCCGATCTCCTCGGTCAAGGACCGTATTGGCGTAGCGCTGATCGAAAGCCTTGAAGCACAGGGCAAGATCACCCCCGGCAAGACAACGCTTGTTGAGCCGACATCCGGCAATACCGGCATCGCGCTCGCCTTCGCGGCCGCTTCCAAGGGTTACAAGCTTATTCTGACCATGCCGGAAACCATGTCGGTCGAGCGTCGCAAGATGCTGGTGCTGTTGGGTGCCGAGCTTGTGTTGACCGAAGGCCCGAAGGGTATGAAGGGCGCCATTGCAAAGGCGCAGGAACTGGCAGAAACACTGCCTGACGCCGTTATTCCGCAACAGTTTGAAAACCCAGCCAACCCTGAGATTCATCGCAAGACAACTGCCGAAGAAATCTGGAACGATACCAACGGTTCTGCCGACATTCTCGTGTCCGGTATTGGCACCGGCGGCACCATTACCGGTGTTGGCCAAGTATTGAAGGCACGTAAACCAGGCTTTAAGGTGGTTGCGGTTGAGCCTGCTGACAGCCCCGTTCTGTCCGGAGGCAACCCCGGCCCACACAAGATCCAGGGCATCGGCGCAGGTTTTGCTCCCGCCGTTCTCGACACAACCATCTATGATGAAATCGTCACCGTCACCAATGACGAGGCGTTTGAAACGGCACGCCTCGTTGCGCGCCTTGAAGGTGTTCCGGTTGGCATTTCCTCCGGCGCTGCGCTTGCAGCCGCCATCAAGGTGGGCAGCCGCGAAGAAAACGCTGGCAAGAACATCGTCGTGATCATTCCGTCCTTTGCGGAACGTTATCTTTCGACAGCATTGTTTGAAGGTCTCGGTCTCTAACACAAAAAAAGGCCCGCCATGCTGTCGCGCACGGCGGGCCAATTCTACACCCAAGTTTTTAAGCCTCACGCCGCAGCGGTGAGCCTTTCTCCAGCAATACGATAGGAAATGGCTTCAGCCAGATGGATGCGGCTGACGATGTCGTGCCCCTCAAGGTCGGCAAGTGTCCGCGCCACCTTGAGAATACGGTGATAACCGCGCGCTGAGAATTTCAGGCGTTCTGCGGCATCACGCAGAAGCTGCAAGCCACCGGCGTCCGGTTCTGCAAAACGTTCAATAAGGGCGGTGGAGCAACGGGCATTGGTCCTGATCTCGGCAAAACCGGCACTGGCATACCGTTCCTGCTGACGTTCACGGGCACGCGCTACACGCCTTGCAACATCCACGCTGCTTTCAGCCGCCATTGGGCGGATGAGGTCTGCCGCCGAAACAGCGGGAACATCGACGCGGATATCGATACGGTCCATCAGTGGACCGGAAATCCGGGCCTGATAATCGGAAACGCAGCGTGGTCCTCTGGCGCAGGTGAAGCCAGGTTCGCCTGCCATACCGCATTTGCAGGGGTTCATCGCTGCAACCAGCTGAATTTGCGCCGGATAGCTCACGCGATGATTGGCACGCGCTATGATACATTCGCCGGTTTCCAACGGCTGGCGCAAAGCATCCAGCACCTGCGGTGAAAACTCCGGGAACTCATCCAAAAACAATACGCCATTATGGGCCAGCGATGCCTCACCCGGCTTGGCACGCAAACCGCCGCCGACAAGGGCTGCCATGGTGGCAGAGTGATGCGGCGTCCGAAACGGCCTGCTATCGGACAGTTTTCCGCCAGAAAGCTGGCCTGCAATGGAATGCACCATCGAGACCTCCAGCAATTCTGCTGCCGACAGGGGCGGCAAGATAGACGGCAGTCGGGAAGCCAGCATCGACTTACCAGATCCCGGAGGTCCAACCATCAGCATGTTATGACCGCCGGCGGCAACAACTTCGAGCGCCCGTTTGGCGCTCTCCTGCCCCTTTATGTCGGCAAGGTCAGGCATGTTGGCGGGTGTCGCACGGATGGCGGGTTGCGGGCGCGACAAAAGCTGCGTACCGCGAAAATGATTGGCCAGCGCAATCAGGCTGCGCGGTGCCAGAATATCAATATCCGCGCCGGCCCATGCGGCTTCCGGGCCGCTGTCCGCCGGGCAGATGAGGCCTCTACCCATCGAATTGGCACCGATGGCAGCCGGCAGTGCGCCAGCCACGGCACCAATCGTTCCATCAAGGTTTAGTTCTCCCAAAACAACGTAACCGGCCAGCGCTTCCGCAGGTATTGCCCCGAGCGCCGCCATGAGGGCAAGCGCAATGGGCAAGTCAAAATGACTGCCCTCTTTTGGCAAATCTGCCGGGGCAAGATTGACGGTGACCTTCTTTGGGGGGAGAGCAAGTCCGGACGCATGCAAGGCGGCCTGGACGCGTTCACGGCTTTCAGCAACGGCTTTATCCGGCAGTCCGACGATCTGTATGCCGACGCGGCCCGGCGCAACCATGACCTGAACTTCAACGGGCACACCTTCGATGCCCTGAAATGCAACCGTATTGACCCGAGCCACCATGGCCTGCTCCTGTAAACCGCATCCGCTGGTCCGGCGCCTCATGGCAAGAGACCGGCGGAAGACCTGATTATAGCGGCCATCACCAGACATGATCTGCCCGTTGTCCGGCCGCCTCAAACAGCCTGACACAAGAGACGGTGCAAAACAAGAACGTTACGTGAACAATTTCACGTATATGATGTGTTGGAGTTGTAATGGACGCAAAGGAATGGCTATTCCTTCACATCCGGGCAGGCAGGACCAATCAGCCCTGCGCTTCGCGCTTGCGCTCAATGGCGTCCCACAACAGGCTTGCCACGTCGGCACCACCGAACTTTTTCACTTCGCGAATGCCGGTCGGCGACGTCACGTTGATCTCGGTCATGTAGTCACCGATCACATCGATCCCAACGAACAGGAAACCGCGCTCACGCAGTGCAGGACCAATCCGCTCGCAGATTTCCTTTTCACGCGCGGTCAGTTCTGTCGGCTCGGGGCGACCACCCGCATGCATGTTGGAGCGGGCATCATTTTCAGCCGGCACACGATTGATGGCACCAACCGGCTCGCCATCCACCAGCAGGATACGCTTGTCGCCCTTGCGGACGTCAGGTAGGTACTGCTGGGCGATATAGGGCTCGCGGAACATCTGGCCGAACATTTCCAGAAGCGACGAAAAGTTGCGGTCGTCACGGGTCGAATGGAATACGCCAGCGCCACCATTGCCGTAGAGCGGCTTCAGGATAATATCGCCCATTTCCTGACGGAAGCGGGCAATCTCGGTTACGTCCTTGGTGATCAGCGTTGCCGGCATCAGGTCTGCAAATTCGGTGACGAAGATCTTCTCAGGCGAGTTGCGTACCCAGGCCGGATCATTGACGACCAATGTCTTGGGGTGAATGCGCTCCAGCAGATGCGTGGAGGTAATATAGGCCATGTCGAAGGGCGGATCCTGGCGCAGATGAATGACATCCATCGTCGACAGATCAACGCGCTCCGGTTCTGACAGGGAATAGTGATCGCCATTGATGTCGCGCAGTTCCATCTGCTCGACAGTGGCGTAAATCTTGCCGTCACGCATGCTGAGACGGTCCGGTGTGTAATGAAACAGCCGGTAGCCTCTGGCCTGCGCTTCAAGGCTCATGGCAAAGGTCGAATCCCCGGCAATATTGATGCCGGCTACATGATCCATCTGGATCGCAACGTTCTTGATTTTTGCCATGCGCAGTCCCTTTTCTCAAAGCCCGACAGATTTAGGATAGAGGGGCTTTAAAGGCAACTGCTGCAACATGCGGCATCTATGAGTTTTATTGATACTCTACCTGGCAAGGTTGTAGGAGCGAGCCGAGAAAATCTTGTTCCAAACACGATAGGCCAGAGCCAGCATTGTCGGAAATGGACGGCGCATAAAAGCCACTTTGCGCACGTAGTTGTCCACGCGCCATGTCGCCCATGTTCCGGCGCGGAAATAAGCGACGTCACCGCTGCGCAACACACTCACCACACCGTTTTCAGCCGTGACATGCACTTCACCTTCCAGGATATAAACGGTCTCATCCCAACCGAAAAACCAGCGAAATTCACCGGCTGTGCAGTCCCACATTGCAGTGCTGGAGGCGCGATCACGACTTCTGGAATGGTCTGCGGCACGCGCATGTGGCGTGCCTGACAAAATCCAGTCCGGATTGATTGGCGCGTCCTTCATATCCATGCCATGGCTTGAAGCGGCAACGACGGCGTCCAGATTGCCGCGACGAGACGTCAAGGGAATAAGCGGCACGCTACGAATTGCCATAGCCAACGAACTTGCCAACATGATCTTGATCGACATACGCTTTCCCCAACCGGTTTTGTCGATTGGGGTTTAGCGCAAACAAATAACGATACCGTTCATTCAGTCCGTTCAATTTTATCGATCTGGCCTCAAATGCAGAGGTTTCAGCCCGCAAATGAAGGGATAGCAGCGGCCTGTTGTTCCGAATTGAAACGCGCATGTTGCTGCTCAATCCGCTTTCCTGTTTCAACAGAGAAGAAGTGCAGCTTCTCCGGCGCGATGGTGAGCGAGAACTCCAGCGGTACTGGCAGATCCGGCGGGAAGGCAGCCGTCATTGCCTGATCGCCGACAAAACCATGTACGAGGCGCTGCGAACCCAGCTCTTCCACATAATCGACGCGGAATGCCAGACCCTTTTCCTCTGGTCCGGCGATGCGGAAATCTTCGGCTCGCATGCCAACCGTGACGGCACCGGATGCCGGCGCAAAGCTCTTCAGTGTCATGATTTCAGGGCCGATGGCGAGACGATCGCCATGTAATTCACCGGCAACGAGGTTCATGGCCGGCGAGCCGATGAAGCTTGCGACAAATGTCGAGGCTGGCGTGTGATAAACATCCAGAGGTGCGCCAATCTGCTCGATACGGCCACCGTTCAGTACAACCAGACGGTCGGCCAGTGTCATCGCTTCCAGCTGGTCATGGGTGACGTAAAGCGATGTCGTGCCAAGACGCTTTTGCAGACGCTTGATTTCACCGCGCATCGAAACACGCAGCTTGGCATCCAGGTTGGACAGAGGTTCATCGAACAGGAAGGCAGCCGGTTTGCGCACGATGGCGCGACCCATGGCAACGCGCTGACGCTGACCACCGGACAGGGCCCGCGGCTTGCGCTCCAGATAGGGCTGCAGTTCCAGCATGCGCGCTGCTTCCTGCACGCGTGCGTCAATCTCAGCCTTTGGTGTCTTGCGGTTTTTCAGACCGTAGGCGAGGTTTTCATACACCGTCATATGCGGGTAAAGCGCATAGTTCTGGAATACCATGGCAATGTCGCGGTCAGCAGGGTCAACGTTATTGACCACACGCCCACCGATTTTCACCGTGCCTTCGGAGATTTCTTCGAGACCCGCGACCATGCGCAAAAGTGTGGACTTGCCGCAGCCGGATGGGCCAACGAGCACGATGAATTCGCCGTCATTGATGGAGATATCGACCCCGTGAACGGCGCGTACGCCACCATGGTAATCCTTGCAGACCTGACTGATTTCGATCTCGGCCATGTTACCTATCCTTTATTTATCGCTTTCGGTGAGGCCCTTGATGAACCACCGCTGGAAAATCACCACGATGAGAACCGGCGGCAGCATGGCGAGCACCGCAAGCGCAAAAGCTTCGTTGTAATCGGGGATCTGGGAACCGATCCAGACCTGGAGAATGGACTTGATGCCACGCATCAAGGTGAAGAAACTCTCATCCGTGGTCATCAGCATGGGCCAGAGATACTGGTTCCAACCATAGACGAACATGATGATGAAGATGGCGGCCATCATGGTGCGCGACAGCGGCACCAGAACATCAATGAAAAACTTGAGCGGACCGGCGCCGTCGATGCGGGCCGCTTCCAGCAACTCGTCTGGCACAGACTTAAAGAATTGCCGGAAGTAGAAGGTTCCGGTGGCAGAAGCCAGCAACGGCACGATCAGACCACTATAGGTATTAAGCAGACCAAGCTGGCTCATCACCTGATAGGACGGCATGATGCGCACTTCGAGCGGCAAAAGCAGCGTCGTGAAGATGATCCAGAATGCGAGCGTTGCGAAACGGAAACGGAAGTAGACGATGGCGTAGGCCGCCATCATCGACAGCACGATTTTGCCGACGGCAAAACCGACACCGAGGATCAACGAATTGACGACCATATTGAAGCCGGTGATCTGGCCGGTAAAACCGCCCTTCTGCGTCAGGACCTTCTGGTAGGTGGCCACCATGTTGTCACCTGGCAGAATGGTAATGCCGTTGCTGTGAATTTCTGCCGCCGTATGGGTGGACGTCATGAAAGCGACCACGACCGGTAACATCAAAAACAGCGAACCGAGGATCAGCACCAGATGGTCGAGAGGTTTTGTCTTGTACATGTCTGTTCCCCGCTCAGCTGTAGTGAATGCGCTTCTCGAGGAAGCGGAACTGGATGATTGTGAGAGCAAACACCACGAGCATCAAAATGACGGACTGGGCGGACGAACCACCGATATCGTTACCACGGAAACCATCCATGAAGACCTTGTAGACAAGGGTAATGGGGTTATTGGCGGCCTTGTCCTTCACCATCACGTCAATGATCGCGAACGTGTCGAACAGCGCATAGGTGATGTTGATGATCAAAAGGAAGAAGGCGGTTGGGGTCAGCAATGGCAGGATAACTGTCCAGAACCGGCGGAAACCTGAACGGCAATCTATGGCTGCTGCTTCACGAACAGATACGGGTACGCCCTGCAGGCCCGACAGGAAGAAGATGAAGTTGTAGGGGATCTGCTTCCACACAGCGACGGTAATCATCGCAAATGCCGTATCGAAGTAGTTCAACCCAACTTTCATGTCCCAGCCAAACCACGAGGCAAGCTTTACGAACGGACCGATGTGCTGGTCAAAGAACATCATGCCGATCAGGCCCGCCACTGGCGGTGCGATCGCATAAACAGAGATCAGCAAGGTCTTGTAGGCAGAACTGCCACGGATGATCTTGTCGGCCTTGATCGCCAGAAGAAGGCCCAGCGATAACGAAAACAGTGTGACAAGTGCCGTGAAGATTACGGTAAACCTGGCAATATTGCCGTATTCCGAACTGGAAACTGCGTCGGTGTAATTGTCGAAACCGACAAAGGTCGAACCGAAACCGAACGGGTCTTCAATATAGAATGAAGACTGAACCGCCTGCACGGACGGCCAATAAAAGAAGATAAAAATAACCGCCAGCTGCGGCGCAAGAAACAGATAGGGAAGAAACGACGAGGAAAACTGCACCCGTTTCATGCCAGCCGGTTCGGCCAAAACAGCCGGCTTATTCGCCTTTGTGATAAATCCGGGAAGAAACCGGATGCGGCGAGGTTGAGAGGATGTGTAAGCCACGCTCGTTGCTCCTGAAGCAATCCCGGCAAACCGCATGGCGGACAACCTCTAGAATTGCGCAATAGGGGTAATCGCTGAATGGACCTCCCTTCCACAAGGGAAAGGAGGCCCAGTTTACATTCGACTATCGGGGATCGCTGATATCAGCCAGCCGTCTTGGCGAAACGTGCGAGAAGCTCGTTGCCTTCCTTTTCGATGGTTTCAAACGCCTGCTTCACAGTCGTTTCGCCAGCGAAAATACGGTTGTATTCGCGTTCCATGATCGAACGGATCTGTGGGTAGAAACCGAGACGGTAACCCTTGGACCAGTCGCCACCCTTGAGCATCAGCTGCTTGATACCAACTTCAGCAACAGGCTGCTTTTCGTAGTAGCCTTCAGACTTCGTCAGCTCGTAAGCAGCATTGGTGATGGCAACATAACCGGTTGCTTCATGGTAGAACTTCTGGATTTCCGGCGATGTCAGGAACTGGAAGAAGTCAGCAGAGCACTTGTTTTCTGCTTCAGGCTTGCCAGCCATCGCAAACAGGGCTGCACCGCCGATGAAGGTGTTGGTGCCAGCGCCTTCAACCGACTTCCAGTAAGGCAGGAAATCAGCCGAGAAAGGCATGGTTGCAGTCTTCTGCAGACCACCGAACGAACCGGAAGAACCGATCCACATAGCAACCTTGCCCTCTTCGAAAGGCTTCTGGTTGTCGGCCCAGCCAGCGCCGTAATAGGCGTAGTAACCGTTGTCAGCCCAGGACTTCAGCTTCTCGAACATGTTGATCAGGTTCGGGTCGGTGAGGTTCATCTTGGTGTCAACAACGCTGTCGTAACCATTGTTGTTGGTTGCGAACTGCAGGTTATGACGCGAGAAGAAGTTTTCGGTGAACTGCCAGGTCAGCTGCGAGGCGGTCAGCGCGGTGTAACCGGCTTCTTTCAGCTTCGGTGCAACAGTTTCGAATTCTTCCCAGGTCTTTGGCACTTCAACGCCAGCCTTTTTGAAGGCTTCGGTGTTGATGTACATGATCGGAGCGGAAGAGTTGAACGGCATGCCGACAAACTTGCCTTCGGAATCCGCGTAGAAATAACGTACGCCCTGGATGAAGGCTTCGCGGTCGAACTTGTAACCGGCGTTGTTGATCAGGTCTTCAGCAGGAATAACTGCGCCCTTGGCGTTGATGATGGTGGCGGCGCCAGCATCAAAAACCTGAAGGATGTTTGGCTGTTCGCCCGAACGGAATGCTGCGATACCGCTGGCGAGAGCTTCTTCATACGTGCCCTTGGAAACCGGGGTCAGCGCACATTCGGCCTGCGATGCGTTGAACTTCTGCGAAATCTCGTTGATGACTTCGCCGTTACGACCACCCATGCCGTGCCACCAAGTGATGTTGGTTGCCGCCATGGAAGACGTTGCCGAAACGCTGATCGCCAGTGCGGCCATGGAAAACTTTTTGAGCATTACTCGATCCTCTCCACCAGTTGATTGGGGTGAGCATGCGAATAGTGACGTTCCATGACGCCACTTTAACAGTTACATGTCAGATTTGTTACAGTTGTGCATGATGCTGATTGCACGTCTTTATTAGAGCGCGCCGTTATGCCGATAAATCACTCCGCCGACGCAAATATTGCTGAACCGCTGTCAATTGATGCACGCCGAACAAAAAGCAGAAGCTGAGTTCGCCACTCCCGCCCCAGCCATAGGCGCGACGCCAACCCTTCCCGATGGCTGAAACGCTTTTAGAAAGCGTCGCGGAAATGCCGGGGCCATGACCATGGCAGGATGGCGACAATATCAAACCGCAGCGACAGGTGGCCTGTGCCGCGCATGCGGGCGAGCCAGACATCGGCGGCCGCGCGGATACGTCGTTGCGATTCAAAACTGACCGCATCCACAGCCGTCGTTTCGGCTCTACGCGCCTTGACCTCAACCATCGCCACCAGTTCACCCTTGCGGGCGATGATATCGATTTCACCGAGCGGCGTGCGATAACGCAGCGCCAGAATGCGGTACCCCTTGAGGACAAGGTAAAGGGCGGCGAGATATTCCGCGAGATGGCCGCGCCGGTGCGCCCTTTTTCGTTTCTTTAGCCGGCCTTCAACCGCCATTGGCATTCTTCATGTCGAGCAGTCGCTGATAAAGCTCCTTGCGTGGCAGGCCGGTAAGCCTTGACGCTTCGGCCGCTGCCTTTGCGGTCGGCATGGTGGAGGCCAGATCCTTCAACAGATCCTCTACGTCCTCAATGTCAGGTACTTCGTCAAAGGACGGAGGCTCAATCAACAGCACGATCTCGCCCTTGACCACACGGTCCTCATTGTACCACTCGGTCAATTCGCCAAGGGTGCCGCGACGAAACTCCTCAAAGGTCTTGGTCAGTTCACGGCACACAACGGCGCGACGGTTTACACCGAGAACTTCTGACGCAACCTTAATGGTCGCGCAAATACGATGGGGCGATTCAAAAAAGATCAATGTTGCCGGCGTTTTGGCCAGTTCCGACAAACGATCGCGTTTGCCGCGGTCCTTGACCGGCAGAAAGCCTGCAAACATAAATGCGTCGCTTGGCATGCCCGAACCAACAAGTGCGGCAAGTGGCGCGGACGCACCGGGGATGGGAACCACGCGGTAACCGGCTTCGAGCGCCAATTGACCGAGACGATAACCGGGGTCGGAGACCAACGGTGTGCCTGCATCGGAAACCAGAGCGACGGATTTTCCGGCTTCGAGCGCTGCCAGCAATTTTGGCCCCGCTTCATTGGCATTGTGCTCATGATAAGAAAACGGCCGGTTGCGAATGCCGTAACGGTCCAGCAGGACGCGGGTGACGCGGGTATCCTCGCAGGCTAGAACATCAACCGAGGCCAGGGTCTCGAGAGCACGCAGGGTGATATCGCCGAGATTGCCGATCGGGGTGGCAACAAGATACAGCGCCACATCCAGCGGGCGGGCCGGCACTGTCACGCCACCAACCAGATATCCCTTCACGCCACCTGATGGCGTGCCGCTCGTTTCATTATCCGTCACTCTTATTTCCGATCATTAGCCGCATCTTTCCTGCCTTTATGGTAAAGAGACGATGCCTGAACAAGGGCACCAAGGTGTTTTTGGCTGTGGATCATGTTGTATAGCACCAAAATGGCGCGCGCCGTGCGCATTCGCCTCTTGCATTTTTCGGTATATCTCTGCCATTTTGCCCGTCCCACAGTTTCTGGTTCAGCCAGACATGCATACAATTGTCGATCCGGGTTTCCGGTTCGCGCGGTCGAAAGCGGTAGTGTCCATGCGTATTACTCTTGAGCGTTCCAACCTTCTGAAATCGCTAAACCACGTCCATAGGGTCGTGGAGCGCCGGAATACGATCCCGATCCTGTCGAACGTATTGCTGCGCGCCTCCGGTGCGAGCCTCGACATGAAGGCAACTGACCTTGACCTCGAGATAACAGAAGCAACACCGGCCATGGTCGAGCAGGCCGGCGCAACAACCGTACCAGCGCACCTGCTGTACGAAATCGTGCGCAAGCTGCCTGACGGTTCCGAGGTCCTGTTGGCAACCAATCCGGACGGTTCCTCGATGACGGTTACTTCCGGTCGTTCGAAGTTTTCCCTGCAGTGCCTGCCGGAGACAGACTTCCCTGACCTGACAGCCGGCACGTTCAGCCATACATTCAAGCTGAAGGCGTCCGATCTGAAAATGCTGATCGACCGCACCCAGTTCGCCATCTCGACGGAAGAAACCCGTTATTACCTGAACGGAATTTTCTTCCACACGATTGAAAGCGACAACGACCTCAAGCTGCGCGCTGTCGCAACCGATGGCCACCGTTTGGCACGCGCCGATGTCGAGGCACCATCCGGCTCCGAAGGCATGCCGGGCATCATCATTCCACGCAAGACCGTGGGTGAGTTGCAAAAGCTGGTCGATAACCCTGAACTGATCGTGACGGTGGAAGTTTCCGACGCCAAGATCCGTCTGACCATCGGTTCGATTGTCATGACATCGAAGCTGATCGACGGCACTTTCCCGGATTACCAGCGCGTCATCCCGACCGGTAACGACAAGGAAATGCGCGTTGCCTGCCAGAGCTTTGCCCAGGCAGTTGACCGCGTATCGACCATTTCTTCCGAGCGTGGTCGTGCGGTGAAGCTGGCAATCACCAGTGGTCAGTTGACGCTTACCGTCAATAACCCCGATTCCGGCAGCGCGACTGAAGAAGTCGCGATCGACTACGACAACGACTCGATGGAAATCGGCTTCAACGCAAAGTACCTGCTTGATATCACCTCGCAGCTTTCAGGCGACGACGCTATTTTCCTGCTGGCCGACGCGGGATCGCCGACGCTAGTACGCGACACTGCCGCCGATGATGCTCTTTACGTCCTGATGCCGATGCGCGTGTAACACAGCCGGCTCAACATATAGTCATATCTGTTGAAACGCCGGAGGTTCACCCCTTCGGCGTTTTTCATTCAATGTGATTTAAAGCGTCCAGACGCATTGCAATAGAAGCCTTGAGCGTCAGGCCATCAGGTTATCGCCTGTCGTTATCAAAACACCGTGGCGTTCTTCGGCACGATAAGCTGCAGAAAGAAAATATCTGCAAAGAACCCAATTGCGACATTTTGCCTTGTTTTTGCGGCAAACGAGCGCAACATAACCGCAGACAATGACTGTCGCCGTCAAACGGAGAGGGAACAGATGGGTTTAAGCCTAAAGGAACGTTTTGGGAGAAAATTTGAAGAGGAAATTCGCTTCTTCAAGGGAATGGTCAGCCAGCCAAAGGCTGTTGGCGCAATCGTTCCAACCTCCTCCGTCACCGCACGCAAGATGGCAAGCGTCATCACTCCGCAGTCAGGCCTTCCCGTTCTTGAGCTTGGCCCAGGCACCGGCGTTATCACCAAGGCCATTCTGGCCCGTGGCATCAAACCGGAAAACCTGACAGCAATCGAGTTTTCGACCGATTTCTATAACCAGCTTCTGCGTCATTACCCCGGCGTTAATTTTATCAATGGCGACGCGTTTGATCTGGAAAAGACGCTTGGCGAACAGAAAGACCAGATTTTTGACAGCGTCATTTCCGCTGTGCCACTGCTGAACTTCCCGATGTCGGCCCGCACCAACCTTCTGGAACAGCTGATGGACCGCGTTCCGGTTGGCCGTCCTGTCATCCAGATTTCCTATGGCCCGGTTTCGCCGATCATTGCGCAGCCATCGCGCTACCATATTCGGCATTTCGACTTCATTGTCCGCAACATTCCGCCGGCACAGTTGTGGTGTTACACCCGCAGCTGAACCAGCAGACTTCGCCAAGAGCCTTTTCAGTGAACATGAAAAGGCTCTCACCATTTGTGGGGTCCGTTTTTTCTTGCGGAACAGCCCATCTCATGCGACTTGGACGCGACCAAAGCATATTGTGTTTCATCACACCGGTGCAACGCAGCGCCGCGCGTCTTTGCGCGGAATGCTTTCAACGAACGGGGAGCCGAGATGACCGCACGCGATCGCCTGATCGTCGGACTTGATATTCCGACAGTAAAAGAAGCCGAAACAATCGTCAGCCAGCTTGGTGATGACGTTCTGTTCTACAAGGTAGGTTATCAGCTGGCCTTTGCTGGTGGGCTTGAATTTGCCCGTGATCTCGTCCAGAGCGGCAAGAAGATTTTCCTCGATATGAAGTTGCTGGATATCGACAACACGGTTGCATCAGGCGTCGAGAACATTGCCAAGATGGGCGTTTCCATGCTGACGCTTCACGCCTACCCCAAGGCCATGCGGGCTGCCGTCAAGGCTGCACAGGGCTCCGACCTCTGCCTGCTGGGTGTTACCGTGTTGACCTCCATGGACAATGACGACCTCATCGAAGCCGGCTACAGTGGCGACGCCCGCTCACTTGTCCTGCTGCGCGCCAAACAGGCCCGCGAAGCTGGCATGGGCGGCATTGTCTGCTCTGCTGAAGAATCAAGTGCCGTTCGCGAGGTTCTTGGACCAGATATGGCCGTCGTTACCCCGGGCATTCGCCCGGCAGGTGCCGATCACGGAGATCAGAAACGTGTGATGACACCTCTTGATGCCATCCGCGCCGGTTCCAGCCATCTTGTGGTTGCCCGCCCGATCGTCAAAGCTGCTGATCCGAAAGCCGCTGCACGCGCTATTCTCGCTGAAATGCAGACTGCACTTTAAAGGAGTTGAACTGATGGCCAAGGCTTATTGGATTGCCCGCATCGATGTACACGACACCGACCGTTACAAGGACTATGTTTCGACCGCCAAACCTGCCTTTGAGCGGTTCGGCGCAGTGTTTCTGGCCCGTGGAGGTGAGTTTAGCGAACTTGAAGGCAAAGCACGCCAGCGTAACGTGGTAATCGAATTCCCTTCGAGACAGGCGGCCGTCGATTGTTTCAACTCCCCTGAGTACCAGGAAGCCCTGAAAATTCGCCAGGCAGTTTCCGATGCAGAGCTGGTTGTTGTCGAGGGAATTTGACGCAAAACAAGTGTGAATGGAGAACCGTTCATCAAAGGGTAATCCTTGATGCTGTTCTCTCTTCACCTGCTGCCCGCTTTCAGCTAAGAGACCATTAAAACCTCAGTAATTCCGTTCGCAGGAGCCTGTCATGACCTTGGCAAACCTTCCCCCTCTCGTCACCGTGTTCGGCGGTTCGGGCTTTATCGGGCGTCATGTAGTCCGGACGCTGGCAAAGCGCGGTTACCGCATTCGCGTTGCTGTCCGCCGTCCTGATCTTGCCGGCTTCTTGCAACCACTCGGCAATGTTGGCCAGATTTCCTTCGCCCAAGCCAATCTTCGTTACCGCCAATCGATCGACAAGGCTGTCGAGGATGCCGATTACGTGGTCAACTGTGTTGGCCTGCTGCTTGAAAGCGGCCGCAACACATTTGACGCTGTGCAGGAATTTGGTGCTCGCGCAATTGCCGAAGCCAGCCGCGCCGCCGGTGCGAAGCTGACCCATCTCTCGGCAATTGGTGCCGACGCCAACTCTGCATCGTCCTATGCCCGCACCAAGGGTCGTGCGGAAGCTGCCGTACAGAGCATTCTGCCAGACGCGGTTATCCTGCGTCCTTCCGTCGTATTCGGCAATGAAGATGAATTCTTCAACAAGTTTGCCCGCATGGCGCAGACCATGCCGTTCCTGCCGTTGATTGGCGGCGGCAAGACGAAGTTCCAGCCTGTGTATGTTGAAGATGTTGCGGAGGCTGTTGCAAAGTCCGTTGATGGCGCCTTGAAGCCTGGCGCAATCTACGAACTCGGCGGTCAGGAAGTCATGACATTCCGTGACTGTCTTGAGGCAGTTCTGGCTGCCACCTATCGTGAGCGTCCGTTCGTATCACTGCCATTCCCGATCGCTTCGCTGATCGGCAAGATTTCCTCGATGGTTCCACTGATCAAGCCGGCTCTTACTGCTGATCAGGTTACGCTGTTGAAGAAGGACAATGTTGTTTCCGAAAGCGCGGAGAAGAATGGCCTGACACTTGCTGCCATGGGCATTACCCCTGTTCGCGTCTCGTCCGTTTTGCCGACATACATGGTGCATTACCGCGCCCACGGCCAGTTCGCCAAGACTGGAAAAGCCGCCTGAGAGCAAGGCTCAAAATTTTAAAACATCGACAATCGCCCGGGAACCATTTCCGGGCGATTTTCGTTTGGGCCAACAATCGTCAGATACGAAAGCGTGGCACAAGCGCAACGCTGAATAAGACTTTGCATTAACCGAGCATTCAGCAAGCTGTACTATTGATAATGGGCGGTGGGACACATATACCCCAGCCTCGCATCCCCAAGATGGACGACCCGTCATGTGGGCAATATCATTTGAAAGGCATATATAATGGGCAGGTCTATCGCACTGTTTTTTGCGTGTGCGGCATTGGTAGTTCTGGCAGGTTCTTTCATGGCGCCGGGTACTGTGGCCGCCGGAAAGAGTGAATGCGCCCCGGCTTACGGTGTGGATCCCTGCGCAACCGGTGCAATCCACTAAACCACATCTGATTTTCAGGTTTGACGAACGGCGCACGGTATTTTCATCGTTGACGCCATTTTGAGCCTTTCCCGTTTTAATGAAACAGGAAAGGCTTTTGCATTTCTGGTATCCACCGGGCCAGACATGATCTTCACATCCAGCTTGGTTTTGTTCTCAAAATTTAGCCTACCGTCAGAAGAGCTATCAGACCTATGGTGCCGATCAGTATGCGCCACCAGGCGAAGACGGCGAAACCACGCTTCGACACGAAATCAAGCAGCGAACGCACCACAAAAAGACCGGACACGAAGGCCGCGATAAAGCCAACGGCGATAAGCGCACCATCATCGAAGCTCAGTGCGTCGCGGTTCTTGTAGAGATCAAGTGTGAAGGCGCCGAGCATGGTCGGCATGGCCAGGAAGAATGAAAACTCTGCCGCAGAGCGCTTGTCAGTCCCCATCAACAACGAACCAACGATGGTGGCACCGGAACGCGACGTTCCGGGAATCATCGCCAGGCACTGGAAGAAACCGATCTTGAGGGCCAGTGACGGCGGGTAGTCCATGACGTCGGTATATTTCGGCGTCAGCGTCATGCGATCAACGGCCAGCAGGATAACGCCGCCGATGATCAGCACGACACAGATCAGCATCGGCGTTTCAAATAGCACTTGCTTGATGAAATCATGGGCAAAGGCACCGATGATGGCAGCTGGCAGAAAAGCCAGCAGGACCGCCAGAACAAAGCGGCGAGCCTTGGCACTTGTCGGCAGAGCCATGGCAATCGACAGCAGTTTTTGGAAATAAACCAGCAGGATGGCCAGGATCGCACCAAGCTGGATCAAAACTGCGAATGTATTGCCAGGAGACTTGAAACCGAGGAAATGTCCGGCAAGCAGCACATGTGCGGTAGACGAAACCGGAATAAACTCCGTCAAGCCTTCTATGATACCAAGCAGCAACGCGCTGATGATCGATTGGTCCGCCATGTGCAATCCTTTTATATGCCGGGGAGAATGTGGATGATGGTCTCTTGGGTTTAAACTTGTTTTGAAATAGCTAAGCTCTTATAGCTTTTGCCACAGGCGCATATTTGCAGCACTGCAGCACGAGCTTTTCACAAATCACCAATCTCTAAATTCGAGCATCAATGCCTACTCTTTATCATTCACCGATGTCTACTGCATCCCGGTTTGTACGTCTTATTCTGTCAGAATACGGCTTTCAGTGCGATTTGGTGGAGGAGCAGCCGTGGGAGAAGCGTAGGGAATTTCTGGCGCTCAACCCGGCCGGCACGCTGCCGGTGTATGTTGATGATAATATGAGAGTACTTTGCGGCCCGAATGTGCTTGCCGAGTTTCTGGACGAAACCCACGGTGTGCTGAAAAGAGATCGTCGTCTGCTGGCCGAAGACCCGTTCCAGCGCGCCGAAATTCGCCGCTTGACCGAATGGTTCCTTCAAAAGATGGAAAATGACGTCACCCGCCCCTTGGTACGGGAACGTGTCTATAAACTGCAGATGACCGCCGCACAGGGCGGTGGGGCCCCGGATTCCAAACTGCTGCGCACCGCACGCGCCAACATTCGCCAGCATATGCGTTATCTCGAGTGGCTGTCCGGCTCACGGACCTGGCTTGCCGGAGACCGTCTGAGTTATGCCGACCTTGCGGCGGCAGCTGGTGTTTCCGTGCTGGATTATCTGGGAGAGATCGACTGGCTCGAATCCCCCATTACCAAGGAATGGTATCAAAGGCTGAAGTCCCGACCGTCCTTCCGCCCGATGCTCGGGGAACGGATCCGTGGCCTTGCACCTTCTTCACACTATGCGGACCTCGATTTCTGACCCGGTGACACAAACAGCGCCCTTAAATGACCGCGACAGCCAACGCCGCGCGAAGCTGACGGCTTTTGTGCGCTCGGAGGCAGCGGCAGTCGGGTTCGATCTCTGTCGCATCACCGCCCCTGACAGTATTCCGCAGGCGCCAGCGCGGCTTAGAGATTTTCTGGAGGCCGATTACCACGGCACCATGAGCTGGATGGCTGAGACGGAAGAACGACGCGCCAACCCGCGTGTCCTCTGGGAAAGCGTGCGCTCCATCGTCATGTTCGGCATGAATTATGGTCCGGATAAAGACCCGCGTTATCTGCTGGACAAGCCGGACAAGGCTGCAATTTCTGTTTACGCCCGCAACCGCGACTATCACGACCTTATCAAGGGCCGGCTAAAGGAGGTCGCAACACGCTTTGCTGCCCGTGCCGGTGAGGATGTGAAGGTGTTTGTCGATACCGCACCTGTCATGGAAAAGCCGCTGGCGATGGCGGCCGGTATCGGCTGGCAGGGCAAACACACCAATATCGTCAGCCGCACGCATGGTTCCTGGCTATTTCTCGGCAGCCTGTTCACCACGGCCGAACTGGATTTTGACGGGCCTGAGCGTGATCACTGCGGGTCTTGCAGTTCCTGCGTAGATGCCTGCCCGACCGACGCCTTTCCAGCGCCCTACAAGCTGGATGCCCGCCGCTGCATCTCCTACCTGACGATTGAACACAAGGGCATCATCGACCCTCACTTCCGTCCACTGATCGGCAACCGTATCTATGGCTGCGATGACTGTCTTGCGGCCTGTCCGTGGAACAAGTTTGCGCAAAGTGCATCAGAAATGAAGCTGAAGGCACGTGACGACCTCAGCGAACCATCCATCGCCTTCCTGCTAACGCTTGATGATCCGACCTTTCGCACCTTCTTTAGCGGCTCTCCGGTCAAACGTATCGGTCGCAACCGTTTCATTCGCAATGTGTTGATTGCAGCAGGCAATTCCGGTGACCCGACATTTGTCGACCAATGTCTTGATCTCGTGAAAGATCCCTCGCCTGATGTGCGTGGCATGGCCGTTTGGGCCTTGTCGCGACTGATGGACAAACAGGCGTTCCACTCTTACGCTGCAACACGCGGTCCGGAAGATGATCCGGACGTGCTTGAAGAATGGCGACTGGCAGGAGCATAAGACTATAATGCATGCGATGATTTTGGGAGCCGGATATTCCGGCAAGGTGATAGCGACCAACCTTCAAGCCCATGTCTCGCAAATTTCAGGCACAACGCGCACAGCCGACAAGGCCGATCAGCTTGCAAAAATCGGCATAAAGCCCTTTATTTTTAACGGAGAAGAGCTGAGTGACGCATTGCGTGACACATTTTCAAGTGTAACTCACCTCATACAATCCATCGGACCGAACGACGCTGGTGATCCGCTGTTATCCCTTATCGGCAACACACCGATGCAAAGCCTGATGCCGAAACTGGAATGGGTAAGCTACCTGTCAACAGTTGGCGTTTATGGCGACCACGGCGGAGAATGGGTGGACGAAGACACAGCTTGCCGTCCGGTCTCGGTTCGCTCAGTTCAAAGAGTGGCGGCAGAGGACGCATGGATGGCGCAGGCCAAAACCTCATGCCTGCCACTCTCGATCTTGCGGCTTTCCGGCATTTACGGTCCGGGTCGAAATGCATTTCGAAACCTGGAAAACGGAACAGCACGCCGGCTGGTCAAAAAGGATCAGGTCTTCAATCGCATTCGGGTGGAGGACATCGGTGCGGCATGTGCATTGCTTTTTGCCCGGAAGGCTGACGGTATCTTCAATGTGACCGATAGCGAGCCCTGCCCGCCACAGGATGTTGTGACCTACGCTGCTCAACTGATGGGGCTTGAGCCACCTCCAGAGCAGGATTTCGAAACCGCTGAACTCTCCGCGATGGCCCGCTCCTTCTACGGCGAAAACAAACGCGTCTCCAATCGTCGTATCCAACAGATGGGCTTTGAATTTCGCTACCCGGATTACCGGATGTCGTTACTGCAAATGTGGGACGACAAGGTCTGGCAAGGGTCAGCGGATGGCTGAATCCAGTGGCTGTTTTGGCATGAAAAATTCATCCAAAGCCAGTTTAGCGGATGAATTTATCAAGAATTTGCCACATTAAGATTTGGTTAAACCGGATTTAGGGCGCCAGATTCACAGTCTTGGAAAATTTTTTCATAACAGTTTTGTGAACGGTCAGGCCTTAAAATTTGTTAGCAATTGCTTTTCAATTTGCTGTTGATTCTAAAGAAATTTTTCACCCTTTCTCAAAAAGCTCAACATTTTCAATCATCACGATAAAATCATGATTATTACAGTCATTTATATTTCGTGATTAGAAAAAGGCTCTTTTTTGCCATTTTTCGCCCTTTCTAAGCGCCGCACAGATCAACCGGCGCCCGCTGATGATAAAGGGAAGCACAATTTGATGAAGATCGGCCACAAGACTATCGCCGTTGCGACTATAGTTTGCTGTTCGTTTATTGCTCCACTTCAAGCCAATGCAGCAAACGGCTGCGGCGGGGCATCCTGGTACGCACTAACCTCGAAGACTGCTTCCGGTGAACGCATGAACCCATCCAACCTGACGGCTGCCCATCGCTCGCTTCGGTTCGGCACCAAGGTCAAGGTTACCAACAACCGCAACGGCAAGGCTGTGATCGTTCGCATCAACGACCGTGGACCGTTCATCAAGGGTCGTGTTCTCGATCTTTCCAAGGCTGCCGCCCAGCATATCGGCATGGTCAGCTCCGGCACTGCAAAAGTTTGCTACCAGATCATCAGCTAAGCCCTGATAATACGGCTTTACCCGTAAATCGGGTAAACAACTCGAAAGCCTTGCTCTCGCCGCCATTCACCGCTACCAACCAGACGATCATAGTTGAGAGGTAGCATATGCGTTTGGGCGGGCGTTTAGCCGGGGCAATCGAGGTACTGGCCGATATCGAGACGCGCAAGCGCCCTGTGGCCGACGCCTTGAAGGATTGGGGACTTGCACATCGTTTTGCAGGTTCCGGTGACAGGGCAGCCATTGGCAACATCGTTTACGATGCCCTGCGCATGAAACTCTCCCACGCCTGGCTGATGGACGACGATAGCGCAACCGCGCTGGGTTACGGTGTGATGCTACGCCAATGGAACATGACCGCAGACGCATTGCGGGCCGAGTTCGATGGCGACAAGTTTGCACCTGAGGCGCTGTCCGACAGTGCACTCAATGCATTTCAATCGCGGAACCTTTCCGATGCTCCCCTACATATTCAAGGTGATATTCCTGACTGGGTGCAGGCTTCGTTTGAGGAAGCGTTTGGTGAAAGCTGGCTGCAGCAGGCACAATCGCTGAATGAGCGTCCAACGCTCGATCTGCGTGCCAACACCTTGAAAGCTACCCGTGAAAAGGTTCTGAAGGCCCTGGACGACGCCGGGGCGGAAAAGACGCTGATTGCACGGCAGGGCATCCGAATTCCCGCAGGCACAGGCCCATCGCGTCTGCCAAATGTCACGGCCGAACTTTCCTTCCAGAAAGGCTGGTTCGAAGTGCAGGATGAAGGTTCCCAGATCGTTGCCGATCTGGCCGGTGCACAAGAGGGCGAACAGGTTCTCGACTATTGCGCTGGCGGCGGCGGCAAGACATTGGCCATGTCCGCA
Source organism: Rhizobium sp. BIGb0125 (assembly GCF_024810055.1). Classification (NCBI taxonomy): domain Bacteria; kingdom Pseudomonadati; phylum Pseudomonadota; class Alphaproteobacteria; order Hyphomicrobiales; family Rhizobiaceae; genus Rhizobium; species Rhizobium sp. BIGb0125. The sequence continues at coordinate 389,748 of NZ_JANUDV010000005.1, forward strand.
TCCATGAACAACAAGGGCCAGGTTCACGCCTTTGACACTGATCGGAAACGGCTTGCGCCGATTATCGAGCGTCTCAAGCGCGCCGGAACCCGCAACGTGCAGGTCCATGATCGCGCCGCGGGCCTTAATTCATTCCTTGGCAAATTTGATCGTGTGCTTGTCGATGCGCCCTGCACAGGCACCGGTACCTGGCGCAGACGCCCGGACACCAAATGGCGCATTACCACCCGTAATCTTGACGAGCGTGTCGAACAGCAGAACGATGCACTGAAACAGGCCAAGGCGTTCGTGCGTCCCGGCGGTTTCCTGCTTTATGTAACCTGCTCGGTTCTGCCGCAGGAAAACGAACGCCAGGTCCGGCATTTCTGCGCAGAGAACCCAGAGTTCAGCATTCAGTCGGCACTTACACAGTGGGACAGCCTGTTTGGAAAGGCTGGCAAACGCCCGCATTCGTCCGATGGCGACACCATTACACTGACACCTGCTTCAACAGATACTGACGGCTTCTTTTTCTGCGCGATGCAGAAATCCGCCTGATCTCGAGCATTTGACGCCCGTCAAAATGACGGGTGTCAAATTCGACCCTTCTGTTTGAAAAGGTTCTAAACTAGATAATTTGACACAGGTTTGTGATTGGTTCAGAACTCGGCTGCCCGCGGCGCAGGATATTAGCGTCGCAAAAGGAGGGACCATGATCCGCAAATCCATTCTCGGCGCCACCCTGGCGCTTCTGGCCGCCTCGGCCACATTTACCGCTATTCCTGCCCGTGCAGCGACCGACCCGGCTGCTGTCGTCAAGCATTATGCGGAGCTCGCACATGCCAAATTCGAAGACTCGTTGAACACGGCGAAGGAACTTGAAAAGGCTGTAGACGCGCTGATCGCGACACCAAGCGAAGATACGCTGAAAGCCGCCCGCGTCGCTTGGATCAAGGCGCGTGTTCCTTACCAGCAGTCAGAAGTCTATCGTTTTGGCAACCCGATCGTTGACGAGTGGGAAGGCAAGGTCAATGCCTGGCCGCTGGACGAAGGCCTGATCGATTACGTCGACGCATCCTACGGCACTGAAAGCGATGAAAACGAGCTTTATGTTGCCAATGTGATCGCCAACAAGACGCTGAAAATCAGCGGCGAAGATGTTGATGCCACCAACATCACACCAGAGCTTCTGCAGAGCCTGCATGAAGCCGGTGAAGTTGAAGCCAACGTCGCCACTGGTTACCATGCCATTGAGTTTCTGCTGTGGGGACAGGATCTGAACGGCACCGGCTCTGGTGCAGGCAACCGCCCTTACACCGACTACGACACCAAGAATTGCACCAACGGCAATTGCGACCGCCGCGCTGCCTACCTCAAGGCTGCAACCACGCTGCTGGTTGCTGACCTGCAGGATATGGTCACCGCCTGGGCACCGGAAGGTGAAGCCACCAAGAATGTCACAGCCGATCCCAAGGCGGGCATCACTGCCATCCTGACCGGTATGGGTTCGCTCTCCTATGGTGAGTTGGCAGGTGAGCGCATGAAACTTGGTCTTTTGCTGCACGATCCCGAAGAAGAGCATGATTGCTTCTCCGACAACACCCATGCCTCGCATCTGAACGATGCTATCGGCATCGCTTCGGCCTACACCGGTGAATACACCCGCGTGGACGGCACCAAGCTGACCGGTCCTTCCGTTTCCGAATTGGTCGCGGAAAAGGACAAGGCGCTGGACGAAGAGGTCAAGGGCAAGCTGAACAAGACGCTGGACGCCATGCATGCCATGGAAAAGCGCGCTGAAGCCGGCGAAGCCTATGACCAGATGATTGGTGAAGGCAACGCTGAAGGCAATGCCGTTGTTCAGGCAGCAATCGACGGTCTCGTTGATCAGACCAAGAGCATCGAGCGCGTGATCACTGCCCTCGACCTCGGCAAGATCGAGTTGGAAGGCTCTGACAGCCTCGACAACCCGAACGCTGTTTTCCAGTAAGAATGAGGAGGGCCGCACATATCCTGTGCGGCCCCGTCCCCCCATGTCCCATTTCCGGCCCTCCCGGTTGCTTCTTTGTGCGTTGGCGGCAACAAGCCTGCTGCGCCCTTCCTTAGCCGATGACAAAACCTCCGCGTTGCGCAGCGATCTTTCAGACGAAGACCGCAACCGCGTGAGTGTGGTCACGGCACCGACGGTGGACTTTTCAAAGCCGGAACCTTTTGAAGCGATGTCTGCCGGAGCAACCACCAGCCGGGCAAAACCAAATAGCGGCGCCTTTTCGCATTTTTCCGCCAATATGCCGTTCGAGCGGCGGCAGGACTTCAAGCTCGGCAACGCATTATTTCAGAAATTATGGGTGTCCTCACCCTCCTCCACACAGGCGTCAGACGGTCTGGGGCCGCTTTATAATGCTCGCTCGTGCCAGAGTTGCCACGTCAATGACGGGCGCGGCCGCCCACCCCGCGAGGGAGAGGACGCCGTTTCGATGTTTCTGCGGCTGGCCCGCACAGCATCAAGCCAGTCCGAACGGGACGCCATCGCTCGCCATGATGTCCTGAATTTTCCCGATCCAATTTATGGCGGGCAATTACAGAACCTCGCCATTCCCGGATTGAAATCCGAAGGACGGCTGACCGTTACCTATCAGGATATGCCGGTTGTACTTGGTGACGGTGAAATCATAACACTGCGCAAGCCGACCTATGGCATTGACGGGCCGAACTATGGTCCACTAGATCCCGCCACCACCCTATCGGCACGCATTGCGCAGCCAACACTTGGTCTGGGGCTGATCGAAGCCATCCACGACGACGATATTCTGGCCAAGGCCGACCCTGAAGACCGGGATGGCAACGGCATTTCCGGCCAACCTGCCTGGGTGCGAGACCAAAGAACGGGCGATCTTAAACTCGGCCGTTTTGGCTGGAAAGCGCAAAGCGCCAATGTGCGTGACCAGAGCGCAGCGGCATTCTCCCATGACATCGGCATTTCCACGCCGGACAGACCAAATGCCTATGGTGACTGCGCACCCGCACAGACCGACTGTCTTGCCTTGCCGACCGGTGTTCAACCCCGGTTGGGCACCACCGAAGCGCCGGACCCTGTTATGGATCTTGTGACCTTTTATACCGAAAATCTTGCCGTCCCTGCCCGGCGCAAGGTGAGTGACGCTGAGGTTCTGCGCGGCAAGGAAATGTTTTACACATCCGGCTGCACGGACTGCCACACGCCGAAATATGTCACGCGCCGTGACGCCACCGACACGTTGCAAGCCTTCCAGCTTATCTGGCCCTATTCCGACTTCTTGCTGCACGATATGGGAGATGGTTTGGCCGATGGGCAGCAGGTGGGCGAGGCAAACGGCCGGGAATGGCGCACACAGCCTTTGTGGGGCATAGGTCTCACGAAGACCGTCAATGGAAATACGTTTTATCTGCATGACGGGCGCGCGCGCGACCTGACCGAAGCCATTCTGTGGCACGGCGGAGAAGCGCAGACCGCACGGGATGCATTTGCAGCCTTGCAAAAATCTGACCGGCAGGCTTTGCTGGCGTTTCTGGAGTCCCTTTGATGCGACCTGTCATGCGAAAAACCTTGTCCCTTCTGCCAATGATGCTGGTTCTGACGGCGTTTAACGCCAAAGCGCAGGATGTGGAACTCTCTCCACCGCCGCCGCTTGATCCTGCCAAGGTGCGGGTCATCATGAAGAAGGCTGTCGATGGTTTTATCAGGCCGGGTTATGCAGCGCTTGCGGTGTCTGCGACGTCGTTGGAAGGCAACATGAAAGCGTTGTGTGCGGCACCGTCACAGGAAACGCTGGACGCTGCTACCGCTGCATTTGCCGACACAGTCAAGAAGTGGTCGACGATCGAAATCGTCCGTGTAGGCCCGGTCATCGAGCAGAACCGATTTGAGCGTATTCTGTATTACCCTGATCGCAAGGGCCTCGGTCTCAAGCAGGTTCAGCGTTATCTGACCGAAAAAGACGAGGCCGTCACAAATGCGGAGACGCTGAAGGGCAAAAGCGTTGCCGCGCAGGGTCTGGGCGCACTGGAATTTGTTCTTTACGGCACCGGTTCCGAAGCGTTGCAACAGGAAAAAGACGGCTTTCGTTGCAGATACGGTGCTGCGGTTGCTGGCAACATTGCCAATGTTGCCAAGGACCTTCAGGCCGTGTGGGACGAGCCGGAGGGTGCTGCAAAGAACTGGACAGAGCCGGGCCAGGACAATCCGGTATTCCGTGATGAGCGGGAAGCGATCGTCGCTCTGCTCGGCATTCTGGTGCACGGCTCGGAAACCATTCGTGACCAGCGCATCGAGACTTTCTACAAGGGTCCGGAAAAGGTGAAATTTCCGCGCACTGCGATCTACTGGCGCTCAGGGCAGACATGGAAAAGCATCGCCGATAACCTCACGGCCGTGCAAAGCCTGATGAAAACAGCCGGCATGGCTGACCTTTTGCCATCCGACCAACGCTCGATCAGCGGTTCCATCGACTTTCTCGCCAAATCCATGGTGCGGGTTGCTGGCACGATCGATCCCGATGTCGAAAAGGCCCTGGCCAATGACGAGCAACGCGCCAAGGTTGATTACCTTCTGCTGAATGGCCGGGATTTCATCTACCGACTGAACGACCAGTATGGCGGAGCTATCGGTCTGAGTTCCGGTTTCTCTTTTTCTGATGGCGACTGAGGCTCAAAGATGACAGGCGCGAAAAGCACTCTGTTGATCGACCGGCGCCATTTCATCAAAGCCGCCGGTGCGTCCTTCCTTGCAGCCCTTGGCCCGCGCTCACTTTATGCGCTCGAGCGGGCTGATGCGGTATTTGCCTCAGGCTTTCGGGCACGCGATGGCTCCTACGGCATTGCGACATTGAGCGAGAGCGGTGAGATCATCGACCGGCTGAAATTGCCAGCACGTGCCCATGGCATGACCACCTGCCACAGGTCAGGCATGACAGTGGCGTTTGCCCGCCGGCCCGGTACTTTTGCCATGGCCTTCGACCCCGGCGGTGGTGTCGAGCCCATTGTCATGCACACCCCGGAAAATCGACACTTTTACGGGCATGGGCAATTTTCGCCCGATGGTTCCATTCTTTACGCCAGCGAAAACGATTTTGAGGGCAATCGTGGTGTCATTGGCCTTTATGATGCGCGGGACGGTTTCAGGCGCATTGCCGAGTTTGATGCACATGGCATCGGCACCCATGACATGACCGTCAGCGATGACGGACACCTGCTTGTTATAGCCAATGGCGGTATTGAAACCCATCCAGACTTCGGGCGCACCAAACTCAATATTGACCGCATGCAGCCATCTCTGGTGCTGCTTGATGCCAAAAGCGGGAATCTGGTGCAGAAACACACTATGCCGGAGAAGTTGAGCCAGCTTTCCACGCGTCACGTCGATCTTGGTGAGGATGGGCGCATCTGGTTTGCCTGCCAATACGAAGGACCGCGCAACGACCTGCCGCCGCTGGCCGGATATTTCTCCAAGGGCGAGGACATCACCTTCATTGATCTGCCGGAGGAGACGACCGAACAACTGGCCAATTATGTCGGAGCCATCGCGGTGAACCGCCGTGACGGGATTGTGGGACTGACCTCGCCGAATGGCAATGCTGCAGTTGTGCTTGATGAGGCGACGGGCCGCGTTCTGTCGGCAACGACAGTACGAGAGGCGGCAGGCGTTGCCGCTGCGGCCAAGGGCATCATCGTGTCATCTTATGATGGTCATTTTGGCGACAGGCTAACTGATGTGGCTTTCGACCAGCATATTGTCAGGCTGGTCGAATAATCGCTGTCGCATCAGGCGGAAAGCGCTGAAGGTGTCGTGTCGGAATTGGTCTGGTTTTGTTTCCCCATGACAAGCCTGAACGCACTGCCAGCCAGTGCCTGATTGGAATCGAAAACCTTAAGTCCATGCTTTGCAAAACGTGGCATGAGGCTGGTCAGTTCGGTGCAACCGAGCAGAATGGTATCCACCCCTGACAGGCGCAGTTTGGAACACAGGCGGTCGAGCCGCTCCAGATTGGCATCCCCAACCGCACTGTGAACTTTCACCTCTTCCAGCAGTTGCGAAACAAGCGACTGGTCCTCAGGCGACAGACGGTGGCATGCCATGCCCTGCTTTTCGATTACTGCACCGTATAGATCGAAATCGGCAAGCGACGTCGAGGTGAAAGGCGTTACCAGCTTTGCCTGCTCATGGCGGGCAAGGGCAACGGTTTCCTCAACGATATTAGGAACTGGAACAGCTGCGTTTACCGCCCAGCGGTCATAGAGCAGATGCGCGGTATTGCAGGGCAGGACGATGACCGTCGCACCCAAATCCGCCAATTCCCTAATATTCTCAGCTATGTAAGGCGAAGGGTCACGCTCTCCGAGCTGGAAGTAACGGCCCCGGCTTGGCAACTTGGTGTTGGTATCCGTGATGACTCGCGGAAAATGCCAGTCCTTGGTGGCTGGAACAAGAGCGTAGAAGGCGCGCAAGAACTCGATGGTCGCCCACGGCGCAACCCCGACAACACCCAGTACGCCTTCGTCTTCCGGCCAGTCTACGTCGCCACCAAGCGGCAGGATCTTCGCCATTTTCAGAAATCCGGCTTGAACTGATAGATGCGCAAACGGGTTTCGGGATATTTATTGAGCGGCGAACCTTCCTCGAACATGTTCTCGTCGCGAACGATGCTGAAACCGGCAGCGGCAAACATGTCGACATATTGCTGGCGTGTACGGTAGGTAGCCGAATAGTTGGACTGAAGATGTTCCGAAAGCCGGTCATTTATCTCATGACGGTTTTCAAGGCCAGTGCCATCGCGCAACAATATCAACGTATTGGAGTTGCACGCCTTGACGAGATTTTTCATCAACTCGTCGGACTGATCATCGTTGAGATAAACGAAAAGACCGGAAATGAAGACAATATCATATGCATCGTCTGCCAGAAATTTCTCGGCTGGCGACACCACGAAGTCAATATTGTCGACGCCCTGACGGACGGCTTCATTGCGACCGATTTCAGCCAGCGGGGCGGAATATTCCACCGCCGTGACGTGCTTGGCGCCACGGGCCGTAAAGCGGAACGTCCACTGGCCGACGCCTGCGCCGAGATCAACGATGGTCTTGTTTTTTACATCGCCCAGCCAGTCGAACACTTTTTGTGTTTCGCGGTCGATCTTGAGTTCAAGATTATTCTTGTCTTGCTCAAGATTGGCGATGCTTTCGAAAGCAACCGACTCGAAAGTCGAGGCTCGATCATCCCAGAAGCGTTTGACTTTGTCCTTGTCGAGCATGTTCAGAGCGCCTTAACTATTCAGTGAATCAGAGAAACGGGGCGAAAGAAGGCCCAGTGAAGGGGTGGAGGTCGCCAGACTGCGATCATGCGCCTGCAAGCCGACAACGCGACTGTCGCACAGAAAGTCCAGGTTAAACTCCGTGAATTCGTTTGGTGATTTGTTCGGAATCGGCAGAACACGCACACCGAGCGGCTTGTGCAGCGACAATGCCATCTGCGCGATATCCAGTGTCAGGCCGGCAATTTCCTCGGGGAAGCTGTTGCCACTGACCGGTACCATATCCACACCGCAACCACATACCGCCGATAGGGATACCAGCGCATCCATGTTGATGTTGCGGCGGCTATTGGCGGCAGCAAGCGTATTGTCTTCCATCAGGGAATACATGACGCCGTTGAAACCGACGCTCAGGGCACCGCTGGCGCGCAACGATGCTCTGATGGCATCGGTGAGCACACCGGTGATGAAAACGCTCCCGTGGCTGCCGACAGGCGCGCCCAGCAGATGTTCGATCAGGGCGGCCACAGACATTTCACCATCCGGGAACGGTGCGAAGGACGCATCCAGCCCTTTGTAAACGGTACCGGTTCTTTCGGCGATCTGCAGACCAAGCTGGTTGATCTCACCCAAAGCTTCACTCAGTCGTTCGACCAAACGATCACGGAACACGTTGATCGGTGGCGCAACGCCCAGTTCTTGCACGACAGAAAGAGCGATACCTGTTGTTTCCAGCGCAAAGCTGAAAGCGATTTCATCACCTTCGTGGCGCGAGAACGGGAAGAATGGCGAGTTGGCCGGCACGCCGCAGGATGCGCCGACCCGGAAATTGTCGAAACCGTTATTGCTCTTGCGGGCAATACGCGTCACCAGAGAGGCGACGTCATTTACCGCCGAGACCGACATCTTGTACTCATCGGCGACGATGAGGTTCATGAACAGACGTGGGAAACGGGTAATGATATCCAGTGCCGTAGACAGACGCTGGCGTCTTGGACCTTCCTCAACAAAATCGAACGGCAGGCAAAACCAGCGCACATCGGTTTCGGCCGCCAGATTGTCGATCCAACGAAGGGTGGAGAGAACCGTTCCCTCATTTTCACCTTCGAGACCGACAGCCGGAAGCGTGTAACGTATCGTACGTGGCACCATGTTGGCATCGCCAAGAATTTCTCTGGCCGTTGCAATCAGCGCCTTGGCGCCTTCTTCCAGTTCGGCTGGAGACTTGGCGCCAACCGGTATGCCAACCGTTACAGATCTGATCATTGGTTTCGGCACCGTTCCATGAAGTTAAGATAATCGCCGGGCGTGTTGATCTCGACGAAGGGATGATCCTCGACCGCGACAGATGCGACAGGCGCGCCATCACACGGCAGGGTCTGGCCAACGAAGAGGTTGCCGTGGCGTATGCAGAGTTTTTTCCAGCGCTCGAGAAGATCGGAATTGCTGATCTTGAACAGGCCGATTGCCTCGGGGTGGCGCACATTGCGCACCGCGCCCTGATAGGTTTCCTCAACCGTGCCATTGTCGCGCAACATGCAATGGATGGCGGTCAGCGTGCGGTTTTCACGCGCTTCGGTCAGCACCAGATCGGCCGGTGCGGCATCCAGCTTTTCAATCAGCGGACGATCAAAGAACACATCGCCCGACACCACGTAAGTGGGGCGCTCATCCAGTGCCAGACCAAGGCTCATGGCATTGTTGGTCAAGGCCCAGTCGTAGTTCACGACATAGTCGAGCTGCGGATACTGTTCCATGATCTGAACGGCACGGAAGCCGACAACAACTGTGATCTGCTTGCCAGCGAAGGCTTCAATTGCATGGTCAAGGATCGTCTTGCCAGTCTTTGGATGACGGATCAGAATCTTGGTGTAACCATCAAGCTGATGACCACGACCTGCGGCAAGAATGATTGCACGTTCAACACCACTCATCGCAGATCTTCCAGGCTGTAGCTGATGACAGGAAGATCAATCGGGAAACGATGCTTCACAGTCTTGTAAGGATAGATGTCGCCGCTGAGCGCACGCTCGGTGACCATCTTCCAGTCGAATTCGTATTTACCTGGGCGCAGACTCCAGATTTCAACTTCGGCATAGCTGAACTTGACGGCGGGAACGCGCTTGAGACCCAAGGCACGAGCAACCTCCATGCGGTGCTGCCCATCCATGACGAGCGCGTGCTGGTCATCCAGCGCAAGGGGTTTGTTCCAAATCTTTTCGTTCAGAACCTTTTCCTTGAGCCACTCCACGCGGCGCTTGCTGTAGCCTTCGATGTGCTTGAGGCTTTCGACCTCGACGAGTTCGACCTTCACCTTATGCTCCGTGTCCTGCTGTCATTGCTTCAAATTGATGGCTGGCGTTACGGTATGCGGTAACGTCGTTGTAAGAGGCTGCAAAAAATGCGCTGAGGTTAAGCTCGCGACATGGCAGCAGCTCCAGATTTTCCACCCATGGTGTCATGTAATATTGCGCGATGGTGCGCTGCATTGCCTGCTTGCGGATGTACCTGTCTGCTTGAACCTCGTTCCTGCCGACATAGAGCGTTCCCAGAAGCTTCGACCAGCCCTCGTATTTTGCGTCATATTTGGGGGCATAGACGATATCAGTAACATTGCCGCCGGCACCGGTTTTCAGCGTGCCACCGGTCAGTTGCTCGCTGTAGAGGCCGCGCGTCGACCATTCGGATGCCGTGCGAGCACCGCGGAAAATGCGCTGCCAACCGGCCTCCTGCATCACGATATCGGTCTCGACAATCTGGTAGCCATGCTGCGGCTGGCGCAAGGCATCGACGCCAATATCCGCCGAGAGGATATTGGTATCCTCGGCATAACGTTCATTGAATACTGGGCGAACGGCATCGCCATAGGTGGCACGCACGAAGTCTTCAATATCCGTGTTGCGGTATCCGGTCACGATGGTGATATCGCGCGGCTTTGCAGCCACCGCGACATCCAGAATATGCTGCAGGGCAGGTTTGCCTGCCACCGGCAACAGCGATTTATGCGTATCGCCCGTCAGTTCCGATAACCGGCTACCCCGTCCCGCCGCCAGAAAAACGATATTCATACCAAGCTCCAAATTACCGCGTCTGCCCCGTGTTTCCGGAGATCATGAAGCCTGCCATTGCTAGTGCCTCAATCTTTTCCCAGGCTGATCTGCAATTGCCAGTTCAAGCCGCAGCAGATGCCCGTTCTTTTCCAAGCCCTTCGGCAATCGCGTCGACAATAACCAGTGCCGACGGACGCTCATTGGGCAGCATGATGTTTTGCAGGCGAGCGCGCGTCTCATTGCGTTCAAGCGGCTTGCCCGCGGCATAAGCGAGAACGGCGGCTTCAGCTTCTGCAAGTGTGTTGACGCTCTCGGCGCAATCCACGGCCAGCTGTCCCAAGGCGTTGAGCTGCACGTGACGGCGCGAGTCGATAAATACCAGCGGTTTGTTGAACAGCTGATATTCGGTCAGGAACGACAGGCCATCGGTCAACATCAGATCAGAGGCGGCGAACAGTTCGCCATACTGACCCTCGAAGATCGTGCAGTTTGGCAGGGCCTGCCACTGACGCTTGAATTCGTCGAGGTTGGCCTGCGACACCAGTCCCATGCGCACAACCAGCGCGAACAATGCCGGGTGCGGTTTTAGAACGAACTGAATATGTGGCGCGCGCTGTGCCCAACGCAACATGTCCATATACATGTTATGGAACACGCCAAATGCCAGCCAGTCATTACCGACCGAGTGATGCGGTGCCCAGATAACGCGGTAGGGGTTTTCCTGTGTATCCGGCAGGGGCCATTGACCGTGCCCTATCGATCTCAGCAAACGCTCATGCTTCGGATAGCCCGAAAGGACGAACTTGCTTGGATCCGAATGCTGGAAACTGAGGAAATAAGACTTTGTCTGTTCCGTTTCACAGAAAACGCGCCACGCAGAGCGGTGATAGGGCTGGTCAAATGCCATCGGCGAAATTGTCGTTGGCAGCGCTTCGGAGTGGCTGAACTTCTGCACGATGGACATGCCGTAAGGCACGATGCAAAGGCGGGTAAAGGCAAGTTCTGCCGTGCTGAATGCCGGCGGATAATCACGATCCCAATGCGACTGGCGGAAAATGACATCCGGCGCCAGAAAGCGCAGTGTTTCCTGTGCTTCGGTAAAGTTCTGCGTGCCAAGGCGAACATGCTCAATACCGAGATTGGTCAGGGCACGGCTGACGACGTCCTCACCATTATAGCTGTTATCGCCGGGGAAGGCGCGATTGATACTAACGACAACCGGCTCAAAACGGTCGTCGGCACGCATGGCACGATAAATGTCGACCTGCGCATCCCAGGACTCAATCATGTGAACAAGAAACACGCTGCGGATTCTGCCGGACGCGACAGGAAGCTTGCGAAGACTTGTCTGCGCCAACTGGCGCAGCACCCGGTAGTGTTCTGCCGCAGCCTGCTCGCTTTTCGTACCGATGTCCTTCAGGCCACCGGCAACGGCTTCCGTCAGCTTGACGCTCGACTGCATCAGATCATTGGTCTTGTAGATGATTGCTTCCGCCGCACTACGCAACTCCTGAACGTTGACCTGCTGACCTTCCAGAGTTTCCTCACGAAACCGCTGAAAAAACTTGATCAGTTCGACCATAATCTCATCATTGACCTGCTGGCGCTCGGAGAGAGACGCAACACTGGTCAGAAGCTCATCGAGCTTATGATTGATTGAATTCAGGGGATCGGAAGAGAGATGGGAAACAGTATTGTCCATTGTGAACTTTCGCCTAGGTGTCGGCGAAATATTTCATCAATGGCTTGTGCCAAACTGACGTGACAATACCAAGCTACAACAGCAGGCGCTGATGAAATGTCATTTTTAACATATTGAAATTGAAGGAAGAAATGGCGCACCCGAAGAGATTCGAACTCCTGACCCTCAGATTCGTAGTCTGATGCTCTATCCAGCTGAGCTACGGGTGCGTAACGCGAAGACTTGTTTTGCTTGCGTGGCGATCCTCTAAAACGTCCTCTGACTGAATGCAAGCGCTTTTCGTCATAAATTTGCATTTTAAGCCATTATGCGGTGCAAAAACTTTGAAAACTCGGCAGAAAAATTCCTAAAATATATTTAATTACAAAGTCTTATAGATTTTACCGCCCAGACAAAGATTTAATTGAGCCATAAGAGAGGTCTTTAGTCTTTATCTTTTCCTTATGTCGTGGCGACAAATTCCCAATCGAAACCTGACCTGATGCGGCTCTACCCTTTAGCCATATCAACAGGAGAACCTGACATGTCCGACCTCATCTTTGTGGGAGTGGGCTTTGGCACCCTACTGGCTCTGGCGCTTTATGCCCGCGCCCTCGACAGGCTTTGAAGGGGCACACCATGATTGAAGCCCTTTTCGGCCTTCTCGTCGCTCTCGCCCTCGGCGTTTATCTCGTGGTCACGCTTTTGCGGCCCGAACGCTTCTGATTCTACAGGAGATTCTCATGACTATTATCGGGTGGCTGCAAATCAGCCTCCTTTTCCTCGCCGTGCTTATCACCATCAAACCCCTTGGCCTGTACATGGCTCGGGTCTTTTCAGGTGAGCGCACCGTTCTGTCATCGATATTCGGCCCGCTGGAACGCGGTCTCTACACCACCGCCGGGGTTAACCCCAGCAGGGAACAGGGATGGCTTGGCTATACGCTGTCCATGCTTGTGTTCTCGATCGCAGGTTTTGTGGTGCTTTATGCAATCTTGAGAGGCCAGGCCTATCTGCCGTTCAACAGCCAGGGTTTTGCCGGCATGGCCCCTGATCTTGCGTTTAACACCGCCGTTTCCTTTGTTACCAATACCAACTGGCAGAACTATGCTGGTGAAACCACGCTCAGCCATTTCAGCCAGATGGCCGGTTTGACGGTCCAGAACTTTCTTTCTGCCGCCACCGGCATGGCGCTTGCTATGGCGCTAACACGTGCCTTCATCCGGTCCAAGGTATCGACGCTTGGCAACTTCTGGGTCGATATGACCCGGGCCACTCTCTACATATTGTTGCCTATCGCCGTGCTGGTTGCGATTGCTTTTGTTGCCATGGGTCTGCCGCAAACGCTTCAGGCCGCTGTCAATGCCACGACGCTCGAAGGTACCCAGCAGGTTATCTCGCTGGGTCCGGTCGCATCGCAGGAAGCGATCAAGCAACTTGGCACCAATGGCGGCGGGTTCTTTAATGCCAATGCCGCGCATCCATTTGAAAACCCGACCACCTACGCCAACTACCTGAACATGTTCGCGATGCTGTCGATTTCTGCAGCGCTGGTTTACACCTTCGGGCAGATGGTCGGGAACCGCCGTCAAGGCTGGGCGCTGATATCAGCCATGGCGATGCTGCTGATTGCAGGGGTTACCGTCACCTACTGGGCGGAAGCGCAGGGCAACCCGATCCTGACGGCCCTTGGTGTCGACCCTTCTCTCGGTAATATGGAAGGCAAGGAAGTCCGTTTCGGACAGGCCATGACGGCGCTTTATGCTGCCGTGACAACCGGCCTGTCGGATGGTGGCGTCAATGGCATGCACGGGTCGTTCACCGGACTTGGCGGATTGGTGCCAATGTTCCTGATCCAGCTTGGTGAAGTGCTGCCTGGCGGTGTTGGCTCCGGTCTTTACGGAATGCTGGTTTTTGCCATTCTCTCGGTTTTTGTGGCCGGTCTGATGGTGGGTCGCACACCGGAGTTTCTGGGCAAGAAAATTGAAAGCCGGGAAATGAAATTTGCCATGCTGGCAGTGCTGATACTGCCCCTGGTCATTCTTGGCTTCACCGCCGTGTCCGCCATGTTGCCCTTTGCGGTGGCAAGTGTCGGAACCGCAGGTCCGCACGGACTTTCGGAAATTCTCTACGCCTACACGTCGGCAACCGGCAATAATGGCTCGGCCTTCGGTGGCCTCAGCGGCAATACCGTCTGGTACAATACAACATTGGGAATCGCCATGTTGCTTGGTCGTTTTGCCTATGTCGTGCCGGTCATGGCCATTGCCGGATCATTGGTCAGCAAAGTCAGAGTGCCAGCATCGTCAGGCACATTTCCGACCAATGGCCCGCTGTTTGTGTGTCTGCTGGTCGGCATCATCCTCATTCTCGGTGGTCTGCAGTTTTTCCCTGCGCTCGCACTCGGCCCTGTTGTCGAGCACCTTGCGATGCTTGCCAACCAGAGCTTCTAAAGGAATACATCATGTCAAAGGACCATAAAGCTCCTGGACTTTTCGACCCTGCCATTGTGCTGCCAGCGATGCGCGACGCTTTTATCAAGCTCGACCCACGTCAGTTGGTGCGCAATCCGGTGATCTTTGTAACCGAGGTGGTTGCGCTGGTGGTGACCCTGCTGTTCCTGCGTGACGTTGGCTACAACCCCTCCCAGGCAACTTTCTCCGGCCAGATCGCCGCATGGCTGTGGTTTACGGTACTGTTTGCCACCTTTGCAGAATCGGTTGCTGAAGGCCGAGGTCGGGCCCAGGCCGACAGTCTCAAAAAGACCAAATCCGAACTGGTTGCCCGCAGATTGTTGTCGTCAGGCAAAACGGAAACCGTGCCTGCCACGAACCTCAAAGTTGGTGATATCGTCGTCGTTTCTGCCGGGGAGCTTATTCCCGGCGACGGCGATGTGATTGAAGGTGTGGCTTCTGTCAATGAAAGCGCAATAACGGGTGAATCTGCGCCGGTCATCCGTGAGTCCGGTGGTGATCGCTCTGCTGTCACCGGTGGCACACAGGTACTGTCGGATGAAATCCGCATCCGGATTGGCGTTGCTCCCGGCTCCAGTTTCGTCGATCGCATGATTGCGTTGATCGAAGGCGCCAAACGCCAGAAAACACCAAACGAGATTGCGCTTTCCATTCTGCTTTCCGGCCTGACGCTGATCTTCCTGTTTGTGTGTGTTGCCATCTGGGGCCTGGCGGGTTACTCCGGCACCGTGCTGTCGGTTACCGTACTTGCCGCACTGCTTGTGACGCTGATCCCGACCACCATTGGCGGCCTTCTGTCAGCTATTGGCATTGCTGGCATGGACCGATTGGTGCGCTTTAATGTCATTGCCACCTCCGGCCGTGCGGTGGAAGCCGCAGGAGATGTCGACACGCTGCTGTTGGACAAGACCGGCACCATCACCTTCGGCAACCGTATGGCCAGCGATTTTCTTGCCGCTCCCGGTGTCAGCGAGACCGAGCTCGCAGAGGCTGCGCTTATGGCCAGCCTTTCTGATGAAACACCGGAAGGCCGCTCCATCGTGGCGCTTGCGAAGGGTGAATTTGGTATCGCTGCGCCAAACAGCACATTTGACAATATCATTCACTTCTCTGCGGAAACGCGCCTGTCCGGTGTCGATATCGGCCAGCGCCGGTTGCGCAAGGGAGCTGTTGATTCCGTCCTCAAATTTGCAGGCGTGAGCGAGGACGCAGCCCCCGCAGCATTTCGCCAGTCCGTGGATGCCATTGCGCGCAGCGGTGGAACGCCACTGGCCGTGACGGACGGGCAACGTTTGCTTGGTGCCATCCACCTCAAGGATGTCGTCAAACCCGGGATCAAAGAACGGTTTGCCGCCTTGCGAGCCATGGGCATCCGCACCGTTATGGTCACTGGCGACAACCCGGTGACTGCGGCGGCCATTGCCTCCGAGGCCGGTGTCGATGACTATCTTGCGCAAGCAACGCCGGAAGATAAACTTTCCTATATCCGCCGCGAGCAGGAAGGTGGTCGTCTGATCGCTATGTGTGGCGACGGTACCAATGATGCGCCAGCACTGGCGCAGGCCGATGTCGGCGTGGCCATGCAGACCGGCACCCAGGCGGCGCGTGAGGCAGCCAACATGGTTGATCTCGATTCCAGCCCGACCAAGCTGATTGAAATCGTAGAAATCGGCAAACAGCTGCTGATGACCCGTGGGTCGCTGACCACCTTTTCCATTGCCAATGACGTGGCGAAATATTTCGCCATTATTCCGGCCTTGTTTGTCGTGACCTATCCAGCACTCGGTGCGTTGAACATCATGCAGCTGGCGTCGCCACAGTCGGCCATTCTGTCGGCGGTGATCTTCAACGCACTGATTATCATTGCGCTTATTCCGCTTGCGTTGCGGGGCATCAGCTATCGTCCGGCAAGTGCCGCCGTGTTGCTGCGCCGCAATCTGCTGATCTACGGCTTTGGCGGTCTTCTCCTGCCCTTTGCCGGCATCAAGATCATCGATCTCACCATTACAGCTCTCCATCTGGTGTAACCATGTTGAACCATATTCGCCCTGCCCTGACATTGCTGTTTGCCTTGACGGCACTTACCGGTCTTGCCTACCCGCTTGCCATTACCGGCATTGCGCAAGCCATTTTCCCTGGTGAGGCCAATGGCAGTCTTGTCGAACACAACGGAACCATTGTCGGCTCAAAGCTGATCGGTCAGAATTTTTCCTCTGACAAATATTTCTGGCCACGTCCGTCTGCGACTGGACCGGACGCCTACAATGCGGCAGCCTCTTCCGGCTCCAATCTCGGCACCACGTCCATCAAACTGCGTGACCGCGTTGCTGCAGATGTTGAAAAACTCAAAATTGCCGACATAGGCACGCCAGTACCGGCAGATGCTGTCACGACCTCCGGGTCGGGCCTCGACCCCCACATCTCGGTGGACTATGCCCGCGCACAGATCGAGCGTGTTGCCAAGGCACGTGGTTTACCGCCACAAACCGTGGCGGATCTCGTCACCACACATCTGAAAGGTCGTGATCTTGGTTTCATCGGCGAACCGCGTGTAACTGTGCTAGACATCAATATGGCGCTCGATTCCCTGAAACCGTGAGGCACCGCATGGCGGATACTGACCGCAACCCTGTGCGCAGACCAGATCCGGATGCCTTGCTTGCCCTTGCGGAGAAAGAACGCAGGGGCAAGCTGACCGTTTTTCTGGGTGCCGCACCCGGCGTCGGCAAGACCTACGCCATGTTGTCGCGAGCACGGCGGCTGAAGGCCGACGGTTGTGATATCATGGTGGGGCTGGTGGAAACCCATGGCCGGAGTGAAACAGCCGCCCTGATCGATGGGCTCGAGATCCTGCCGCGTATCCGGGTTGCTCATCGTGGCCGCATGCTGGAAGAGTTTGACCTGGACGCAGCTCTTTCGCGTCGGCCACGCATTGTTATTGTCGATGAGCTGGCCCACTCCAACCCGGATGGCAGCCGGCACCCCAAACGCTACCAGGATATTGAAGAGCTGATTGCTGCCGGCATCGATGTCTGGACGGCAATGAACATCCAGCATCTGGAAAGCCTTGCCGATCTGGTGGCGCAGATTACAGGCGTGACCGTGCGGGAGCGTGTACCTGACACAGTGCTGAAACGGGCCGACGATGTTCTGCTGGTCGACTTGCCACCAACAGAACTGATTGAGCGTTTAAAGGAGGGCAAAGTCTATCTGCCCGATAGCGCAAGCCGGGCGGTGGATCGCTTTTTCCGCTTGGGAAACCTGACTGCACTGCGTGAACTGGCACTGCGCCGAACCGCCGACCGCGTTGACGACCAGATGGTCGACTACCTCAGGCAAAATGCCATTGAGGGACCTTGGGCCACTGGCGAAAGGTTGATTGTCTGCATCGGCCCCGATGATCTCTCGGAAAAGGTCATTCGCGTCGCCAGCCGTCTGGCATCCGGTCTCAATGCGCCATGGATCGTGGTGTCTGTCGAACGCGCCGACCGAGAGGTCAGCAGTGCCGAACATTTCCAGCGCATGGAGGCACTGTTCAGACTGGCTGAACAGCTGGGCGCTGAGACACAACACATTATCGGTAGCGACTTTGTAGAAGAAATCCTCAAATGCGCTCGTAGGGAACATGCAACGCAAATCGTCATCGGCACCGGGCAACTTCGCGGTTGGGTCAAATTTGGGGCGCAATCACTGCATGAAGCATTATCACGGCGCGCCGCAGGGCTTGGCATCCATCTGGTGACACCGGAACGCAGCGAAAAACGCGATCGAAAATTGCGTTTCCGGTTACCAAATCTGGTGGCGCTGCGGCAATCAGCACTGTTTGCCATTGGCTTTACGCTGATAACGACGGCAAGCGCGCTGATTATTGACCGTTTTATCGACCTGCCCAACATATCTTTGTTATTTCTGCTCGCGGTGCTTGGCGCGTCGGTGACGGGCGGCTACATGGCGGCATTTCTCGCCGCGCTGATGTGCACGCTGGCTTACAATTTTTTCTTCATCGACCCGTTCCGGACCTTCACCATTTCCACACCGCATGAAGTGTTTGCGCTGTTCATATTTCTGGCGGTGGCGATGATTGCCGGAGGTTTTGCCTCTCGTATCAAAGAGCAGGCCTCCGTGGCGCGCGTGCGGGCCACGGCCTTGCAGTCGCTCTACGATTTTTCACGCAAACTTTCGACGACCGCCAAGGCCGATGACGCCATCTGGCTGGCGGTGTCGCAGTTGCAGGCCAGCCTCAAGCGCAATGTCGTTTTGTTGCTGCCCGACAACAGCGACGTCAAGGTTGCTGCCGCATGGCCCCCGGACACGGAACTGGACATCACCGATCTGACCGCAGCCCGCTGGAGCCACGACAAACAGGAAACCGCAGGCCACGGCACCGGCACGCTGCCCAACAGTCGTTTCGAGTTTCGTCCCTTGCGAGGACCACATGGCGTGGTTGGCGTGTGCGGTGTCGAGCAAATTAGCGAGCGGCTCCATATCAATGAAGAACGTGCGCTCTCGGCCATTCTCGACCAGACAGCAATCGCCCTGGATCGCGCCCGGCTTGCAGAAGAAAGCGTGACGCAGGCGGCCAAGCTGGAGGGTGAGAAATACCGTGAAGCGCTGTTGTCTTCGATATCGCATGACCTGAAAACGCCGCTTGCCACCATCACCGGTGCGGTGACCAGCCTGAGGGAACTGGGCGACAAAATGCCGCCGGAAAGTCGCGACGATCTTCTGCAATCCATTGAGGAGGAAGGCAGCAGAATGAGCCGTTTTGTGGCCAACCTTCTCGACATGACCCGTATTGAGGCCGGGAATCTCAAACCGCGTCATGACTGGATTGATGTTTCCGACGTGGTGCATGCCTCCGCCGAACGTATCCGCAAATATTTCCCCGATCGCGTGATCGAAACCGGCATTGCCGCAGACCTTCCTCTGATCGAAGGCGACAGCGTTTTGCTGGGGCAGGTTCTATTCAACCTTTTGGACAATGCGGTAAAATATGGCGGCAAGGAACCGGTCTACATTTATGCCCGGCGTGATGGAGACGACGTTCTGGTGTCGGTAACTGACCATGGCAAGGGTATTCCACCAGAGGATCTGGACCGGGTGTTTGAGAAATTCTACCGTCGTGGAAAACCAGATGGACGCGCCGCTGGTACTGGCTTGGGACTATCCATTGCGCGCGGTTTCGTGGAAGCTATGGGCGGCCATATCCATGCCGAAAGCCCGGCCGTGAAGAAAAAAGGAACGCGCATTGTCATGCGTTTTCCGGCGGCCAAACACAAGAAAGCCTACTGACCGAGATGACCGTGACGATTGCCAATATACTTGTTGTCGATGACGAACCGCAAATACAGCGTTTCCTGAAACCGGCACTGATGGCGGCAGGCTACACTGTCATTGAAGCCGGGACCGGAGCGGACGCCCTAAAGGCGGCGGCAACGGCCGCCCCTGACCTAATCATTCTCGATCTTGGATTGCCAGATATGGATGGCAAAGAAGTGATTGCCAGTCTGCGTGGCTGGTCGGATATTCCGATCATCATTCTTTCTGCCCGCGACCGCGAAAATGAGAAGATTGCAGCACTTGATCTCGGTGCTGACGACTATGTCGAAAAGCCCTTTGGTATCGGTGAATTAACGGCCCGCATTCGCAATGCACTGCGCCACCGTGGCCAGAAAGCCGACGCCATGCCTTCGGTTTTCGAGGCGGATGGTCTGCTACTGGATGTGGTAAAACGGACCGTGTCACGCGGTGATCAGCCCATAAGGCTGACGCCAAAGGAATATGATTTGCTGACCCTGCTCGCCCGCCATGCCGGGCGGGTGGTGACCCACAAGACCCTGCTGACCTCCGTCTGGGGACCGGCCCATAGCGACGACCTGCATTACCTGCGGGTGTTCATTGGCCAACTGCGCCAAAAAATTGAACAGAACCCGGTCAATCCGGCGATTATCAGGACCGAACCCGGTGTGGGTTATCGGTTGGTTGCAGATCAGGAATAATTCCTGGCCGCGACTTGGGAGTGACAGATTGCCAACGACATTTGGCGCTTCAAACCCAAGTTCGAAGCGCCATGCGAGCGCCGCCGGGGACGAGGCAGCATTGCTGTTCAGACCTGATTACTTCAGCTGAGCCTGGACCTTGCTGATGGCGGCAACGGCGCAGGCTTCATCGAACTGGCCGCCTGGAGCACCACCAACACCAATTGCGCCAATGGTTGCGTTGCCAACCTTGATCGGCATGCCGCCGGCCAGAACCAGAAAACCGTCGATCGAGGCAAGTTCAGCAGCGGTTGGGTTCTTGGCAATGTTTTCTGCCATTGCGCTGGTTGGCATGCGGGATGACGACGAAGTGTAGGCCTTCTGGCGCGCCGCTTCCGGGGTGTGGGAACCAGCATTGTCAGCCCGCAGAAGCGCACGAAGTACACCGGCGCGATCAACAACAGCAGCAGAAACATTATAACCCTCAGCCGAACAGGCTGCGACAGCTTCGCGTGCAATGGTGCTGGCCAGTTCCATCGAGATATTCTTTTCTTCGAGAACTTGGGCGGAAGCAGCCGAGGTCATAACGGCGGCAGCGGTAGCGGCGAGAAGAATGCGCTTCATAGTCGGGTCTCCTTAAAACCATGTCTCGAAAGCTGCTTGCTTTCTGACGCCGGTTTTAACGGCATCCCGGGTTTGATTGAATCCGCGGTTCCACAGGTCCGCCTAGGTAATTCTACCGAGAGGCAGCGGCAACAGTCAGTCGCACGAACTCCGCCACCGAACTGGTTCCGAGTTTTTCAGCAATATTGGCCCGGTGTGCATCTATGGTGCGGGCGGAAATATCAAGGGCGCTGGCGATATCCTTGCTGGCAAAACCCTGGCAGACAAGATCAAGCACCTCTCGCTCCCGGCTGGTCAGACTGGCCAGAAGACCTATGGCTTCCTGTCTTTCTAATGTCGTCTGCAAAAGACCCTGTGCTGACTGGATCGCATCAAGCAACACATCCTCGTCAATCGGCTTGCTCAGGAAGTCGCTGACACCGGCCTTGAACGCACGGCGGCAGGCGTTCACATCACCATGACCTGTTATCATGATAATTGGCCAGTCGATGTTCCGTTCAGTCAATTTCTGCTGCACCTGTAAGCCGCTGATCAATGGCATGCGCAGATCAAGCACCAATATGCCGGGCTGCCTTGTTTCTACATGCGCCAGAAAGGTGGTGGGGTCGGCAAAGGTCTCCACCTGCATGGCGTAGGTTGAAAGCAGCAATGACAGCGCGTTACGCACAGCTTCGTCGTCATCCACCAGATAGATGCGTGTTGCAGTCAAGCGCCTGTCTCCCGTGTTTGAACCGGCAGCCGAACAATGAAACAGGCTCCGCCAGCGGCATTATTTTGCGCTTCGATCTGCCCACCGATACGCTCAACCAATGTCGAACACAGCGCCAGACCCAACCCCATGCCATCCTTTTTGGTGGTAAAAAACGGCTCGAAAAGATGCGGCAACACCTTCTCGTCAATGCCGGTGCCATTATCGCGGATATCTATTCTTAACCAGTCACCGTCACGCATCGTTTCAATCGTGATCTGCGGCCCAGCACCATTCAGTTGTTCAATGCTGTCGGCAGCGTTACGGATGAGGTTATTAAAGACCTGCTCAAGTTCGACCGGATCAGCCATCAGCAGCGGTAAATCGGCACCGAGCTCCCATTGCAGCGCGATATGGCGTTTGTCGAGCTCGGCGCGCATCAGCTCAACCGTATCGGCGACAACCCGGTTGACCTCAACCGCGACCGGTCTCGGTGGCCGATTGCTGATATAGTCCCGCATACGCTTGAGCATATCGCCGGCCCGTCTTGCCTCACGCACATTGGACGCCAATGCCATCTTCAAGAGGGTATTATCGATGCCTGCCTGCTCCAGCAAACGCTCGGCAGCGCGGCTCTGGCTCATCAATGCCGTCAAGGGCTGCGCGAGCTCGTGGGCAATGCCGGATGCCAGTTCGCCAAGCGAATTGACCCTGGCGGCGTGGGCAAGACGCGTTTCACGCGCCAGCAGTGCATTACGCTGTTCTGCCACAAGCGCTGCTGCCTGCAGGTGTTGAGCTTCCCGCCTCTGCCTTATGATGTAGGCGAGCAGTAAAAGCCCGGCAAGACTGATGGCGGCCACTACCGCAAGCGAAACGAAATCGACGAGATCAAACGCCGAAACCGGACGTTCCATCGTCAGCAACAGAGGCTGCGATCGGCTGTCGATCATGCGGCTGAACGATGGCATAGACAGCCAATTGGATCTCTGATGTTCGCTGACACGTTCCATGACCACAGTGCCGTTCAGTTGCAGCCGCATGGTTAGCCAGCTCGGTACTTCTTCCAGATCCACCAGCCTTTGCGTATCGATCTGCAGCACAATGGACAATGCAGGATTGGTGTCTCGTACCTTCTTGGTCAGCAGGTAATTGTCGCCAAGCGACGGAGACACATAACTTTTCCCCTCACCGGCCTTTTGCGCAAATATCGCGCTGGCAATTGGTGCGTAATCCGCAACCCTGGCATTTTCCGGAACCGACAGTACCTGTCGCACATCCGTGGCAGCAGACGGTTGCTGCCATACCAGTTCAATTTCCTGAATAGCGGTGATGCGAGGATAAAAGTGAATAATGCTCTCGCTGACCTGTGACAGCGGCTGTATTTGCCCACCGTCACCTGCGAGGATGAGCGATACCAGTGTCGTCAGATGTGCATCATGTTGTGCCACGCGCTGCGAGATCAGACGATGCAGAAGAAATCCCGCATCATTCAGCTCGTCAGTGGCCCGTTTGAGGGAGATATTGACGGAAACAGCCCCATAAAGGCCGACGCAAACGAGCCAGACAGCAAGAATGCTGATTATCCATTTCAAACGGGAATACGTGCCTTTTACCACCTATGCACAAACCCCTCATGCGCGACATTGGTGACAGCATAGGGCATAAAGTGAACGGTTCATCAAGTGTCTGCCACCGGCAATCATGCTCACGGCAGATTGATCCGACACGTCAAGCCGAGACATATCTCTGCCTTTTTAAAGGCTGTAAGACGGTGGAGTGAAAACAAGGGAGTGCTTAGATTGTTGAGGACACGGCCGTTCATACAGAGATCACTGAGGCTGATGATCCGGGCAATCGCTCTCTATAGCGTAATGGTGGGAGCGGCAATGGCGGAGACAAAACCAGATCTGTTGGAACTCGTACGGCGCGGTGACGATCCTGCCATCGCATCGACAATCAAGGCCGGTTCTGCATTGGAACTACGCGATGCGCGTGGCCAGACTGCGTTACTGATTGCCACCCACGCCAATGATGTCGAGTCGGCGAAAATGTTGATCGAGGCGGGAGCTGACGTCAACGCAAAGGACGCTATTCAGGACAGCCCCTATCTCTACGCCGGTGCGCGTGGGCACCTGGAAATTCTGCGATTAACGCTTTCGCATGGTGCTGATCTTAAAAGCACCAACCGCTATGGTGGAACGGCGCTGATACCAGCCTCGGAACGCGGTCATGTCGAGACAGTGAAAACGCTGATCGACGCAGGTGTTGATATCGACCACGTCAACAACCTCGGATGGACCGCACTGCTTGAGGCGATCATTCTGAGCGATGGCGGCCCAAAACACGTTGAAATCGTCAAACTGCTTGTCGATGCAGGTGCCGATAAAAATATTGCCGACAATGATGGCATAACACCGCTTGAGCATGCGCAAAGCCGGAGTTATGGACAAATCGTCGATATTCTCGAAAGCAAATAATACTGATGATTGGGCCGTGCACAAAGCCCGTCATCTTGGCGCATCAGTTACCGACCGATGCGCCAAGATATTGCGGCTACAGCCTGAAGGTTTTTACGGCATTGCCACGCTCGATTGAACGATTGGCAATAAAACGCTCCGATTTTGCCGTGACGGTTTTCCTGTCCTGAAGATGCTGAAGCATGGAAGCCAGTCGTTTCACCGCCAGAGCCTTGTTGCGGTGTTGCGACCGCTCATTTCTGGCAATGACGCGTAATCCCGTCGGAGTGTGGATTGCACGCACGGCACTATCGGTGGTGTTCTGGTGCTGACCGCCTGGACCTCCGGCTCTGAGCGTTTCAAAGCGTAGGTCCTTGGCATCAATTTCGACATCTTCGCCGACATCAAGGTCAATTTTTTGCACCGAAACAAACCAGTTCTGGCGTTTATGGCCCGGCCGAACAGGGCTCTTGAACAGGAACTTCACAGTGCCACAATAGTCCGCAGCCAGTTGTGCAGCCGCCTCTCCTTCAAGGTTCAGCAGAGCAGACTTGGGACCATGTGCGTCAGGCATCGGCCCCATGTTCAATTCACACAGGCAGTTGTTTTCGCGCGCCTGCCTCTGAAGAATATCCAGCAACGCTTTGACAGCGATGCGGCATTCCGTCGGTCCATTGCCTGAAGTAATCAACAGATCAATAGCGGTCATGTTTTTGACCTCCCTTTTTGTGGCCTTCCTTGCGACGGTGATCGGGTTTGCCAGTATGTTGGGTAACGCCATCCTCCCCCACTGCCTTTTTGTAGGTAACAAGCGGGCGCATGGCCGCAAGGCTGTCGATCAGCCCCTCGGCCTGCAGGTCCGTTACCACTTGCCCCGCATCCTTGTACGCGGATGAGGCTTCCTCGATGACCAGATCACGATCATCGCAGATCGCCACGCCACCCCAACTGTTGCGCAAGAGGCCGTCCCGTTCCGACCGTGTTTTGCCAACGCGACCGTGCATGGTGGCACGGTCATATTTGCGCCCGGCACCGTGGGAAATACCGCCTAGGGAAACACCAACCTGGTCGGTTGCCTTCACGACATAGCTCAGTGTCGCCCGAGATCCTGCGATGGGAGCAATCTCTCCCGGCGTTACGGCTGCAGCGCCCTTGTAGTGGACGAAACCATCTGATGTTCTGCGAACCAGATTATGCGGCACATCCGCCACAAGACGAAGATCGGCGTTGAGTAGAGAAGCTGCCTTTTCGGCGATCATGCGTCGATTGAGCGACGCCCAGGTTACGCATTGATCGTGCTTTTCCAGCCATGAAACCGCAGCGTCAGTGACGGCGTCAAGACCATGTACCAGGTCTGGTATGTGTGCATAAATGCTTGAAAACACATCTGCACCCAAACCACGGGAACCGGAATGAACAAGCAGATATGAGCTCTGCTTCTCCAACGCAGCCCCCTCTACGTCGCCGAGCAGACTTTCGACCGCCTGCAGCTCACAAAAGTGATTGCCGCCGCCGATCGTCCCCAAGGCGTGCGAGAAGAGGTCATTTGGCAGGTCGATGTCGCCAAGCCTTTGCGATGCATCGTCAGTCTTGACGCTGTCCATGCGACGCAGCCGGTTTGCCGCCTTGTCCAGCTTAAGCTTGCGGACCGGAAGATCCAGCTCGAACAAAGACATGCCGCAGCCGATGTCGTTACCAACCAGCAGCGGATGCAGCCTTTCAGACAGCAGGGCAACACCGGTTGCACCGTACTTGCCAGGATGAAGATCAGGGAACGCCGCGACGGCTTTGACACCCGGCAAACGCGACATTTTTTCAAGCTGGTCGAGAGCTGCACCCTCAATCCAGCTTTTGCTGGAGAAATAATGATGAATATTAGCCGGCAAACGTGCTGGCTCGTGGGAAGCAAAAGCGTCCCCGGAAAAAGTGCCCATGAATGATAACTCTGGATACGTGTTCGCTATCCGCCGTCGATGACGGCGGTTGGAGCGACCTAAGTCAGCTTATACTGAGTTAGACCGAGGCCCCGATGGGGCGTGAGGAGATATTTTGCATCGATCCGCTCCCTTTCCAGAAATCAAGATGCGGTGCTTATACGCGAGTTTTGCGAGATTGCAACTCTTCGGTGACAAAGGGGCGAGCCGGAGTCTATCAATACGACGCCCCCGCGATATTTAGAGCCATGTGCAGATGCCCAATAGAATGCAACGCATCGGCCGTGGGAGCACCTAAAGCACTGATATGATGATCCATTCTCCATCGCGTTAGATGATGGCATAGCTGAACTGCTGTCCTAGTCCGACCTCGTTACTGAGGCGGAGAAGGACAGCGAGCCGCAAGACTGCTTGAGAAGATCAGGCGGCCTTCGTCAGGTCACCATGAGGGTCCAGCACATATTTTACTGCCGCGCCCTGATCAAAGTTTTCATAGCCCTGCGCGGCGTCATCAAGCGAAATGATTTTTGCATTGACGATGTCGGCGATTGGCAGCCGGTCGTGAAGGATGGCTTGCATGAGCTGACGATTGTATTTCAGCACGGGCGTCTGGCCAGTGTGGAAAGACTGCGCCTTTGCCCAACCAAGGCCCAACCGAAGGGACAAGCTACCCTTTTTGGCAGCATCATCGACCGCACCAGGATCTTCCGTGACATAGAGGCCCGGAATACCGATGGAGCCTGCCGCACGGGTGATCTCCATCATCTGGTTCAGAACGATGGCCGGCTGTTCGCCGCCCGAATGGCCGCGGGCCTCGAAACCGACGGCATCAATGGCACTATCGACCTCATCCGTTCCTGTAACCTGTGCGATCATCTCGCCGAGACGATCGCTTTTCGACAGATCGATGGCTTCGAAGCCAACCTTGGCGGCATGAGCAAGGCGTTCCTTGTTAAAGTCGCCGATCATTACGACCGCTGCACCGAGAATGCGCGCTGAAGCCGCTGCTGCAAGCCCCACCGGACCGGCGCCTGCTACATAGACGGTCGATCCGACACCAACCTCCGCTTTCACCGCACCGTGAAAACCAGTCGGTAGAATATCGGACAGCATTGTGAGATCGCGGATTTTCGATAGAGCTCTGTCGCGATCGGGAAATTTCAGTAGATTGAAATCGGCATAGGGAACGGTGACGTAACGGGCCTGGCCACCGATCCAGCCGCCCATGTCAACATAGCCATAGGCGCCGCCCGCGCGTGATGGGTTAACGGTCAGGCAGACGCCAGTGTCCTGCGACTTGCAGCAGCGGCAACGGCCACATGCGACGTTGAACGGCACCGAGACGATATCGCCGATGTCCAGCATCTCGACATCGACACCCTTCTCGATGACCTCACCCGTAATTTCATGGCCAAGGACGAGACCTGGCAAGGCCGTCGTGCGGCCGCGCACCATGTGCTGGTCGGACCCGCAAATATTGGTAGAGATGACTTTCAGGATGACTCCATGCTCGATCCGACGCCCGTCCGGTGCCTCGAGCTTGGGATCGTCAATATCTCTCACCTCGACCTGGCCCGGCCGCAAATACACGACACCTCTGTTTCTGCTCATTCCCATTCCTCCTCTGGGTTTAGATTCGAAACTGTTGCTGCTCGGCTGGCAATTTTTTGAACACGACAATTCAGCCGGGTTCGAAACCTTTTCCTCCACGAAAAGATTATGCCAGATCGGCAGTACAACTCAGCCCTGCCAGCAGAACATCAACCTCTCTCATCGACTGCCGTGAGAACGACATGGAGAGACGAAATGGCGACGAAGGTCGATTAACGACGGGATCGAACTTATGTATCGGCTGTCACAACCATTTCGTACGTCAAATTTGCCGACGACGCTCGCGTGACGCGATCTTAAGAAATAGCGCGTGACGATAGATACAGATCAGTTTTGGCTATTATTTGATAATGAGGGAAATGCCTTATATTGAAGGCTGTTATGGCGGAGAGGGTGGGACTCTCACCCAACTCCTTGATATTTCTCAGCTTCCTCGATGCCGCAGCGTGTTCGCCGTCTAGCGATTACATCGGCTGTTACACTCTCTCCACCACAATAGCAAGATTGAACTAATTTGAGATTGAAGACTGGCTTGGCTTGCGATGCAAAGACCTCCCGTTAGGTCTGCTGTAGCAGCAGGCTTTCCGGCACGGCTTCTGAAATAGAGATCACTTTCGGCTCGACTGGTGGTTCCAGGTCAGAACATGGCGTCAAGCATTTAAACAAGTGACAGGCCTATCGTGGAGGAGGACCTCGCCAACGTGCTCCAAGCTGAATTTACCGAAAGAAAATCCTACTTTCCGAAACCGGAGGTTGATCACTGCGAACGGAATCTCTATCGTGGCGTCATGTGCGCGAAGCACTAGCCAGCGGGCAGCAGCTTCACCTTGCGGGATAATGGTGCCAACCGTTGTTCAACTTCGCAACGACCTACTGACTACGGCTGCCCGCTGGCGATAATGAGGATTACATGCTGCTTGTAATTGAGAAAGCCATAGAGGATGAGGCAAAGAAGCGTCTCGCTCGATATTCACAATCACAATATTACAAACATAAGTATGCTCACACATTCACCAAGAGAACTGGTATTGCCGCAAAAATGAAGCCGCACACGCTTCCTGATGCTTGGGGCTTTCATAAACATTTTGATCCACGTTATTGCCTTAACCACGCCAAGTTCTTGGCGCGAGGCCTATGGAACAGCCTGTCCACCGAAAGCTATGCACCGGTAGCAGCATTGCGAAGGACCTTTCCCAAACCGTCAGGGGGAGAACGAATTATAGATGCCTTCAGCATTCCGGATGCAGTTGTGGCAACCATCTTTGCCAAAAATCTGATAAGACGGAACGGCAAGACCTTTTCCGATGCTAGCTATGCCTACCAAGAAGGCAAAACCAACCTTGATGCCGTGCTGAGACTTAGCGGCATGATCGAAGGCGAAACGATCTTTGTATCGCAATATGACTTCACGAAGTTCTTTGACAGCATCGAACATGAATATTTAAGGGAATGTCTCTCAAAGGACGGCGTATTTCTGACAACCAAGATGGAAAGGGCGGTGTTATTGGCTGTCATGCGCCATTCTTGGCGAAACCTTCACGGAACGACCGGCACCCGTACTGTCGGCATTCCCCAGGGCAATAGCATCTCACTTTTCCTTGCTAACGCGGCCGCGCATTCCTTAGATCGAGACTTAGGAAGACTAAGCGGATCGTTTGCCCGATTTGCGGACGATAGTGTTGTCATCAATTTGAGCTACGAAGATGCCCTGAAAACTTCCCAAGCCTACGCGCGCTTCTCAGAACGGAGCGGGGTAAAAATCAACAATATTAAATCTACTGGAATTAGAATATTTTCGTCACTCCCTTGCGAGATGGCCCACATATCCAGCTTTACGTTTCTCAGCTATAAATTCACTCCAGATGGCCTGCGTATCAGTGATCGAAGCGTCATGAATATCAAACGCAGGTGCACGAAAATCATCTACAACAATCTTCTACTTCATCTGCGCCAGACAGGGAAAATCGCGAAATACCGTAGGGGAAAGGGGTTTTTAGATTGGGACCTCGTTACATGTGTGAACGAGCTGCGCCGATATATCTATGGGGCCAAGAGGCAGTCTTCAATTGACAATTTTCTCAATGCAGGGGGTAAAATAGGGCGGTCAACCGGCGCGGTCGGATACTTTGGCCTACTGGAAAACGGCGAGATATTCCGCGAGTTGGATGGGTGGCTGCTCTACGTGCTTCGGTCCATGTATTCACGTCGCGTTGGTCTGTTACCTGGAAAAAAAGGTAAAGCATTGGACGACGCTGAAATCCTTTCGGGCGACTGGTACAATTTCCCTAAGGTACCCATGGAAACCTCGCTTCCCAGCTTTTACACAGCTTGGCGAGCAGCCAGGAAGAACTTTGCAAAACATGGCTTGGGTGGCGTGGACGCCACTGGTGACGGATACGGGTACGAATGAGCGATGAATTAAAATACTACCGCCAACTGGCGACCGCAATGTGGAAGACACGAGGCGCGCGTTTTGGCGCAGCCGCTTCGTTGTCGTTTAAGGATCGCTTCGGCATAGGAACTGCGGCGTTTTTAATCATATACATGATCGCTTGGTCAGTAACTTCATTGGCCTTTCCTGAGTTCTTCACTTCCACGAGAGGCCGCGTATTTAACGTTGTGTCAATCGTCTCATCCGTTGCGCTTCTCGCAATTACACTGATGGAGTTCGCATTCGGCCGGTCCATCAAGGCACAAATTCTCAATCAGAACGCCTTGTCAATTTCCGGCATAATGAGAGAGTTTGAGATGGAGTTGGAGGCACCCACGCCGAGTATAGACAAGTTAAAAAAGCTAGCATCCGACTATGAGCGGCTGAATTTTGAAACTCAAATCAACCACACCACACAAGACTTCAAGCGGTGGCAATACAGCGTCGCATCCACGGAAAATTTAGCGATCAGACCACTGCTTTTTCTACGTTATCATGGATATCGGCTGTGGCTGTTTTGCTCATCCATGTGCGTCTATATTACTCTGTGTGCGCTCGTGCTCGGCGTGACAGCTTGGTGTGCTTTCGGATTATGACGCCGACCTGAACCTGTCGAATGCGGTTTGGCGACGCGTGACCGCGCGGACTTCGGGCTGTTTAAGCAGACCAATTTGTTCCAATTCGCGGTCCAGGTCGCCTTCGGCTACATGTTTGTACCAGTGACGGGCTGGGTAACTTTTCCACCGATATCCGCGCTTCCTAAAGAAGTCCCGCAGCTCAAATGGAGATGACACTTCGATTTCGACGCGCGGCTCTCGGGCAGAAGCGAGAAGAAGCTGCAATCCGCACATCGTCGTGGTCTTTTGTTCAACGGACAAAACATTCAACAGCGCATAGCAATCTTCCAAGGCTCGGTGCCCTTTATGAAAAAGTCCACTTTGGTATAGCAAGTAGCCGAGCTTGGCTCCTTCATAACCTAAACTTTTCCAGGGTATTTCCGTTGCGGAGCAAGCCCAGGCTTTGTCTTTGAAAACAGGGGAAAGCTTTTCACACATGGGCCGGTCAAAAGCAGCGTTATGAGCAATGATCAGGCTTGCTCGGTCAACCATTTCCTCCAAAGCCGCAATGTCTAACTTCTTTCCTTTCAGCATCTCAGTTGTAATGCCAGTGATGATAGCTGCATCCTCCGACATTTGGGCCTCGGGTTCTCTCATGCCCTCGAATAAGCCGACTACACGGGTGAACCGGTCTTCATCATCATAGGCGAAGAGAACCATCGCAACTTCAACGATTTCGTCTTCCTTGATATCGAGGCCGGTCGTCTCCGTATCGAGCGCGATGGCTAACCGTTCGCCAGATCGAAGTGCTCCGGGTTGGATACCGGGCATTTCAATGGCGCGTAAAACCCGAAATGTTCCGGTCTCCTCAAGCTCCTGAATAAGTTCCAGCTGCCGTGAGGTGACATTGCCTGACTGCATCAATCAATCCGCCTTTCCTCGACATGTAATATCTATCGTCAGACAAACAACGACGCAATGAATTACCATGAGAACTGAAATGAAACCGCTGGACCGATATCCGACGGTCCTAAATGGAAAGCCATCCAAACTTACACAAGATGGCCCAGACGACTAATGACGTTACAGACTCGCATTCCTTAACGACCTTGGGCTCAAGGTTATAGAAGCCCTCATGGTGCATTGTCGCGAGCCAAGGAGTTGTGCGCGGCATTGGAATATGACTGAGGTTGACGAGCATAGCCACCTTCCAGAAGTCATGCGCTAATTCGTCATCGGCGCAAAGCAGGCACGAACATAGCGGATGACCCTCGTTATCATCGCCCGGAATACCTCGATACAAAATATCAAACTGCCAGACACCATCGGCAGAGCAAAAAGGCATCCTGATGTGCCACTCCGTACTGCCGATTCTACGGGTACTGGAGGCCGCAAACACATCATCAGCAAAGTTGCTGAACGGCGAATTGTGAAAATCTGATAGGCGCAAGACGTGTTCCACGCCCCCAGGGAGGCTGACGGAAGAGATTGCATCTATGTCGTTCAAATTTCCTTCGACTTTCCCCGGCGCGACTGTGCCTCCCGTTTCCACGGCGTCACGACGCTCGGATTGGTTGGCTGAGGGAACTGGCGGCAAGCACGCGTTCATCGGGGAGCCCACCCAGTTCTGGCCAGAGAACGGCGTACCGCGCAAAGTGCAGACCACATTTCCTGGGCTTCTTCTTCAGAGGCGGCAAAATTTCGTACCCACTCGATAATCATGCGCTTCGTCATTTGGGCGAGTGCAGCTGTTTCAGCGTCATTCAATTCGACGGAAATTTTGGTCATTTCCCCATCTCCGGTTGGGGATGGCGAACCGCAGTCCGCGAGATCGCAGCAAAGCCGCGTTGAAAATGCTCGAATGCAGGCATTATAATTCCTGGAAGTGTGAGGCACCACGTCCCGTGGGAATGACAGCGCCGTCGAATGCGATAACAAAAGGATGGGAGATAAAATCAGACGCTGCAAGAGAAAAAAGTCATGCAGTCTAAAGTAAGGCCATGAAATGTTGACATTTTCGACGGCTGGTAGACCGGCCGTGTGTCCGATTTTGTAATACATCCCATCAACCGCTCGCTACGGCCCTACAGCGCAATTGAAAGCGCGGGCCTTTGCTTGCTGCCCGCATTAATATCTGGACCGTAACAGCTGCGACCGTGACAGAGTGATTGGCCACGAGCGAGAACCACCAAGCCAATGGGGGCAAAATATCGCCTAGTTCATTGCAACCTCTCCTGGAACACTGTGATTTTCAGGAGGAACACATCGTGAATCAAACAAAAAAGCTTCACAAGAAATCGGGAATTCGAGATCAGCTGTATCGGATCAGGGAGGCGGAAAAACGCCGAATAGAAAATCTGAAGCGCCGGATTGACGAGGCACGTAAAAAGAGGGAACGCCTTCTACTGCTGCTGCTTCTCATCCTTTTGCACTGTCGGATGCTCTGGATTTGGCAACCGATCTATTGGACGGGATATAGCATGGAGCCTGCGCAAACTCCCCAGGGTCCCCGAGATGATAAACTGGAGAGAATTTGGGAACCCGACCCATTCGAAGACTTTGCACCTGAGCCTGGCACCCTAGAATACTGCGATGGATATTCTCGCGAGGCGTGGCAGCAACTGGCTGAGAAAAACGGCCTTCACCGATCAAAAAAAGAGTTTCTAACCAGGCAGTGGGAAGATGACCCGATGCGCCAGGAGTATCCCCAGCGATATCGGGATTGGCTCGTTCGTCCGAATCTCCCGCAGCTAATGGTGGAAATGCGTGAGCCATATTGGAGAGTGGACGCTTTGACTGCGATCAAACTGCAGTCGCCGTCCGAGGTCCATTCGTATCTGGACGAGGCGTTCGCGTTGGACCCAGCCGACATCCGCCAATGCTACAGCGAGCACACAGCAGACATTATCGCGAATTTCAAATTGGCAGCTATCAGTTGGGAAATCCGGAAAGAAAGGGAACCAAAGGAGAGACGCCTCGCCCTGGACCTCGATAATCAAATCCAGCCGCCACTGCGGTAATGCATTTAGCGTCCGCAAAATTTACATTCAGTTGACAAAATACCAAAATTATCGGATTTAGTTGCATCAATTGGCGTCGATGATTCGGAGCACACGGTGACAACCATCAACCCGCAGCAGTTTTTGGAAGACCAGTTTCCTCGGTCGCTTTGGCATCTGATCCCCACCACGCTTCGCACTGCGTATAAAGCTGCCGCAGACTTGATGAAGTCGGAGCCGATCCTCCAAATTGAGAGTGCCGTGGACAACCACGGTCGACTGATTGCTTGGGCTACCGACTTCGGGTTCAAGCGGCTGATGGATACAGGGCAGCTGCCTTTCGATTACCGCTGGCAGCCATATTCCAAGCCAACTGGCCGCTATCTGGAGATGCGGTTGTCGCACTCCGTAGTAACGATCAGCCAGGTTGCCGATCCTGCGAAACAGCCGCGTTCCGTGGGTTTCCGCGAAAATGGCCGGATGAATAACGAGCCATTTTTCGACTTGCCAGAATTTGCGGATGAACAGGCCGTTAAAGGTCTCCCTCACTTTTTGCTTGTTCACGGACATCAGTCATTGACTTTTGCTCATCTCGCTGTACCCCACCCGCTACATCACCGCGACTTTCGGTATCGGTCGCATAACCTGATGGCAACGCCGCATGCGCTGCCTATGGAGGGACCTGCGGTGGAAGATACGGATATCGATTTTGACGCGACATCCTTGCTGAAAGAAGAAATCGAAAGATGGCGGAAGGATAATGGGCGATAACACTAACATAGTCAGGTTCCCATCCGCCGCTCGTGATACCCATCACGGGCGGCGTCTGATTCCGGCGAGACTTTTGGAAGCTCGTCTAGCTAGCCGATTGAACCAGACAGAGTTGGCAACAAAGATCGGGGTTAGCCGACAGGCAATTTCATTTTATGAGCAGGGCGTCAAAGCGCCGGAGCCGGAAACGATGCAGGCGCTTGCCAGTGCTTTGGAACAGCCAGTCTCATTTTTCACGAAAGCGGATATCCCAACATTTGGGGGCCACAGCGTGAACTTTTTTCGAAAGACTGGTGCAGACACCAAGCGTCGGAACATGGCTTGCGAGGTTTATGCACGTTGGCTAGCGCAAGCAGCATACACGTTCGATGACGTAGTGAACTTTCCGAATGTTGACCTCCCTAGCTTCGAACCAAGTGGTGCGGCCACTAGCTACAGTGATGAAGAAATCGAAGAGATCGCCGAAAAAATTCGCCAACATTTTGGCTTAGGCCTCGGTCCCATCTCGAATGTCGTTCGCCTCCTGGAAACAAAAGGCGTCCTGATTGCCCGCGTTCAGATACCAAAGGAGAATGTGGAGGCGTTCTCGTTCTGGAGTGGTGGAAGACCCTTCATCTTCCTTGCTTCGGAAAAGGAAAGTGGTGCCAGGGCGCGCTTCGATGCAGCACACGAACTTGGGCACCTCATTCTACATCGCTGGATTGGCGCTGACGAGATTGAAGACAAGGACCGGCTGAAGGAGATAGAGAGCGAGGCCGACCGCTTTGCCGGTGCTTTTCTTCTTCCGCGAAAATCATTCCCGAATGAAGTCTACTCATCAAGATTGATGGCCTTTGTCGATCTCAAACGACGCTGGAAGGTTTCGGTTCAGGCTATGATTTACCGGTGTAAAAATCTCGGTATTTTCGATGACCAGCAAGTCACCAATCTCTATAAACAGCTCTCTTTCAAGAAGTGGAGGAAGACCGAACCATTGGACGGCCCAAATGGCCTTCCTTTGGAGGAGCCAATGCTTCTTCGAAAGATATCGGAAGTTGTCCTAGATGGCGGGCGGATGGCGAAGGACGAGGTAAAAATGGCGCTCGGATTTTCTCCACGGATTATCGAACAGTTGTTGGGACTGCCGCCATTTCAGCTCTCGTCGGGAGACATTCGCGACTTCGAGCCTACGCTGAAGTGAGGCCAGGATATATTCTATCCCGATCTCACTTGGTAAACCTTTAGATGTCCAACTTCGGCAATGATTTAACGATTTTCATCGTCTCCAAGCTGACGGTGATCACCCGCTGGAAGAGTTTCAAGGGATAGGCGGGGTCGCCGACCGTTTCAATGGCATAGCGGTTGGCGTCATTGACGATGCCACTGTCTTTGTCGGTTTTGATACATTGGCGTTCCATGACCCATTCCAAGGCGGGTTTTCCATTGACGACATAATCATAGGCTTCCAGCGGAATTCCGGTCATGGTGATGTTGTTATTGTAGATGACGGTCGTTTTGTCGGTGTTCGGGCGCTTGCCGCCGAATTTCATTTTCAAGACGCTATAAAAACTTCCAGGGTCATTGATCGTCGCCAGTGATAGGCTACCCTCCTTAAAAGTGACAGGATAGGGCTCTACGTCTTCATAGTTAACGTGAAGCTCACCCAGCGCACGGCCTGCGCGGGTGAACGCCCAAAAGTCCTCTGGTTTCCTCACGCATGGGATGCGCGGAAGCTCCTTCGATAGATTGTCGGCGTAGATGGCACGGTAATCTTCGGAATGTAGCAACCCATAAATATAATAAAATATATCTGTCTTACTAAAATTCTCGCCAGGATATGATGATTGAAAGTGCTTTAAACCGCTGTCAGTGATCGCCTCCGTTTTGCAGGCGGAGGCTTCAACCTGCTCAAAAAGACATGCATTGTCACCGTCAATTCTTGGTGCTTTATAAAGCCACAACGGAAAGCATTGACTATCTCCGTTGCAGTGAAGGTCTGCCGGAACATTGCTCATAAGTGCGAAATTTCCGTTGTCCCGAAACGACGAATTGACCTGAATAACTAGGTTGTCACTCCGATTATCAGGAAAAATGCTTGGCATCTGATAGCGACGTTCGTTGAGGTGCCGACTATAGTATAACCATTGCTTAGAAAATGGCCTGTAAATCGCACGAACAGAAGAGTCAGATTCAAAATCAATCTTTAGTTTCTTTTCTATGGAGTTGAATAGAGCCGTACTCCAACTAATTCTCAGAGGGTCGCGGTTGACGAATTCCTGAACGTCCACGCCATTGGCGGCAGAAGCAATTAATCTGTCAGCTTCACCGTTGTAGAATTCAATCATATTCGAAATATTTTCATTTAGTTTCGAGATTGAGCTGTTGTAGCACCATGCATCGCGTTGCGTTTTCACCCCCGCAGAGTATGCGCTGAAAAGAACATCCGAAGCGTTCTTTTCTTTGGAACCCAGCTTTACAAAGCGCGCAAAACTTGTATCCCTCTGCTTTACCCAATCGTTATATTCATCTGGTTTAATATTGTTCCAGCCATCAGCTTCCGAAATCCCCGCAAGGCTTCGGTAAGCTTGAACCTTTGCTAGTTTTTCCTCACGGGTGAGGTAATCACCGATATCGTGGAAGTAGATTTTGCCGTGTTCATGTGCCGTGGGATTTTTCACAAACAGAGTAATGGCAATCGGTGAACGGCTTCCGGAGCCAAAAATCTTACCTCCCTCCCTCCTGGACAGTTCGCCAGAGGTGCGCTGATTTCCGCGCAAGTGGAAGACATAAAGGCTAGAAAACTCTTCGGCCAAACATTTGCGAAGACCATCAGTGGCGTTGCCATCAATCCAGCCTGCGTTGCTGACATAGGCCATGACACCCGCGTCACCCAATCGGTCGCTGCCCCACCGAATGGCGCGGATGTAACTATCATAGAGGGCGTTCTTGTTTGTCGCTGTAGAATGTGCCGCGTAGGTCTGTCGAATACGGTTATCGAGACCGGGGTAGGCAATGTTGGCATTATTGTCGTTGGCGCTGCTTTGGCCAGCCGAATAGGGTGGATTGCCGACGATTACACGGATATCGAGAGCCTTTTGCCGTTGCCGTCTTGACGAGTTGTCAACCATGAGATGACTGATCAGGTCTTCTTTTTCATAGAGCTGGAAAGTGTCGGTCAGGCAGATACCCTCAAAGGGCTTGTATTCAGACCCTACCAGAGAATGATAGACAGCCTCAATGTTGATGGCCGCGATGTAATAGGCCAGCAGGACGATCTCGTTTGCATGGATTTCATGGGCGTATTTGTGCGCCAGCTCTTCCGGCCTGATCAGGCCGGATTGAAGCAACCGCGTAATAAAAGTTCCGGTGCCTGTAAAGGGATCAAGAATATGGACGCCTTGGCTTCCCAGCGTCTGACCAAATTCCTGTTGCAAGACGTCATTGACCGAATGGATGATGAAATCGACCACCTCAACTGGCGTGTAAACGATGCCGAGCTTTTCGGTCATTTTCGGGAAAGCGTTGCGGAAAAACTTGTCGTAAAGCTCGACGACGATCTTCTGTTTGCCCTCGGCATTGTCGATTCCGGATGCGCGTATTTTCACGTCGGCATAAAACTTCTGGAGGCTTTCAGATTCCTTTTCTAGGTTGTGCTCATCCAGGGCATTCAGAACACCTTGCATGGCACTGGAAACAGGGTTCTCCTTTGTGAAATTGTACCCTTCAAAAAGCGCTTCAAAAACTGGCTTAGTTATGATGTGCTGCGCCAGCATTTCGATGGCCTCGTCTGCCGAAATGCTATTGTTGAGATCATCACGAATTTCCTTCAGGAACTCCTCGAAGGCTTGACGTTCCGAACTATCCGGCTGCTCTACCAGCGCTTTGATGCGGGTGATATGGGTTTGCGCCACCTTTCCGATATCGCCAGCCCAATCTTCCCAATAGGTGCGACGCCCGCACTTCTTGACGATCTTCGCCATAATAGCGGATGAAATTTCATCGAAAAGGAATGAGGTCTGAACCGGCTCAGAAACGTTCGTGCTGTTCAGGCCATCCTCATCCTTGGCATCCCCTCCCTGACCAATTCCAAGACCGGTGGCTTCCGGCTTGTTGCGGTTGGGCATGTCATTCGTAACAGCGATGATTTCAATCTGACCTGAAACGTCAACGCCGAGGTCCATCTTGTTGATGGTGGCGTCAAAGCGGTCATCATGCGCACGAAGGGCGTTCAGGATTTGCCAGACGACTTTATATTTTTCGTTATTGTTCAGTGCCTCTTCCGGGGGCACGCCTGCCGGGATGCCCACAGGCAAGATGACGTAGCCCATTTTCTTCTCTGGAGCTTTACGCATTACACGACCAACGGACTGCACTACGTCGATCTGTGACTTCCTTGGATGAAGAAACATAATGGCATCTAGGGCGGGAACATCCACGCCTTCGGAAAGGCAACGCGCATTGCTTAGAATGCGGCAATTGTCGTCGCCCGCATCCTCCTTCAGCCAGTTCAGCAACTGTCCTCTGGCCTTAGCATTGAACGAACCATCCACGTGCTCCAGTACGCAATGCAGCTTGCTTTCTTCGGCGATATCCCCGTCCATAATGCTTCGAGACTCGAAATATTCCTCGATCACATTTCCGAATTCGTTGGTGATCATTTTCGAGCTTTTGATATCGCGGCAGAAGGCGATAGCGCGCCTCATGGAATGCGGGTCGGTGGCGACATCGTGCTTCAGATTAGTTTTCGAGAGTGCCTTGTAGCAACCGATAATCTTGGTGGCGTCATCAAGTTTCAACTCGCTGTTAGCATCTGCCAAACGATTTTGAACGCCTGCCGAAACGATGGCCTCATCGACCGCCAAGACAATGACCTTGTAGTCGGTCAGGAGGTTATTCTGCACCGCCCACGAGAAGCCGCGCTGGAAGAAAGTTTCGCCATAAAGCGCGACATCGTCCATGGAGCAAAGTTCCACGGAGACCTCGCTGGCCTTGGTCTTGACACCATCGCCATAGATACGCGGCGTGGCGGTCATGTAGAGGCGTTTCTTGCCCTCGATGTAATCCTGGCTATGGACCTTGATAAAATTGGAATCGTCCTCATCTTCGAATTTTGCGCCCGTTGTACGGTGGGCTTCATCGCAGATAATCAGATCGAATTCCGGCAGGCCGTATTTCTTCTGAGCGTTTGAAATCGTCTGAATGGATTGGTAGGTCGAGAATATTACGGTCATTCGCAGGTCGGGATGTGCATTGACCTTCTCGGCGAGCGTCTTGGCGTCCGTCGTTGCCGGATAGGCAAGATCATGAATTTCGATATCGCCGATATCGTCATTGTTGTTGCGACGCTTGCCGACCTGGACGTCAGAGCATACGGCAAAGCAGCGAAGTGGGGTATCGGTATCGATAGACCATTCACGGACCGACTGTGACATGAGAGCCAAAGAGGGGACAAGATAGAGTACCATCTTGCCTATGCCCGCATAGTCCTCAGCAATCTTCAATCCCGTGAAGGTCTTGCCTGTGCCGCAGGCCATGATGAGCTTGCCGCGATCTGCCCCTGCGAAGCCGTTCCTGACCGCCTCCAGGGCGTCCGTCTGGTGCGGCCTCAACTCTTTCTTGGGTGCTAGGACAACTTTCTCATCTCGGATGTACACGCCCCAATCAATCGGGCTTTGTTCGATGTCGGAAATACCTATGCGCTGCGTATCGATGGACTGGTCACGCAACGCACCTTCGGCATGCTCACTCCAATCAGCGTTGGTCGTGTCGATGATCAAACGTTCGGTGAAAGGCCGCTTGCCGGAAGCCGTGAAGAAGGAGTCGATATCGGCCTTCTGGATGCGATGGCCTTCTTTGTAAAATTTGCATTGGATCGCGCAGAAGCCCCCGTCGTCTCTGATGCGGGCGACCAGGTCGATGCCTGTGTCTTGACCGCTTATGCCTCGTTCCTTGGCAAAATCGGAATAGGCCCAGACATTGTCGAAGCGCTGCGCATACTGGGGGTCGTTCTCGAAGAATACCCTGGCCAGTTCTTCGAAGTAGGTGCCTTTCTCCCGTTCGGTGGCCGCGCCTGCTCTATATTTTCCAAGAAGTGTACGAAGGGAGCTGGACATGGATTTCTCGACATATGGGAATCAGGAAACTCCTGTATCGCATTCGAAAAGAACCGTGTCTATTATTCGACCTATGCAACCGAAAGTTAACGGGGCCGCTTCCGGACAAATTCCGGCGTCCCTGGGAAACTGCAGTTATTCGGGATGAGTTTTGGCGTAGGATATCTCTCGGGTAAAGTTGCTCGGCGTTCATCGCGCAGCATCGATTGGACGCGATCCCGTTCAATCTTTATTCGGAGTGTCTCACTTCGAGCCTCTCTTAGTTTGTTCTGAGCGTCGTTGTATCGCCGATCTGCTTCAATCCTCCGATACTCGGCCTGATTTGCCAGTGTTCGCCAATGAGCCATCTCATATCCCAAATCACTGCTAATTTTTGAGGCGAGTTGAGATTTTCTCAGATTGTCCCAGATGCCTCGCACCCAACCAGCCCAGCCCGTATATCTTTTGGCCCGTAGTAGCGTCACCTGCACTGCGTCTTCGACACTCAGCGCCCGCCTTTGGGCCTCCTGAGCGATTTTTGTCGCTTGTTTTGCATCCGCCATTATTCTTTGCGCAGCGGCAGTCGCCGTGGCGGCTTCCATTTTGACCCTGGCGATGTATTCCTGCCCTTTTTCACGGACCGTTCGG
The DNA here is from genome assembly GCF_024810055.1 of Rhizobium sp. BIGb0125. Lineage (NCBI taxonomy): Bacteria > Pseudomonadati > Pseudomonadota > Alphaproteobacteria > Hyphomicrobiales > Rhizobiaceae > Rhizobium > Rhizobium sp. BIGb0125. Next base: position 430,986 of record NZ_JANUDV010000005.1, read on the forward strand.
GCCTGTTCCAACGTCGTCTTTAACGCTTGAGCCTGAGCTTTCTCCCGTTGCCATTCGGCTCGGGTGAGCCGACGTTTCCCGGGTCCTAGACGGGTCAAACCGCATGGTGTTGCTACTTTCAAATGAAAATCATCGAGCCATTCACGCATGGCCTCGACGTAGGCGCGATCTGCGCGCTTTGCTAACGTCTTCTCATCTTCACCTGCGGCTGAACCGGCAGCCTTCACGGCATTCTTCGCTGTATGACCCGGATGGAATTTGGTGGCCCGCATCTGATCATCCGTCGGGATTAGGTACGCATGGAGGTGCGGATGACTTTCGTCCATATGAAGCACGACCGATATAAGTTCGTCACCGTAGCGCGACTTTAGCCATGCCACTGAATGACGTTCCCAGGACGTCACGTCCGCCTGAAGGGCTGGGTCACTCTTACATTCCTCAACCGTCAGGGGATGGCTTATAACGATAGTGGCAAGCGTGTTTTGGTCCTTGCGGATGGCCTTAGCCTTTCCGTTCACCGTCGTACGCGCAGAAGCAGCATTTTCATCATGGATTGTTCGCAAGCGGTCAATACTTTCTCCATGAACGACCGTTGGCGTAAGGGGATGTGAAACGTGCAGCGAGGCATCAGGGCAACGGGCCACTTCATCGAAGATAAAGTCTGTTCCCCGTCCTTCTTTGCCTTTGCGGCTGTAGAGTTCGATCCGTGCAAATTGATAGGCCATGGAATGATTGTTTTTGTCGGCGTAACCAATTGCAAAAGGAAAGTTGTATAGACCGAATACAGCTTACTTCATAAGCATCGGCCTGCCGGGAGCCTCTTCCGAGGGACCGCTTCGCGGCGAGCTTCCGGCGGCCCCCTTCATCGCCGGGGAGACGAGCTATGCATCAGTCTTAATTCTATAGATTCCGGAAGTTCTAAACGCCCTTAACATCATGATTTTTAACGGTAAATCTCCGAGCCTATTTGAGAAGTTCACTAACTTCTCACAGAAGTCCACTATCTTCTGACATCCAATTCGTTGACGCCATGAAAGCCACCGCCGGAAAATTCGTTTCGAATTTCGAAACATTTTCCTGACGCGGCTCGGAGTCAGGAGTCTCTCAACCGATCAGAAACATGACGGGACACGAGCCATTCATTCATCCCCGCGACGCCGCTTAGAAAGCACGTCAAAGTCCAAACCCTGGAACATGGAATAGTCAATTTCCGGATTCAGCGGCATCGTCGAAAGCAGGCGTGCCTTTCTTTCAGTGATGGCTCGCGTTCCATAAAGCTCGTGGATGTCGTAGCTCAAACCATGACCCGCTTGCAGTCGCGATGTTCGCTGATCTACGTCCTGCTCTCTTAACTCGTCGATAAGCCCAGCTCTCAGGGAGTGGAAGACTTCCTTCCGACCCTTCTCGACCTTGGCCTTCGTGAATAGCCGTTGCATGTAGCTCGAAGCCGATTTGGCAGGATCAGCGAGCTTCATCAACGTCGGGAAAATGAACTGTTCCCCCTGGTTTATCGCCCATTCTACAAAGCCGATTTGGCGCAAAAGGTCGTGAAGGATAAAATACTGGAGGCTTGCATCTGTCTTGTAGGGAACCCTCTTCCAGATGCCATTGTCGCTGACGATTCCGTTAGTGTTCACAACGTAAACACCTGGAAATTTTTCTTGAAAGTCAGACCCTTGCAGATAAGTAAGGAGACCAATTCGTCGACCTGTGAGGTGTCCAAGAAGCGGAAGCATCGCGGTATCCATATACCCGATTTTTACACCCACTCTAAAGATATCGCCGATTTTTTGCGCACTTAGCGGGCTGACCGATTTCGTGGGCATGGCGGTATCAGGAATATCCACACGGACACCCGCGAGTGGACTAACGTAATCGTACGCTTTCGTGGCTGATCCGATAATGGTTTTGACGATAGTCACATATCCGTCGAGGATCGTTTTATAGGCCAACGGCTTCAGATGCAGGTCCACATTGTCGATAAGAACTTGCTCAGATGAGAGAATCTTGTCGCGATCCTTGGGTTTCGCTGGCCAGTATTTCATTGCGTTCACATACGCCTGAAGATCACTGGCGGTATACGTGTCTACCTTATGATCGCCGATCAACTCGATAAAGAACTCTACCCTTGAACGTTCCGTCTTGACCTGGCTCTTATTGCCACTTGTCTTTCGTTCCCGAGCCGTAAAATAATCGCCTGCAACGTGACTGAACAAGGGCTTGGTGGATGGCCGACGTACCACCAATCGTCGGTCCAGGTCATATGCGGGGTACCGTTCAGGTTGAGGTATCTCTTCAGCCTTGATGGCGGCTACAATCCAGGGGGCTGGAGGAGCGTCAGCAGCCTCGCTGATGGGATCATCTACCTTATAGGCTATATCGTTGAACTTGATCTGCACATCCTCAGCATCGACCATGATCGGATCGACGGCAGTTCGATTTGCCGAATTCAGGCTTTGCGCTTGAGAGTCGAGAGCTGGGTCAAAGGCTACTGCTACTTGAAGCTGCCTAACATAGCGTTCCTTAAGCAAATCGGCGTTTTCAACCACGATAGCGTTATATGGGTTTCCATCCGCCGATGCTTTAAGTTCGCGCGTGACGCCTATCATCCCTTTAAGACCGGCCAACGCATGTGCGGTTTGCGGTTCGTCGGGTACTGGTTCCCGAATGCGATGGTGCATCATCCGCAGATAGGTTTTCAGCACTGCTGCACTTTCCCCGGGCGTCTCGTCACCATCCAGCAAGTCTTGGGGATTAATCGCGGAAGATTCTTGATCGTTCACTTGCTCACCATATCGCCTCATGAACAGACGTGCCTCTGCCGCGAGAAGGTCGCATAAGTAGCGAGCCTGACCATATGAACACGGCCCTAAGCTCAATCTCACTACGACGCTCTTGCCTCGGCAAAAATGCTTCGGCAACCGCATTTGAAAAACGTAGGCTGTCCCGGAACGGGTTATATAGAGCGAACCTTTTCGCTTTTTAAGTGCGCGAGAGCGTTGCGACGCATCCGCGTCCTCGGTTACATTTCCGGTTACACTGCGTGTTACATTCATGCCCAGGCTCTTTCTACAACGAGCTATCGGCTGAACAATCTGCTGGAATGCCAGTTAGTTAACTGGATGTGGCGGAAAGGGCTTGAAATAATGGCGGAGAGGGTGGGATTCGAACCCACGATACGGTTGCCCGTATGCCGCATTTCGAGTGCGGTGCATTCGACCACTCTGCCACCTCTCCGCGGACACAGGAAGCCATAAAGCTTCAAGTGCGGCGTTCTCATAACGGGCAAAACGGGAGCGTGCAAGGGGTAATGTGCAGTTCGTGACGAGTTTATGTCGAAGCGGTCAAGAAAACAGCGCCCATCCCGCTCATGTTGGTGCAATCACCTCGACATCAGCCATCAGAACATCATCACTCTCTCGTTTCTGTAACCACTGATGAGATGGTCGCTAACACAGATTCTGGTCATTTTGGCCGTGGCAATATCCGCCCTTATCCATTGATGTTGCGGATGATCCGCATAAAAATTCGGGCGCCAATATCAATCAACTCATCAGGAAAGTCATAGTCCGGATTGTGGAGATTTGCGTGGCTCTGCCCAGCCCCCAGAAAAAACATAGCAGACTGTGAAACAGCGCCAAAACGTCCAAAATCTTCTGATCCGCGCATCGGTAGAAAATCCTCGGTATAGGGAATGTTCTCGGCCTTTAGTGCGGTTATGATATGCGCGGTCGCCTCGGGCGAATTTTCGCAATGCAGGAAAATATCATCGTAGGCTATGGAAAATTTCAGACTGTTTTTATTGGCAATATCTGTGACGAGCTCTTCCGCCTGAGCGCACAGGGTATCCATATTGTCATCCGACAATGTGCGCAATGTCGCCCAAAGCTCGGCATCGGCAGGGGAAATGCCAAAGGCAGCTTCGCCCATACTGGCGTGAGTGATGGTGACCATGCGAAAGTCGGCACCTGGCAAAAATCGCTCGTCGGCTTTTGGTAGCCCTACACCCAGTTTAACCAGCGCAGGCATCAACTCTGACAGTGCCAGCATCGGTGAGATGCCTTGCTCCGGTGACGATGCATGGGCGGTTTTGCCGCTGAGGCTGATCTTGATGCCACGCGAGGCACAGTTGACCACGCCTTCCATGATGCTGACATGGCCAAGTGGCAAGCCGGGCAGATTGTGCAGTGAAACGGAAACGTCAGGCATAATCTCGGCGAAACGCGGATCAGCCAATACAGCGGCGGCACCAGCGCCGGTTTCTTCTGCCGGCTGAAACATCAGGATAACGCGGCCCTTTTGCGGCCTCTGCCGTGAAAGTCCAAGGCCCAGCGACACAAGAATGGTGGAGTGCCCGTCATGGCCACACAAATGGCCCTTGCCTTCACTTTGTGAGCTATAGGCAAGACCGGTTTTTTCAAAGATCGGCAAGGCATCCAGCTCGGAGCGAATGAGCAATGAGGGACCGGGCTCACGGCCTTCAAAGATCACAGCCAGACCGTGGCCGCCCAGACCTTCGATGATCCTGTCCGGTTTCATCTGCTCAATGTAAGTGCGGACGCGCTGCGCGGTCTCTTTCTCTTCTCCGGAGATTTCCGGAAACCGGTGCAGCTCCCGGCGAAATGCGGTCAATTCAACAAGGTCGTCATTGCTTAAAAACATCCGAATACCTTACTTTATTGCGGGCAAGCGCTACCCCTGCCCTGCTGCCGTTTCATCCGTCTTTCCAAAGATCATGAACACGTCATAACGTGTATTTTTACCGTCAATCTGATGATTGGGCTTCTTCAGACCGGGCATCGGGTCCGCCTTTTGGGGCCATTTGAGAACCACCCGCTTTTTGGCAACCTCAAGCGCCACACGCATCAATTCGGCCTGATCATCGTCTGCGCCGACAATGTCGCGGAGATCGCGCATTTCCTTTTTGACAAGTGCGCTGTTGTGACGAGGAGGATGCATAGGGTCAACCAACACGACGTCGGTTTCCATCCCGTGCAGCAGCAGCCTGGAATCGCCGTGCAGCAGCGTCATCCGCGCTACGGTTTCAGCGTAGCGCCCACCTTCGGCCATTGCGGCCTCAAGTCCTGCCGCCAGTAGCGCATGCATCTGCGGCGACCGCTCGATCATCGTGACATTGGCGCCCAGTGAAGCAAGCAGAAAGGAATCGCGGCCAAGACCTGCCGTTGCATCAACGATAGTCGGCAAGCGCCCCTTTGTCAGCCCGACAGCCTTTGCCAGGGCCTGTCCCCGCCCCTCGCCGGCGCGAAAGCGATGACCGACAGCGCCACCGACAAAATCCACGACCAGATCTGTGTTGTTGGTTTCCTTGCTCACGCAGCCACCTCAAAACGGACACGGAACGAGAAACGACACATCACGTCCGTCCGGGTGACGAAAACCGATTTCCTCGGCGTGCAGCAACAAGCGATCCGCTGCATCGAGTGCTTCACCACTGGCGTAGAAAGCATCCCCTAGAATTGGGTGGCCGATCGCCTGCATATGAACGCGCAGCTGGTGGGTGCGGCCCGTCAACGGGTGCAGCTTGACCCGGGTAGCCGGTAATGGCAGGCGGTCCAGCACATGCCACTCGCTCTGCGCCGAACGGCCATTTTCATGGTCGACGCGGTGGCGCGGTTTGTTGTCCTGATCAATTGCCAACGGAAGATCAACTAGGCCGCTTTCTTGCGCAAGATGCCCCCAGACAACGGCTATGTAGGATTTGCGTGTCGTGCGGTTTTCGAACTGGGCAGCAATGGCAGCGTGCGCCTTGCGGTTCAACGACATCAGGACAAGACCGGATGTGTCCTTGTCCAGCCGGTTGATCATCAATGCCTTGGGAAACTGCTTTTGAACGCGGGTCTGCAGACTGTCGTAAAGAGCAGGGTCACGCCCAGGCACGGACAAAAGGCCACTTGGCTTGTCTAGGACAAGAATGTCGTCATCCCGGTGGACGATGGACAGGTATGGCTCCAGCGGCGGCGTATAAACAGGGTTTGAAAGAGTTGTGGGCATGCCACCCTTTACCACGGTTTGTGCCTGTTTTGCCTTGGATAATTGAATACCGGGTGCCGCTTTCGCAAAGCACCCGGCATTTCTTTTCGATTATGCGCGCTGTTCGCGGGCGGCAGCCTTGGCTGCCATGCGCTTGCGGATGCTTTCGATATCCGCCTGCGGCGTGGCCGCAAACAAGGTGCGGGTGTATTCGTGCTTCGGATCCGAGAAGACCTCTTCACGCGTGCCGTACTCCACCGCTTCACCAAAATACATCACCATGACTTCGTCAGCGATGTACTTCACCACAGAAAGGTCGTGGCTGATGAACACGTATGTCAGGCCAAACTCGTCCTGCAGGTCAGCCAGCAGGTTGAGAACCTGAGCCTGAACAGAAAGGTCCAGCGCCGATACCGGTTCGTCCAGCACCAGCAGCTTCGGGTTCAGCATCAAGGCACGCGCAATGGCGATACGCTGGCGCTGGCCGCCGGAGAACATGTGCGGATAGCGATTGTAGTGTTCCGGACCCAAACCGACCTTGATCAGCATTTCCGTTGCACGTTCACGACGCTCGGCAGATGACATTTTTGTATTGATGAGCAGAGGCTCACACAAAACATCGCCGATCTTCTGACGCGGGTTCAATGAACCGTATGGGTTCTGGAACACGATCTGAACCTTCTGGCGCATTTCCGCCGTCAGATGGCCTGGGCGGGTATCAACCGTCTTGCCATCGATCAGCAGTTCACCAGAGGTCGGCTCGTCGATGAAGGTCAGCATGCGGGCAAGCGTAGACTTGCCGCAACCGGATTCACCGACGATTGCCAGTGTCTTGCCGGCTTCCAGCTTGAAGGACACACCTTTCACGGCATGGATTGTTCTGCCTTTTTTGAGCATGCCGCCCGGCAGTTCATAATCCCGCTTCAGGTTGCGAATTTCCAGCATGGTCTTGTTGGACTGGTTCGCTGTCATGCTGTTTCTCCCGCAGGCGTTGGTGCGCCATCGAAAAATGCGGAAACGGTCGTTAAACGGTCACCTGTTGCATTTTCCGGCAATGCGGCAAGCAAAGCCTTGGTATAGTTGCTTTTCGGGTTTTCGAAGAGGGTCAGCACGTCGGCCTCCTCCATCTTGCGCCCCTTGTACTGCACGACCACGCGGTCAGCCGTTTCCGCCACGACACCCATGTCATGGGTGATCATGATCAGACCCATGCCGTTCTGCGCCTGCAGCGACATCAGCAGATCGAGAATCTGCTTCTGGATGGTCACGTCAAGCGCCGTTGTTGGTTCGTCAGCAATCAGAAGTTTGGGGTTGCAGGCAATGGCGATGGCAATCATCACACGCTGGCACTGACCACCGGACATCTGGTGCGGATAATGCTTGAGCCGTTCAGCCGGATCAGGCAGGCCAACCAGCCGGAACAGTTCGAGAGCACGTTCACGACGCTCCTTGCGGCCAAGGCCAAGGTGAATGCGCAGAACTTCCTCGATCTGGAAACCGACGGTGAAGCAAGGGTTCAAGCTTGCAACCGGCTCCTGAAAGATCATGGCAATATCCTTGCCGATCAGCTTGCGGCGTTCCGCAGCAGACAGCTTCTGGATATCCTTGCCCTGAAACAGCATACGGTCAGCGGTGATGCGCGCAGTCCACGGTAGCAGGCCCATGACAGCCAGCATGGACACCGACTTACCGGAGCCCGACTCACCAACGATGGCGAGAACTTCACCCGGATCGACCGAAATCGAAACACCATCAACGGCCTTGAACCAGCCATTGGCCGTCTCAAACTCAACGGTGAGATTATCAATTTGCAGAAGTGCCATATCAGGACCTCTTCAGTTTCGGGTCAAGCGCATCACGCAAACCGTCGCCCATCAGGTTGATGGCAAGTACGGTGATGAGAATGGCAAGACCAGGGAATGTAACAACCCACCATGCGCGCAGAATAAATTCGCGTGCTTCGGCGAGCATCGTGCCCCACTCCGGTGCAGGAGGCTGAGCGCCCATGCCGAGGAAGCCGAGAGCGGCCGCATCGAGAATGGCGTTGGAGAAGGACAAGGTTGCCTGAACGATCAGTGGTGCGGTGCAGTTCGGCAAAATGGTGCGGAACATCAGGCGGAACGGACCAGCACCGGCCAGACGTGACGCGGTGACGTAGTCACGGGTCTTTTCCGCCATCACGGCAGCACGGGTCAAGCGCACGAAGTGTGGCTGCAGAACCAGCGCGATCGCGATCATGCCGTTGGTCAGGCTTGGTCCGAGAATGGCAACCAGAACCAGAGCCAGCAGCAACGATGGAAACGCCAGGATGATATCCATCAGGCGCATGATCATCGTGTCGACCCAACCACGGTAATAACCGGCGATGACACCGATCACGATACCGCTGGTGAGCGACAACGTGGTGACGAATACACCAATGAACAGCGAATACTGCGCACCGTAGATCAGGCGGGACAGAATATCGCGGCCAACCGGATCTGTGCCGAGAAGATATGTGAGGCGTCCGCCTTCCATCCATGACGGTGGAACAAGAATAGCATCACGATACTGCTGAAACGGCGAATGTGGTGCGATGATCGGTGCGAAAACAGCAACGATAACCAGAGCAATGAAAACATAGAGACCAATGACGGCACCCTTGTTTTCAGAAAAATAGAACCAGAACTCCTTGAGCATCTGGCGACGCATCGCAGAGGCGGAAACCGGCTCTGCGGATTTGGAAATGGCGGTATCGGCCATGGGAATTTCTCCTTCTTAGTGCCGGATACGTGGATTGATAAGGCCATACAGAACATCAACGATAAGGTTGACGATCATAATGATGCCCGCAATCAACAACAAACCACCCTGAATGACAGGGTAGTCACGGCGGAAGACCGAATCGACCATCCATTTGCCGATGCCCGGCCAGGAGAAGATCGTCTCGGTGAGGATAGCGCCAGCCAACATCACGCCGACCTGAAGGCCGATGGTGGTGATGACAGGGATCATGGCGTTACGAAGCGAGTGAATGCCGATAACGCGGAAGGGCGACAGGCCCTTGGCGCGTGCGGTACGGACGTAATCCTCCGACAGCACTTCCAGCATGGCCGAACGTGTCTGGCGGGCGATAACAGCCAGCGGAATGGTGGCCAAAACGATGGATGGCAGCGCTAGGTGGCTGAGAGCCGACGCAAATGCGCCCTTCTGGCCCGACAGCAGCGAGTCGATCAGCATGAAGCCGGTGACTGGCGGGAAGAAGAACATCAGCGAGATGCGTCCTGACACCGGTGTCCATTGCAGGATACCAGAGAACAGGATGATCAGCAGAAGACCCCACCAGAAAATCGGCATGGAGTAACCAACAAGTGCAACGCCCATCAGGCCCTGATCGAAGATCGAACCACGTTTGATGGCGGCAATGATGCCGGCCGGAATACCGATAGCGATAGCCAGCACGATCGCACAGAAGGAAAGTTCAACCGTCGCCGGGAACAGTGCGAGAAACTGGCCGAGAATAGGCGACTTGGACACAATGGATGTGCCGAAATCGCCCGTGAGAACGCCGCCAAGGTAATCCAGATACTGGATGACCAGCGGGCGATCCATGCCGAGCGCAGCACTGATCTGTGCGTGGCGCTCTGGCGACATGACGCGTTCACCCGACAGCAGGGCAACCGGGTCACCCGGAAGCAAGCGAATGAACAAAAATGCAACAATAGAAACCCCGATGAATGTCGGGATGAGCACAGCTATGCGCCGTACAAGGAAGCCAATCATAGTAGACCTTCGATCTGTTCCTTCAGGAACCTGTTCGTTGGTAGGTGTGGCGATTTTGCCTACATCTTAATTTGTCGGAACTGCACAAAGCAAATGCCGCGCGCCTTTATTAAAAGGCACGCGGCACGCTTAACGATGACAGCTTACTCAGCGATGTCCACATTTTCGAATGTGAAGTCACCCAGCGGGCTCTGAACGAAGCCGCTGACTTCCTTACGCATAGGAACGATGGACAGGGAGTGGTCGATGGTTGCCCAAGGAGCTTCCTTCTTGAAGATAACCTGAGCTTCTTCATAGAGCTTGGTGCGCTCAGCCTGATCGGTCGTAACCTTGGCCTTCTTCACCAGATCGTTGAACTCCTTGTTGCACCACTGCGCACGGTTGTTACCGCCAACAGCTTCGCAGCCGAGAAGTGTGTCGAGGAAGTTGTCCGGATCGCCATTGTCGCCGGTCCAGCCGAGGAATACAGCGCCGTCACGGTCCTTAGCCTTCGAACGGTCGAGGTATTCGGCCCATTCGTAGGATACGATCTCAACCTTTACGCCGATCTTTGCGAAGTCATCCTGGATAACTTCAGCAGCGCGACGTGCGTTGAGCATGTAAGGACGCGAAACCGGCATTGCCCAGACCTTCATGGAGAGGTCCTTCACGCCTGCTTCTTCAAGCATCTTCTTGGCAGCGTCGAGATCGTAAGAATCATCTTCGATCTTGTCGTTGTAAGACCACATTGTCGGTGGGATCGGGTTCTTGGCAGGCGTTGCCATGCCCTGGAACACTGCGTCAACGATAGCTGGCTTGTTGATAGCCTTGTTGAGCGCCTTGCGGACTTCGACCTTGTCGAACGGAGCCTGCGTTGTGTTGTAGGCGAGATAAGCAACGTTCAGGCCTTCCTGTTCCATAACCTGCAGGTTTGGATCAGCCTTCATGGACTGTACGTCAGCAGCGTTCGGGAACGGCATCAGGTGGCATTCGCCAGCCTTGAGCTTCTGGTAACGAACAGCAGCGTCGGTGGTGATCGCGAATACGAGATCGTCTACCTTAGGCGCGCCGCCCCAGTATTCCTTGTTAGCCTTGTAACGGATAACGGCATCCTGCTGGTAACCGACGAATGCGAACGGACCGGTGCCAACAGGCTTCTGGTTCAGCTGTTCCTTGGTGCCGTCAGCAGCGAGCTTGTCGGTGTATTCCTTCGAAACGATCGAAGCGAATGGCATCGCAAGGTTTGCCAGGAAAGGTGCTTCAGGACGGTTGAGGGTGATCTTGACCGTCATGTCGTCGACTTTTTCAACGGACTTGATCAACTCCGGGAAGCCCATGCCGGCAGCATATTCCCAGGACGTACCAGGTACATACTGGTGCCATGGGTTGTCGGTCTTGATCTGGCGCTCGATGGAGAAAACAACGTCATCGGCGTTCAGTTCACGGCTTGGCGTGAAGAAGTCTGTGGTCTGGAACTTTACGCCCGGACGCAGCTTGAAGGTGTAAACCGTGCCGTCTTCCGAAACTTCCCAGCTTTCAGCGAGACCAGCAACTGGCTTGGTTGTGCCGGGCTCGAATTCGAGCAGGCGGCTGTAAACAGTGTGCGCAGCGGCGTCAAAGGTGGTGCCGGCGGTGTAGAGGCCCGGGTCAAAACCTTCTGGAGAACCTTCGGAGCAATAAACGAAGGTTTTCGCGCTTGCTACATTGGCGAAGCATGTTGCAGACAGCAATGCTGCCGCAATGAGGCCAATTTTGGAATTCATGTATAGCTCCCACTTTTATGTTCCCGCTTGTGCCAACAGGCGGGAATGGTTGAGTCATTATCGTAATTTCAGTCTGTTCCGATGCCGGAGCCACAACACGGGAAGAGCTTCACAAGGCAGTTTCCGTTTTGCTGTTCCAGCCTCGCTGCCCCCATTGCCAAAATAACGGGCGCTTTAACCGAAAAGCTGTCTTAGCATCACGAGAGGCAAAGGCGGAAGCCCCCTTATTACGTAAAGATATGATTTATTCTGTCACAACCAGAGATTCCTGTATCGATACAGGCCAGCCTGATTTTAAGGCTCTGATATGTGACGGAATTGGTGCCACGCAAAACCAGCACCTTGGCAAATCAGACAAAACGCAGAATCCGCATAAAACAAGGGCTTAGAGGCTGTGCAAAACCATGCGCGGAAAATTTCACGTAAAAATACTATTTATTTTCAATTAGTTGAATCGCCAATCTGTATGACTGAAAACAATTTGTCATAAAAAATAAAAAAGTCCGTTGACATAGAGCGCTGCTCGCCGTACATCGCTCTCCGTCGCCCAGATGGCGGAATTGGTAGACGCGCCAGCTTCAGGTGCTGGTACTCGCAAGGGTGTGGAGGTTCGAGTCCTCTTCTGGGCACCAATTTCTTGATTTAGTTATCTAAATCAGCCTGCAAAAAAGCTCCGGTCTCCGGAGCTTTTTTGCGTTTAGGGCCTTAATTACTCCTCACAGCCTGTCCGAAAATGATAGATTTCGACCAGTTCGAGCACGCAGTTTTACTCGTCGGATTGGGCGTGTCTGAAACCGCAAGTTTTCAGGCCAATTTTGCCCCAAAGCGGGGATGCCAAGTCCTCATATCGAAGGACGGTAGCAGCGATGAGTTGCAAGCTCATGGGTAGTGAAAGCTCTCCCAAAAACAAAAAGCGCGACTATGAGCCGCGCCTTTGATGTTTTTATATGATGAAAAGCCGGATCAGGCTTCCATCGAATAACCCGCACCACGAACTGTGCGAATGACATCCTGCATATTGGAGAAGTTTAGCGCCTTGCGCAGACGTCCGACATGCACGTCGACAGTACGCTCGTCGACGTAGATATCATGCCCCCAGACACCGTCGAGCAGCTGCGAACGTGAGAACACGCGTCCCGGTGAGGACATCAGGAACTCCAGCAGGCGGAACTCGGTTGGCCCAAGGCGCACTTCACGGCTTTTACGGTGAACGCGGTGCGTTTCACGATCAAGCTCGATATCACCGCATTTCAGCACCGAAGACAGCACCTCGGGCTTCGCACGGCGCAGCATGGCTTTCACACGTGCCATCAATTCTGGCGTGGAGAACGGCTTGACGACATAGTCATCCGCTCCGGTGGCGAGACCGCGAACGCGTTCACTTTCTTCACCACGCGCCGTCAGCATGATAATCGGCAGGCGTTCTGTTTCAGGCCGCATTCTGAGGCGCCGGCACAGTTCGATGCCGGAAACACCCGGCAGCATCCAGTCCAGCAACAGAAGGTCAGGAACCCGTTCCTGCAAACGAATTTCTGCTTCGTCTCCACGGGTGATCGTGTCGACTTCGTAGCCTTCGGCTTCTAGATTGTAACGCAGCAGAACGCTCAGGGCTTCTTCATCTTCTACGACTGCGATCTTCGGCAACATGGCTGTACTCCGCTCAAGTCCGTCTATCTATTATTCGGTTACAGCACCGAGCGTGTTGGAGCTGTCGTCCTTCGGACGATCACCTTCAAGCTGGCTGCCTGTTGCCATGTAATAGATGGTTTCGGCGATATTGGTTGCGTGGTCACCGATACGTTCGATGTTCTTGGCGCAGAACAGCAAATGCGTGCAGGTGGTGATGTTGCGCGGATCTTCCATCATGTATGTCAGCAGTTCGCGGAACAGCGAGGTATACATAGCGTCGATTTCTTCATCACGCTCACGGATGGCATTGGCCTTCTCGGCAGAACGCGTTGCGTAAACATCAAGCACTTCCTTGAGCTGAACCAGTGCCAGCTCGGACAGGTGCTCCAAGCCGCGTGCCAGCTTGCGTGGTACGCCCGTGCCCTGAACAGCGATTACGCGCTTGGCAGTGTTCTTGCCAAGGTCGCCAACGCGCTCCAGGTCGCTTGCAATACGCAGGGAACCGATGATTTCGCGCAGGTCGGCCGCCATTGGCTGACGCTTGGCAATGGTCACAATTGCCTTGTCACCAATTTCGCGTTCCGCGTGGTCAAGTACGACGTCTTCTGAAATGACCTTCTGGGCCAAAGCCGCATCGGAGTTGACCAATGCGCGAACTGCATCCGCGCACATTTGTTCTGCAAGACCACCCATCTCAGAGATGCGGCGTGTCAGGAATTTCAGCTCATCGTCATAAGCAGACAAGATATGCGAATGTGTCGATGTCATTTCAAAGTCTCCGGCTTCTGCAAGGACGCGAGACGAAGCTAAATGGCTCCAAGTCGCTCCGGCACAATTCTTTCACGTTAACAGCGGGCGATTACTCCAAGATTAGCCGAAGCGTCCCATGATGTAATCCTGCGTGCGCTGGTCGTCTGGATTGGTGAACATCTTGTCAGTGTCGTTTTCTTCGACAAGATGGCCGAGGTGGAACATCGCCGTGCGCTGCGAAACGCGAGCTGCCTGCTGCATCGAGTGCGTCACGATGACGATCGTGTAGTTGGTGCGCAGTTCGTGGATCAGTTCTTCCACACGTGCCGTTGCAATCGGATCCAGAGCCGAGCAAGGCTCATCCATCAGGATGACTTCCGGGCTAACGGCAACCGCACGGGCGATGCAGAGGCGCTGCTGCTGACCACCGGAAAGACCGGTACCAGATTCATGCAGGCGATCCTTTACTTCGTTCCAGAGACCGGCTTTGTGAAGGCTGGATTCAACAATCTGGTCCATGTCCGCACGCGACTTTGCCAGGCCGTGAATACGTGGGCCGTAAGAGATGTTCTCATAGATCGTCTTCGGGAACGGGTTTGGCTTCTGGAACACCATGCCGACGCGGGCACGCAGTTCCACCACGTCGATGGCCGGATCGTAGATATCATCCGTATCGAGGGTGATCTTGCCGGTAACGCGGCAACCATCAATGGTGTCATTCATGCGGTTCAATGTGCGCAGGAATGTGGACTTACCACAACCCGATGGGCCGATCAGCGCCGTTACGGTGTTTTCGCGAACGTTGAGGTTCACGTCGAAAAGCGCACGCTTTTCACCGTAATAAACCGAAACGTCCTTGCCGATCATCTTAAGCGAAACATCATTCATTTTCTTGTCCAGCGCCTTTTCAACTGCTGCTTCCGACATCATGTTCATCTGCTTCAAGCTCCTTTTACCAGCGCCGTTCGAAACGTCGACGCAGAAGGATTGCGCCTACATTCATAACAATCAGGAACAGAAGCAATATGATGATTGCTCCCGATGTACGCTCTACGAAAGCGCGTTCTGCTTCATTTGCCCACATGTAGATCTGGACTGGCAAGGCAGTAGCAGGGTCCATTGGTGTGGTCGGGTAGTTGGCAACGAAGGCCACCATGCCGATGAGAAGCAGCGGTGCGGTTTCACCCAGAGCATGTGCAAGACCAATGATCGTGCCGGTCAGAATACCGGGCATGGCCAGAGGCAATACGTGATGGAAGATCGTCTGCATTTTCGATGCACCAAGGCCTAGGGCCGCAGCGCGGATAGATGGCGGCACTGCCTTGAGCGCCGCACGGGTAGCAATGATGATGGTTGGCAGGGTCATCAGGGTCAGCACCAGACCACCAACAATCGATGCCGAACGTGGGAAGCCCATGAAGTTGATGAACACCGACAGACCAAGCAGACCGTACACAATGGACGGAACGGCCGCGAGATTGTTGATGTTAACTTCGATGAGGTCCGTGAAGCGGTTCTTCGGAGCAAACTCTTCCAGATAGATGGAAGCGGCAACACCGATTGGCAGCGACAGCACCAGAACGATCAGCATCATGTAGAAGGAGCCGATCAGCGCAACGCCCACGCCAGAGGCTTCCGGACGGCTGGATGCGCCATTGAAGAAGATGCCGGTGTTGAAGTGCTTGGCCAACTGGCCAGCCTCAGCAAGCTGGTTCATCCAGCCAACCTGGTTGTCTTTTACCTTGCGGCTGGCTTCGGCCACCGACAGGTCGATCTGACCCTTGTAAGCAGAGTCGATGTCACCCGCCGCCAACAGCGACACGTTGCGGGTCGTACCGATAACCGACGGATCCTTGGTCACGATATCGCGAAGCTGAGTGCGCACGCTATCGGAGATCATGGCATTGACAGCGCGCAGGTCTGCACGGTTGTCAGGT
Organism: Rhizobium sp. BIGb0125; assembly: GCF_024810055.1. Lineage (NCBI taxonomy): Bacteria > Pseudomonadati > Pseudomonadota > Alphaproteobacteria > Hyphomicrobiales > Rhizobiaceae > Rhizobium > Rhizobium sp. BIGb0125. The sequence goes on from NZ_JANUDV010000005.1 coordinate 446,797, forward strand.
GCAATACCCAGAACCTTGGCAACGGCGTCGCGTGCCAGGATCGGGTAGTTGGCGGTCATCAACTTTGCAGGATCCTGAGCGCGCTCATTTTTCGGGTCGATAACCTGTTCGGAGAACTCGACAGGCACCGTGATCATCGTCTGCTGGAAGGCGGTATAGCCCTTGCCAATAACCGACCACAGCAACAGCGCGAGAAAAATCAAGCCAAACGAGATCGCAGCGACACCATAGGCACGGAACCGGCGTTCAGCAGCGTAACGACGCTTGATACCGATATCGCGACGGTTTGTGGACGCCTTGGCAGACGGAGTGGAGGCCGGCGAGGAAACTGCGTCGGTCATTCATACTGCTCCCGGTATTTGCGCACGATGTAAAGCGCGTAGATATTGAGGCAAAGCGTGATGGTGAAAAGCGTAATGCCGAGGGCAAAAGCAACCAGCGTCTGGGGCGAGGTAAATTCAAGGTCGCCCGTCAACTGGCTGACGATTTTCACGGTCACGGTCGTCATCGGTTCAAATGGGTTGAACTGGATGCGCGCGGCAACACCGGCGGCCAGAACAACGATCATGGTTTCACCGATAGCGCGCGATGCCGTCATGAGGATAGCACCAACAATACCCGGCAAGGCAGCTGGCAGAACAACGCGCTTGATGGTTTCCGAACGGGTTGCACCAAGGCCGAGCGAACCGTCACGCAGTGCCCGCGGCACGGCGGTGATGATATCGTCCGACAGCGACGACACATAAGGAATGAGCATGATGCCCATAACGAAACCAGCGGTCAGAACACTCTGTGCCTGGATGAAGGTGGTGTAGTTACCCGTTGCCAGACCGTTGATCTGGGTGGAGATGTCACGCAGGAACGGACCAACAGTCGTCAGGGCGAAAAAGCCGTAAACGATGGTTGGGATACCGGCGAGCACTTCGAGAAGTGGCTTGGCCATCGAGCGAACACGCGGCGAAGCGTATTCCGCCATGTAGATAGCCGAGAACAGGCCAACCGGTACGGCCACGAGCATGGCAACCAGACCGATGTACAGCGTACCCATCAACAGTGGGATGAGACCAAACTGACCGGAACTGTCCGTTGCACCAGCAGCCGCAAAACGTGGGTCCCACACGGTTCCGAAGAAGAACTCATGTGCCGGCACCATATTGAAGAACTGGATCGCTTCCGTCAGCATCGACAGGATAATGCCGACCGTGGTCAGGATCGCGATCGAGGAGGCAAGTATCAGACCGGTCAGAATGAATTTTTCCACTCTGTTACGGGCGCGGAAGCGCGGCGCAATCGAACGGAAAGACACGGCTGCACCGCCAAGGGCCAGACCAAGCACCACAACGATCATCGCAATGCGGCTCATCGAGGTCAGGTCGTTCAGTTCCTTGGCAGAAACGATCATGTAGGGCTGAGGGTCGCCGGCCAAGGCAATACCACGGGTGGACAGAAGCGGACGGATATCTGTCGTGCCAGCCTCAACCGCGGCGAGTTCTTCAGCCGAAAGGGCGTTCATGCCGCGCGCAATTGCGCCGACCATGCCGTAAGCCAGTCCCTGCTGGGCTTGCGACTGGGCGCGAACGTCTTCCGGGAAACCGCCACGCACGGTGGAGGTGATGACCATTGGGCTGACAATCAGCCAGATACCCAGAATGATGGCGGCTGGAATGACGGCCCACAAAAGAACATAAGAACCGTGATAACCCGAGCGGGAATGCATGACGGCGGAACGGCCGCCGGCAAGCGCCGCAGCACGGCGGCTACCAAGCAGGTAGCTGGCAATGCCGATCAATGCCAGTATGAGCAAAAGGATCGATGTGTTCATAAAATTTCCTCGGCATGCCGGGGCGGCAGGGTGCAGCAAAACAACGTAACGGTGGCAAATAACACGCCTCTGTGGGCAGCCTGACCGTTTTCACAATCCCAATACGCCAAGGGTGAAACCGGAACAAGCCAGACACCCAAGGGAATAAACGGCGCGGGGGAAAACCCCGCGCCGTCAAGATATTAGAGAGTCTTACCGGATTCGAAGTTAGAGCGGATTTCGTCGCGCTCTGCATCAGGCGCAGCAACCAGACCGTAAGCGGCCAGCGGAGAGTCTGGGCCGATCATTTCTTCAGACGTGAAGAACTCAACGTATTCCTTCAGGCCTGGGATAACGCCCAGGTGAGCCTTCTTCACGTAGAAGAACAGCGGACGGGATACTGGGTACTTGCCAGAAGCAATGGTTTCCGTGGATGGAACAACGCCGCTGATGGTAGCAACCTTCAGACGGTCAGCATTGTTTTCGTAGAAAGCCAGGCCGAATACGCCCAGACCGGTCTTGTTGGCGTCGATACGAGCCAGGGTCTCTGTGTAGTCGCCGTCAATATCAACCGAAGCGCCGTCCTTACGAACAGCTACGCACTTAGCAGCAGCCTGCTTCGCATCAGCAACCAGACCCTTGATGGCATCAGTTGCACCAGCTTCCTTGCAGCCTTCAGCCATAATCTTCTCTTCGAAGACTTCGCGTGTGCCGTGCTTGGAACCAGGGATGTAAGCAGCGATTGCTACATCAGGCAGTTCCTTGTTGATTTCGGACCACTTCTTGTAAGGGTTGGCAACGAGCTTGCCGTCCTGAACGATTTCAGCTGCGAGAGCGAGGTAGATGTCCTTCGGCTCAAACTTGACGTCTGGGTTGGACGAGTCCATCGCGAAAACGATGCCGTCATAACCGATCTTGACTTCCTGAACTTCAGTGACGCCAGCAGCCTTGCAAGCTTCGAGCTCTTCGCCCTTGATTGCGCGCGACGCATTGGCAACGTCGATGGTGCCTTCACCAACGCCGGAGCAGAATGCCTTGAGACCGCCACCGGTGCCGCCGGATTCAACAACTGGCGCCTTGAAGGCAGGGAAGGTTTCGGAGAACGTCTCGGAAACGATCTTCGCGTATGGAAGAACGGTCGAAGAACCTGCGATCTGTACCTGGTCGCGAGCAGCGGCGGCGCCTGCAAATGCAACGGAAGCCACCAAAGCTGCTGCGGTCAATTTAACGATGTTCATTTGTCTCTCCCATGATGGGTTTGTAAGGACGCAGCCTATGCGGCACTCGCACTTTCCTGCGTTCGGCGCGTCCTTATTAGCCGCGCTTGGCTTATGCTTTTATGTCATTTCAATGAAACATTTGTGACACACCAAGCCATTGATATAAAAAGTTATTTTATATCAATTGAAAAACTTGATGACTGAGTATGTCAGAATCTGACGGTAAACTCGGTTCCTTCGCCCAATTCGGATTTCACGATCAACCGTGCCCGATGGCGTGTCAGGATATGCTTGACGATCGCAAGACCGAGACCTGTGCCCTTTTTGGAGCGACTGTCAGTGACGCTCACGCGATAAAACCGCTCCGTCAAACGCGGCAAATGTTCCTTGGGAATGCCCGGCCCCTTATCAATAACGCTGACTTCTACTGGCTTTCCGGGCGGTGTCTTCAGCCAGATATCGACGACCTTGCCTTCCTGGCCGTATTTACAGGCGTTCTCGACCAGGTTCTGGAATACCTGCACCAATTCGTCGCGCTCGCCCTGCACTTCGACGGCCCCTTCGGGCACATGCAGATTGATCGAGACATCAAGTTCATTGGCCAACGGCACCAGAGCATCCCGCACATGTCCGAGAAGCGGCACAAGATCGACCTTCTGATCCGGAGCAATATGAGCGCGTAGCTCCAGCCGCGACAATGACATGAGATCATCGACCAGACGGCTCATGCGGGTTGCCTGATCGAGCATGATGCCCAGAAAGCGCGTCTGCGCCGCAGGATCATTCTTGGCTGGTCCCAACATGGTTTCAATAAATCCACGCAAAGAGGCGAGCGGTGTACGCAGTTCATGGCTGGCATTGGCAACGAAGTCGCTGCGCATGCGGTCGATACGACGAAGTTCGGAAATGTCGCGGAATGAAAGGATGTAATAACGTTTGTCTTGCGATTTCGGTAGGTCGGCCGGTGCAATACGGACAATAAAGACCTGTTGGGACGGCAGTCTTTCGGAATGCTCGATCTGGTTCGGCTCTCCAGTCATGATGGTTTCGCGGATCATGTCCAGTATGCTGGGCGAACGCAGGCGGGCGGAAATATGCGTGCCGGTGGTAAGCTGACCGAAGATTTTTTCAGCAGCCTCGTTTTCGAACAGAATGGCCGCCGACTTGTCCAGAATGAATATTGGGCTGTCCAGCACGGCGAGACCGGCCTTGAAGCTGGCGAAGCTTTCCGGCACCGCATCATCGGCTTCGACGACAACAGGTGGCAGCATGCGGGGGATTTCTGGACGGGCTGATTTATCGCGCAGCAACAATGCGACCAGCGCCAATATCCAAGCGCCGCCCACCAGCCAGGGCGAACCTTTTTCCAGAACAGCCAGAAGCGCCAGCAAGGTCAAGGACAAGATAACGAGCCAGTTCCGTCCCATCTTAGCGATGACACTGTTGCCAGCATTGTTGTTGTCATCCGTCGCCATTGCCATGTCCGCTTCCAAACGTCGCCAGTTATAATGCATTGCACATCATGTCCGCAGAATCGCGAAACGTTTGGCGCATCGATCCGTCATATCGTGACTTCATGACAGATATTCATCAAGCCAGCGGTTATTAAACCGCTCATTATCCCCGAGAATAAAAAAGGGCCATTTTCCTTAGCCGGCGACAAAAATCTGTTCTTGAAATTGCTTGAATTTCAACATGCAATATGTGCTGATTGTTTGATAATTACACGTCCTGTGCGCGTGGAAAAGGGAGATACCATGGCTGATACCAGCAAGAACCGGGCAGTTGAGCTTGATATCAATGGCAAGACACGGACATTCGATATTGATGACCCAACGTTGCCCTCCTGGGTGGAAGACGCCAAGCTTTCCGCCGGAGGTTATCCCTACGACAAGAAAATGAAGCGTGAAGATTATGACAATACGCTGGAAGCGTTGCAGATTGAGCTGGTAAAAGTGCAGTTCTGGCTGCAGTCAACAGGCAAGAAGGTTATGGCGGTCTTCGAAGGCCGTGACGCTGCCGGTAAGGGCGGCACGATTTTCGCTACCAAGGCCTACCTCAATCCTCGCTCCGCACGGGTTGTTGCGCTGACCAAGCCGACGGAAACCGAACGCGGTCAATGGTATTTCCAGCGCTATATCTCCCACTTTCCGACAGCGGGCGAACTCGTGCTGTTTGACCGCTCATGGTACAACCGCGCCGGCGTTGAACCGATCATGGGTTTTTGTACGCCGGAAGAGCACAAGCGCTTCCTGAAGGAAACGCCACGGCTGGAAAAGATGATCGTCCATGACGATGTGCATTTCTTCAAGTTCTGGCTGGATATTGGTCGTGAAACGCAGATCGAGCGTTTCCACGATCGCCGTCACAGCCCGCTGAAATGCTGGAAACTGTCGGATATGGACATCGCTGCGCTGACAAAGTGGGATGATTACACTGCAATGCGCGACCAGATGCTGGATAAGACCCATACGGATGACGCACCATGGACAGTTGTCCGTGCCAACGACAAAAGGCGCGCACGCATCAATGTCATCCAGCACATTCTCAAATCGATCGATTACGAGGGTAAGGATAAAAAGGCCATCGGCGATATCGATGACAAAATCCTTGGTTTCGGCCCTGACTTTTTGAAGTAAAACACCTCTGACGTCTTTATAAAGATCAGGCCGTTTTCATTCCGGTTTCGGTTGTGACGGCCCGATCCGATATTTCGATGCGAAAACGGGTTCCCGGTTCCGGCTTTTCCACCAGCGCAATCGTACCACCATGGGCGAGCACAAGTTCACGGGCAATGACGAGGCCAAGGCCCGTGCCGCCGGAGCGGGCAGAGCCACGAAACGCGGAAAACAGGTTTTCACGTGCCTTTAGCGGCATGCCCGGGCCATTATCATCAATGGTGATGCTGACAGAATTGCCATTGCGCTGGCCGGAGACAATCAGCGTACGCGGCGGCATGCTTTCGTCCCACTCCATATTCAGCAATGCTTCCACCGCGTTGCGACAGATATTGTGAATAATGCGGAACAGCTGCTCTGCATCGGCATCGACAACCAGCTCCGACTGCAGCTGCGACACAAATTCAATGCCACTTTGCGGGCCAATGGCCAGAATATCGCGCACTTCTTGCAGCGTTGTGCTCAATCTCAATGGACGACGTCTTGGCGCGGCTTCGGTGGCCTGACCGTAGGTCAGCACTTCATTTGTGTAACCAACGGCCCGGTCGATGGTTCTCAGAAGCTTGGGCGCAAAACTGCGGACCATTGGATCGTTTACGTCCACCAGTCTGTCCGACATCAGTTGCGCCGATGACAGAATATTGCGCATGTCATGATTGATCTTGGATACGGCAAGACCGAGGTCAGCGAGGTTTTTCTGCTGCTTCAACGTCCGGTGAAGCTGTGTCTGCATATCTGCGAGATGCCGTCCGGCCACCGAGAGCTCATCAGGACCATTATCGGGCGTGAAAATTCGTGACGGATTATCCGGCTGCTCTGAAAAGTCCTGAATGCCACGGGTGATACGGCGGATTGGCCGGATCATGATGCGGTTGATCGAAACGAAAATCAGAAATGAGGTAATCATCGAAAGGACGATCGACAGCAGGAAGACATTGCCAGCATAGGCCAGCATTGCCTTGCGCAGATGTTTGTCCGGCATGACAAGTTCAATGATGGTGTCGGTCTCACCGACCACGCCGAACACCCGCATCATGCGATCACCACCAAAAAGCAGAGTGGAGAAGGCATCCCTGACGGCGCCGAGTTGCGACACGTGGGAGAGATCAAACTGCTGATCGACACTTGGTGGCATTTCGGTCGCCGCCAGAAGACGCGAGGTTCCGTCTTTACGAAGGGCAATCAGCTTTGCGCCTATTGCCGACAATGTGTCATCCTGCACGGAGCGAGGAAGCTCTGCTTGTAAACCATCGATCACGGCACCGGCCGCAGCAGCCGTGTTGAGACGGTCATTCAGCCAGGACAGGCGCATGTTGGCGACAGATGGTGGAAAAATCAGCACTTCCGCCACCATGATAAAAATCACGGTCAAGAGCAGCAGACGTCCGGACAGGCCTTTGGTCAGCCCCGGCATGTCATTGGGAGCTTTCTCCAATGCTGGACCTGCCCTGTCTGCTCCTTCTGAAAACACCGGCTCATTCCTGTCTGCGATGCCCCATTTAAGGTGTCGGGCATCCGTTGGGTATTATCTGACAGACATAATAAGAGGTCATCCGTGTTTTTCCAATGCCTGCCAACACGTTCCCAGCCATAACACAGAAACGCCACCTCAAAAGGTGGCGTTTGCTATTTCAATAAGGATGTTAATCTCTCACGATATCAGAAATCTTCCCATTCGCGGGTATTCTGGGCAACAGCAGCCGATCCGTTAAACGCGCGGGCAACATCACCCATCATGCGACGGGCTGGAGAGGCAACCGCCGTCGCGCCATTCTGACCGGGACGGGCAAGTGTCGGACGGGATTGTGCAACCGGGCTGGCCTCGCCAACTCTGAACTGGCTGACCAAACGCATCAGATTGCCAGCTTCTTCCGTCAACTTATGGGTTGAGGCAGAGGTTTCCTCGACCATGGCCGCATTACGTTGTGTGACCTGGTCCATCTGGTTGATGGCAGTGTTAACTTCCTGCAGGCCGGTCGACTGTTCCTTGGCAGCTGTTGCAATCGAGTGAATGTGCTCATTGATGCTGAGAACACGGCTTTCGATTTCATCCAGCGCTTCACCGGTTTTCTGAACCAGTGTTACGCCCTGCGACACTTCAGAACCGGACTTGGTAATCAGCGCCTTGATATCCTTGGCAGCGTTTGCAGAGCGCTGCGCCAGTTCACGCACTTCCTGCGCAACCACCGCAAAGCCCTTGCCAGCTTCGCCTGCACGGGCGGCTTCAACACCGGCATTCAGCGCCAAGAGATTGGTCTGGAAAGCGATCTCATCAATGACGTTGATGATCTGGCTGATTTCACGCGATGCCTGCTCGATACGCCCCATGGCCGAAACGGCTTCACGAACCACCTTGCCAGACTTCTCGGTTGTTTCCTTGGCCTCGGAAACCATGGTGCTGGCTTCCTGGGCTCGCGAGGTCGAGTTACGTACGACGGCGGTAATCTCGTCCAGAGCGGCAGAGGTTTCTTCCAGTGCCGCAGCCTGCTGTTCGGTACGCTTGGAAAGATCGTCGGCAGCCGAGCGGAGTTCGAGACCGCTGTCATTAATACTATGCGTGCCCAAACGAACGTCGCTCATAGTGACGCGCAGCTTGGCGAGGGTATTGTTGACGTTGCCCTGAAGTTCACTGAACACACCGTGGAATTCACCACGCATGCTCTGCGTCAGATCACCATCAGCAAGGCTTGCAATAACGCGGCCGGTTTCGGATACGCCATTATCAACGCTGACCAGCAGCGTGTTGATGTTTTGCGCGAAGCGATTGAGGTTGTCGTCACCGTAATCCTTGTTGATACGGCGGCTGAAGTCACCTTCTGCGGCAGCGCCGACAACTTCGGCCATACCGGCCTGAAGATCATCGCTCTTTGCTCGCATGGCAGCTTCCTGCGCATTCATCTGGCGCACTTGAAGACCATTGCGCTTGAAGACTTCAACGGCGGCGGCCATTTCACCAATCTCATCCTTGCGGTCAAGATAAGGGACATCCGCCTCCAGATCACCTTCAGCGACAGCATTCATCACACCGGAGACTTTAAGGATAGGGCCGCTCAGTTGCTTGGAGCCAATGTAAAGGCCAAAAGCCGAACCAACGATAACGCCGGCAGCCGTCACCAGAGACACGATCCAGAACATCGCCTGACCGAAATTCTCGATACCGGCTTTTAGCCCGTTCAACTCGTCGACGTCAGCCTTGACGATTGCGTCAATATCAACCTGATAAGCTTTACGGTTTTCTCGGTTGGCGTCATTATTACCCTGTTCATTGGCCGCTTGCGGGCTGACATCGCGACCAAGACGGACTGTTTCGGTACGGAACTTCCTGAATTCGGCAAAACGGCTTTCAAGATTTGAGAAGGCGGCGGACTGTGCAGCAGGAACCATTGGCTTCCACGCGGCAATCAGGCTTTCCATGGAATCGAGGTTCTTCAATAGGCCATCGCCAAACTTCGATGCGGTTGCTGTGTCCTTTGCCGCATAGATACCGCGTGCTTCCATAACAACGGCGGTTACCAGACGATTGAGCGATTCCCCCTTATGTGCACGATCGGCAGCCGCATCAAAAGCAACAACCCGGCTGTGGTACTCATTGACGGCATAGATAGACAAGCCCCCGATTGTACACGCGACAAGGCTTAAAAGCCCCACGAGAAGATTAATCTTGCCCCGTATTTTCACTGCAATCCCTCCAAAGTGCTGCTCCCTCACGCAATAGTGAAAAAAGGAAGCCGCCATGACCTTTCGTCACAACAACATTTATCTACGCACCATTAAGAAAGAATTTCCGATTTTAATTACTTGCCGTTGCTGGAACAAAATTTATACATTCTGAAGTGATGCAATTGTTCCTAATACGCGGCAAAGTCGTTCCGGCTGTCTATCTTGCAGACAAAACAGGCTGCGGTTCAGCAATTGACTTTAGAGGTCTTAAGCCCTTATAAGCCCGCACGTCTGGCTATTATGCGCTTAATGCGCGTGCCGGGCATCAATCGAAACGCTCCTGCCCATAAGGGCAAAGCCAAGAAGGGCCGCACACCGCGGTATTAAATAAATGTCGAAGCGTACATTCCAACCATCCAAGCTTGTTCGCAAGCGCCGTCATGGTTTCCGTGCCCGTATGGCTACCGCTGGTGGTCGTAAGGTTCTGGCTGCTCGCCGCACACGCGGCCGCGCCCGTCTGTCGGCTTAATTGCCGATTGCCCGATTGAAAAGTCGCGGGCAGATGACTGAGACGAAGAAATCCCCCGGGCGGTTGAAAAACCGGCCGGATTTTCTTGCCGTGCAAAAGGGAGAGAGACGCAAGGGGGCAAATTTCCTTCTTGAGGTTCTTGACCGCCAAGAACCTGAGAGCGACGCTCGTGTCGGTTTTACGGTCACCAAAAAGCAAGGCAATGCGGTCGAGCGCAATCGAATGCGCCGTCGCCTCAAGGAAGCCGTCAGGCTGTCAGCCGGGTTTGCAATGAAACCCGGACATGACTATGTGATTGTCGCACGGCGTGACGTGTTGAAAACACCTTTCGCCCAACTGTCCTCCCAGCTTGCCGATCGTATCGAAGGCCGTGGGAAACCGAAACGGTCCCAGGAGACCCGCTCCAGGAAAGAATGATGGAAAAGAACCGCAATTACTTCATCGCGATAGCCCTTTCGGTTGTCATCGTCCTTGCCTGGCAATTCTTTTACATGAACCCGCGCATAGAACAGCAACGTCTGGCTGAAGAAGCACGCAAGGCACAGGTTGAACAGACGCAGGCAGCCAATGGCGCCGCGTCGACAACGTCGGGTGCAACGGTAGACGGCACGCTTCCAGGTGCTGCAGGCCAGCCAGCGGCAACCGCGACCCGCGAAGAATCCCTGGCCAAGTCACAGCGTATCACAATCGATACCAGCGCAGTTGCCGGTTCGATCAATCTGACAGGCGCACGCCTCGATGACATCCGTCTCAAGGACTACCATGAGACCGTTGATGACTCGAGCCCGATCATCACGCTGTTTTCTCCATCGGACAGCAAGGACGGTTACTTTACTGAGCTTGGTTACATTGCCGGCGAAGGCGCAGGCTCCGTACCAGGCCCGTCGACTGTCTGGACTGTCGCTTCTGGCGACAAGCTGACCGAAACGACACCGGTTACGCTTTCCTTCACCAACGAAAAGGGCGTGGTTTTCACCCGTACCATTTCGATTGATGAACACTACATGATTACCGTTGCCGACAAGGTCGAGAACCCAGGACAGGAAGCAGTGTCCTTCTCCACTTACGGCCGCGTGACACGTAACAACAAGCCGACCACCCCGTCTGTTTTCGTTATTCATGAAGGCTTCATCGGTGTGACAGGTCCTGATGCCAGCCTGACGGAAGAGACTTACAAGAAGGCTGAAGAAGGCGCGCTTACCCTGCCTAAGGGCACTGGCGGCTGGATCGGTATCACCGACAAGTACTGGGCAGCGGCGATTGTTCCGCCGCAGACCGTACCTTTCGAAGGCCGTTATTCGCACTTCACCGATGGTCAGCCCCGTTACCAGGCCGATTATCGTACCGACGCCATTACGGTCGCCCCTGGCCAGTCCACGGAACTGAAGAGCCTGGTATTTGCCGGCGCCAAGGAAGTTCCGCTGGTCGACCGCTATGAAACATCGCTGTCCATCCCGCGCTTCGATCTGATGATCGACTGGGGCTGGTTCTACTTCATCACCAAGCCAATGTTCAAAATGATGGACTTCTTCTTCCGTTATTTTGGCAACTTCGGTGTTGCGATCCTGATGACGACCATCGTCGTGAAGGCGCTGTTCTTCCCGCTTGCAAGCAAGCAGTACGCTTCCATGGCCAACATGAAGCGCATGCAGCCGAAAATGGAAGAGCTGAAAGCCAAGCATGGCGATGACCGCATGGCATTGCAGCAGGCGATGATGGCTCTTTACAAGGAAGAGAAGATCAACCCGGTGGCCGGTTGCTGGCCGATGCTGCTGCAGATCCCGGTATTCTTCGCGCTCTACAAGGTTATCTACGTCACGATTGAAATGCGCCATGCGCCGTTCTTTGGCTGGATCCACGACCTTTCAGCGCCAGATCCGACCTCGCTGTTCAACCTGTTCGGTCTGCTGCCTTACGACGTACCACACTTCCTGATGATTGGTGTATGGCCGCTCATCATGGGTATCACGATGTTCCTGCAGATGCGCATGAACCCGACCCCGCCAGATCCAACACAGGCCATGATCTTCACCTGGATGCCGCTGATCTTCACGTTCATGCTCGCTTCCTTCCCGGCTGGTCTGGTTATTTACTGGGCATGGAACAACACCCTGTCGATCAGCCAGCAGGCGCTTATCATGAAGCGTCATGGCGCAAAGATTGAGCTGTTCGACAATCTCAAGGGCTTGTTCAAACGCAAAACGGCCGAACCGAAATGACGACGGATTCGCCTCAGGAAAAACCGCTGTTCGGACGGCCCTGGATCTTCATTCGCGGTGTACCCGCCATGAAGTTCCTGCCGCCTGAGGGACCGCCGGAAATCGCATTTGCCGGGCGCTCCAACGTGGGCAAGTCCTCGCTTATCAATGCGCTGGTCGGCCATAAGGGACTGGCCCGCACATCGAACACGCCGGGCCGTACGCAGGAACTCAACTACTTCGTGCCCGACGGTTATTCAGGCCAGGAAAACGACCTTCCGCCGATGGCGCTGGTCGATATGCCCGGTTACGGATACGCACAGGCTCCGAAAGAGCAGGTCGATGCATGGACCAAGCTAGTCTTTGACTACCTACGTGGCCGTGCGACGTTGAAGCGCGTTTATGTGCTGATCGATTCCCGCCACGGCGTGAAGAAAAACGACGACGAAGTGTTTACGCTTCTGGACAAGGCGGCCATTTCCTATCAGCTGGTTCTCACGAAGACCGACAAGATCAAGGAAGCTGGTGTTCCGCGTCTGATTGGCGAAACGCTTGAGAAAATCCGCAAGCACCCGGCCGCTTATCCGGAAGTACTTGCCACATCGTCGGAAAAATCTTCCGGCCTTGATGAATTGCGGGCTGAAATAGTGCGGACTGTCGGCCACGTCTGAGATACAGCTCCTGTCATTCAGTGCATGAATGACAGGAGTACCGCAAAAAATATCGCCCCGAAGGCGATGGCGCGCCAGAAGCGCACAGAATTCCAAAGATATGCCAGAGTCAGTCTTTTTGTCGCGTGTTGCCGCGCCTGCATCATCGCAATGGCTGCAGTCTGTGTCTGTAATTTTCCGGCATAGGCTGTGTGAGTAGCCTGTTCTTCAAACGCGACCTGCTGCAAATTGGCCTGCCAGCGGCTGACCATTAGCGCAAATGACCGGTCTTGCCGGATACGCCGCGTCAATTGCTCGTGAACCTCAGGCGGTAATGCACCCAGCACATATTCACCGGCCAGGATCTCGTCTTTCATACCGCTTTGTTTGTTGCTGTCCGGCATGGTCATCTGCCGTCCACTCCCTGTCATCACTTTTGTTGTTTTGACACATGCGCCTCCCGCACAATGTGCCCTATCCGACCAAGCTCTGCCTATTCCCCGCGCCTGTCAATCGCCGGAAAATCACACCCTCGCGGAATTTATGGTTTTACCATTTGTCGGGCACATTAAGCGATTGAGATTATTCCCTCCGTCAAAAACTTGCGCTAAAAGGCCGCAACCAACGACGAGGGTTTTTACATGGCAAGTTCTGAAAGCGAAATGCAAGCACGGCTTCTGGCGCAAGCCCTGCCCTTCATGCAGAAATACGAAAATAAAACCATCGTCGTGAAATATGGCGGCCATGCCATGGGCGATCCTGCACTGGGCAAGGCCTTCGCCGAAGACATCGCACTTCTCAAGCAGTCCGGTATCAACCCGATCGTCGTGCATGGCGGCGGTCCGCAGATCGGCGCGATGCTGGCCAAGATGGGCATTGAATCGAAGTTTGAAAATGGTCTGCGCGTTACCGACGCCAAGACCGTTGAAATCGTTGAAATGGTTCTGGCCGGTTCGATCAACAAGGAAATCGTTGCCCTGATCAACCAAACCGGCGAATGGGCTATCGGTCTGTGCGGCAAGGACGGCAACATGGTGTTTGCTGAAAAGGCCAAAAAGACGGTTATCGACCCGGACAGCAACATAGAGCGCGTTCTCGATCTCGGCTTTGTCGGTGAAGTTGTTGAAGTCGACCGCACGCTTCTCGACCTGCTTGCCAAGTCCGAGATGATCCCGGTTATAGCACCTGTTGCACCAGGTCGTGATGGCGCGACCTACAACATCAACGCCGACACCTTTGCCGGTGCTATCGCTGGTGCGCTGCACGCCACACGCCTGCTTTTCCTCACCGACGTTGAAGGCGTTCTGGACAAGAACAAGGAACTCATCAAGGAACTGACCGTGTCGCAGGCCCGCGCGCTGATCAAGGACGGCACGATTTCCGGCGGCATGATCCCCAAGGTTGAAACCTGCATTGATGCGATTAAGGCAGGTGTTCAGGGCGTCGTCATTCTCAATGGCAAGACTGCCCATTCGGTTCTGCTGGAAATCTTCACCGAAGGTGCCGGCACGCTGATCGTTCCCTGATCACTGCACCATGCCCGTTTCATGTGCGTCCGGCCGGAAAGTGGCTTGTACTTTCCGGCCGGACGTTTTTTACCAGAACAGCAGGCCTAAGATGCCGCTGACGATCAGCAGGCATCCCGCAAGCTCCATGGCATTTATCCGTTCGCGAAACAGGAACCATGATGCCATGAAGGTGAAGATTAGTTCGATCTGGCCGAGCGCCCGCACATAGGCCACCTGCTGCAAGGTCATCGCCGTAAACCAGCACGCCGATCCGACCACACCAGCTATTCCGACAAGCGCCGACGAGCGCCATGTGACAAGAACCTGCACGATTTCCCGTTTGTCTTTCCACGCCATCCAGATCAGCATGAAGGCCGTCTGAAAGGTGGTGACGCAGGCAAGCGTAACCGCGGCCGACATGATCGGCCCCGCCCCTTCCAGGGACAGCGACGCGCTGCGATAGGCAACCGCTGAAATACCAAAAACACCGCCAGACGCGATGCCGATCAGGGCGGTCCGGCTGGTCAGGGCCGTCAGTGTGTTACGCCAGGAAAGCGGCATGCGCGCCATGGAAATTGTCATTACGCCGATGACACCGACAAAGATTGCCGCGATGGTACCCGTCGTCAGCTTTTCACCCAACAGTATAAAACCGAACAGGGCTGCCTGCACCGGCTCGGTCTTCGAGTAGGCCGTACCGACCGCGAAATTCCTCAGCGAGAACAGATGCACCAGCAGCATCGTGGCGAAGATTTGCGCAAGTCCACCGATCACTGCCCAAGCAAAAAAGGCCGCATGAAAGCTGGGGAATGTCTGCGCGGCTGCGAAATACAGAAATAGCACATAGGCGATGGCAATCGGAAAGCCGTAGCCGAACCGCACAAAGCTCGCACCGCGTGTGCCGAGCGAGCCCTGCAAATGCTTCTGCAATGCCGAGCGCAGGTTCTGCATGAAGGCAGCAGCGATAGTGATGGGTATCCAGAGTTCCATGATGTTTGACGACAGCATCGGCTCGAAAATCCGGCAGGATTTCCGGAAAGCTCGGTGCGAAGCTTCCATAGGTTAGAGCATCCTTTGAGCGTCCTGAAGAACGTATGGTGCTTTATCATGCGGCACTTGCAGGCCCCAAGCCCGGAAAGCGGTGCAAGCCGTCACCTTTTCGATTTTCTTTGCCGTTGCGAGGGTGCATAAGAAAGCTATGACAGCAAAGCCACACAATCTCCCTCAGAACTCTGATTTCGACCACGTACGCGACTGGGTGTTTGACCTCGATAACACTCTGTACCCGCACCACATCAATCTGTTCGAGCAGATTGATCGCAACATGACCGCCTACGTGTCAGAGCTGTTGCAATTGGAGGCCGACGAGGCCAGGGCTTTGCAAAAACGGTATTATCACGAGCACGGCACCACCCTGCAGGGGTTGATGATCCATTATGGCATTGATCCCAATGACTTCCTCGAGAAGGCACATGCCATCGACTATTCGCCGCTTCTGCCACATCCGGAGCTGGGTGAGGCAATCAAGGCGCTTCCGGGCCGCAAGTTCATTCTGACCAATGGCAGCGTAAAACACGCCCAAGCCGCCGCAGGGGCACTGGGTATTCTCGATCAGTTCCAAGATATTTTCGATATTGTTGCCGCAGGCTACCTACCAAAACCTGCCAGCGCGACCTATGAAAAGTTTGCAGCCCTGACCAAGCTCGAAACAAATAAGGCCGCGATGTTTGAGGACTTGCCACGCAATCTGTCAGCGCCAAAGGCGCTCGGCATGAAGACCGTGTTGCTGGTGCCGCGCAATCTGGAAGGCATCGTCATGGAGCGGTGGGAAATTCCCGGCGAAACCGATGCCCACATCGATTACATCACCGATGATCTTACATCGTTCCTGACCCATCTGACAGGAATGAAAAATCCGGTTTAAAAAAGGCAGATAAGCCTGCTTTAACATTACAAAATCGTCACCCACATTACGGATGTTTAAGTGGTGTGGAGCGTCATGCGCCATTACTTTTTCCTCAGGGACACCAAAGGAAAGGTACTAGCGATGACTACAAAAAAGATCACCCTCACCGCTCTTGGTGCAGCACTTGTTCTTGGCAGCACAACAGTGGCCAGTTTTGCCGCACCAAGGGATCGGCACCCGCCGATGCCGCGTGAGGCGCTGTTCATTCATTTGCTCAAAGTAGCCGACACCGACAAGGATGGTAAAATTTCCAAGGCGGAATTCGACGCGAGACAGGAAGCCCTGTTTATCGAAGTCGACAAGGACAAGGATGGCTCGATCACGCCAAAGGAAATGCGCGAATACCGCAAGGCGAAGTTCGAGGAATTCCGTGCCAATAACCCGCGCCCGGAACGCGCAAATGCCGATGCTCCCAAAGATAAAAAGCATGAAGAGCACGCCAAGAACGATGACCGCCGTCACGGCGAAGGTCGTCATGGCGCTAAAGGCTGGGGTGAAGGTGGTCACGGCGGCAAGGGTGCCGGTTTCATGCTGATCCGTATGGCGGACAAGGACGAAAACGGTCAGCTCAGCAAGACCGAGGTTACTGAAGCCAGCGCAAAACTGTTTGAACGGCTGGATCGCAACAAGGATGGTGTCATCAGCATTGACGACATGCCAGATCGTCCATTCCCCTGAACGGACATGATCTAAAAAATAATGCCCGCCCGGTTTCTTGCTTGGCGGGCCTTACGGTCCACTCAGCTGCACACGCAGCTCCGTGTGACAAATCGATCAGTGAAGACTTACGGTCTTGAGGTGGTCTTCGGCAGCCTTGAAGAAGGTGCTGGAACGATTGTCAGTCAGCAGGATCGGTGTACCATCGGCACCGAACAATGCCCAAAGGTCAAGCTGCGGGTCGACATCAGGCGCTTCAGGAAAACAACGGCTGATTTCTTCAGCGCGCATGCGTCTGATGTAACCAACCTCACCTGCCCCAATATGAGCAAGCTGTGACTGCGTAAGGCGCGAATGCGCATCCTTCAAAAGCATTTTATGCCTCCACATTTGCGAACGCTGTCACCAGCGCCCTTCGGAACCTTACGTTCTCATGAACGTCCCTACGGTTCCGCCAAGACCTGTCGCACTCAGTGCCCTTATTCAGCAGACGGTGCGTTGCGTCCTACTGTGAAACGGAAATGTTAATTTTCTTCACCATATGGGAAATTTCCGGACGGACGAGATCAATGGAAAGCAGGCCATTGCGCAGACGCGCTTCACCCACTTTCATGCCCTCAGCCAGAACAAAAACGCGCTGGAATTGCCGGGCGGCAATACCGCGATAGAGAAAGTCGCGTTTTTCCTGTTCTTGCTGGCGCCCACGGATTATGAGTTGATTTTCGACTGTTGTGACATCAAGCTCTTCTTCGGAAAAGCCGGCAACAGCGATAGTTATGCGCAAGACATCATGTTTTCCGTCTTCGCCATGCAATCTCTCTATATTGTAGGGGGGATAGCCGTCATTGCCCTTGATCATGCGTTCAAGGGTCTTTTCGATAGCATCGAAACCCAGCACCACCGGGCTACCAAAAGGCGTCATACGGCTCATCTTCTGTCCTTGTTTTACCCAAGCGACGTTTTGCGAACCCGTCAATCGGCACTCGCAGACTTCCATATGGGAAGAGAAAGCCTGCCCTGCAAGGCCGTGTGGTGGACACATCCGCGGCTTCTGTCCAGCCAACTTGACAATCCACTTCGGAACGGTCGAAAAGAACCACCTCACTCAATTGCAGGCGCACCATGACCGAACGCAGAAAAATCATTATCGACACAGATCCCGGCCAAGACGATGCAGCTGCCATCATG
Organism: Rhizobium sp. BIGb0125; assembly: GCF_024810055.1. Classification (NCBI taxonomy): domain Bacteria; kingdom Pseudomonadati; phylum Pseudomonadota; class Alphaproteobacteria; order Hyphomicrobiales; family Rhizobiaceae; genus Rhizobium; species Rhizobium sp. BIGb0125. The sequence goes on from NZ_JANUDV010000005.1 coordinate 464,852, forward strand.
CTGGCACTGGCGAGCCCGGAGCTTGAAGTTCTGGGCCTGACAGCCGTTGCCGGCAACGTGCCATTGCGTCTGACCAGCCGTAATGTCCGCATTATCTGCGAATTGTGCAATCGTACCGACGTTCCGGTTTACGAAGGCGCAGAGCGCCCGCTGGTGCGTGAACCGATTACCGCCGAACACGTCCACGGCAGTACGGGCCTCGATGGCGCTGACTTCGATGAACCGACCATGGCGGTGCAGGACCAGCATGCCGTTGATTTCATCATCGAGACGATGCTGCGCGAACCGGCTGGCACAGTCACATTGTGCACACTGGGCGCCCTGACCAACATTGCCACGGCCCTCAACAAGGCACCTGAGATCGCTCCGCGCGTCAAGGAACTGGTGATGATGGGCGGCGGCTATTTTGAAGGCGGCAACATCACGCCAGCTGCAGAATTCAACATCTATGTCGACCCACAGGCGGCCGACATCGTGTTCCGTTCCGGTATTCCGATCGTCATGATGCCACTTGATGTGACACACAAGTTGCTGACAACAAAGGAACGCGTCGCGAAAATTCGTGACATCGGCACACGCCCGGCGCTGGCCATGGTTGGCATGCTGGAATTTTTCGAACGTTTCGATGTCGAGAAATATGGCTCGGACGGCGGCCCACTGCACGATCCTTCGGTTATCGCCTATCTAATCAAGCCGGAACTGTTCACCGGTCGTGATTGCAATGTCGAGATCGAAGTCAGCTCGGAACTGACCATTGGCGCAACAGTCGTTGATTGGTGGCACGTGACTGATCGCAAGCGCAATGCCCGTGTGATGGGTGGCGTTGATGCAGACGGTTTCTTTGCGCTTCTGACCGAGCGTTTCGCCCGCCTCTAATGCGGTGCTGAAATCACCAATACACCCATGAAAAAGCCACCGGATTGCGCCGGTGGCTTTTTTGTTTGGCAAACCTTGGCTTGTCTGGTCAGGCTTGGCTCAGAACTCAGTCCAATCTGCTTCCGCCAGCGCATTGGCACCCGACACGCGCGGCGCGGGACGCGCTGGCGCTCTTTTCACCTGATGTGACGGTGCAGGCGCGGCAGCAGAGCGCATGGTGCTGGCGACAGAGTGCAATGGATGGCCGGCGTTACCGGACACCGCAAACTTCGCCACCAGCGTTTTCAGCGTGTCGGCTTCGCCATTCAACGTCACGCTGGCAGCAGTCGTTTCTTCGACCATCGCAGCGTTCTGCTGGGTCACCTGATCCATCTGGTTGACCGCAGAGTTGATCTCCTTCAGACCGACGGCCTGCTCGCTGGCAGAAGCCGAGATCTGTCGGATCAATCCGTTAATCTCCATAACCTGCACGGCAATACGGTCCATTGTTTCGCCAGCACGACCGACGAGATCAACACCCTCATGCACCTGCGTGGACGAGGTGTTGATGAGTGCCTTGATTTCCTTGGCCGCGGTTGCGGAACGCTGCGCCAATTCACGCACTTCCTGCGCAACAACCGCAAAACCCTTGCCGGCCTCACCGGCACGCGCCGCTTCAACACCGGCATTCAGTGCCAGCAGATTGGTCTGGAACGCAATCTCATCGATAACGCCGATAATCCGGGAAATTTCCTGCGAGGACTGGGCAATGCCGTTCATGGAATTGACGGCCTGCTTGACGACGTCACCGGACTTTCCAGCATCATCACAGGCGTGATTGACGGTCTCAGCCGCACGTTGGGCATTTTCGGCACTGGAGTTGACCTGAGCAGTCAGCTCGTTCAGTGCTGCGGCCGTTTCTTCAAGGCTTGCCGCCTGCTGTTCCGTACGGTGTGACAGGTCGCTGGCAGCACGGGTGATTTCACCGGTACCATTGCCGATGCTGAACACGGTTGCGTTGACAGTCATCATCGTGTCTTCAAGGCTGGTCAGAGCGGAATTGAAATCGGTCTTGAGCTTTGCGTATTCGCCCGGGAAGTCATCCGTAATGCGGAAGGCGAGATTGCCCATTGAAAGTTCATTAAGACCGCTGCCAAGTGCTGAAACGATATGCATCTGGATGCGGCCGTTTTCATTGCGCTCGGCTTCAGACCGGTTGCGCTCAACCTCGGCGGCGCTGCGCTGATGATCGGCGTCCTGCTGAATGCGCAAGGAATCTGCCAGTTTGACACGGAAACCTTCCAGCGCTTTAGCCACCTCACCGGTCTCATCCAGTCTCTGCTGTCCGGACACCGTGTGGTCGTACTGGCCATTCTCCAGCGTCTTCACATCCCTTACCAGGGCTGCAAGCGGATTGCGCACGAAGAAGCGCACGGCGAAATAAAGCGTCGTGATAACCGCCGCCAGAATAACCAACGCGCCGAGCATCATCAGGAAGGTCTGCTCATTGACCGGCGCATTGAGCGCGCTATGCGGGATATCGACAAGCACGACCCAAGTGGCATTGAGGCCCGGAACGGCAAATGGATAGACCAGACGGTTAAACGGCGTGTCGGTATCCATGCCGAGATTTTCAATCAGCCCGCCAGTGCTATTGGAAATCGCAGCCTTGACGGTATCTGCGCCATTATCGGCATAGGCCTTCATGTTGAGATCAGCAGAGGGCGGCACCAACCATTGTCCGCCCTGCGATACCAGGGTCACTCGCCCAGTTCCGAATGGATGGATGGCCTGCAGCTTGGTCGAGAGCGATGCCAGCGAAATATCGACGCCCGCCACACCAATCATCTTGCCGCCGGACAAAACCGGATAGGCAAGCGAGGTCATGGTTGTCGGAACCTGCGTGCCTTCTGCCAGATAAGGCTGGGTAATGGCGCCCTTGCCGGTTTTTGCCGCCAACGAATACCATTCGGCGGCGTAGTCATTGTTGAAGGTTGAGAACTGAATCTCGTTGGTCTGGGTTTTCGACCAGTAAGGTGCAAATGCGCCATTGGCGTTCATGCCAAGTTCGGTCTTGCCCGCCAGTTCCGTCGTCTGGCCATCGAACAGGCCGATCTGTTCGCAGAACCAGCTGCCGAACGCAAATGCGTTCTGTTCCACATTGGCTTTGAGGATGTTGACGATACCGGGGCGGTCCATCGACTTGCCCTCATGGGCACGTCCGATAACGCCAGCCATGGACCGCGCCGCACTTGCCATTTCTCCGACATCTGCGGAGATGGTGTTGGCGATCGCGCGCGCTTCCGTGTTGGCCTGCTCCATCGTCAGCGCGTGCACACGTTCGCTGGTCTGAAGGATAAGAAATGAATTGGATGCAACGAGAACCGTCGCAATGGCACCGCCTGTAGCAAGAATCAGCTTGGTCGAAAGCGACCTGATCTTGATATTGAACATCATTGCCTCAAATAAAACGCGCGAGTTTTGGCAAACCGGCACAATGGGTAACGAATGGGGGGGATGTCTCCATCATGGAGGGTCTGTTCAGTGCAGACGGGTCGCATTAATCTCGACAATTGCAATTTATTCGATGTTTCCTAAAATTATTATAAATAGAGTCCGAAGCTCAAAAAAAATAAACGGTCCACATCCCTAGATGGAGACCGTTTATCCTTGGGTTGTACTTTCACTCATCAAGTAATTGGCAAAAGTTAAACTGTATCTGGCTCATAAAACGACGCCACGATATCCCATGCCTGTTCTGCCGTTTCGGCAAAATGCAGCAATTCCATATCTTCCGGAGCAATGGTGCCGAAATCGGCCAGCCCCTGGAAGTTGATGATAGAGTGCCAGAACTTCTCGCCAAACAGCACAACCGGAATACGGGCCATGCGCTTGGTCTGGATCAAAGTCACGCATTCAAACAGTTCATCCAGCGTGCCGAAACCGCCGGGGAAAATAACCACGGCCTTGGCGCGCATCAGGAAGTGCATCTTGCGGATGGCGAAATAGTGGAAATTGAAGCTCAAATCCGGTGTGACATATTCATTGGGTGCCTGCTCATGCGGCAACAGAATATTCAGACCGATCGACGGTGCGCCAACTTCCGAAGCGCCACGATTGCCGGCTTCCATGACGCCCGGACCGCCGCCTGTCACCACGACATATTCACGGTGATCGTATTTTGCGGCCTCTTCGGCGCACAGGCGAGCAAATTTACGGGCTTCATCGTAATAGACTGAGGCCGCTTCAAGATTGGATTTCTGGATATCATTCTTGGCAGCCCAGGCGGGCATGCCAGGTGCCGGAATTCGGGCACCGCCAAACATCACAACGGTGGATTTGATGCCGCGCTCGGTCAGCACCATTTCTGTCTTGAGAAGCTCAAGCTGTAGGCGGACCGGACGCAATTCTTCACTGCACAGGAAATCCGTGTCGACAAAGGCAAGGCGGTAGGACGGTGACGCCGATTGTGCGGTTTTCGGAATGACTTCCGCCTGATCGCGATCCGTCGAACTGCTTTTCAAAGGATCCCAAACACCGTCCTTCCGATGCAGCTTGCCGTTCTTTATTTTTGCCATTGCATTGCCTTTCCTTCACTCACGCCAACAGCGTTGACGCCATTCTCAAATCAGCGATCACCCTGCATGTCACCACACATGGTAAAGTCCATTCCGTTTTTTTGAAGCCATCTGCCCGACAGATCAAAAATTCATTCCGATTCCCGGACCAATGCTGTAGAGCATTTCCGAACATTGCCCGGGCTCTCCCGTCCGCAACGATAGTCAACGAAGTTTAAGGAATTCTCATGAGCAGCACCGATCTCGCTTCGCTTGAGCGCATCATTGAAACCGCATTCGACAATCGCGACACCGTTACGATTTCGACACGCGGTGAAATTCGTGATGCGGTCGAAACCTCCCTCAATCTTCTGGATGGTGGCAAAGCGCGTGTTGCTGAAAAGCAGGCTGACGGTTCTTGGAAAGTTAACCAGTGGCTTAAGAAGGCCGTGCTTTTGTCTTTCCGCCTCAATGACATGGGCATCATCAAGGGTGGTCCGGGCGCCTCCGTCTGGTGGGACAAGGTACCATCGAAGTTTGAAAACTGGGGTGAAAGCCAGTTTCGTGAAGCCGGTTTCCGCGCTGTTCCCAACGCTGTCGTGCGCCACTCTGCCTATGTGGCCAAGAATGTCGTGCTGATGCCATCCTTCGTCAACCTCGGCGCTTATGTCGATGAAGGCACCATGGTCGACACATGGGCAACCGTCGGCTCCTGCGCGCAGATCGGCAAGAATGTTCACCTGTCCGGCGGCGTTGGTATCGGTGGTGTTCTCGAGCCGCTGCAGGCCGGCCCGACCATCATCGAGGACAATTGCTTTATCGGCGCACGTTCCGAAGTGGTTGAAGGCTGTATCGTACGTGAAGGCGCCGTGCTTGGCATGGGCGTTTACATCGGCAAGTCCACTCGCATCGTTGACCGCGCCACCGGCGAAATCACCTATGGTGAAATTCCGCCATACTCGGTCGTGGTCTCCGGCACGATGCCGGGCAAGCCATTCCCGAACGGTGAGCCGGGCCCAAGCCTGTACTGCGCTGTGATCGTGAAGCGCGTCGATGAAAAGACCCGTTCCAAGACCGGCATCAATGAACTGCTGCGTGACTGAGTGAAAGTGCAAGACATGTCCGTGACCGATCCCGTTTCCAATCTCGCCGCCCTTATCCGTTGCCCGTCCGTGACACCGGCAGAAGGCGGCGCGCTATCATTGCTCGACAACTTGCTGACACCACTTGGTTTCAAAGTGGAGCGCATGACAGCGACGGAGGCGGGAACGCCGGACGTGGAAAACCTTTACGCCCGCATTGGCACCGATGGCCCGCACCTGATGTTTGCGGGTCATACCGACGTTGTGCCGGTTGGCGATGAAGCTGCATGGAGCCATCCGCCTTTTTCCGCCGAAATTGCCGGTGGTGAAATGTATGGACGCGGTGCAGTGGACATGAAGGGCGGGATTGCCTGCTTTGCGGCGGCGATTGCCCGTTATATCGAAAAGAACGGCGCTCCGAAGGGTTCCGTCTCTTTCCTGATCACCGGTGACGAGGAAGGTCCGTCCATCAACGGCACCTCCAAACTTCTGGAATGGGCGGCGGCCAAGGGTGAAACCTGGGATGCCTGCCTGGTGGGTGAACCAACCAATCCTGACAGGCTCGGCGACATGATCAAGATCGGTCGTCGCGGATCGCTGTCCGGCCGTGTCACCGTACATGGTGTTCAGGGTCACGCTGCCTACCCGCATCTGGCCGACAATCCGCTTCGCGGTCTTTTGCAGTTGACGCATGCCCTGATGGACCCACCATTCGACCACGGCACGGAAAATTTCCAGGCGTCCAATCTGGAAGTCACCACAATCGACACCGGCAACCCGGCGACCAACGTCATTCCGGCCAAGGCGACCGCGTCGTTCAACATTCGTTTCAACGATACCTGGACCGCCGACAGCGTGAAGGCTGAAATCGTACGTCGTCTGGATGCCGCAGCGGCCAATGGCGCGCTGCGCCCGGACAGAACGCCCGCCAAATACGATATCGTTTGGGCTGACCGTCCAAGCCACGTCTTCCTAACCCGTAACAACGCACTGATATCGTCGCTTTCCGGTGCAGTTGCCGGAGTGACTGGCAACGAGCCAAAACTTTCCACGACCGGTGGCACGTCGGATGCCCGTTTCATCAAGGATTATTGCCCTGTGGTGGAATTCGGTCTGGTCGGTCAGACCATGCATATGGTCGACGAGCGGGTGGCTGTTGCCGATCTGGAAACGCTGACCCATATCTACGAAACCTTTATCGAACGCTGGTTTGCCAATGCCGCCGATTAGCGAAGTGCGCTCTTACATGCATGGCCTCTGGCTGATGTTCTGTGGCGACCCGAAAGGTCAGAGTTATCTCGACCTTACGGATCGCGGCATGATGCGTTCGTTCTTTTCGGCGATCTGGAGCCTGCCCGCACTTTTGCTGTCCTGGTTCTGGTGGCAGCGGGCCTTCAAGGTCGAGCAGGTTCTGGAGAGCATGTCCGGCCCTTCCTATTACCTCAGACTGGCACTGGTTGAAGCTATCTGCTGGGTGGTGCCACTGGTTTTGATAGGCGGCTTGATGTTGATGTCCGATGTGCGCGGCAAGTTTCCCGCCGTGGTCACCGTCGTCAACTGGCTGAACCTGCCCTTTGCCTATGCTTCTGCCGCACTGGTGCTGATTGCCGTGGCTGTGCCGGGCATGCAGGGCTTTGTAGCGCTGTTGTGGTTTGCGCTGCTGTTGACGCTCGTCTGGACGTTTTCGCGCATCCTTAGCCTCATCCTCGGTAGACAGCCGCTATTGGTCTCGACAGCTGTCATGACCCTGCTTATTCCCGGCATGTTGCTATCGGAAGTGCTGCAGCGCTTTCTGGGTGTCTACCCCGGATAACCGTGTCGCGCGATGCGCCACAAGGCGGGTTACGAGAGATCGTCGCCGTCACTGGTTATTTCCGCACGCTCTTTTCGCGGTAAAATAACATCAGGATAATCCACCTGCATGAAATACAGCCCTTCGGGCGGCGCCACGGGCCCACAGGCTTTTCTGTCGCGCGCCTCAAGGGCTGCGCGTACATCCTGCGGGGTCATGGTGCCTTCACCTGCCAGCTTCAAGGTCCCGGCGAAAGACCGTATCTGGTTGTGCAGAAAGCTCTGCGCCGAGGCGCGAATTTCGATGATGTTACCGTTCCGCGTCACATCCAGCCGGTCAAGTGTGCGCACCGGGCTGTTGGCCTGACAGTGTGCAGACCGGAATGTCGTAAAGTCATGTCGACCGACCAGTGTCTGGGCCGCCGCATGCATGGCGTCATGGTCGAGATCCTTCGACACCCACCAGGCCCGTTTATGCTCCAGCGCAAGCCGCGATTTGCGCGATATGATGCGGTATAGATAATGCCGACGAACCGCCGAAAAACGCGCGTCAAAATCTTCGGTTACCGACATGACATCCAATATGGCGACCATGTCGCCAGCCATAGCAATATGGGCGTTTAAGGCATTTCTGAGCTTATAGGGCTCCCACTCCCGCGACAGATCCGCATGAATGACCTGTCCCATGGCATGGACGCCAGAATCGGTACGGCCAGAGCCACGGATCGACACGGTTTCGCCCGTTAAAGACGAAATAGCGTCTTCAATGGCAGACTGAACGGAACGGTCATTTTGCTGCCTTTGCCAACCGACAAAGGCGGTGCCGTCATATTCAACGGTCATACGGTAACGTGGCATCAGATCAGCCTCGTGCCTTCAGGCAACGCCGTTCCGCGCAGGAAATCGGCTGCGGCAAGCGGTTTGCCTCCGGCCTTCTGCAGACGCTGAAGACGGATTGCCCCCTCTGCACAGGCAACCAGCAACTGATTGTCCAGTACCGTGCCGGCAATGCCATTGCCGTTTTCAAGTGTTGTTTCCAGAACCTTTACGCGTTCCAGCTTGCCGGAAATTTCGGTTTCAAACCAGGCACCGGGAAAGGGCGCCAAGCCGCGGATGTGGTTATGCACATCACGGGCCGGCCGTGCAAAATCGATACGCGCCTCAGCCTTGTCGATCTTGGATGCGTAGAGAACGCCATCCTGTGCCTGCTCTTGCAGCGGCAAGTCGTCGGCTTCCAGCTTGTTCATAGCCTGCGCCATCGCGCGTGCACCGGCAAACATCAACGCGTCATGCAGCTGTCCGGCCGTCATGTTTTCGCCGATCGGCACCTTGACGGTCAAGGCAACAGGGCCGGTATCCAGCCCCTTGTCCATTTTCATGACCATCATACCTGTTTCCTTGTCACCAGCCATGATGGCACGCTGAATAGGTGCAGCGCCACGCCAGCGCGGAAGAAGTGAGGCATGGCCATTGTAGCAGCCAAGCCGGGTTCCGGTCAGAATGGCTTCCGGCAACAACAGTCCATAGGCAACCACCACAGCAACATCCGCATCGAACGAGCGGAATTGTTGCCGGTCTTCCTCGGCCTTAAAATTGACGGGAGTGAACACCGGAATGCCGAGCAATTCAGCGGCCTGATGCACAGGGGATTTTTGAAGGTCCAGACCACGCCGCCCACCGGGACGCGGTGGCTGGCTGTAAACGGCCACCACCTGATGGCCAGCCTCCACGAGAGCCCGCAAGGTTGCCACCGAAAATTCCGGTGTTCCCATAAAGATGATGCGAAGAGACACGGACGCCTCCCTGAGTTTTGCGGCCCGGAGAAAACCTTGCCGGTTTAATGACCGGCACAGGCAGGATCAGGCTTTCGCCTTGGCGATCTTGGTGAATTTCTTGATGACCATATCGCGCTTCAGGCGCGAAATGTGGTCGATGAACAGCACGCCGTTCAAATGGTCGATTTCATGCTGCAGGCAGGTTGCGAGCAGACCATCGGCTTCAAGGGTCTGCTGCTTACCAGTGCGGTCGACGTAATTGACCGTCAATCCGGCAGGGCGCTCCACTTCCGCATAATAATCGGGAATGGAGAGGCAGCCTTCTTCATAGGTCGACAATTCATCCGTGGTTTTGACGATTTCCGGATTGATGAAAACAATCGGCGCTTTTTCTTCATCCTCACGGGACACGTCGATCACCAGCATACGGCGAGCGACGCCGATCTGGATGGCAGCAAGGCCAATACCGGGCGCATCATACATGGTTTCCAGCATGTCATCGGCAAGCTGGATGATTTGTGAATCAACCTGTTCGACTGGTGTTGAAACCTGTCTCAGCAAGGGATCTGGAAGAATGATAAGTGGTTTGATGGTCATGGCTTCCCATAACCCATCTGATTGCCAGAGGAAATGAAAAAACACATCATCGTCTCACCACGATAAATCATGCCCTAAGCAGTCAGCCGATAAGCTCAGCCCGCCCGGCGCGCGGTTTCCCAACCCGCATTGGACTGGCGATGTGTGTCTCTCGTTTTGAACTTGTTGAGTGCACCGACAAGCTGCTCGACCTGGTGACGGAGCGTGACGGTTTCGGCCGAGGTCTGCTCAACCATCGCAGCATTTTGCTGGGTGATGGTGTCCATGGCGCCGATGGCGGAGTTCACTTCGCGTAAGCCACCTGACTGATCTTCCGCAGCCGTTGCAATTTGGGATACGATGCGATCAATGTCGCCAATCCTGTCGGTGATCATGCGCAGGGCATCACCGGCATTGTTGACCAGGCCGACGCCGGACTGCACCTGACTGGTGCTCTGGGAGATCAGGGCTTTGATTTCTCTCGCGGCGTTGGCACAGCGTTGCGCCAGTTCACGCACCTCCTGCGCCACCACAGCAAATCCGCGCCCCGCCTCACCGGCCCGAGCGGCTTCAACCCCGGCATTCAGCGCAAGCAGGTTCGTCTGGAATGCAATCTCGTCGATCACACCGATGATTTTAGAAATTTCGCTGGAGGAATGGGCGATATCTCCCATCGCCTTGACAGCGCTGGTGACCACCTCGCCAGAGGTTTGTGCATCACTCAGAGCTGCGCCGACGGCTGAGGCAGCCTTCTGCGCACCATTTGCCGTGACTGCCACGCTTTGGGTCAGTTCGTGCAGTGCAGCGGTGCTTTCTTCCAGGCCCGCCGCCTGTTGCTCTGTGCGCTGCGAAAGATTTTCCGTCGCATTGGCAATACTGGTGGCGACATTCAGAATTTCTTCTGCCGTGTGGCGCACCGCCGCGATGGTGTCATTCAGGGTTTCAACCGAGACATTATAGTCATTGCCGATCTTTTCGAAATTATCAGGCAATTTTTCTGTCAGACGCGTCTCCAGATCGCCCTTGGAAAGAGCAGACAGAAGATTGGTGAGTGACGCAAGCGCCTGTTGCTGTTCGCGCAGATTGCGCTGGCGCTCTTCTTCGAGTTGCTTGCGCTGTGCGTCAAGAATCTCGAGGTAGATGGAAATGGAATAGTCCATATCCAGCACCGAAGCCTTGACGATTGCCGAAACGTCTTCCGCCAGTCCCTTGGACTTGCGTTTGCCAAATCGGGATGGCCAACGCTCTCTGACAACCGCATGGATCAATTGTTCCATCAGCAGGGCGTAACCACCCATGTACCAGCGGGGTTCAAGACCGATACGGGCATGCGCCTGGCCAACCGCCTGCACACCTTCAACGTATTTTTCATCATAGGCTGCGGCACCAACAACACCCCAATGCTCGACCTGACGTTTTTTCGCACCCTGAATGTGATTTTCGTTGCGGAAAAATGCCGCCGTCTCGGGCGTCGATCGCACCTTGGTGTAGAACGTATCCAGCGCAGATCCGACATTAGCCGCAATCACCGGCTCAAGATCCTTCAGCCTCTTGCGCGCCTCAATGTCCAGACCAATAAAATCGAGCCGCTTGGCGAGCACCTGTTTGCTGTCGTTGTTTGTCATGCACGGTCCCCTTAACCCCGATGAGGCCACGATCCCGGCTAAACCCGTCCGGAAACATGGTTAATCGTTGGTTACACCAACATTCCTTTCGGATTTGCTAAATTTAGAACTCTTTTATATCAGACATAAAGCAGACAGTAGCGCGTGTTCTTGTTTTGATCTTCCGAATCAAACTGAATCCGGGTAGGTTCGGCCATGAGCATCGATTTTCCCGCACTCGGCATTACGATCCTGACCATTGGCGGCATGCAGGTTTCGGCAGGCGCAATCATCATTTGTTTGCTGCTGCTTTCCATTGCGCTGCCGCTGTTCGTATCAATGCGGTTTTCAAGGCGCAGCGACGATGCCCGCGGCGAAGTGAGTACGCTGTTGCGCACGCAGGCGGAGTTGCATGGGCGTATCTCGGCACTGACGGAAACACTTTCCAACAAGCAGTCTGAAATGAGCCAACACCTTAATCAGCGGCTCGACGGCATGTCGCAACGACTTGGTGCCACGCTGACCGAACAGACAAAATCGACACACGACAATCTCAGCAAGCTTCAAGAACGGCTTGCAGTGATCGATGCCGCGCAAAGCAATATCCAGACCCTGGCGCGCGACGTTGTTGGCCTCCAAGCCATTCTGTCCAACAAACAGACGCGTGGCGCTTTTGGACAGGCGCGCATGGAAACGATCATTGCCGACGCCATGCCTTCCAATGCCTATGCGTTGCAGCCGACACTGTCGAATGGTTCTCGCCCCGACTGTACGGTGCGAATGCCGAACAATGCACCACCGCTGGTCATCGATGCCAAGTTTCCGCTGGAAGCCTGGAATTCCATGCGCGAGGAAACTTCGCCTGAAGTGCGCAAGCTTGCGGCCCAGCAATTCCGGCGTGACATGGAAGTGCATATCCGCGATATCGCGGAAAAATACCTGCTGGCAGGTGAAACACAGGATACGGCGTTTCTGTTCGTGCCATCGGAATCGATTTTTGCCGATATTCACCAGCATTTCGAAGCCATTGTGCAAAAAGCACACCGCATGCGGGTTGTTATCGTTTCACCATCGCTGCTGATGCTGTCGGTACAGGTTATCCAGTCCGTGCTGAAAGACCAGCGCATGCGCGAGCAGGCACATCTCATTCAAGGCGAGGTCGCGCTTTTGATGGATGATCTGAACCGGCTGGACGATCGTACCCGCAAACTGCAAGGGCATTTTCTGGCTGCACAGAAGGATGTGGACCTGATCATGACCTCCGCGGACAAGCTGACGAAGCGCGGCAACAAGATCGAGGCTCTGGATTTTGGCGGCGATATACCGGAGCAGCCTCAAGCGCCTTCTCCACAATCATTGGAGAGCCGAATAGGCAGCCTCAAGTTCCGGGTGGTTGACGACGAGTGACCCTGTCGGGCAAAGTCGGCGCCATTGAACATCAATTGGACATATCATGATTACTGTATTCGGCTCCATCAACATGGACCTCGTTGCCACTGCACGACGCCTGCCCAAACCGGGTGAAACCGTAACCGGGCAAACCTTTGCAACGGCAGCAGGCGGCAAGGGTGCCAATCAGGCGCTGGCAGCCAGACGGGCCGGAGCAAATGTCCGCATGGCCGGCGCTGCAGGCGATGACACCTTTGCAGGCTCTGCACTGGAACTTCTCAATGAAGCCGGTGTTGACCTTACCACCGTCAAGACATCGCCGGGCGCGACCGGCACAGCTGTCATTCTGGTCGGCGAAGGCGGAGAGAACATGATTGCCGTCATTCCTGCGGCAAACGGTACGATCACGCCTGACGATGCGAGCAACGCGCTCGACGGCATGACGTCCGGCGATATCCTGATGCTGCAATTTGAAATTCCCGTCGAAGCCATTGAAGCTGCCTTGGCTGGCGCCAAACAGAAGGGCGTCACCAGCATCATCAATACGGCACCATTGACGCAGGACGCTGCTCGCATTTCTGCATTGGCCGACATCATCATCGCCAATGAAACCGAATTTGAACTGCTGATTGGCAAGCAGGGCATTTCCGGCGAAGAGCGCCAACAGGCCATGCAGGATATGCATGCTCGTACCGGCCAAACCATCATCATAACGCTGGGTGCTGACGGCGTTATCGCCATGCGGGATGGCCAGCTGCACAAGGCTGCCGGTCTTAAGATCGAGCCGATTGATACGGTGGGGGCCGGCGATACATTCTGCGGTTATCTGGCAGCCAGCCTCGACAAAGGTCTGGATTTTGCGACGGCGCTGAAGCGTGCAGCCGCAGCCGGATCGCTGGCTTGCACCAAACATGGAGCCCAGCCGTCTATCCCTCTGGCCAGCGAGGTCGATCAGCAGGTCTGAGGGCAAATTGCTCGCGCATAGGGTTAAAATGAAAAAGCCGGGTCAAAACCCGGCTTTTTCATTGAATTCATTTTGAACGAGATACCTCAGACGCGAATAAACGTCAGATAGGCGGATGTTCGGCCCTCACGTTTGGCCTTTGCCTCATACCGGGTTCCTGGCCATCCGGCGTAAGGTGTCTTCCAGTCCTCAGCTGACTTTGCGGTCCATTCGAAGCCGCCATGGTCGCGACAGTGGGTCAGCGTCCAGTTCACATAGGTGTCGATATCGGATGCGAAACAGAACGTTCCGCCCGGCTTCAATACACGATGGAAGCGGCTGAGATTAACTGCAGAGACAAAGCGACGTTTCCAGTGCTTTTTCTTCGGCCATGGATCGGCATAAAGCAGATCAATCTGATCGATCGAGGCCTCTGGCAACCAGTCGAGAAGCTGCGTGGCATCGTCATCATAAAGGCGGATATTTTCAATGCCGCGGTCGCCAACCTGCCGGAGCAGTTTTGCCATCGAGTTTACGAATGGTTCAACGCCGATGAAGCCGGTCGTTGGCTCTTCCTGGGCGCGGTGAACCAGATGCTCACCGCCACCAAAGCCGATTTCCAACCGCAGCTGGTCGACTGCCTTTGGGTACAGCGAAACAAGCGATGCGGGCGGCGCAGCATTGAGGTCTATTTTCAGCTCCGGCAACAATGTTGCGATATCATCGCTTTGCCGGTCACGTAGGGGTTTACCCTTGCGTCTGCCGAAAAATGCCTCGGTTGCGCGTGCGCGCCGCTCGCTATCGTCTGTCATACCTTGCTTTAAGCCTTCAATGCTTCCTTGAGCGGCTTGACCAAATCAAGCTTCTCCCAGGAGAACGAACCGTCACGTCCGGACTTGCGTCCGAAATGTCCATAGGACGCGGTCTTAGCATAAATAGGCTTGTTCAGGTCAAGGTGGCGACGAATACCCGTTGGGGACAGGTCGATAACCTTGCGGATACCCGCCTCAACCTGATCTTCCGTGACCTTGCCGGTACCATGCAGATCGACATAAACGGACAGAGGCTGGGCAATGCCAATTGCGTAGGAAAGCTGGATCGTGCACTTGTCGGAGAGGCCAGCTGCAACAACGTTCTTGGCGATGTAGCGCGCCGCGTAAGCAGCTGAACGGTCGACCTTGGTGGTGTCCTTGCCGGAGAATGCGCCGCCGCCGTGAGGTGCCGCACCACCATAGGTGTCCACGATGATTTTGCGGCCGGTCAGGCCAGCATCGCCATCCGGGCCACCGATGACAAATTTACCGGTCGGGTTGATATACCACTGGCAATCGTCAGCGATCTTCAGCGTACCGAGCGCTTCGCGAATGTAAGGTTCGACAACGGAACGTACCTTCTTGGAGTCCCAGCTTTCATCGAGGTGCTGAGTAGACAGAACGATCGAAGCAACCTCGGCAGGTTTGCCGTCAACGTACCGGACTGTCACCTGGCTCTTGGCATCGGGGCCGAGTTTTGCAGCGTCACCATCACCCTTTTTACGGGCTGTCGCCAGCAACTGCAGGATCAGGTGGGAATAATAGATCGGAGCCGGCATTAGTTCCGGTGTTTCGCGGCAGGCGTAACCGAACATGATACCCTGGTCGCCAGCACCTTCATCGCCCTGCTTGTCAGCAGCATTGTCCACGCCCTGTGCGATGTCAGCGGACTGCGAGTGCAACAGTACGTCAATCTTGGCGGTCTTCCAGTGGAAACCATCCTGCTCATAACCAATGTCTTTGATGGCGCGACGTGCAGCGGCCTTGAACTTGGCAGGATTGATAACGTCGTTACCGTCTTTATCCTTCTTCATCAGGCTTGGCGGCAGGCGAACTTCACCAGCGATAACCACCCGATTTGTCGTGGCCAGGGTCTCGCATGCGATACGAACGCCCCAAGGGTCGACTTTGCACTTTACAGCTTCACGATAAACGAGATCGACGATTTCATCCGAAATACGATCACACACCTTATCCGGATGACCTTCGGCCACGGACTCGCTGGTGAAAAGGTAGTTGGCACGCATACGGGATTCCCCTCAAAGAAATGGCCTCTGCGTGTGTTAGTCATTTCACGTCAAAAAAACAAGGACACAACGACATAAATATATCTTTATGTCAGCAATTCTGTCGAATTTTGCCATGAAACTCTACTAAACTGTAGACAGCAAAAAGCCACCGCGATCTTTCAATCACGGCGGCAATCATGAACCAATCACGGTTTGTCGGATGGTTACTCGGCCTCGCCCTCAGCGGAGAGCGCCTTGACCAGATCCACGATACGACGACGAACCTTCGGATCAGAAATCTTCACGAAAGCGCGGTTGAGCTGCAGACCTTCTGAGGAGGACAGAAAATCAACAACGTAGTTCGAGCTGGACGCTTCTGCGCCAGTGGCCGAACCTGGCTGATCACCCGGCGCGTCTTCGAAGAAAAAGGAAACAGGTACATTGAGGATACCAGCAATGTTCTGAAGACGGCTGGCGCCAACGCGGTTGGTGCCTTTTTCGTACTTCTGAATCTGCTGAAAGGTGATACCGAGACTTTCACCCAACTTTTCCTGGCTCATACCAAGCATTGTTCGGCGCAATCTGATCCGGCTACCAACATGAATGTCGATGGGATTTGGCTTCTTTTTATTCTCGGTCATAGTCAATGTCCTGACATCGATACGTTGCGTAATTGCAAAATGGCCAGCCTAGCTGGTCACTGCGGGTACTTCGCATTGCCGCAGCATTTTCCGCATCTTAAACACGTCAAAAACATGTCATCCGAAGCATGGAACAAGCTGCCAGCGACATCTTCAACGAAACGGTAGACCCAAAGTTCCCCACCATATACCATCTGCGTTGTAGCTATATGCAATATCACTATGCCTTTTTAGGGAATTTTGGTCAATTCTCCTTAAAAACTAAACCAAAGCGCGAAACTATTGCTATTATAAGCAGTACTCCAAAGATCAACCAAAAGTGATCCTTGCGAACACCCTGACGTACAGATTGAAGATCAGCACTACTCAGGGTAGCGTCAAAAATTCCTTTTTGACCGCTCGCAAGCCCTGCGACAATTTGTCCCATTGGGTCAATTACAGCCGAAATACCGTTATTTGCAGCACGAATCATGCTGACGCCGTTTTCGACCGCCCGTAAACGGGCCTGCAAAAAGTGCTGCGACGGCCCTGGTGTCTGGCCAAACCAGCCGTCATTGGTGATGTTGAGAAGCAGGGAAGCGCCCGCCAATCCACTGGCCAGTTCATTCGGGAAAATGGCTTCGTAGCAGATCAACGGATAGAAGCTTTGGCCACTCGGCAACGTCAGCACACTACGATTTGCTGCTGCAGAGAAACCGCCAGGAAGATTGACGATATTCTCGATGCCAAATCGGGTGAGGATATTCTCAAACGGCACATATTCGCCGAATGGCACCAGATGCACCTTGTCGGCTGCTCCCAGAATCTGGCCCTGACTATCAATCATGTAGATCGAATTATAGAAGCGTGGAGGCATTCCCGGTGCAGCTTCTTCGAACCGCACCGCTCCAGTCAAAAGAATCTGGCCGTCTTCCAGTACATCGGCAATTCTGACCAGTGCATCCGGGTTCTGGGTCAGAATGAACGGTACGGAAGTTTCAGGCCAGATGATAATGTCGGGCCGCTTTTTACCGGCTGCAGCTGGCGTTGCCGTCAGGCTAAGGTGTTCTTCGAAAATTGCCGCCCTGTCGGTGTTTTCAAGCTTGCGCGATTGGTCGATGGCAGGTTGGACGATACGAACTGTCAGGCCGTCCTCTGTTCGCGCAGGCGCGGTGTAAATGCGATATGCACCATACCCCAGATGCGCGGCGACAAGCAGGACGGCGATAGCAATTCCTTGCGCCGCTCCGCGTCGCGTACCCAACAACGCGGGTGTGGAAAATACGAAGACCGCCAACATGCTGACCCCAAAAAGGCCGATGGCATGCGAGGACTGCATCATGATCGGAATGGGCATGGCGCCGTAACCGATGGCGTTCCAGGGAAAACCGGTGGCAACAAAACTTCTCAACCACTCGGCAAGGCCGAAGGCGGCAGCCAGTGCGGCGATACGCCCAAAACCTTCTGACCAGAAGATATGGGCAAGGCCTGTCGCAAGACCATAAAACAGCGCCAGAACGGCTGGCAGGCCGAGGATCGCCAAAGGCAGAGCCCAGGCAAATTCATCCGCTTCCAGCAGAAGCGCGTTACCAAGCCACCACAGGCCAGCAACAAAATAACCAAAACCGAACAGCCAGCCGATCCGTACCGATGACCACCAGCGGCTGGTACCACCACCATTGGCAGAGCCGACGGAACCGTCCATCAGCCAAACAAGCAGGGTGAAGGAGATAAACAGGACTGCAAAAAAGCCGACCGGCGGAAGTGCCAGAGCGCCGAAAGCACCGGCAGCGATAGCCAGAACAGCGCGCCAGAAGCCCCCCATGAGCATGACCCTACCTGCAAGCCGCTCCATGTGGTCTCCATTCCGTTGACTAGTATTAGCAGGATGCCCCGACCGAAATCCTGCGAGCCTTCGATGTTGCATTTTATCCGTCACATCGGAATGGGTGTGATCGAATCAAATACGCTGTATCTTGTCAGATAAACCAATTGGCATCAGAGGCACAAATATATCCGGTAGACAGCAATATTGAATTTCAAAAATGGTCTGTTGTCCTGCGGACATAATATGGTTTCGACGCAATATAAGGCAGCACTTCTTGCCGCCACACTGCAAAACCGACATCGTTTACTTGGGGTTACAGAACAGGCGGCGACACCATGCAATCATTTGCCACCGCCTGCTCAAAATTTATGGCGTTTCGGCCTGTCCGGAAGCCTGACGCGAAAGGGAGGATGCAGCGATCAGAGCAGCGATTGGCTTATCTCCGTCGTTGTCTTCTCCGCTTGCATCGTGCCGCGTGATGCGAACACGTTTTACGCGACGACTGTCGGCATCGAGAATTTCAAACTCGAAGCCAGCAACGGCATGAACGGTTTCACCGGCAACCGGAATACGACCGAGCAGGAAGAATATAAGGCCGCCAAGCGTATCCACTTCTTCCAGATGTTCCGCCACGTCGAAGTCAGGACCGATTGCATGCTGCAACTCAGAAAGTTCCGCACGGGCATCCGCCACAACAGCACCGTCCGCAAGACGGGTGAACATGGCCTCTTCGTTGTCATGTTCGTCGTCGATATCACCGACAACCATTTCGACGATGTCTTCGTGGCTGACAAGACCGTCGGCGCCACCATATTCGTCGATGACAAGAGCAAGCTGCGTGCGCTGCTGCTGCATGCTCTGCAACAGATTGGCCGCCAGCATGGAGGACGGTACGAACAGGATTTTGCGGACAAGGCCTGCTTCCTGCACCGTCTTTGTGAGATCAACACGGGCGAGATCAAAATCAGCGCGTGGCGTCTTTGGCGCCTTCACACCCTCAGCCTGCGCTGGCCGCGTACCGACCCGACGTTTGTTGCGCGCTTGCTTGCCGATATAGGCGAGCAAATCGCGAATGTGGATCATGCCACGGGCATCATCGAGGGTTTCAAGGTAGACCGGCATACGCGAACGCCCGGTTTCCTCAAAAAGGATCATCGCTTCGCCGATTGTCATGGTCTGGTCGATGGCATCAATATCCGTTCGAGGGATCATGATGTCTTCGACGCGCACTTCGCGAAAACGTAAGATATTGTTGAGCATTGCCCGTTCTTCGGGCGCAAAGGCTGTGGCGACATCCGCATCGGTCATCAGCGCATCAGCCAGATCCTCACGCAGGCGCTCACCTTGCAGCGGCCTCAAAAGGCGTGAGAGACGGGACCAGAGTGTCCCTTTGGTTTTCTGTATCGAGTCCTGTCGTAACGGACTACTGCCCTCTTCCGATGAGGACTGCTCTCCCGTTTCCTTGCCCTGCTCAGAGGGTCTTGTCGAATGTTCGTTCATGGCTCCAGACTATAATTATGACAGCGGATCCTGTCCCGCATAGGGATCAGATAGTCCAAGCGAAGCCAAAATGCGAGTCTCAAGCAACTCCATTTCTTCCGCTTCCTCGGTTTCCATATGATCATACCCGAACAGATGCAGAAATCCATGCACCATAAGATGTGTCAGATGATCATCAAAAGTCTTTTCCAAATCAACAGCTTCGCGCTCTACCGTTTCGCGCGCAATGACGATATCGCCAAGCATGGGACCCGGCATACCACCCGGTTCAAGCGGAAAAGCCGGGAAGGAAAGGACATTAGTTGCCTTGTCCTTATCCCGCCATTCAGCGTTGATTTCGCGGATTTCGGCATCGTTGGTAAAGACGAGAGAAATCTCTGGAGCCATTTTCGGGAAGGGCTGTTTCTCTTCCTTTGCAAGAAACTGGGCGGCAGCGCCCAGCACCTTTTCACAAAGCGCGAGTAAAACGTCTTCTGAGGGCCAGGCATCGTCTTCGACGCTGATCTGGATATCCAGTGCTGTCATTTCAGTATTTCGCTTTTCCGTGTCCAGATTTTATCTGTCCGTGTTCAGACTTTCATCTGGAACCGCCGTCTGCGCCTCGTATGCACGCACAATACGGGCAACCATCGGATGACGCACAACGTCCACATCCTTGAAGCGGACCACGGAAACACCTTCCACGCCGTTCAAAATCTGCAGCGCTTCAACAAGGCCAGACTTCACCCCGCGTGGCAAATCGACCTGGCTCGGGTCACCGGTTACAATCATGCGGCCGTTTTCACCAAGGCGCGTCAGGAACATCTTCATCTGCATCGATGTGGTGTTTTGCGCTTCGTCGAGAATGACGGCAGCGTTGGCAAGCGTGCGGCCACGCATGAAGGCGAGCGGAGCGATTTCGATCACGCCAGCTTGGATGGCACGTTCCACCTTGTCACCCGGCATCATGTCGTAAAGCGCGTCATAGAGCGGGCGAAGATACGGATCGACTTTTTCCTTCATGTCGCCAGGAAGGAAGCCAAGACGTTCACCCGCTTCAACGGCTGGACGAGACAGAATGATGCGGTCCACCGCACCACGCTCAAGCAGCTGTGCCGCATGGGCAACCGCCAGATAGGTCTTACCGGTACCGGCTGGACCAACGCCGAAAACCAGTTCGGACTGCTCCAGCGCCCGCATGTAGACATCCTGCGTCGGCGTGCGGGCAGAAATAGTCTTTTTGCGAGTGGAAATCTGCGCCATGGAAAGCTTAACCTTGCCCTCCATCGTCGGCAGTGTCAGTTGGTCGTCAGCAGCTAGGACCATTCGGATTACGCCTTCAACGTCAGAAAGTTCAACAGAGCGGCCTTTCAGCAGGCTCTCATATAGCAGATCAAGCACACGGCGGGCCTGATTGGTGGCCACAACATCGCCGGTAATGGCAACCGAATTGCCTCGCGGCCTCGCGTCGATATTGAGGCGCTGTTCCAGCAATTTCAGATTCTGATCGTACTGCCCGAACAGCTCCCCAGCGATCCTGTTATTCTCGAACGTGAGGACGAAGTGATTGGCGTCGGTCGCGGCTGAACGTGGCTGGCGCGATGAAGGTGATACCAATTCGTGTGCGTTCAAGCGGTCAGGCTCCCGTCCCAGTAAGCTCCGGCTCCATCTTAACGCTCTGCCACCTCGGCAAACAAGCTGTTTGGACCCGTCGCGGTGATTCGTACATTTACAATGTCACCGATTTGCGATGTTTTTGCATCAAGATTCACAGACTGAAGCCACGGAGAACGGCCAATAAGCTGTCCCGGCATGCGTCCCGGCTTCTCCAGCAGGATATCCATGGTCTTGCCAACGAGCGATGCGGCAAATTCATTCTGCTGTTTCAGAAGCAAATTCTGAAGTCTTTCAAGGCGTTCCGACTTTACGTCTTCCGCAACCTGATCCGTCAGATCCGCTCCCGGCGTTCCCGGACGTGTTGAATATTTGAACGAAAAAGCCTGTGCATATCTAACGGTTTCGACAATCTTCAACGTGTCTTCGAAGTCCGCATCCGTCTCGCCGGGGAAACCAACGATAAAATCACCGGACATGGCGATGTCGGGACGTGCGCCACGAATGCGCTCGATCAGCCGTACATACTCCGCGCCGGTATGGCGACGGTTCATGGCTTTGAGAATACGGTCGGAGCCGGACTGCACCGGCAAGTGAAGGTAAGGCATTAGGATGCGCAGATTGCTGTGCGCGTCTATAAGACAGTCATCCATGTCGCGCGGATGGCTGGTCGTGTAACGAAGACGCGCCAAACCAGGGATTTCCGCCAGACGGTATAGAAGCTGTGCCAAGCCCCACTCTTCACCCTTGGGGCCGGTTCCCTTCCACGCATTGACGTTCTGGCCAAGCAGCGTCAACTCGCGAACACCACCGTCAACCAGCTTCATGGCCTCGTCGACGATCTGCGAAACCGGGCGGGATACTTCAGAACCACGGGTGTAAGGCACCACGCAGAAAGTACAGAATTTGTCGCAACCTTCCTGAACGGTCAGGAACGCGGTGACACCACGCGTGCGGATCTTCGCCTTATCGGCGACAGGCAGATGTTCAAATTTGTCTTCAACCGCGTAATCGGTCTCGATTACACGCTCGCCATCGCGCACCCGTTTCAGAGCGGCCGGCAGGCGATGATAGGTCTGCGGGCCAATCACCACGTCAACGGCCGGCGCACGGCGCAGAATTTCTTCGCCTTCAGCCTGTGCAACGCAGCCGGCGACGCCAATCATGAATTCGCGGCCCTCTTCCTGACGCGACTTCTTCATGTCACGCAGGCGACCAAGCGCGGAATAGACCTTTTCAGCGGCCTTCTCGCGGATATGACAGGTATTGAGCAAAACGAGATCAGCCTCAGCCATGTCCTCTGTGGGCACATAACCGTCCTTCGCAAGAGCATCGCTCATGCGAACGGAATCGTAAGCATTCATCTGACAGCCGTAAGTCTTGATGAAAACCTTGCGGCTGTTGCTACCGTCACGGAGCGATTGATCTGTTTCGGCGATTGCTGTCGTTTGCTGTGTCATGGCGGTTACCTAGTCATTTTCAGGACCATATTAAACAGAAAAATATGCTGCAGGCTATTTTCGTCTTTAAAGCGCCTGCTAAGCGCAGCCGCGTCGACAGACTAAAGCCAATTGATAATCGCCAAATTTTTGCGATTTTCCGTCTGTAATTCTTGTGATTTTTACTGCTTATATAAGCTTGAAAGCTATGTTGAAGTATTGATCTCAAACACTACAGTTTTACATGAGTGAAATTCACCAAGATATTGTCAGTCAAATCTATGCGGCAGGGCTTCTTCCAGAACTTTGGCCTTCTGTTATCGACAGCCTGTCAGATCAGGTCAAAGGACGTGGCGGTTCGCTGTTTATTCTGACCGACGGACAATTGACCTGGGATGCACCCCAGGCGACTAAAACCATCATGGAAGAGTATATTGCCGGCGGGTGGGCAGACCGGAACGTGCGTCTTCAGCGTCTTCTCGAAAAAAGCTACCCTGCATTTGTCGTGGACAAAGACTTTTTCGAAGAAGACGAAATACAGAGCCTGGCGATTTTTCGTGACTTTCTGTCGCCAAGAGACATCGCATTTACTGCCGCGACGGTCATAAAAGGCTCTGGCGACGACATCGCGGTGTTTTCGGTCGATCGGCGGTTTGCGGAAGGTCGTTTCGCAGGTCCAGAGCTTGATTTCCTCAACACTATTCGCCCCCATCTCGGGCGAGCCGTGGCCCTCGCTGGCCGATTGAGGATGAAACAAACGATGACAGCAATGGCGACGCTGCAATTGCTTGGCATTCCGGCGGCAGTTCTGTCCCGGAATTCAAAGGTCATCGCCACCAATGCCTCGTTTGATAGGCTGGCAGGCCAGATATTCCTTCCGGCAGCTTTCGGCCGTTTGGCACTTTATGACAAACGCGCGGATGGCCTTTTACGGCAGGCGCTTGAAGGCACCATTGTGCAGCAGCGGTCGGTTCGTTCGATTGCCGTTCGCTCCGAAAACAGACTACCAACAGGCATCCTGCACGTCATTCCGGCCTGCATGCAGGCGCAGGATATTATCGGGGCTGGCGGAACATTGCTTATTCTGGCTCGTCCCATCGGGGATATCACCCTAAATGCGGAGTGGCTGAAAGGTCTTTATGATCTGTCACCCACTGAAGCACGGATTGCAGCCCAGCTTTCCGAAGGAAAGAGCTTGGAGAAAATCGCTTCGCAGACAGGGAGCGCCAAGGAGACAGTGCGCACACACGTTAAACATCTGCTGCAAAAGACCGGATTTGCGCGCCAGATCGATTTCGTGCGTGCTGCCGGCAGCCTTGCCGCCATTCAACCGCAACTGTCGGACACCACAAACGCAGTGCTTTCCGAAGTGTAGCGACTACCGCCAATAACCACGAAGACTTTGCTGCAACATGCGGCGGATCGCTGCTGTAACACCAACCGCCAGATGTTTGCGGTTGTCACCGCGCTTGAAAGCAACGCTATCGCCAAACGTGACATCAACTTCGAGCGCGCCTGATCTCAAGACGCCCATCAGATGCGGCAAAAGGGTTAGAGATCCCGGCCATGCGACGAGCGGACGGTGGTAACGTCCCATCGCCATTCCATGAACACCGGTATAGGCTATTGCCACCGGTTGCACATAGACAATGCCACCCGGCACCTGCTCCACGGCGGTGGATGCAGCGCCAAACAGCGATGACTTGACCTCAAGAAGCCGGTTACCGTCCGATGTCGTTCCCTCAGGAAACAGCACAACAACCTCGCCGCCCGCCATCCTTTCGGCGATCTCGTTCACCTGCGTGCCCGTGCTGCGTTTCTGCTCGCGGGTGACAAAAATGCTTTTCTGTAGACGTGCCAACACGCCGAAAACCGGCCAGTCGCGTACCTCAGTCTTGGCGATAAAAACTACATCGGTAATGCTGCCAAGGATCATGATGTCCTTCCAGGAAGCATGATTAACCGCCAGC
Source organism: Rhizobium sp. BIGb0125 (assembly GCF_024810055.1). NCBI lineage: Bacteria > Pseudomonadati > Pseudomonadota > Alphaproteobacteria > Hyphomicrobiales > Rhizobiaceae > Rhizobium > Rhizobium sp. BIGb0125. Next base: position 489,415 of record NZ_JANUDV010000005.1, read on the forward strand.
ATCAACGGGCGGTTTTTATCCGGTGTTCCATGGACGGTGATTTTCAGGCCAAGGGTGTGGCAGGCAGCACAATGCCAGAAACGCGGCAGCCAGCGTCGTATCTTTAGATCAAATGCCAGACCCAAAAGCTGAAATGGCAGCATAAGTAGGGTCAGCAACGTTAGAACGAAAACGAGATAGATAATCCGCAGCCACAGCATCATAACGTGACTACTCGCACCGCTCAGTGATCTTCAGGTTTTAGCGGTACACCGTAAAGTTCAAGACGGTGGTCCACCAGTTTGAACCCGTGCTCGCGAGCGATCTTTTCCTGGAGTGCCTCGATTTCTGCAGAGCGGAATTCAATCACAACGCCGTTCTTGAGATCAATCAGATGATCGTGATGTTCTTCTGGCACGGTTTCGTAACGAGAGCGACCATCACGAAAATCATGCCGTTCGATGATACCGGCATCTTCGAAAAGCTTTACAGTACGATAAACGGTCGAGATGGAAATGCGTGGATCAACCTCAGACGATCGTCGATACAGCTCTTCCACATCAGGATGATCTTCCGATTCTTGTAAAACGCGGGCAATGACCCGACGCTGATCGGTCATGCGCATGCCACGTTCGGCGCATAGCTCTTCGAGCGTTTTGTTCAGATCTGTCACGTTGTAAGGCCTTCATATCAACGCCCCGCCCTCACGAAGAAGGCGGGATATAGAAAATGGTCATAAACGCAACTAGCGAAGATCGCGCCGCATGACAAGCGCCGTCGACTGTGTACCGTCGGGGGCTGTATAATAGGCCTTGCGTTCCGCGACCTGCTGGAAGCCCAGCTTGCGGTATAGCCCAAGACCTGCGGCATTGCTGGTATCAACTTCGAGGAACATGGAATCGGCGCCACGGCCTGCGGCCTCACGCACCGCCGCCTGCATCAGACGCCAGCCAAGACCCGCACGGCCCAATTTTTCCTGAACGGCAATGGTCAGAATTTCTGCTTCGCCACCTGCCTCACGGGCCAGCACAAAACCGGACAATGGCTTGCTGAAGAACGCGTTGGTCTGGCGTGCTACGAAGCCATAGCAATTGGATTGCACGAGAAGATTGCCAAACTCGTCTTCACTCCACGGCCGCGAGAACCGCAGCTTGTGCAGTTCAGCTATGGCATGGCTATCGTCTTGTACCAAAGGTACAATTTCGAACTGGGGCTTTAGTGTCAAATACTGATCGATCATCGCAGGGAATCACCGCATAAATACATATCATGCCCGATTATCAGGCATGGGCACGTCGTTCCAGCGCAAATCCCGTTTGCGGTCTGGCATCAGGGCCACGCAAGTAGAGCGGAGCCGGGCGAGGTCCGCCTTGCGGCTTGGCAGCACCAAGGCGTGCGACGGCTGTAATTTCGAACCGGTCAGGCTCAACGGCATTCGATTCGCCGTTCAGAAGAATTGCAGCCGACCCGAAAACCTCACCACCCAGGCGTGAGAACAGGGAAATCGCGTCATCCAATGGCAGCAGTTCCGCATTCGTGACAGACGAGCCATCGGCCGCAAAGGACTGGATATAAACCTCGCCACGACGCGCATCCAGAGCAATGGTGACAGGTTTATGTCCGTGCTGATCCTGCCAATCCTTGGCCATCACCTCGAGCGTGGTTAGGCCGACAGCCTCAATGCCAAGGGACAAGGCAAAACCACGCGCGGCTGAAACACCGACACGAATGCCCGTGAAGGAACCAGGACCAATAGTGACAGCAATCCGCTGCACGGCTTTCAGGTCAAGATTGGCTGCTTCGAGTACCTTATCGACAATTCCCATCAACCGCTCGGCGTGGCCTTTGCCGATGGTTTCGCACACTCTGCCAAGAACGGCATCGCTGGCGCTGTCATAAACACAGGCGGCGCAGTCGCCTCCCGATGTATCAAGCGCCAGAACGATCATGCCATTTTGCCTTTGTATTAAACGGATTCGACAGCCTGCACTTCAGGAACGAAGTGCTTGAGCAAGTTCTGAACGCCGTGTTTCAATGTTGCGGTAGAAGATGGGCAGCCCGAGCATGCGCCCTTCATGTTGAGGAACACGGTGCCATCCCGGAAACCACGGAAGGTGATGTCGCCACCATCCTGCGCCACAGCAGGACGAACGCGGCTGTCCAGCAGTTCCTTGATGGTAGCAACGATGGTTTCATCGCCTTCATCGAAAAACTCGTCTTCTTCGTCAGAAAACTCGGCGGTGCGTGCTTCGCCCAGAATCGGGCGACCCGACATGAAATGTTCCATGATCGAGCCCAGGATCGCAGGCTTCAGATGGTGCCATTCAGCACCTTCCTTGGTCACGGTGATGAAATCGAAACCGAAATACACACCGGTTACACTCGGAATTTCAAACAGTGTCTGCGCCAGCGGAGACGCCTGCGCCTGCTCTGCGTTCAGGAATTCTGCCGTGCCGGTTTCCAGCACAACGCGTCCGGGAAGAAACTTCAGCGTAGCCGGATTTGGAGTGGCTTCGGTCTGAATGAACATCACATGTCTCCTTCGGAGCGATCGGCGCCCCTGAATTTAGAATAGTTCAAAAATACGCCGGACAGGCTCATTCTTCAAGCCCGGACATGAGAATTACATTCAACAAATGAGCTTTCGGCAAAGAAAGTCAATTTGTGCGTTTAAAGCATGTTGAACCGCACATCACCAATTGATGGTGCTTGCGCTGTTTGTTTTATCGCACGCGCCTTGCCGCTTGGCGGACGCTCAGCAAAGTGCGTCAATTTCCTCGTCGCTCAGCGTATCTGGCAATACGGTAACAGGAATGGGGAATGCAGCCCCCCTGCCCGCTATGGACGAGACCAGCGGACCTGGGCCTTCCTTGGTTGAACCGGCAGCGAGGACCAGAATGGCAATATCCCGGTCTTCTTCAATCAAACCATGGATCTGTTCGGCGGCGGCACCTTCACGAATGACCACTTCCGGCTCTATACCGACGGTCTCACGTACTTTCTGCGCCGTTTTGGCCATCGAGGCTTCTGCCTCTTCCTGTGCCTCTGCCCGCATGATCTGCTCGACACCCAGCCACTGCTGGAAATCGCCATCCGGAATTACGTAAAGCAAAACAAGGCCGCCATTGGAGTTCTTGGCACGGCGACCCGCATAATGAACGGCCCTTTCGCATTCGGGCGTCCCGTCGATGACCGCCAGAAATTTACGGCGATGACCTTCAAGTCGAGACAGCCGTTTTGAAACCATAGAGCGTGCTCCCTGTTTCTGAAATTCCAGACGATGAAACTCGCCTTTGATACGATTGAGGCGGAGCTTATAGAAATTTGCCAAGCTGACAAGCCGCCCGCACAGACTGCGGGCGGCAAGTTATCACCTGAGAAAGCCAACGATATCGCGGACTTCATTCATGGTTTTTTCAGCAATCACGCCAGCCCGTTCAGAGCCATCTCTCAGAATGGCGTCGATGTGGTTGGTGTCGTCAAGCAGACGGCGCATTTCAAGATTGATCGGCGCCAGAACATTCACAGCCAGATCAATCAGTGCAGGCTTGAAGGCCGAGAACTGCTGTCCTCCAAACTCCTGCAACACCTCTGCCTTGGATTTATCAGCCAGAGCCGCAAAAATACCGACCAGATTTTCTGCCTCCGGGCGGCCTTTCAACCCCTCGGTTTCGCTCGGCAAGGCATCCGGATCTGTCTTTGCCTTGCGAATTTTCTTCGAAATGGCATCCACATCATCCATCAGGTTGATGCGCGACAGGTCCGACGGGTCGGACTTGGACATCTTCTTTGAACCGTCCTTGAGCGACATGACACGCGGCGCAGGACCACCGATCAGGGGTTCAACCATTGGGAAATAAGCGTGCACCGGCTCTTCGCCAACCACGATATCCAGCCCAAGGCCGGCACTTTTGATCTGGCCACCAAAGTCGATATTGAACTTCTGGGCAATATCACGCGCCAGTTCCAGATGCTGTTTCTGGTCATCGCCAACAGGCACATGGGTTGCGCGATAAACGAGAATGTCAGCCGCCATGAGGCTTGGATATGCCAGAAGGCCAAGCGACACCTGCTCGGCATTCTTGCCGGACTTGTCCTTGAACTGCGTCATGCGCTCCATCCAGCCGATGCGCGCCACGCAGTTGAACACCCAAGCCAGTTCGGCGTGCTGTGGCACGGCCGATTGGTTAAACACGATGTGTTTTACCGGATCGATACCGGCTGCGATGAATGCGGCAGCGATAGACCGTGTCTGCGCCCGCAGATCTTCATGCACCAGCTGTGCCGTGATGGCATGCAGGTCAACAACGCAGTAGATGCAGTCACTGTCTTCCTGCAGCGCCACGAACTTGCGAATTGCGCCGAGATAATTGCCAAGATGCAGATTACCGGTTGGCTGAACGCCCGAAAAAACCAGTTTCTTGAATTCGCTCATGAGTGTCCTCGAAGGCTTGTGGAGGGCCTTGCTCCTTGGTTAGATTTCGCGGGCGCTTATGCACCCGCAACACCGCGCAATCAAGTGGGTGAATGACTGGGTTCCAAAAGATCCCAGCGATTGCCGTAAAGGTCTTCGAACACGGCCACGGAACCATAGATCTCATGGCGCGGCTGTTCCAGAAAATGTACACCCTTGGCCAGCATCACCGCATGATCGCGGGCAAAGTCATCCGTGTTCAAAAAGAAACCGACACGACCGCCGGTCTGATTGCCAATGGCCAGCATTTGTTCATCACCGTCCGCCTCGGCCAGCAACAGACCACAACCATCCGCCCCTTTCGGCTTCACCACCAGCCAGCGTTTGCCATCCGGCAGCGGTTTATCAGCAAGGCACTCGAAACCGAGTGTTTCGCAGTAAAATGTTTTGGCCCGATCATAGGTGTCAACAACTAACGTAACCAACGCAATGCGGCGGTTTTGCGCAAAATCGGCACTCATGCTGTTTCATCCTTGGCGGGAGTATTTTTTGCACCGCCCCGTTTGAGATTGCGTCTGACCATGGAAAGCTGCGCTCCACCGGTGGCAAAAGCCAACGCAAAATAAACCGCCATGGCAACGACAATCAAACCGGCAATGGTGCCAGCCCGCACAGCGAAATGCCCATTGGACAACCAGGGATGCAGCCAGCCCATGGCAAACCAGATCAATGTCGCCATAACCGCTGACGCAAAGAGCAGGCGCGGGATACGGGTCAGAAGCGGCGTATCAATCTGCCAATGGCCACGCTTTACCAGCATTGCAAACAACATGGCGGCATTGACCCAACCAGCCACGATTTCCGCAGTGGCAATGCCAGCGCCATCAAAACGTGGGAACAGATAAAGTGCCAGCGACACGTTCACCACAACGGAAATGCCAGCAAACATCATTGGCGTTCTGGTGTCTTCACGCGCAAAAAATCCGGGAATGAAGGCTTTGATCAGAACGAATGCCGGAAGGCCAAGTCCGTAGATACCGAGAATTTCAGCGACCTTGACCGTTGCATCGGCTGAGAAGTTACCACGCTGGTACAGCAACTGAACAATCGGCTCTGCCATAACAAGCAGGGCTGCTGCGGCAGGCAGCGTCAGAAACAGGACAAATTCCACGGAGCGGTTCTGCAACGTCGCTGCTTCAACATGCTGGCCGCCACGCAGGGCGCGCGACAGTTCGGGCAGCAACACGGTGGCAACGGCAATGCCGACGACGCCAAGCGGCAGTTGATAAACGCGATCGGCATAGGCAAGCGAGGCAATAGTCCCCTCGCCGCCCGACGCGATCGCCGTATTGATCAGCAGGTTGATTTGCGTGATGCCACCAGTAATTGCCGCAGGCAACGCCAATATCAGTAGCCGGCTAACGTTTTTCGTCAGGCGGGGACGGCGGAATCCAATTCGCATGCCAGCATTGCGAACGGCAACCCAGACGATGGCAAGCTGCACGACACCGGCAACCATGACACCCCAAGACAGGCCATAACCCACTTCCAGCGGATCATGGCCACCATACCATGCCCAACCGAGGACACCGATCAGGATGATATTGAGGAAAACCGGTGCGATGGCGGCTGCAAAATAACGGTGCAGCGAATTCAGCATGCCGCCCATCATCGCGGCCAGCGACATGCAGGCCAGATAGGGGAACATGATGGTAGCAAGCTGAACGGTGTTGTCGAACTTGACTGTATCGTCGACAAAGCCCGGCGCGATGATGGTGCGCACCAGAAGCGGCATGGCCAACTCCATGGCGATTGTCAGGGCCATCAGCACAGTAAACAGGACGCCGAAAACCTCTTCGGAAAACCTTCTTGCACCCTCCATGCCGCTTGCCTCAATTTCCTTGGCAAACAGCGGCACGAAGGCCGAATTGAAGGCACCTTCGGCAAACAGGCGTCGAAAAGTATTGGGAAACCGGAATGCGGCGTTGAACGCATCGGCCACGGGTCCCGTACCAAGTGCCGCAGCCATCAGCATTTCACGCATGAAACCAAATACGCGGCTGCCCAGCGTGCCGGCGCCAACCGTTGCGAATTTTTTGAGAAGGCTCATGCCTGTGCTTTCATGCGATTGTTTGCGGCTTCCGCTGAGGAAACAGTGGCCGCCTCACCGGTTGCGGCTAACAAATCCTCGGGGTCGGCCATGATGTTTTTCAAACGCGCCACAATTGTGGACTGGCGGTTGTCATTCATCACCTTCTGACCAGTCAGATCTGTGACATAGAAAGTATCGATGACCTTTTCACCGAAAGTCGTGATGCGGGCCGAGGCAATATCAAGCGACAGATCGGCTATGGTCGCGGTGATGTCGGCCAGCAGACCCGTGCGGTCAAGGCACTCAACTTCAACAACCGTGAACTTGTTCGACAGGCTGTTAGAAATGATGACCGACGGCGGAATGTTGAAGGTCCGGTTCTTTTTCTTCGACTTGGTGCGAGTCGCAATCACTTCCGGCAAACGTTTGGTGCCCGACAGCACTTCTTCGATCAGCTTGCAGATGTTGGCGCCACGGCGCATCTCGTCTTCATCGATCGGGAATTCGCGATTGATGAGAATGGTGTCGAGTGCGCGACCGTCAGAAGTCGTGAAAATCTGCGCATCAGCAATGTTGGCACCGGCAGCGGCACAAGCGCCGGCAATCACCGACAGAAGACGCGGATGGTCAGGCGCCAAAATGGTGATTTCGGTAATGGCATGGAAGGAGTGGGTGCGTACCATGGTGGCAAGCGCTTTTTCTTCCTTGTCGGCCGCCCTCAGGAACTTTGTGTGGCGTATCTGGTCATCGAGATCGACCGACAGAAGATAGGGTTCATAATGCAGACCGGTATATTTGCGACGTGCCTTCTGGCCCCAGTCGGTAAGCGCGTCATAGAGTTTTTCGCGAGCAACCTTTGCGCGTTCTTTACGGGAAACTTCAGAAAAACCGCCAGATAGCAGCAGTTCTGTTTCGTAATAGAGTGTGCGCAGAAGCTGGCCTTTCCAGCCGTTCCAAACATCAGGCCCTACGGCACGAATATCGCAGACCGTCAGGATTAGCAGCATTTTCAGCCGTTCCATCGACTGTACCTTATCGGCAAAATCGGCAATGGTTTTGCGGTCATGCAGATCGCGTGTCTGCGCGACCATCGACATCAGCAGGTGCTGTTCGATGAGCCAGGTCACGGTTTCCGTCTGCTTTACGTTCAAACGGAAACGTTGGCAGAATTTACGGGCGACGCGTGCACCGGCAATCGAGTGATCTTCCTGCCGTCCCTTTGCAACGTCATGCAGCAGCACAGCAACGTAAAGCGCTTCGCGGTCTTCGATCATCGGCATCAACTGGTTGACCAGCGGATGCGTATCGATGGCTTGGCCCTTTTCGATTTCCGAGAGAACCGCAACAGAGCGGATAAGATGTTCATCAACCGTGTAGTGGTGATACATGTTGAACTGCATCATCGCGACGATCTTGCCAAATTCCGGAATGAATTTGCCGAGAACACCCGCCTCGTTCATGCGTCGCAGCATCAAAGCGGGGTCGCGCCGCGATGTCAGGATCGACAGGAAAAGACGGTTGGCCTCGTCATTTTCCCGCACCTTGTTATCGATCAGCGACAATGAGCGAGTGAGAACACGCAGTGCATCCGGATGCAGTTCCAGATCATTGATGTCGGCAATGTGGAACAGACGAATGATGTTGACAGGATCGCGCTTGAAGACATCGGGATCGGCCAGTGCAATACGACCGCGGTCTTCTACAAATTCCACGCTGCCAGCAATCTTACGCACGCGGTTGGTAAACCGGTTCAGAACACCGGTGAGGCCGGGAACAGCCTTGGCCTGCCGGTCTTCCAGCGCCGCGCAGACGATGCGCGTCAGATCGCCCACGTCCTTTGCGACAAGAAAATAGTGCTTCATGAAACGTTCAACGGCGGACAGGCCGGGACGCGGCTGATAGCCAAGCGCGGCGGCAATTTCCCGCTGTATATCAAAAGACAGCCGCTCTTCTGCTTTATTGGTCAGAAAGTGCATCTGGCAGCGAACGGCCCAGAGAAAATCATCTGCTTTTTCGAACAGCTTCAATTCGCGGCGTGAGAGCACGCCGAGTTTTACGAGTTCAGCGGCGTCGCGTACGTGGTAATAATATTTGGCGATCCAGAACAGCGTGTGCAGGTCGCGCAGACCGCCCTTGCCTTCCTTGACGTTTGGCTCGACAAGATAACGCGTGTCACCTGCCTTGCGGTGGCGCTGGTCGCGCTCAGCCAGCTTGGCGGCAATAAATTCCGGCCCGGTACCGGTGATCACTTCGGCGTCAAAGCGTTTTTGCAGATCGTCGGACAATGCCATCTTGCCGCAGATGTAGCGCATTTCCAGAATGGCGGTGCGGATGGTCATGTCGGATTTTGAAAGGCGGATACATTCCTCAACCGTGCGGGTGGCATGGCCAACCTTGAAGCCCAGATCCCAGAGAATGTAGAGAACAAACTCGACTGCCTTTTGCATATCCTGCGAATTCTTGGGTGGCAGAAGAAACAGAAGGTCGATGTCGGAGCCAGGCGCCAGCGTATCACGGCCATAACCGCCGACGGCGGTCACGGTAATTTCAGCAGCATCGCGTGGATAAACGTAACTGACCGCCAGATGGTACAACACCTCGATCAGACGGTCCTGCAACCAGGATATACGGCGTGCACAATCCAGTCCGCCACCGTCCGCATCCAGAATCTGGCGTGCCGTTTTCCGTCCATCGTTGCTTGCCTTGCGGAAGATTGGCAATAGTTGCGAACGTGCATCCAGAAGCGGTTTGCCGCTTCCGGCAAACACTGCGTCGCATTCCTTCTGAAAAGCCTCGACGTCGAGGATTTCGGAGTAATCGATTTCCTTGTGGGCCATAAAGCCTGCATCCATTCTGCTTAAGGGTCGCCATAGCCTACCGTAATGGCAAAGGCCTATAGCGATTTTGGGGCGTCATGGACAGGCAATTTAGCGCTCAAGCATTGCCAAGTTGTTTCTTGAGCGCATAAAGCGCGTCCAGAGCCTCACGAGGCGTCATCTCATCGGGATTGAGGGCCTTAACCGCTTCCTCTACCTTGGAAGCGCTGGTTTTACGGGTGTCCTCACGACGCACGGCCATCTGGAACAGTGGCAGGTCATCGATCAACTGGCTTGCCGGATTCTTGCGATCGGCATCTTCAAGTCGTGTCAACACATCGCGCGCACGATCCACCACCGAGGCTGGCAAGCCAGCCAGTCGCGCCACCTGAATACCGTAGGAGCGGTCTGCCGCACCGGGGCCGACTTCGTGCAGGAAAATAACCTCGCCGTCCCATTCCTTGACGCGCATGGTAGCGTTGGACAGTCGGCCAAGTTTTTCCGACAACACGGTCAGTTCATGGAAATGCGTGGCAAACAGACCGCGGCAGGCATTGATTTCATGCAGATGCTCAACGGCTGCCCATGCGATGGAAAGACCATCAAATGTCGCTGTGCCACGACCGATTTCATCAAGAATAACCAAGGAGCGTTCGGTCGCCTGATTGAGAATCGCAGCGGTCTCCACCATCTCAACCATGAAGGTCGAACGACCGCGAGCCAGATCATCGGATGCGCCAACCCGCGAAAACAGACGGTCGACGATACCGATATGAGCAGTCTCGGCCGGTACGAAAGACCCTGCCTGTGCCATGATAGCTATCAAAGCGTTCTGGCGCAGGAAGGTCGATTTACCGCCCATGTTTGGGCCAGTCAGCAACCAAATTGCACCATTCTTGTCGCCGTTCTGCGCAGAAAGATCACAATTATTGGCAATAAACGGACCGACAGACTGGCGTCGCAGCGCCTGTTCGACCACCGGGTGGCGTCCGCCCTTGATTGCAAATGTCATCGAGCCATCAACGACCGGACGGCAGTAGGCCTGCTCAACCGCCAGATAGGCCAGACCAGCCGCGACATCGATAACCGCCAGCGCCAGCGCGCCAGCCTTGATGGCTTCAGCTTCTGAAACCACCGCCAATGTCATCTGCTCGAATGCCTCAAGCTCCATGGTCAAGGCCTGGGCTGCTGCATTGGCAATGCGGCTTTCCAGATCCGCCAGTTCTGTGGTGGTAAAGCGCATGGCACCGGCCATGGTTTGACGATGGATAAACCGGGCCTTTGCCTCATCGGTCGCCATCATGACGTCGGCATTACCGGCCGTCACCTCAATGAAATAACCAAGCACATTGTTGTGTTTGATCTTCAACGATTTGATGCCGGTTTCCTCGGCATATTTCAGCTGCAAACCAGCCACCACCCGCCGTGACTGGTCACGCAGTGCTCGGACTTCGTCCAGTTCCGGGTTGGCACCGTCGCGCAGAAAACCACCGTCTCTTTTCAACAGCGGCATTTCGTCGGCTAGCATGGAGCCGAGCATGGCCTCCAAGCCGTTTGGCAGGGATTTGAGGGCCGAGAGCGCGCCAGCCAGTTCTTCCGGCAACAGACCTTCCTCAAGCAGCGAGGCAATGCTGGATGCGATCGAAAGGCCTTGGCGGATGGCACCGAGATCACGTGGGCCGCCGCGTTCCAGTGCCAGACGCGACAAGGCGCGGGGCATATCCGGCACATGTTTCAGGGCTTCACGCAGCCGCTCTGCCATTGCGTTATCATCGATCAGCCATGAAACCGAATCGAGCCGCGCGTTGATCTTGTCCGGATCCGTCAGAGGTGACAGAAGGCGCTCGGCCAGAAGTCTGGCGCCACCGCCGGTAACGGTGCGGTTGATAGCGCTGAGCAATGCGCCTTCGCGGTCACCGGAAAGCGTTTTTGCGAGTTCCAGATTGGCGCGGGTAGCAGGATCGATAAATAGGGTTGATGCTGCACTTTCGCGCTCCGGCGCCCCCAAGGGTGGTCGCTCGGAAATCTGCGTTTTTTCGACATAGGCAACTGCTGCGGCCGCTGCGGCCAGTTCGGCACGCGAAAAACTGCCAAACCCATCCAACGTCGTGACGCCAAAATAACGGGCAATACGGCCTTCTGCCGTCGCGCTGTCGAACAAAACAGCAGGCTGCGGGACGGCAACACGGCCGAGCACATCAAATACCGGCTTCAGTTCGGCATCGTGAAACAACGTATCGGCAACGATCAGTTCGCGCGGGTCAATACGCCAGATATCGGCGAGAAGCCGTGTCAGGTTCGTCTCTGAAAGGCGGAAAACACCCGTTGAAATATCGATCCAAGCCAGTGCGAACTGCACTTCGGCACCGCCACGGATGCGGGTCAGCGCCATCAGGTAGTTGGACTCGGTTGCAACGAGCAATTTTTCTTCGGTGAGTGTGCCGGGTGTAACAAGACGCACCACGTCGCGTCGGACGACGGATTTCGAACCACGCTTTTTGGCTTCTGCCGGATCTTCAACCTGTTCACAAACGGCAACCCGGAAACCGCGTGTAATCAGTTTCTGAAGATAATCATCCGCTGCATGCACGGGCACGCCGCACATCGGAATATCCTGTCCCAGATGCTGGCCGCGTTTGGTCAGCGTAATGCCAAGCGCCCGCGATGCCGCCACGGCGTCGTCGAAAAACAACTCGTAAAAATCGCCCATGCGATAAAACAGCAGCGAACCGGGATTGTTCGATTTTATCTCAATATACTGCTCCATCATCGGCGTTGCCGATGCACGGCTTTCTTCTGATATCAGCGAGGCGTGGGAATGAACGTCCATCAATGGCTTAGTCGACAATCTGGTCTGTTGCGGGAAACGAACGGCCAAACTAGCGGTTTTGCCCCTTGCAACACAACATGGGCGGCACCGCTTCCCACAGGAAGCTGGTGCGACGAGCCTTTATTCGAGCGCGGTAAGCACCCATCAATACAGGTCAGCTGGCGAAACGGCCGGCATCTGCGCCATAATAATTGACGTAACGGCCGGCGATTGCCGAAACGGGAAGCACGACCAGTACATCCGTTGTGTTGAAGGCGTGGTCGACAACGGCACCGGAACCGAACATCGCACCAAGGCGCATATAGCCCTTGACCAATGGTGGCATGGAAGACACGGCACGGCGGGCATGGACGGCCTCGACTGGCATGAGGTCCATGTCACGGTGAAGTTCGGGACGTGCACTGACTGCCCATTCGCCCTTTGCCGTGTTGTGATGATGCAGGAATGACAGCGCAAGCGCATGGCTTTCCGGGCTGACACCCGGGAACGATGCGCAACCGAACATGCCGTCCATTCTGTGGCGCAGGGCATAAGCCCAATTTCCTTGCCACAACAATTCAACTGTGCGCTTGGTGCGGTATTCCGGCAGCACGCACGACCGACCCAGTTCCATGAACTGCTTGTCGGGGTGGCGCTCCAGGAGATCACCGATCTGGAATTCCGAAGCGGAATAAAAACCACCATGGGCCAGAGCCGTTTCCTGCCGCAGCAAGCGGTATGTGCCGACGATCTGGTCTTCCGTATCGCCTTCGATGGCGCGGTCGAGCACCAGAAGATGATCACAGATAGCGTCGTAGGCATCGACGTCGCGTTTGCGCCGCATGGCGTCGGACGGAAGGCTTGCCTTCATCTCCTCGACAAACACCCGGTAACGGACGGATTGGGCCGCATCAACCTCGCGTTCATTGACCGCAAGGCGGGTTTCCAATGTACCGATACGGCCCAGAAGACCGCTGTCACGTTGCGGTTTGCCGATGACCTGAGCGACCGACGCGCCCTGCTCGGAAATATCGCGGTTCAGTATTTCTGTGACCATGGAGAATCGCTCCGCCACCGATTGAGTTCGGTTGTCATAAATCACTTATTGACGACAGAATAGTGACAACACAGCCCTGCGGCGAAAAGGAGCATCTGTCAATTGTGACAGGGAAATCCACTTAAGGTTAGTACCTACTGCACCATGCTTTCCATCTGCGGCAACAGGGCGTGGATTTCCTCCAGCAGTTGCTTGGGATCGGCCGGTTTTGCCAGAACCGTACTCACGCCTGCGTCCAATACGGATTTGCGCGTTTCAGCCGACGTGTCGGCGCTTAAAACGATAACCGGTACGCGCGGCCACTGCGCATATTCCCGGCAAATATGCGGGAGAACATCCAAGGCTTCACCGCCTGGCATATTGAGGTCTGAAATAATCAGGTCCGGACGAATGGCGGCACCGGGGACTGCGGCGGCCAGCAACGCTGGAAAATCCGTTACCAACTGCACATCGTGGCCGGATTTTTCCAAAACCGCACGCAAAATACGCGCGTTGACCGGATCATCTTCTGCCACCAGAACCATCGGCTTGCGGCCAGCCGGATGTTCGATATCAGCACCGCCGAAACCGGGCTGGTTGTCGTTGATGGCATCACGACGCTCCATGCCACGAAGACGCCCACTCAACACATCCGCGAGTGATTTTTCCCGCAATGGACGGATGAGCCAGGCGTCGTAACCGCCCTGAAGTTGGGTTGCACGCTCCTCGGGATTAACCATCAGGATCCGGCGCACTGGTTTTTCCGACCGACAAGGCCAGCGTTTGACAATATCATCGAACAGGGTGGCACAGCGATGGTCGACAATGATGTCGCTGATCGCCTCGTCCTCCCGCGCGCTATCGAGATCAAGCGCCTCTATGCCTGCCATATCCGATACAACACGGCACCGCCCGCCCAAGGAGTGGATGGACGCCTTGGCGGCCATTGCTGTCATCCCCTCCGGCGATAGAACCAACACATTGCTTTTGGTCAGCATCGTGCGGCGGGCTTCATCATCCTCGCCCGCGGCATCGGCAACGGCCCGAAAACGCAGGATGAAGACACTGCCCTTGCCCTTGGCGCTTTCAACGCTCAAGGAGCCACCAAATTCACGCACGATACGTGCAGAAATTGCCAATCCAAGTCCCGTTCCCGCACTGCGTTGGCGGGCAGAGCCGGCCTGTTCAAATTCTCCGAAAATCCGCGCCTGTTCCGTTTTGGTCATGCCCGGACCCGTATCGGATATCGAGAGAAGAAGATCGTCTCCATCCATCAAAGTGCGGATCAACACCCCACCTGAGGTGGTGAATTTGACTGCATTTCCGATCAGATTAAACAGCACCTGGCGCAATCTTGCCGGATCAAAATCCAGATATTCCGGCACATCGGCTGCCACCGTCGAGGCAATCTCAATGCCTTTTTCATGGGCACGATGGGCAAGCATTTCGACGATGCTTTCAATGAGTCGACGGAGATTTTCCGCACGCGGGTTCAGGCGGAAACGGCCAGCTTCCATCGTCGAAAAATCAAGCAGATCCTCGACCAGTTGCACGAGTGCCTGCCCGGACTGGCGGGTGCCATCAAGGTAGTTGCGCTGCTCATCATTGAGCTTTGTCTGCGACAACAAGTGGTTCATGCCGAGAATACCGCTGAGAGGAAGGCGAATTTCATGGGCGACAGTGGCCAAAAGCCTGCTTTTGACAGCACTTTCCTTTTCGGCTTTTTGCCGTGCTTCCTCGCGCATCATCAAGGCCCGACGTTCATCCGTCACGTCGCGTGCCACGGACTGGATAACCAGACGGTTACTTTGCCCCAGACGCACCACGGCATCCTGCCAGGTGAAAATGCGCTGTCCGTAGGGTGTGGCAATTTCCACGTCGTAACAATGCGCCTTGCCGCCGGGACGGAATGCAACGCCAATTTCCTCGCAGCTCATGCCATCAGGTGCATTGCAGCCAGTCATTTCCCGAAACGTATCATTGGCCTCAATGATACGACGATCCATGCCACGCAGAACCGCGATATCACCCATGGCATCATGGATGGCTGGCAAGAACGAGCCGCCTGCCTGCACATCAGGGCTGTCACTTGAGGTTTTGACAGAGTTATTCAGCCCGCGCAAACCCGGAACCGCGACAGCGCCCAGTGTAGCCAGAGAAGCGAGCGAAAGAGACCAGCCGGCTAGGCCGCTCCACAAAAACGGCAGAGTGGAAACAACGGCAGCACCCGCAGCAAGCCAGATGAACGGCGCTCTGCTCTGCTGACCCGCTGGGTCGAGCTGATCCGCATTGGTCGCGGTCTGCGCCTGATATCTGCCGTCTGCCTTGTCTTGCAGGGCAGACGCATCCTCAAAGACGCCGGAAATTTGCTTGCGAAGATGTGCAGGGTCGCTCATAGCCAATCTCTACCATGTCAGCGGTTTTGATTGGCTTTGCCTAAACGATAAAAGTTTAATCTTTCTGCGCGTCTTTGGCCGTTTTCATCTGCAAAACTTCATCCAGAATGACGCAGGCCGCCCCGATGCTGATGAAGCTGTCGGCAAGGTTAAACACGGCAAATGACCATGTTTGCGTGTGAAACAGGATGTAGTCGATGACGTGGCCATACAGAAAACGGTCGAAGATATTGCCGAGCGCGCCGGCAATGATCAGTGCGAAACCCAGATGCGCAAAACTGCGGTCCTTGGGCGTTTTTTTCCACATCCAGATGACAAAAACCACAATGACCAGACGCATGGTCACGATGAACCAACCGTCCATGTCCGACAGCATGGAAAATGCAACGCCCAGATTATAGGTCCGGTAGAGCGCCAGCATCGGAATAACAGGCACCATTTCCTGCAGAGGCAGATAAAGCTCAACCAGTGTTTTGACGATCTGGTCGATAACCAGCAATGAGACAATGAGCGCCAAAGCCGGGACCAATCGGGAAAACATGCCTGTTTTTTCCATTACGTGCGGAGCTCCAGATCAAGCAGATGTCGCCGCGCTTCAAAAAGCATCACGGCTGTTGCCACCGCAAGGTTGAGTGAATCCGCCCTACCTTGCTGGGGAATACGCGCCAGACGATCCGCCTTGGAGGCAAGTTCCTCTGGCAGACCGGACTGTTCGTTGCCCATCATCAGCACAACCGGCTTGCCCTTGTACGCAATGGTCCGGTAATCGACCGAGCCGGCCAGATGCGTGGCGACAAGATTGACGCCGGACTGCTTTTTCCATTGCAAGAACTCGTCGACGCTGGCCCTGGTAACAGGAACAGCAAACACGGAGCCCATGGTTGCACGCACCGTTTCCAGCGAAAACGGATCCGTGCAATCGCCAATCAG
The DNA here is from genome assembly GCF_024810055.1 of Rhizobium sp. BIGb0125. Classification (NCBI taxonomy): domain Bacteria; kingdom Pseudomonadati; phylum Pseudomonadota; class Alphaproteobacteria; order Hyphomicrobiales; family Rhizobiaceae; genus Rhizobium; species Rhizobium sp. BIGb0125. Next base: position 505,887 of record NZ_JANUDV010000005.1, read on the forward strand.
GATAACGCCGGATGCGCCAGCCGCATCAGCGGTGCGGATAATCGTTCCGAGATTGCCGGGATCGCGCACTCTGTCGAGCGCCACGAAGGTCTGGCTTTCCGATGGCTGAATATCGCGCAGCGAGCGCCATTTCTGCTCGAAGATACCAACGACCATTTGTGGATTATCGCGACGGGTGATCGAAGAAATAACCTTCTCGCTGACTTCCAGAACCAGTCCGCCTGACGCAACTGTTTTTGTCGCAACCTTTTCCACCAGAGGCTTGCCCTTGGCAGCCTTGGCATAGACGAGCGTGCGGATTGTCCAGCCCAACTCCAATGCGTCGATGACCAGCTTCAAGCCTTCCGCCATGAAGGTACCGCTCTCTTCGCGACCTTTTTTCTGGGTCAGAGCCTTGATATCCTTGACGATGGGATTGGTCAGGCTGGTGACTTCCTTCACCTGGCCAACGCGCCGCGGTGTTCCGGCTTGATAGTCCTTACTCATTTCGGCTCCCACCGGCTAAACAGGGATGTAGACAGAGCACGACCCGGCGTCTTGCCATCAAGCCCCGCTTCACGAATAACGAGTTCGCCGGAGGCAATCGTTCCACCGGCCCCGCGCATGATATCCATCAGCAGCTCATGGGTGGAATAGAAACTGGCGCGGATCGAATAGGCCGTGAGAACAAGGCCTACTGCCTTTGGTGACAGGATTTCACGGCAGATATCCAGCATCAGCGGCAGGTGGTCGAAAAGCTGCCACACCTCACCATTGGTACCACGACCGAACTTTGGCGGGTCCGTCAGAATGATATCGTAGGTGCTGCCACGGCGCTCTTCTCGCTGAATGAACTTCATGGCATCTTCGCAAATCCAGCGGATTGGCGCTTTTTCAAGTCCGGCAAGTGCCTGGTTTTCCTTTGCCCAGTTGATCGCCTTTTTTGACGCATCGACGTGGGTTACTTCTGCGCCAGCAGCGGCGGCAACAAGGGAGGCAACGCCGGTATAACCGAAGAGGTTTAGAACCTTGACCGGACGGCCTGCATTTTCAACGGCATGTTTCAACCACTGCCAGTGCACGATTTGCTCCGGGAACACGCCAACATGGCGAAATGCCGTGAACCGTCCGAGAAAATCGACGCCCAGCAGCGACAGCGGCCAGGTTTCACCAAGAGCCGCCTTCGGGAAACGCCAGCGTCCCATACCGTCTTCGTCGGTGTCGCCGGTAAAGACAGCGTCGACATTTTCCCAGACACGCGGGGCAAGATTTGGCCGCCACAGCGCTTGCGCTTCCGGTCTGACGATACGGTATTCACCATATTGCTCAAGCTTCAGGCCATTACCGCTATCGATCAGGTGGAAATCACCGGCACCGGTCGATTCCAGAATGACCGGCACCTGTTCTACAGGGCGTTCACCGGTGCGGTTCATCAGGCTACGCTGCGGGATGGGTGCCGCGGATGCAGCAGCAACATCCTTTTGCGCAATCTTGTCTTTTGGCGCCACAGCGGGTCTGGCAGGCCGAGTGTCCTCCTGGCGGCGCTGCGTTTGCCCGCGCTCCCTGGAGGATGCGGATTTTTCCGGGCGGACCGGGCGGGATTGTTTTTTATCCTGTCCGGCAAAGTTCTTGCCACCGGACCGGTTATCTTTTTTCTTCAACGGAAGTTTTCCCATTTCAGGCTATTTTGTCTTGCCAAAGCCAATAGCATCAGTGTGGCGCGTGGCAAAGGCCTCAGCGCGATTGCACGAAAAACAGCGATAGAAAAGGCGTTAATTCGCGCCAGCGTTCACTTGGCTGGCAGCTGGGCGTCTGAATGAACGACGGTTGCGCGGGCGGCGACAGCCTTCTGGCGGTCCGCTTCGGCATGCCAACGATTGGCTTCCTTCGCCTCAACACGCGCACGCTTGCGATGTTTGCCCTGTGTGACCCAGGTTGCCGCCGAGCCTACGAGAATACCGAAAATAACGGCGAGAAACAGGAAAACAAAAAACGGTGCGGAGAAAGACAAAACGCTGTCTTCCGGCCGGAACGGATTAAGCGCCAGCGTAACCGACTGGCGATTGGCAACGGACAGGACGATCAGCACGATACCCAGCGGAACCAGAACCAGAAGGTTGATGATCTTTTTCGACATGGGGTACTCCGTTCATGCTTTTCATCATGATGCGCAAAGGATGAAACCATCCAGCGGCATCCTCACAAACTCAATCTTCGTCGTCGTCTTCGACATCGCCCATACCAGGGTTCAGGCGCTCACGCAGTTCCTTGCCGGTTTTAAAGAAAGGAACCCACTTTTCTTCAACGAAAACCGATTCACCTGTACGTGGGTTGCGACCGGAACGAGAAGGACGGTTTTTAACCGAAAAGGCGCCGAAGCCACGCAGTTCAACGCGGTTTCCACCCGCCAGAGCATCCGTGATTTCGTCAAGAACCGCGTTGACGATGTTTTCCACGTCACGGTGATAAAGGTGCGGATTACGCGCAGCAACAATCTGCACCAGTTCAGACTTAATCACGACTGCCCCCTGAAAGAATTGGCTTTTTAGTGTGGCTCAACCTGCCAAACCGAAACGAGACCGTCAAGAAACAACTTGTCGGTTGCCTCGCTTGCGGCCCCTGCAAGTGGCAGAAAATCCTCATATCCGAGCATTCTGGCAACTTTTGCCAACCCGAGAAGTGAAAATGGCGTGGATGATGACGGCGCGCGCCAGTCAGCGACCGGCAGATTTTCGTCTATATCACGCTCTTTAAGGTAAGCGCGAATCTCTTCATCGCCACCCAAACGGTCCACAAGCTTCACGGCCAGCGCCTGCCGACCGGTAAAGATCGAGCCATCTGCGAGTTTCAGAACCTCCTCGCGGGACAGTTTGCGACGATCGGCAACCAGATCAACAAACCAGTCATAGGTATCCATGATCATGCTTCGGATCATGGTTTTCGCCTCTTCAGGCGGCTCATGGAACGGTGACGGCTCTGCCTTCAACGGCGTCGATTTGATTTCCTGCAAGGACACGCCGAGCTTATCAAGAAGTGGGCCTACCTGTGGATACTGGAAAATAACGCCGATGGAACCGGTGATCGATGTTTCACCAGCTACGATAACGTCACCGGCACTGGCGATCATGTAACCAGCAGATGCTGCAAGAGTGCGGACGTCAGCGACAACCGGCTTCTTGTCAGACACGGCGCGAATTGCCTTGAAGATGCGTTCGCCGCCATAGGTCGTGCCGCCGGGCGAGGAAATGGAAACGATAAGCGCCTTGGCATTGTCGCTCTTGGCAATCTTGTCCAGCCGTTCCAGCAGTTCCGTGTCGTCACGAATCAAACCGGAAATCTCAACACGGGCAACATGCGCCGAGCCGGATTTTGAGCTTGGAGTGTAAACCATGCGATATGCGGTAAAGCAGGCTGCTATAAGAAGAAGTACCGCTGCAACACGCCAGAATGTCAACTTACGGCGTAATTGCCGCCTGTCAGCGATTGCCATGCGATCCATTTTTTCACGTCCCTTGATGAGGTCTAGCGAAGGCTTAACACTATTTGCGTTACAGCCGGTTTTATATTGCCGCTCACGGGAAACAAATAAAAAAGCCTGTTTTCGGTAAAAATCACGCCCTACTTGTATGGCACGCATAAAAAACCATATTGGCAGAACCTTTCGCACATGCCAAAGACAAACGTTGAAACACAAAGGCCGACCCGGATTTATGGTATCCTGTCCGCTTTTACCCGGGACATCTAAGGAATGCTCGACAAGCTACGCGAATCGCCAGCACTTGCGTCTGTGCCCACCGATGGTGGCGCAGCCTATGGCACTGCTATGCGACATTCTTCGCGCGTTCGCCGGCTGAAAATCATTCTTCCGGCTGCTGCACTGCTGATTTCCATGGTTTTTATTGGTGTGTCGCTGATCAAGGCCTGGTGGCCAGCTGACGTATCGGTAGAGAGCGCGACGATTGAAAACGGCAAGATCGTCATGGAAAAACCGGCTGTTGCGGGTCGAAATGATGATGGTATCGCCTATTCGATGACCGCCGATCGTGCCTTGCAGGACATTGCCAGCCCAAATTTGATGACACTTGAAAATGTGCTTGCCGCCGTTCCCATGAACGATATTGTGGCTAAGGTAACAGCAAGCGGCGGCGTGTTTGACCGCAACACCAACAAGATGCAAATGACTGCGCCGTTCGAGATCAATATGACCAACGGCATCAAGGCAAAATTCCAATCTGCAGATGTTGATTTGCGTGCTGGCAAGATGCAAACGAGTGAAGCGGTAGACATTACTACCAAAGATGGTTCGATTGTTGCACAAAGCATGCAGATCGCAGATAATGGCAGAACAATAATTTTTTCGGGGCAGGTTCGGGCACGGCTCGCTGCATCGACCATACAACAAGCTGAAAATTGAAAGCCCGACCCGATGTCACGATCCTTACGTTGTTCGATTTTCCCAATCCTCGCGCTGCTGTCCGGCTCGGCTGCGGTTTTGATGCTGGCAGGAACTGCCTCCGCGCAAAACACAACGAGCCAGATGGAGGGGCTGAAGCTCTCCAATGACCAACCGATTGCCATTGAAAGCGATCAGTTGGAAATTCAGGACCAGGAGCGCAAAGCCTACTTCACAGGCAATGTGAAAGTTGTTCAGGGAACTACAACCTTGAAGGCCGGCAAGATGACCGTGCTTTACAAGGGTGAAGGATCGTCGCTCACCAGCGGTAATGCCGATATCGAAAAGATTTTCGTCGATAACACGGTGTACCTGAATTCCGGCACACAGGAAGCAACGGCCGATCATGGCGAGTTCGACATGGCAGCCCAGACCTTTATCCTGTCGGGCAAGCAGGTGGTGCTATCTGAAGGCAAAAACGTTTTCACCGGCTGTAAGCTGACGGTGTTCATGAACACCGGACAGGCAAAGCTGGACAGCTGTGGTGGGCCGGTTCGCATTTTGCTCGACCCGAAATCACAGAAAAAACAGCCATAAGAATTGCTCGTGAAAATTCCTTCTCTATCTCGCCTGTTCTCCGACAAAGCCACGCCCGGCAACCCCCTCAATCTCTCAGGGGATAAAAGCCGTTACGAAGGCACACTGATCGCGCACAGCTTGTCGAAAACCTACAACACCCGCCGGGTAGTGAATGGGGTTTCCCTTGTGGTGCGCCGTGGCGAGGCCGTGGGCCTGCTTGGACCCAACGGTGCGGGCAAGACAACCTGTTTTTACATGATCACTGGCCTTGTGCCGGTTGATTCCGGGCGTATAGCCATCAATGGCAATGACGTGACGGGAATGCCGATGTACCGCCGCGCCCGCCTTGGCGTTGGCTACCTGCCACAGGAAGCATCGATTTTCCGAGGCCTGACGGTTGAGGACAATATTCTTGCCGTTTTGGAAGTGCACGAAAAAGATCGCAAGAAACGCGATACCAAGCTGAATGAACTGTTGGAAGAGTTCCACATTGCGCATCTGCGCAAATCGCCGGCGGTTGCATTGTCGGGTGGTGAACGCCGACGTCTTGAAATTGCCCGTGCGCTCGCCACAGACCCAACCTTCATGCTGCTCGACGAACCATTTGCCGGTGTCGATCCTATTTCTGTGAGTGACATCCAGAACCTTGTGCGACATTTGACGGCACGTGGCATTGGCGTTCTCATCACCGATCACAATGTGCGTGAGACGCTGGGACTGATTGACCGAGCTTACATTATTCATGCCGGTGAGGTTCTCACCCACGGTCGCGCGACCGATATCGTGAACAATCCCGACGTGCGCAGGCTTTATCTCGGAGATAATTTTAGCCTGTAATCGCTCATTCGCGAAAGAATCTTCCTTCAGACGCTCCTGTTGTGCTTGACCAAATCTCATAAAAAAGCAATTTTTGGGCCAAGTGCTATTTCATTCACCGCCAACCTTAAAAAAAGCGGTCAGGAAGGCGTTGAAGGGGAGTTTCGCGTCCGTCATGGCATTATCCGCTAGCCTTTTTCTGCGTCAAAGCCAATCGCTCGTCATGACGCCACAGCTGATGCAATCAATCCAGTTGCTTCAGATGACCTATGGCGAGTTGGAACAATTTATTGCGCAGGAAGTCGAAAAGAACCCGCTGCTTGAATTTGCAGCAGGTGATGAGGGCGTGAGCAGTGAGACCCCCGATGACAGCTTTGGTGTTGCCGAGCCGGATTTTGAGCCTTCAGACACACATGCTGCCGATCAGGATGAGTGGTACAACGAACGCAGCACTGGGCTTGGTGAACAGCTCGATACCAGTTTCGAAAACGTATTTCCGGATGATGGTAACCAGCGCAAGGCGGATGCCCCTGAACTGGCCGATCAATGGAAATCGATGCCAGGCAATGATAGCGGCGAGGCTTATGACCTTGACGACTTCGTCGCGGCAAAAACCAATTTGCGGGATTACATCAACCAGCAAGTGCCGTTCATTTTGCAGGATGCCACTTCGCGGGTAATTGCCGATATCCTTGTGGATCAGTTGGATGAGACCGGCTACATCCACGCCGATACCGTGTCCGAGACAGCCGAGCGTCTGGGCAAGGATGCGCAGGATATCGAACGTATCGTTGCCGCCTTGCAAACGCTCGATCCCCCCGGGATCTTCGCCCGTTCTTTAAGTGAGTGCCTGGCGATACAGCTTCGACAAAAAGACCGGTTTGACCCCGCCATGCAGGCGCTCGTCGGCAATCTGGAGCTGCTGGCAAAGCGAGATTTTGTAACCCTGAAAAAGCTCTGCGGTGTGGATGAGGAAGACCTCCTCGACATGCTTGGCGAAATTCGTGCACTCAACCCGCGTCCCGGCTCAGGCTTTGAAGCCTCTGTTTCAGAAACGATCGTGCCTGACGTGATCGTTCGGGAAACACCTGATGGAACATGGCTTGTGGAACTCAATCCCGACGCATTGCCGCGTGTTCTGGTCAATCAGTCCTACTATGCGCAGATTTCGCGCCTGCCCGCCCGTAAGGGCGAGGACGAAGGATTTTTGTCCGAATGCCTTCAAAATGCAAACTGGTTGACAAGAAGCCTCGACCAACGCGCCAAGACAATTATGAAGGTTGCCAGCGAAATTGTCAGGCAGCAGGATGCGTTCCTGATGCATGGTGTTGACCACCTTCGCCCTCTCAATCTCAAGACCGTGGCGGATGCGATCAAAATGCATGAATCGACCGTCAGCCGCGTCACGTCAAAAAAATATATGCTGACACCGCGCGGCATGTTCGAGCTGAAATATTTCTTCACGGTTTCCATTGGTGCCGTGGAAGGAGGCGACAGCCATTCGGCCGAAGCTGTGCGTCATCGCATAAAAGTGATGATCTCTCAGGAGACGCCCGATGCCGTTCTCTCCGATGATGACATTGTGGACAATCTGAAGCAAGGCGGGGTCGAATTGGCTCGCAGAACAGTCGCGAAATATCGTGAAGCGATGAACATTCCCTCGTCTGTGCAGCGCCGGCGGGAGAAGAAAGCCCTTGCAAAACTGGGCTAAGGGCGCCGTTTGCCACCGACAGCACATTTACGAACCGTAAATATATGCCTCCAGCCGCCTTTAGTAGCATTGACTCCTGATTGCCCCAAGAGTAGAAGCGCGCACCTTTACGGGATGATCGAGACGAACAAACTCCCTTAATCGAAAGGCAGAACGCCGCAGCAAGGCCAAAGAGGTCTGGAATCGCTTGGATGAGCGCGTGGCTTGACGTAAGCTGGTATTCGCAAATCACTACAAAAAGGAAAATTCCATGAGTGTGCGTGTATCTGGTAAGCATATGGAGATAGGTGAATCGTTCCGTCAAAGGATCGAGGATGCGGTCGGCTTGGCGGTTACGAAATATTTCGATGGGGGGTATTCTGCTCAAGTTACTGTTCAGAAATCGACGTCCCATTTTTCGTGCGACTGCAAGCTGCATCTGGACACCGGAGTGGTTCTTCATGCTGCGGGAGAAGCAAACGAGCCGCAAGGCAGCTTCGACGCAGCAGCGGCCCGAATCGAAAAGAGGCTTCGACGCTACAAGCGCAAACTGAGAGACCACCATGCTGGTGGGCACGTCCCTTCCTTCGAGGAAATTCCTTATACGGTTATGGACGCCGTTCCGGATGAAGATGATGAAGTGCCGGACGATTACGCGCCAACAATTGTCGCGGAAAGCTCGAAACAGATTAAAACCATGTCTGTGGCAAATGCCGTGATGGCACTTGATATGACAGACGAACCGGTCCTGCTTTTCCGCAGCCCGGGAACCGAATACCTCAATATCGTTTATCGTCGTCACGACGGTAATATCGGCTGGATTGATGCAGCCGCGATAAAGGGTTGAACAGTCGGAATACGTTTGGCGGACGTGGTCACCACGCCCGCCAATCACTCCGGTGATACAAAGGAAGACGAAATGGCATTGGCAGACCTGCTGCAACAAGATGCGATTATCCCCGCCCTCAAGGTAAATTCCAAGAAACAGCTTCTCCAGGAACTTGCTGCAAAGGCATCCCGGATTACAGGTGTTCCGGAACGCGAGGTATTTGACGTCATTCTGCAACGGGAACGGCTTGGTTCCACCGGTGTTGGACATGGCATTGCCATTCCGCACGGCAAACTCGAAAGCATTTCATCGATCGTCGGTGTATTTGCACGTCTGGAAAGCCCCGTGGATTTCGAGGCGCTGGACGACCAGCCTGTTGATCTGGTGTTTTTGCTGCTGGCGCCTGAAGGTGCAGGTGCTGACCACCTGAAAGCCCTCTCACGCATTGCCCGCGTTCTGCGCGACCAGGATCTAGTTGCCAAGCTGCGTGCAACCGATTCGGACACGGCAATATATGCCTTCCTGAACCAAGAGCAGGCCAACGCCGCTTGAGGCTGCACGACGGCGTGCAGCAGTCTATCAACAGCGACCTGCTTTAATAATCCCCCTTAAAATCAATTCCGATTTTTCATTCCATGCGGTAAATCAACCGTCATCAGACGTGAGCGCTGATGACGGAGGATGCATGGAGCCGGAAAAGCGTGGGGCCAGCGTTGGTGATGACTGTTCATTTGACCTCGACCAGATGCCTGATGTGCAAATGACCGGTGTAACCGGAGACCACCTGCCGGTTTTCAGTGAGCGACTGAAACAGCGACTGACCTATTCAATGGCATGGACGCCTGAGGTCAGCGATCTCGAGGACTGGAAGGCTCGAGCTCGAGCAAAGATCTGGGAACTCACTTGGCAGACACCAGACAGAACTGGTTTTGATCCCGAAATTGTCGATGAAATCGACCGTGGTGATTTTATTGCCCGGAAGATTGCGTTCAACCTGACGCGCGACAGCCGGGTTATTGGCTTGCTCTTGTTACCCCAGGGCAAGGGACCATTTCCGGCAACTGTTTTCTACCATGACCATGGTTCCAAATTCGATATCGGCAAAGAAAAACTAATTTCGCCTTGGGATGGTCCAGATAAGCTGCACTCCGCACAAGGGTGGGCAGATAGACATTTTTCAGGAAGGTTTCCCGGTGACGAGTTGGCACGCCGCGGTTATGTCGTGCTTGCAGTCGACGCACTCGGCTGGGGTGATCGCGGGCCGTTGACGTATGATGGACAGCAGGCGCTGGCGGCCAATTTTGCCAATATGGGGAGTTCCCTTGCCGGTCTGATGGCGCTTGAGGACACCCGCACCGCAGAATTTTTGGCCAGCATGCCAGAGGTCAACAAACAACAGATCGCATCAGCAGGGTTTTCCATGGGCGCATTCCGCGCCTGGCAGGCTGCGGCTCTGACCGACACTATCACCGCGACGGTGGTGGTAAACTGGATGGCCACAGCAAAGGGTCTGATGGTACCCGGCAATAACCAGCTGCGCGGTGGTTCTGCGTGGCACATGGCCCATCCGGGCCTTATGCAGTTTCTGGATTATCCCGATGTTGCAAGCCTTGTGGCGCCGCGGCCCATGCTGGTCTTTGCCGGCAGGGAAGACAGGCTTTTTCCAGTCGGCTCCGTTACTGAAGCCCTGCAAAAAATGGGGAGCGTATGGGCTGCATGGCAGCGTGCAGACTGCCTGGACAGCAAAATCTGGCCAGGTGCCCATGTTTTCGAAGCCGAGCAGCAGGACTACGCGTTTGATTGGCTCGATCGGCAATTCTCCCGATCCTGATACTAAAAAACCCCGGCTGATGACCGGGGTTTAAAAGTTTCAAACGAGGGTGATCAGAGATCACGCATCTTTTTCATTCAGGCTGCCAGTACCTGGCTCAGCCCCTGCTGCGGCTTCACCCTTTGGGCCACCCTTGGCAACACCGACCATGGCAGGACGCAGAACACGGTCACCAATGGTGAAGCCTGCCTGAACGACCTGAATAACCGTATTGTTGGGAACCGCAGGGTTTGGAATTTCAAACATCGCCTGGTGGAAGTTCGGGTCGAACTTTTCACCTTCCGCTTCGATCTTGCGAACACCGTGGCGTTCAAGGGTCGAAAGCATCGAACGCTCGGTCATTTCAACGCCTTCGATAAGACCTGCAATGCCGGCTTCAGCATTTTCCTTCAACTCGGCAGGAATTGCTTCGAGCGCGCGACGAAGATTATCTGATACGGCCAGCATATCGCGGGCAAAACCAGCCACCGAATAAGCCTTGGCATCCTTCACATCGCGTTCTGTGCGGCGACGCAGGTTGTCCATTTCAGCAGCAAGGCGCAGGAACTTGTCGCGCAGGTCGTTGTTTTCCGCCTTTAGCGCCTCGGAAGGATCAGGTGTTTCTTCGACAGGCGCGAAATTTTCATCAACCGTAGCGTCCGCTACAGTTTCTTCATATGCCGTTTCCGCTTGCTTTGCGTCAGATCCGGTCTTGTTCGTGTCGTCGGTCATGACGGTCTCCAGATTAAATTTTGATGTTGCGCCCGATATCGATGTTTGACGGGCAAAAATCAAGGCTTAGCCGCCATTCGGTGCGCAAAGAACTGTCAGTTGAGGAATATGGCAGCTAACTATAGCGGTTTTCGCGATAACCGCCCCATCAACTGTGCCGTATAATCGACCATCGGCACAATACGGGAATAGTTTAGCCTTGTCGGCCCGATAACGCCAACAGCACCAACAATGCGATTGTCATCATCACGGTAAGGCGCGACGATCAGCGATGAACCGGACAGAGAAAACAACTTGTTTTCCGCCCCGATAAAAATACGTACCCCCGGCCCGCTTTCAGCCAGGTCGAGAATTTCAATCAGATTGTCCTTGCGCTCCAGATCGTCAAACAGCAGGCGCAGGCGATCCATATCTTCTTCGCTGCCAAGCCCTTCCAGCAGATTGGAGCGTCCCCGAACAATAAGACGGCCGGGTTTACCCTCTTCGCTATCGCCGGCCCAAACGGCCAGACCACGTTCCACCAGATCCTGCGCCAATGTACCAAGTTCGGTCTGCACCTGTAATTTCAGCGCATTCAGTTCACTTCGCAGTTCATCCAGTGTCTGCCCGGACAAGTGGGCATTGATAAAATTGGCAGCCTCCGTCAACTGCGAAGATGTGATGCCGGCCGGCAGATCAATGATACGGTTTTCCACCTGATTGTGTTCACCGACCAGAATGGCGAGTGCTTTGAACGGCTCAAGCCGGATGAACTCGACATGTTTGATGACCACATCGTTTTTGGTGGTTATGACTAGCCCAGCGCCCCGCGACATGCCCGACAGGGTCTGGCTGGCCTGCGTCATCATTCCCTGCAGGGGTTGTTCGCGATTGGACAGTGGCGCGATATTCCGATCGATATTGGCGCGTTCGTCATCAGACAAGTTTCCGACCTGCATGAAGGCATCGACAAAAAACCTTAGGCCCGAATGTGTCGGCAGGCGGCCCGCACTGATATGCGGCGAATAAATAAGTCCGAGCTCCTCCAGATCGCTCATCACATTGCGAACGGAGGCAGGTGAAAGCGACATGGGCAAAAGCCGCGACAGGTTACGCGACCCGAGCGGCTCTCCCGTCTCGAGATAACTTTCTACGATACGGCGGAAGATTTCGCGCGAACGTTCGTCGAGCGACGCGAATTGATCCTGTGCTATCGGAATGGAAAAACCCATATTGACCGTCATCTCTGTCGATTGCCTGAGACCATCAACTATAATCACTGATCGACCTTCGGCAAAACGGAAATTCCACTTCCCAAGATCGGTTTTGCGGCGCAAAACCGGGATAGATGGGCCAGAGCCTTCCAATTGCTTGGGAAAGGCACTAGAAGGCTCCGACCAATTCAAGAGGAGTCCGTCATGCGGCCGTCAGGCAGAAAAACAGACCAGATGCGCAAGGTTTCATTCGAGCGCAATTTTTCCAAGCACGCCGAGGGCTCCTGTCTCGTCAAGTTTGGCGATACGCATGTACTTTGCACTGCGAGCCTGGAAGAAAAGACCCCACCATGGCTGCGCAACAGCGGCAAGGGCTGGGTGACTGCTGAATATGGCATGCTGCCGCGCTCTACCCATGAACGCATGAAGCGCGAAGCTGCATCCGGCAAGCAGGGTGGACGCACACAGGAAATCCAGCGCCTTATTGGCCGTTCCTTGCGCGCTGTCGTTGACCTGCAGGCGCTGGGCGAACGCCAGATCAGCATCGACTGCGACGTCATTCAGGCCGACGGCGGTACCCGTACCGCTTCCATTACTGGCGCATGGATTGCCCTTCATGACTGCCTGAAATGGATGGAAAGCCGCAACATGCTGAAGGTCGAAAAGGTTCTCAAAGACCATATCGCTGCCATTTCCTGCGGCATTTTCGCAAACCAGCCAGTTATCGATCTCGATTATCTTGAAGATTCGTCTGCTGAAACGGACGCAAACTTCGTCATTACCGGTTCCGGCGGTATCGTTGAAATCCAGGGCACTGCCGAAGGCGCACCGTTTAGCGAGCAGGAATTCCTGACGCTGCTCGGTCTTGCCAAGACAGGCTGCGCCGAACTGGTTTCCCTGCAAAAGCAGGCAATCGCCTGAGATCCGGATAAGACATGCGTAAACTCGACACCCGCACCATCGTCGTTGCCAGCCACAACAAGGGCAAGATTGCCGAAATTGCCGAGCTGATCGGTCCGTTCGGTTTTTCGGCAAAGTCGGCGGCAGAACTGAACTTCGAAGAGCCGGATGAAACCGGCACGACTTTCGAGGAAAATGCTGCGATCAAGGCGCTGGCCTCGGCGAAGGCTTCCGGTCTTCCAGCTCTGTCCGATGACTCCGGTCTGGTGATTGATGCGCTCGACGGCGCCCCCGGCGTTTACACCGCCAATTGGGCAGAAACCGCCGATGGTACGCGCGATTTCGCCATGGCCATGGAAAAGGTTGAAAAGGCGCTTGCTGACAAAGGTGTGACAGATCCAAAGGATCGTGCTGCCCGCTTCGTCAGTGTTTTGTGCCTTGCTTGGCCTGATGGTCACACGGAAATGTTCCGTGGCGAGATCGAAGGAACTGTTGTGTGGCCGCCACGCGGCACGGCAGGTTTCGGTTACGATCCGGTGTTCCAACCGGAAGGTTTTGACACGACGTTCGGTGAAATGCCGTCTGAACAGAAACATGGCTGGAAGCCAGGCGACGCGACTGCACTTTCGCACCGTGCCCGCGCCTTCAAGCTTTTTGTTGAAAGCTGCCTCGAAGCATGATGACCAGCGCCGGGAGCGGTACTCTATCTGCACCCGGTGCTACTCTATTGCCTGATACCGGGGAACCCGGTTTCGGAATATATGTGCATTGGCCATTTTGCGCGGCCAAATGTCCTTACTGCGATTTCAATAGTCATGTCCGCCACAAGCCGGTCGATCAGGAGCGTTTTACAGCTGCGTTTCTGAAGGAAATGCAGACCATGCGCACGCTTGGTGGCCCTAAGGTTGTCAGCAGCATCTTTATGGGTGGCGGCACGCCATCACTCATGGAGCCTTCGACCGTCGGCGCCATTCTTGATGGCATCGCCAAATACTGGCATGTGCCCGACGGGATTGAAATCACTATGGAAGCCAACCCGTCCAGCGTCGAGGCTGAACGCTTCCGCGGCTACAGGGCCGCGGGCGTCAATCGCGTGTCGATGGGCGTTCAGGCTCTCAACGATCGGGATCTGAAGTTTCTGGGACGTCTGCATGACGTCGCGGATGCGCTGAAAGCCATCAAGCTGGCGCGCGAGATTTTCCCACGCATGTCGTTTGACCTGATCTATGCACGTCCCAATCAGACGGTGGAAGAGTGGGAAAAGGAACTGGCCGAAGCAATTTCCTACGCGGTGGACCATCTGTCGCTTTATCAGCTGACAATCGAAGAAGGCACAGCCTTTTACGGGCTGCACAAGGCCGGAAAACTGATTGTGCCGGATGGGGAGCATTCTGCCGTGCTTTACGAGGCAACGCAGGAGATTACCGCCCGTCACGGCATGCCGGCCTATGAAGTTTCCAATCATGCCCGCCCCGGCGCTGAAAGCCGCCATAACCTGACCTATTGGCGTTATGGTGACTATGCTGGCATTGGTCCCGGCGCGCACGGACGCCTTTCGCAAAGCAAGGTGAAACTGGCGACCGCCACAGAGCGCAACCCGGAAGCGTGGCTTGAACTGGTTGAGCGGCAAGGCCACGGCATGATCGATCAGGAAATGCTGGGTTATGACGAGCAGGCAGACGAATTGCTGCTGATGGGCCTGCGCTTACGCGAAGGGATCGATCTGGTGCGCTGGCAGTCGCTGTCCGGGCGCGAACTGGACCCGGACCGCGAAGATTTCCTCATTCAGCATGGTTTCGTCGAGCGTCTCGGCAATTCGCGCATTCGCTGCACGCCGTCAGGTATGTTGATCCTCGACAGCGTGGTTGCAGACCTCGCTTCGTGAGGTCATACATTCCGCAAGTCAGGTATCCAGCCCCTCATCGGCTTTCCGATCCGTATGGCCAAGATCACGTTCGGGATCGATCACGTCACGAATACGCTGCTTTAGATCTTTGGGTCCGGGAAACCCGCCATCTCGCTTGCGCTCCCAGATAAGAGTGTCATTTACCGTGATCTCAAAACGGCCACCGGTCGAGGGAACGAGTGCAACTTCGCGGAGGTCCTGACCAAAGGTTTGCAGCAATTCCTGCGCCATCCAGCCGGACCGCAGCAGCCAATTGCACTGTGTGCAATAGACGATGGCAACACGGGGTTTGGCGGTCGTATCGTTCACGGGCTTCTCCATCATCAAATCTCGTTCACGGAAATATTAACAAAAATAATCATGTTTTGACACGATGCTTGATTGTCTTCACGTCATACAGCTTTAGAGAAAACACCATGTTCAATTCATGGAGTTTCTTATGACGAATAAAATTCAATCATCGCAGCGTCTCATCGTTCCGGCTATCGCACCCGTCTATAACAGCACCCATCAAATCGTTGAAACCATTCTGCGTGTTGCTGCCGGTGTTCTTCTTGTGACGCATGGCTACGGCAAGATCATGGACCCCTTTCGCGCCGTTGGCATGGTGGAAAGCCTTGGTTTTTACCCCGGCGTGTTCTGGTCACCTTTGCTGGCCGCGACAGAGTTTTTCGGCGGCATTCTGATTGCCATTGGTCTTTTCACGCGTCCTGCAGCTTTTGCCGCAACTATCGTTTTGCTTGTGACCGTTTACTTCCACGGCATCGTCAAAGCCGAGGGCTTGGCGGGCAGTGAGAAGTCGATCCTGTGGGCCGCTATCTTCCTGTTCTTTGCAGTGCGTGGCGGCAACAGCCACTCCGTGGATGCCAAGCTGAAAAAAGTGTTCTGATCTTTCTGACGCGCACAGAAAAATAGCTTCGACCAAAGGTGGCCAGCGCTGCCTTTGGTCTTGTCAAGCGACCAGTCGCATGGTCAATTTAGCGCGCTAAATTCGCTTACAGGTAGACTTCATGCGCGTCGCAATCATTGAGAACATGGCAGGTACACCCCACGGACAAGTGGGCGCCGCCCTGGCCGAGGTTAACGCCGAGCTTGACGTGATCAGCGTTTATCTCGGCGAGGCTGTGCCTGACAATGCAGACAGTCACGATGCGCTTGTGGTGTTCGGCGGCGAACAAAGCGCCGTGGACGACGAAAAATATCCCTACCTGCCCAGACTTGCTAAATTGATGCGTGACTTTACCGAAGCGGATAAGCCGGTTCTCGGTATCTGTCTCGGCAGCCAGTTGTTGGCGCGTGCCCATGGCGGCGAAAACCTGCTGAAGGTGACGCGTGAATTTGGCTGGGAAAATATAGAGGTCAACGAAGAAGGCCGACAGGATCCAGTGTTTTCCAGTGTTGGCGATAACTTCCGTATTTTCCAGTGGCACTATGACAGCTTTACATTGCCACATGATGCGGTGCGGCTAGCCTCCAATGGCGCAGCAATCAACCAGGCTTTCCGGATTGGCCGCGCCTCCTACGGTACCCAGTTTCACTTCGAGGCAGACACCTCGGTGGTTGAGGGTTGGCGCAGCAATTTTGCCGACAGCATTGAAACGATTTCACCGGGCTGGCTGGCCGGTTATGCCGACCAGAAGGCACAAAACGGCACACAGGCTGACGTGGCGGGACTTGCCCTGGCCCGCGCCTGGGTAAAGCTGATCGAGCAGAATGACAACACCACGCAAAAGCAGGATCAGCAACCGGTTCTCGCCGGCTCGTAACGCTCAAAAACCGCGGTTCCGGCCTTATTGTCATTTTTTCAGCAAGCTTTGCGTGTGGTTGACAAGGCCTTAACGGCGTTCACCCACATTCATCAATCCTGCCACATTTCGCGGGCCTGAATTTCAAGTCTCTAAAAATGAATGGATTTTTACCATGTGGTCTCGCCACATTTCCTAACAGATCATCATGGTTGGCAGGTTCGGTTTCCGCTGAATGCGGCGCCGAAACCTCGGAAAATAGCCGTTTTACGGCCATAAACACATTCTGGTCGGACGCAATTTAATCTTTCTTGATAATTGTTCTTTAATCCTAGCAGAACGTTAGCGAGGAGGCTTTTCTCGTATTTTCTGTTTTGTTTTGAGTACGGATTCCCATGCGTTCATCTGTTGTGCCAGCATTGCTCCTTGCCTGCCTGACACTGTCCGGCTGTACATCCAGTTCTGGGCCAGAGAGCATCATGACAGGTGTTTCCTCTCCGTCCAGAGAAGTCACCAGCTCTGTAACTCCGACATCCGGCCCCATTCCTTCGGCGACAGTTGGCGCCGCACAGGCCTCCGGCTCGAATGAGCATCAGGAACTGCTGGCATGGGGCGGTCCCGTGCCGGAAGAACCTCAGGCATTTTCCGTTGTCGCGCCAAACGTTGGCATGCCGGTTCCCGACCAGCGCCCGGTCACGATGGCGATGGCAGCAAGCCCGGCGATCATGGCAGGCCCACAGGTACGCTCTCGGATCTATAGCCGCCAGTTCCGTGACGCTAAGCCGATCAATTTCGGCAAGGTTACGCCTAATCATTACGCCGTGCACGGCGTCGACGTTTCGCGCTGGCAGGCCAATATCGATTGGCAAAAGCTGCGCACACAAGGCGCAAACTTTGCCTATATCAAAGCAACCGATGGCGGCGACCATCTTGACCCGATGTTCAAGACCAATTGGAGGCTGGCCAAGGAAGCAGGTATTCGTCGCGGTGCTTACCACTTCTTCTACTGGTGCCGCCCGGCCAGCCATCAGGCCGAATGGTTCATTCGCAACGTGCCGCGGGACCCGGATGCCCTGCCGCCGGTGATCGACGTTGAATACAACGGTGAGTCCAGTTGCAAGATGCGTCTTCCACGCGCCAAGGTTCTGGAAAAGATGCAGGTGTTTATGGACATGCTGGAACGCCATTACGGCCAGCGTCCGGTTATCTACACCGCACCTGACTTCTACAAGGATCACCTGTCCGGCGAATTCCTCAACTATCCATTCTGGCTTCGTGCCGTTGCCCAGCATCCTTCCAAGGTTTATCCGGGCCGCAAGTGGGTGTTCTGGCAGTATTCCGGTTCGGGCCTGTCACAAGGCGTGTCCGGCAAGATCGATCTGAATGTGTTCAACGGCAGCATCGAAGACTGGCATCGCTGGGTCGCCAGATCCGGCCCGGCTCGCACCGCCAGCCGCTAGGGTTACCATTAAGACAAACTAAAAGCGCCGTGGATAGCCCCGGCGCTTTTGTCATTTATGGCCAACGTTCCTCATGTTTTAAACCCTTGTTGACCGCAACTGGAACTCTTTTGCCGATCACGCGTTCTTGATCCAGAAGGAGGAAGTAACATGACGTATGATCCAAATGACAGAAATCCTGAACTTCGCCCACGGCCGGATTTGAATCCAAATGTGCCACCGCATATTGATCCAAATCTGGCACCGCCAGCACGCTCATCATCATCATGGGTTCCGTTCGGCGCTCTGATTGTGCTCATTCTGGCGGGTGTATTTATCTGGTCGCAGATGGGTGGTCCAACAACGGACCCAACAACAACATCGTCAACGACCACACCGCCAGCCGCAACGGAGCAGGCTCCCGCAGTTCAGCCTATGGCACCAACAACGCCAGCTGAGCCGCCAGCCAACAATGCTGCGCCTGCTGCCCCAGCAACGGGTGGTGGCACATCGACCACCCCATAACCTAACGGTTACCGGGAGGAGCGAGAGCTGTCCGTCTTTCGAGGCGGGCAGTTTTCTTTTTACAGACTGTCTATTCGGAACAAAAAAGGGAGGCGTTCACCTCCCTTTTTTGTTGTGGATTTTGATGTGTAACGCTTAGTCGTCGCTCATCTTCAGGGCAGCAATGAACGCTTCCTGCGGAATATCAACCTTGCCGAACTGACGCATGCGCTTTTTGCCTTCCTTCTGCTTGTCCAGAAGTTTGCGCTTACGGGTGGCGTCACCACCATAGCACTTGGCTGTCACGTCCTTGCGCATGGCTGAAATCGTTTCACGGGCGATGACGTTTCCGCCAATAGCCGCCTGGATCGGGATCTTGAACATGTGGCGAGGGATAAGATCCTTCAGCTTTTCGCACATGTCGCGACCGCGCTTTTCGGCAGCGGTACGGTGCACCAGCATAGAAAGCGCATCCACCGGTTCGCCGTTGACCATGATCGACATCTTGACGAGGTTGCCTTCACGATAACCATCCAGATGGTAATCGAAGGACGCATATCCCTTGGAGATGGATTTCAAGCGGTCGTAGAAGTCGAACACAACTTCGTTCAGCGGCAATTCATAGGTAATCATCGCACGCTTACCGACATAGGTGAGTTCGGTCTGGACGCCGCGGCGATCCTGACAGAGCTTCAAAATGCCACCAAGATAATCGTCCGGCGTCAGAATGGTCGCCTTGATCCATGGTTCACGAATTTCGGCAATCTTCACCACATCCGGCATATCAGCCGGGTTGTGCAGCTCGCGCTCGGAGCCATCGGTCATCGTCAACTGGTAGACCACCGAAGGTGCAGTCGCGATCAGATCGAGATCGAACTCACGTTCGAGGCGCTCCTGAATAATTTCAAGGTGCAGAAGACCAAGGAAACCGCAGCGGAAACCGAAACCGAGAGCGGCGGACGATTCCATTTCAAACGAGAACGACGCATCGTTGAGGCGCAACTTGCCCATGGCGGCACGCAGGTCTTCGAAATCTGCCGCATCGACCGGGAACAGTCCGCAGAAAACCACAGGCTGGGCGGGCTTGAAGCCCGGAAGAGCCTTTTCGGTCGGGCGCTTATCTTCAGTGATGGTATCGCCAACGCGCGTATCCGCCACTTCCTTGATCGAGCCGGTGATGAAACCGATTTCGCCCGGGCCGAGGCTATCGACAGCGACCATCTTAGGTGTGAGGACGCCGACGCGCTCCACCTGATATTTCGCATCCGTGCCCATCATGCGGATGGTTTGACCCTTGGTCAAAACGCCATCAAGCACGCGCACCAGAACCATGACGCCGAGATAGGTGTCGTACCAGCTATCGACGAGAAGCGCCTTCAGCGGGCCCTTTTCACCAAGCTCACTCTTCGGTGGAGGCAGCTGATGGACGATGGCTTCCAGCACGTCTGGAATACCAAGGCCGGTCTTGGCCGAGATCAAAACAGCTTGGCTGGCATCAATGCCAATGACTTCCTCGATCTGTTCCTTGATACGATCCGGCTCTGCAGCGGGCAGATCGATCTTGTTCAGAACGGTAACGAGCTCGTGGTTGTTATCGATCGCCTGATAGACGTTGGCCAGCGTCTGGGCTTCTACGCCCTGCGATGCATCCACCACCAGTAGCGAGCCTTCGCAGGCAGACAGAGAGCGCGAGACTTCATAGGCAAAGTCGACGTGGCCGGGGGTGTCGATAAGATTGAGAACATAGGTCTCACCATTGTTGGCCTTATAGTGCAGACGCACGGTCTGGGCCTTGATGGTAATGCCGCGTTCGCGCTCGATATCCATATTGTCGAGCACCTGCTCGGACATATCGCGTTCGGCAAGACCACCGGTCGACTGGATCAACCGGTCGGCCAATGTCGATTTGCCATGGTCGATATGGGCAACGATCGAGAAGTTGCGGATATGGTCAAGCGGGATGCGGTTCGGATTTGTGCTCATGCCCCGGGCTATAGCAGGGGCTTCGATAGTCGAAAAGTGGGAATTCGTTAAAAGGCCACTAAATATGGGCCTTTCATACGTCAAATTGCTCCGGCCAGTCACGGCGGGTGGCCACCTGCCCGTCGGTTCGCAGTTTTGCGACGGCGCCGAGATCGATGTCAGTGATCAGCCAATGGCTATCGACCACATTGTCGCTTTCGCTTTCTGCCACAATGCCCGAAGGCGGCATGCCGTAGTCAGAGGGAACGTAGAGAGCTGCGCGGCCACGATTTTCATCAACCGCTGGTGACCAAGGTGCTTCACCCGCTGTTGGGGAGGACAGTACGGCATACTGATTTTCCAGCGCGCGGGCCTGCGCGCCGATGCGCACCCGGAATGCACCAGCCAGCGTGTCAGTGCAGCTGGGTGCCAGAACTAACTCAACACCCAGTTCCGCCAGCTTGCGTCCAAGCATCGGGAATTCGTTATCGTAACAAATCAGGATGCCGAGTTTGCCAACCGGCGTGTCAAAGGCCTTAAGCCCCTCGACACCGGCGGCAATGTTCCATTTTTCCCGTTCAAACCGGGTCATGATCTGCTTGTCCTGATACCCGATGAGCCCGTCCGGTCCAAACAGCCAGGCACGGTTGCGGTATTTGCCATCTGGGTCCTTGACCGGCGCGCTGCCCGGCTGAAACACGATACCGTGGCTGCGTGCCAGTTCTTCACACAGTTCCAGCCAAGCCGGCAGCAGGGGCTGCAGCGCATCGATGGACTTGTGCAGATCGGAGCGGATATCAGCCGGCAGCAGGCCGGTCAGTGTCAGCGCGGAATATTCAGGTAAAAGCGCAAGTTCGGCACCGTCCTGCGCCGCTTGTCGTATCAAAGCGCTTAAATGTGCAACGTAATCTTCCCAGCTTTCGATGAGTTCAATGGCGTATTGGCAAGCGGCAAGTCTGGTCATGAATTACGCCTCGATCTTTCGCATCCAGAAGGAAAGGGTTTTCGGGCTTTTTGCCGTTTCATCCAGATCCTGCCAGGTGAATGTGGTGCTCAGTTCCGGCTTATGGACGTAACCGCGATTTTCCCAGAAACTGTTGAGTGGTTTGTAGTCTGTGGGCCGTCTTGGATGATCCACAGGACGTTCCACCGCACAGAAGGTGCAATAGTCAAAACCGCCAAGCCGTTTTGCCTGCGCCTCTCGCTCTTCAAAAAACCGAACACCAGCGCCCTGCCCGCGATATTGTGGCAGAAGCACGCTCTCACCGAAATAGAAGATTCGATCAGGATTATAACCGGCTGCGATGAAAGGCTTTTTCACCTCATCGGTCTCTGACGCCATTGGAATTCCCGTCGACATACCAACGACTTTGCCGTCATCCAGCGCCAGCACCACAACGGCACCTTGTGAATTGGCATAGGTGGCCAGATATTCCCGCTCATGCTCGATCGTGCCGTCATACAGATAGGGGAATTCCCGGAAAACACCGATACGCAAACGGGCGAGGTCATCAAAATAAGGTGCAATATCGGCACCGGATGCGGATTTGATTTCGAGTGCTTTCATGTCAGTTGAGATACTTTCCGATATACAGCATTTTCACCTTGGTTGTGCCCGGTTATATCGTGACGACCAAAGTGAGCCAAGTTCTGTTGCAGACCCATGGAGATAAAGATGACAGCAGTCGCCACCATCCACGCCTATTACGATGCTTTCAACCGTCAGGACATGGATGCTTTCCTGGCCCTGCTCGACGAAAACGTCGTTCACGACATTAATCAGGGTGAGCGCCAGACTGGCAAGGCGGTGTTTGCGAAGTTCATGGATCACATGAACCGTTGCTACAAGGAAACCCTGACCGACATGGTGATTATGGCCAGCGAAGACGGCAAACGCGCGTCTGCAGAATTTGTCGTCAACGGTGAATATCTGGTGACCGATGAAGGTCTTCCAGAGGCCAATGGACAGAAATACGTGCTTCCGGCGGGTGCCTTCTTCGAATTAAAGGACGGTAAGGTTAGCCGGGTAACAAACTATTATAATCTGAATGACTGGATAGCTCAGGTCGGCGCATAAGACTATCAAGAACGACGAACCTGCTTTCACGCAGGTTCGTCACTTTTCGAATATTCCACTATAATACCAATTGACTCCATTATAAGAGAATGCAAATCTCTGATCATGGACATGGAAAACGACATTCTCGAAAAATCGATTGGCGAGCGGGTCCGCACGTTGCGTGCTGAAAACGATATGACGCTCGACCAGCTCAGTATTGCTTCGGGCGTCAGCCGGGCGATGATCTCGCGTATTGAACGCGGCGAGGCGAGCCCTACCGCGTCGCTCCTGGCCCGGATTTGCGCCGCACTTGGCCTTTCGCTGTCAGGCTTTTTTGCTGAAGACGAGACAGTCACTCCAATTGTCCGCAAGGCAGAACAGAAAATCTGGCAGGATCCGGAAACCGGATATGTACGCCGCGCCATTTCACCGCCGCGCGTCGGCTCGGATGTCGATATTGTTGAGGTGGAGTTTCCGGCTGGCGCAAAAGTCAGTTTTCCACCGCACTCTGCTTCGCATGGCATGACCCAACATGTCTGGCTGCTGCAAGGCACGCTGGAAATGACGACACAACAGGATGTCTATCTCCTTGCGCCGGGCGATTGCCTGTTCATGCCGGTTGGCGAAGGTCACGTTTTTCACAATCCGGGTGAGCAGCCCGCCCGCTACTGCGTCGTTTTGGACCGGCGAGCCCGCTGACACGCCGATAAAACTCATCACAAATTTCTCAACGACACTCCCTCATCGATTTACATTTATCGACAGGTACCTATGGCAACGATCCGAATTCTAGATGCAGCAAATACATTAAACGCCCTGCCTCACCTGTGCGAGGTTTTGTCGGATTGTGTCAATGACGGGGCATCGGTTGGTTTCATGCTGCCCTTCACTCCGCAAGACGGGGCAGACTTCTGGCGGAATGTGGCTACTGGCGTCGATATAGGTGACATCATCCATGTCGTCGCGGAGGTTGACGGCGTTGTTGTCGGAACCGTTCAGG
The DNA here is from genome assembly GCF_024810055.1 of Rhizobium sp. BIGb0125. Lineage (NCBI taxonomy): Bacteria > Pseudomonadati > Pseudomonadota > Alphaproteobacteria > Hyphomicrobiales > Rhizobiaceae > Rhizobium > Rhizobium sp. BIGb0125. The sequence continues at coordinate 529,423 of NZ_JANUDV010000005.1, forward strand.
TGGGTCTGGCGTCAAAACCAAACCAGCCACATCGCGGCGACCTGATGAAACTGCTCATTCATCGTTCGCAACGCAGACAAGGACTTTCTCGTCTGCTGATGGATGCGGTAGAAGCAGAAGCTGCCAAACGCGGGCGCACGCTTCTCGTTCTTGATACGGCAACCGGTAGCGATGCTGAAGCAATCTATCCACGGTTCGGCTGGCAACGGGTAGGCGTTATCCCCGATTACGCTCTGTTCCCCGATGGCCGGTATTGCAGCACGACGATCTTTTACAAACGCATCGCATGATAAAACGCCGGGTTTTCCCGGCGTTTTGATTTACTGACATTTGGTTCAATGGCCGTTTTTCAGGGTGCGGGTGAAGGTATTGACAATGGTTTTAATCAGTTCCTGATGAATTTCAGCACGGTCCCGCAGACCGGTATCGCTGCAAATGGGGTCCAGTTCACCAATGGATTCAAGAAAAGCATTGGCGTCCTTTTTGCAAACCGGCAGAAAGCTAAAATGGTCAGCACCGCCGAGCCGAACATAATTTGCCGAGGAGATCTGATGTGACAGCTCATCCGCTTTGACGGCAACCGGAACCTTGCCCTCATCGCCGAGATTGATGAAAGTCAGTGGGATGGTCACGTCCTTGATGCTGTCGGGCTGGATGACTGTGGCCAGAGCGGGATCAACAAGAACCGCCGCCTTTATGCGCGGGTCCCTGTTGGATTGCTCAAACCGTCCCTTGTCGACGGTGCGCAAATCAAGCTTTGGCACGGATACCGCTTCATCATTCACATAACCGCGCCCACCGGCAAACCAGCGGCAATCCATCATGTCTGAATAGTCTTCACAATAACGCACAAACGAATCAAGATCGGCACGCAAACCGGAAATTTCCATGGCCGCCGCACCACCCAGCGAAAAACCCAAGACACCGACACTGCTCTGGCTGATGGAAGACACCCAGGCGTTGTCGGTGGTCAGGCTTGTGACAAGGTTTGAGAGGTCTTGCGTACGCTCCCAGATTTTTGGCGTGTCCTGTGGTGTCGAATAACCGCTCGTGGTGCCGGGATGGTTGGTGCCAGCCACGATGAAACCGGCCTCAGCCAGTTTCACCGCAATCCATGCCATGCCTTCGACCCTCGAACCTGAGCCATGAGACAACAGGACGAGCGGAAACTGGCCAGTTTTGATGGTGGCATCCTTGAAAGCCTGTGAACCTTCAAAAATTCGGTTATCGCTAACCAGTGTTTTTTCGCCGTCCCCCGCTGACGGGTACCACACCGTCACCTCGAGATTGCTGTTACGCTGTGGGGAAAAAACATTGATGTCGCGCACACCGACCTGCTCTGCAGAAAAGGCACCCGAGCCAGCCGTGCAGGCCATAAAAAGGGCAGCGATGGGAAGTTGAAACCGCATGAAAAACCTCGTTGAGTTGGATGAACGATGGCTCATGCTGGCAAAAATCAGATATTTAGCGTCCTTAATCATGATCAAGGTCGTACCGGAACGCGATCTGGTCCATTCATTGAATACTCAACCGGAGCAATCGGCTCATCTGCTGCACTTCGCGCATAAACTTCGTTCGTCAAGGCCTTTAACGTGCTGTTTATTCCCCTGCCCTTTGTCGTTGCCCTGTTGCTCGGTCTCACCCTGATCACATTGTTCAGGGCCCGTGAAAAAAAAACGAACCGGCCATTTCTGGCGCTGATCGGCCTTTGTGTGCTGCAATCGATTTCCGTCGGAGTGCGCTGGGGTTACGGTGTCGAGGACGTGCGTTATGTTTTGCCTATTATTGCCGGATGCCTGCCACCGCTTGTCTATGCCAGCTTCCGCAGCCTGATGAATGACCAACCTGCCACCCGCAATTTTACCCTGACCGGTATTGTCGTTTCTCCGCTGATCATTCTGTTGCTGATGCTGGTTTATCCGCTGGCGATCGACTTTGCGCTGATTACTCTGTTCGTCGGCTATGCGGTTGCCATTATCGCATTGGGTCGTTCAGGCCCTGATGGTTTGGACGAGGCGCGTTTTGCGAGTGTAGTGCCTGCCCACCGCGCGCTTTACATCGCCGCGGGCGCGCTGTGCCTGTCTGCCTGCTTCGACTTTCTAGTGCTGCTGGACTTCGAGTGGACACGCGGTGCCAATGTCGCCGCCATCGTCAGCAATGCCAATCTTCTAGGCCTTTTCTTGATCGGTCTGACGGCGTCGGTTGCAGAAGGCAGCAAGGTCGAGCCGGAGGCTGGCACAGAGGCGCTCAGCGAAGCGTCTATTCCACCTTCCACTGAAGACCGTGAAGTGATGGAGCGGCTGGAGCATATCATGCAAAAGGACAGGCTGTACCGCGATGAGAATCTCAATCTCACACGGCTGTCGCGCCGACTTGGCCTACCCAGCCGACAGATTTCCAATGCCATAAACCGGTCTGCCAATATGAGCGTATCGCAATACGTCAATCAGCTGCGTATCCGGGAAGCCTGCCGTCTTTTGGAAGAAACCGAGCAATCGGTGACCTCGATCATGCTGGATGCCGGTTTCCAGACCAAATCCAACTTCAATCGCGAATTTCGCCGCATAACCGGCCTGAGCCCGGTAGCATGGCGCGAGCGTGAGGTGTGGAAACTGGTCTCCACCCACAAAAACGGTCACCCGGATCAAACCGGGTGACCGCATAACAATTACCGTCGATGATTACAGCGTGCCATTGCGCTGCTGGATCATCATGTAGGTGTCGTAGGTGTATTCAGCGATCTGCGCCCAGAGATAGGCGTCCTTCTTGAAAGCCTGCTGGCTGTCATAGATTTTCTTGAAGGCTGGGTTGGATGCGGAAATTTCAGCGTAGGTTTCCAGTGCTGCCTTGTGGCAAACATCGAGAATTTCCTGGCTGAACGGACGCAGCACAGCACCCTGTGCGACCAGTTCCTTCAGTGCCTTCGGATTATGAGCGTCGTAACGCTCCAGCATGCTGGCGCTTCCGGCCGCGCAGGCGTCTTTCAAGATGCGCTTGTAGTTTTCTGGCAGGCTGTTGAACTTTTCGAGATTGACGAAAGCATGAACAGCCGGGCCGCCCTCCCACCAGGCAGGGTAGTAATAATACTTGGCGACCTTGTAGAAGCCGAGCTTCTGGTCGTCATACGGCCCAACGAATTCGGTCGCGTCGATCGTGCCCTTTTCAAGCGCTGCATAAACATCACCGCCCGCGATCTGCTGCGGCGTGACGCCTACCTTCTGCATGACCTGACCGGTCAGGCCGGCGATCCGCATTTTCAGACCCTTGAGGTCATCGATGGTGTTGATCTCCTTGCGGAACCAGCCACCCATTTGCGCACCGGTGTTGCCGAGCAGGATAGAGTAAATGTTGTGCTGGGCTAGGAATTCGTTGAGCAGTTCATTACCGCCAGCCTGATTGAACCAGGAGTTTGTCTGGCGTGCATTGAGACCGAACGGAACCGACGTGCCAAGCGCGAAGGTCGGGTCCTTGCCCACGTAATAATAGGAGCAGGTATGCGCCATTTCGACCGTACCGGCCGTCACCGCATCAGCAGCCTGCAAAGCTGGAACGATCTCGCCGCCGGCAAAGTGTTGGATGGTAAAGTTACCGCCGGTAGCTTCCTTCACATGGTCAGCAACAATCTGGCCCGCGCCAAACAGAATATCCAGACCCTTGGTAAAGGATGAGGTCATGCGCCATGTGATTTTAGGGTTTTCTTGAGCGATGGCCGGAGCGGCCAATGCAGTTGCCGTGACACCGGCGCCAACCGCGCCTGCATTGCGGATAAAAGATCTGCGATCCATGTTGGTTTGCCTTGTTATGAAGAGTTTCATAAGGCGAACCGCCGGGTACGCCTCCCACAGTTTACTAATCATTTCTTCTTCGTTGCTTCAAGTGGGAAAATCGATCCTTTCGCAAAAGGCGGCTTTGGTGTTCCGAATCTTGCGCGGACAGCATTTTAACAGCCGAGGATTGCAAGACTACGCCATATGATTGTAGCCTTCGGTCGCTAATCATAGACAAACCGCAACGTCACTTGATTTGCGTCAAGGAGAAGCCGGCCCAAGCAGTATCTTCTACGCATGGAACTGCACCAGCCCGCAAAGTGGGTTACGATTTTTGGGACCAGTCTGGTGCGTCGCAGTGAATTTTCTGGAGAATTTTGTTGCGTCCAATCGGGGCGTAACTCTCCAAAACATCACCAGAGTGAGGAGCACGTATGACGCAGGCAACAAAAGCAGTATCCGGTGAAAAAACATTGACGGCAGATGAGCTTTCGCTGATCGATCGCTACTGGCGCGCCGCTAACTATCTGTCCGTCGGGCAGATTTACCTTCTCGGCAATCCCCTTTTGAAAGAGCCTCTACGCGCAGAACACGTCAAACCACGCCTGCTGGGACACTGGGGCACCACCCCCGGTCTCAATTTCATCTATGCTCATCTCAATCGGATCATCAAAGCGCGCGACAGCAACGTCATCTATATCTGCGGCCCGGGCCACGGCGGGCCAGGCATGGTAGCCAGCACCTATCTCGAAGGGATCTATTCGGAAATCTATCCCGGAATTACTGAGGATGAAGCCGGGATGCTGAAGCTGTTCAAACAGTTCTCGTTCCCCGGCGGTATTCCCAGCCACGCGGCACCGGAAACACCGGGTTCGATCCATGAGGGCGGCGAGTTGGGTTACGCGCTGGTTCACGCCTATGGCGCAGCCTTTGACAATCCTGATCTGGTCGTTGCCTGCGTGGTGGGGGACGGCGAAGCCGAAACCGGACCACTGGCGACCGCCTGGCATTCCAACAAGTTCCTGAACCCGGCAAGTGATGGGACCGTGCTGCCAATCCTGCATCTGAATGGCTATAAAATTGCCAATCCGACCGTGCTGGCACGCCTGTCCGACGAAGAACTGACACATCTGTTTACCGGCTATGGCTATGAGCCGTTTTTTGTCGAGGGGCATGAGCCGGAAGCCATGCACCAGCAAATGGCGGCAACGCTGGATGTCATTTTTGATCGCATCAAGACAATCAAACAGAACGCGCAAAGAGACGCGTCCCAGCGTCCGCGTTGGCCGATGATCATCCTGCGTTCGCCCAAGGGCTGGACCGGGCCCAAGATGGTGGACGGCAAGATCGTCGAAGGCCATTGGCGTTCGCATCAGGTGCCGGTGGCCAATTGCCGGCAGGAAGCCGGGCACCGCAATATCCTTGAAGATTGGTTGAGGAGCTACAATCCGGAGGATCTGTTTGACACAAACGGCACCCTGAAAGAGGAACTGAAAGCGCTGGCACCGCAGGGTGAGCGACGCATGGGCGCCAACCCACATGCCAATGGCGGATTATTGCGCAAGGAATTGCATACGCCGGATTTCCGGACCTATGCCGTTTCCGTCACCACGCCCGGTGCAACCGAGGGGCAAGCGACCAAGGTTCTCGGCGATTATCTCAGAGATGTTATCCGGCTAAATGAAAGTGAGAAGAACTTTCGTATCTTCGGGCCAGACGAAACGGCGTCAAACCGTTTGGGTAGTGTGTTTGAGGCCACCGACCGCGTGTGGATGGCGCAGACGCTGGAAACCGACGACAATCTCGCCCCGCAAGGCCGGGTGATGGAGGTATTGAGCGAACACCAGTGCCAAGGGTGGCTGGAAGGATATTTGCTCACCGGCCGACACGGTTTATTCTCTTGCTACGAAGCCTTTATCCATATTGTCGATTCCATGTTCAATCAGCATGCAAAATGGCTGAAGGTTTCGCGTGAACTGGAATGGAGAAAACCGGTTTCGTCACTCAATTATCTGCTGACGTCGCATGTCTGGCGGCAGGATCATAATGGGTTCTCCCACCAGGATCCGGGCTTCGTTGATCTGGTTGCCAATAAAAGCTCGGAGATTGTGCGGGTCTATCTGCCACCGGATGCCAATACCCTTCTGTGGGTTGGCGACCATTGCCTGAAAACATGGGACCGGGTGAACGTGATCGTGGCGGGCAAACAGCCTGCCCCGCAGTGGTTGGCCATGGAAGAGGCCGAGCGTCATTGCGAAGCAGGGCTTGGCACATGGGAATGGGCCGGCACCGAGGACGGGCTGGAACCAGATGTGGTGATGGCTTGCGCCGGCGATGTGCCGACCATGGAAACACTGGCGGCGGTTGATCTGTTGAGGCAAGCATTGCCACACCTGCGCATTCGCGTGGTGAATGTGGTGGATCTGATGACACTGCAGTCACCGCAACATCATCCGCACGGCATATCCGACGAGCAGTTCGACCGGATATTCACCACAGATCGGCCGGTGATCTTTGCCTATCACGGCTACCCCTATCTCATTCACCGGCTGGTCTATAAGCGCACCAATCACCCGAACTTCCACGTGCGTGGTTTTATTGAAGAAGGAACGACCACAACGCCGTTTGATATGGCCGTGATGAATGAGTTGGACCGCTATCACCTGGCAATCGAGGCGATCAACCGGTTGCCGGTTCTCAAGGAAAAGGCCGCAGATGTCGTGACCGCGCTTCATGAAAAGCTGATGCAGCACAAGATGTTTGTGTGTGAACACGGCGAGGACATGCCGGAAATCCAGAACTGGAAATGGCCTTATCCCAAACCATAGTCAGAAAATAACCGATTGGGCGCGCGCTGCCGAGGGGCGTGCCCCCTTGCCCTGTCAGATCCGTTTTATCGCGGGATCATCCAGTGCCGGATTGTAAAACAGTGACAATGTCAGGCTGCGGGCGATACGCTCGGCCGTTGCCATGAACCAGTCATGCGCTTCACGGCTGGGGGCGATGTCACTCAGCGTTTCCGAAAAGAGCGCCAGCCATTGCGGAAACAGACCGGACGTCATGCCCTGTACGCCAACATGCGCCTGCACCGGTTTTCCCGCATAACCACCATTCTTGAATGCGATGGCCGACCAGAAACTCTTCATCTTGGCCATATGTTCAGGCCAGCGGCCGTGCAGCCTGCCATCAAACACCGGCCCCAGCTCCGGGTGAGCGAGAACGCGACCGTAAAAGGTCTCAACGAGATGATCGATAAAAGCCGCATCGATCCCCATCCGCGCCATCTCATCCTCGGCACGGCGCTGAATTCCAGCGTTGTGGGCGGCTCTTGCCTGTAGATCATCGCTCATGCTGGTTCCGGCGGTTCTTTCTGCACTCATGTCTTTCTGCCAGCCTCATATGGTCTTCATGGGCAATTTTCGCAATGCGACCTTTTGCATCCCTTGCTTCCCAGCGCGACATTGAATATATTTAGAATAATTCTAAACTAGGACATTCCCATGTTGCGCTCGCTGTTTGCCTCTTCAAAACGTGATTTTTCTTCGCTGAGCGAACAGGAGATATTGGCACTGGCCATTGCGAGTGAAGAGGACGACGCCCGGATCTACCGCGCCTATGCCAGCATTCTGAAGCAGGATTACTCGGCATCAGCCAAAATTTTCGACGACATGGCCGAGGTTGAGCAGACGCACCGCAATATGCTGATCGACATGCACATACGCCGGTTTGGCGACAATATACCGCTTATTCGCCGTGAGCATGTCAGCGGGTTTTATGACCGCAAACCGGACTGGCTGATCAAGAACCTGTCGCTTGAGAAAATCCGTATGCAGGCCGAGCTCATGGAACAGCAGGCGGCGAATTTTTATGACCAGGCGGTCGCCCGCGTGTCCAACGCCGATACCCGCAAACTGCTTGGCGATCTAGCAGATGCGGAACGTGGACACCAGGACATCGCCGAGATGCTGGAAAACAAACATCTGGCCGACGGCGTTAATGAGACCGAAAAAGAAACTGCGAAACGCCAGTTTCTGCTGACCTATGTGCAGCCGGGTCTTGCCGGTTTGATGGATGGTTCGGTTTCGACACTGGCGCCGATTTTCGCGGCGGCCTTTGCCACCCAGGATACCTGGCAAACATTCCTCATTGGCCTTTCCGCCTCCGTCGGTGCTGGCATCTCCATGGGCTTTACCGAAGCGGCCCATGATGATGGCAAACTTTCCGGACGAGGATCACCGCTCAAACGCGGCCTTGCCTCGGGTATCATGACCGCCGTTGGCGGCCTTGGCCACGCATTACCCTATCTCATTCCACATTTCTGGACGGCCACCGCCATAGCGGCCGTCGTGGTCTTTGTTGAACTGTGGGCAATTGCCTTCATCCAGAACCGCTTTATGGAAACGCCATTCATGCGGGCAGTCTTTCAGGTGGTGCTGGGTGGATCGCTGGTGTTGGCAGCCGGTATAATCATCGGCAATGGCTGATAACGGTTTATACCGATTGCCTCCAGAAACACCTCGTCATGGCTGACGACCAGCAGCGCGCCGTCATAGGCGCGCAATCCCGCTTCTAGGGCTTCGATCGCCTCCACATCCAGATGGTTCGTCGGCTCATCCAACACCAGCAAGGGTGGCGGCGATGAACCACCCAGTGTGCAGGCAAGCCCTGCCCGCAAAAGCTGACCGCCACTGAGACTTCCGGCAATCTGCAGGGCAGCGTCGGCACGGAACATGAATCTCGCCAGTGCGGCCCTGCATTGATTGTCATCGGAATTCGGGTTCAGCCGGCGGAAGTTATCAAGAATTGAGGTCGCGCTATCCATCAGGCTGACCTGTTGGTCGAGCATGGCCCAGGGGGTGAACACACGCACCTGACCGGCCCACGGTTTCAGCGCACCTGTAACCAATGACAGAAGGGTAGATTTTCCCGCACCATTTTTGCCTGTGATGGCAATACGCTCCGGTCCGGTGATGGTAAAACTGACATCGCGCAGAACGGGTGCTTCAGGCTGATAGCCTGCTGTGACGTTTTCCATCTGCAGGACCATTTTGCTGGCTGGCAGACCGGTTGACGCCAGTGTTACCACCAATGGCTGGAGGATTTCCTTACGACGTCGTGCCGTTTCCAGTGCTGCTGTAGCTTCAGTCTGGCGGCGCTCGGTCAATCGCGCATAGCCTCCACTGGTACTTTCGCTTCGCCCTTTCATGGCGCCAAGCAAGATACGTGGCTGATCACCCTTGGCGGCTTTCTGCTTACCCGTGCTATCCTTGCGTGCCTTGGCTTCTGATCTCGCCTGCGCTTTGCGTGCAATGTCGTTAAGCTGCTTTTCGGCCTCGGACATATCCTGCTCGATAGCGGAAAGCTCCAAGGCTTTGGCTTCACGATAATCGCTCCAGTTGCCACCGTAACGATTTGCGCCAAGCGACGTCAATTCCACGATGCAGTCCATCGTATCCAGCAATTCACGGTCATGGCTGACGACAAGTACACCGCCGCGCCATGTCGACACAAAATCGATGACCGCTTGGCGTCCTTCACGATCCAGGTTGTTGGTAGGCTCGTCCAGAACGATAAAGTCAGGTTGCGTGAAGATCAGTGCCGCAAGGCCGGCACGGGTTCGTTGCCCACCGGACAAGCTGGAAAGCAGGGTTTCAGCGGTGACAGCAAGGCCGAGAAGATCAAGCGACGCGCGCATGCGATCTTCCAGCGTCCAATCGGCATCCGCCAGTTCTTCCATTGTCGCTTCGCCATTTTCAGCACGGCGAAGAATGGTGAGAGCACCAGACACGCCAAACAGATCCGCAACGGTTTCATCAGCTGCGATCTGCACAATCTGCTTCATGGCGCCAACGCTGCCAGAGACCGAGATATCACCCGCCAGCGGCTGCAGTTCACCGGTTATCAGTTTCAGAAGTGTCGATTTACCGACGCCGTTGCGGCCGACAAGGCCGGTCCGTTCTGCCTCGAAAGCAAGCGTAAGGTGGGAAAAAAGCGGGCGCCCCTCAGGCGTCGACCAGCTTAGATTGGAGAGTGTTATCGAAGTTGACATGAACAAGGACTTTCCCGTGAACAACAAAATTTGTGACTGTTGTTGCCGGGTTGAAATCCATGTTGCACACATCCTGTAAGCATTAAAACTGGACCATATAATAGGATCCAGTTTCCTTGGCTTCAAGAAAAATGGTTTGTGTGCCAAGTCTTACCGCACAAATCCCGTCGCTGTGAGTGATGAAGGCGGGTGGGCATGGGCCGGTAAAGCACGCAAATACCCCACGTGCTTCACCGGGAACAAACAATCAGTTCGATTGCGGAATGCGGGCAATGACCTTGATTTCGAAGTCGAAACCGGCCAGCCAGCTCACACCGACAGCGGTCCAGTTCGGATATGGCTTTTCCGAAAATGCCTTGTTCTTGGCGGCCATCACCACCTCGAACTGGTTGGCAGGGTCGGTGTGAAATGTCGTGATATCGACAATATCATCAAAGCTGCTGTTTGCTGCTTTCAGGACCGCTTTGAGATTGTCGAAAGCTAGCTGCACCTGCTTTTCGAAATCCGGTTCTGGAGATCCATCTTCACGGCTGCCGACCTGGCCGGACACAAACAGCAGATCACCGGATCGGATTGCTGCGGAGTAACCGTTGATTTCATAGAGTTCTTGCCTGCTGGCAGGGAAAATAGCATCGCGTTTGGTCATTGTGTGCTCCTTTAAAACGCACTCGTCCAATTCCAGAACACGGGTCTGCCTTACGCAGTGGCGTTCTTGGATAAATCGGTCGATTTTTCATTGCTTTAGTGAGCGGGACGCAGCATTGATATACGGCCCGTATGCCAATATATGTTAGCATACATCGCGTATGTCAATATACATACGGACCGTATGTTAATTTCAGGAGAGCCGAATGGCTGCGAAAACACGTGCCCAGATGGTTGAAGAAACCCGCGCCAAGCTCATCACTGCAGCGCGAAAAGCTTTCGCAACAAAGGGTTATGCCGCCGCGTCCATGGACGACCTGACGGCCGAAGCCGGTTTGACGCGTGGCGCGCTCTATCACAATTTTGGTGACAAAAAGGGCCTCCTATGGGCCGTCATCGATCAGATTGATGGTGAGATGCTGGCACGGTTGCGCATCGTCCAGGAGGATGCAGCGACGCCCTGGCTCGCATTGCTCGCTGAAAGTACCGCTTATATCGAAATGGCCCTAGAGCCTGAAATCCAGCGTATCATGCTGCTGGATGGTCCGGCGGTTCTGGGTGACCCCGCAAATTGGCCCAACCAGACGGCTTGCCTGCAACGGATTGAAAAAACCGTTCAGGGCCTGATTGACGATGGAACACTGAAAAAAGTCGATGCAAAGGCTGCGACATGGCTGCTGAATGGCGCTGTGCTGAACTCAGCACTGTGGATTGCCGCCGCTCAAAATCCGGAAGAGGCATTTCCAAGAGCTGTCGATGCTTTCCAGAATCTGGCCTCGGGATTGCTGGCCGACACATAAACTGAAGCCTGCACAGGCAGGCTTCACTCGAGATAGTTATCGCAGAGCACCAACCAGAACGTCGCGACCATCTTCGATGGAAACCCAACGGCCAGAGTTAAACGAGGCCTGGCGCTTCAGGTATGTGTATTGTGTGTCTGTCCAGAGTTTTACCTCATCCGACAGGTTGTCGAGAATGAAGTCACCTTCAGTGGTGCGCAATGTCAGTACAGCGTGTCCTTCGCCATCAGGCTTGCGAACGACGGTGATCAGAAGGTCGGGCACGGAAAATCCGTTCTCGATCAGCATCTTTCTTTTCAAAAGAACATAATCTTCGCAGTCACCGGCCGTGGTCGGATATTCCCAGACCTCATCGCGACCATAGATTTCCTGATCTGTCATGGCGATGATGCTGTTGTTGACCGACGCATTGATCTCGCGCACCAGCTTCCAGCCATATTCGGTCACACGTGGTGGAGCCGTCAGTTTGCTGCGCACATTGCACTCGGCTGCGTATTTCTGACAGAACTCATAATGGCCAATTGGCTGCGAGGTAACACCGCCTGTCACCATAGACAGGCTGCCCTTGTTTTCCGCCTGCACGGAAGCCGCAGAGAATAATCCCGCGACAGCTGCTATCAACAGCGCACGCGCCAGCGGTGCTTTCATCATGAAACCGTCCCTTACATTCTTAACAAAACGTTAAAATGAGGGACGGCTTTGAGTCAATCATTAGCGATTGCTGAAGGCAGAGAGATGTTGAATATGGTTAAGACCGTTGCGGTTTTGCCGAAAACGCCATGTCTTTTACCGCCTGCAGCATACGCTCGATATCCTGCGGGCGTGAAAGCCGGTGGTCGCCATCCTGTATCATGGTCAAAACCACATCATCGGCCGGCAGAAACTGCATCAACCTTAGAGCATGGGTGTAAGGCACATCAGGATCTTGTCCACCCTGCAGAATATGCACCGGGCAACCGGTTTCGATAATGCCCTTGAGCACCCGATTTTCGCGGCCATCCTCAATCAGCGCGCGGGTAAAGATATTTGGTTCAGGGCTGTATTCGGAAGGCTCCTCGAAATAACCACGGTCTGCAAGCGAGGCTTTTTCTGCATCCGACAGGTTTGGCTCGATCAGTTCGGCTGTAAAATCCGGCGCCGGGGCGATCAAAACCAGACCGTCTATCGTTGCTGTCTTGAGCTTCTTTAATTCCTGCACCAAGCGCAACGCGATCCAGCCGCCCATCGATGAACCGATGGCAATGATGCTTTTCGGTTTCTGATCTGCGATCACGGCCAGCGTCTCATCCAGCCAGCGCGAAATGGTGCCCTTGGTAAAATCCCCGCCGGAGACGCCATGACCGGAATAATCGAACCGAATGCAGGCCAATCCATGTTCACTTGCAAAACGATCAAGCTCGACGGCTTTGGTTCCGGACATGTCTGAACGATAGCCACCCAGCCACAAAAGGGTCGGACCTGTAGCACCAGCCTTGGCAGGACGAACAATCATTCCTATATTGCGTGCATCATCATCGTTACCGACAGTGATGTATTGAACCGGATTTTCGCTGTTTTGCATGCCTGCACTCCTCGATTTTGACGTCTTGTAGAGCAGATTCGCAAAAACCGCGACAAGTGGTGATTTTTTCCAGCACTTATGCTATTGACTTCGCCACGGCAATCACGACATTTCCGCCATTTGCTTCGGCAGGAGGTCATTGCCGCAGCCAATCCGGAAAACAGTTCAGGAGAATACGACCATTCGCAGACCTTTCAAAGCCGATGCCCCCGTCAAGGAGGGCCCGCGCTCCAACCGGGAAATTCGGGTTCCCCGCGTTCAGCTCATCAATGAAGAAGGCACAAACCTCGGCCCGATGCCGACGGATCAGGCCCTGAAACTGGCAGAGGAGGCCGGTCTCGATCTCGTTGAGATTTCGCCGAACGCCGAACCGCCGGTATGCAAGATTCTCGATCTCGGCAAACTGAAGTACTCGACCCAGAAAAAGGCCGCTGAAGCTCGCAAGAAGCAGAAGATTGTCGAAGTCAAAGAAATCAAGATGCGCCCCAACATCGACACCCATGACTATGAGGTGAAGATGAAGGCTATCAGCCGTTTCTTCGAAGAAGGCGACAAGGTGAAAGTGACCTTGAAGTTCCGTGGCCGTGAAATGGCGCACCAGGAACTCGGCATGAAGCTTCTTTTGCAGGTTAAGGAAGACACATTGGCGATTGCCAAGGTAGAAGCCGAGCCGAAACTCGAAGGCCGTCAGATGATGATGGTTCTCGCCCCCAAATAATAAAGCCTGACAGGGCTTTTTATAAAGAGTTGCGCTTTTGGCCGACTGCGGTTATAAGCGCGCGTCCGAACGGTCCGGCAGGGCATGCCGAGGCCGTTCCAGAATAGCTTGAAACAAGGCCTCATCCGCCAGTTTCGATACAAAAAACGGAGTAGCAAAATGCCCAAGATGAAGACTAAATCGGCTGCCAAGAAGCGGTTCAAAATCACCGCAACCGGCAAAGTCGTTGCAGCCGCTGCTGGCAAGCGCCACGGCATGATCAAGCGTTCCAATAAGTTCATTCGCGACGCGCGCGGAACCATGGTTCTCGCCGAGCCTGACGGCAAGAAAGTCGTCAAGAACTACCTGCCGAACGGTCTCTAAGACTTTTCCGCGTATTTGGACACTTTAAGGAGATCATGATATGGCTCGCGTAAAACGTGGCGTTACTTCCCGCGCCAAGCACACCAAGACACTCAAGGCCGCTAAGGGCTTTTACGGTCGTCGCAAGAATACTATCCGTACAGCTAAGGCTGCTGTCGACAAGTCCAGACAGTATGCAACACGTGACCGCCGCGTCAAGAAGCGCAACTTCCGCGCTCTCTGGATCCAGCGTATCAACGCCGCTGTTCGCGAATCCGGCCTGACCTACGGCCGCTTCATCGACGGCCTGAACAAGGCTGGCATCGAAGTTGACCGCAAGGTTCTGTCTGACCTGGCAATCCATGAGCCGGCAACGTTCGGCGCACTCGTAGACGCTTCCAAGAAGGCTCTCGAGTACCTCAAGGAAGCCGGTACGAAAAACGAGTTTGAAGCTGCTGTAAACTAATACGGCGCTGAACATCTTCGTTCTTATTAAACCCGCGCCGGTTCATCCGGCGCGGGTTTTTTCTTTCGATGACATGCGTCCGGAGCATTGGACCGAAAACGCCCAGCGGTTCTCGATCTGATGCCCAATGACAGCTTGGAGCGACGGAACTTAATCCAGTTCATCTCTCGCCGCTCTGCACATGAAACAGGGAGGATCGCCAGCATAACGCGACGATCGGAGGCTTATGTTAAATGCAACGGATATGGACACGAAAAAGCGTGGGTTCCGCGTCACGCTGAAAGATACGGATATTGCCGCCCTTATGCAGGCACTGCTGGCCAGTGACCGGCGCATCCAGCGGCTTGAGCTTGACAGCGGCGCCGTCTGGATCAAACGTCAGGGAACGGAGAATTCCTCCTGGTGGATTTCGCTGCAGGCTTTCCTGGCAAAACTCCTGCCCTATTCATTTCTCAAGCCGTCACCACTTCTCAAACCTGCCGCCATGATGGCGCGGGAAATCCGTCGCATGGAGCGTTTTGCCGAAAAGGGCTTTCCTGTTGCAGAGATTGTCTATGCGTCCGATACCGCAATTGTGCTTGGTGATGTCGGCCCGACCGTCGAGGTCATGCTCAAGGGTTTGAAAAACGCCTCTCCGGCAGAAAATGACGCACTGCTGGTCAAGGCAACAGAAGCGCTTGGCGCACTGCATGCCACCGGTCTGTGCCATGGACGCCCACATGTGCGCGATTTCTTCCTGCGTGACGGCCGCATCGGCTTCATGGATTTCGAAGAAGAGCCGGAAGCTGTCATGCCGCTTGAATCTGCGCAGGCCCGCGATCTGTGGCTACTGTTTCTGATCGTTGCGACCCGCTCCGTCGAACAACAAAAAACCTGTGATGAAGCCTTCCGCCTGTGGCGGAAGCAGGCCCCTGCCGCCACCGTTCAAGAATTGCAGCGTCTGGTGACCGTTCTTGCGCGATTTTTACCGCTTGCCCGGTTGATCGGGCGCGTGCGGATGGGTAGTGATCTGCGACGCTTTATCATGGCGACCGACTATCTGAAGAATGCTGTGAAACCGCAAGCCGCTGGAACATATCCCGGCGAGGCAGGAAAAGATGACTGAACTTGATACTTTGAAATCGCAATTGATGTCGGAGATCGCCGCAGCCGGTGATGAGGCAAGCATTGAAGCTGTGCGTGTTTCGGCGCTGGGCAAAAAGGGTTCGGTTTCCGAACTTCTCAAAACCCTGGGCACAATGACACCGGAAGAGCGCCAGACACGCGGCGCGGCCATCAACCAGCTGAAGAATGAAGTCACCGACTTTATCACTGCGCGCAAGAGCGAACTAAAAGATGCAGCCATCACGGCCCGCCTGAAAGCGGAAACAGTCGATGTCAGCCTGCCTGTTCGTCAGTCCCCTGCCGAGCGCGGCCGCATCCATCCGATCAGCCAGATCGTTGATGAGATCACCGCGATTTTTGCCGATATGGGTTTCTCGATTGCCGAAGGTCCGGATATCGAAACCGACTATTACAACTTCACGGCTCTGAATTTCCCGGAAGGCCACCCTGCCCGCGAAATGCACGACACCTTTTTCCTGCCTGCCAATGACAAGGGCGAGCGCAAGGTTCTGCGCACGCATACCTCGCCAGTCCAGGTGCGTACGATGGAGGCCCAGAAGCCGCCGATCCGCATCGTCATTCCGGGCAAGACCTACCGTCAGGACTCTGACGCCACCCATTCGCCGATGTTTCATCAGGTCGAAGGTCTGGTGATCGACAAAAAGGCAAATGTCAGCAATCTGCGCTGGATTCTGGAAGAGTTCTGCAAGACCTTCTTCGAAGTCGACAGCGTTGTGATGCGCTTCCGCCCGTCATTCTTCCCGTTCACGGAGCCGTCTTTCGAGGTG
Source organism: Rhizobium sp. BIGb0125 (assembly GCF_024810055.1). NCBI lineage: Bacteria > Pseudomonadati > Pseudomonadota > Alphaproteobacteria > Hyphomicrobiales > Rhizobiaceae > Rhizobium > Rhizobium sp. BIGb0125. The sequence continues at coordinate 545,663 of NZ_JANUDV010000005.1, forward strand.
GATATCCAGTGCGACCGCTCCGGCCCGATCGTCAAGTTCGGCGAAGGCAAGGACTGGATGGAAATTCTCGGCTGCGGCATGGTGCATCCAAATGTGCTGCGCGCCGGCGGACTGGAGCCGGACGAATATCAGGGCTTTGCCTGGGGCATGGGCCTCGACCGCATTGCCATGCTGAAATACGGCATGCCTGATCTGCGTGACTTCTTCAACGCCGACGTTCGCTGGATGAACCACTATGGCTTCCGCCCTCTCGACATCCCGACCCTGTTCGGCGGCTTGAGCCAGTAAGGAGAAAAGACGATGAAATTCACACTCTCCTGGCTGAAAGAGCATCTTGAAACCGATGCCACGCTTGATGAAATCTGCGAGCGCCTGACAGCCATCGGTCTTGAGGTTGAAGACGTGGATGACAAGGCGGCCTACAAGCCCTTCGTTATTGCCAAGGTTCTGACGGCTGAAAAACACCCAGAGGCAGACCGCCTCAAGGTATTGAGCGTTGATGCCGGTGACGGCAAGCCGGTTCAGATCGTCTGCGGTGCACCCAATGCACGCGCCGGTCTCGTTGGTGCGCTGGCGCGTCCGGGCACCTATGTTCCGGGTATCGATGTGACCCTTTCGGTCGGCAAGATCCGCGGCGTGGAAAGCCACGGCATGATGTGCTCCGAAAAGGAACTCAACATCTCCGACGACCATAATGGTATTATCGATCTACCGGAAGATGCGCCAATCGGCACATCCTTCGCAGCCTATGCCGGTCTTGATGACCCGGTTATCGAAATCAACCTGACGCCAAACCGTCCGGACTGCACGTCGATCTACGGTATTGCCCGCGATCTGGCCGCATCCGGCCTTGGCACGCTGAAGACAAAACCGGCACCGGCTTTCAAGGTCGAGGGCCTGACACCGGTCGACGTAAAGCTGGATCTGGAAGACGCGGCCCTTTGCCCCGGCTTCTCCCTGCGCATCGTCCGTGGCGTGAAAAATGGCCCCAGCCCAAAATGGATGCAGCAGCGCCTGATGGCGATTGGCCTGCGCCCGATCAACGCGCTGGTTGATATCACCAACTACATGACGTTCGATCAGGGCCGTCCGATGCACGTGTTTGACGCTGCAAAGGTCAAGGGTAATCTGGTGGTCCGTCGCGCTCAGGAAGGTGAAACTATCCTGGCGCTTGACCAGCGAGAATACAAGCTTGGTCCCGCCAACATTGTCATCGCTGATGACAATGGTCTGGAATCCATCGGTGGCATCATGGGCGGCGAACATTCCGGCTGCGATGAGAACACCACAGACGTGCTGATTGAATCGGCTCTGTGGGACCCGATCAACATAGCCAAGACCGGTCGTACACACGGCATCATCACCGATGCCCGTTATCGTTTCGAGCGCGGTGTCGACCCGCAATATATGGTTCCGGGCCTTGAGCGCACCACGGAACTGGTTTTGGAACTGTGCGGAGGCACAGCGGGTGAAGCCAAGATCGTTGGTTACAAGGGTTTTGAACCCAAGTTCGTTGACTTCCCGCTGTCCGAGGTCAAGCGCCTCACCGGTCTCGACGTTTCGACGCAAGAAAGCCTTGAGATCCTCAAGGGGCTTGGTTTTGGCATTGAAGGTTCGGGTGAGCGCGTTAGCGTTTCAGTTCCATCATGGCGTCCAGACGTGGAAGGCAAAGCCGACCTGGTTGAAGAGGTCATGCGTATCCATGGCGTGGACAACATCAAGCCACAGCCACTGGAAACCCTTGGTGCCGTCAACGGCCGTATCCTGACCACGCTTCAAATTCGCACGCGCACCGCGCGCCGCGCATTGGCCAGCCGTGGCATGCTAGAAGCCGTGACATGGTCGTTCATTAAGGAAGCACAGGCCAAGCTGTTTGGTGGCGGATCTCCTGCCCTGAAGCTGGCTAACCCAATTGCGGCCGACATGTCCGATATGCGGCCTTCGCTGCTGCCAGGTCTGTTGACCGCCGCTCAGCGTAATGCCGACAAGGGTCATGGCGACGTTGCCATCTTCGAAGTGTCCGGCACCTATGAAAACGACACGCCGGAAGGTCAGCGTCGTGTTGCTGGCGGCGTTCGTCGCGGCACAGCATCGCTTTCCGGCGCTGGCCGCATGTGGTCCAACGCATCGAAGGGCGGCGGCAAGCCGGTAGACGTCTATGACGCAAAGGCTGATGCACTGGCCGTGATTGAAGCTTGTGGATTGCCAATGTCCAATGTCCAGATCGAGGCCGGTGGACCGGACTGGTACCATCCGGGCCGTTCTGGCACCATCAAGATGGGGCCGAAGATTGTGCTTGGGTATTTCGGAGAATTCCATCCGAAAACACTCGGTGAACTCGACGTGGCGGGCGTCTATGCCGGTTTCGAGATTTATCTCGATGCCATGGCAGAGCCTAAGAAGAAGGCCACCCGCACCAAGCCGGCGCTTGAACTTTCGCCATTTCAGGCTGTTAAGCGCGACTTTGCTTTTGTGGTCGACAAGTCGGTGGAAGCTGGTGCGATCATCAAGGCTGCAACAAGTGCGGACCGCAAGCTGGTGACCGGTGTGAACGTGTTCGATATTTTCGAAGGCGCATCCCTTGGCGAGAACAAAAAGTCCATCGCAATCGAAGTTCAGATCCAGCCGGTCGACAAGACCCTGACGGATGAGGATTTCGAAGTACTAACTGCCAAGATCGTCGGCAATGTCGAAAAGACAACCGGCGGCGTGCTGCGCGCCTGAGACAGCATTGATTTTAAACGATCAAGGCCCGCGAAAGCGGGCCTTTTTGTTTTGGTTGGCTGTTGTTGCGGCAGACGTTTCAAGCCGTCGCCGTTTTTCGGGGTGTAGGTTGTTTTGCAAAGATCACCACATTGCCGGCCAGCGTCAGCAGCAGGCCAATGCCGCCAAGCAAAGTCCACTGATACCCTTCATAAAGCGTCGAAAGCGACAGCGCGACCACTGGAAACAGCACGGTGGCATAAGCGGCCCGCGACGATCCGATGCGCGCGACCAGCATCAGATAAGTGGTAAAGCCAACGACGGAACCAATGGCAGCGAGATAGAGCATGGCCAGCAGGTATCGTGTGTCGGGCGGTGCAACGACCGGCGTTCCAGTGACCGCAATCAAACCCAACAGAATGATTGCCCCATAGGTCATGCCCAAGGCATTAGCTGTGGCCGGTGTAATGCCAGCCGCACTGTTGCGGCGTGACACCATGTTGCCGAGGGAAAAGAACAGCGTGCCGAGCGCCGACAGGCTGACACCTTTCCACGTGTCGACATTGTAGTGGATGAGGATATCAGGCCCAAACAGCAACACCAGACCCGATGCGCCGAGAGCTGCCGCCACCAGTGTGCGCCCGGTAATCGCATCGCCGAAAAACAGCCGAGCATTAATGGCGTTGTAGATCGTCGCCAGCGAAAAGATCACCGAGATCAGGCCCGATGGCACGTAGCTTGCGGCATTGTAGAAACAGATGAAGTTGAGGCTGAACAGGCAAAATGCCTGCGCCAGAATAAAGGGCTGATTTTTCAGTGCCGGAATTTTCAGTTTTCCCATCACTATCAGGACGATGAGAAACAGAACTGCTGCGGTGGCAAAGCGGTAAAAGACCGAAACCAGGACCGGCACCGGCCCGACCTGCATGGCAATTGCGATCCAGGTGGTGCCCCAGATCAAGACGGTGGAAATAAATAGAATGATGTTGGCCATTTGGTCCTCGCGGTATTGCGAGAAAGATATGCGCCGCCCGTGAACCGCATTCTTGCATATTCTTGCGGTGAAATGATCTCGGCTTACCTGAACCGTTGCGTAGATTGTGACAGGACCCAAACTATTCGGTAGAATGGCCTCATCGTCAGGGTTCATCATGCAGGCTCAACCGCAATCCGTTTTCAGTTTTCTCAAGGCGTCGCCTTCCGCAGATGTGGTTGGTGCGATCGATCTTTCGTTTGGGCGCTCGGCAGCAATCTGGCGCAATGCGCATGACCGCATGAAATATGAGCGGACTGGCGGACACACATTCAGCCTTTACCTGCAAGGCGGCACCGGCACGCGGCGGTTGGACAATGGCGGTGTGAACGGTTGACCGGGGGCCTTGTGTGTCATGCCGCAAGGCGCCTCGTCGGAATGGGAAATCACTGATACCTTCGAGTTTGTGCATCTCTACGTAGAGGATGACGACCTGCGCCGTTTCTATACGGAAATGTTTGATCAGGACGCCAGATTGATGGTGTTGCCCGAGGCAACCTTCGACAATGCGCCTGAAATGGCAAAGGCTTTGCGGCGCATTGCAGAGGCAACCCGGCAAAGTGATAGGATGGCCGCAGATGCCGCCGTGACCAGCGTATTGACTCAACTGTTTACCGATCCGCGTTACGGCGGAAAGCAGTTCCCTTCGATCAAGGGTGGCCTGACGCCAGCGGTACGGCGACGGCTGATTGATTATATCGATGCCAATCTTGGTCAGACGCTGGCCCTGCATGATCTGGCAGGGATTGCCGGCCTCAGCGAATTTCATCTGCAGCGCATGTTCCATGCCAGCTGTGGGGTTTCCCCACATGTCTGGGTGATGCACAGACGCATCGCCCAGGCCAAAGTGCTTTTGGCAGGACGCGATCCGATTGCTCAGATCGCGTCCGCCTGTGGTTTCAGCAGCCAGAGCCATTTGACACGGGTGTTCAAGTCCCTTGTCGGCACCACGCCTTCAGCCTACCGCCAGCGTGTCCTCACTCACGCCTGAGGCCGCCTGTCAGCGGCTTGCCATCGAAGCCAGTTGCTGCGGATAACGACCGCCTGCAACTTTTGCCGGCGACAGCATATCGCCAAGTTCCTTGACCTCTTCTTTGGTCAACACAACATCTGCCGCAGCAATGTTCTTTTCCAGATTGGCAATCTTGGTGGTTCCGGGGATTGGCACGATAAAATCACCCTGCGCTAGGACCCAGGCCAGAGCCAGTTGACCGGCTGTTACACCCTTTTGTTCTGCCATCTCTTCCAGCAGTGCAACCAGCGCCAGGTTGGCATCGAAATTCTCCGCCTGAAAACGCGGAAGCGAACGACGGAAATCATTATCCGACAATCCATCCAGCTTTTTCAGTGCTCCGGTCAGGACACCGCGACCAAGTGGGCTGAATGGCACAAAACCGATACACAGCTCGCGGCAGGTGTCCAGCACGCCATTTTCTTCGACATCGCGTGTCCAGAGCGAATATTCGCTTTGCAATGCCGTGATCGGATGTTCGGCATGTGCCTTGCGGATGGTATCGGCACTGGCTTCGGAGAGACCGAGATATTTGACTTTGCCCTGCTTCACCAGATCAGCCATAGCGCCCACCGTCTCTTCAATCGGCACATTGGGGTCGACGCGATGCTGATAAAACAGATCAATAACATCAACGCCGAGACGTTTCAGCGAGGCTTCAGCCACGGCGCGGACATTTTCAGGGCGGCTGTCGGTGCCCACCATCATCTGGCCGGCCGGTTTGCTGGTATCAATCTTGAAACCGAACTTGGTGGCAATCACCACCTTGTCGCGGTAAGGCTGCAGCGCCTTGCCGACAAGGATTTCATTGTCGTAGGGACCGTAAACTTCCGCTGTGTCGAAAAAGGTGACGCCCAGTTCCACCGCCCGGTGCAACGTGGCAATCGAACTGCTGTGATCTGCCGAGGGACTATAGGCGTGGGTCATGCCCATGCAGCCAAGGCCAAGCGCCGAGACAGAAAGATCTTTTCCGAGAGTTCTGTTTTTCATTTTGTCCGTCCTTTCAGGAAGGAAATATTCTTTGAGGAACAGACACACCATATGACGATGCGCGGATAAAAATAATCGCTGCAAATTCGCGTGGGTTGTTCTAAATAATAGAACAATGAATCGTGTTCAGCTTTCACAACTGGCCGTTCTGGCCACCGTCGCAGAAGAAAAAAGCTTCCGCAAGGCGGCCGCTGAACTGGGCATTGCGCCATCCGCGGTCAGCCATGCGGTCTCTGCACTGGAGGCTAGCCTTGGCCTGCGGCTGCTTCACCGCACCACCCGCAGCGTTTCACCGACCGAAGAAGGCCGGCGGCTTCTTGAAACACTGGCACCAGCCTTGAGCGATATAGACACCGTCATCAGCACGCTTGCCGAACAGGGTGGTCGCCCGGCCGGACCGTTGCGCGTGACCTTGCCGCGCCTTGCAGCAGAAGAATTGCTGATGCCGCGGCTAAGCGAGTTTCTGGAGCTTTATCCCGACATTTCTCTTGAAGTCGCCACCCATGATAGCTTTGAGGATATTGTCGCCAAAGGTTTTGATGCCGGATTCCGGCTGGGCGAAAATCTGGAAGCGGACATGATTGCCGTTCGTGCCAGTGGCCCGTGGCGCGGCGCGATTGTCGCGTCACCTGGTTATTTCGAGCAACATCCAGCTCCCCAACATCCCCGCGAACTGATGCAACATCGCTGCATAAGCCGTCGTTTTTCAAGTGGGCGGATTTATCGATGGGAGCTGGAAAAGGACGGAAAACCGCTGGTCGTTGATGTGCAGGGGCAACTGATCCTTTCAGACCAAAACCTCATTTGCCGTGCGGCAATTGACGGTGCAGGTCTTGCTTTCGTGTTCGAACAACGGGTCGAAGACCACATAAGGGTTGGCCGTTTGGTGCGTGTGCTGGAGGACTGGTGTGCACCGTTTGACGGTTTTTATATCTATTACCCCTCGCGCCGGCAGATGCGGCCGGCGCTGAGGGCCTTCGTCGATTTTTTCCGCTTCAAGGGCTGATCAGAACTTGAGGCGGTAGCGGATATGGCCATCGCTTTCGACATAGCTGTCATAAAGCTTGCGAGCGCGCTGATTGTTTTCATCGGTATGCCAATAGAGGCGTGACCAGCCCTTTTCCTTGCTGATGGCAATCAGATCATCAATCAGGGCGCGGCCGATACCCTTGCCACGAATGGTCTCATCGATGAACAGGTCTTCCAGGTAACAATCCGGGGTCTTAACCCAGGTGGAGTCATGAAAATGGTGAATGGCAAATCCCACCGTCTGCCCATCTAGGACCGCCAGACGCATGGACAGACGCGAGACCGGGTCAATCACCCGGGCCCAAGTATGAGCCGTTACCTCTTCAGCAAGATCAACATTGTAAAAGGCGAGATAATCGCGCCACAGTTTTAGCCAGTCGGCCTGATCCTGTGGCTGGGCATCACGAATTTGCAGGCTCATTATGCACCTGCCTTATCGAGAAGCGCCATCATGTCGTCTGTCAGTTTCAGGTCTGTTGCCCGCTTGAAACTCTCCAGCTGCGACAGGCTTGTGGCGCTGGCTATCGGTGCTGTCACAGCCTTTTTGCGCAGCAACCATGCAAGAGCGATATCTGCCAGCTTTGCACCGGTTTCGGCAGCCACTGTGTCCATCGCACCGAGAACAGCCAGTCCGCTGTCATTGACGTAACCTTCTACCCGATACGAGCGTGCAGCACCTTCCGTATCGACCTTGGCGCGGTATTTCCCGGTCAGGAAGCCAGCAGCAAGGCTGTAATAGTTGATGACGCCGATATCTTCCTTCACGCAGAGGTCGGCCAGCGGGCCTTCAAAATCGGCACGGTTATAGAGGTTATATTCCGGCTGAAGCACATCATAACGTGGCAGGTTGGTGCGTGCGGCAACATCCAGCGATGCCTGAAGCTGTTCGGCACTATAGTTCGAGCAACCGACTGCGCGGATCTTGCCCTGCTCTTTCAGCCGCGCAAATGCGCCAAGGGTTTCCTCAAGCGGTACGTCTTCATCGGGCTTGTGGGCCAGATAAAGGTCGATGTAATCGGTCTGCAGGCGCTTGAGCGATGCATCGACAGCCTCGTTTATCCACTTGGCGCTCAGACCTGTCTTGCGCTCATTATTATCGAAGCCGACTTTGGTGACGATGACAGCATCTTCGCGTTTTACCGAACTCTGTTTCAACCAGTTGCCGATGATTGCTTCTGACTCACCACCCTGATGGCCGGGAACCCAGGCGGAATAAACATCTGCCGTGTCGATGGCATTAAAACCCGCGTCAAAAAAAGCATCCAGAAGCTGGAAAGAGGTCTTTTCGTCGGCAGTCCAGCCAAACACGTTACCACCGAAAACAATGGGTGCGATGGATAGGCCGGTGCGGCCAAGGGCGCGTTTTTCCACGTCAAATACTCCTTTTCAAAACTGCTTTTGCCAAACTAGCAATCCTGCGGAGACATAACCATTGAATTTCCCTGATGGGATACTGCCTGCCCGCGTGATGAATCGCGGCGGTCACATCTCACGACAGATGCGAACGGTAATGACTGGGTGAGTGGGAATTATGTTCAGACCACACACGGCGAAGATGACGTGTCGAGGCAAAACCGGAGCGTTCCGCCACGCTCTCCATGTCCAGTCGCGAATTGCTGATCAGATCGCGCGCCAGATTTACCCGCATCAGGTTGACATAGTCCACCACGCTCATGCCGGTATGTTCGCGAAACAGCCGCGAGAGATGCCGCTGGCTGAGACCAGAACGTCCCGCCAGTTGCGGTAAAGACCACTCTTCAGCGGGAGCAGCCATAATGGCATCCTGCGCCTTATGGATTGACGGATGAATATGGTTGCGACCGCTCAGCCATGGCGAAATCTGCGGATCATGGCCACTGCGTCGGAGATAGACGACCATGGTTTGCGCGATGCGCGCCGCGACAATGGGTGTCGTCAGACCCGACACGATATGCAGCAGCAGATCAATGCCGGTCGAAATTCCCGCACTTGAGAAACGTTTGCCATCCTCGACAAACAACCGGTTTTCCAATACCTGCGCCAGAGGTGCTATACGGCGCAGATCATTTATACAGTCGGCATGGGTGGTGCATTGGTGTCTGTCGAACAGTCCAGCTTGCGCTGCGATCAATGCACCGGAGCAGATGGAAATAATGACGGTATCGTCTCTGACGGTGCTGCGCAGCCAATCGGCCAAAGCACGCCTTTCCCGGCTGATATCACTGTCTGAACCGGCACCGGGCGGCGTGACAGAAGAACTGCCTGAAATCAGCACCATGGTATTATCAGGCAGCTCGTTTGGCAGAGTCTCAAGCCCCGCCAAGGTCAGGCCAATGGTGGTGGACTGTGTTTCGCCTGACGCGATGAAGTGGCAATCAAAATGAATGTCGTTTTGCTGTTGATTGGCATAACGCAGCACCTCCAGTGGGCCAGCGACGTCCAGCAGCAGAGTTTGCGGCGGCAGAACCACAAAGACAGAAATAATTGTTTTTGGAGCGCCGCCGCTTGTGTTCATCATGCTGTTGCTTTCGTTCCTGCCAAAGCGTCATCGACCGTGGCGATACGCGCAAAACGTCCGGCGAGGACCAACTCGGTGCGTTTGGCAATCTGCTCGGGCGAAAAAACTTCACCGGAAGCATGTGTCATCGGGAAGGTTAGCGTCGCCTCGGTTACGTAGTCCACGCTGTAACCAATATCGGAGCCATGGCGGGTTGTCGTTTCGCAGCATTGCTCAGTGCGAATACCCGAAACGATCAATCGCGTGATGCGATTTTCTTTCAGCCAAGCGTCAAGCTGCGTGCCGACAAATGCCGAATGGCGGTTTTTGCGAAAAGTCACGGCGGGGTTGATCTGAATGCCATCAAGCGTGCGGACAAATCCGTTTTCTTCGGAAAATGCGTGGTCACCATCAACGTGAAAAATCTGGACGACCGGAATACCAGCAGTGTCTGCACCATCGATCAGCTTCTGCTGTGCCGAAAGATAGGTATTCAGACCGCTTTCCTCGAAATACGGTGTGTGCCGGAACGATTCCTGCACATCGATCACCAAAAGCGCTGTTTTCTCATCGGACATTTTCTGTATCTCCAGTTTTCAATGGATACAATTTTTCGCATTTCAACAAAAGTAAAAAGGCAGCTACACGCCAAATGCAGGACATATCCAGCCATCAATGCGATCAACATATCCGGTCTTTCGTCTTCGGTTGCTTGTCTATCACCGCATGCTAAGGTGCGGTCCACATTGTAGGGAGATGAGCATGCTACGTTTTGGAATTCTGTCGACAGCGAAAATCGGCCGGGATCTGGTTATTCCTGCCATTCAGGATGCAGAAAATTCCGTTGTCACAGCGATTGCCAGCCGCGATCTTGCCAAAGCACGTCAATTGGCAAACCGCTTTTCGGTGCCACACGCCTTTGGTTCCTACGAGGAAATGTTGGCCTCCGACGTCATCGATGCCGTCTACATTCCTTTGCCCACTTCCCAGCATGTTGAATGGACGATCAAGGCCGCTGACGCTGGCAAACATGTATTGTGCGAAAAGCCGATTGCCCTGAAGGCCGCTGACGTCGATAACCTGATTGCCGCGCGTGATCGCAACAAGGTATTGGTGTCGGAAGCCTATATGGTGACCTACGCTCCTGTGTGGCTGAAAGTGCGCGAACTGCTCTCCTCTGGCGCGATTGGCACGCTGAAACATGTGCAGGGCGCATTTAGCTATTTCAATCGCGATCCAGGCAATATGCGCAATATTCCGGAACTTGGTGGCGGCGCCCTTCCCGATATCGGCGTATACCCCACCATCACCACCCGTTTCACAACCGGCAAGGAGCCTAAGAGGGTGCAGGCCGTGGTGGAGCGTGACCCGGTTTTCGGAACCGATATCTATTCCAGCGTCAAAGCTGACTTCGGTGATTTTGAACTGAGCTTTTATGTCTCGACGCAGATGGCCAACCGACAGGTCATGGTGTTCCACGGCACCGAAGGTTTCATCGAAGTAAAATCACCCTTCAATGCCGACCGCTACGGCGCCGAAGAGGTCGAGTTGACCAACCAGAGCCACGGCCTGTCACAGATCTTCCGTTTTCAGGACAGCCGCCAGTACCGATGCGAAATTGAAGCCTTTGCGGCCGCAGCAAAGGGTGGCGATGCCGACGTCGTGTCACTCGAAAGCTCTAAAAACAGCCAGCGTTTTATCGATGCGATTTATCGCGCGGCTGACAAGGATGGTTGGGAAACGGTGTAAACCGTTTCCTGTTCCTCGAACACTATCAGCCACCTTCGCGACGGCGAAAGACGAACCTTGAGTAACCGAAGTAGCTGAATGCCATTGCCGACAGCGATGACAGAAATAGCGCGATGAACGGTTGCAGGTCGGGATTGCGCAGCAAAAGAAGAGCGTAAATGCCGTAATTGATGAGGGCCGCGACGATGCCAACAAAGGCATATAAAAAGCCCTCATGCAAAACACGGCGATCCGACTTGCCAAAGGTGACATGGCGATTGACAAGCCAAGTGAACAGCATGGCGGTGGCAATCGCAAAAATACGGGCGATGAAGGGACCAATTGGCGTATAGGCTATCAGCAACAGCGTTACGCCGGCATCCACGGCAAAACCCGAGCCGCCCGCTATCACAAACCAGAAAAGTTTTTTCACGCCACCCTCACATCCTTGTCGTTGCCGTTCTGGCGCGGGACAGGTGTTTCGGCAAGGGCTTTGGGCGATATTTGTTTCTGAGTCAGATAATGGATGCGCAGCTGTTCATTACGCGAGCGCGCAACGGAATCGAGAACCAGACCGGCTGTAAAGATCAGGAACGAAATCATCAGCAGAGCCATGGATAGAACCCAGGTCGGCATTTTCGAGACCAGACCTGTGGCGAAATACTCCGCCAGAACCGGCGTCATAAAGGCCATGCTGATCGACAGCGTTACAGCGCTTATAATCGAGAAGAATGCGAAAGGCCGCGTCTCCTTCATCAGCATGGCGAACATCCACAGAATGCGCAGACCGTCCTTGTAGGTGGAAAGTTTGGAGTGCGATCCTTCCGGGCGGCGACCGTAATCCAGCTCCAGCTCACATACCGGTAACTTGAGACGCGACGCATGCACCGACATTTCGGTTTCAATTTCGAAACCTGCCGACACTGCCGGAAAGCTTTTTACGAAACGTCGAGAAAACGCCCGGTAGCCGGAGAAAATATCGGTAAAATCGGTGCCAAAAATACTGCGATACAGGATATTGAACATACGATTTCCGGCAGCGTGGCCCTGTCGCCCGGCATCGGCCTTGACGCCACGTCGTGTACCGACGACCATATCGGCGCGTTCTGTCAGCAATGTGCGGATCAGTTCTTCGGCATCTGCTGGAGAATAAGTGCCGTCTCCATCCGCCATAACGTAGATATCGGCTTCGATGTCTGCGAACATGCGGCGCACAACGTGACCTTTGCCCTGACGGCGCTCACGCAGAACTTCCGCACCCGCCAACATAGCCTGCAGGGCCGTCCCATCAGTGGAGTTGTTGTCGTAGACCACGATGCGGGCACTTGGCAGAGCCTCGCGAAAACCTCTCACGACACCGGCAATTGTTGCCGCTTCATTATAGCACGGCAATAACACGGCCACGGTTACATCGCTGCTGGGCGCAAAGGTCATGATTTCTACTCAATACAACAGAAAATCTTCAGCCGGAGAACAAGAACCAGCCCGTTTTACTATTTCTTGAGAAGGTTAAATCTAGGTTGAAGAGACTAGTAAACACATACGGAAAATAACAGCATGACAGACGAGACCCTGCCGGGACTTTCGAGGGAAACATGCAGGTCCAACCTGACAGAGGCAAACGGCAGCACTCTCTCCAATGGGCGTTTCTGGCTTATTGTGCTGGCCTATTTCCTGATCACGGCCGGTATTATTTTCTTCGGTAACCTGTTCACGGCAACGGATTATGTCGGCCTCGATAATGACGACACAATGCGTCTGGTGGAAGTACGCGACCTGCTTGCCGGTCAGGGATGGTTTGACCTGATGCAATATAGGCTTGGCCTTACCGGCGGAACGCTGATGCACTGGTCGCGCGTCATCGATGTGCCCATCGCCGCCTTGATCAGCTTTTTTGGCCTGTTCCTATCGCCTGAAGGTGCGGAGAGGGTCGCACTTGCTGTCTGGCCACTTTCGCTGCTGTTTCCGCTTTTTGCAGCAACGGCTCTTGCCGGTCGTCGCATGGGTGGAGAAGCCACCATGCATATCAGCCTGCTGATGGCCGCCCTGCTCGCCTTCGGCAGCAGTCGCTTCTATCCCGGTGCGATTGACCATCACAATGTGCAGCTTGTGCTGATGATGGTGATTGTCGCCATGCTTCTTGACCCCAAACTTCGAGCCTCAAACTACGCGGTGGCCGGTGCTTGTGCCGCCTTTGCCATTGCAATTGGTGCAGAAACAACGCCGCTGATTGCAGCAACGGCTCTTGCGGTCGCCTTGTCGTGGGCCATCATTGGTGAAGCATTCCGCGCTGGTGCCAAGGCGTTCGGCCTTTCTCTGACGCTCACGATATCAGCCCTGTTCTTTCTAACCGTTCCATCGTCATCCTATTCACTGGTAACCTGCGACAGCCTTTCTCTCGGCTTTTACGGGCTGTCCGCAATCGGTGGAACGCTACTTTTCCTTTCCGCCAGCGCCGCCTCAACTCTTTCCAGGACAAAACGCTTCGCACTTCTGGCGATCAATGGCGTTGCCATTCTCAGCACAGCATCGGTGCTGGCACCACAGTGCCTGCAAAGCCCACTTGCAAACCTCGATCCGCTGCTGGTCAAATTATGGCTCAACAATGTGGGTGAGGCGCGCAGTTTCGTTGCGCAGGCACGGATCGAGCCGGAGGGACTTGGTGCATTTTATGCGCCGGGCTTGCTGGCTATGGGGCTCTGCCTTTACCGAATTACCAGCGGTCACAAGGCCCTTCCTCACGCCGTGCTGTTTCTTCTGATCCTGATCTGCTGGGTAATTTCATTGATCCAGCTTCGCGTCGCAGTTTTCGCAAATCTGATTTCCATTCCCGTTCTCGCGGTTACGATTGCGAACCTGCGCGAAGCAGCAATGCAAAAACGGTCTTCTGGTGCAAGCTTCGGCTATCTTCTGCTGTTTGCCATTTCCACGCCGCTGATCTGGGCTCTGGCGGCCTCTTGGTCGATTACCGGGTGGAATATGATTAGCGGTCGCACAGTTGCTGCCGTCGGAGGTAACACAGCCTGCGTGAGCAGAGGCGATTTCGCGCAATTGGCACACCTGCCAGCTACCGTTGTCGCGGCCCCTGTCGATAGCGGCGCACCTATCCTTCGATTTACCGATCACAGGGTGCTCAGCGCACCTTATCACCGCAATCAGGGTGGCATGCTGGCAGAAATCCATATCGGCCTGTCATCGCCCACGGAAGCAGAGGCTTTCCTGCGTGGTGCAGATGTTGGCATTCTTGCCTTCTGCCCCAGTGATATCGGCACGAAAAATCTTGTCGAAGCGGCACCGGATGGGCTGTACGCGTCGCTGGCGCGTGGTGTTGTCCCGGATTATCTGGAGGCTCTGCCCAAGGATGAAATGTCCAGCCTGCAGCTTTACACGGTTCGCCCCTGAGGCGGACCTGTTGGGTGATGACTTGAGTGTTAGGCGGCGCGCAGTCTGTGAACCAGCAGCATGCCGCAAAGCAGGCTGATGATACCGGTATTGTATCCGGCAACAGCGATCACCAACGGCAAGAAGGCGACAGGACCGGCTGAGACAAAAGCTGCAGCTGCGAAGGTGCCACCGATCATCAAACAGATGAGGATGATGCAAAATGCCGAGCGAAGCATAACGGCTGTCATGCCCAAAACCATGGCGGTTAAGAAGATCATTTGTCCGCCTCCTGTGCGACTTTAACTGACCTCAAAATGGCCCGCATATCCTAAAGAAACATTGCGATAGGTCATGGAAGCAAGCAGGTTTCAGCCCTTTGTAGGGTTATGGTTTCACCGTCATTAATCGTCACGTTACAATCTCTCCATAAACGTTCACAAACCGGTCATCATTGGCTAGAAACGGGAATGAGCAATTTTTTCGAGAGCGATTCTGGCAGCAATCTCACCGAGTTTTCCGTTTCGGAACTATCCGGTTCCATCAAGCGGACGGTTGAGACGGCGTTTGATCATGTGCGGGTGCGCGGTGAGATTTCCGGTTATCGTGGGCCACATTCTTCGGGCCATGCGTACTTCTCCTTGAAGGACGACAAGGCGCGGATCGATGCAGTGATCTGGAAAGGCAGTTTCAGCAAGCTGAAGTTCCGGCCGGAAGAAGGCATGGAAGTGATTGCCACGGGCAAGATCACCACATTCCCTGGCTCGTCCAAGTACCAGATCGTTATCGAAAACCTGGAACCGGCCGGCGCCGGTGCGTTGATGGCGCTTCTAGAAGAACGTCGCCGCCGGCTTGCTGCCGAAGGGCTGTTTGATCAGGGGCGAAAACAACTGCTGCCGTTCATGCCCAGGGTTATAGGCGTCGTAACTTCGCCCACCGGAGCAGTTATTCGCGACATCCTTCACCGTATTGCCGATCGTTTTCCGGTTCACGTCATTGTATGGCCGGTGAAAGTGCAAGGTGACGGTTCGGGAGAGGAAATTGCAAATGCCATCAGGGGCTTTAATGCGATCGCCCCCGGCAGCGCTATTGCCAGACCGGATGTCCTGATCGTTGCGCGCGGCGGCGGCAGCCTTGAAGACCTATGGAGCTTCAACGACGAAATTGTGGTTCGTGCAGCCGCTGACAGCGATATTCCGCTGATATCTGCCGTTGGCCACGAAACCGACTGGACGCTAATAGACCACGCAGCCGATGTGCGTGCACCAACACCAACCGGTGCTGCCGAAATGGCGGTTCCTGTTCGTGCAGATTTGCAAGCGCAGCTTGCTGGACTTGCTGCACGACTTGCTGGTTCAACGACACGGCAAATGGACAATCGTCGCCAGGGTCTGCGGGCGCTGGTTCGTGCATTGCCTTCGCTAGACCAGCTTCTGGCCCTGCCCCGTCGTCGTTTTGACGAGGCTGCCAGTGGACTTGGTCGCGGGCTTGAGTTGAATACGCTGAACAAGCGACGCGCCTTTGAACGCATCGCCTCGGGCCTGCGGTTGGACATGCTGGTTCACCGCCTGCAAGTGCAGCGTCAGGCGCTTACTGAGCGTATGCAGCGGGCTGATCGGATTGTTGAACGTCGGCTGTTGCAGGCTACCGCTCGCGTATCGTCGTTTGATTCCGCCCTACGCACCTTGCCTGTGCGGCTGCTGGGGCAAGTTGAACGCCAAAAAGAACGGGTTACGGGTATTTCGCGGCGCGCCGATACAGCGGTTCTGCACCGCATGGCACAGAACCGCTCAGGACTGGCGGCACATGAGCGTATTCTACAATCTCTGTCTTATAAAAATGTTCTGAAACGCGGTTATGCTGTCATCCGCGATGTGGAAAACCGTACATTAACGCGCGCCGAAGCCGTAAGCAGCGGCATGTTTGTGTCAATGGAATTTGCCGATGGTCGTGTGTCAGCCGTTACCACGGATGAGACCGGGGCTGCATCTCCAACGGAGAGGTCGGCGCCTAAAAAGAAGACGGCAAAGCCAGCATTATCCACTCCGACGGATCAGGGCAGCCTGTTCTAAAGGTCATCGCGCAAAGCTGGCTGGCAACTTTGCGCGATGAATGATCGGTTTAGATCGAATTGGCATCCGAGAAACGACGGCTGACGGTGAAGGCCTTTTCGAGATCCGGGTGCAGTTCCATGCCGAGGCCGGCACCGGGTGGCACAGTGATCATGCCGTTTTTCACTTCAGGCAACGCCGTCACCAGATCGCGGTACCAAGTCTTGTAGAAGGCACGGACACTTTCCTGAACCAATGCGTTTGGCGCGTTGAGCGAGAGGTGGGTAGAAGCGCACAGCACAACCGGACCGGTGCAATCATGCGGCGCGACCGGCAGATGCCAGGCTTCAGCCATGGAAGCGATCTTGCGGGCTTCTGAAATACCACCGCACCAGCTGATATCCAGCATCATCACGCCAGCGGCACCGGTTTCCAGCAGGTCACGGAACGCCCAACGAGAGCCGAGCGTTTCAGACGCCGAAATTGGTGCTGGCGATACGGCAGCGTAACGTGCGAGGCTGGACAGGCTGTCCATTTTGATCGGGTCTTCGTGCCAGAAGGTGTTGTAGGGCTCCAGTGCCTTGGCAATCTGCATGGCGGGCAGAAGTTGCCACATGGAGTGGAACTCCACCATGATGTCCATTTTGTCGCCAACGGCCTTGCGGATTTTCTCAAACGGTACCAGTGCGCTTTTCAGATCCGGCATCGAGATATACTGACCACGGGTCTTTTCGGCGGCCGCGTCAAACGGCCAGATTTTCATGGCTGTGATGCCTTCTTCCAGCAGTGAATGCGCAAGCTCATCGGCATTGTGCAGGAAGCCGTTGAGATCGTCATATTCCTTGCCGCCGGACAGGCCGTAATTACCGGTCTGCTGACCGGTCGCCTTTTTGATATATTCCGTGCCTGCGCAGGTGTTGTAGGTGCGGATTTCTTTGCGGCTGAAACCGCCAAGGAGCTGAGCAATCGGCTGGTTCGTTACCTTGCCGAATATATCCCAAAGCGCGATGTCAAAAGCCGAGTTTCCGCGTACTTCGGCACCGGAAGACCGGAAACCGAGGTAACCCACCAGATCCTGCGCCAACAGGTCGATCTCCAGAGGGTTACGCCCAATCACTCGTGGTGCAATATATTCATGCACATAGGCTTCAACGGTCTCAGCGCCGTAGAAGGTTTCACCCAGACCGGTTATGCCTTCGTCCGTGTGAACCAATACCCATAGAAGGTTTGCCCGTTCCGCGACGCGGACGGTTTCAAGTTTCGTAATTTTCATGGATTTCCTCCTGGAAAGCGGTTCAGGAAAAAATCAGCTGCCCCTGAACCGAATAAGACAGATTATGCTATTCCTGCTGCGATGAGCGCGTGCACGCTCTCGTCGAAATGTTTCGCCATCAACGTCGCGGCGATTTGCGGATCACCCGCGGCAATGGCCTGCCCGATGGCAATGTGAAGTTGGCCTGCCGCATGGCGTTGCTCGTCCGATGTGCGGCTTTTCCAGCCAATCGGCCATGTCTGGCGCGTGACATTCTGGAACGCACCAAGAATGAGCTCAAACACCGGATTTTTAGAGGCTTTTGCAACGGCAAGATGGAAGGCGAGGTCGTGTTCCATGACCTTTTCATTGTGGCCAAAATCCACTTCCATCTGGTTGGCATGGTGCAGAATGTCCAGCGCCTCGCTGTCGGTGCGACGCAGCGCAGCCAGCGTAACCGTCCGCACCTCGATGGTACGACGAACATCGTAGATCTGCTGAATAGTGATCTGTTCGGTATGAATGCCATGTTCGAACATCAGCGACATTGCACCATGATCAAGCGTGGCAACTGTTGCACGCTTGCCGGGACTCATATCAATCAGCCGCATGGCGGAGAGCGACCGGAATGCCTCACGCACAACGGTGCGCGACACACCAAGCTGCTGCGACAGCATCATTTCGCTTGGCAATTTTTCACCCGGAGCCAATTCATTTTCTCTGATATGGCGGGTGATGGCGCTGATGGCACCACTGACAAGGCCAAGGTCCTGCGAAACCTCTGTAAACATTTCCCCTCCAACCTGTACTACAGGTTTACGGATTATTGCGTACAAGAGTTCGTTGATATGCGCAAGGTCACGTTACGGCATAATTCGCCAAATCGTAGCCTAATTTAGGAAAAAGTTATGCAGAGAATTGCCGAATAGCAGGAATCGCAATGCACTATCGACGGCAAAACCAGTGACAGATTGTCTAGCCTTGCTCGAACTCACAGGACGACCGTTGCAGGTTCTTGTCGTGTTCAAGCGCACGGTCATATCGCCGATCCAGCAAATCGACGATCAGGACGACACAATCCGTTTTCTTCCTCGGCCACCTTACCTCGACAACGCTAAATGCAACTGACTGAATGCAGCAGAGATACAGATTTCTCAGAAGGTGGCTCAGGTCAATTCAGCCGCTACACTGCCAGCGCTCTGCGAACGCGTTCAGGCGTTCGCATTTGGCCAGCATACAGCCTCCAAACTCCAAACTGACTGGCCGCCAATATTATCTTGACATCAAGACAAAATACATGAATTCTAATTTATCTTGATGTAGAGATTGTTTTATGATGCGAAATTTCCGATACACAACCGATGTTGCAGCGACAGCCATTGCCCCAGCGATCTGGGGCAGCACCTATTTCGTCACCACGTCGTTCTTGCCGCACGGCTACCCATTAACTGTTGCTATGCTACGTGCCCTCCCCGCCGGCCTGCTTTTATTGTTGCTGGTGAGAAAACTGCCCAACGGTATCTGGTGGGGGCGCAGCTTCCTTCTCGGAAGCCTCAACTTCTCGTTCTTCTGGGCCATGCTGTTTGTTTCAGCATATCGATTGCCCGGCGGTGTCGCCGCTACAGTTGGCGCAGTTCAGCCTTTGATCGTGATTGCCCTTTCACGCGCCTTCCTTGGCACGCCAATCCGTTTTCTTGCGAGTGTTGCTGGCCTGATCGGCATAGCGGGCGTGGCACTGCTGGTTCTGACACCGCAGGCTGCACCTGATCCCATCGGTGTCGCTGCGGGTCTCTTGGGCGCAGTGTCGATGGCGTTTGGCACGGTTCTAACGCGTCGCTGGCAACCGGCAGTTTCCAGTCTAACCTTTACAGCGTGGCAATTGACGGCCGGCGGAATTTTGCTTGTACCAGTGGCGCTCCTGCTGGAGCCAGCCCTGCCGATGCCCAGCACCGCAAATATTCTGGGTATTGCCTATCTCGGCCTGATAGGTGCAGCATTCACTTATCTGCTCTGGTTCCGCGGGCTTTCCCGTATTGAACCGTCAGCCGCTGCTTCTCTTGGCTTTCTTAGCCCACTGGTCGCAACATTGCTCGGCTGGCTGGCGCTTGGCCAAAGCCTAGCGCCAGTCCAAATTGTCGGCTTTATCATGGTGCTGGGCAGCGTCTGGTTAAGTCAGCGCAGCCAGATGCCCCGATAAAGATCAGGCCCATTCGCCCTTGCGCATGACGGGCACCTTCGTACCGTCTGCGCGAACACCATCGATATCGACCTTGTCGGAACCGATCATCCAGTCGATGTGAATAAGGCTGGAATTGCCGCCCTGTGCCTTGATCTGCTCCTTACTGAGCGAGGCACCATCAAGGAAGCACTTGGAATAGCACTGGCCAAGGGCAATGTGGCAGGATGCATTTTCATCAAACAGCGTGTTGTAGAACAGAATGCCGCTGGCTGAGATGGGTGAGGAATGTGGCACCAGCGCCACCTCGCCCAACCGGCGAGCGCCTTCGTCGGTATCCAGTACCTTGTTCAGGACCTCTTCACCCTTGCTTGCCTTGGCCTCTACGATACGGCCAGCCTCAAACTTTACCTGGATGTTGTCGATCAAGGTGCCCTGATGCGACAAAGGTTTGGTACTCGAGACATAACCATCGACCCGCAGCGCATGCGGTGTGGTGAACACTTCTTCGGTCGGAATATTCGGATTGCAGGTCACGCCATTTTTTGCCGTCGATGCACCGCCGTGCCATTCATGGCCATCAGCAAGGCCGATCGTCACATCCGTACCGGGGCCGGTAAAGTGCAGGCTGGCGAAACGTTCGCCATTCAGCCACTTTGAACGCTTGGCAAGGTTGGCATTGTGCTGAACCCACGCAGCGACTGGATCAGCCACGTCAACACGCGAGGCCGCAAATATCGCATCGGCCAGTTTCTTGACCGCCTCGTCTTCCGGCACATCGGGAAATACCAACTTGGCCCAGGAAGGGTTGGGGTAGGAAATGATGTTCCAGTTGATATCAAAGTTGGAAATCTTCTCCAAAGCAGGTTTGTAAGCCATGGAGTTGGCCTTGTTGGCGCGAGCAACTTTTGCCGGATCTTCCGCCGACAGCAGCATTGGATTGTCGCCGGAAATAGCCAGGCGTGCAGCGCCGTTTGCATAGGCTTTTGCCATGCCTTCGTACAGCCAGCCGGACGCTCTGTCGAAATTGCCATCGCTGGCATGGCGATAGCGCGCCAGCGTGGTTTCCTCATCCGAATAGAATGTCGTCACCAATCCGCTGCCAGCCAGATAGGCGTGCTTGGTCAAAAACCTAACCAGAGGCAGGGCAGCGAGCGGCGCCGTGATGACCAGATCCTGATCCTTCTGCAATTGCAGACCCACCTTGACGGCCACTTCGGCCAGCTTTTCAAGTTTGACAGGATCAATGGATGACGAAGATGAGAGTGTCATGATTTACCTCGAACTTTGTTACCAGAACGGAACGCAGGGCTGGATTCTTAGAGCCTGCGGCCCGACTTGGGAACCATGAACGTGATAAATTTCAGGCGGTGAACAATCACCTCTCTCCGTCGACCCGCAACACCACCCTGTCTTGAGAATAACTATTCCGCGACAATCGGGGCGACAATGGCATTGAGTGTTGTGACAGCATCTTGTGGCGACAGGCGCACCTGAAGGCCACGCTGACCACCATTGATGTAGACATACGCCTCAGTCATCGCCTGCTGCTCAACTGCTGTTGGCACTTTCTTTTTCTGTCCAAACGGGCTGATACCCCCGACGTGGTAACCGGTGATGCGCTCCGCTTCCGCAGGCTTCATCATCTGGGCCGACTTGCCACCAAAGGCCAATGCCAGCTTTTTCATGCTGACTTCCTTATCTGACGGAACTACGACGCATACAGGTTTGCCGTCCAATTCAGCCATCAATGTCTTGAGAACGCGATGCGGAGGCTCACCGATCGCCTCTGCCGCCTGCAGACCGATGCGATCCGCCCCGGGGTCATAGTCATAGTTGACGGTCGAAAACGTGATCTTGTTCTGGCTGAGAGCCTGCGTCGCTCGCGTGGTCTTGGACATTATTTCTCACTTCAAGCGGAAAACAGGCGCTCGTAAATTTCAGGCTTAAAACCGACTGTTACGGTTCCGTCCTTTTCGAGCACCGGACGTTTGATCATCGAGGGTTGTTCGAGCATGAGGGCAACTGCCTTACCTCTCGACAAATCAGCCTTAGATGAATCGTCCAGATTTCTGAAGGTCGTGCCGGCGCGATTTAGCACCGTTTCCCATTCCGCCTTGTCACACCAGTTTTCAAGGTGCGCACGGTCAATGCCTTCCGCCTTGTAGTCGTGAAAACGATAATCGATGTTGTGCACTTCCAGCCACGTGCGGGCCTTTTTCATCGTGTCGCAATTCTTGATGCCATAAATGGTGGCTGTCATCGGCTTCCCGTATTCTTGATCAAACAGATGCAATCCATAACAAATTCTAGCGACTGTGCAAATTTCCCGATCAGCTTTTGCGCGAGATCAAACATTTCTGCATGGCTTGCCTGCTATATCATCGGTTGTAAACAGTCTCTTCAAGCACCATTATTAGGGCGTACAAGAAACGGAGAGTAAAATGCGTAATATCGCAAAGAATTCGCGTAATTTCATTGGCCAGACGATCGCTATTTTTGGTGCCGCTGCATCGGTTTCTGCCGCTGTTCGCGCTCACCGCAAGCCAGCGCAGTCCGACCTTGAAGCCCTTGGTATCGATGCTGCTGCTTTCGATAAGGTGCAGCTTTAATTCCGAGTTTACAGCCTATTGCGTGGCGGGACACCTGTCTCGCCCTGTTGAGAAAAATTCGGCGCGTCTAGCCTGAAAAACACTTGAAGCCTCACCATATTGCTTAAAACCACGCAAGGTGACGCACTGAAAATATAATGATATATATTTTCACTTTATTTCTCGTATAAATTTTCGTTAACGATATACTTGGATCGCATGAGGCCGCCGTCATACGCCGCGCCTAAACCATGCGCTAGGCATCGTCATATTCATCGGCTAAAAAAAGACCTTTCAGCACGTCGAAAGGTATAGTCATATGGATTTTCAACTTCTTGATATTACCGGGAAATCAATCCTTTTTGCCATGGCAGCAGAAGCGGAGTACGGCCCACACCTCAAAGCAAGAATATCGCCACTGATGATTGGCGTTGGACCGGTCGAAGCTGCTGTGTCCCTGACCGCCGCCCTGTCTCTGCTCAAGACCAAAGGTGAGCTGCCTGACCTTGTTGTTTCACTTGGCTCTGCCGGCTCGCGCAGTTTGGAGCAAACAGGTGTTTATCAGGCAACATCCATTTCCTACCGCGACATGGACGCATCACCCCTCGGTTTTGAGAAGGGCCGCACTCCATTTCTCGACCTTCCAGCAGAAGTAAAGCTACCGTTTTTCATTCCCGGAATTGAGGGTGCTCGACTATCGACCGGAGGCAACATCGTGTCCGGTTCCGCCTATGATACGATCGACGCGGATATGGTGGAGATGGAGAGTTTTGCCGTGTTGCGCGCCTGCCAATATTTCGGCATTCCGATGGTCGGCCTGCGAGGAATTTCCGATGGCAAGGCAGAGCTTCACCACGTCAATGACTGGACGGAGTATCTTGATATCATCGATGAGAAGCTGGCGCTGGCCATTGATCGGCTGACATCTGCGGTTGAACATGGCCAGATTGCCCTTTGAACCATTGCCTCACCGCAGAAATTCTGCTGTTTGGGGTCATCTGACAGTTGCCTAATCTGCCGGATTTCTTTAAAGGCTCGCCATGGAAAACACAGCACATCCCGACAGCGTTCTCATCATCGATTTCGGTAGCCAGGTCACGCAGCTCATTGCGCGCCGTGTCCGTGAAGCCGGCGTGTATTGCGAAATCGTTCCCTTCCAATCAGCTGAGGACGGTTTCAAACGTCTGCAGCCCAAGGCGGTTATCCTTTCCGGCAGCCCAGCCTCGACACTGGAAGACGGTAGCCCACGCGCTGCACCAGTCCTGTTCGACAGCGGCGTACCAGTTTTTGGTATCTGCTATGGTCAGCAGACCATGTGCATGCAGCTTGGCGGCAAAGTCGAAAGCGGGCATCACCGCGAGTTCGGTCGTGCGTTCCTCGAGATCGACAAGGACTGCGCGCTATTTGACGGCGTCTGGTCTGTTGGCTCCCGCCACCAAGTGTGGATGAGCCATGGTGATCGCGTAACGGCTCTGCCAGACGGTTTTGAGGTGGTAGCGACTTCTGCTAATGCGCCGTATGCATTCATCGCCAACGAAAAGAAGAAATATTACGCCGTTCAGTTCCACCCGGAAGTCGTGCATACGCCCGATGGCGCTAAACTGATTTCCAACTTTGTTCACAAGGTTGCAGGCATCAAGGGCGATTGGTCGATGTCGGCTTACCGTGCCAAAGCTGTTCAGGCTATCCGTGACCAGGTTGGCGACAAGCGTGTTATCTGTGCCCTCTCTGGCGGCGTAGACAGCTCTGTCGCAGCGCTGCTCATCCATGAAGCCGTTGGTGACCAGCTCACCTGTATCCTCGTGGATCATGGCCTGATGCGCAAGGACGAGGCAGCCAATGTGGTTGCCATGTTCAAGGAACACTACAACCTGCATCTCGTTCACGTTGACGCTGTTGATCGCTTTATCGGCGAGCTCGAAGGCGTCAGCGATCCTGAGACAAAACGCAAGATTATTGGTCGCCTGTTCATTGAGACCTTTGAGGACGAGGCCAAGAAACTTGGCGGCGCCGATTTCCTCGGCCAGGGCACTCTTTACCCTGACGTTATCGAAAGCGTCTCCTTTACCGGCGGCCCGTCCGTGACCATCAAGTCGCACCACAATGTCGGCGGTCTGCCTGAGCGTATGAACATGCAGTTGGTTGAGCCGCTGCGCGAACTGTTCAAGGACGAAGTGCGCGTGCTTGGCCGTGAACTTGGCTTGCCGGACAGCTTTATCGGCCGCCATCCTTTCCCAGGCCCTGGTCTTGCCATTCGTTGCCCGGGCGGTATTACCCGCGAGAAGCTCGAAATCCTGCGCGAAGCTGATGCCATCTATTTGGATGAAATCCGCAAGGCTGGCCTTTACGATGCTATCTGGCAGGCGTTTGCCGTTTTGCTGCCGGTTCAAACCGTTGGCGTCATGGGCGATGGCCGCACATACGAATTTGTCTGCGCCCTGCGTGCGGTAACCTCCGTAGACGGCATGACAGCGGATTTCTATCACTACGATATGGAATTCCTCGGCCGCGCCGCAACGCGCATCATCAACGAAGTACGCGGTATCAATCGCGTTGTTTATGATGTGACTTCGAAGCCACCAGGCACGATCGAGTGGGAATAAGGCTCGTCTTTTGACAGATGCTTCTTGAACCAAGTAACTGAGGGCCGCCGCTGGAGATATCCATCGGCGGCTTTTCTCTGGCCGGCGCTGGGGGCATTTTTCCTGAATGGGCTTGTCGGGAGCAGAAGTGAAATCCGGCCGTCTAGTGCTGCCGCATTCTCCTCGCCTATTCTCTTTTCGCTGGAGATTTTTCTTTGACTTCGTGTTGCTCGACGCCTTTTTTCGCCTCACCCTATTCACTCCAGTCGACACTTCTTCTTTGAAGTGTCGTTCCTTGCCAGTTTCTTCAAACGGTGCTTTTTCAAAGCAGGTGGCTCCGGCCTTTTAGATTCCGGCTGTATTTTTTTACCCGATTAAACCGGGACCTATTCTGATACGCTGGCCGCCTGTTTTCTGCTTTTGCTTCATCGCGATTTGTACGCCTCTCTCTGAGCGTTTCGTTCGTCCACTATGACATAGGAGCTGGCTCGTTGCGCAGCGGTTCCTATGCCTCTGTGGCCCGTCCGACTTTTGCTTTTAGGTGATTGAGGTTTGCCCCGTGATGTAGGTTTGCGCCTTCCAGTTCGCCTCCGGAGGCCGCGCGCGCAGAGTTATTCTGCGACCTGGTTGAGAGGCGGCGCTTACATTGCGGTCATTGTCGCCCTCTGAGGTGCAAGCAAGTCGATCGATCAGCTCTATTCCGCCCTGCCTTTCGCGCCGGGCCGATCATAAGAAGTGGTGCAGCACGTTGTGCTGCCTTTTTTGGCGCCGGCCGTCGTGTTGTTCGGTCTCCGCTGCGTGCCTACAATGATTTCGTCAAGGCGATGCGGCGATTGTGCCTTGAGGGTTTAGGCTTGGGGCGTGTTGGCGGTTTTCATGTGGAGGAAGATATTGAAGCGGGCAGACTTGTGTCTGTTCTGGACGATTATAACCCAGGCGATGTCGAGGTTATCTGGTGTGTCTATGGTGGTTCGAGACCATTATCTGGCCGGGTACGCGCCTATTTGGATTTTCTGAGCGAGCATGTTGTGCGAGCGTGGCCTTGATTTTCTGGTGGGACGTCTACCATTGGTTATTGAGCGTTTTGTCGCCGGCGGTTTTTCGTGGCTTTGACTTTCGCATTGGGCAGCTTTGGTGTGCCTTGGTCGTTGTGCTTTGAGCAGGGTTATTTTCGCGGGCGCGTAGGTGCCGGCAATGGTCTGCGGTTTCTTTTAGTTTTTAGATTTTGATTTTTTGGGGGATGTTTTGGTGATTTGGTTGCGGGGCAGGATTTGGGATTTTTCTGTCCCGTTGCGTCGGCTGTGCCTCCTTGCGGGCCCCTGAGGAGGCGTTAACTCCTCGACGCGTTACCAACAAAAAAGCCCGCTTGCTGCGGGCTTGTTTTATTGGTTGCGGGGGCAGGATTTGAACCTGCGGCCTTCAGGTTATGAGCCTGACGAGCTACCGGGCTGCTCCACCCCGCGTTACCAGGTTTTTGCCA
>NZ_JANUDV010000006.1:0-474347 GCF_024810055.1 Rhizobium sp. BIGb0125
GTTCAGGCGGAAATTCTCAACCTGTTGCAGCGTCTTCGCGAAGAGCGTGGTTTTACCTACATCATGGTCACCCATGATCTGGCTGTGGTTGATCATATGTGTGACCGCTTTGCGGTGATGTTGCGGGGCGAAATTACCGAAATCCTGCCGCGCCAAGCCATCGCTGGAAACGGTGCCACGCATGAATATGCGCGTGAACTCATTGGTGCATCTCTGGAGTACGAAGGCGCACATTGAAGTGCCTGAAAATTTTCAAGTCTAATAGCCGTGTTCGCTGTCAATTATTAGCGAAAACGACAGCGCGCCTTATTGTACTCGAATGGAATTTTTGCCGAGCAGATAGCGCGTTCAAAGCGGTTAGGTCTTCCAAAAGATGACGACAACTCTGCAATGCCTTGAAACATTGCTCATGCTGAAAATTGTCGAGAAAGAACTCGGGCAGAGATTGCGCCCCCTCTGGTCAAGCTGAATTAAAACGTGCACACCAGATTTGCACGAAAGGAGATAACAATGGCGACGACACCACGACGACCGTCCAATCCTAAAGACGCAGCCGAGGCGCTGTTCAAACCGGCCAAGAAAGTCACGGCGCCGGTCTTTGAACGTCCAATTATCCGCAATGCCAAGGAGTTAGTGTCGCTGAAAATCGACAGCGATATACTGGCGCACTTCCAAGCAGACGGCCCTGGCTGGCAGGACCGTATTAATGACGTCCTACGGGCGGCGATGAATGAAGCCATCTAGCGCGCTTGATGAGATTTAAACGCGCGCAATATCTGCTCGTCCGGTTGCTGCAGTAAACAATTCATCGCCGGAGCGACGCCCGTCTTATTGGCCGGACCTACTCTAGGCCATGGAGTTTCCAAGACTGCTCGATTAAGCGTTTGCAATATATCTGGAAACCTCGTGTCGAAAACCCGCTTACTCTTCCGTGGGCAGCAGCCGCATCCCTCGAACCGGAGTGGAGGACCGGCTAAGTAGTTTCACAATATCGGCTCAATAAACAGGCTGGATACTGAGCCGATATGGATTTTAAGCCTAACTCAAGCGCTCGACGGTCAACCAGACCGGCTCCTTGTGGAGATAGGTGGATTCCCATACAGCTATGCCGACCTCGGCGAGCTTCGAAACATCTTCGGGCAGAACGGAGCCGATAACCGGAGCGAGGATATCTTCTGTCGTGCGCCCATATTGCACAATCAGCTTCTGCCCTGTCCTTGGGTTGAACCTTATGCGACCCGGAGGGGCAAGACGTATTTCCTCTTTGAAAGGCGTGGGTGCGGTTGATACCAGAGGTGTGTAAGCCATAAGTGACTCGCCAGCGACCATCGCATGCGTCTGAAGGCATTTAAACGGCATGATGGCCATTAGCTCATTGCACAACTCCGCATTGCCGTCAGTGACTAGAAATGCTTGGACTTCAATACCAATTGGGTCCCACCTCAACTTTATGAGCGTGCTTGTCGGCTCGAGGCTGTCAACGACTTGTGGAAGTTCGATTTCGCCCCCTTCTTCATAACGCATCGCATCGCCGATGCTCCAGGGGAACCAGTGATATGCCCAGCCATAGAGCAGGTTTGTGTAACGGAGAAACCGAGTGAGCGCCTGATCAAACTGCTCGTTGTTCAATGTCGGAGCCAAGCGCAGCAGTGTATGCCCGAGCACCTTCAGTTCGCCAAAACCACTGTAGCCGAGATAGTTCAAGACCGTTGGGAACATCTCTGCAATCATTGCTCGCGATGCATCCAGGTCTTGCCGCTGGCGGTGCAGAACAAGGCCAGGATACACAATGTACATTGTAAAATCTCGCAGCATTCCATGGGCGATGTCGAGTGTCGTGAAATAACTTCCCTTACCACCGGGCCGCGCCTCAAGCTTGCCTGTTCGAAGTTTGCGGTGTTCCTCAGGCTCCTCCTGCGCGACCCGCGCAACGGCAGCATCCATCGCAACGAGGAAGTCCTCGAAGTCCTTCATATCAGTTCCTTTCGGTGTTTTAGTTTAGAGCAAGGTCATGCGACATGCGCCTGAAGTGATCGTGTCAATCGCTCATAGGTTTCGGTAAACACTTCCACAAAACGCTCCAGCATCGGGCTTCGGACGATGTCAGGCGCGTAGACAACGGACAGTTGATAGCGAATTTTGGGAGAGAATTTGCGCACCACTGTGCTCGATGTATCGACCATCGAAGCAACCAGAGGATCAACAATCGCCAGCCCCAGTCCACGATTGACATAGTGGACAACGGTTCCTGAAAACAGACTTTCTACGCGCAAGCGTGGATGCGCCTCAGCCGCGCGCAATAGCGCCTCTAACTCCATACGCATCAGGCTACCGTGGCCCAACGCGATATAGTCCTGTTTATCAAGGTCTGACGGACTAATGACCTTCTTTTCGGCAAGTGGATGAGTGTGGGGAAGTATGCACACAGCCTCTGCCTCCGGAAGGAGCCGGAATGAGCAGTCGTTACGAGATGCAGGACGCGCAATGATGGCGACATCCACGTGGCTGGCCGCAACAAGATCGATGAGATCAACCGATGCGCCGTTGTGCACAGATACTATAGTATTGGGGAAATCAGAGGCGTAGCGAGCAAGTGCATCCGGCAAGCAATGGCCGGAAAGTGCAGGTATTGCCGCAATTCTAAGCCTTCCTGTTCCAAACTCCCGAATGCTGGAGGCGCTCTCCCGCAATCTTTCAGTCGAAATGAAATGCCGCTCCACCTCGTTGAAAAACTCTCGTGCCTCTGGAGTAGGACTGACTGTGGCACCACTGCGTGAAAACAGTTGCATTTCAAGATCAAGTTCAAGATCACGTATGAGCCGTGTCACCGCAGGCTGCGAAATGGAAAGAAGAAGCCCTGCCTTGGTAATGCTTCCAGATACCATGACAGCGCGGAATGCCTCCAGCTGGCGCGGATTTAGCGATCTGTTTCCCATATCATCCTCTATAGACCCCACGATGGTTGCCCCTCGCGATGTCGCGAGGGGCAAATCTTTTACTGGCCTAACTTGATGCCAAGGCGGGTGATAAGATCGGAATAGGTCTTCTCCTCACTTTGCAGCATGGATCTCGCCGCCTCAGGACTATCGGCAACGACTGTCGCTCCCATCGAAGAAAACTTTTCAACCACCTCCGGTTTTTTCAGAACTTCCACGATCTTTGAGTTCAGGTATTGGACGCGTTCCGCAGGAATGTTGGCTGGAGCAAGAACCATGCCCCATGTATTGGCACTATAGCCAGTGACACCCTGTTCGGCAGCGGTAGGAAGGTCAGGATAAACGGCTGTACGTTCAGGACCCCCAGCGGCAATCGCTACGAGCTGACCGCTGTCAATATATCCACGGACCGCCAGCACCGACTTGAAGCCAACTTGAATAACGCCTGACAGCAGGTCTGGCATTGCGTCCCCAGAGCCCTGGTACGGCACATGAATCATCTCGATGCCTGCCGCATCTGCAAACCATTCTCCAAACAGATGGGTGTTGCTGCCCTGACCGGATGAATCGAAGGCGACATCGCCGGCATGTTCTTTTGCGTAGGAAATAAACTCCTCGACATTTTTTACACCGATCGATGGCGTGGTAACCATCACGATGTCTGTTCTTGCAGTCGTGGTTATGGGTGTGAAACTCGTTACAGGGTCGTAGGGCAGGTTGGGAACCAGAGCCTTCGCCATCGCATGAGACGCAACAACGACACCAATCGTATGGCCGTCGGCCTCGGCATTGGCTATCCCAGAGATCCCGATAACGCCATTGGCGCCCGGTCGATTCTCGACGGTCACTGGCTGCCCGATCAGCGGCGACAAGTGCTCCGCAATCAGGCGGCCCGTGATATCACCCTGGCCACCCGGCGCATAAGGAACGATAATTGTGACGGCGCGTGACGGGAATTCATCCGCCAACACACCTGTCGTCATTGGCATTAACGATGCCAATGTTAAAGCTGCAAAAGTTCTGCGTGAGATTTTGTACATTCTGAAAGTTCCCTTTTTGTATTTTTTGGCAGGCTTTAGTCTTCAACAAAGACTTCTTCTCGTTTCCTGCGCACCACGGGCGAAAGAACGGAAATCAGGAGTGCGAGCGCGGTCAGCAAAAGAACGAGCGAAAGCGGTTGCGTTACAAAAACACTGACGTCTCCTTTGGACAACAGCAGCGCGCGGCGCATATAGACTTCGATCATCGGGCCGAGAATGAATCCGAGCAACAAGGGCGCAGGCTCACAACCCAAGCGGTTGAACAGATAACCAAGGATGCCGAAACCGGCCGCCATCAAGATCGGCGCAGACGAATTTCCGATGGAGTATAGGCCTACCAAGGAAAATATCAGGATAGCCGGGAAGAGCATATTGTAAGGCAGGCGAAGCAAGCGGACCCAAATGCCGATCAGTGGCAGATTGATAATGACGAGCAGAAAGTTGCCGATCCACATTGAGGCGACCAGACCCCAAAAAAGATCTGCATTGCGTGTCATCACCTCGGGACCGGGAACGATGTTATGGATCATCATCGCGCCAATCATCATGGCCATGACCCCGTTCGACGGCAAACCTAACGTCAACATTGGGATGAACGCGCTCTGGGCGCCAGCATTGTTGGCACTCTCAGGCGCGGCAACGCCGGCAGGTGCCCCTTTGCCAAATCGTTCCGGATGTTTTGAAAGCTTCTTTTCAATCGAATAGGATGCAAATGAGGACAGCGTGGCACCACCGCCAGGGAGCAATCCAAGGAGTGATCCCAGCGCCGTGCCCCTCAGGACAGCTGGCCAGGCTTCCTTAAATTCTTGCTTGTTTGGCCAAAGATCTGTGACCTTGCCCTTCACCATACTGCGGTCATGGGTTTTGCTCGCATTGGCGATAATGTCGCCGATCGCGAACAGGCCCATCGCCAGCGCGGTAAATTCCAAGCCGTCAAGAAGCTCGAAAGTACCAAAAGTGTAACGCGCCGTGCCGGTCGTGAGATCGGTACCGACCGAACCCAGAAGAATTCCCACAAGGATCATTCCGAACGCCTTCAGCAGGCCACCGGATGCAAGCACGATTGCAGCGACCAAACCAAGAACCATGAGCGAGAAGTAGTCTGCCGGCCCGAAGGATAGTGCTATCTTTGAAAGATATGGCGAGAACGCCGCAATCATAAGTGTGCCAACGGTGCCAGCAAAGAACGATCCTAGCGCAGCTATCGCCAACGCTGATCCTGCACGGCCGTTTCTGGCCATCGCATTGCCGTCAATGCAGGTAACAACGGAACCAGATTCCCCTGGCAGGTTCACCAGGATCGCTGTGGTCGATCCACCATATTGGGCACCGTAGTATATGCCCGAGAGCATGATCAAGGCACTCGTTGGCTCCAACGAATATGTCAATGGGAGCAATATCGCTATTGTGACAAGCGGTCCCACACCCGGAAGAACACCGATTGCGGTCCCAAGCAAAACACCGATGAAGCATAACATAATGTTATTTAACGTTACGGCTGTCTCGAAACCGCCCGCGAGGTTTGCAAACCAATCCATTACAAAACTCCTGCCAGAAACGGGAGGCGCACGCTGAAGCCAACGACAAAGACAAGCCAGACGAACACCGTCAAAAGCGCAGCCAGTCCAAGAGCGTGCGATATGGGAAAATCACGCGAGGCACGGCTAGAAATCAAAACGGCGCCTGGCACAGCAACCGCTATGCCTCCAACCCGTAAAGTTGCGGCAGCAAAAACCAACGCTGCAACAATATATGCTGGCGTACGCAGGTTCATCTCTGCAACCGCAGCCCCCTTGTGGCCGACTAGCGACCTGATAACGAGTAGCAGGCCCACAAGCGCGAGAAGCAGACCTACCACCAGCGGAAATACGCCCGCGCCTAGGCGGCGCACGCTTCCAAAGCCATACCCGATTGCCGGGACGACAAAACAGACGGCAAGAATAAGGTAGAGCAGGCCTGCTGCTCTATCGGAATCAGATAACTTCATATGTGTCCCCTTGCGATCTTCGCCGCGTTCGTCTGCAGATGATCACTATGAGCGCATAACATCAAATCAAATTGCGTCATCGCATTATACTTAAATGTTATGACGGCTTGGATTGCAGCCCAGGCTTGCATTTTGCAGATCGGCATTGGCGAAACATGGCTGGGCGACAACGACTTACGCGTGACGGCATCACGCTGAGCGGGCCTCTCTACCCGGTAGTCCCGTTTCAGGCTCTAGAAGCCAGAGTTCAGGCCTCCGGGTTTCATGCATTCGCGATCTGAAGACCGAGATGGGATCGATGCGATTGCCACAACAGGCTGCATTCAGCCAGAATGAAGGAACCATCAATGTCTGCGTCTGCGCTGGAAATTCAACCATACCGGTCATGGTCCGATCGCCAAGCGCCTTCGAACGTCGGATAGGAAAAAGGTTCTCATCGACCTTTTTCTTACTGATCGGTGAGCTGACGCAGGAATCGCCATAAATCGCGCCGATGGCGGTTTGTGAGTTTTTGCAATACGGAAGATGACAAAAGACAATTTGATTGCCCGTCCCACCGGCGCTCCGGATAAATTATCTTCCTGCCATCAGGAGGCCGAATGGCATTTGGTTCAACGCCGCCAGCTTCTGAGCGAAATTGCATCGGCCAGTTTGTGCATCCACGTCAGCTTGCCAGGTTGTGACATAACCTCAGAGACGTGCTCTGCCGGTAAAGATAGCTCACCGACTGTCGTTTCTTCGGATACAATTGATGGTAGTGTCTTAGCACCCACAACCACATGAGAGATGTCTGTATGGTCGCGTTTAACAGCAACCAACACTTCGGAGCCTGAACGGATCAAATCGATTGCGTTTTGCGCCGCAGATTGTGGGTCATCCGCTTCAATGAGAGTGGTCTGGGTGACAAGATAGAATGGCATGGATATTCCGCAGTCGTTTCGTAACAAGTCCATTGTCTGGCAGCGCGCGTCAAGACGCATCAATCAACAATCTACAGAAGAAATTTAAGCCCATTTCTCTACCATTGGTTCAGTCGCACACGGTGGCTTTGCGGCGCCAGTAATGACGCACAGTCGTCCGACAGGAATGAGAAAGAAAAAAGGCCGTCGACAAAAGTCGCGGCCTATAAGTTTGAAGGTTCAAAACCTCCAGAGGGGAACAACCGACGCTGCGATCCTGGGAGGAGGTCGCCATGTGCATCGGTTGTAGTCGTTATGCCCGATTTTTGACCATTTGGAAAACAATTACTGTGCAACTCAGCTATGCGCGTATCGCGCTGCTTGTCTGAAATGCGCTGAACGAAATATGGATTACCCACGATCCACCGGTCCTGCCGCCGCTCGCCACCACCACGGTCGCGGAAGCTTCTTGGCCCAATGCAGTTTGGTCCCGCCCGAACAGCGCCGACGTGTGGGTGTATTTCGCAAGATGCGCAACGTGGTGCTGATCAATTCGTCTTTTGTGCAAACACCTGATACACCCATGGGCTGATGGGTATGACGGTCGAACATCATCTTCAGAGTTTAAGAACATCGGACCGATATTGGAGACCATTCTATGGGTTGGAAAACGACAAAGTTTGAATACGTGAATGGATATAAAATCGTCGAAATCGACGGACCCGCCTTCCAGGTTTACGACGGCGACCGTCAGTTGTCAGACCCATTCCCATATTCCGGCGAAGCTGCTGCTTACGCAACCTCTTTGCCTAGGCGAGAACAGCAGCGCACCTAGGCAGGAAACCATCAAACCTCTGTAAACTCCGACAGCGAATGCGATAAGAAATTTGACCGAATCCCATCTTCACACCGCCTTGGTATCGCTTGGTTGGTCAGACTTCTTCGCAGATCAGATCAAGCCTGGTGAAGCTGGCCTCTTGCCTCGGCGCGTCGCATCGGTTCACCGCGCGCGCATCGACGTGATCGGTGCCGCGGGGCCTGTCGAGCTGGTGCTTCCGGCCAATGCCAATACGGCGGAATTTGCGGTCGGAGATTGGGTTTTAGCCGATCCCTACTCTGAAATGTTTGTCCGTCGGCTTGATAGAAAAGCGGTGTTTCAGCGGCGTACAGAGGTGGGACGTGGCCAACAACTCGTTGCTGCCAACGTCGATACGCTGCTGATTGTGACGTCGTGCAATGCCGATTTCAATAGTGATCGGCTGGAACGTTACATAATCATGGCCAACCAGGCTGGGAGTAAGCCGGTAATCGTGCTGACAAAAGCTGACACCGCCGACGATGTCGGCCTGTTTCAGACCAAGGCAGAGGCTTTGCAGCGTGATCTGCCTGTCGTTGCGCTAAATGGTCGATCCGGCGATGCAAGGTCTCTTTTAAGTCCCTGGAGCGGTGCTGGCCAAACGATTGCTCTGGTTGGATCCTCAGGGGTAGGAAAATCGACGCTGGTGAACACGCTGATCGGCCCAGCGTCTGACTTAAAGCAGAAAACCGGACCTATTCGCGAATATGATGCGCAAGGCCGTCACACCACGACCGCGCGATCCCTGCATGCCATTCCCGGTGGTGGCTGGGTGATTGATACCCCTGGGATCAGGACACTCTACATCAGTGATGTCACCGACGGTATCGACACACTTTTTGCAGACGTCGTTGAGCTTGCACCACATTGCCGATTTCGTGATTGCACCCATGCGCATGAGCCGGGCTGCGCAGTTCAGACGGCCGTCAAAAGCGGAGCCTTGGCCGCCGAACGCGTTGATCGGTGGCGCAGGCTTGTCTCTGAAAATCTGGCGAGAACACCTGTCATCAGCGGAGCACGTGGCAACAAGAGTGTTCGCAAGAAGAAATATTGAAGCCCCGCGCTACGATGCGGAGCAACGACGGCGGCGTAACCGCTACCATTACAGCGCTACTGCAAGGCAAAAAGTCCGTCGCCATCATAGTCGGCAACACCGTCGCGGTACTCCTCACACCGTAGAGATGGCCTCCTGATTTCCGGACTACCAGCCAGCCCTCCGTTTGGCTGCACACGGTCAGCCCGCGATCGTTACGGAATGCTGCACTGCGCCGCCTGACTAATTGTCGGCAGGCTTCGCCCTTTGCATCGATTTACGACGCTTAACTCGCCAAACAAAAATCAGTCAGGTAACGTCATCTCGTCAAAGGCCGTCAGAGGAGGATGCTATCAGCGATCGCACGCTGGGACTCGCATCGGGGAACCAGATGATGTCGTCCGCACATAATTGGACGATACGGAAATCTATTCCCAGACAGGGGTCTTGTGACACTGACCTGCTTGACTTCATCGAAGGCTGGACTCTCATTTGCTGCACGCGATGGCGCAGTAGCGACAGGCACCACGCCAGATCAAAAAAAGGGGAATGGCATGATGATTTTTCTCGCGCTTTTAATCGGTGTCATCGCCGGACTACGGGCGATGACAGCTCCAGCTGCCATCGCTTGGGCGGCAAGCCTTGGCTGGCTCGATGTTTCCCAGACACCTCTGGCCTTCATAGGTTACAAGTGGACACCTTTGATTTTGACCGTTCTGGCACTTGGTGAATTGATCACCGACAAGCTCCCAGGCACGCCCTCCCGCAAAGTGCCGGTCCAGTTCGGAACCCGCTTGGCATCAGGCGCTCTGTCAGGCGCAGCCATCGGTGCGTCGGCTGGATTGCTCGCTTTCGGCTTGGTCGCCGGGATCGTCGGAGCGATCATCGGTACCTACGGCGGAGCAGCCGTCCGCGCCAGACTTGCCACCTCGTTCGGGCGCGACCTACCCGCCGCCCTGATCGAAGACGCTGTCGCCGTCGTTGGAGCGCTGCTGATTGTAGCGGCCGTGTCATGACTTCCTTCGACGCCATCTTCATCGGTGCAGGACAGGCCGGTCCATTTCTGGCGGCGCGAATGGCGGCGGCTGGACGCAAGGTCGCGCTGATCGAGCGCAAATATCTTGGCGGCACCTGCGTCAACGCCGGATGCATGCCAACAAAGACATTGGTCGCCAGCGCACGGGCTGCACACGTCGCCCGGCGCGCTGGCGAATATGGGGTCGTTGTCCCCGGCGAGATTGGTATAGACATGGAGACCGTGCGAGGCCGGGCTGAAAAGGTCACGCTCGATGCCCGCAAAGGCCTCGCTACCTGGTTTGACAGTCTCGACAGCATGTCGGTGATCTACGGACAAGGACAGTTCGAAAATCCCAATACGGTTGTGGTCAATGGCATGCGCCTGACAGCACCGCAGGTGTTCATCAACGTTGGTGCACGTCCGTCTATTCCCGACTACCCTGGGCTTGCGGACGTGTCATACCTGACAAGTACGTCGATCATCCAGCTGGCGGAGGTTCCGCGTCATCTCGTTGTGATCGGTGGAAGCTACATCGGCCTGGAGTTCGCGCAGATGTACCGCCGTTTTGGCGCAAGCGTAACCATTTTAGAGCGTGGCACCCGCCTCGCCTCACGTGAAGACGACGATGTCTCCTCCGCCATTGCTGACATCCTACAGGCAGAAGGGATCGCGGTTCATACGGGGGTAAGCGGGCTATCGTTCAGAAAAACTGCGGACGACATCGCGGTCACGACAAACAGCGAGACCATGAATGCAAGCCACGTCCTTATTGCTACAGGTAGACGACCCAATACCGATGATCTGGGTCTTGAAGAGGCTGGTGTCGAGACCGACGACAAAGGTTTTATTGTCGTAGACAACAGCCTCTCCACGAATGTCAGCGGCATATGGGCATTGGGGGACTGCAACGGCCGCGGCGCGTTTACCCACACGTCCTACAACGACTTCGAGATCGTCGCCGCCAACTTGCTTGACGGGTGCAACCGAAAGCTCAGCGATCGCATTCTGGCCTACGCTCTCTACATCGATCCTCCGCTTGGACGGGTAGGCATGACGGAGCGCCAGGCAAGAGCATCGGGTCGCCAAATTCTCGTATCGACACGGCCCATGAGCCGTGTCGGCCGAGCCGTTGAGAAAGGCGAGACACAGGGCTTCATGAAGCTAATCGCGGATGCCGAAACCCGACAGATCCTCGGGGCGGCTATCCTTGGCATAGAGGGCGACGAGGCCATCCATGGCATTATCGATGCAATGAACGCCCGCACCCCCTACCCCGCTCTCCAATGGTCGGTACCGATACATCCCACCGTGTCGGAACTCGTGCCTACGCTTATCGGAGACCTGAGGTAAGTCTCCTGATCTGCGCATGGAAAGCGAAGTGCTTCTTGCGCACGGTGCTGCCCGGTAGGCGACTGGTGAGAAGGGTTACATCCCTTCCGTTTGCCGAACAGAGAAAGGTTGCCAAAGTTGGCCCGCCGTGCGGCAGGCGGCGCGCATGGGGTCGCTGCGTTCGTTGTACCTGTGGAGGCGGAACTTCATGGCCAACCAACCGTTTCAGTCGAGCGAACAGGGCCGCGTCGCGACGTTGTTTTCGAGGCCCACGGAGGAGAAGAACATGGTAAGTGGTCAACTGAAAGCATTGCTTGGTGTACTTGCCGTCGCTGGCTATCAGAACAGGGACAAGATCGCGGACCTCCTGCGCGGATTGAACAAGCCGCAGGCGGAAGGCGCAAACACAGGTCAAGACGCTGGATCGCGCCAGACAAGTAGCCTTGACGATCTGCTTGGCAAGCTCGGTGGAGGTAATGAGACGGGGGGAATCGGGTCTATTCTCGGCGGCCTGACCTCTGGGGGAATTTTGAGCGGTGGCCTGAGCGACCTACTCAAAACGTTCCAACAGAACGGCTTCGGACAAAAAGCTGATTCCTGGGTAAAGCCTGGGACAAATGACGATATCGATGACAACGAACTTGCAGAGGCGATTGGACCGGACGTGCTAGACGAATTGACTGCAAAAACCGGTCTGTCGCGAGAGGAAATCCTCGCACGTCTTAGCAAGGATTTGCCACGGGCGGTCGATGAACTGACACCGGATGGGAAGATACCCGGCGATGATCAGCCAACGACTGTCTGACCCGCAGCGATGCGTCCTATAGCCGACGAACCGTCGGCAGCGCAGTGATCCTACTCTGGTAAGAGCGTCTCATTTCTATGGATTAGTAGCGTGCGGCAGTCTTCCGTTGCCGCATGAAACATAATGGACGCCTTGTTCGAATTATTAGACGGCTGTTTTGACCGCACAACAGTAGTTCTTCTGCATTCACCTGGCAGTCTCCCAATGCGCACATGCCCGGCCCTGCAGATCAGCAATCTCATCCTGTGTGAATGGATTAATGAGACGGAGCCGACCGCATAGGCCTAAAGCGCATAGAATCCGCTTACTTTGCAATGTCTGAACGGCGGTGCGATTAGAGAAGCCGACAATCAGCCCAGTTGCGACCGCCACAAACCGTCCCATTGGAATTAAGTCTTCTGCGCAATCGTCGTCAAATGCCCGTCGCGATAGTTCTGCAACCACTTTACGGACATGAACCAGCTTCAAATTGCCTGCTTGAGAATCGCTGAAAATCGAGGGTCGAAAGCGCGACTGATGGGTTCTGCCGCCGCCCCCAGTGCTACCGCCCATGGATCTGTCATTCCCAGCTGAAACCTTGGCACGCTGCGGTCGGAGCGCTGCGCAACCGACGGAACCAGCGGCTCCATCGCTGCCATCAAGCGAAAGGCAAGCGCTTCGGGCGCACCACCGCATAAGATCACTGTTTGTGGGTCGAAGACTGTTTCAATGAGATGGACGCTCCAGCGAAGATCCATCACCGCTTCATCAAGCCATAGCTGGACCCTCGGATCATCCGTCGATGCGAGTTCGTTGACCTTGGCGTAAACCCTGGGGTCGGCCGGATCGATTTCAAGATGCTGGTAGAGTGCGGCCAGCGACGCTCGATGTTCCAAGGGAGCAGCACGTCCGCCCGGAGACAACAGAGCCATACCAATTTCCCCAGCATTGCCATTTGCGCCGCTGTATAATTCACCACCGAGAATCAAACCGGCACCGATACCATAGCCGAGATAAAGGCAAACGGCGT
This sequence comes from Rhizobium sp. BIGb0125, assembly GCF_024810055.1. NCBI lineage: Bacteria > Pseudomonadati > Pseudomonadota > Alphaproteobacteria > Hyphomicrobiales > Rhizobiaceae > Rhizobium > Rhizobium sp. BIGb0125. Next base: position 12,913 of record NZ_JANUDV010000006.1, read on the forward strand.
GGTCGAGCCCGTGGGCCGCTCCTACCATGCGCTCCGCTTGCGCACAGGCTGCCGCATCGTTCTGCAACCCTACTTCAAGGCCGGTGCCTGCAGCCAGCATTTCCAGCAGCGGAAATGTCTGCCATGCCGACATCATCCAGGGATCGTCTGTCGTGTTTTCTGTGCCGAAGGGTCCCGGCATCGCGGCGCCCAGGCCGACCAAGCGTCGCTCAGACTGGCTGAACATCTGACCAAGTTCTCGTCTGACGGCCTCGACAAGATCCAGGATGACCTTCACGCCCCCCTGTGGACCGTTCGCCGGCAGCGGCGCTTCGGCGCGGGTAAGGATCGTGCCCATGAGATCGACCGCTAACGCGCGGGTGATGTGCCGGTCGATCTGTAGGCCGATAGCGAATGCACCTGCCGGAACCAGACTGTAAGGGGTCGAAGGCTGCCCCCTGCCCTTTCGGATCACCTCATGCGCGGCCACAAGCCCATCGCGCTCTAGTTCATCGATGATGTTGGATACGGTCTGTTTCGTCAGTCTGGTGGCACGGGCAAGATCGGCCCGTGAGAGCGCGCCGTTGACGCGCAACGCATCAATCATCACCCGTCTGTTATGCGAACTGGTGCCTTCTTGGTTGGTCCCGCTTTTGGCCCTTATCGGACGTCTGTCATGCATCTGCAATTCCCCTTGACACCAATAGAATATTGAACAAGAAATAAAGTCAATGCAATTGACTTAATAAGGAACCGCAGAGTTCCGGGGAACGCAGAGAGCCCAAAACGGCTCCACGACGCTCCGAAATCGGCATCTGAAACACTGGATGCCTTGAAGGCCGGAGGCGACGTACAGCCGCCCCCGGGAAACGCGTGAATGCCAAAAAGCTGGAGGCTGGCTAAATGTTGAACTCATTAAATAAGACACTGCTTGGAGCTGCACTATTCGGCGCGTCCTTTGCACCACATGCATTTGCAGAAACCACGATCAATGCACTTTTCATGGCGCAGGCGGCCTATAGTGAAGCTGACGTGCGCGCGATGGCCGAGGCTTTCAGCAAGGCAAATCCCGAGGTGAAGGTCAATCTCGAATTTGTTCCCTATGAAGGCTTGCACGACAAGACGGTGCTCGCACAGGGTTCCGGCAGCGGCTATGACGTCGTTCTCTTCGACGTGATCTGGCCATCGGAATATGCCTCCAACAACGTACTCGTGGATGTCACATCGCGCATTTCCGACGACACCAAGAAGGATGTTTTGCCGGGAGCCTGGACCACCGTTCAGAACGACGGCAAATACTATGGGATGCCTTGGATCCTCGACACCAAATACCTGTTTTACAACAAGGAAATCCTTGAAAAGGCCGGCATCAAAACACCGCCAAAGACCTGGGACGAACTTACCGAACAGGCCAAGGTAATTAAGGACAAAGGACTGTTGGATACCCCGATCGCGTGGAGCTGGGCGCAGGCCGAAGCTGCGATCTGCGATTACACGACGCTGGTCAGCGCCTATAAGGGCGACTTCTTGAAGGACGGACAACCGGCTTTCCAGTCCGGCGGCGGTCTTGATGCCCTCAACTACATGGTCGCAAGCTACAAGTCCGGCCTCACCAACCCGAACTCCAAGGAATTCCTCGAAGAGGACGTCCGCAAGGTCTTCCAGAATGGCGACGCCGCCTTCGCGCTGAACTGGACCTATATGTACAACATGGCAAACGACCCCAAGGAAAGCAAAGTTGCCGGCAAGGTCGGTGTCGTGGCTGCTCCCGGTGTCTCCGGCAAGAGCGAAGCATCTGCGGTGAATGGCTCGATGGGTCTCGGCATTACCTCGGCCAGCAAGCATCCTGACGAAGCCTGGAAGTTCATTGAATTTATGACGTCGCAGGCGACGCAGAACCAGTATGCCAAGTTGAGCCTGCCCATCTGGGCATCCTCCTATGATGATCCTGCCGTCACCAAAGGCCAAGAGGAGCTGATTTCCGCTGCGAAAATCGGTCTCGCCGCCATGTATCCGCGACCCACGACTCCGAAATATCAGGAGCTCTCGACCGCCCTTCAGCAGGCGATCCAGGAGTCCCTTCTCGGCCAGTCTTCGCCCGAAGATGCGCTGAACACGGCTGCAGAAAACAGCGGCCTTTAAGCAAGTGAACCACCAGGCGGCCACTAGCGCCGCCTGGCTTGCCATCTCCATACCGATGAATTGAAAGGGCGCCCCATGTCCGGCACCTGGATGACCACCCGTGCGTGGCTTTTGATGTTGCCGCTGCTCGCGGTGATGATGGCCGTCATCGGATGGCCGTTGATTGACACCGTCACCTTGTCCTTTACTGACGCCAAGTTGGTCGGCACCGCAGGCAATTTTGTCGGTATCGATAACTACGTGAAGATGCTCACAAGCTCTAATTTCCAGCGCACGCTTTCAACGACCCTCGTGTTCGCGATTGTCTCGGTGACCGCCGAGATGGTGATCGGTGTTCTTGCTGCGTTGCTGCTGAACCAGAATTTCTACGGCCGCACCCTGCTGCGTGCGCTGATGATCCTTCCCTGGGCGCTGCCCACCGTGGTCAATGCCACCCTCTGGCGGCTGATTTATAATCCCGAGTATGGCGCGTTGAATGCAATGTTGACCCAGCTCGGATTGCTCGATGCCTACCGCTCTTGGCTTGGCGAGCCGGGCTCTGCGCTTGCAGCGCTCATCGTCGCCGATTGCTGGAAAAACTTTCCGCTTGTTGCACTGATCGCCCTTGCCGCACTGCAGGCCGTGCCCCGCGATATAACATCGGCATCGCTGGTCGATGGTGCAGGGCCTTTCTCCCGCTTTCGTTTTGTCATCCTGCCCTACATCGCTGGTCCGCTCATGGTTGCACTGGTTCTGCGCACGATCGAAGCTTTTAAGGTTTTTGACATCATATGGGTGATGACCCGTGGCGGACCTGCCAACAGCACTCGCACGCTGTCGATCCTCGTCTACCAGGAAGCATTTTCGTTTCAGCGGGCGGGATCCGGGGCCTCTCTGGCATTGATCGTCACACTGCTGGTCACCGTGCTTGCAGCCGCCTACGCCATACTTGTTCGCAAGACCGCAGGGAATGCAAGCTGATGGAACGTCGCAATCCTGTGTTCAACATCTTTATCTACGGCTGCGCGCTGTTGCTTGCCGCCGTCATTCTCGCTCCGGTCCTCTGGCTGTTCATCATGAGCATCTCGCCAGCTGCCGACCTTGCCGCCAAGCCATTGCGGTGGTGGCCGCAATCGCCAGACTTTTCGCGCTATGGTGTGTTGCTGTCGACGTTGGAAAACAGCGCTGGCGCAGCATTCACGTCGTCGCTGGTTAACAGCATCGAAGTTGCCGCATTGTCTACTATTGCAGCGATCGCCCTCGCCATCCCCGCAGGCTGGGCTGTGTCAAGGACACCAACGGTCGGCTGGTCGCTCACAATGGTGATCGCCACCTACATGCTTCCGCCTGTGGCGCTGGCCGTGCCGCTCTATATGGGTCTTGCCCATCTCGGCCTGCTCAACAACGTCTTAGGACTGGCACTGGTATATCTGACAATTCTCGCTCCCTTTACCACTTGGCTGATGAAATCCGGGTTCGATTCTATTCCTAAGGAAATCGAGGCGGCGGCGATGATCGACGGCGCGGGCCTGTTCCAGACGCTGAAGATCATCACGTTACCACTGGCCATGCCCGTGATGGCGACGTCGGCCCTATTCGCCTTCCTGCTGGCCTGGGACGAATTCTTTTATGCGTTGCTGTTCACCTCCGACCAGCGCGCCAAGACACTCACGGTTGCCATCGCAGATCTCGCCGGTGGCCGTGTTTCCGATTATGGACTGATTGCAACCGCTGGAGTGCTTGCCGCCCTGCCCCCGGTGCTGGTCGGTCTTGTCATGCAACGCGCCCTGATCTCAGGGCTTACCAGCGGTGGCGTCAAGGGATGATCATGACCCAGCAAAAGAACAGACCTGTCGGCCTCGTCGCCATTGACCGCGAAATGGCCCGGCAGCATGCCGATGCGCTCGCCTCGTATGAAGCAGCGAAGACAAAAGCCCACACCATTGCCGCGTCATTGGCAAAGACAAGGAAGCTGCTGCTGCTCGGCATGGGCGGATCGCACGCGGTAGGCCGTGCCGTCGAACCACTCTATCGCGCGCTTGGAATTGACGCCATTGCCGCGCCTCTTTCGGAACAACTGGGCCAGCCACTGGCGCTCGAAGGTCGCACCGTTCTGGTCACCTCGCAGTCGGGCGAGAGCGCTGAGGTCGTGCGCTGGTTCGAAGAGACAGGCGGCAATGCCGAGACCTTCGGGCTGACATTAGAGGGCGGATCCTTCCTGGCACGCACTGTGACATCACTGATCGGTGCCGGTGGCACCGAGCTTGCCTTCGCCGCGACCCGCAGCCTCACGGTAACCTTCGCCTTGCACCTCGCCATTTTGTCAGCGTTCGGAGACGATCCATCAGCGGCTTTCGCCGTGCTGAATGCACCAGAGGAGCCCGACATCGCGCCGGCACTCGCTGCTCTCGCCACGGTTCGTACCGTCGTCACCTCCGGCCGCCGCCTGCAGGGCCTTGCCGAAGCGCTCGCACTCGGCCTCACCGAACTGTCGCGTCTGCCATGCTTCTCGCTCGAAGGCGGCCAGTTGCGGCATGGTCCGATGGAAATGCTCGGCGCGGATATTGGCGTCGTTCTGTTCCGCGGCAACGACAGTACGGCCGGCCTCGTGACGGCCATGGCCGTCTCCGCGGTGGAAACGGGCGCTCCTGTCATCATGTTCGACGCTTCGGGCGACGAACCGGTCGCTGGCACGGTCTCTATCCGCTTTGCCCCAGCCAACGGCCTTGCGGCGATATTCGCAATGCTGCCTGCGGCGCAGCGGCTGATGATCGCATTTGCCGATGCCCGCGTCGACGATGCCGGCACGCCTGTACGCTCAACCAAGATTACCAGGAGCGAATAAATGCGACCTCTCGCAGTCATCGGCAACGTCAATGTCGATCTTATTTTGGGGCCTGCAGCTCCATGGCCAAAGGCTGGCACCGAAATCATTGTCGATCACGACGAGCTTCGTGTCGGCGGCAGCGCCGGCAACAGTGCGCTGGCCTGGGCAGCGCTCGGCGTGGAGTTCTCGATCGCCGCCAATGTCGGCAGTGACCAGTTCGGCAGCTGGCTGCGTGAGGCCTTCGGGGAGCGCGCCGCCAAATGGTCCGTCCGCTCGGAGCGCACCACGCTGTCGGTCGGCATCACCCATCCGGACGGCGAACGAACCTTCTTCACGACACGTGGTCATTTGCCACGCTTCGGAATATCCGACGTCCTGACCACGATCGACGGCGCGGCGATGGCGGGTGGATATGCACTGGTTTGTGGCTCATTCCTGACCGACGACCTGGCTCACAACTATGACACACTGTTCGACTGGGCGGCGACCCACCAAATCACCCTTGCACTCGACACGGGCTGGCCGCTGGACGGGTGGACAGAAAAGAACTGCACGAAGACACGTCGCTGGCTTTCCCGCTGTGGTATTGCATTGCTCAATGAGGTCGAAACGACAACGCTAGCTGGCCTTGATGATCCGATCGAGGCTGCACGCGAAATCAGCTCGCACATGCCTGAAGGAGCGATTGTCGTCGTCAAACGCGGTCCTGATGGAGCAGTTGCCATTTGCCCTGACGGCTCGTTGGTTACAGTTGCAGCACCCAAGGTCGAAGTCGTCGACACGATCGGCGCCGGTGATGTGTTTAACGCCGCATTCCTGGCTGCGCTTGCCAATTCCAGGTCGATTGAAGCCTGTTTGCTTGCCGGCACACAAGTCGCATCGCGCGCAATTTCCACCCTTCCGCGTCATTATGGCGGACCACTTGCTTCCGAGGAGGCCGTTCGATGAGCGCGCTTGAGATCAACAGTATTCGCAAGACATACGGTGAAGTCGAAACACTGAAGAGCGTCGATATCTCGCTTGAAAGTGGCGAGTTTCTTGTCCTTCTCGGCTCGTCCGGTTGCGGCAAGTCAACGCTTCTGAACATCATTGCAGGGTTGGTAGAAGCGACTAGCGGCGATATCCGGATTGGAAATCGTTCGGTGCTGGGCGTGCATCCAAAAGATCGCGACATCGCGATGGTATTTCAGTCCTATGCGCTTTATCCCAACCTAACGGTGCGGCGGAACATCGGTTTTGGACTGGAAATGCGTAAGGTACCGGTGCAGGAGCGTGACAGAGCGGTCAACGAGGCTGCCAGATTGCTGCAGATCGAGCCGTTATTGGATCGCAAGCCTGCTCAGCTTTCCGGTGGACAGCGCCAGCGCGTCGCGATCGGTCGTGCGCTGGTGCGAAAGCCTGAAGTCTTCCTGTTCGACGAGCCCTTGTCCAACCTTGATGCCAAATTGCGCATGGAAATGCGCACAGAGCTCAAGCGGCTGCACCAGATACTGAAAACGACGGTGGTGTATGTCACGCATGACCAGATCGAGGCAATGACACTTGCGACCCGGATCGCCGTCATGAAAGACGGACGCATCGAACAGCTTGGCACACCTGCTGAAATCTACGACCAACCGGCAACCTTGTATGTAGCCACTTTTGTTGGCGCACCGCCGATGAACCTGCTGCAGGTGACGGTCGAGAATGGCGCTCTGGCGATCGATAATGGAGACGGCCGTGTGCCTTTGCCGTCATCACTGAAGACTGCGCCAGCAGATGGGCAGAAGCTCATCCTCGGCATTCGCCCGGAAGCGCTTTCGCTCGCCGGCAATGGCAATACCATCGACGCGCGTTGCGATGTGGCCGAGTTAACCGGTCCGGAGCTTCTCGTTACCGCATCCGTCGGCACACAGCGCGTCACAGCGAGCCTACCACCAAGAACAACTCTGGCCAGCGGCGACCACATATCGCTGTTCTTTGATCCGGAAGCCGTTCACCTCTTCAATGCGGAAACCGGGCTTCGGTACGGCTGAGCGCGCGTAATCGTATTCGATGCGTCAGGACTATGCCGGGTAGGCGTCGCCCGTCGACGCCCCCGAATTGTCCATAAACAAGATGTCGCCTGGCATTAGAATCTAAATCACTGATGCCAAGTGAAGCTCCAACAACAGTAGAGCCTCAGTAATTATTCACCTCGAAAGAATTCGACCCCGCGTTCGAAAAATCGATTTATAGTCAAGGCGAGACAGTCCCCGCAATTGTCCTGAGATTCGATGTTGGCGACAGCACCATCGCCCTGCCCTCCGGTAAACTGGCTGTCGAAACAAATGGATTGAATGAATTCCGGATCTGGCACATTGAAATGTCTTCCGTTGGTTGTTACCTGATCGCAAAAATAACAGGATGTCAGATGGCAGCGCGCGACAGATATTCCCGAAAGCTTGAATGTTCAAACTGTGGTCACCAGGGCTTTGCGGAAGTCTCGGAGACCGACGATAAGCGTTCAGCTAATGTCGATTTTCGCGTCGACGAGATGCCGCGCGGATTTCGTGCCGAGCGTCCATCCAGCATTCCCTCGGAATTCATGATCCGCTGCTCGCACTGCGGCAACCAGTTCCGATTTGTCGAAAAGACAGCCTACGCTCAAGGCGGTGAGCCGCGCAAGCTGGGGCGCTAGGTCTCCAGTTCCGTACAGGCTTCAAACACTTTCGTTATACAAGACACGCATATCAGTGTTTAGGGATTCTAGCTGCTACTTGTCGGTGACGAAAACTCTCGATAGGGATCGACGACACACCAGTCGCTCTACCCTGGTCCTTCGCAACGAACATCACAGTATTCTGTGACGCGTTTGCCCGACTATCCGATCTTCTAACGCGTCGACAATGCAAAGGTAGTCGTCATTCATATTCTGCATGGCGCCACCGACTATGGCGCCTCCCTTTCGCAAGCTTGGAGGCGACAAGATACCAGAAACATCAAACCAGTATGCATTGGCAGGGTTTTTATGCCTGAAAAATGCGGTAAGCGGCACGGCCTCCCTATAAACTTCTGTGCGTGACAGTCTGCCTACAGGACAATCACCGACCGGCCGCTTGCCGCGAAGGCTTACCTTACAAGCCCACACCTTGCAGTTTTTCGATCAGAGTGTTGCGATCCTCAAGGGACTTCAATCGCACCGTGAGTGCCTCACTCTTGACCGGCACCTGGGGCGGCAGGGACACGGCGACGCCCGGAATATTTTCGGCCGCCCACCGCCTGAAACGAGGCAACTTGTTCGGGCCGCTGATGGGGAACGTATGGGTGTATCTAAAAGTCATTGGTGGCTCTTTCTGGATATGGATTATGCTCTGGTACAAAGGGCCAGGCTTGCCCCACAGTTTCAGTCACGGATTGGGAAACACCTGGCGCCAATGTTGCAATCGCAGCTCTTGGCGCCAGGCAGTTAGCGTCCGGCACTGGTCCTTCGAATTGGAAAGACAGAAGGCATCCAACCTGCGAAGCCTGTCAGAAATATCGTCGGCACGTCAGGCACCTCGCGTATGGTGGTCGCGTAGTCCCTCGGAACGGTTGTGTTGCTCAAGGCGACCCGGCTCCGAGTCGATTGTCCTTACGAACTCGGCAAGCTGGATATCATCAAGCTTGTCCGCCGCTGCTTCGAGGGAAAACCACCGTCGGTGTCTTTGCTCCTTCTGACGCCAGTGGGTCAACGTGCCACGCACGTTCATACCGAACACAGTGACGCGGCAGGCAACCTGCGATCCTTCGTCAAGGACCTTGATGTATTGGTAGGTTGTCACCGGGACGGTGGAAATTTCACCGATGATGCCCGCCTCCTCGAAAGCCTTCCGGGACGCCGCAACAAAGGGCGGTTCTCCCTTCACGGGCAACCCCCTGGGCATGATCCATCGTCCCTGCCTGCGCGAGGTGATGAGCAGCACCGTCCGTTCGCCATCACGCCCGATACGCCACGGAAGGACCCCGACCAGCTGCAACTCGTCCGTATCGCCACCTGTTAGGGTCTTACCGCTCAACGTCATAGCGCAACTCATAGTCCGGCATCCTCCGAGAGCAAAAGGAATGTCTCTAGAGACGTCTGTTGCTTACGAACGGCAGAGCGGCGGTCGATTGTGGACGGGACAGAGGTGTCGCACCATGGGCAACGGGCCGCAGCACCCGGCAGTTTGCGGTTGCATGTGACGCAGGTGGGATGGTGTCGAAAAAGGGACATGATACGCTCCATGACACGCCTCAACGACGTGTAACGAAACCGCACTTTCTATTGCTTGGGTGCCCGGAGCGGCTGGGTCTGTGGCGGCGTTACAGGATCAATGCTGCCAACTCCGGGTGACGGAGCGTGCTTGATCGGTAAGCCAGGAGATTTGAATGACCCAAATATTTCGCATGACAGTTAGATACGCAGAGGCAACTTATCCTTCAAGGCGACGTTTTGCCGCACGATTAAGAGAACGCCATAACATCTGCGCCAGAGCGCGCTGACCTCATAGAAGTCGTCGTTAGCCTGAAACGCCGTCAGCGATTTGCGGATGACAGTGGGGACGCCATGATATTCCTAATAGCCCAAGTGACGCGTCTTAGACCTCTCGATGAAGATCTGTTCGGTGCAACGAGCAGTCAAACGAAATACTTGGAATGTGATCTCCGAGGAACAAGATGTCCGCTGTGAGCTTTACTCTTGGCATCATCCAAGGAGTTTCATAATGGCATTTATTGAAGCAAAAGACGGGACTAGCTTGCACGTAAAAGACATGGGTCAAGGACGCCCTGTGGTGCTGATCCATGGCTGGCCCCTGACCGGCGACATGTTCGAATATCAAACGGTTGCTCTGCTCGAGGCCGGTTTCCGAGTCATCACATATGACCGCCGTGGATTTGGACAGTCTGGTCACCCCGCAAGTGGCTATAATTACGACGTCTTCGCTGACGATCTGGCCTCAGTTATTGACGGTCTTGATCTGCAAGGTGCTGCGCTTGTCGGTTTTTCCATGGGGGGAGGCGAGATTGCCCGTTACCTGTCGAGACACGGCGCATCCAAGATTTCTAAAACCGTGCTCGTCGCATCGGTCGCGGGCTACCTACTCAAAGATGATACGAACCCGGACGGTGTCGATGGAAGCGTCTTTGATGGAATGAAAAAAGACATCAGAGAGGATCGCTTTGCTTTCCTCCAAAGCTTTGCCAAGACGTTTTACGGCGTCGGATATGTCACTAAGCCTGTTAGCCAAGGTGTGCTGGACTGGTCGTTTGTGCTGGGTGTGATGGCGAGCCCGAAAGCCACAATCGATTGCGTAGATGCATTTGGCAAGACCGACTTCCGTGCAGATTTTGCTGCCTTCACGGTTCCAACACTGGTGATCCACGGTACAGGCGACAAAACGGTCCCCATTGATCCCACTGGGCGGGCTGCCGCGAAGGCTATCGCAGGGGCGAAACTGATCGAATATGATGGCGAACCCCATGGCCTGTTCGCAACGGTCCCTGATCGCCTCAACCAGGACCTTATCGCGTTTCTGTCTTAAGCAAAAACGGGCGAGCGCAAAGGTTACTTTGCGCTCGCTATCTCAACAATTATTTCGCGACGATGTCGCCAACCCGATTGGCCGTACACAGTTGAAATGACTTGAGTATCTGCCAATTCCGCATCAAGACCAAAACATTAAGAACGCATTTTCAGTGTAGCCAGTCACGAACAGCACTTTCAGGCTCGGACGAGAATGACGGTGAAAGATGTACCCTTCCAACTTCGAAATGCACGTGAACCGATCAGCCTGATGGTTGGCAGACCCGAAGATCCCCAAAAGCCCAAGTCCCGTTCCAAGCCAATAGGTTTTACTCCTGATGGACGGGCCCAGGAGCTTCGGGCACTGTGGGATAAGTTCGAGCCTTGCGCCGCTGAAGAGGCTTGCTTCGCCAACGTCGTTTATGGCCTTAGCGAATGCAGGGCAATTCCTTCACGAAGGGCGGCACATGGAGTACCCTTGTCGTCAGCCACATTGTGCATGGCTTACTCGAGGAGCTGGGAGTTCTTCGCCGAACAGCGAGCGAAATCCACCACGACAACATTGCCGCCTGAGCCAAGATCGATGCCTCCTACCTCTTCACAGCTCTGATAAACTGTCAGTTCCTCACTACTTGACGTGCAAGTCGAATTGTTGAGGTGGCTTTCGTCCTTCGCTGTTTGCCGGTTCTGATGAAGCTGCACGACAAGCTTTTTGTAATATGCGACTATGGCATTATGTTCTGCACGGCTTATGTAGCGCTCATGAAATTGGGGGGTCATTCTATCCTCATCTGCAACACCGTAATCGGAATGCCCGCGCTCCGTCGGAGGTTCCCGCGCCGCTTAGACCATGCTTAATGCATAGTGAATCCGGGGTGTTGGCTAACAGGCGTGTCGTGGACGAGCGTTCGATGGCGGAGTTGGTCTCTCGAGTATTAAAAAACGAAAGAGCCGGGTACTGCCGCGACGAAGTGCAAAAAGTTTCGACTAGATGCAGTGCCACGGAGTGTTCCATAAGCTCCAATGTTCGAACTAATCCCCTTCCCCAGGGGCCTCGCGATTGGAAAAAAGCGCGGAACGCGGCTATTATATCCGAAGGGTGCTAATCTCGTCTTCACCGATTTCACTCCTGCAGTCGCCTCAACTGTATTGGCCTTGGATGGTCCCCTCATGGACTGGGTGGAGCTCCCCATTTCCAAGCCAACCATGCCATGCTTCGTTGGCGCGGACGTGTACCGTCTGTCGAAAACGCTACCGCGAATGGAGCCTCGTGCAAAATATCGGCACATCAAACTCGGTTCTCTAGGGGTGCGCTGCTTTCCAGACGATAACCTTGCTGGACACGCTCACGCCGACGTGTCCCAACAAAGCATTGCGCGTGCCGCCGAAAACGTTGCACGCGCTTTGAAAAACCGCTCAGAACTGGACCATATCGTCGACTTCGACCGGTAAGCCCGTCTGGAACGACCGGTTGGCGGCAAGGCCGGTCAGGATTGACATGGCACCATCGCGAAAATCTGCGGCGAAGGCACCGCCGGAATTCGAACTACCGAAGATATCTGCCAGCATGCGGTTGTCGCCACCGCCATGACCGCCCTCCTCCATCACGACAGGTACGATACGCGGTTCGCCGTGCAGCGGGAAATGATAGAGTTGGATACCCTTTGCAGCGCCTTCCTCGTGTGAAGAACCACCGGCATTGATATAGGAGGTTTCGCGAACCATGAGTTCGATTCTCCCCTTCGACCCGTTGAAGGCAACATTAAATCCTTCCCAGGGCGCATAGGTGTTGAGCGAATAGGTCATGACCGCGCGGCTCTTGTAGCGCACCATGACCTGCATCGTATCTTCGATGCTGATGCCATCCCCGAAGACGTTCTGATCCCGTTGGTAACCGTCCTCATGTTCGGCATCCCAATAGAGCGCTTTCTGGACCGGGCTTTCGGTCAGGTCGATGGCGAAGGGATCGGTTTTAGCGGCGGCAACTCCGGTGGTGCGGTTGTAAGGCGTGAACAGGCCCCGCTCCTCGGCATTGGCGCGGCCATAAAAGCGCAGATCACCCATGCCGAACACGGTCTGTGGCTGGCTTTGCAGCCAGAAATTGACGAGATCGAAATGGTGAGTGGACTTGTGCACCATTAGCCCGCCGCTGTTGCGCTTGTCACGATGCCAGCGGCGGAAATAGTCGGCGCCGTGTTTGGTATCGAGCAACCACTCGAAATGGACGGAATAGACGTCACCAATTCCGCCTGAAGCGATGATCTCGTGGACAGCCGCATTGTGCGGCGCGTAGCGGTAATTGAAAGTGACGCGGACCGAGCGACCGGTACGCTTGACCGTGTCGATGATCTGCTGGCATTTGACCACATCCGTGGTCATCGGCTTTTCGGTGATGACGTCACGGCCAGCTTCCAATGCCGCGATGATGTAGGTGTGATGTGTACGGTCGATCGAGGTGACGATCACGACATCGGCAGCTGTCTCATCCAGCATGCGACCGAAATCCTCGACCTTATAGGTGGGCAACTGGCTAAGGCCGAACTCCTCGATCAGCACTTTGTTGGTGTAATCCATGCGCGTCTGGTTGGTATCGCAAAGTGCCACCAGTTCATTCTGCGCGCTGAAATTACGCGCAATGGCTTCGTAAAACATGCGGGCGCGCGCGCCTGCGCCAACGATGACGTATTTTTTCTTGGCCATCGGCTATCTCCTCTTCCATTCACGCCAAACCGCTTCGATCAATGATGCCGATCTGACGCAGCCACGTGTTTCTGATTGTCCCGTGAGAAGGACGCTGCTTCGCTTTACCGGCGCAGGGCGCAACCTTCCGCATCGAATAGGTGCAATATTTCGGATCAGTCCGCGATGCGGCACGATCGGCAGATCGGCAGGGCACGCCGGGTGCCAGGGGTCAGCTTATCAACCAACAAACTGGCCGGTGGGATTATTAATTGTCCCCACTTTTCCTCCTTAAGTGTGCTCTGCACGGCGAAGTTAGCCCTCTCGAGGTATATGGACAAATATAATATTTCCGACCATTCATAAAATTTCTTTATGGAGACGAGGAGACGGACATGAACAAAGCACTTGAGCAATTTGTGGCGGTCGCCGAAGCTGGGTCATTCATGGCAGCGGCAGAGATACTGCACATCTCGCAACCAGCACTGAGCTACAACATCAAGCGACTGGAACAGTCACTGGGTGTGGAACTCCTTTATCGCTCGGCACGCGGTGTCCAGCTGAGCCCTTATGGGGAAACGCTCTACAACAGCGCGATCCTGATGAACCGCCTACACACGAACGCCCTTACAACAATCGCCCGGCAGAAAGCGGAGCTGGAAGAAGGCATCAGTATCGGAACCGGCTATTCCACCTGGATTCTGCTTTTGAAGGATTTTGTGATCGAACACTTCAAAGCCCACCCGGCAGCACCAATCAATGTCAGCATAGGCAATATGATGCGCTGCATGGACCAGCTGGTCGCTGGCGACATTTCCCTGTTCATGGGACATCGCATCGACCATCTAAAGCCGGGGCTTGCGGTCGATTTCATTCCTTTGGGATCAGCGACCGACGGATATTTCGTCCGTGAAGGGCATCCGCTTCTTGAAGGAACTCGTAAAATTGACGAAATCCGTAACTATCCAACGACAATGGCGAATCCGGCAGAGGCTCGTCAAAAGCGCCTCATCTCAGGGACAGGTGCTCAAAACCTCGACGGCACTGGCCACGCATTCGCATGCAACTCGATGGATGCCTGCATCGGTTTTGCGCAGAGTACGGACGCAGTGCTGATCCACAGCGATGTCCTGAGAGACTATTTTGTCGAAAAGGGTCTGCGAGAGGTGAAGATTTGCCCGAATAGTCCTCGCCGCCTGGCAGTGATGGGGTTTTACCTTCTGCCGGAGAGCAGATCCAATCCCAAGATTAAGGACATCATCTGCCTGATATCAGCCCGTGCCGAGGCGGCGGGCCTGTTTCCATCGGCGATTTGAAGACAAGTATTGTTAACCCGCCCACGGTAACGAGAAGGCAACCGGGCGTTCGACGGCTGGCTATCGTCGGGACGGCAGCTCGGGACCAGCGGCGATCGCAACAACTATCACGCGGGCGTTTATGAAATTGCGCGACGGCAAACCATCATCGCACACAGGTTGAAATTGCACCGCAGGCAAGGAGAAAAAATATACTATAAGTTGCCAAAATAGATCAAAATAATTTCGATAAACCTCAAGAAATGATATTTAATTATATTTAAACCATAACTAACTAAGCATAGGCGCGACAGAGCATCGATCAGGTCGCCATGATGGCAGGCACCGTCTGTTATTCTTCATATCCACGCCGAATCCCCTGCAGCAGAGTTTTTCGTTCGACCGGCCTCGGTCGTAATGCTCCCTGCTTCGTGTTCGCGACTTCAAAATAGAACCGCGAGGAAATATGTCATTTCTTAAAAATGCGAGCATTCGCACGAAAATTCTGTCCCTGATCCTTCCCCTTTGTGTGGTTGGCTTGAGCGCCACAGCCTTTATCTCCACCCGGTACAAACAAGCAGATACAAGCTATTCCGACTTTATCTCAAATGACGCTGCGGCAAGCGTGGAAATGTCGCGCGCAAACCGAAATGTCGTGGCAACCGCATATGCCGCCTATCAAATCCTGACTTATCGCCAGGAAGATCCAGCGATGAAAACAGCGGTGGACTTTTACAACGATAGCAAAAGTAAGCTATTTGAGCGTCTTCAGAATACGAAACTACTCTTTCCCAGCGAGAGTGTTGCGATCGACAAAATCATAGAGAGAACGAAAGACGTCGTCGCCCTGACCGACGAGGCCGTACAACTGGGGCAAGCGGACCAGAACGACCCTGCAAGGGCGGCTCTGGCGAAAGCCGACACGCTGATCCTGCCTCTGACCACCGACAGCGCAACGTTTCTGGATCAGATATTGAAAACGGTCGCCGTAAGAAGTGACGGACTGACCAACCAGACAAATTCTACTATCTTCACCTCGCTGACGGTCGTCGGCGTGGCCTTTGCGCTTGGCATCATTGCATCACTCATCGTTGCCGCCAAAGGCATTACCACTCCAATCGCAGCCTTGCGTGAACGCATGATTTCGCTGGCCCAGGGGCAGACGACTGCACCTGTAGATGGGCAGGACCGCAAGGACGAAGTCGGTCAGATGGCAAAGGCTGTCTCCGTTTTCCGTGACAACGCCCTTGAGAAAATTCGCCTCGAAAAAGAAGCTGACGCGAACCGCAGCCTTTCCGAACAGGAACGCCTGGAACGAGAGGCCCAGAAGGCGCGGGACGCTGCCGACACGCAGTTCGCCGTCGATCAACTGGCCAAGGGTCTCGATCGCCTTGCAGATGGTGATGTTGCCTACCGCATCGAAACACCTTTTGTTGCCCATCTCGATACGCTACGCAACAACTTCAACGGTTCGGTTGCCAATCTGAATGACGCACTACGTGCCGTCGGCCAGAATGCCCGCGGTATCGACGCTGGTGCCAATGAAATCCGTTCTGCGGCCGACGACCTGTCCAAGCGCACCGAGCAGCAGGCTGCATCGGTCGAAGAAACAGCGGCCGCGCTGGAAGAGATCACCACCACAGTGAAGGATAGCAGCAACCGTGCCGAAGAGGTCGGCCACCTCGTTGCCAAGGCCCGTAATGGGGCGGAGAAGTCAGGTGAAGTCGTGCGTCAGGCCGTGACGGCCATGAACGAGATCGAGCGCTCGTCCCGTGAGATCACCAGCATCATCAGCGTTATTGATGAGATTGCCTTCCAGACCAATCTTCTTGCTTTGAACGCCGGTGTCGAAGCTGCACGCGCTGGTGAAGCTGGTAAAGGCTTTGCAGTCGTCGCACAGGAAGTTCGCGAACTGGCGCAGCGTTCGGCAAAGGCTGCGAAAGAAATTAAGGCATTGATCACCACTTCCGGTGAACATGTTCGCTCAGGTGTCAATCTGGTCGGTGAAACGGGTCGCGCGCTGGAAGTGATTGTCACTGAAGTCCAGGAAATCAACCGGCACATCAATGCCATCGTGGAATCCTCACGCGAACAGTCGGTTGGCCTTCAGGAAATCAATACTGCCGTCAACACGATGGATCAGGGCACGCAGCAGAACGCAGCCATGGTTGAGCAGTCGACCGCGGCTAGCCACAGCCTTGCCAAGGAAGCTGCATCTCTCAACCAGTTGCTGTCACGCTTCAATCTGGGCAACGGCGCGGGTGCAAGCAGCTCGGCTCCAACTGCCGCACCTGTCCGCTCTGCGTCAAGCGCGTCCATACCAGCGCCATCTCCAGCACGTGCGCTTGGCCGCAAGATCGCGGGCGCATTTGGTGGTGGCTCTGCGGCTGCCGTTGCACGGGATTCGTGGGAAGAATTCTGACATCCAAGACTGCTGCTAGGGGCGCTTATTCGTCCAGCCCTTAACGAAACTTTGAAATAATTATGGTCGGGAATTTTGCTTACGGTAAAGGCAGGTTCTCGACCGATGGTCTTGCCCACAAAGACTGGGCAATCAGTGGCTGAACGGCAATGAGGATCGGCGGAACAGTAAGCCCACAGCCAGAGTTTATTTTTAGCTGTTTCTTCAGTCGGCGCCGTAAGCGGCAAGCGACGGCGCGCCAGGCAAGAGCATGGGGGGGGGCCCGCCCCATCCTCACACCGACACGACTACATGAGCCATGTCAGCGGAGCCGTTGAGAAGATGAGACACCGGGTTTCATGAAGTTAATCGCAGATGCCGAAACCCGACAAATCCTCAGAGCAGCTATCCTTGGCATCGAGGGGGGACGAGGCAATCCAAAGTATGGATGCAATGAACGCCTGCCCCCCATAACCGACCCTTTTAATGCTCGGCACGTGCCCACGCTTATCGGAGACCTGAAGTCAGCCTCCTGATCTGCGCACTCGCACCGCTCAAGCCAACCAGAAAATCAACCCCGATATAGCAAAACCCACAAGGCCCACTAACGTTTGCATAACAGTCCAGGTCTTGAACGTTGTTTTAATGTCCATTTCAAAGAAACGGCCAACCAGCCAGAAGCCGGAATCGTTGACATGTGAAAGCACCGCAGAACCGGACGCGATCGCAATGACGATTGCCGCCAGTTCGATGCCCTGATAACCGGCAGCCTGGACAGCAGGCTGGATCAGTCCAGCAGCTGTAATCAGGGCAACTGTTGCAGAACCCTGTGCGACCCGCAATGCAGTTGCAACCAGAAAACCTGCCACAAAAACTGGCATACCGATATCAACCAATGCGCTCGACAGAGCATCGCCGATCCCAGAGGCACGAAGGACACCGCCGAACATGCCTCCTGCGCCGGTAATCAAGATAACGGAGCAAACCGGACCCAGAGCGGAGTCGACGATGCGCTCAACCTTGATAGGATCACGACCCCGCATTGGTCCAAGAACGACGGCCGAGACCAAAACAGATATTAAGAGGGCAATAGGCGTCGAACCAATCGCGCGTAACAACTGAAACCAGCCTGCATCCTTATCCACCCAGTCCTGAGCCCGGGCGAAATCAAGTCCTGTATTCATGAAGATCAGCGCAAGCGGCAAAAGCAGGAGCCCGACGACAAGTCCGGGACTTGGCAGGGACGCCTCGTCCTCAGGCGTTTCGTCTTTCTGAACGACTTGGGGAACGGGTAAAAGGATTCGTTTGCCGATCCATTTGCCGAAGAAATGACCAGCAATGATCCAGGTCGGGACGGCAACAACCAGACCGACAATGACGAGTAGACCAACGTCCGCACCGAGCAACTCAGAGGCGGCAACCGGCCCTGGGTGCGGTGGCACGAAGACATGCATGCATGAGAACGCGCTCGCAACAGGAATACCATACAGCAGGAGACTTCCGCCCAGGCGACGCGCAACCGTGAACATTACAGGCAGCATAACAACGAGGCCTGCGTCAAAGAAGATCGGGAAGCCGAAAAAGAGGGAGGCGATGCCCAAGGCCATTGGCGCGCGTTGCTCGCCAAAACGCCGGACAAGATCATCGGCGAGAGCTTGTGCGCCACCAGATACTTCGAGCAGGCGTCCCAGCATTGCGCCAAGTCCGACAAGCAGCGCTACGCCGCCAAGTGTAGAGCCAAATGCATTTGTCAGTGTGTTCATGATGTTTGCCATCGGGATGCCCGTGACAAGCGCCGTCAGGAAGCTGACGAGAATAAGGGCAACGAAGGCGTGGACACGAAACTTGATGATGAGCAACAATAGTAGCGCGACAGCGCCAACCGCTATCGAAATCAGTGTGCCTGCGGATAATGTCTGTTCAAATTCCGGCAAATATAAGCTCCTTGATGTGATGGAGTGGCTGTTGACAGCCGCTTTTCTGAAAATCCCTGTTGAACTTAAAAAGATTTCTGAGCCGAGGCCTTACGACAAAGAACAGCACCACTCAACGAGATCACGCGTAAATCTCCTGAAAAGAAGCGCGCAAGCGTCACCTCTTCGTGACCATCCGCCTACGCGCGCGAAAAACTCGAAAGCAAAACCAAGCGATGAACATTCGACCCATCCTGCCCGTCGATGTACCAGCCATTCGTGATCTCTTTCTACGGTCACGCCGTGCAGCGTTCGTATGGGAGCGGTGGTCGGACCCGACGCTTGATTATTTCGACAGTCAGACCGAGGGCGAGTCACAAATGATCGCGCTCGATGGAGAGCGACGTGTGGGTTTCATCTCGATGTGGGGACCTGACAATTTTATCCATCATCTCCACGTGACGAGTCGTTTAACTGGGCGGCAGATACTCTGGCCATTCCTGCGCCCCATGAAGCACACGAAGGATCCGAACTTTCGTCTCAGTAATAGTGTATGCAGCGACGTAGGGCGTGCCATTGATAACGAGTTCGCGTGTCCCGGCAATTCTGCCCACGCGCCCACTCGCGGGGAAATCGAGTAAACGACGAGAAGCGGCGACTATTCGTTCATCGATCAGAACTGCGGCAGCGGGATTGTCAATTTCGATGTATGTAAAGATGGCATCGCGATCTGATAGCGCAAACGCAGACCAGGTAAGTTTCACGATTTTGGTGCGCCTGCTTTTAGACGGGCGGCTTTTCGCCGTTCTGCAAAATGCGCCTCAACCTCTTCGTCTGATAGATCCGGTCGAGTATCGTTCAACGCTTGAAGCACCTTGGTCCGAAACCAGGCATCATGCGCTTCACTGCCCGAAAGAAGTTCAAGCGGTAGCGCCCCCTCGTTGGCAGTCCGCGTGAGCAAGATACGAACCACATCAGATACGGTGAGGCCCATACTTTCGAGCACGGCAGAGGCACGGTCTCGAACCTCGGCATCAATACGTGTTTGGACAAGTGCGTTTGCGGCCATGACTATCTCCATATTTGTCGGAATAGTAATGCAATTGAATGACATTTTCTAGATGAACTTTAACGGCGGGATAATCCTGCTGACGGCTCTTTTAAGATGTGGGAGAGATCGAACTGTCTCGCAACAAACAACGGCCTGTAGAATCGACACAGATATTGATTTCATTTGGAAACACCGAGAGCTCGATAAGCCTAAGCGGCACCAACTGTGATGACGTTGCTGTCGTTGCGACATACAATGTAACAGCAAACGCCTTCTCCAGGTCACAGCAGGAACGGTGTAGCATCACTAAGGGCGATTCTTGCCACAGGATAAAACAGTGCTGGCAGACCGAGTTCCCGATAAGGTTTTGGCAGGCGGCTTGAGAAGATGCCACAAGTCTACCTCCCATCATTCAGAGTTATAGCAAACCGCGAACGTCCCCTTCGACTAAAGCGCCTTGAAAAGCTTCAATCTTCCTTCGAAAGCGAGGTTGATGCGTAGTCAAAAATTGGGAGCTTATGGCAGCATTGCGCCAAAAGGAGACATTCGCAATAAGCCGTCGGCTCCACGGGACCGTTCGATATTCATTAATTTGGAAGGTCGTCGCACAGATAGTCGTGTGTTCTTGTGTTTGGATACGCAGCAGAGGAAAGAGAAAGCCACCACTGATGCGATGGTGCCTGCACAAGGCTGAGCGGGAACATCAGAGTTTCGCTCTTCAAAAAGAACGATATTTTCTGCCTTTCATCGAAGAAAGAAATTTGGACCTGCTGAAGGACAAAGGGAGTAGTTTTTTGGCCTGGCATAACGAATTCCGGCCAAAGCCCTCCGGTGGATACTCCGTCCCTGCTTTTGCTGGATGGGTTAATTCTCATTTCGATGGTAGGCGGAACATGCGACTTATTATCTTCATTTTGCTGAATTATTTGACGTGAAGTGATGCTCCGAACGGTGTCGAGAGACGAAAGAAAGTTCGTAAGGCTATCGAGACGATCGCTAGATCGGGCAGACGTAACTGGTAGATATGTGAGGATTAAAGATGGCCGAAGATGCCGGCGTAATAGCTGTGGACCACACGGGATTCTCCGTCGCCTCGTTGGAGGAGGCGATCCAGTTCTGGACTGAGGCGATGGGTTTCGACCTTGCTCGCCGAGGAGAGATGGGTGGGGAGTTTCTACGGGAGGCTACGGGGGTTGACGACCCCCGTTGCCGAATGGCGCTGGTGACGGCTCCAAATGGCTACCCTATCGAGCTTCTCGAGTATTCGACAGGCCGTACGCTGGGCCAGACACCTCGTAGCGCGGGTGCGATCGGAGCCGCTCATATCGCCTTCACGGTTAAGGATATCCGCACGGCGATCGCGCGGGTTGAGACGGCGGGGTGGGCAGTGAACGGTTCGCCGCAGCCGATACCAGCCGGCCCCCGATGCGGAACAATGGTCGCGTACATCTCCGGCCCGGATGGTATCACCATAGAGCTAATGCAGCCGCCTGCTTAGTGGAGGATTGCTAATACTTTACTCCAGCGGCTGGGGCTCAAGGCTATTCGCATCAGCACCACCTATGCAAACCTGCCACCTGCAAGCGTATATCGCATCATGAGGACGACAGTCGCCGCATGAATCGGACAGCTTGCACACCCTGGCTTGTCCGCTTTGGGCAAATTGCGGCCATCAAGACTAATGTGCTCTCGAATAGATGTGAACCGACAACCCGCCAAAGCAAGACCGTCAATCATGAGCAATATTCTATAATATCCTATCCCTCGTCACGAGGATCGACTAATCGACTGATCGTACTTAGTCGCCGATGTTGCTCCGATGCACACGCCAGTGCCTTGTCGAAAACGGCTTGGCGTTGTCGGCATGCTTGGGTTGGTCTATCGATGCGGCGCGAACGCAGTCTGACAGCCGATAGAGAGGCACCAAATCAATGGCACGCAAGCAGAGAGACAATTTTACTACGCAAGATGTGGAGGCGGAGCCCGTCATCTGCCAGCTCTGCGAGCGGGTGATACCTGACGACCAGATCGAGCACCACCATCTTGTTCCTCGGAGTAAGGGTGGCAGGGTCACGGTGCCTTTGCATCGGATATGCCATAGCCACATACATGCAGGCTTCACTGACGCCCAGTTGGCAAAGAAATTCTCCACGATCTCAGCTATTCTCGAGGACCCCGCGATTCAGAAGTTCGTCAGTTGGGTAAAAACAAAACCAATTGGCTTCGATGATGAAGCAGAGGAGCGGGGCCGACGTCGCTGACTATTGGCCACCAGACTACGCGCTCAAGGCTTGATTTAAGATTGCCTGCGCGTTGCCTGCCCGATTTAATGCTTTGACCCCTGGTAAAACATTGATGCGGCAACGTAGCGGAAACGCATTTTTGCGGGAAAACTGCGCTAAATGGCCGATTCACAGTTATTCAGTGACTACGTAGTCCCGTTGGATCATTGACGTGGCTGTGAACCACTCGGATGCGCGAGTACGCTGCTGATGAAAATCAAAGGCGGCTCGGTCCGAAAACACTTCTTCAACGCACCAGAGGAGAGGGTTTTCAGTCTGCGACACCTCAAAGGAGAGGCAACCCGGCTCTGCCTTGGTCAGACGGATATGATCAGGCAGGTGCGTTTTGACGATCTCCACCTCATCAACGGTCGCGCAGCGAAGGAGGCCAGAGAGCCGAACCTGAGTTTCTGGTTTGTCCATATTGTTTCTCCAATTCCAGCATTTGGCCGTGTTCGTCCATCAGATATCGCGTCGACATGTGGTGCTATGAGGAGCCGAACTATTATTGACGATATGGCGGCCGAGAAGCCGCCATTGCCTATCTCATACCGGTAAAGACACGCGTCTTTTCACCACCCTATCCGTGAGTGGATTGGAACGCCCCGCCGTCGAGCAAAAGATTTTGTCCAACGATATAGCCTGCGTATTGGCTGCACAGGAAGGCGGCGGCGGCACCAAACTCTTCTGGCGTGCCGAACCGGCCTATCGGATTGAGCGCATGTGCTTTGCGTCGAGCCTCATCGAGGCTGATACTTTGTTCTGCGGCGGTTCTCTTCATTAAACCCTCTGTACGATCTGTTTCGTGTGAACCGGGTAGAAGATTGTTGATGATGACCCCGTGTTTTGCCACCTGCCTAGCCGTTCCGGCAACGAAACCGGTAAGCCCGCTGCGCGACGCGTTGGAAAGCCCAAGTTCGGGGATCGGCGCTTTGACAGATGCGGAGGTGATATTGATCACCCTTCCCCATTTCCTGTCGATCATGCCCGGCAGCACCGCTTTCATCAGCAATATCGGCGCAAGCATATTCGCGTGAAGAGCTTTGAGCCAGTCATCCTCAGTCCAGTCGGACCAAAGCCCCGGCGGTGGGCCCCCAGCATTGTTGACCAGGATGTCCGGTGATGGTTCCGCGTCCAGAAGTGCCGCGCGACCTTCCGCCGTGGTCACGTCAGCAACGACCATGTGAACCTCGGCATTGGTCTGTTTTCGAATTTCGCTTGCAGTCAACGCAAGTGCTTCAGGGTTCCGGCCATTGAGCGTGACGATGGCGCCCGCTTCCGCGAGTTTCTGCGCGACACCCTTGCCAAGCCCTTTTGAACTTGCGCAGACGATTGCCCGTCTGCCAGCTATTCCAAGATCCATTGCGCGTTCTCC
This sequence comes from Rhizobium sp. BIGb0125, assembly GCF_024810055.1. Lineage (NCBI taxonomy): Bacteria > Pseudomonadati > Pseudomonadota > Alphaproteobacteria > Hyphomicrobiales > Rhizobiaceae > Rhizobium > Rhizobium sp. BIGb0125. The sequence continues at coordinate 36,339 of NZ_JANUDV010000006.1, forward strand.
TTCTATCGTTTGGCCATCCGGGCGATTGCTTCAACCGCTTCAACAAGTTGGACGATCTCATCTTCGGTGTTGAGGTAGCTGACCGAAGCGCGGGCCACTTCCTGCAAACCGCGAGCTGTCATATCGTAAGGCGTGTATGACACCCCGTTTGCACCGATGTTGATGCCTTTTTCGGCCAAGCTAATTTTGACGTTTGAGGCCAGGATGCCATCTACCGTGAATGAAACCAGTCCCGAATATGTCGATCCGAGATCACGCACTTCGACACCGGGCACATGACGCAATCTGTCCCGAAGGCTTGCGGAAACCGCGCCGATGCGGTCCCGAATTGCCGCCACACCCAGCTCCGAAGCAAGGGAAATTGCCTCTCCCAAACCCATAAGCAATGCGATTGATGTCTCCGACATTTCGAACTGACGCGCATCTGACCGCAGGAATGGCGTACCATTCACAAGAGGAGCTGAACTTACATCCACAAAAAGCGGATCAAGTTTGTGGAGAAATTCGGGCCGAATATACAAGAGCGCGGTTCCGCGCGGTCCCCGCAAATGTTTCCGTCCGGCACTTTTGAGCATGTCGCAACCGATCTTTGCTACATCAATCGGGATTTGACCCAATGCCTGCCCGGCGTCCACCAGATAGGGAATGCCAGCGGCGTTGGCTATCTTTCCAACGGCCTCGGCATCGTTGATCAGGCCACCATTCGCGGGAAGCCAGGTCAATGAAATCAACCTAACGGTATCATCAATCATGGCGGCCAGCGCAGCCGGATCGACACTTCCGTCCTCGCGGCAGGGAATGACCTCAATGCGGGCGCCGCTTCTGCTTGCCGCGCGCTGCATCGTAGCGACATTTCCACCCCATTCGTGGCGACCGACAAGAATGCGGTCATCCTTGCGCAGCGGTGGCAGTGCCGCAAAAACCATGCCCCACACGGAGGACCCCGACGATCCGAATGCGATATCTTCGGGCTCTGCACCGATCAGGTTTGCCGCATTGTGACGTATGGTTGAAAGCAGATCTGCGACAACGGCTGCAGCCTCCATCGGACCACGTGATGATTCAAGTGCCAAGTGTCGTGTCACCGCCTCCGCGACAGCCCTTGGTGAAAGCGATGCGCCAGCATGGTTGAAATGGATGAGCTCGGCGCAGCCTGGGGTGTCAGCTCGTAAGCTCCTGACCCTGGCGTCTGTCAGCACCCGCTTTCCTCCAACTCAACAATCGCATCGATCTCGACAGCAGCTCTGGCGGGCAGCGAACTCATTCCGAGTGCGGCCCTTGCGTGTTTGCCAGCATCACCGAAGACAGCAACCATCAGGTCTGAAGCGCCATTTGCGATCTGGGAGTGATCCTTGAACTCATGTGTTGCAGCGATATAGACGCCGAGCTTGAGGACACGGCGCACGGATGAAACCAGGCCATCCGTATGGGCTACGATCTGAGCGAGAACATTGATGGCCGCAATGCGGGCGGCCTCGGTGCCCTGCTCATCCGCACAATCCCTACCAAGTGTTCCCGCGAGAACCTCACTGTTGGGAGCCTTGCTGATCTGACCTGAAATGAACAGGAGATTGTTCGCTTTTGTCACAGAGACGTAGCTTGCGACAGGCGCAGTTGGAGCAGGCAGTTCAATTCCGAGAGTCTTGAGCTTTTCGCTGATGGATATCGACATGTGTTTCTCCTTTTTTTAATTCATGGAAGAAATCGGTGCCATCGACCAATTCAAAGCTTTGCAGCCTGCGATCGAAATTGTTAATGTCACGCACAACACTCGTGAGGCAGACCAGATTTGCGCAGCTCCCCCCTACTTCCTCCACTGCCCGCTCTCAGGGTATTTCAGGCCGTAGCCCACCGTTTAAGTTTTCGGCTGGCTGGTGAGGAGTTGCTGATTACTCAAAGCGCCGTCAGTCACCATATCAAGCAGCTTGAAACCGCATTGGGCACGCAGCTTTTCCAACGCAAAAGCAAAAGCATCGAGTTGACTGACGAGGGTGTGATGTTTCTGGCCACCGTGGATCAAGCATTGTCCCTGCTGGCGACAGGGACTGCGCAGTTGCGCGCACGCTCAAGCCAGACATATCTGCGCGTCAGCCTCTTACCATCTTTTGCTGCAAACTGGCTGATCAGTCGCCTTGAGCGGTTTGAAACGCAACATCCGAATATAGAGCTGGATCTGGACCCAACGCTGCGTGTGGTCGACATAAATCGCGGGGAAGCAGACGTCGCAATCCGTTTCGGTGACTTTAGTGCGGATAAGCAGGGAGGCATTCATCTCGCGAATGAGGAGCTTTCACCTGTGATGAGCCCGGTTCTTTACGGAGACGGATCCCGCTTCCAGTCTACCGATGATCTGCTACCTCACCCCATATTGCAGGCGAAAAGCGGGCTCGAATGGCAATTGTGGAGCGACAGCGCGAACCTCTGCCTCGACAAAGCCAGACACATACGCCTAACCGATTACAATATCGTCCTGCAGGCAGCACTTGATGGACAGGGTATAGCCATGGGCCGAAACCTGCTCATCAAGGAACATCTGCGAAAGGGGCGGCTGATTAAGCCGTTTCCAGTCAGTTTCAGCTCAGAGAAGGCAGCCTATTGGGCGGTATGTGATCTAAACTCAAAAAAAGCCGCCGCTATCGAGGCATTCGTGGAATGGCTCAAAGCCGAACTGCAATTTTAGCTTGGGTCAGGCGTAACGCGTTGACCGTAACATTTCCTTCTCCTGAATCAGGCCCGGGCGGACGTAGCCGAAAGTTGACTACTGCGCTGATGAGACGGCAATGCGTAACGAGCCTCTAATTGCTGTAGTGCTGGCCTCATAAACGTGCCCAGTTTTGCTCTGTCAAGGGCCCGTTCCAATGCCTCGATGCAAATAGGATCGTGCGATGTTCCCGCTCCTTCTCGCAGGATACCTATGGCTTTGTCTATCGGCATTGCAGATCGATATGGACGATCGGCGGTAAGTGCGTCAAACACGTCAGCAGTGGAAACAATTCGGACTTCCATTGGAATTTCTTGCGCGGTTAAACCCCGCGGGTAGCCTTTACCGTCCAACCGTTCATGATGAGCGCCGCCAATTAACGCTGCCTCTGAAAACGCTCCGATTGCGGAAAGAATCCGCTCGGAGAATTCCGCATGGCGCTTCATTTGCAGCCACTCTTGATCGTCAAGCTTCCCCGGCTTGTCCAGCACGTTGTTGCTCACGCCAAGTTTGCCTATATCGTGAAGAAGAGCAGCTCGTTTCAGAAGCCGACGATCCTCAAAACCGATACCCATTTCTTCAGAAATCAAATCTGTGTAGAGCGCAACACGATCGCTATGGCCTGACGTGTAGGGGCTTTTTGCATCAATGACTTTCGCAAAACCGGCGGCGATATCGTCCAGATAATCATCGTCAGCCATGACGGCCTGCTGTCCGGGCTCCGACGCAAGCACCAGGGCCTCAAGATCAGGCGAGGCTAAAGTCTTCCAGAAATTTGAGCGTGATGACAGCCGGGTGAAAGCATCTACCAATTCGGGGTCGAACCACTCTCCCCTACGCTTCCTTATCTCCCTCAACGCACTGTTGGGGCCGCCGGATTCCTGAAACACGTCGATGACTTGTGATAAGAGCGCAATACGGGCAAATAATGGGATTGTCAGACCTGCAGCGCCGTTTGGTTTTCCGCCACCATTCCAGTGCTCATCAAGGGCAAGAATACCGTCTGCCACCTTTTCAGAAAACCTCATCTGACGGGCAATGTCTGCTCCTCGTTGGCATCGCGTCTGAATGAGCTCGGTGGATATAGTGCCGCCGTTTTGAAGAATGTTCAGAATTCCACGAAAGCGCTCGGCCAAACCTGACTTCATCCCGGTGTGGCCAATCACGAAACGCAGCACCTGGCCGAGACTTCCATCGACCAGCTTGAAATCGTGTTTGAAGCTCAGATCGTCAGCAAGGTAGAGTTCGCAAATGCGGGCAGCATTACTGCTGCACCCAAGGTCTTTCAACAGAAGAGTATAATACAGGTCGTGGAGATCGCTGTCCTCAAGTCCAATTTCCCGCCCGATTTCCGTTCCAATGTAACAGCACCGAATGCAATGTCCTTCCGGCTGCCCTTCTGTCATATCGAGCGCCTTGCTCAACGCTTCGATGATTTCAGCCAGGCGGATCTTTATGCCGGTCATGGAGTGGCCCTCGTTTGAACGACCACAATATTTGCGAGAGCGTTTCAAAATCATTGATCGAAGACACTAAAACGGCAGAAAAGCCATCGAAATCAATTAATTAGACCGAGCTAACAAACGCGCTAATTTTAAGTATTGAGTATGAAACAACCTGACATGGCTAAGCTTCTATTTTTTGCTCTCCACCGTGGGAGGAAGCAACTACAGCGTTGCGGCCACTGGCTTTTGCTCGATAAAGCGCTTCGTCTGCCAGTTTGAACAAGCTCAACTAATCAATGTTGGCAATGTCTGTTGCGACCCCAATACTGATCGTTACGTGCCCGAAGCTACTGTTTTTATGCGAAATGTTGAGGTCTGCGACCGCCCGCTTCATCGTTTCTGCAAGTAAAAACGCACCTTCCTCGTTCGTGTTCGGGAGAACGACAGCGAACTCTTCGCCACCATAACGGGCGCAGCTGTCAGCCGGGCGTCTAATGGATGCGGAAATTGTTGTTGCGACGCTTTTAAGGCAATGGTCACCTATAAACGCGCCTGACTGACTATAGAATTAGAAATCAGGTCTATTCGCGACATCCGGCCAATGCTAGCCGCCGACAGCGAATAACTGGCTAAGTTGAGCAAAGTCTCTACGCGTTAGCCTATCAATCTCGAGGTCCGAAATTCCGTCATCGCTCATGAACTGTTGAAACCGTGCGTTTTGAAGCTGAAAGATCGTGTCCGCTAGCGCGTCGGGATCGATCGCAGCCGACAAAGTGCCTGCTTTTATACAGATACGCGCCCAATGAGCGAGGAAATCCGTCAACGCGACGTCGAGAGCCCGGTAGCTGCGCCCGAATTCTTCACTTCCGCTCTGGATCGACGCAGCCAGAATTTCGCGCCAGACCGGCTTGGGAAGGTTGCCGGTAGCGTGAAGACGAAGACGTTGCGCGAAGTCGGCACAGTAACCCACGAAATCGGGTGCATCATGCGCCAGCACCGCCTGCTCCTCAATCAGTCGTCGGGTAAGGCTACGGTCGCTTTCCTCGACAAGTGCCAGCAACAGACCAGCTTTATGACCAAAATAATTGTAAACAGTCACGCCTGAAATGCCTGCTTCATAGGCAATCGATTCAACTGTGACGTCACCGTAGGGTTCGTCTCGCAACTTACGGCGTGCAATATCCATTATAAGTTCGCGCCGCTTTGCCTTTTTGCGTTCTCTAAGTCCCGTTTCAGTCATTATCTGCCTGTTTTTTATCCGTTTTTTCGTCTGGTTCGATTAATAATTGAGCTAAATATTTAATTGACAAAAATATTTTATGTCATAAAAATTTTTATAAATATAACCAAAGGGAACTATCTGCATGATTAAGTCATTGCGCAATGGATTAATCGGCACCGCGCTAGTGTTCGGTGGCCTTATCACGCCTGCATCCGCTGATGATTTCAAGGTCGCGATCGTGCTTCCTGGCGTTATCACCGACAATTCCTTCAATCAGTCAGGCTATGAAGGCGTCAAGGAAGCTGCCGACACGCTTGGCATCGAGTTCGCCTATAGCGAAAAGACGGCGCAACCTGACCAACCGCAAGCGCTGGCCGACTACGCGCGCCGTGGCTACAATCTCGTCATCGGTCACGGAGGGGAATTTCAGGATGCTGTCGACCGCGTTGCAAGCCGTTTCCCGGACACCAAATTTCTCGTCGTCAATGGTGTCGAGGCCGGCAAGAACGTTTCCGTAGTCAGCTATGACTTCCCGTCCATGGGTTATGCAATGGGGTATGTCGCCGGAAAAACATCACAGACCGGCAAGGCTGGATATATCGGCGCGCAGAAGCTGAAATTCTATGTCGAACTTGGCGAAGGCTTTGAGAAAGGCTTCAAGGCCGCCCGCCCCGACGGAGCGGTCATGACCGCGTGGACCAATGATTGGGACGACGTCGCCAAGGGCAAGGAAGCGGCGCTCAATCTGATCGGCCAAGGCGCCGACGTGATCTTCCCGTCCATGGACAATGCGGTCGTCGGTAGCCTACAGGGTGCCAAGGAAAAGGACAAGATGGCGATCGGCATCTATTATGATGCGATCAAGGACTGGCCGGATACGGTCATTCAGTCAGCGGTCTTTGACATGCGCGGCGCGCTTGGCGAAGTCATCAGGCTGGCGAGGTCCGGCAAGCTTGAGCCTAAACCCTATATTTTCAGCTTCGACCATAAGAATGCGACACGCATCGGGACTTACGGGCCGAAGGTTCCGGCGTCCGTGCCTGCCGAAGTGGATGCACTGCTTCCGAAGCTTGCTTCCGGCGAAATCTCCTTAAAGTAAGCCCGATTGCCGGCAGAATTGCCTTCTGCCGGCGGCCTCGGTTGCCAGAGAAAGGTTGGTCGCATGGTGGTTCCTGCCCTTCGCCTTCACGGAGTCGGAAAACTGTTCGGTGAATTCCGCGCGCTCGACGCGATCGAAATGACGGTGGCCGCAGGCACTATCCACTCGATCCTCGGCGAGAACGGTGCCGGCAAGACGACACTGATGAACATCCTCTACGGTCTTTACCAGCCCGATGAAGGCGAGGTGGAGGTCTTCGGTCAGACGGTCAGTATCCCATCGCCACGTGCAGCGCTCGACCACGGCATCGGCATGATCCATCAACATTTCATGCTGGTGGATACACTGTCCGTGGTTGAGAACATTATTCTGGGACTTCCGGGCCAGGGTATGCGTCTGTCACTTGACGAGCATTCCTCAAAGATTGACGCGCTGTCGCGTCGCTATGGTTTCGACGTCAATCTCCACGCACCGGTCTGGACGTTGCCCATGGGCATGCGCCAACGAGTCGAAATCCTGAAGGCGCTCTATCGCGAGGCGCGAATTATTATCTTCGACGAGCCGACAAGCATTCTTGCGCCACAGGAAGTCGATGGCCTGCTGCGGGGACTTAGGCGCCTGCGTGAAGAGGGAAAGACTGTTGTCCTCATCACCCACAAGCTAGAGGAAGTGGCCGCCGTCGCGGATCGCATCACTGTGATGCGATCGGGCCGTGTCGTCGCCGAACAGGATGTCGCTGGTCTCGAAAAGTCCGACATGGCGAGAATGATGGTAGGGCGCGATGTCGCGCTTTCATCTTACGACGTCGAGCGCCCGGATCCCGGCCCTGTCGTCCTCGAAGCCCGCGGACTCGCGGCACGCAATAGCCATGGCGTCCTGGCACTCAAGGCTGTCTCCTTTGAGCTTAGGGCCGGCGAAATATTCGGGATTGCCGGCGTCGATGGCAATGGCCAATCCGAACTGGCCGAGGTTCTGACAGGTATACTGCGCCCTGAAGGCGGCACACTAACACTTAACGGAGCAGACATTCTGCCCATGACCATCGACCAGCGTCGCCACGACGCAAAGATTTCGTCCATTCCGGAGGACCGGCAGCATACGGGCCTCGTTCTGGATCTCTCTGTCTGGCAGAACGCAGCACTACGCGATTTCCGGCGACAACCATTTTCGCTGAGGGGATGGCTCAAGCCAACACGCATGCGCGACATCGCCGCCGACTGGGTGAAGCGCTACGATGTGCGGCTGCGCAGTCTCAATCAAGCGGTGCGCTTCCTCTCTGGCGGCAATCAACAGAAGCTGATCTTTGCACGTGAGATCGAGGCCAGGCCCGCGGTCATGGTGGTCATGCAGCCCACCAAAGGCGTCGATGTAGGCGCCATCGAACTTATCCAGCGCGCCATTCTCAAGGCACGCGCCGAGGGTGTTGCCATCCTCTATATCTCGACCGAACTCGAGCACATCCTCGCCGTAGCCGATCGTGTCGCAGTGATCTGCGGTGGCCAATTTACCGGCATGCTGCCGCGCGCCGAGGCGACGGTTGAGCGTATCGGCAGCCTGATGGCTGGTATCAGTGAAACACCGGAGGCCCCATGATCCGTCTCGTCGCAACGCTCTATGCCCTGCGCACCGTCTGGGCTCTCTGTATAGCCTTCGCGCTTGGCGCACTGCTGATGCTATTTTCCGGCGGCAATCCGCTTGCCGCCTACTCCGCGCTGATCAACGGTGCTTTTCTCGATTATTGGGGAATTTCCGGCACGCTTGTAAAGATGTCGCCGATCCTGCTCGCCGGCCTCGCCGTCATCCTCTCGTTACGCGGCGGCCTTCTCAATCTGGGTGTTGAGGGGCAAATCTATATGGGCGGTCTGTTCTCCTCGATCGTTGCGCTCTACGTCACCGGGCTTCCTACAACATTACACCTCATCCTCGCCATTCTCAGCGGTGCGCTCGCCGGCGGGGCATGGGGCATGATCGCGGGCGTGTTGAAGGCTAAGCGGGGCGTTAACGAGGTGATCGTCACGCTGCTCCTTAATTTCGTTGCCATCAATCTCGTAAGCTATTTCGCAGGCGGGCCGATGATGCAGGACGGTGCGCCTTATCCCTATTCCGAGGAAATTCCGGAAGGCCTATTTCTGCCGATTATCCTGCCAATGACGGATGCTCATTTCGGCGTGGTGCTCGGTTTACTGATTGCCATCTTGTTATGGGTTCTGCTCCGTTCTTCGACGCTCGGCTTCTCGCTCGATCTCGTCGGCCGCAATCCGCAGGCGGCGCGTTATGCGGGCGTCGACGTTGGGCGCGCCGTGATCTCGACCATGTTTCTTTCCGGCGCACTCGGCGGCTTGGCTGGAAGCTTCGAAATTCTTGGGCTGAAACACCGTCTCTACCACCTGTTCTCTGCTGGTTTCGGCTTTGACGGCATCGTCGTCGCCTTCATGGCACAGCTCAATCCGCTGATGTCGGTAATCGCCGCCTTCTTCCTTAGCGGCCTGAAGAGTGGCGCACTGATGATGCAGCGCGCAATAGGACTGGAGAGCACCGTTGTCGACGCGGTAATAGGCATTGTCATCATTTGCGTCGCCGCATCGCAGGCCTTTACGTTCAAGGCCGACCAGTGGCGCGCCTGGTTTGCCAGACGCCAGAGGCTCAACGCTGCGCTTGCGGTTCAATCGCAGGAGGCCAAGTGATGGATTACATTATGAATCCGGCGTTCCTCACCGATTTTCTCTCGTCTTCCCTACGCTTGTCGATCCCGCTCATCTTTGCCGCGATCGGCGTCGTCTGGTCGGAGCGCTGTGGCGTGTTCAACATCGCCATCGAAGGCTGCATCCTCGGCGGCGCCTTCGGCGCAGCAATCGGCACGTGGTGGTTCGGCGACCCTCTGGGCGGCCTCCTTATGGCCCTGGTCATCGCCAGCCTGCTCGGCCTTCTGCTAGGCGGGCTGGCGGTCGGCCTCGGCATCAACCAGTTGGTGGCCGGCATCGCAATCAATCTGCTGGTCGGCGGCATGACAGCCTACCTCGCCCGCCAGATCATGGGCAACAACGCGACCGCGCCGCTGCCCGGCTTCGCCGTCATGCCGATTCCCCTTCTGTCAGATATCCCAATCGTGGGGCCCGTCCTGTTCAGCCAGGGGCCGCTTGCCTATCTCGCCTATGTCATCGTGCCGCTCGGCTGGATGCTGCTTTACCGCACGCCATGGGGACTGCTTGTGCGGGCTGCGGGCGACCAGCCGATGGCGGTCGATACGGCCGGCGTCGACGTGCAACGGCTTCGCTTCCTCTCGGTCCTCGGCTCCTGCATGCTGGGCGGGCTCGGCGGCGCCTATATCGTTCTCTCGCAGGTCCATGTCTTCACCGAGCACATGAGCGCGGGCAAAGGCTTCATAGCGCTCGGCGCCGTCATCCTCGGGCGGTGGAATCCGCTCGGCGCAGCCATCGCCTGCCTCGCATTCGGCATGGCTGACGCTACCCAACTGCGGCTGCAATTCGGCAGCCCCGAAATTCCCTATCAGCTGTTCTCCACCCTGCCCTTCATCGCGGCCCTCGCAGCCCTGGTCCTGTTCTCGGGCAAGGTCCACGCGCCAGCCGCCGTTGGCAGAAAATTCGAGCGCAGCGGCAAATGAAAGGCATAGACATGATCACCAATCCCGTTCCGTGGCCGAACGGCGCCAAATGCGCAGCCTGTGTCACCTTCGACATGGATGCCGAAAGCCTCATCCACATCGACCATCCGCAAGACGGCTACAAACGCGCTTCAGCCCTTTCCATGCTGCAATACGGACCGACCGTCGCTATTCCACGGATCGTCGAGACCTATCGTCGGCTCAGCCTAAAGCAGACCTTTTTCATCCCGGCTTGGTGCATAGAGCGCTATCCGCAGGCAATCGAAACCATTCTCGCCGGTGGCCACGAGATCGGCCAGCACGGGTTCCTGCACGAAAATCCGGTCAAGCAAAGCGCAGAGGAACAGGCCTATTGGCTCGATCGATCGAGTGAAGTGATCGAACGGGTCACCGGCAAGGCGCCGCGCGGTTTTCGCGCGCCGCTATACAATTTCTCCGACCAGACGGCGCGTCTCCTGGTTGAGCGCGGTTTCCAATATGACAGTTCGCTGATGGCCGATGACGTGCCTTATCTGGTCAAGGCCGCGGGCGGCGATTTCGTCGAGCTACCAACGCACTGGGGCGTTGACGACTGGCCGCAATATGTGCAGTCGATGGACCTTGATTATATGATGCCAATCCGCTCGCCGAGCCACGGCTTCCAGATCTTTCGCGAGGAGTTCGAGGCGGCCTATCTTTATGGCGGTCTGTGGATTCCTGTCGTCCACCCCTTCGCCACCGGCCGCCTGGCACGCTGGCATGTCGTCAGCCAATATCTCGAAGAAGTCGTCGCCCGCGGCGATGTCTGGTTCGCGCCAATGGAAGAGATCGCCGCGCATGTTCGCGACGTCACCGCCAAAGGGCTCTACACGCCAAGGGAAATCCCGATGCCGCAATATGACGGGCCGGTAGAGCTCAGCGCACCCCGGTTCGCATAAGCGGTCGCTTCCCACCAATTGCCTGAAAATTTACGGCCCCTGTGCCCTAACCATTTTGAAAGGAACTGTAATGGCCTCCCACGGATATGATTCCGGACGGCTGAACCTGCCGTTCGTAGGCATCTCGACCTTCGCCAAAAGCCCCTATGTGGAAAACTGGGACCAGATCGAAGCCGATGTCGCGATCCTCGGCGCGCCCTTCGATTTCGGCACACAATGGAGGTCCGGCGCCCGTTTCGGGCCGCGTGGCATCCGGGAGGCCTCAACGTTGTTTGCCTTCGGCCATGCCGGCGCCTATGACCACGAGGACGACGTCACCTACCTGGAAGGCGTTCGCATGGTCGATCTCGGCGATGCCGATATCATCCACACCGACACGATAAGCAGCCATGCCAATATCGAATATGGCGTGCGCAAAATTCTGGCGGCTAACGCCCTGCCTGTCGTCCTCGGCGGCGACCATTCGATCAACATCCCCTGCATCAACGCCTTCAGCGAGCAGGAGCCAATCCATGTCGTACAGTTCGACGCGCACCTGGACTTCGTTGATGAGCGCCACGGTGTCCGCTTCGGCCATGGCAGTCCGCTGCGCCGAGCCTCGGAAAAACCTTGGGTCACTGGCATGACGCAGCTCGGGATCCGCAACGTCTCTTCCACTGCCAAGGAAGGTTATGACGATGCGCGCGCAAAGGGCTCGGACATTCTTTCTGTGCGGCAGATCCGCAAGCTCGGCGTCGACGCCGTTCTGGAGCGCATTCCGGCCGGCAAACGCTATTACCTTACCATTGATATCGATGGATTCGATCCATCAATCGCACCGGGCACCGGCACACCGAGCCATGGCGGCTTTATCTATTATGAAGTGCTGGAATTGATCGCAGGGCTTGCGAAGCGCGGTACGATCGTCGGCGTCGATCTTGTCGAAGTCGCGCCGGATTATGACCACACTGGTTCCACTGCCATTCTTGCGGCTCAGCTGCTGCTCAACACGATTGGCAGGATCTTCGTGAATAATCGCAAATGAAGGTGTCCGCAGACGTCAATTGGCGAGCATCCAAGATGCTCGCCAATTGACACAGTAGAGGAGATATAAAGTTTGCATTTCTTTCCGAGCCGCGCAGACGGCATGATTATCCGAACGCGCTCATTCGCTGCGGCAAGTTCACGAAACAGTGTCGCTATTCATCAGCGGCTTGGTGTCAGACCTGCGCTAAGCCGCCATCAACGAAGACTTCGCCGCCCGTCATGAAACTGGAATCTGAAGATGCCAGAAACGCTGCAACACCGCCTGTCTCAGATGGCTCGCCCATACGACCAAGCACCGTCGTCGCTCCGATTGCGTTCATCCCTTCGTCACCGAGAACTTCCAGTGCCAACTCTGTGGTGATCGGGCCAGGTGACATCACATTGACACGGATGCCGGTACCTCGCAGGTCTAGCGCCCAACTGCGCGCTAGGTTTCGAACCGCGGCTTTGGTCGCACTATAGATGCTGAACGCCGGTGTCCCCATCACACCCGTGCTTGAACCCGTCAAAATAATCGAGGCACCCGCCGTCATGAGTGGCAGTGCCTTTTGTACCGTAAAGACCGTGCCCTTTACATTGAGGTCAAATATCTGGTCATAGTGCTCGGGCGTAATCTCGCCGAGCGGCGCAAACGCTCCGGTTCCTGCGTTAGCAAGGAGTATGTCGAGCCCGCCCCGCTCGTTTTTTACCTTTTCATAAAGACGGTCGAGGTCGGAGAGATCGGTCACTGAGCCCTGGACCGCCTGCGCTGAGGATCCAAGTTGCGCAACGGCGGCATCAAGCGTTTGTTGCCGACGGCCAAAAATATAAACGAATGCCCCCTCCTCAATAAACCGCTTGGCGGCTCCAAAACCTATACCGCTTCCGCCACCCGTTATAACTGCTGTCTTACCCTGTAGTCTGCCCATGTCGCGCTCCTTTGTTGTAATCACACTAAGCTGGCGACCTACGCACCCATTGACAAGTATGCACCTTTTGGTAAGTACCTAGAAATGTCAAATCGATCACACCCATCCGTATCACCGACGGCGGCCGAACCACCTTCGGAGACCTGCACCCCGACACTGGCCGGCTTTACCTGCGGACTTGACGCAACCTTGCGTGTCATATCGGGGAAGTGGAAACCGTTGATCTTGTACTTCGTCGCCCAGGGTGGCCCGACCCGCTACGGTGCGCTTCGGCGCGCAGTGCGAGACGTAAGCGACAAAGTCCTAATCCAACAGCTCAAGGAGTTGGAGGCTGACGGTCTCGTGAGGCGGACTGACTACAAAGAGGTCCCGCCGCGCGTCGACTACAGTCTGACCCCACTGGGCAGGAGCTTGGCCGAAGCCTTAGTGCCGCTTTGCTCTTGGGGCACAGACAACATGGCCGAGGTTACGCGCGTCTTCGCTGAGCGCGGTGCTTTGCGGTAAAGCCGAAGCTCTTGTCGGTATCATGCCAATATTGAACTCACCAAGTCTGGCCACCTAACTTAACGCAACGGTTGCCTGCACGAGCGGGTACAGAAATAAGCCCGCGGCCCCAAAGCCGATTGATGAGCAGTCAACAATTATGAGCCCTCGGCCACTGTGCGCCAATAGCGGACAACTTCTACTTGGCTGTCGCTTTCACGATGCGCTCAGCAAAACTTGCCGCGGCAAGTGGCAGGATGCGTCCGCGCAACTGGCACATCACGAGGTCGGATCGCGGGATATCGCGTTCATCGATTGGCCGACCAACCACACCCATGCCGAACTCTTCGCGCGGCGCGCCAACGTCAATCTGGAAGGAGATCATGTTGCCGCGCAGCACAAGGCCGCGGAGCATCTCAAAGGAATTAGATTCGGCCATGACGTCGAACCGAAAGTCGCGCCTTGCAATAACTTCATCAAGAACCTGGCGTCCGCCAAGACTTTGGTCCGGCAGTGCCAACGGATGCCCGACGCAGTCGGAGAGGCGCAAAATCTCTTTGCTAGCCAACGGATGGTCATCGCGCATGATCGCGACGAGTCTTTGCGGAACCGAGGCCAGAATTCGAACTGCGGGGCGCATGGCTGCGCGGTAGACGATCGCGAGATCGACGTCGTAGTCGATCAGAGCATTGATCGCGGCATTGTGATCCATGACCTTGATGTTGAACACGAGGCGCGGATTGGCCTTTCTGAACTCGCCGATCTGGGAGGGCAGGAAGTCGAGCGCAAGTGCCTGACTGCAGGCGATTTTCACGGGACCACGGCGCAGTCCTCGCAAGTCTTCGACCTGGGAGCTCAGGCGTTCCGCATCGGCGATCTGGCTACGTGCATAGCGGACAAACATCTCTCCGGCGGCCGTCAGCCTCACGCCACGCGCTCGACGTTCGAAAATCGGCGTTCCGATCTCAAGCTCGAGGTCCTGGATTTTCCTGTTCATCGCTGATGCCGTGATGTTCATCTTTTCCGCCGCCTGACGGATCGAACCGGCACGGGCGATTTCCGAGACTTGCTCTAAAAGCTTGAGATGTCGCATGGCGTTCCTCCTCAGTGAGGCCTTTTTGTCACCGCTGATGCACGATAATAGCGGTAGATGTGTTCACTGAATAGTGGCACTTCTGCATTGCAACACAGACGAAAGAGCAGCCGGACAAGGCGGCCCCCAACCACCAGATCAAGGGAACAGAGAATGGCTCACCATCAGATGAAGACACACGCCCGCATGGTAGCACTCGCTGCGATGACGGCGCTTGCTACGGTTGGCGCTTCCGCGGTCGCGCATGCGGAAACCAACATCAAGCTGGTCCTGAACTGGAAATATCAGGGACCGCAGGGCTTGCTGTTTCTGGCAGAGGACAAGGGCTACTTCAAGGAAGAAGGCCTGAACGTCACGATGGACCAAGGTAATGGCTCGGGTGCCGCGGTCCCGTTGGTCGCCAATGGTGCTTACGACATGGGCTTCGGCGACATCAACGCGCTAATCGAGTTTGCGGCAAAGAAGCCGGAAGATGCCCCGGTTGGCGTCTTCATGATGTATAATCAGCCGCCCTTTACCGTTGCCGTCAAGGCCGACAGCCCGATCAAGACGCCTGCTGACTTCGCGGGGCACACGTTAGGCGGAGCCGCCAACGACGGCGCGCTGAAGCTATTCCCGGCTCTCTGCTCGATCACCAAGACGGATTGCTCCACGGTCGAGATCACCAACATGCAGCCGAACCTGCGCGAGCAGATGCTGATGAAAGGCCAGGTCGACGGCGTCTTCGGATACGTCAACACCATCCGCTTCAGCGCCAAGCTGATCGGCGTCAATCCGGACAAGGATATCCGCTTCATAAACTACGGCGACTACGGCATGGACCTCTACTCAAACGCCATCATTGTCTCGAAGACCTTCATGAAGGATCACCCCGATGCCATCAAGGGTTTCCTGCGCGCGCTGAACAAGAGCATCAAGGACGCGATCAAAGATCCCGAGGCTGCCATCGCCTCTGTGAAGGCCCGCGAGCCGCTGATCAAGTCCGACGTAGAACGCGAACGCTTTGATGCGACCCTGGCCGATGAGATGGCGCATCCGGAACTTGCGACCGTCGGCCTCGGTGATATCGACGAAGCACGTCTGGCGAAGTCGATCGACATCCTTGTAGACGCCAATAGCCTGCCGCGCAGCCCGACGGTCGGCGAGGTCTTCGACCGTAGCTTCCTGCCTGCCAAGAGCGAGCTTCTGACCTCGGTCAAGTAACCGACGGCGCAGTGCGCCGTCCCCCTTTCTCCATACACAACGAACGGAGCAACATCATGGACTTGATGCTGAAGGATAAGGTCGTCTTTATCACCGGCCCCGCCAAGGGCATGGGCGCGGCAATCACGCTGGCCTTTGCCCGGGAGGGCTCTAAGCTCGCACTTGTCGGTCGCGACACGGCAGCGATCGAACCTGTGGCTAAAGACGCCCGTTCCAAGGGTTGCTCCGTCATCGTTATCGGCTGCGATCTCACCGATGCGGGCCAATGCGATGTGGCGGCTGAGAAAACTGTCGAGGCTTTCGGCCGCATCGACGTTCTGGTCAATGTCGCAGGCGGCTCCGGTCCTATGGGCAAGACCGGAGTCGAAACCACGCCGGAAGAATTCGACGAGATCGTCACGCTTAACATGAACGGCTGCTTCCATACGATCCGCGCGGTCCTGCCGTCGATGATTGAGAACCGCTATGGCAAGGTTGTCAATGTGGGCGGCACCTTCGGCATGAGGGGACGCTCCGGTCGCTTGGCCTACTCGGCATCCAAGTGGGGTCTGCGCGGCATCACCAAAAGCTTCGCACTTGAGGTCGGCCAGCACAACATTAACGTCAACAACGTCGCACCCGGCATGGTCGATGGGCCCCGCTTCCGTGACAAGGTCTGCAAGACCATGGCGCAGAAGCTCGGCATCACCGAAGAGGAAGCCGCGATCCGTCACGCCGAGGATTACGCGCTGAGGCGCATTACCGTCGACGAAGATGTCGCCAATGCCTGCCTGTTCTTTGCCAGCGACGTATCGCGCCAGATCACCGGCGCGGATATCCCGGTCGACGGCGGCTGGGCAGCACTTTAAGGAAGGTTCTAAGTCATGACCGCAGATACCACCGCAGACCTCGTCATCCACGGCGGCACCATCGTTTCGCCGGACACCGAATACAAGGCTAGTATCGCCATCAAGGACGGCACAATCCTCGCCATCGGCGAGCAGTGTGCCATGCCTGCCGCGAAGGAAACGCTCGACGCAACCGGCCTCCACATTCTTCCCGGTGCAATCGACGTCCATGTTCATTTTCGCGATCCGGGCTATGCCCAGAAGGAAGACTTCGCCAGTGGCACGGCGGCCGCGGCATTCGGCGGCGTCACCACGGTTTTCGACATGCCGAACACCCTGCCAGCGATCTCCGACGCGAAATCACTTAAGGAAAAGCATGCAATCGCCAGCGCGAAGGCACATGTTGACTACGGCCTCTACGCCGTGCTCGGCGAAGACAGCCTGCCGCACATCCATGATCTGGTCGATGGCGGCGTCATCGGGTTCAAATGCTACATGGGCAACACCTTCGGCCGCATCCCGTCGCCAAGCACTGGTGCAATGCTGGAACTGTTCGAGATCGTCGCTCCTACGGGTAAGCGCATCTCGCTTCATGCCGAGACGAACTCGATCATGGAGCGTCGCGAGGCACGCCTTCGCCAGATGGGGCGCACCGATGCGCTTGCGCATCTTGCCGCACGTCCGGCCGTGGTCGCCACCGAGGCCGTGGCCCGCGCTGCGATCCTCGCCGAATGGACGGGTGCCCGCATCCACATCCTTCACATCTCCTCTGCGGCCGAATTACGGCCTCTCGCAGAAGCCAAGGCACGCGGCGTTGACATCACCGGCGAGACCTGCCCGCAATATCTGGTCCTCTCAGCCGACGACTATGAGGAAAAGCGCGGCGTGATCCGCGTCAATCCGCCAGTCCGAGAAGCGGAAAACCAGGACCCGATCTGGCAGGCGCTAGTGGACGGCACGATCGACATGATTGCCACCGACCATGCCCCGCATTCCATCGAGGAAAAGACACGTGAAGACATCTGGACAGTTGATTGCGGCTTCCCGGGCGTAGAAACCCAAATGCCGCTGATGCTGACGGAAGTCGCGCGCCGCAACGCAAGCATCTCGGATTACGTTCGCTGGAGCGCGGAAAACCCGGCCAAGTGCTGGGGTCTCTTCCCGAAAAAGGGCGCGCTGATGGTCGGCTCCGACGCCGATATCGCTATCGTCGACACCAACCGCACCTGGACAGTCGATGACAACCTGATCCAGTCCACCGCCAAGATTTCTCCCTGGCACGGCATGGAGACAACCGCTCTTCCGATCCATACGATCGTCCGCGGCCGCTTCGCCATGAAGAACCGCAAGCTTCAGGAAGACGCACGAGGCTGGGGGCGCTCGGTCCACGACATTCAGGCGATGCCGACGCCAGACGTCCGCCACGCAGATCAGACGATGGCAGCCGTCACGTCTCAAACAGCAACGAACAAGGGGAGTGCTGCGGCATGACATCAGCTCTCGCTACCGAAATCGCAGTCCGTAATGCTATTATCGATCTGGAAAGGGTGAACGTCACCTTCGGTGGCGAGAAGAACAAGACCGTAGCACTGGCGGAAACGTCGCTTAGGATCGAGAATGGCGAATTCGTCGCTCTCGTCGGTCCCTCTGGCTGCGGCAAGTCGACGATCCTCAAGCTGGTGGCGGGAACGCTCTCGCCATCCCAGGGACACATCTTCGTTGCCGGCCGTGAAATCGGTGCGAATAACGTTCGGATCGGCATGGCCTTCCAGAACCCGACACTGTTGCCCTGGCTCAACATCCGCGACAACGTAATGATGCCGCTAAAGATCGTCTCTCCGTTTAAACAAACCTATTCGAAGAAGCAGAGCGGTGAATATCGGGATCGTGCCGAGGCGCTCCTGAAGCAGGTGGGCCTGACTGGCTTCGGAGACAAATTTCCCTGGCAGCTTTCGGGCGGCATGCAACAGCGCGCTTCACTCTGCCGGGCGCTGATCCACGATCCCACCCTGCTCCTGCTCGACGAGCCTTTCGGCGCACTCGATCAGTTCACCCGCGAGGAGCTCTGGGAGATCATGCAGAACCTCTGGATCGACAAAAAACCGACGGTGCTGCTCGTCACCCATGATCTCAAGGAGGCCGCCTACCTCGCATCCCGCATCTGCGTCATGCAGGCGCGCCCGGGTCGAATCATCGAAGACAGCACCGTGCCTTTCGCCCGGCCGCGAACCATCGATGTTTCCTTCGAACCCGAATTCGTTTCCCTCACGCAAAGGCTTCGCGAGCGCATCGTCGCGGCACGGGCCGTCAAGGAGCATCAGTCATGAAGCCGGATACCAGACGTCGCCTTCTTTCCGCCTGCTGCATATTCGGCTTTTTCATCGCCTGGGAAGTCATCTGCCTCGCCTTCGGGATCTCGGAAATGGTCCTGCCCCGCCCGACACAGGCCATCTACACCTTGGTAAGCCAGTTCCCGTCGATCTGGCCGCATGCGTTTCAGACTATTTACACGACGCTGGTCGGCCTCGGTCTCGGCATCATTATTGGTGTGCTACTCGGCATGCTCATTGGATCGTCAAAGCTTGCCTATGACGTCGCTTATCCAATGTTGGTCGGCTTTTCCTCGATCCCGAAGGTTGCGATCGTGCCGATCCTAGTGCTCTGGTTTGGAGCGGGAACGGTTCCGGCGATCCTGACGGCGATGGTGATGTGCATTTTCCCGATCGTCGTCAATGTGGCGACCGGCCTTGCCTCGACGGAACCCGAGTTGCAGGACGTGATGCGGACATTGAAGGCGACGAAACTCGAAATCCTCTGGAATATCGGGTTGCCTCGGACCATGCCCTACTTCTTCGCTTCGCTGAAAGTTGCCGCCACGCTCGCATTCGTCGGAACGGTCATCGCCGAAACCGTCGCCTCCAATCGCGGCATCGGCAACCTGATGATGATCGCCAGCTCCAGCTTCGACGTGCCTCTGGTGTTCGCCGGGCTGTTCATTCTCGCGGCTCTCGGCGTCGCCCTCTACATCATCTTCTCGGCCATAGAGGCACGGGTCACTGGTTGGGCAGTGCGCAACGATAACTTCGCCGCCAACGGCTGATCTTTCCAAACAACCGCATCCTCGCCTCCTCTACCACGACGGAGCCGAACCTCAGAGGGACAATCCCATGACTAAGCTCAAAATCACGGCAGGCCCGTTTACCTTCGACGCCCGCCTCGAAACCGGAAGTGCGCCAAAAACCTCGGCAGCTTTCCTCAAACGCCTTCCTTATGAAAGCCAAATCGTCCATGTCCGCTGGAGTGGCGAAGGAGTGTGGGTGCCGCTGGGCGACGAAGACTTCGGCGTCGGCTACGAGAACCACACCAGCCACCCGGCTCCAGGTCACATCATCCTCTATCCGGGTGGCATCAGTGAAACCGAAATCCTGCTCGCCTATGGCGGCGTCGACTTCTCCTCCAAAATGGGGCAGCTTGCCGGAAACCATTTCATCACGCTAACCTCGGGATTGGAGAATTTGCCCGCACTCGGAAAGAAGACATTATGGGAGGGCGCACAGCCCATCCGTTTCGAGCTGGCTTGACCCATGACCGAGCACGAGCTTCTTCCGAGCATCGATACGGTCCATTGGGGTTATCTCGACGCGACCCTGCCACCGGCGCTGGAGATTGCTGATGGTGATATCGTCACAGTCCATTCCGTCAGTGGCTCGGCGGAAGAAACTCCTGTCGCCGGATACTGCGTGCGTCCGGAACTCAAATCCATCCAACGGGCACTATCGCCGGAGCTTGGCCCTCATATTTTGACCGGGCCAATCAAAATCAAAGGGGCAATGCCTGGGGATACGCTCAGGATCGACATTCTTGACGTCAGATTACGCGACAACTGGGGCTACAACATCATTCGTCCCGGCAAGGGTATGCTGCATGAAGAATTCGGAGAGCCGCACACGGTGCATTTCGGGATCGATCTGGAAACAGGAGCCATCGCAACTCCCTGGGGTGGTGCACTAACAGCACGGCCATTCTTCGGGGTTATGGCGACGGCTCCCAATGCCGAAGATGGTCGTCGTTCATCGGTTGCGCCAGGATATTTCGGTGGCAATCTAGACAACAAGGAACTGACCGCTGGCTCCACACTCTATTTGCCGGTGTCCGTTGAAGGGGCGCTTGTGTCTATTGGAGATGGACACGCAGCGCAGGGCGACGGCGAGGTCTGCCTTACCGCCGTTGAAACTGCATTGACCGGATGTTTCCGTTTTACGGTTATCAAAGCTGGACAGATGCCGCTACCTTACGCCGAGACACTAACCCATATGATTGCTATGGGCTTTGGCGAGAACCTCGACCTCGCCGTTCGTGAAGCCTTGCGCAGCGCCATTTCTCTCATCTGCAATCAAACGGGCATGACTGCGGCAAATGCCTACACGCTCTGCAGCGTCGCCGCCGACGTGCGGATCACCCAACTCGTCAACGTTACAACGGGGGCTCATGTGATGATCCCCAAATCCGTCTTCCCACCTGCCAGGCCTGAATAAAGAATGCCATGACCCACCGTGAGATAAAAATCGATCACCGTTTTCTGCTGTTCCAATTTAGCGGTTCGGAAGACGTCGCCAATGGCGCTGGGTAAGGCCGGTATCCAAGCTGATCTAAGGTGGCACGACGAAAGTGCTAATGGGCATTGTCGCGGACGCTGCGTTAGGTGTCGACGGTGAGGTGCCGGTGTCATCGCAGCGTGCCTACATGAGGAAGGACAGTCTCATGAGGGCCTGACTTTTATGAGGTCGCCCAGACCCGACTGTAGCGCAAGCAGCGCATGGCAGACTTGGCAGATGCGTTCATCGCACTCCCGAATGCTATCGGCACGCTTGAAGAATCATGAAGGTCTGGACGATGAATCGGCTCTCCGAAATCGACAAGCCTGTCTGCCTACTCAACACGCGCGGCTTCTTCCATGCTTTTCTCGGCCTCATCGATCATATGGTCGCTGAGAAATTTCTGCCACCTGCGCACCAGCATACGGCTTTTGTCGATGCGTATGCGGAGGTATTGATCGGCAAATTACACGCATAACAACGCGTCGACGTCCCTAAGTGGACGTGATGCCGACCACGACGTCGAAAGGCAGAAAAATGAGCGGCACGGGTGACGCGCCGCTCATAGCGATTAGCCAACCTTAAAGGTCAGTTCATCGACGCCGTCCACATGGGCAACCATGACATCGCCCTTGACGATCGCGCCGACGCCGGCAGGAGTGCCCGCGAAGATCAGATCGCCTGGTTGCAGCGTGAATAGGCCTGAGAGATAGGAAATCATTTCCGGAACCTTCCAGATCATCTGGTTGAGGTCGCCCGTCTGGCGCACTTCGCCATTGACCTTGATCCAGATCGCGCCGGCGGAGGGATGTCCCACCTTGGACACGGGATGCAGCGGGCCGCAGGGAGCGGAAGCCTCGAAGGCTTTGCCGGTTTCCCAGGGGCGACCGAGCTTCTTTGCTTCGTTCTGCAGATCACGGCGGGTCATGTCGAGGCCGACGGCATAGCCGTAGACGCAGTCCAGTGCCTTATCAAGCGGGATATCTTTGCCGCCACTCTTCAGCGCCACGACAAGCTCTACTTCGTGATGCACGTCCTTGCTCTGCGCCGGGTAAGGGAAATCCGTACCCGACAGAACCAAGGTGTCCGGGTTCTTCTGGAAGAAAAACGGCGGCTCCTTGTTTGGATCGTGGCCCATCTCGATCGCGTGGTCGGCGAAGTTGCGGCCGACGCAGTAGATGCGGTGCACCGGGAAGAGTGCCTGGCTGCCGGAGACCGGAAGGGTCGGAATAGCGGCCGGATTGATGACGTAGGCGGGGTTGGTTGAGGTCATGTCGTTCATTATCGTGCTCCTGCGTAATATTCGATGCGTTTTTCGAAGAGTTCCACGGCCGCGGACAGCAGCATTGCCACCGCGAAGAGGATGATAGTCAGAGCCCAGAAGCGCTCCATGTCGAAGCTGCGGGAGTAGAGCTCGAAGAGTTCGCCGTATCCGATGATGGATACCAGGATCTGGCCAATGACCACGCCCTTCACGCCACGGATGAGACCGATGCGGATGCCTGCCAGGATTTCCGGAAGGGCTGAGAAGAGGATGATCTTGGTGAAGATGGTGAGCCGGGATGCGCCGTAGCAACGCCCCATCTCGATGAGCGACGGCGGAACCTGCATCACGCCGGCCCGTGCATCAAGCACGATGATCCAGACTGCGAAGAGGAACACCGTGACGAACACCGTGGTTTCGCCAAGCCCGAACAGGATCATGAGAACCGGAACCAGAGCCGAAAGAGGCGCGCTGACAAACATGTTGACCCAAAGGCCGAAAATGTTGTCAACGACCTTGAAACGGCCCATGGCAATGCCGAGCGGCACGCCGATGCCGGTGGCCAGGGCCATACCCAACACGAAGGACCGGATCGTCACCAGTGATGCGTTCTGCCACGAGTTCGTCGCGACCAGCTCAAAGCCGGCCGAGATGATCGAGCTCATCGGCGGGATCAGGAAGATCACATCCATCCGACCGACGATTTCCCAAATCAGCGCCCAGAAGATAAGCGATATCATCATGGGGATTTTGATGCCGAAAAGTTTCATGGCCGGTTACTCCGCATACTGCCTGAGGCCCTGCCAGATCTCTTCGACCACATCGAGATAGCCCTTGTCGCGGCGGATGACATCGGGTGCAGCGGAGCGATCGATGTTGGGTTCGATGATCTGGGAGACGCGACCAGGGCGCGGCGAAAGCAGAACGATGCGATCGGAGACGTAGACGGCCTCTTCGATCGAGTGCGTGACAAAGAGAAAAGTCTTGCGCTCCTTCTCGACCAGTTGCAGCAGGTCTTCCTGGAACTTTCGACGGTTCTGTTCGTCGACGGCTGAGAAGGGTTCGTCAAGCAACAGGACATCCGCATTGACGGAGAAGGCGCGGGCGATGCCGACGCGTTGGCGCATGCCGCCCGAGAGTTCGTGCGGATACTTTTCCTCGAAGCCTGTCAGGCCCACCTCGCTGATATAGTGCTTGGCAACGCGGTTGCGTTCAGCCTGTGGAACGCCTTTGAGCTCAAGGCCAAACGCAACGTTTCGCAACACGGTGGCCCAAGGCATGAGGGCAAAGTCCTGGAACACGAAGGCACGTTCCGGGCCGGGGCCTGTGACGACCTTACCGTTGACCCGTATCTCCCCTGAGGTTGAAGGCACAAGGCCCGCGATGATTTTCAGGAGCGTGGTCTTGCCGCAACCAGAGGGACCGAGCAGTGTGGTGAGCTTGCCGCGCTCGAACTGAAGGTTGATGTTTCTGAGTGCCTCGATGTCACCATAGCGTTTGCAGATGTCGCGGACCTCGACAATGGCGTCGGACATGGTCGAGCGCGACGGATCGATGGTGCGGGCCGTCATGGAAAGAGCCATCTTATTTTCTCCTCTTTTCGGGACGCAGGAAATTGACCTCGACATATTGCAAGGCAGCGAGTGTCAGCGTCGAAACGGCAATGATGGATGCGACGGCCGCGTACATGTGGGCGTAGTTGGCGATCGAGCGATGATAGGTGATGAGGTCGCCGATACCGGTCGGGGTGATCAGCAGTTCGGCGAGCATGACACCGATGAAGCCCGCGGCTATGCCAAGGCGTAAGCCCGCGAACAGGACCGGCGTAGCGTCGGGTATGATGATCTTGAAGATCTGCTGGAGGCGATTGCCCTGAAACGATCGACACATGTCGACCAGCGACGGATTGACGTGACGAACGGCCTTGTAGGAATTGAGCACGATGACCGGCAGGGCCAGCATAATGACGGCGAGCGTCTTGGCGAGCAGACCAATGCCGTAGATAAAGGTGACCAACGGAACCAATGCAGCCATTGGTGCGGCCTGGAGCACAATGAAGACAGGGGCCAGAAGCCATTCCGCCTTGTCCGATAGGCCCATGATGATGCCAAGCCCTATGCCAAGCACGGCTGAGACGGCAACGCCGATCAACAGCGGCTGGAACGTGATGAGATAGGCTCGCAACAAGGTACCGTCGTAGGCCATCTCGAACAGCGCAAAAAGCGTGTCGAAGAAGGTGGGGAAGGCGAAGCTGATCGGGACGCCTCCCGCGATTTCCCAGATCGTGAAAAGAGTTGCAAGAGAAGCCACCACCCAGAAGGATTTACGGCGTCTGGCGAATTCGGCGATCGTTTCGGCGAACCGGGGGGAGCCGGTGGCGGCTCCCCCCGTCGCACTCGCCCTATGGGGTGAAGTGGTCATGTGCATCACTTCGTTCCGACTTTGGCAAGTGCTGCATTGAGCGCGGTGAGGTCCCAGAAGTCTTCGACCTTGAGGTCGGCCGACTTGCCTTCGAGCGCGCCGGAGACCGTGTAAAAGTCGAAGTCGTCGCGGGCTGCGTCCTCGCCGCCACCATTGAGCGGAAGGGTAGATGCCGCCTCGCTAAAGTAAGGCTCAATGTCGGCTAACATGTCTGGCGTCGCATCGGGAAGAAGCTTGTATTTTTCACGTAGCGCAACGGCCGCCTTAGGATCCGCAGCGACCTCCCGCCAAGTGGTCAGAATGCTCTCAACGAGGATTGCGACATCCTTCTGGTTTTTCGAGAGATAGTCAGTGTTGGCAAACAGCGCCTCGTCGGTCGCGCTGACTTCGCCAAGCGGCAGGAAGCCGAATTTCCCTGGCGCTTCCTTCTCCAGCACGCGCTTGCCGGAGGAATCGACGATCGTCGCCTTTACATTGCCCTGAAGCAGGGCGCCGGTGCGCACTTCCGCGCCCGGAACGTAGGAAATGTTGGAATACTTGATGCCGTTCTTGTCGGCCATAAGGCGCATGATCGCCTCGGTACCTGAACCGCGGGAGTGAACCGCGATTTCCTGGCCATCAAGATCCTTCCATTCCTTGTAGAACTCGGTGTTAACCACCGGATAGAACTGGAGCTTGGAAAGCTGCATAAAAATGCGGATCGGCGCCTTCACCTTCTGGAGAAGGGAGTAAGGGCCGCCGATGC
The DNA here is from genome assembly GCF_024810055.1 of Rhizobium sp. BIGb0125. Classification (NCBI taxonomy): domain Bacteria; kingdom Pseudomonadati; phylum Pseudomonadota; class Alphaproteobacteria; order Hyphomicrobiales; family Rhizobiaceae; genus Rhizobium; species Rhizobium sp. BIGb0125. The sequence goes on from NZ_JANUDV010000006.1 coordinate 61,910, forward strand.
CAATGTCGGCCTGACCGCTCACCACCGCCTGTGCCGCAATATCCTCGCTCTTCAGGAAGGTGACCTGCACATCGACGCCCTGCTCCTTGGCGCGTTCGAGTGCCGCGAGTAGATGGACGGATTCTACGGTTGCGATATCGCCGAACGCGATGCGCATTGGCTCGGCAAGCGCCAAGCCCGGTATTGCTGCTGAAAGGCAGAAGGCTGCGGCCACGGCCGATGCCCTCAATCGTCTGAGATAAGTGTTCATGCTCATTCCTCCCAAATTGTGTTTTTCTCAACCCAATCTGAAACCAATTCTTCATTAATTATAAATTGTGTCAACCATTGAAACATGTTGCGGCGCGATAGGAAGGGTCGGAAAACAAGCCTTTACTGCGGTAAATATCTGTTATTTATGGCTTTAAATTTATCGTATTTTGTTAACATGCATGCGCGTTGACATGCACCAATATGCCGGATATAAGCAAACCAATCGAAAATTGGTTCGGAAATTGAGCATGACAGACTTTTCGGATGGGGCAGTTCTCACGCGCCTCAGGGACTTCCTTACAACCGCGGAATTGCAGGATGGCGGACGCCTTCCGCCAGAGCGGGAGCTGGCAGAAGCGCTGGAAATCGGGCGCGGTGCGCTGCGCAAAGCGCTGGCAACCCTGCAGGCGGAAGGGGTGGTCTGGCGACATGTCGGCAAGGGCACTTTTACAGGCGAACGGCCGATCGATACGGTGGCCGATATCAACGCCATGGTGCATCGGACCAATCCGCTCGAAGTCATGGGAGCCCGCATCGCATTCGAGCCCGAGGTCGCCCGTTGTGCCGCGCTCAATGCCACACCGAGCCAGATTGCAGAGCTGCGCAACTGCATGATCAAGGCGCAGCAGGCGCCGACCTGGCGGCTCTATGAGCAGTGGGACAACCGACTCCATCGTCTGATTGGCGAGTCTTCGCAGAACTCACTCCTTCTTGGGCTGCTCGACACGCTGAATGCGGTACGCCGCGCCGTCACCTGGGGACGGTTGCGTGACACGCCGGTGCGCCCTCCGGTCAATCACCATTCATTCGAGGAACATGAACGCATCGTGGAGGCCATTGCCAATCGCGACGGCGCCGGGGCTGCGGATGCGATGCGCAAGCACTTGCGCAGCGTGGAAAGCCATATGCGCGACATGCGCTGACACGAAAATCTTTGAGGAGGGGCGGCGCAACGTCGTCTCATGGGAGAACAGAATGGCAAAGATCAAGGTTGCAAACCCCGTCGTCGAACTCGACGGCGATGAGATGACACGCATCATCTGGCAGTTCATCAAGGACAAGCTCATCCACCCCTATCTCGACGTGGATCTCGAATATTACGACCTGAGCATCGAGAACCGTGATGCGACCAATGACCAGGTGACGATCGATGCGGCACATGCGATCCGCAAGCACGGCGTCGGCGTCAAATGCGCGACCATCACCGCTGACGAGGGGCGTGTCGCTGAGTTCGGCCTGAAGCAGATGTGGAAGAGCCCGAACGGCACAATCCGCAACATCCTGGGCGGTGTGATCTTCCGCGAACCGATCATCTGCAAAAACGTGCCACGCCTTGTGCCCGGCTGGACCCAGCCGATCATCGTTGGCCGCCACGCCTTCGGAGATCAGTATCGTGCAACCGATTTCAAATTTCCCGGCAAGGGAAAGCTGACGATGAAGTTCGTCGGCGACGACGGCACTGTGATTGAGCGTGACGTGTTCGATGCTCCCTCCGCCGGGGTGGCACTTGGCATGTACAATCTCGACGAGTCCATCACCGAATTCGCCCGCGCTTCGTTGAATTACGGCCTGCAGCGCAAGGTGCCTGTCTACCTTTCAACGAAAAATACCATTCTCAAAATCTATGACGGTCGCTTCAAGGATATCTTCCAGACCGTGTTCGACGAGGAGTTTGCCGCCAGCTTCAAGGAAGCGGGCATTTGGTACGAACATCGCCTGATCGACGATATGGTCGCTTCGGCGCTCAAGTGGTCCGGCGGCTACGTCTGGGCCTGCAAGAATTATGATGGCGACGTGCAGTCGGACATCGTTGCACAGGGCTTCGGCTCGCTCGGCCTCATGACCTCCGTTCTATTGACGCCAGATGGCAAGACTGTCGAGGCGGAAGCTGCCCATGGCACTGTGACCCGCCATTATCGGCAGCATCAGAAGGGTGAGGAAACCTCTACCAATTCGATCGCTTCGGTCTTCGCGTGGACGCGAGGACTCGCCCATCGCGCCAAGCTGGACAACAATACGGAACTGGCAAAGTTCGCCCACACGCTTGAGCAAGTGTGTGTGGAAACTGTCGAAGCCGGCTTCATGACCAAGGATCTTGCGCTGCTGATAGGCCCGGACCAGCCATGGCTCTCCACCACGGCCTTCCTCGACAAGATCGACGAACACCTGCAGGAGGCCATGCGGGCTTAACTGAGCCGAGGGCGACGCGGCGGTGTCGCCCTGCCCGCTCCGCGGCAACATCTGGCTTGTCAATCTGGGGCTGGTCTTGACTCAAGGCTGCAGGAAACAATCAGGGATGGTACTAGCGACAATCTGCTGATTGGAAATGGATACGAGAAACGCATCCTGATGTTTGTCCAAATGGCAGCGCAGCAACCCGTTTCCTCACCGTTCGGCGATTGCAGAACATGCTTGGCAAGCAATGAAAGAACATGCGCCATAGCCATAGCTTGGATCGCAGCATACACAGAAATGGCAACCGCGCATTACGGTTCACAACAAGGCATTGAAAACAATGGCGAACATTCTCTATCGCTCATTCCACGTATCCTAAGAGAACTCAAGATTCGCAATCGTGAATTCTAAAAAGCTATTAAATGCAACTAACACTCGAAATCGACTAATTCACTTCGATATTTCCAAGGATATTCTACTTTAAATCGTTATCAAGACTTGACTCAAATTATCATCTTTGAGATTGCGTCTTTACGTTCCAAGTTTTTTCTAGAAGACGCGGACAAAACGCACTCAAGTGATACGATCCGAGGTATTCATGTCCAGCAGGCAGGCGATCATTTCGACGGAGTATGGAAGTCGCTATCTACAGCAACTTTCCAAGCACTGGGCACATAAATTTGAAACGGAGTTCACGCCCGTTTCGGCAAAGATTGCTTTGCCGCTAGGAGATGCCCGGCTGAGGGCGGACGATAGAAGCCTTCACATCGAAATCACTGCACATAAGAGCGAAGACCTTCCAGTTTTACAGGATGTCGTTCAAACGCATATCGAGCGCTTTGCCTTCCGGGAGACGCTTGAGTTCGATTGGCAGCCGCAAACCTGACGCTGCCTGCAACACGTTCTAATCATCAAACAGAATTCTATTGAAATGGGGATGGGGTACATGTCGAAGGGAACACACCAGTTCTGCCTGCGGAGTTACGGCTGCGCGATACTTGCCAGCGTTTCGCTGCTCGCGCTGACGCCAGTTTTAGCGCAAGGCCAAGAAGCAAATCGCGCTGAACGCGGTCCAGGCACCTCCGCAACAGTACTTGCCCCCATCTTGATCCAATCTCAAAACGAAAACAAACCGAAGACAAGCACCATCGGACTGCCTCCTGCATCGTTCAGTGGTGGACAGCTTTCGACAGGAGCACGACTTGGCTCCCTCGGAGACCGTCCTGTTAAAGACACGCCCTTCAGTATCACGGCCTACACAGCTAAGCTCATCCGTGATCAGCAGGCGCGAACTGTGGCTGATATTACACTCAACGACCCGTCCGTGCGCGCGGATGCGCCTGCAAACAGCGAGCGCGATTCGTTCTTCATCCGCGGCTTTTCGGTGGTTAACCTCGATATTCTTTACGATGGACTTCCGTATATAGCCAACCCGCGTCGTCATTTCCTTGAAGGCATTGAGCAGGTTCAAGTTTTGAAAGGACCGAGCAATTTCGCGAACGGCGGGCTGGGTCGCGTCGGCGGAACGATCAATCTCATCCCAAAGCGTGCAGCAGATGAACCATTAACCCGTCTGACGACTGGTTATCGCAGCGATTCACAATTCTGGACGCACGCCGACGTTAGCCGTCGGTTTGGCCCAGCAAATGAATGGGGCGTTCGCGCCAATGGCTCAATCAAGGGCGGTGAAACCGCTCTTGATCACAATGATACCAAAGTTGGCGTGGCAACGCTCGGCATCGACTATCGTGGTGATGATTTTTGTGCTTCGTTAGATTTGAGCCACTCGACACAAAAGCTAGATTCGCCAACATCACTGTTTAACACGGTAGATACACGACCTGTATCTTTGGTGACGCAGATACCGCGAGCTCCAAATGGCCAGGTGAATACGGGCAATCCGTTTGAATATCTTGATAGCTCATACAATATGGCTACGGGCCGCATTGAGTACGATATCCTGGACAGCACGACGATCTATGCCGCAGCAGGCGCGTATCGTTACCGTGAGGACTTTTTGACATCGTCCTATACAATTCTAAACAACAGCGGTGATGCCCGGATCGATTTCGGATACAATCCGCAAGAAATTATCAGCTATTCCGGCGAAACAGGGATTCGTTCAGAATTCGAAACGGGTGAGATAAACCACCAACTGAACATATCCGCCCAACTAGCCTATACGGAAAATAATCGCGGTTACCTCAACCCATCTGCTTTGGGCTTCCCAAGCTACGTATCCAATATTTACGATCCCGTTTATATCTCAGGTAGCTTGGTGAATACGTCGGGCTTGCCCCGTTCTGGTAACTTGAACCCGTTTTCAGAACTGTTGTCTACCAGCTTTGCATTCTCTGATACGCTTTCCGTCCTAGACGACAGACTTGAACTGACTTTGGGAGGGCGCTTTCAAAGTGTCCGCCAAAAAAGCTTCAATGTGCGCCCAGATCGTGGACCTCTCGGAGTACAGAATTACTTTTATGATGAGTCACGGTTTAGTCCAGCGGTTGCAGCCAGCTTTAAGTTGACCGAAGACCTATCCATCTACGCAAATTACGTGGAGGCGTTGACGGAAGGCGCAATCGCTCCTTTGACGCCAACATTAAGTAACCCAGGCGAAGTACTTCCTCCTACGGTCAATCGACAAAAAGAAGTTGGGGTGAAATATGACACCGGTTCGCTCATGCTTACGGCAGCGCTTTTCGAGATAAAGCAGCCTAGCGCTTATGTGGTCGGGAACACCTATGGTCTCAATGGTCTCCAGACCAATAGTGGCGTAGAACTTACGGCTTACGGAGAGCCAATCGACGGCCTGCGACTGCTTGGCGGGATCACATTTCTTGATGCAGAGCTAAGCCGCACCAATGGCGGAGGAAATGATGGCAACGTGGCTCCCGGCATCCCCAAGACTTCGATCAGCCTCTATGGCGAATATGATTTGCCATGGATTGAAAGCCTAACAGCCACCGGTCGTGTCGTTCACAGCGGCAGCACTTACTTCAACGCGGCGAATACCCTGAAGGTCGACGACTGGACACGCGTCGACCTTGGTGCACGGTACAAATTCGAGCGCGAAAACGGAAAGCCTATCGAAATCCGCGCCAATGTCGAAAACGTTTTTGATGAGAACTATTGGGCGTCGTCGGCTCGCAGCTTCCTCGCAGCTGGCGCATCTCGTACCTTTACACTTTCGGCATCGTTCGATTTCTAAAAAGGAACATTCACAGCGAGCCAGAAGCGATCCACCACATTCTCAAATCACGCGCGATTATGACCCGCGGCTCTCTATCGCACAGAAAGACTATTGCGAACGTGGCAGACTGTGACGGCGCGGTAGTCGTGCGATTTTGAGACATGCTTTCTGCAAACTCGCTTATCGATATTCCGAACAGCTCATGATCTGGAGCGGGTGATAAGCGGGTTTTTACGACACTAGAGTAATAAAACTCCGTGACTGTCGAAATAATGGAGTTTTGACGGATCGGCGGTTAATCCGACCTCGCTTCCCACAGAGGGCATTTCCGGCCTGTCGTGGGTGACAAGGCAAATCTGTCCGCTGGGCAACGCGATGTGCAGCAGAGATATTGCGCCCGTATACTCACAGAGATTGACAATCCCACGCATAACGCCCTCTCCTGGGGCGGAAATGATGAAATGTTCGGGTCGTACGCCTAGAGATTTGGTGGAGGCAGGATGCTGTCCGCTCAGCAATGCACTTGCCTCACCTGCCGGTATCACGTTCATTTTCGGGCTTCCTATAAATTGGGCCACGAAAATATTGGCCGGCCGTTCATAGAGTTCCCTTGGTGAACCCACTTGCTCTATCCGCCCGTCGCGCAGAACGACGATCTTATCGGCCAACGTCATGGCCTCGATCTGATCGTGGGTCACGTAGATCATCGTGGTGGCCAGACGCTTATGTAGCGCGGCGATCTCCGATCGCATGTGCACTCGCAGTTCTGCATCAAGGTTGGACAGGGGTTCGTCAAACAGGAATACGTCGGGATTGCCGACGATGGCCCTACCAATGGCTACGCGCTGACGTTGGCCACCGGAAAGTTCGCGCGGGTAGCGATCCAGCAAAGCCTCCAGCTTAAGCGTTGCCGCCGCTTCGCCAACGCGCCGGTCGCGCTCCGCAGTCGGTACCTTCCGCACCTTCAGCCCGAAAGCCATATTGTCGCGAACCGTCAGATGCGGATAGAGTGCATAGGACTGGAACACCATCGCCACGCCACGTTGCGATGCCTGCACCTCGTTCACCACGCGCCCGCCGATCGATAACTCGCCGCCAGTGATATACTCCAGCCCTGAGATGAGCCGGAGCAGTGTGGATTTTCCGCATCCGGAGGGGCCTACGAAAACGACGAACTCGCCGTTCTCAATCTCCAGATCGACACCGCGGATGACGTCCACCGCCCCGAAGCTTTTTTTAATGTCCGTTAGCGTAACACTGGTCATATCTTACCCTTTGACGCCGGAAAGCGCGAAACTTTCAATGATCTGCCGCTGGGCGATCAGATAGACGATCAGGATCGGCACCACGGCAAGGCTGGTTGCGGCAAGCTGCAGGTTCCATAATGGAAGTCCGTAGCTGTCGTTGAAGTTGGAAAGTGCGAGCGGAAGCGTGAACATTTCGAGCGAACTGACAAAGATCAGCGGTTCGAGGAACAGGTTCCACGAATGAAGAAAAGTGATTATCGCAACCGCTGCCAGTGCCGGGCGTGACATCGGTATCGCGATCTTCCACCAGACCCCAAGGCGTGAAAGCCCATCCATCTTGCCCGCATCTTCCAGCTCCTTTGGCAGCGCCAGAAAATATTGGCGCATCAGGAACGTCGCCATCACGCCTTGCGGACCAAAGGTCGGCAAAAGGATGAGAGGCCAGTGGCTATCCACCATGCCCATCCCGCGCATGAGAAAGAAGTTGGGAATGATCGTGACTTCCTCCGGCACCATCAGCGCCGAAATCAGGAAGACCATCAGCAGCCCCGCTCCTGCAAATCGCATCCGCGCCAGCGCATATCCGGCCAGCGAAGCGATTATCAGCGTCAGCACGGTCACAACGACCGCGATGTATATCGAATTGAAATACTGTCGGGCAAATGGCTGGTAGGTGAAGACCTCGACAAAGTTCTGCCAACGCCAGACACGCGGAATGAGCGTCGGCGTGCCGAAGATTTCGGTCACGCTTTTAAAGCCCGCAGATACCATCCAGATAAACGGAAAGACGAAGGGTATGGCGACGATCAAAAGCGCAATCGTCCAGCAGGTGCGATAAAGAATCTGGATCTGACGCTGCGTCATTGCATGCCCTTCCGTCTCAGCATGACCTGGACCAGTGTCAGGGCCATTACGATGACGAACATGATCATCGCCAGTGCAGATGCGTACCCGATATTGAAGAACTTGAAGCCCTGCTGGTAAATGTAGAAGGCCAACACCAGCGTGCCGTTTTCAGGCCCGCCTCCAGTCATCTGGTATATGTGATCGAATACCTTGAACGAACCGATCGTGGTGATGACCATGATGACGAGCGTCGTCGGCGCAAGCAGCGGCCAAGTAATCATTTTGAAAATCTGCCGACGCGAGGCCCCTTCAAGGCGAGCCGCCTCCTCGTAATCCCGCGGGATGGACTGCAGGGCGGCGATGTAGAGGATCATGTTCAGTCCCACCATCTTGATGACCCGCGTCACGATGACAGCGGCCATCGCCCAGTTCGGCTCACGCAACCAGTTCGGTCCACTGATGCCGACAATCGCCAGCACCTGATTGATAAAGCCGCCCTCTCCCTGCAACAGGAACTTCCAGACTATCGCCCAGGCGATCGCCGAGGTGATAACCGGAGCGAAGAACACCGTGCGGAAGAACACAACGCCGAAGAAAGGCCGTGAAAGGGCGAGCGCCAGCATGAGAGCCAGCGCCATATTGAGCGGCACGAGCCCGATTGCAAAAATAACCGAGTTGCGCACCACGAGCCAGAAATCCGGATTTTCGAGCAGCGCATTCTCGAAGTTGGCCAGGCCGATAAAGGTTGCCTCCTGCGTCAGCAGGTTCCATTCCGTTGTCGAATAATACAGGATGGCGCAGAGCGGCCCGAGAAAAAAGATGAGGAAGCCGATGAAGGTGGGGCTGACGAACAGCCACGCCTCCATCATTTCTCTCGCCTTCAAACTCAGCCAGGGCTTTTGGTTGTTTACTCTCACGGATCCAAGCACTCCATCGTCATCCTCCGCCTTGCGCCGAGAATTTGACTGCGTTCATGTTGGCACAAGGTCGGGTGACGAAGAGGCGTCATCAGAGTTGTGGTGTAATTGCCGCGCAGATGTCCTTGATGGCGGCATCGACATTCGCATCGGTCTTCCAGAGAGCGTCGACACGAGGCATCATTGCGGCAAGGATTTGTGGCGCCTTCTCATGCCCGGGAACGACACGGCCCTTTTCAATCGCCGCCGCGACATTCTTCATCATCTCCGGCGAAATCAGCTTGTTGCCGTTGATGAAAGCTGGTGCTTGCAGAACGCTCTTACGGGCAGGCGGGAAGAATTGCGCCATGGTGGCGACATTTTCCTTACTGGTCATGTGCGCCACAAACTCCGCAGCAACCTTGGTGTTCTTGCCCTTGGCAAAAACGACGAGCGCAGCTTGGCCGATGACCGGAGATTCCCCTCCCGGACCCGTCGGCAAGGGTGCGATACCCCACTTGAAACCCGCCTCCGGCATTTTCGATGCGCGCGAAATCTGGTTCACGGTCATCGCTGAATTTCCCGAGAAATAGTCGCCCTGAGTGCCAGGCGGCACGATCGACTTGTCCTTGAACACCATGTCATGCAGTTGCTTGATCGCCTTCACGGCTTCAGGCTTGTCAAAACCGCATTGCTTGTTCGACCAGATATCACCGCCATAGGCGCGGATGGGAGGCAGGAAAGCATGCGTCATGCGCGAGGCATAACCTTCACCGTCCTTGAACTCGAAACCCCATTTGCCGGGGTTGGCTTCTACCAGCTTCTTGGAGACCTCTTGGAACTTGTCCATGTTCCACTCGCCCTTGGCCGCTAGCTGTTGCGGATCCTCAAGGCCTGCTTTGTCGAACATGTCCTTGTTGTAGTAAATCAGGAATGGCGAGGTGGAAAATGGTATCCCGTAAACCGTTTCACCCTGCTGCCACAGGCCCATGGCCGGCTGAGAAAAGTCCGCGAAATCATAGCCCTCCGTAGCCTTCAGTGTTGGCCCGAGATCCATGAGAAGCTTGGCATTCTCAAAAGCGGGAGCCGCATCTTCCATCATCCAGGCGACATCGGGCGGATTTCCGCCGGCCACTTGGAAGGTCAGTTTTTGGGTATAATCGTTGACCGGAACTGTCTCGAATTTGACGTTTACGTCCGGATTCTTGGCTTTGAAACTCTCTGCGATGGCATTCAGCATCTTCAGATGGGCTTCGCTACCGGTCCACACCGTCATGCGGAGATCCACAGCGAGCGCGGCAGATGTCGACATCAATAGTGCTAAAGCGGATGCTGCTATACCTGCTAGTGCGGTCCTCATGGCTTCCTCCCGTTTGGTCGCTTCGTAAACAGTACTCCTCCAGCGATGCCTATGGCATTCGCTGTAACTCCTTGACGCGGGCGACTAATCAGCAACCTGCGGAAGGACACCAGGGGCATCACCGATCGACCATCCTCCGTCGACCGGTATATTTGCTCCGGTAATGTAGCTTGCAGCGTCGCTGCACAGAAAAACGAACGCACCTGCCAGATCCTGGGGCTGACCCTGTCTTCCTGCTGGGATTTTAGCCGTCACGGCCCTGCGAAAAGCAGGGTCGCTGTACTGGGCCGCGTTGGCCTCGATCTCAATGGCGCCGGGCGAGACGACATTGACTGTAACGCCACGCGGCGCGACGTCGCGGGCAATGGCCCGCACCGCCGTCAGTTGCGCGGCCTTCAAGGATGCATAGACGATCGTTTCAGTCCGCGGTCGGGTCGCCATGATACTGCCGGTAGCAACCACTCTGCCCCAACCACGCTCGACCATGGGCGGAATCAGCCTCCCCGTCAGGGCCAGAAGTGCCGCGAAATTCGATGCCACATGCGCGGCTATATGCGCCTCATCAATATCATTCCAAGGCATGCGTCGTTCGATAGCAGCATTGGCGATCAGGATATCGATCGGCCCAAATTGATCGAGTATATCGTTGGCGAATGCTTCAGTCGCACCCTGCCTGGTAAAATCCGCCTCGATGACGGGCGCTTTGCCGCCCGTCAGTTCAGCCACCTCCCTGGCGCCCGCCTCGTTGCCGAAATGGTGGAGGACAAGTTCCGCGCCATGTTCTGCCAGCCCCAGTGCCACAGCGCGACCGATGCCAGAACTGGCACCGGTCACCAGCGCACGCCGACCATTGAGCGAGAAGCGCGAGCTCGTCATCCCTCTGCGCCTTCCAGCTTGTCAGCGACTTCAAGCGAAGCGATATCTGCCGCATCGAAATGCGCGCGTATCCTTTGCTCGGCCCGGTCGGCATCACCCAAACGGATGGCTTCGCAAATTGCAGCGTGCCGTGCGATCGTCTCATGCCAATCGGCCTCGCTACGGTTCGCGCGCCGTGAGAAAAGCTCGGACACTTCCCGCTGTACTGTGCGCATGCCTTCCATCTGAACGCGGATCATCGCATTGCCCGTCGCGGTCGCCAGACCAAGATGGAACAAAATGTCCGCAGCCGTGAAACTGGCGGGATCATGGACGCCGGCATTCATGTCTTTCAACGCCTGCTCCATCATCTCCAGGCCTTCGGGGTCTCGACGCTCGGCGGCAAGTCTCGCAATGCCGGTCTCGATGACCCGGCGCATCTCATTGGCTTCCTGAAGGCGCTTGAGGCTCGAGCGCACCGCATAGCCATAGATCTTGTCCATCGTCTCGCCACTCATGGCCTTGGCGCGGGCCACTTTTCCCTGCTGGGTGAAGATCAGTCCAGCAGCTGTCAACTGACGCAGAGCCTCACGCGCAATCGGCTTCGACACACCAAATTCCCTGGCGATTTCTCCCTCGGGTGGCAACGGCTCGCCCGGCGGAATACGGCCGTCGAACAAAGCGGCAGCAATAGCATCCGACACACCGTCGGCGAGCCTGACGGGGCTAACCAGCTTGGCATCGAATACGGATTTGCGGGAGATAACCATTGTTTGCGTCCTCATGATCAAAAGCTAGCATACAGTTTATAACATAGCAACTAGGTTTATCAGTTGCCAAGATGATACGATGTGGTTAGAACTAGCATACAAGCAGGCCGCTGAACACAGTGAGACAAAACCCGATGGCATCATCCACACCCATCCAAATGGCCGAAATAACGGAAAGCTTACGCATCGCTCTGTTGCGGGCCGATCCCGCACTCAGTCGTTTTGACCCATTGCCCCGCATTTTCTCGTTCGACGACTTTTCGCGCGGCCATTGCGGCTGGTCGCAACTGGTCGGCAATTACGAAGACACGTTGGATGCCATGCTGCCCGGTTACGCCCAGCATTCCAGTGCGATGATTTCCACTCTCGGGCATTGGGATGCCGGCTCGCATGGCGGCATGGATTCGTCCTATGCGCTTAAGATCGCCACCAGGCCCAAGCCGGGCGCACAGAATGTCGCGATCAAACGTCACACGTTCCGCAAAAGAGGGCCGATCCGCTTCGAGATTTACTTCACCTTCAAACCGGAAGCCTCCGAGCTGAAGCTGTCGGAAACCGACGTGCGTTCCATCGGGTTTCTGTTCGATCTGCAGGGCGGCGACCGTGACAGCGATAGCGAGCGGGTAATGCCGCATCTAAGATTTTTGAATGCCGAAAACGGCAAATTCTTGCAGAAATGGCAATACAAGCGTGAGACCACCGAGATCACACCTCTTGGAACGGAGGACAAGACGGTCAGTCACTACCACCTTGCACCGGAAGGCTGGCTGGATCTGCCGGATGGCGAGCAAAAGCTTTGCTACAACGAAATCCCGACCAAGGTGAACTGGAGCTATCTGCGGTTCGATTTCGACCTTGAAAAAATGCAGGCCACCGGCATGCAATGCAACGATCGCACCTTCGATGTATCGGGCTTCGAGCCTATCCGTATTCCGGCAATGAAAAACCTCTGGTGCATGCTGAACTTCTGCTTGTTCGCGGAAACGGACGTCGCCAAGCGCGCCTTTCTCTATGTCGATTCGATCTGCATTTCAGGAGATTTCTGATGCTGCCTGAAAACATCACAGCGATCATTGCCCGCAACGAGCGCTGGAGTGGTGATGCCGCCAGTGAACCCTATGAGGCAGGCTGGGCGCGCGAAGCAGTCTTCTTCATCCGCGCGCTGAAACAGCCGATTGGCGCATCACCTCGCGGATGGGTGGAAATTTCGCCCGATGGCATGCATTGGATGCGAGAAGGGACGGAGTTCGATATGCCGGCCGAGGTCGATGGACTGACATCTGCACGGGTACAACATTTCGGTAACTGGCTACGCGTCGTAACTCAGTTTGCCCAAGGCGCGGAATGCACCGTGCTGATCACATTGCATTTGAAGGCGTGAACGTGAAACGGGCGAATGATACATCCGCCCCTCACATCACCCCAGATAAGCGCCCTGTGCCAGCAATTCACGGCGCAGGTCCTCATATTCGATATGGCGAGGGCTGGCGCGATTGCCCACGGAAAGCGCAGCCGCGATGCCGGCAGCCTGGCCAAGCGCAAAGCAGGGCGGCATGACGCGGATGGCACTCAACGCCTCATGCGTTGCTGACACGGCACGACCGGAAACCAAAAGACCATCGTGGATGCGCGGTACCATCACCCTATACGGGATCTGATAGATATTGGCAGCGTCGGGCCCTTCTCCACCTGTGCCGCCACCCGATCCCGTCGGATCGTGGATATCCAGCGGATAGCCACAGAGTGCGACCACGTCCTCAAAGGCGCGACCGGAATGCAGATCCTCAAGCGTCAACTCGTAGTCGCCTTCGATGCGGCGGGTTTCCCGCACACCGATCTGCGTTGCGGTATCGCGCAACGTCGCCTCTTTGAAACCTGGCAACTCCTTGCGGAAGAAATCGAGAAGAGCCACGGTTTGCTCACGCCCCTCCACCTCGGCCAGTGACAGTTCGAGCGCATCGGCGCCGTTCCGTTTAAGCACCCGCCCGGTATTGATACGCCAGACCCCCGGCTCCATGGTCTTATAGAGGCCTATGCCGCGACGAGGCGCAGGGAAACGCCCCTCTTCCGTCGCCTTGGCGACAATCGAGGAGAACGGGCGATAGTCGTCCGGGTGCGATCGAACATACTCCTCGACAACCTGATCATCGACATTTTGAACGCGAAAGAACAGGGTCTGGGGCTGGGAAAGCCCGTCGCTGTCACGCCCCTGCCGGGTGTGGACGCCAGCATAGTGAGCGACGTCACCATCGGCAGAGCAATCGACCACCACTTTGGCGCGCGCGGCTCTCAAGCCACCTTTGCCAGCGCAAACAACACCGAGCACCCTGGGATTGTCGGCATCGCGGTCGTCAACGATGGCGTCGACCACCATTGTGTGGAGCAGAAGTTCGACGCCCGCCTCAAGACACATGCGCTGGGCGACAACCTTTGCTGCCTCGGGCTCGAAAGGGGTGACCTTGTCATGTCCATAAACGATGAAGCCGCAATAGGCCGAACCAGCAGGAATGGCACTGGGATGCAATGCGCCTCCCAACGCCATCATTCCCTGCACGAATTCCTCGTAGATGCCACGGATCAGCTGTGTTTTGCCATCAAGCGAATAGGATGTCATGCAGGGACCGACCAGACCTGCGGTCAGGTTGCCGCCCAAAAACCCGTAGCGCTCGACGAGACGGACCCTCACCCCGAGACGGGCCGCCGCTACCGCTGCTGAAATTCCCGATGGTCCGCCACCGATGACGAGTACGTCGACATCATCGAGTTCGGGAACGTCGACCGAATAGGCATAATGCCGCTCTGTCTGATGCATCTTGTCCTCCCAGACTGATTTAGCGGAACATCGATCCGCCATCGACATCGAGCGCTGATCCATAGGTGAAACTGGCGGCATTGGAGCAAAGGAACATGATGGCAGCGGCCATGTCGTCCGGTCGACCCATGCGGCGCATCGGCAAATTAGCAGCAATGCGCTCCTTCAGCGCAGGATCGATATGGGAATGCATTGGCGAGTCTGTTGGCCCAGGGTTGAGCGCGTTGATGCGGATTTTCTTGCCTGCCAGTTCTCGCGCTACAGATTTGACCATCGACAGGGTGGCCGCCTTCGATGCAGCATAGGGCGTATCGGCAATGAGCCCGCCACCGCCATGGACCCCAGCATCGGAAGCGGTGCATACGATATTGCCACCCTCAGGATTGTCGAGCATGCGTTTGACTGCCGCCTGAACCGTGAAGAAGGTGCCAAGCAGGTTGACGTCCAGCACGCGGCGCCAGTGCGCCCAATCCTGTTCAAAGATACGCTTGGCGGTAATGATTGCCGCGCAGGTGACCACGTTGTCGAGCCGCTGTAGATTGGTGTCACAATATTCGAATGCGGCCGCAATGCTCGCCTGATCGCTGACATCCACCCTTACTGTGTGGATCTTGGCTCCCGACTGCCGCAAATCGGCGCTGTAACGCTCAAGCCCGGCCTCGTCTCGGTCTGCCATGACCACTTCCGCCCCTTTGGACGCAAAAGCACGGGCGGTCTCAAGCCCCATTCCGCTGGCGGCACCCGTTATCAACACCGATCTACCGGCAAAACAGTTATCCGCAAAAGTCGCATATGTGTCTGGCATACTGGGTTTCCTCTTCCTGGCCTCATAACATATCACCCACGCGGGTTTAAAAGACCGGCACTGAGAAACCTAGCAACTATGTTAGTTAGATGTAAAGATTATTTTTACGTCGGCTGAATCAACGCCAACAAGATCGCCGTCGCGGAGTGAAGTTGACCCATGTACCGCATTCAGCGGGTCCGCCCGGAGCGATATTTTGCCGGTTAAAGGGGAGTTCAGCCGTCTTAAAGAGATCTGAACCAACGGTCCCAAAGCCGAGTGATTTGCAATCGGCAATTGCAGGCTGCTTAAATAGAGGGCCGTGCGCTCCCCTGGCCACGCGACGTCAGAATGTCACCTTTGCCTCTCAACCCTCATCGATCATTGGAGGGCGGGGAACGTCTCATTTTAGCTGAAGTCTTAATTCGGTGTTCCGCTTGGTTTCGTCGGCTAGGATTTCGCATGCGATTTTGAGCACACGTTCCGTATAATTCTTCTGTACACACGCCAGACCGCGATGTGCGGGCGCTGGTGGACAGAATAGACCACCGCACGTCAGGTTCTTCTCAAACTTTCGAGTGACAGCCCCGTCAGTGGCCGCACGCTTTAGCATAATCACGCAACGTCGCCTGGACATAGGCAAGCTTTATTCCATCGAAATTAGCCACGACGTCGCCTGATCGCACTTTCGCAGTCAAAGGAGTGAGGTACTGGCTGATCAGTGTTTCAGGTATGGACCTATTCCCGAGACGGGTTCTCACAACGTCTACTGCCTGTCGCGCAGCGGGCTGGGACCAATAATAGCGAATGCGGTCCGAATAACTGAAATGCCGTTGGAGGCGCTGTTGCGAAGAAGTACCTGAATAATATTTAGCCCAGTGGTTGTGATCTCCCATCATGATGTTTTCCATTGTTTGCTTGAGCATCGGGGCTTCACCATCAAGTTCCGACGCAATCAAATCCAACCCATAGAGCGCTTCCCGCAACGCAAACGTCAGGCCGGGACCAACCTTTAGAATGGCAAACCCGCCACCCACGAGCGACGAAAGCGCCTCAGCAGTTTGGTAATCGGTCGAATGTGCTTCGAAGACCACATTGGGCATGTCGGTAAGCGATTGAGAGAGGTTCCTTGCTTGGTCCGGCCGGTAAGCCACAACATTTGCGTTGCCGAATTCGACACCGGGCTGCACAACCAAACCGATCACCCGTTGAAACGCCGCCTCCAGCCCGTGTTCCGCGAACGACCTGGAGTGCACATCATACGTCCTGCGCGCCGCGGCCGGATCTGTCACGTCAAGATCATCAACGGCATGAGAAGCACCACCTGGAACAGGCACTTCCGTTCCGACAATGTAGACGGGTGAAAAAGAGCTGTTGTCTTCGGCAACTGCTGCCAGCTGGGCTGCGCGCCGGGCCACAAGCTCATCGTCCAACGCTTCAGGCTCGCCAACGCATCCCATCGAGCAGTCGAGATGCAGCTTGGAAAATCCCGCACTGGCATATGCTGCAACCATCTCCTTGGCCTTGGCCATTGCATCAGCGGCAGACAGATGTTTCCAGGGATTGGGACCTAGATGATCTCCGCCAAGGATGAGGCCTTCGGTATTGAAGCCCACACTGCCCGCGATCTCCTCAACAAACGTCCGGAATTTCGCAGGTGTCATAGACGTATATCCGCCGTCTTGATTCACCTGATTACAAGTGGCTTCGATCAAGACCGGCTGATCAATGTCGCGACCCAGTATCAAAGCCGCGCGAATGACATCGGGATGCGCCGAACAAACGGAGGTTATGCCATATGTTTCACCACGATCACGGCGCGATCGTAAAGACGTGAGTGTAGACGTATTCATGTAAATCTCTCAAATTGAGGGAAAAATTTCGCTGGCGGATGACCTGCATATCGTTGCGCGGTCATCAGCGGGATTTAAGGGCATACGGTTCAGGCGTGTGCCGCGACAGCGTTTCTGTTGCGCAGAAACGCACAGCCTTAGAAGCTTCCTCCCAACCGTCTTCCAGAAGCGGTGCGAGATAATCAACAATGCAGCCTTTGTTCACGCGGAAGAATTGGCTGAGTGTTTTAAGGTCGAACGTCACGGCATGGAGACGATCAAACTCGGGGAGTTCTCCGTCTGCCAGTTGTTTCGATCGATAACTAGCGAAAGAATTTTGCGCCTGCCCGGCGGTCATATCGAGAGACAGGGCGTAGAATATCCCGACGGTGGAATCTTTACCGCCACATTTTAAACCAAAGGGCCGAAACCATGCGATGTCTCTGACAAAATCCGGTCCAAGTTCCTCCATTACCTCGCGCTGGCAGCACATTCGTGCATTGAGTTCTCCATCGGCCCCAATTTCGACACCGCCTCCAGGAAACTGAATCCGGCCGGGGGATGACGTATGCTGCGCCATCTCGCCAAACAGCAGGTGGTTGTCAGAGGTCAAAATGGCGGCCGCACAAAAGAAAGCCTGGCAATCAAACTCATGGTTCAGGTCTTGGGCAGCGTAAAGATAATGCGCGTAGTCGGTCGTCGAAAGTTCGACAACCATGCCGGAACTTTCCGGAGTGACTGATGATGCGGCGAGCACCGGGCCGTTAAAGAACTGGCCGTTGTTGCTGATGCGAGCCCAGTATGTTTCGACTTTGGAACGATAACCATCGGGAAACGTCATTGCCGATTTGCTGAGGGCGGGCCGAACGTCCTGATTGATAAAGGTGATCTTCAGCATGGCGTTGTCCTCGTTCGGCATTGCGTTTGGAGGGTTTCGGACCGCAGCATCCGTTCTCAGCGATGTCAAAAACTGTCTTGGTTTTATCAAAGTGCGCTGGCAGCAGCGCTGTCGAGATACCAGTGGATGTTTCCATGAGACCTGAGCAATGAGGCCGGGCAATCGGTTGACGGCTGTTCCCGCAGACTGCGTCGAACGGCAGTCGCCTTCGCCGGTCCCGTCGCCAGCATGATGATTTCACGCGCATTCAGTATATCGGCGATCCCCAGGGTGATGGCCTGCGAGGGTACGGAGCGCAGCTCCACAAGACCAGGCTGGTTGGCTGACAGGGTTTCTTCAGAAAGATCGACGATCCGTACATGACTGTCGGGTGCCGAGCCGGGCTCATTGAAACCGATATGGCCGTTCGTACCCAACCCGAGAAGCTGTACGTCGACGCCACCGCTTTCGCGCAACAGGGCCGCATATCGTGCAGCCTCGGCTGCCAGATCCGCTGCGGCACCGTCGATGAGGTTGAGCTTGCCAGGATCGAAATCGGCAAGACCAAAGAGTTCGCGCTTCATGAACGCGGCAAAGGAATCCGGATGGGATGCCGCCAGACCACAATATTCGTCCAGATTGAAAGTCTCGACATCACGAAACGACACCTCGCCCTCAACAAACGCATCGATGAGACTTTTATAGACCCGGCGGGGCGTCTGGCCAGTTGCAAGACCCAGAACACTTTTGGGGTTTCGCTTAACGGTTGCGAGGAGGTGATCTGCGACCGCATCGGCAGCATCATTGGCCGTCGGAAATACCGTTATCAGGCAACCATCGCTGATAGCCGTCTTTTGCAATGAAATGTTCATTATTTCAATCCTCTAATGGGCTCGATCCTGCTACCCAATGGCCGCATTACCGTGTCAGATCGCAACGCGCCGCAGGGCGTCATCGAGCGCTATGATTTCGCTGGTGGGGGTTCCTTGGCGAAGTGCCGGTCGCTTGAGACCCATCACGTCCAGTGGGATCATGGCTGCCATCTGGTAAGCGTCTTCCAGTGACAGCCCGACATGCTGGACGGCGTTCGCTAGGCATGTGGCAAGATCGACATGCGCTCCGGCAAGAGAACCCGCCTGATTGATAAGTGCCCCATCCCGAACCCTTATGGTCTCGCCATAAAGTTCGAATTGATCGGGTCCGCCAATCGTCGCCATCGCATCGGAGACCATGAACATACGCCCTGGCGACGGACGCGCACGGCAGGCCAGAGCCACCATCGACCAATCGACATGATGGCCATCGACAATAATCCCGGCATAGGCATCCGAATTAATCGCCGCACCAAGGATACCGGGCTCGCGCGAGCCCATGGGTGGCATTGCGTTATAGATATGGGTGAAGCAGCTTACACCCGCTTCCAGTCCGGCTCTGGTTTCCTCCGCTGTTGCCGCAGAATGGCCTGCGGAGATGATCACGCCCATATCTGCAATGCGGCGGATCGTGTCCAAATCGACGGTCTCTGGCGCAAGCGTCAGCATCACTGGAATGCCAGCTGAACGCAGTTCTTCAAGGATCGCCAGTGTTGTTTCATCCATCGGTCGGATAAACGCAGGATTGTGCGTGCCTTTGCGCAACACGTTAAGATGCGGACCCTCTATATGAAGACCGAGGAAGCCAGCCGTTCCCCAAGCGTCCCGTGCCGCTGTCGCGACCGCGCGCATACGTTCAGCTTCACAGGTGATGAGGGTTGGCATTACCCACCCGGTGCCAAGAGAGCGTTGCGTCGTGACAATATGTGAGATTGACTGTGCCGAAGGATCGGAATTCAACATCACTCCGCCGCTGCCGTTTACCTGCAGATCGGTCAATGCCGGGCCAAGGAAATGGACCCGCATGTCCGGGTTTTCGTCGCTTTCAAGCGGCCGGATTTCTCTCAGCTCACCGCTGGCGAATTCAGCCGCAAGCCCGGTTTGCATGGCACCATCCATCCAGATGAATTCGGCGGCGATGAGTTGGATCATGAAAATGGGGCTCCAGACGGGTTAGATTGGTTTCGGCTTGCCATGATGGCGGCACCACGTGCTCCGGAGCTGTCACCATGGATGGCGGAGCGGATGGCCGGCATGCGCATTTCGCCAAGCTTTATGGACTGAAACGGTTTTTCCAGTCGCGACACGACATCCGGAATGCTGGACAATCCGCCGCCCAGCACAATACAGTCGGGGTCGTGTGTAAGCTGAATGATCAGCAACAGTTCCGAGGCGATCTCTGCCCATAGAGACATTACCTCTTGCTCTTGCGTATCCCCGGCTTGGGCCGAAGCAACGATCTCTTCGGCCGTCACCGGTCGTCCCAACCTATGCCCGCCAAGTGCCGCCAGACCCGTGCCGGAGACATAGCGTTCGAAACATCCACGCTTCCCGCAGCCGCAGTCCCATAACGGCAAACCGTGAGCCACAGAGATATGGGCCGGAATGCCGATGTGGCCAATTTCCAGTGCCGAACCGTTCAGACGTGGCGTCAACCGACCGTCACACGTCAGACCCGCCCCGACGCCGGTACCCATGATCAGGCCAACAACGGTCTTGAACCCTTCACCGGCTCCGCCATTTGCCTCCGACAGGGCAAACGCCTGGCAGTCGTTCATCAATGGCAGCCTGCGACCAATTCGTTCCTCCAGTATGGCGGCGATGTCGTAACCACTGGCTGGCAGATTGGAGGTGAAAGCACGGCCCGTATGTACATCGACAAGACCAGGTATGGCCATTCCCACAGGTAACGCCTGGCCCTGATCCGAAAGCTGCTCGAGCCATCGGACCTGCTCGGCGAGGGCATCGATGAAATCGGCAAGCCGTTCCTTCGGCGTTGGGATGCGTCGCATTTCGACAGTCGCCAGATCGTTGGAAAACAACCGTGCTTCGATCTTGGTGCCGCCGATATCGATGCCGCCGCAGATCATGCCCGCACCGGATAAAGCGTTACGCCGGAGACCACTCGAGAGAGATTTCCCTGTCCCGCAAACGGATTGTCGATGTTAAGCGCAAGTTCGCCAGACCATGCAACGGCCCACAACTGCGCCGCCAGCACATAAAGCGGTGCCTCCCAACGGGCGTCACCCAAGGTCCGAAGATTCACATCGCAACCCGCTCCACCCAGTGTCAGCACCGTGGCCTCTGGGTACTGCGCCACGATCTCGCGCGCCACATCGTGATCATAAAGCGCAGTATGCGCATCGGGATGGACCATGACGACGATAAGATCACGGCCGGTGATGACCGCCTTTGGACCATGGCGAAAACCGAGCGTGCTGTCCCACGAGGTCATGGTCTGGCCGGCCGTCAGTTCCAGAACTTTGAGCGCAGATTCACGGGCCACACCCTTCAGTGAGCCTGAGCCGAGAAAAACCACGCGGTCGGGCCTCGGCGGTGTCATAGCCTGCAGCGCTGGCAGTAGCGAGGATGCCTTGTCTGCGATCCTGTTGAGATTATCAGCAACATCCGCCCCGGTATCGAGGCAGGCCAGTGCAGATAACAGCATGGTCGTGAAACTGGACGTCATTGCAAAACCGCTGTCATGCGTCGCTTCGGGCAGCGCAATCACCTTTTGCTCTCCACTTCCCACAGGCGCACGCGTGGCAAGAGCACCCTTCGGGTTGCAAGTGATGTTCAGCCGCTGCACCTTGGGAAACTGCATATCGAGCAGATCAAGCGTGCCAATGCTCTCGGAGCTGTCACCCGAGCGGCCGAACTGCACGACGAGAAGATGCGGATCGTTGCGAAGGCATTCGAACGGGCATGCCACGATATCGGTGGTCGGGATTGCCTTTATGATAAGTCCGTCAGATTGCGCAAAGCTCAATGCGTCACCGATAAAGGCCGAGGTTCCGGCACCGGCAAAGACAATCTCGGTAATCTGTTTTTCCTTAATCCAGGCACTGATTTCCTGTGCCTTGCCAGCAAGGATCGGACCCCATTCGGCCCAGATGCGCGGCTGTGCGAAAATTTCTTTCCATGTCTGGCTGTCCTGGGCCTGCATAATCAAATCCTGTTCTTCTTGGTTTCAAAGCCGGCCTGGTTGCCCGGCGGCAGCGGTGTTGTGGGTTCAGATCGCGACTGATCGTGGAAGCGTGGCAGAAAGGATCGTCCTGTCATCGCAGCTTTCGACAGAGGTCGAGCCTTTCACGGCAGGAAAGGCACCAGTCTTGTGAAAATCGACGGCTTCAACCCGCTCGAATTCCCTCTCCCAGTCGCCGACGTGAATTCCACCAGTCGGGATCGAGACGTAACCATCCGAGAAAATTTCGATGCTCGTCACGTCGTTTTTTGATAGAAGGACATCGGTCAAACCATCGATGGTGATGTCCTTGCCATTGATCGAGGCGTAGCCCAGCGGTTGCGTGCTATTGGCGTAATGGAATTGCGTGCGGATGCCGCCCTTTAGAAACTTTTCGGCGATTTCCAGAGCAGTCTTCGCGGTAGCAACGGCGGTGGCAATCGCTGTTGATGCCTCTTGTGCAGTCAAACGGCCCGTCGCCACGGCTGCATCAAGACCATCAAAAATGACCTTGCGCGTCGCCATTTCGGCTTCGTCGCTGTCGTCCATCCGATCAGACAAAATCCCATGCACGGCAATACGTGCCGCTGTACTGACGGTATCGATCAGCTTGTGATGCTGATAGATGGTCTCGCCATTGATGCGAATGCCCGTGTCACCGAGTGCCAAGAGACGAAAATGATCGCCCGCGCTGACGACGATTGCCGCCGTCGTTGATGGTGGATGGGCAATGTTGCGCTCGATTGCCGCATCGCGAACGCTGTCACTCAACGCCTGAAAGATCTCACGGCCCGACGCCGAAACAAGCGTGCCCGCAGCGGCGAGGCGCGCCGTGCATTGTGCGGCGCTTCGGGCCGCAATGCGACCGGAACTTTCGCCGTTGTAAAAGGCGCCAGTCGGATCGGTTGCGCCGTCGAAAACCGCCAGAAGTGTGTCCGGTTCGATGAGAATGATGTCATCACCCGGCTTGGCGCCGTTCTTATATTTGGATCGTGAAAATGCTTCGATATTCATAAATGCAGGTCCTGTTGGCGACAGGGGGCCGTCCGGCGCCCTGAAGCGCCGGTCACACCTGTCGATTGGCCGAGGCCGGGGATCAGACGAACGCGGATTCCTTACGATCCGAGAAACGGAAAACGATGAAGACACACAGTCCGGTCGAGGCCAGCAGCAGGGTTGACAGGGCGGCTGCCGTGCCAAACTCGCCGTCGATCACCTGCACGTAGATCAGCACCGGCATGGTCACTGTCCGCGACGTATAAAGGATAAGCGTCGACGACAGTTCGTTGATGGCAGTGATGAAGCTCATCAGCGAACCGATGATCAGGCCTGGCATCATCAGTGGCACGGTCACCGAGGCAAAGGTTTTTGCCGGTGATGCGCCGAGGTTAACTGCCGCCTCCTCGATCGATGGTTTGATCTGCCGCAGGATCGATGTGGTCGAACGCACGCCGTAAGGCAGGCGCCGGATGAAAACCAGAAGGATGATGATCAAGGCAGTGCCGGTGATATCGAATGGTGGATGACGGAAGGTTGCGACATAACCGATTGCCATGACCACACCCGGGATCAGGTAAGGCACCATCAGAACGAGATCGAGCGAACCGGAAACAACATTGTCCTTTCTGACGACGATGAAGGACAAGAGGCCGGAGACGACGGCAATCATGGCGACGGCTGCCAGTGAGAACAGGAAGCTGTTGTAAATTGCCTGCGGAGAATCCCGAAGAATACGCTCATAACTGCCAAGCCCAAAATTGCCGGTAAAGACGGGTCCGCTTGTCTCGAGAAACGATGTGTACACGACGGTAAATGCCGGCAGCATCGCAATGAAGACAACCAGATAGCAGAAGCCGTGCACGAGTAACGATTTCAGCGGTGACATTGACTTCTTGACGGGTCGGTTGGTCAGCGCGCTGGCATAACGACGCTTGGAGAGAATACGGCGTTGCAGCAGAAGCGCGATCATCGAAATTGCAATCATCAACATCGAAACCGTGACCGCCATCGTTGGCGTGCCGCCCATTTCGGATGTGTATTGCGAATAGGCGATGGTTGCCAGTGTGCGGACGCCGCGACCGAGAATGGCAGGCGTTCCAAAATCGGCGATCGACAGCACGAAACATATGATGGCACCGGTGCTGACAGCCGGGAATATCAGCGGCAAAGTCACCTTGTAAAAGCGCTGGAAAGCGGTACAGCCAAGATTTTCGGCAGCGTCCTCGTAGGACTTGTTGATCGTGTTCAGCGCGTTTTCCGTCATCAGATAGATGTATGGAAAGAATTTCAGGCTGAAGACCATAACGATGCCAGGAATTCCATAGATCGTCGGTGCCGGTATCCCAATAGCCTGTAGAGCGTTTGTAACTGCACCGTTTGAGCCGAACAGCATGATCCACGCATAGGCGCCGATGAACGGAGGTGCACAGAGTACCAGAACCGCGAAAGTGGCGATCACGGCGCGGCCGCGAATGCGGTAGCGGGACGTGCAAAACGCGAGCGGTATGCCGATCAGGCAGGCACCGAGCATCCCCATGAGACCGATCACGATCGTGTTCCACAAAGCCAGCGTGTAGAAACGCCGGGTCAGAACCTGCACATAGTTGGAAATGCCGAAATCGCCGGTTGACGCATCGAAGAAGCTGATCGCCAGCACATTGGCAATCGGCAGAAGCAGAAAGACCGCGAGGAGGATAACGGCCAGAGCGGTGATCACCGTCCAGAAACCGGGCATTCTCAAGCGGCTCGAGGGAGCGGATGTGGCAGTTGTCGTAGCCATCAAAGCACCCTCGCCCCGGTCACGCCGTCCTCAAAAAGCTGCACGCTGCTGGCGGCAAATGCAAAAGTGGCATCGTCGTTGGGATGAAGCGCGATGATATCAGGCGTTGGCTTGGTGATGGCCTCGATCTCCTCTCCGGAGGCAAGCACGGCGGCGACGGCCATTTCGCGGCCAGTAAAGCTAACCTGACGGATTTTTACAGGCAGACGAATGAGATCATCGCCAGCTGCGGCATTGACCGAGATGAATTCCGGACGCACTGCGGCGACAAGCGGCTTACCGGTTGTAGCCCCTGTCAGTTGCGGCAGCACGACGGCGCTCCCTGCGATGGCAGCCTGTGCACCCTCTACCGAAAGTGCCATAAAATTGTTGGCACCGACGAAAGACGCAACGAAGCGGTTGGCTGGGCTGTTGTAGACTTCCCAGGGTGCTGCCGCCTGCTGGATCACGCCGCCATACATGACGCAAACGAAGTCTGACATCGCCAGCGCTTCTTCCTGATCGTGCGTGACGTAGATAGTGGTGATGTTCATTGACTGCTGAATAGCGCGCAGTTCGCGGCGCAGATCGACACGCAGCTTGGCATCAAGGTTGGAGAGTGGCTCGTCCATCAGCAGAACCTGAGGATTTATGACGAGAGCACGGGCAAGACCGACACGCTGTTGCTGGCCACCGGACAATTCGTGCGGCATACGCTGGGCGTAGGCTTTCAGTTGCACGACATCGAGAATATCTGCAACGCGACGCTCGATCTCACTGCGTGAAACCTTACGTTGCTTCAAACCGAAGGCGATGTTGTCTGCAACGCTGATATGCGGGAAAACTGCATAATCCTGGAAAACCATGCCCACATTGCGCTTGTGCGCGGGCACGTTCTCAATCCTCTGGTCGGCAATCGCAATGCTACCGCTATCCTGCTGGTGAAAACCGGCGATCGTGCGCAGAAGGGTGGTTTTGCCACAGCCGCTTGGACCAAGCAGCGTAAAAAACGAGCCGGACGGAATGGAGATATTGATGTCCGAAAGAGCGACGGTCGCCCCGTAACTTTTTCGGATGTTTGAGATTTCGACAGCGGACATAAAGCGTCTCCGTAGACCGTCAGGAGTTTTGATGCCTGCGGACGAACGAATGGGAATGGCGGATCAAATGGGAGAAACGGACACGGCAAACATGCCATGTCCGTCCGTTCATGTTACTGGATATCCAGCATGACATCGTTCCAGGTCTTCATGACCTGTTCGCGGTTCTCAGCGGCCCATGCAAAGTCGTATTTTGCATCCGGAACTTCAGACAGCGGCACGAGGGCAGCATTGGCTGCAACGTCACCACGGATCGGCCGACGACCATGCTTGGCGACAACCTCCTGGCCTTCCTTCGAGATGATAAAGTCGATGAAGGCCTCGCCGTTTGCTGCGTTCGGCGCCCCTTTGACAATGGCCATACCGTCCGGAGCAATTGCGGTGCCTTCCTTCGGATAGACGATATCGACCGGTGCGTTGCCAAGCTTGTAACGAAGCGCGGCGTCTTCGAGGGTAATGCCGATCGCCTGCTCACCATCATTGACGAAACGCGGCACGGCACCGGAGGATGTTGAGAAGACGGTGTTTGCAAGAATGCCCTTGTAAATTTCCCAGCCTTTTTCTTCAGGCTTAAAAAGCTGAAGCACGGTCGATAGCTGAATATATGCCGAACCGGACTGGTCGGCGCGAGCCGATGAGATCAGTCCCTTATATTCCGGCTTGGCAAGATCTTCCCATGACGTGGGCGCCGGGGCACCCTTTAGCGCATCACGATTGACGATGAATGCTGTGACAACAGCTGTAAAAGGGATCCAGTTCTTGCTCGGCGCTAGCGAGGGAGTGATTGCCGAAGCTTCCTTCGCCTCATAGGGCTGGAAGAGATCGGCAGAAAAATCGATGACGGTGCCATCAACACTCCACAGAACATCGGCTGCAGGTTTGCCGCTCTCCGCCTTGATGCGGTTCATCAACTCACCGGAACCGGCTTTGACGAGTTCGACCTTGGTGCCGGTCTTTTTCTCGAATGCTGGCAGCAAATCGTCCATCAGCTGCTGGGGAGCTGCAGAGTAGACCACAACGGTCCCGTCAGCATGAGCAGCCGACAGCGAAGCGAACATAGCCGCACTCGTGGCGAGAGCGGTCACAAAATTACGAACATAGCCCAATATGGCCTCCAGATTGTTTTGGTTCCCGAAAGCGCATGTCGATTTGCCGCGTCCAGTTTGCCTGGATCTATCAATCGTATTCAGCGCTACGATTAATTTTCATTACGTAATTAAATATGTCAAGACTGATTTCGCAAAACTGTCACAATTTGAATAACTAGCTGTTATTGCTAATTTAAAGCCCGCCCACCTCACCGAATTCATGGGGCTCCACGTAAGGGCAAAAAGAAATCAGATGCTACGTCTAGTGAACTGAGCTATGCAAATTGAGAGATGTGAGACAGGGGACAGATTTGATTAACCTCGGCTATAACGAACGTCGATTGATCGAAATGTTGCGCGGCCGCGGCGGCATGTCACGGACCGAGCTCGCGCGGGACATGGACGTCTCCGCTCCAACCCTCACACGACTTACGTCGAGTCTGCTCGAAGAAGGTCTTATTCGTGAGGCAGAGACCCACCGGCCTGGCTCCGGCAGAGGTAAACCGGCTACCGTCCTAACGCTTGATCCCGACGGACTGTTTACAATTGGCGTATACTTCAATCCGGACGACTTGAGGATCTGCGTGGCGGATCTCAATGGCAAGATCAGAGCCGAGATTCGCGAAGATTTGAGCGATCATAGCTTCCGTCACATTATGAACATCGCAGCCCCGGCAGCGCGAGAGGTTGTTGCGACATCAAAGGTCGACAAGCGGAGAATTCTTGGTTGCGGCCTGTCATTTCCTGGACATTTCTCTCGCAACCCGGGCCACGTTTTTCAGATCCCACAGTTTGCTGCCTGGCATGACGTTGACGTAGATAGAGATTTCCAACCGTTTTTCGATCACCCGGTACATCACGAGAATGATGGTAAAGCGGTGATACTGTCTGAACTCTATTACGGCGTTGGCCGTAACCTCGCAAACTTCGCAATGATCTGGCTGACATATGGCATCGGAGGCGGTGTTGTCGTGCAGCGGCATCTCTACCGAGGTAGCAACCGTAATGCAGGGGAATTTGGTGGCCTTTTTCCCAAATCACATCACCGTCCCTCAGGGCAGGACCTCTGCAACCTTCTGGATAGCAATGGCATCACCATTAAGCGGCTGTGTGAAATTGACGAAAGTTACGCTGATCACCCTGTCGTAATGCACTGGTTGGAGCGCGCGACGGATCAGCTTAGAAGCTTGGCGCTTACTGTTGCTAGAACACTCGATCCCTCCACGATTGTTTTTGGCGGGTCGTTGCCGGCCTGGCTCATAGCGGAAATTGTCGAAAGGCTTGGATCGCTGGAAACTCTCGGCGAGGACTTTTTCGTTGAGCCACCGGAAATCCGCAAATCGGAGCTAAGCGAAGTACCGCATTTAGGAGCCGCGACCATTCCACTCTACCGCGCGACGACGCCAAGCTACTACTCAGGTAGAGCCTTGAAAGGTTGGGCGTGATGATATGCGCGGGAGGCGCACACATCCAGCTCTGAACGGAATGGCGACCAGCTTCAATCCCCCGCGAACCATGCAATGCCCGAAATTTCGCTCGATCAGCACCATTGAGTATGAAGGCGCTCAGCCAGCAGTCTTCATGCACCCCTAATCATTCCACCATCAACGCGGATGGCAGAGCCGGTGACATAACTTGCATGTTCGCTGGCGAGGAAGACCGCGACGGCCGCGAATTCTTCCGGCTTTCCGTAACGACCGGCCGGGATTTCGGCGCGCGATGCTTCCTGCACGGCTTCGACCGTGTTGGCGGTCTTCTCGGCCCTGCCGGCATCCAGTTCGCGCACGCGGTCGGTGTCGATCCGGCCAGGCAGGATCATGTTGACTGTGATGCCGTGACGGGCAACTTCACCGGCCAGCGTCTTCGACCAGCCTGACACGGCGGCGCGCACACCATTGGAAAGCGCCAAGTTGGGTATGGGCTGTACAACGCCGGAAGACCCAATGGTAATGATGCGGCCCCACTTGCGGTCGATCATGCCTTCAAGCATCGCATCGGTGACCGCGAAGATCGAAGTCGCCATGCTTTCGAATGCGCTTGTCCAGCTATCTTTCGACTGGCCGACCGCAGGACCAGCCTTCGGCCCACCGGAGTTGTTGACGAGTATATCGACGCCGCCGGCAGCCTTGAACGTTGCGATCAGCGCTGCCACTGATGCGGCGTCGGAAAGATCTACGCTGACCGGAATGAAGCTCTCGGTCTCCTCCATCGCCGAGACATTACGGGCAGCGGCAAAAACCTTGACGCCCTCTGCGGTCAGTCCCTTGGCGATGGCGGCCCCCAGGCCGCGGCTGGCACCGAGAACGAGTGCGGTCTTGCCGGAAATCATAAAGTCCATGGTATTGATGCCTTACTTCAGTTCATCTAGTTTGCGTGTCTGACGCTCGATCAGTCGTTCGACTTCAGCGATGGCCTTGGCATTGAGAGAAGCGCCGGGACGGCGCTGTGCAGCGCTGGTGATGGCACCGCGTCTGGCCAGCACATATTTGCGTATAGCAAGGCCAAGGCCCGGCTGCTGTTCGTAGCGCATCAACGGAAGATAAGCGTCGAACAGGTCCTGAGCTTTGTCATGCTTGCCTTCAACGCAAAGGCGGCAGACCTCGACCATCATCTCCGGATAGGCAAACCCGGTCATCGCCCCATCGGCTCCGCGCTGCATTTCTTCCGGCAGGAACACACCCGCATTGCCGCACAGGATGGACGTGCGACGACGGCCCTTTGCTTCTGCCTCGCGCAGATCGGTGATCTTCTGCAGGCCCGGCCAGTCTTCATGCTTGAGCATGACGATGCTCGGATGCGCCTCAAGGATCACGCCAAGCGTCCGCGACGAGATTTGCACCCCAGTAGACAACGGGAAGTCCTGCAGCACGACGGGCACATCGGCGCCGATGGTCTCGATGACGTTGCGGTAGTAACCGATGATCTGCTCGTCGGTGCGCAGGCTGGATGGCGGTGCGACCATGACACCGGCGGCGCCCATATCCATCACCGCCTTGGTCAGTTCACCAATCGCGGCCAGACCCGGTGCGGAAACGCCAACCACCACCTGTTTGTCGGCCGACCGGGCAATCGTCTGGCGGGTGATGTCGATGGATTCTGCCTGCGTCAGCTTCGGCGCTTCCCCCATCATGCCGAGGATCGTCAGACCATCAGCGCCCTTGTCGTAATAGAAGTCCACCATTCTGTCGACGCTCGCCACATCGATGGCGCCGTTGTCAGTGAACGGTGTGCAGGCAATCACGAAGACGCCCGATGTCTCGTTATTGATCAGTGTCATATCTTGTCTCTCCGAAGCTCAGAACCAGCTGGACGTGCCGCGGGCGACATACTGCCCGTCACCGGCCGCGTTGACGACGTTTGTCCCGTCAAAGGCCAGCTTTCCGCCGACATATGTTCGCGAAACCTTGACGGAGAATTCACGGCCGTCGAAGGGGCTCCAGTTCAACTCGTCATGCGCCTTGGCGGCGTCCCATACTTGCGCTTCAGCCTTCAGGATGGCGATGTCGGCATCAGCGCCAATGCTCAAGGTGCCTTTCTGGGGCCACAGGCCAAAGAATTTGGCAGGGCGTTCGCACAGTTGCTCGACGGTCAACATGACGGCATCATAGCCACGCAGTTCTGCCCCGGTGAAGAAAGCCGGGAGCAGGGTTTCAAGACCGGGAACGCCCGCGCCCGCCTCGAAGATCGATGGTGTGAACTTGTTGTCGATCGGCCAGGAGGAATGATCCGAACTGACGAAAGCCACCCGGCCGGAGATGACGTCGCCCCACAGGGCGTCGATCTGACCGGGGCGGATCGGCGGGTTGACCTTCATCTTAGCGCCCAGTGCCGCGCCGTCGGCGTCAGGGTCGAACCAGAGATAATGCACGCACAGTTCGCCGGTTGAACGGTAACCATCAGAGAGGTAGTTCTCGACGATGTCGAACCCGCGTGTCGTTGTCAAATGCACGATATGCGCATGGGCAGCAGCGGCGGCACCGAGCTCAAGGAACTGCGCTGTGGCCGCCATCTCGGCTGCCACGGGTCGGCTTTCCGAGTGAGCCTCGATGCCATCACGGCCTGCAGCCTTGGCTGCGGCGATGTGCGCACGCACGATTTCCTGGTCTTCATTGTGGACGCCAAGCGGAATGTCAGTATCCGCCAGCGCGTTGAAAATTTCCAACGTCTGGTTGGAAGATATACGCGGAAAGCGCGTCGGGCTGCTTTCAAAGGTCGAAATCTTGAAGGCCACAACGCCACCCGCAATCAGACCGGCGATCTCATCTGTCGACTGGCCCGGCATGACGGTGCCATACAGCGCAACGTTGGAGTGGGCATGTTTGCCAATGGCGGCAATCTTGGCGTTGAGCGTTGCCAGCGAGTTGAGCGGATCGGGATTGTCATAGGGCATGTCGACTATCGTGGTGATGCCACCGGCGACAGCAGACCGCGTCGTAGAGGCAATGCCCGGCAGGCCGCCATAACTGCAGGCATGGGTCTGACCGTCGATGACGCCCGGGATGATCAGATCGTCACCAGCGTCGAAAACCTCGTCGCTCGCGGGCACCTCACCCGTTCCAAGTGCAGCGATCTTCCCATCGCGTATACCGACCCATCCATGCTCAAGCAGACCATCGGGTAAAACTGCAGTGCCACGGATAACGAGAGAAAATGTCATATTTCCATTCTTTCATTGGGTGGAGATTGATCTTTAAAAGGCACAATCATGCGGCAAGGAACGTTTGCACCCTTTCCGGCGCAAGCTCGGAAAACAATTCAGCCGGGGGTGCCTTGGCGTAAATCGACCCGTTTTCCATGAAGACCACCTCGTGGGCAACGTTGCGGGCAAAACTCATTTCGTGGGTGACAACAATCATCGTCATCCCCTCTTCTGCAAGCTCCTGCATAAGATGAAGAACCTCTCGCGATAATTCTGGATCGAGCGCCGATGTTGCCTCGTCGAAGAGCATGACCTTCGGCTCCATCGCAAGAGCACGTGCAATGGCTATGCGTTGTTGCTGGCCACCGGATAACTGTTCAGGCAAGCTGTCCAGCTTGTGCGCCAATCCAACGCGGGCAACTAGACGCCGCGCTCGATCGTTGGCTTCCGCACGGGTGCAAATACCCGAAGATACAGGAGCAAAAGCGACATTCTCAAGAATGCTCATGTTACGGAACAGGTTGAATTTCTGAAAAACCATTCCTGTCTGTCGCCGGTGGTGGCGCAATAATCTCTCACCAGCAGTAACAAGCCTGTTATTGCGCTCACGATGTCCCACAAGCTGTCCACCAACCCAGACCTCACCTGTCGTTGGCCGTGCAAGATAATTGATGCAACGCAGGAGAGTGGTCTTGCCTGATCCGCTGGGACCAATGATCGCCGTGGTCGTCGCCTCGCGAATGGCAAGATCGATATTGTTCAAAATGCCCTGCTCGCCAATTGAAAGCCCGACACCGCGCAACTCGACAGCATGAACAGGGTCCGGTTTTTCTGGCCAGCGTGGTGTGTAAGAATGCGCGATTGCGTGAAGAGAACTCATGCGATTGCCATCCTTCGAGTACAGCGTTTTTCAATTGTGATCAGGAATGTATTGATAATCGCGTAGATTGCACCGGCGACAGCGACCATTAGCAAAGGGTTCTCTCCCGAGTAGATGAAGGCACTGGTAGTGCTCATGATTTCGCTTACCGATATCGCCGACGCCAGTGAGGTCTCCTTGAACAGAACGGTCGTCCGCCCCATAAACGGCGCGGCGGCAATCCTGACGACCTGGGGAATTATTACCTTTATGGCAAAGCTTAGCGGAGGAATGCCAAGCGCATATGCAGCTTCGAACTGGTCCTGCGGAACGCCGTTATAGCTCGCTCGAAATATCTCGAAATAATAGGCTGTCGCAAAAAGCACGAAGGCAATGACAGCAGCCGTCATTGGCGAGATAAACCATCCAAATGCGGTCGATCCATAAAACGCCAAAAACAGCAGGATGAGGGGTGGCGTAGTTTGTGCAAGCCAGCTGTAAAGCCTAATAAAAAGGCGCAGGGCTTTCGGCGCAGCAATATCCGCAACCGTCAACCAGACAGCCAAAAAGCTTGATAGAAATACGGTTGTCACCAAGAGAAACAAGGCATTGAGTGTTGCACTCGCCACTGATGGTGCAAGATTGAGAACTGTTGACCATATAGCGATCATGAGCTGACCTTCTCGCTCGCCCTCGGAAGCAATTTTGCGGCCATTGAAATCGACGCAACGGCTGCCGAAATAACGGGAACGCCGAGTTTCCGCGAGAGACTTTCAGCACCATCTTTTCCTTGCCCGACACCGGCGCCATAAGCCCAGACCAGGATCAGGTCAGGTATGGTTGACCGGAACTCTTCGGCAGCAGCGTCGAGGTTGTTGCCATGACCGCAAAAGACGAGACTAAGGTCACCTGCCCAGGTCTTGGCTGCCCATCCATCCTGTTGTTGCTGGCGTTGGCGGTCTCCGTAAACAAGAAGTCCTAAAGTTGCAGTTGGTTTGGTGGTTGCCAGTAATTGCCCATAGGCAACCATCGCAATGCTTGGCAAGACAACCGGACGGTTTGATCGGAAGCTTGCAGCAGGAAACTCCTCGGCAGCACAAATGATGGTCAGATCAACGCCGTCTTTTACTTCCAGATCATCGATGGCGTCCTGAACCAGCGGTATGAAACTGTCACGGTCAAACCAACGTGCAGTCCAACCCGGACCCAGAGCGCCATGCTCACCCGACTGACGCAGATTGGAGCGAATAGCAGGCATGCCATCTTTCGCAGCCATAGACCCCAGCGCCTCGTGAGAAAGCCCATCAAGGACATGTCTCCAAATAACGCATGCCTTGATACCCGTCTGCTCCAGCAGGCGTTGATGATAGCTGTCCAGATCAAGACGCGGCCCCTGCCCGAGACTAACAAAACCTATTTTCGGTTGATTCAGTTGGCTGGCGCTCATTTTGGGCTCCATCGGCGCACGGAGGCCCGTGCAATTAGGGAAAGAAGACCACCAAGCAGGATATAGATTGCGGCAGTCGATAGCAGGATTTCAAATGGCCGGTAGCTCTCGGCAACGAGTTCGTTGGCCTTGGCTGTGAGTTCGGGGATTGTGATGATCGAGGCGACCGATGTACCCTTCAGGATTAGCGTTGCGTTCGAAAGCCATGTGGGAACGACAACAGGCAATGCCTGAGGATAGATGATCCAAATCCATACCCTCCATGCAGGAATACCAAGCGCACTTGCTGCCTCGTATTGCCCGGGATCAACCGATTTTAATCCTGACCGAAATATTTCCATCGTATAGGCAACCGCCGAAAGCATAAGTCCTGCCAGTGCTGTGACCAGCGCTGGTAGAACAATTCCAATCTCCGGCAGGCCGTAATAGACCAGAAACAGGATCACGAGTGTCGGCACAGAACGCATCAGTGTGCTGCAGGCCTGAATGACGCACGAAAACCGTCCGGGTCTGCGAAGACCGCATACGGCAAGAGGCAGAGCGACGATCGTGGACAAGACGAGCGTAGCTGCTGTCAGCCACGCAGTTGTCCAGGCTGCCCGCAAAAGTATGGGCAGGCTCTCAACGAGAAAACCGAAATCCATGATCGTTGCCCGCTATCAGTTACGACCAATCCAGGTCTCTTCGAGCTTGGCGAGTTCACCACTCTGTTTCAGTCGCGCCAGTTCACCATTCACCGCTTTCAGCAGTTCTGGCTGACTACGGCTAACGATCAACGCATGGGTGTAAGGAGAAACGCCATCACGTTCGAAACCGGGTACAAAAATCTTCAGCGCCGGATCACCGTGAACATGATGGCTGGCGGTGATGTAGTTGATCGCAACGGCATCGATACGACCATTCTTGAGATCGAGTATTTCCTCGGCAATCCCGGGATACGTCGTGACCGTGACGTCTTCACCGAATAAATCGGACAGCAGCTTGCCTTCCTGACCGCCACGCACGACCCCGATGGTCTTGCCCTTGGCGTCACCGACCGCAGCAATCGTTGCACCCTCAGCTTTGACCAACAGGGTTGAAAAATTCTCGACCGTCGGCTCGGTCATGAACAGATCGGGCGATGCGAGCCTCTGTGGGGTACGGGCAGTCGCAGAGCAGATCATGTCGAACCGCCCGCTTTTCAGGCCGGGGATTGTCGCGGCAAAATCGACACGCACGAACTCAGTTTTCAGCTTCAGGCCGATGGCCACTGTGCGGCAAAGCTCCACGTCAAAACCGGTAAGCATACCATCGCCACCCATCGTGGTCATGGGAGGAGCATTTCCGGTCGTGGCAATGGTAATCGTTCCCGGCGAAACAAGTTTGGAAGCATAGGCAAGTTCCTGCGCGCAAGCGGTCGACGCGAGCGCCAGGGACGTAGAAAGAGGAATAGCAAGAGCGAATAGTCGTGAAAGCATGAATGGAGTTCCCTTGTTTTGTTATTGGGGAAAAGCCAGAGCCAAGACCTTTAACGGTGTGCATCTCTTGCTGCATGGCGCCTTCCCGTGACCGGATTGGAGACCATGATCTACTGTGCGTCCAATATTTTCCTTCTATATTTTCATAGGAAAATGCCTATGGTCTGAGCGGGAGGCAACGATTGCTCTGGAGTGCACATGAACCCGAATCTTCGGCATCTGGAAGTTTTCCGGCTTTTCTCCCGCGTCATGAGCGTCACCGAGACGGCGAGGCTCTTACGCATAACCCAACCCTCGGTCAGTCAGGCGCTAAGGGATCTGGAAAACCAGCTCGGGGTTGAACTAATCATTCGTGGGAACGGTCCGCTCAAGCTGACCGCGAATGCAGAGTTGCTACTGAAAAACATGGAAGACGTTCTCGATAATATGCAGGCCCTGCGAGAGCGTGCCGCAAGACTGCGCGGAGAACAGGATAACAGTCTTTCGATTGCAACGGTCCACCCCCTCACTGGATGGATTCTGCCACAGTCTCTGAGCCGGCTGAAGGACGCCCATCCGCAGACGCGCATCAGCATCGAGGCCTATTCCAGCCGTGAAGTTACAAGACGGGTTCAGGATCGTTCTGCCGATATCGGCTTTACCTTTCTGCCTGTCGAACATCTTGACATGGTTGTGAGACCGTTGATGGCAACGGAAATGATATGCCTGATGCCAGCGCATCACCCATTGGCAGGCACTCCAGTGTTGACACCGGAAGCGCTGAAAGACGAAGTTGTGATAACTTTCGGTCAGCAGGTACGTCAGGAATTCGATGTACGCATGTCTTTCGACCGTAACACCAATGAAAGCAGCTTTCTGACCACTAACCTCTCCGTGGTGTCAGCGGACCTTGTAAGGCAGGGTCTGGGCATAGCCATCACCCTACCTTTCGTACTGTCTCCACGCGGAAACGATGATCTTGCCGTCGCCGCCTTCAAGCCGGAGATCCGCAGATCACTGGTTGCTGTGTATTTGAAAAAACCAGGACTTTCGCCTCTGGCCAAATCTTTTCTTACCCAGGTTCGCGAAGAGATGCGTGGTTTCGCGAAACACCTGAACGAACTTGGCATATCCGCAAAACCGAACTAATCCGACATTAGTAATAGCCTATGCCTTTATCCGCGTTTCTTATTGGACATCCCCCCCGCTCCCCTTCAGCTTTGCCACATCAAAAACCGGCATTTCTGAGGAAGAAAAAATGAGTAAACCGCTATGGTCCTATTCCGCATCCGAGCTGCACTCGGCATACAGAAAAGGCGAGCTGCAACCGACCGCCGTTCTTGAAGAGGTTCTCAAGCGCAACGAAACCGTCAATCCCAACCTTAATTTGTTCGCAACGATGGACGTCGATGGCGCAAGAAAGGCTGCGGCTGAAAGCGACAAGCGCTTTGCGCATGGGCAACCACTCGGCGACTTCGACGGTATTCCGGTCACTATCAAGGACAATATCCATGTGAAGGACCTGCGTTGTGCCTGGGGCAGCAATTTATTCCTCGATCAGATTTCGCCTGAAGATGAATTGCCCGTCGCACGGATCAGGGCACAGGGCGCTGTCATTCTTGGCAAGACCAATGTTTCGGAATTCACACTCGGCCGCGGCAATGTCAGCACGTTGGCTTTTGGCACGACGCGCAACCCATGGAACCCGGAACTAACCAGCGGTGCCTCCACAGGCGGCGGCGCTGCTGCAACGGCTTCCGGTGTCGCACCAATTGCTTTCGGAACCGATGGCGGTGGCTCCATTCGCCGTCCGGCAGCCCATAACGGACTTGTTGGCCTCAAACCTTCGACCGGTCGCGTCGCGCGCATCAACGGACTGCCACAAATCCTGCATGACTTCGAGATCATCGGGCCCATAGCGCGCACGGTCGCTGATGTCGCCCTGGCATTATCGGCTGTCGAAGGACCGCACCCGCACGACCGGTCATCCTACGGCTTCACAAAGGGTAAACTCACACCTGCGCGCAAGGGCTTGAAAGTCCTCTATGTCCCACAGCTTGCCGACATGCCTGTTGAAGAACCAATCCGTATTTCCTGCGCCAAGGCCGCCGAAAATCTGGCGTCGATTGGCTTTAAAGTCGAAACCGGC
This sequence comes from Rhizobium sp. BIGb0125, assembly GCF_024810055.1. NCBI lineage: Bacteria > Pseudomonadati > Pseudomonadota > Alphaproteobacteria > Hyphomicrobiales > Rhizobiaceae > Rhizobium > Rhizobium sp. BIGb0125. Next base: position 99,341 of record NZ_JANUDV010000006.1, read on the forward strand.
GCGGCTCCCTTCGATGTTGCGCTCTTCGAGAAACATTGGCCGGCAATCGGCGGTTCCGGACTTGCATGGCTGCTGAAAGATACGGATTGGGAAGGTAAAATTGGGACCGCCTATCCGCCGATGATCGAAAAGGGCAAGTCGCTCTCTGCGATCGACTATGTCGATGCACTGATGGCATTCAGGGAGATCTACGCGCAGCTCGCCATCGCATTCGAAACCTATGACTTCATCATGACCCCGTCTGCAGGCGCAATGCCCTGGAAAGCAGAGGAATTCGGACCACCTTATCACCGGGCCTTCACAGGATTCGTGAATTCCGCCGGTCTTCCAGGCATTAGTATTCCGTGCGATCCTGCATCGGATGGCATGCCAATCGGTTTTCAGGTCATCGCACCCTTCGGCGGTGACTGGGACCTGCTCTCGGTGGCCGCAGCTTATGAAGAAGAATTCCCCTGGGCGGCTCGCTGGCCGAATATCTAATCACGAATAAATAGAAGCGGGCGTGGCGGTTTCAGGATTGACCGCCGCGCCCTAGTCCAATTGTCCAGACTGGGCTCAACACCATCAGACCGACAAGCCGGATGAGATGATGCGAACTGACAAAGCTCGGATCGAGGTTGAGGGCAAAGGCAAGCACGGTCATGGCCTCAACGCCACCCGGTGCAAAAGCCAGCCAGATCTCGTTGAATGGCAATCCTGTCAAAAAAGCCGCCATCGCTGCGAAAAAGCCAGCAATAACAATCGCAAAAGCAATGCTTCCAAGTGCCGGCCCGCAAAGTGCTATGATAGCTGGCAGGCTTGTACCACGAAGTCTTGCACCGATGGCAGAGCCAACGACAATATAGGCCACGATCAATATTGGAGCAGGAAGTACGCCTTCGACGATCCCGGTTGCATGCAATGAACCGCTGGCCAGAAGAGCGCCAAGCAAGAGGCCACCGGGAATGCGTAATCTGGCGCAGATGAGACCACCAATGCCGCCCGCCACAAGCATCACTCCGATATCAAATACCGAGGCCAGCCGGATGTCGATTTGCGTAGGCCCTGCCGGACTGACATAGATCAGCAACGGCACAAGTGAAACCAGAACGATTTGCCGCAATGTCTGGCTGATGGTGATCTTGACAAGATCCCCCTTGCTGTCACCTGCAATTGCCAAAACGGCCGAAAGCGCCCCCGGGACAGAACTCAATCGCGCCGATGCCAGATCCCAGCCATGCCGGCGGATGAGATACTGTGTCCCGACAACCATGGTTGCCCCCACCGAAATAGCCAAGAGGGCTATGCTGGCAGGCCACTTTTCGAGTTTGACCAGCATTTCCGGTGTTATGCCGGCCCCCATGGAGGAGCCTAGCAAGATGAACGCTACACCCCGAAATCCATCTGGAATTCGTAAAGGTCTCCCTGCGAACACGGCGATGATGACTGCAAGCATAGAGCCGCACAGCCATCCGGCAGGGAAGCCGGAAAGCTCGAGAAGCCCCCCGCCTAATGCACCTACAGCCAATGTCTCCAACACCCGGACAATCAATTTCCGGTCGAACAAACTCGTACGGATGGATGACATCAGACTGTTGCCAATGCTGGCCAGCGATCAGCCCAGGGCTGAGCCTTCTCGAATTGTGTTGCAAAATCCAGAAGCAGATCATCCGCGCCATAGGCTCCAACAGCCTGCAAGCCCGCGGGCATATTGTTGCTGTTCCAGCCTGCGGGTAGCGAAATGCCCGGATGCCCGCATGCATTCACCCAGTTAGTGAAGATTGCGTGACCACGGGGACCCGCATCCTTGCCGTCGATAACGGGGGGAAACTGCGTGTCTCGCGGCCATGGATGAGCAGCAGAGGACGGCGTTATGACGACATCGAAATCTTCGAACAATTTGCCCGCCGCAAAGCGGAAAGCATTGATCGTTTCAATAAAACCGACATAGTCGCTGGCAGAGAGTTTGCCACCTGCTCTTGCCTGATCTGCAAATGCCGGTGAGACCAGATCGAAGAAGCATGGCATGTCCTGCGCGAGCTTGGCCAATCCTGCATTTGCCAGTATTTGCCAGCCATTTGAGATCGGCCCAAGGTCCAGTGGCAATGATCCACGTGTTATCTGATGGCCAAGGCGTTGCATGACATCAACAGATGCTGAGCATAGAGCAACGATCTCGGGATCGACAGGTGCTTCTCCGAAACGTTCTACAAACAGAATACGCAATGCTTTTGGTTCTTCTGCCTCCAGAGATATTGGCCGGAAACCATATGACCGCTGATCCTCACTGGTTGCATGACCGATCACACTCATGATTACGCGAATATCATCGCTTGTCCGAGCAATTGGCCCAACAACCTCGCAGTCGGAAAGCAGCGGCAACAAGCCATTGTTACGTGGTATACGGGCGATGGACGGCTTCAAGCCAACGATCCCTGTATAACCGGCAGGACGTCGAATCGAGCCGCCGCCATCGGTGCCGATGGAATAGGGCGCTAGTCCGCCAGCAACCGCTGCCACCGATCCACCACTGGATCCACCTGGGGTCAGCGCCGGGTTCCACGGGTTGCCTGTCGAGCCGAAGACCGGATTTCCCGTAAAGCCGCGCAACGTAAATTCCGGGACATTCGTCTTGCCGAGAATAACCGCGCCCGCCTCACGCAAAAGCTGAACGGGCAGTTCGTCGGTCTCTGCGCTAAAGTTTTCAAAAAGCCGCGTACCCCATACGCATGGCATGCCAGCGACCAGGAGGTTATCCTTGACTGCAACAGGAATGCCGTCAAGCGGACCAAGCGGCTCACCGGCGCTCAACCGTATATCGGCTTGCGCGGCTGCACCGCGTGCACCGTCTTTATCCAGATAAACGAAAGCATTTAGTGCAGGATCGATCCTCTCGATCCGCTCAAGATAATGATCCAAGACTGCAATCGCGGTCAGGCTTCCATCCCGCAGGCTTTCACCCATTTCGCGAAGGGTCATGCGATAGATATCTTTGGTCATACTGTTCACTCTGATCTGACGGTTATTGCGAGGCATCGGGTGCAAGAAGACTGCGCAATCCCTCGCCTAGAAAGGTTATTCCAACGACCAGCACGAAAATTGCCAGACCGGGAATGTTGACGAGCCAGGATTCGAAGAACACGAAGTCTTTGGCTTCCGCGATCATCAGGCCCCAAGAACTGTCGGGTGGTCGAATGCCGAGACCGAGGAACGAAAGAGCCGCCTCGAGAAGAATGGCATGGGCCATCTCAAGCGTGCCGACAACAATCAGCGGGCTCACAAGGTTTGGGAGGATTTCACCAGTCATGATGCGGAAATTGGATAGTCCAGCAGCGCGTGCCGCTAGAACAAACTCAGCATTGCGATAACGCATGGTCAGGGACCGTGTCACCACAAGAAACTGATCCCACAGAAAACAGGCGAGAATGAGCATCATCAGAGGCAACGAATTGCCAAGCAGGCCGACCAGCGAAATCGCGGCAAGCATGATGGGAAGGCTGAGGCGGACCGTCAGCAAAAACATGACGGCCATATCGATACGGCCACCAAAGAAGCCACCCAAAAGCCCAAGACCGATGCCCATGACCGCCGAAAGCAGGATGGTACCAAAGCCGATGATAATCGACAGCCTTGCTCCATAGATCAGACGGCTGAGATAATCCCGGCCGAGGTGATCAGTTCCCAAAATATGGTTCCAGTTGCCACCTTCCATGAAGACAGGACGGATAAGGCGGTCGGTCAACGACTGCTCATATGGTGAGTGAGGCGCGATCCATGGTGCTAGGATTGCGACGATGGCAATCAGCCCGATAATGACCGCCCCCGTTGTCAGACCCCATCGACCGACAGGAATACGGGGACCTTTCCAGAGGCGCGCTGTTGGTGTGTTTTCATTCATATGCAGGCGCATGTTTAGTCCAATCTGATACGGGGATCGATCATCACGTTGATGAGGTCGGCCAGAAGCGTCAGGACGACGTAAGCGGAGGACACTGCCAGAAGCGCTGCCTGAACGACGGGGTAGTCATTCTGGTTGATGGCCTCCCAGGTCAGGTACCCGATCCCGTGAATTGCAAAAATATTCTCTACGACAACAGAACCACCCAGCAGGAAGCCGAATTGGACGGAGGCTACAGCGACAACCGGAACCAGCGTGTTGCGAAGAGCATGGTGCAGATAAATCTGCCACGGGCGCAGGCCCTTGGCGCGCGCGGTGCGGATATAGTCGGAGCGCATCACTTCGATCATGCCTGCGCGTGAAATACGGATGATGGCAGGCATCGAGTAGAACGCAAGCGCCATTGCCGGCATTAGCAGGTGCTTGAACGAACCGCCGCCTGAGATCGGCAGCACAGCAAATTGTAACCCGAGCACCAGAATAAGGATGAAGCTGAGCCAGAAAATCGGTGTCGAAACGCCGAGAAGCGCGATGAACAAGGCTATGCGATCCACCATCCCGCCAGGCGCACGACCGGCGGCCATACCAAGAGGAATAGCCATGGCCAGTGCCATGACGATCGCAATGGCTCCCAGTGCCAAAGTTGCTGGCATTCTATCGAGGACCAGTGTGACGACAGGACTGCCGTAATAGAACGAAGTACCGATATCACCCTGCAGTGCCCGAAGAAGCCAATCCCAGTATTGCGCGATCAGCGGCTTGTCCCAGCCATATGTCTTGCGAAGAAAGTCGACATAGTCGGCACCACTTCCCTCGCCTGCAAGTGAAATCGCCAGATCACCAGACATCTTGAGCATCACAAAACTCAGGAAGGAAATGGTCAGCATCACCAGTATGGCAAGGCCTAATCTTCGGGCGACGTAATAAGCCATCTCAGTTCGTCCTTATGCGAAACTCCGCTCCGGCAGTGGTGGCGCCGGAGCGGAAAGATAATCATTTCCAAGTGGCGCGCCAGAATTCGACGTTCTCGTCTCCCGGAACAGGAACCGTCACATCTTTTGCCGTCACATAGTTGACCGGCATGCTGAACATCGGCACCCAATAGGCCTGATCTGCAATCTGCTTCAGAGCGGTTGCATAAAGCTCCTTGCGCTTTTCAGGATCGGCAATCGCACCGGCATCCTTCACCGCTTGCGTCACGACTGGATCACGCGACTGATCATCCGGGGATTCAGCGAAGAAGAACGGCAGGATGGCGCCTACGTCATTCACACCCGCCGAACCGAAGTCATCGATGACGATTGGAGTCTTGTGATCACGACGCTGCTGGATGACGGCCGAATACTGCAGCCAATGAAGGTTCGCACGGATGCCAATGGCACCGAGATAACCGATGATGGCCTCCGCGACAGGGCGGCTGCGATAACCGTAGATATCGATATCGAAGCCATCCGCATAACCGGCTTCAGCCATCAGAGCTTTAGCCTTTTCGACGTCATATCCATATTGCGCGACATCGGCAAAGCAACCAAACTGCGATGGAGTGCACGCCGAAGGGACTGTCTTGGAGGCCCCGCCAACCAGCGACTTTGCCATAGCGTCGCGGTTAACCGCATGAGCGATAGCCTGGCGAACACGAACATCCTTGAGAGGGCTTTTCGCGTCGGAAAGGCCAGCAGCGTCCAGAGTAAGAAAGCCGATACGGAAAGTGTCTGCATTCACCACATCCACCATCGGCATCATCTTCAGGCGATCGGCCTGATCGGCCGGAATGTAATAAGCCCAGTCAACGCCGCCACTGATGAGCTCAGCAACCTGTGTGTTCACGTCCGGAACTGCCCGGTATACCAAGGTCTTGATGTGCGGTTTGTTCTTGCCACCGCCTTCGAAGTAGTCGTCATTACGTGTGAAGATCACATCGTTGCCGCTACCGCCGCTGATCTTGTAAGGACCCGTACCCACAGGCTTTTCGGCAAATCCCTGCAAGCCAACGCTTTCCCGGTATTTTTTGGGTACAATCGGGAGCTGAATAATGTATTCCAGAGCCAGTGGTGTTACCTGCTTGCCAACCACCCGAACCTTGAAAGGATCGACGATTTCGATCTTTTCAATCCAGCCACCGGTCATACGGTTGAAGACCTTGTTTGCAGGCTCGGCGGCATACATGAAGCTGTAGGCAACATCTTCGGCGGTCATCGGATCACCATTGTGAAATTTCACGCCCTGACGCAGGTCGAATTCCCAGGTTTTGTCATCCACCTGCTTCCACGCAGTTGCCAGCAAGGGCTTCAGCTCGAAGGTATTCGGATCGCGATAAACAAGCGCATCATAGGCAAGCAAACCAAGGAGAAATCCCTCGCGGCCAGGCGAATGATAGCGGTCCAGACTTGGGAGCTTGGCCTGGAACGCGGCAACTAGGGTATCGTCATCTTTGCCAGCGAAAGCAGCTACAGGCGTGAAGGCTATGCTTGCGGCAAAAAGAGCAAGGGTACTCTTTCGAGCTAAATTCAACATGGAGTATCTCCGATTCAAGATATGCTGGTTTGGGGAGGAATAAAATCTGGCGACACAAGCGGTCGAGCAAGATCCGGGTCCACCGGCAGAACAGCCGAGAGAAGCCGTCTGGTGTAGTCGTGAGTGGGTGACGACAGAACATCGTCAACAGGACCATCCTCCACGATACGCCCGTTGTACATGACGGCCACACGGTCGGACAATTCGGCCACGACACCGATATTGTGGGTCACGATTAAGTAGGAGAGGTTCATTGCTACCCGAAGTGTTTTTAGAAGCTCGAGTATCTGGGCCTGTACTGAGACGTCGAGTGCCGATGTCGGCTCATCACAGACAAGGATTCGTGGCTGATTGATGAGCGCACGCGCAATCGCAACACGCTGGCGCTGACCTCCGGAAAGTTCGTGTGGAAACCGCTCGGCAAAGGAAACAGGAAGATCAACCTTGCGTAACAGGTCTTCAACACGATGCCGCGTTTCATCGTGACCAACTTTGCGTGCCGCCCGAAGCGGCATCGATATGATATCCAAGAGACGCTTGCGCGGATTCAGGGAGGCATAGGGATCCTGGAAAACCGGCTGCACCAGCGCTGCAAGCTGCAAACGGGAATAAGTCGAAATATCACGCCCGAATACCTGAACGTCACCGCGTGTGGGTTCCAGAAGTCCTAGCATCATGCGTGAAAGTGTTGTTTTGCCGGAACCGGACTCTCCGACAAGTGCAAGCGATTCTCCTTCGTACAACCTGAGACTGACTTCATTTACTGCAACAAACGGCTGCTTCTTGCCTTTGATCGCGAATTCGCGGGTAGCCATCGCTGTTTCCATGGAAATGTTGCGGGCTTTGTCAAACATGACCAACACTCCCAATGACTCTGCGTGCTTGTGACGCAATAAGCGGCTTGGCTTTCGGAACTGCGGCAATCAACGCCCGGGTGTAATCGTCGCGTGGGCTTTTCAGAACCTGGTAGACGTCACCAATTTCCACGACCTGCCCGGCCTTCATGACGGCAACCCTGTCGGCAATCGCCGCCACCACCCCAAGATCGTGGGTGATGAACAGAATGGAGACGCCAAAACTAGCCTGAACGGACTTCAGCAAAGACAGCACCTGAGCCTGCATCGTCACGTCGAGCGCGGTGGTCGGCTCATCGGCAATCAAGAGTTTCGGTTCGCACATCAACGCCATGGCAATCATCGCACGCTGGCGAAGTCCACCGGATAACTGATGGGGAAACTGCGTCATCCGGCCTTCAGGCTCTGTCATTCCAACGCGCGACAGCAGTTCGACAGCTTTCGCACGGGCGGCTTTCTTGTCCCGTTTGATATGGCGCAGATACACTTCCTCCAACTGCCGTCCCACCGTCATCGTCGGATTGAAGGCCATCATCGGATCCTGGAAAATCATTCCAATGGATCGTCCGCGAAGATCCTGCATCTGCCGTTCCGACAAATGCGCGATATCCTGCCCGACAAAAGTCGCAACGTTCGTACGGCGGGATGCGTTTGGCGGTAACAGACCAAGGATTGAAAGTGCCGTGAGTGACTTTCCGGAACCCGATTCGCCAACGAGGCAGAGGGTTTCTCCGCTGGCGATACAAAATGACACGCCCCGGACGGCATGAAGAATGCCCGCCTTCATGGCGATGTCGACCTCAAGGCCTTTTATTTCAAGGATATTATCCAACGTGTTCCGGTCCTGCTTTATGCTCTTATGTTCCCGAGATTGAGAATTGCAGAGTTTTAACATTAGAACTAATACAAAAGCTCTATAGTGACATAAGGAAAAGATTATGAACCTCGGGATACGTCAGCTGGAGACGTTTCGACTCTTCGCCCGGACCCAGAGCGTAACGGAAACAGCGCGGTTGATGCGTGTTTCACAACCGGCAGTGAGCCAGACGCTAAAGGAACTCGAGGCGCAGCTGGGATTTGCGTTATTCGTCCGTTCGAATGGCAGAACGCGTCTGACAATCGAAGCAAATAACGTTTTGCCGGATGTGGAGCGGCTTTTTGCGCAGATGGCGACGTTGAGGGGAAAAGCCGAAGAACTTAAGGATATGCGGGCGGGCGCACTGTCGATTGCTTCAGTGCCGTCCTTTACGGCCAGAATCCTGCCAACCGCACTTGGAGCTTTTCGGGCAGAACGCAGTCAGGTCAGATTGCGGCTTGAGGTCTATACCGCAAGTGATGTCGTCAGGCAGATCCGTCAGGAATATTGCGATATCGGCTTTGCGTTCATGCCACTGGACGAGGCGGGTGTAGCCGTCCAGCCTTTGCTCCGAATGTCTATGGTGTGCCTTGTACCGGTCGGACATCCCCTCGCCTCAAAATCCATTATCACTGCAGGTGATCTGGAAAATGAAACCATCATTGTTCACGGCGCGCAGACGACCCCCGGTTTTGTGCTGCGGGAAAGCTTGAGAACTGAAGTCGAGAGTTTCCAGATACTGACGACAAACCAGTCGGTCGCTTCCCTGCATATGGTTCAATGCGGCATGGGTATAGCTTTTGCGCATCCGCTGGTTCTGCCTTTCGATCCGCTTGGGCAGGTCGTGGCAGTCCCTTACGAACGAGACGTGCCTTTGACATTTGCCATGCTTTACTCCCGCAATCGTCCTGTCTCGCGTTTGGTTCTGCAGTTCGAGGCAATCTTGCGCAAATCGATCACAGCCTTCTGCCATGAACTGAAAGGAAAAGGACTGACTTGCGAGGTTCTCGTCTGATCGCCCTTGCGGGACGTGGAACGTAGCAGCTTTCCATCGCTGATCCGAATGAGCCAATCATGCCAGCGATCATAGCACCACGTGTTGGTTGCCGGATCAGTGATATCCTGTTTTCCAGTGTCAGTAATCCGTCAAAACCGAAACAGTTGTTTTCTGACGATTGGTTACGTTCGATTTCGTGAACCAACCTAGAATGGAAACTTGGCTCATCCTGCTAAAGTTCAATAGCGCAACCCGGCCGATGCTAGCCGCCGACCGCGAATAACTGGCTAAGTTGAGCAAAGTATCTACGCATGAGCTCGACCCCAGCGTTAGAGGAGAACTCGCAAGACGGCATGCGAGTTCTTCGCCTTGAAAGGATTCGTCCTGCAGTCGCAAAGTCGATTGATGAGTCGTCAAAAATGGCGAAATTCTCTCACTGCCGTAATCAACACGCAAACGGTTGATGGCATGCAGACTAGACATGCACGGAGGACGATGTGTGATCAGGACCGCTCTCACACAAAGGGGCTAAGTTGCACTATCTCGGAATAGTAAGGATCGCGCCCTAACGCGAAAGCCACGGTATAAGTCCGCCGTGATCTTCCTTACTCTTTTCATTGAGTTGGGAAAGCAGGTCGGCATCTAGTTTATCGCATAGTTGGTTTCAACGACGTCGGTGCTCATTGCGGTTTTGTGGTGCACCACACATATGAAACGCATGAGCATAGAGACCATGATAGATAAAACACGCTTAAAAAGAGCACTACTCCTGATTAATCCCCACGCCAGACGTGGGCGTGATAGCCTTGTTCAGGCACGCCAACTGCTCCTTCAGACTGGCTTTGATGTGGTTGAACCATCACAGGATTTCACAAACACATCGGAGGCTATCGCGTCTCATCGGGACAGCGTCGATCTTGTTGTTGTTGGCGGTGGTGACGGAAGTCTCAACAACGCAGCACCGGGTTTGCTGGAAGCCGGATTGCCTTTGGGCGTTCTACCTCTTGGGACAGCAAACGACTTTGCCCGGACGATGGGCATTCCGCAGGATCTTCGTGCAGCGATTGAGGTGATTTCTCGTGGCAGGAGCATCGATGTGGATGTCGGCACAGCCAATGGGCATGCGTTCTTCAACGTTGCCAGCATCGGTTTCAGTGCTGACCTCGCGGCATCGCTGACCCAGGATGCAAAGAAGCGGTGGGGTAAGTTGGGGTATGCAATCGTTGCCGCCCAATTGCTGGCGAAGTCACAGCTTTTTACCGCCGATCTCGACCACGACGGAAAGGTAGAAACTCTCAAGACCCTGCAGGTTTCTGTCGGAAACGGCCGGTTCTATGGCGGCGGCATGTCTGTGCATGCGGACGCCACCGCAACGGATGGAATGCTCGATTTTTATAGTCTGGAAGTGGACCATTGGTGGCGCCTGCTTGGCCTGCTGCCCGCGATCCGGCGTGGCACTCATGGAAACTGGCATGATGTCCGCGCCTTTTCCACCAAGGCACTGACGATCAGAACGAGCAGACCCCGCCCCGTAAACCTTGATGGCGAACTGAAGACACAAACACCTGTCGAATTTGCTATCTTCGAAAAGGCAATCAAGGTTTTTGTGCCATAAACACCAAAATGGCATGCCCGTCGCGATTCCAGCATGCCAGTTTAGATCGGACCATTCATGACAGTTGTTGGCTCTTACCTCTATCGAAACGGTGTGCGTGCCGAAGAAATCGCGCTGACTGATGAGGTTTTCGAAACAAGCGATGGCGACTTCGCATGGATTGGCCTGACAGATCCAAGCGTTGAGGAAATGGCAAGCCTTCAAAAGATGTTTGGTCTTCACTCGCTGGCGGTGGAGGACGCGATCAATGGCAAGCAGGTTCCAAAGGTCGATATTTATGGCGAGCAGTTGTTCGTTGTTGCCAAGACCGCTCATCTCGAAGGCGACAAGATTGCTTATGGAGAAACCTGCATCTTTGTGGGCAGGCACCACCTGATCTCGGTTCGGCATGGTTCGGCCAGATCCCACCAGAACCTGCGGCGTCAACTCGAGCAGTCACCGAAGCTGTTGAGCCACGGCCCCGATTACGTGTTGCACGGCATTCTGGATTTCATAGTCGACGGTTACCTCCCAATGGTCGAAACGTTGGAAGACAAGGTATTGGACATGGAAAAACATGTCCTTGTCTCCTTCCTTCAGCCCGAACAAATCAGGCGCATCTTCCGCATGCGTAGACAGGTCATCAAATTCCAGCGCATTCTTGGCCCGATGGCAGAAGTTGCAGGCAAACTTTCTCACCTCGATATGCCCTGCGTCGATGATGACGCACGGCCGTATTTCAAGGATGTCTATGATCACATGCGTCGTGTTGAAAACCTCGTTGGTGGTCTGCGCGAAATCATGACGTCGGTGTTCGAAGCGTCAAATTTGCTGGAACAACAACGCCAGGGTGCCATCACCAGGCAACTCGCCGCCTGGGCCGCGATACTGGCGGTTCCGACAGCCATTGCCGGCATATATGGCATGAACTTCGAATATATGCCGGAACTGAAATCGCAGTTCGGCTATCCAGCTGTCATCTGCGTCATTATCGTCTTGTGCAGCACCCTCTACTACCGTTTCCGTAAAAGCGGCTGGCTCTGAATCTTACAGATGCAGACTTTAGACCAATACTTTCAAATATTGACGATGCTGCCGTAAAGCACGCATTCCCTTCGTGAAGTTGAGTTTCAGGTGCGGCCATCTAGAATACGTCCTCGGCATCTTTCGCTTCTTAGATGACGGGTTTGGGTCAAAAGTGATTATGCACCGCATACCCTTCCACAGGTGTCTGCGGATCCTGTGTTTGCGGAACTTATCGTAAACTGCTGAGTTTGGATTTTGCATGCCGTTTAGGAAGACCAGAAGTCGGGACACCGACGTTTCACGGTCGATGACCAATTATCGTGATCTATCGACTAGTCGAAATGACTACCGAGCCTTCTTTTACCGGCGTCAAATTGCGAGCCAACTAATCAAGGAACGTTTAAATGCAAATAAATACAGTCGTCTGGGGCGAGAATATTCATGAGCATATCAATGAAACTGTTGGCTCGATCTATCCAAACGGCATGCACTCCGCCATAGCCGAAGCCTTGAACAAGCATTCAGATATCACTGCGACCACTGCCACCCTTCAGGAAAATGAACATGGCCTGCCGCAGGCAAGGCTTGATCAGACGGATGTCCTTATCTGGTGGGGACATAAGGATCACGGAGCGGTTGAGGACGAAATCGTCGAACGTGTGGTAAAACGCGTGTGGGAAGGCATGGGCTTAATCGTGCTTCACTCCGGTCATTTTTCAAAGCCGTTTAAGCGCCTGATGGGCACTCCTTGCGCGCTGAAATGGCGCGAGGCCGGCGAGCGCGAACGTGTCTGGACCATCAATCCCCGTCACCCCATTGCAAAAGGGCTGCCGGAACATTTCGAGCTTGAAAACGAAGAAATGTACGGTGAGCAATTCTCGGTGCCAGAACCGTTAGAAACGGTGTTTATCTCTTGGTTTCAGGGTGGTGAGGTGTTCCGCTCCGGCCTAACTTGGCGGCGGGGCGCGGGGAACATCTTCTATTTCCGACCGGGTCATGAAACCTACCCCACCTATCACGACGCCAATGTCCAGAAGGTCATCGGCAATGCGGTCAAGTGGGCATATAATCCGTCAGGCGCGTTAAAGACGATCCACGATGCGCCGAACGTCCCCGTCGATCAGGCACCCGAGCCAATCGAGGAACGTGGCCCCAAACTGCACAAGGCGGGTGAAGCAGGTTACAGGTAATCAATTATGAAGCTTCTTATTCTTGGAACCGGTGGAATGGCGAACAGCCATGTCATGCATTTCTCGCAGATCTCAGGAGTGGAGTTGATTGCGGCGGTCGATGTTGATGACGTCGTCGTTCGCGCCTTTGCCTTGCGCCATAATATTCCTCTCACCTTCACATCGCTCGACGACGCGTTGGCCTGGGGTGAATTTGACGCAGCGGCAAATGTCACACCGGATGCGATCCATCACCCCACGACGTTGAGGCTGCTCGCTGCTGGTAAACATGTGTTTTGCGAAAAGCCGCTGGCGGAAACTTACGCAAAGGCCGCGGAAATGGCGGAGGCCGCCGAAACAGCGGGGCTTATCGGAATGGTCAATTTGACCTACCGCGACGTCGCGCCGCTTCAGGCGGCACGGCAGATGGTGATGGAAGGCCGGATCGGTAAGCTAAGGCACCTCGAAGCATCCTATCTTCAGAGCTGGCTTGTATCCAAAGCCTGGGGTGATTGGATGACGGAGAGCAAATGGTTGTGGCGTCTTTCCACCAAACATGGCTCTAACGGTGTACTCGGTGATGTCGGCATCCACATTCTCGATTTCGCATCGTACGGCGCAGGCAGCGACGTGGAGCGAATTTTCACGCGCTTGAAGACCTTCGATAAATATGAAGGCAACAGAATAGACGCCTACGATCTGGATGCCAATGACAGCTTCACCATGACGGCTGAATTTGAAAATGGAGCCATGGGTGTAATCCACGCAACACGCTGGGCAACCGGTCACCTAAATGAACTGCGTCTTCGTCTTCACGGTGACCAGGGAGCCCTGGAAGTCATTCACACTCCCGATTACTCCACGCTCCGCGGTTGTCTGGGCGACGATGTGGACAAGGCCATCTGGAGAGACCTCCAAGTAGAGCCCGTACCCACCAACTATGAAAAGTTTGCGTCAATCGTCATGGACGGAGGGATGGCGGATCCTACGTTTCGACACGCCGCGAACCTCCAAAAAATACTTGATCTGTCAATCGTGACTGACCGGGAGCGACGTGAACTTAGCGTTATCCCGTAGCAACTGAAAGTTAACCCGTTCAATCGGGATTATCCAAAACCGCCAGTGAAGAGTGTGGAAGCTGGCTTCATACCCGCTTCCACTGTCAAAAAGGAATTTTGGTTATGACACAGACACTTCCAAAGTAATTGGCACTGCAGACAGAGCCTTTGAAACCGGGCAGCCCTCCTTGGCCTTATTCGCGATTTCGCTGAATACGGCGTAATCGGCGCCTGGAACAGAACCGCGGAGCGTCAAGGCGATTTCGGTGATCGCAAACCCGTCACCGACCTTATCAAGGGTGACCACGGCCGTCGTATCAAGATCGGTGGCAGTATATCCGGCTTCTCCAAGCATTTTGGAGAGGGCCATCGTGAAGCAGGCTGCGTGAGCTGCCCCGATCAACTCTTCTGGGTTCGTTCCCTTGACACCTTCAAAGCGAGTGTTGAACCCGTAAGGATGCGAACTAAGAACGCCGCTCTCTGTCGATATTTCGCCCTTTCCGTCCTTGATGCCGCCCTTCCAATGAGCCGAACCGTTCTTTTGTATTGCCATAATAATGTTCTCCTCAGGCTTGATGAATTAGCTTACGCCGAGTGGCGGGCCGGTAGGTTTGTAATGCAGAAATTAAGACACGTCTCAGCTATCCAAAATGACGTGCAGCTAGGTAACCGCACGCACTGGCTACGCCAGTCAGCATTGTCCCCCAAATGAGGTCGACGACACTCATCAACACTGGCCAACCGCGGATGGTGGAGAGGTTCGTCATATCGTAAGTGCCATAGGCGGCCAATCCAAGCACCGCTCCGTAACAAATGGCGACCCAAAGTGAGCCAGCTTCAAGTCCGGGAAGAACTGCGAGAATGACGATTGCCACCGCGAAAAACGCGTAGAAAATAGCCGCAACTGCAAAGTTCAATTTGGAAAGCATCAAGTGGCCAAGTTGGTCCCGATAAAAGTTCTTCGCTACAAAACCTAGCCAAATGGCATCTATCAAAAGAAAGGAAATCAGAGTTCCAGCGTAAGCAAGGCCGATTAGCTTCATTCGTCGACATCCTGACAGGTTGTTTCAGCTACAAGAGAACACAGCAGCGTCGGACTTGTTCCGGCTTCGTGGCGTCAACTCGATCAGAGCGTTCGATCAGAGCAAAGAGAGCGGCTGGACTGAGAAGGACGGAAAGGAAACGATCGGACATCATTCCGATCGCCGCATTGTTGAGATCAAACGCAAAAACAAAGGTGAACTCACTGAAGTCGACTACGAAGTCTCGACACGGTCGACGGCTCCCTGTTGACCGATGCCCTTCCACCGGTCGTCGTAATCGAGCGCGAGGAGACTGGTCCCATCACTTTCCTGCTCGAACAGCTTGATCTCGAATGGAACGGTGCAGCGCTTGGCTCGCGCATAGCCTGCAACGATCTGCTGCGGTTGGTATTCATCCACGTTCTGCGCGCCTACCTGGCACGCCAGACCTCGCAGCATCCGGGTTGGCTTGCTGGACTTGCCGACGCACGCCTTGCGCCATCCATGCGGGCGATCCATTCGCAACCGGCGCGCAGATGGACAGTAGATGCACTGGCCGAACTTGCAGGACTGTCACGCTCGGCCTTCGCCGAGAGATTTCGCGCTACTGTTGGATCCTCACCGATAGATTATCTTACCAACTGGCGGATGCGGCTTGCGGCAGCAAGGCTGCGTCGTGGCAATGAGCCATTGTCACGGATCGCTCAATCCTTCGGTTACAACTCAGACAGTGCCTTTGCCGCCACATTCCGGCGCGTTGTTGGGCAGTCTCCTGCGCGCTACCGCAGCCTGCACCGAGACCAGGCGGACGCTTAGCCGTCACGGTCCCATCAGCGCATCGGAGCGCACCGCTTCAATGATAAAATCAAGCACTGTCCGTACACGAAGGGGAAGGTGCCTGCGCGACGCGTAGACGACATTAATCGGCAGGCGCGCCGGCGGAAAATCAGGCATGAGATTGACCAGCCTTCCGGCAGCGATATCTGGGCTGGAGAGAATATGTGAAAGCACAGCTAGTCCGCCACCAGAAAGTGTGGCGCGATGCGCCGCGGTCGCATTGTCGAAAATCATCCGCGGAGCCACTTTGACTTGCACCAAGTCAGCACCATTCAAAAATGTCCAAAGCCGTCCCTCTCCTCCGCGACTGTAACAGATGATGTTGTGCCCAAGGATTTCGTCGGGCGTCACGGGCGCAGCGTGTGCGGAAAGATATTCGGGCGTCGCAACCAGATAGGCAGTCGTCCAGCCGATCCTCCTACAGATCAAACGATTATCGGTAATTTCACCGAGCCGGACTTCTAGGTCGATCCCTTCTCCGATCAAATCGGACGCCTCTTCTCGGAAGGTCATTTCGATCGTCAAAGCCGGATATGCATCAAGGAAGGCTGGAAGTTGCTTACTGAGATAGAGGCCGAGTGGCGCCGGGAGACAGACCTTCACCTTGCCAGAAGGAAGGATTCCCTCGGGAGGCCCTGTTTCGCCAAGCGCTTCAACCGCCTCGATTGCCCTCAGCGCCATCGGCAACATCTGCTCCCCTTCGACTGTAAGCGATAGCGCATTGGTACTCCGATGTAACAAACGCATGCTGAAATGCGCTTCGAGCGCTGACACCTGACGCGAGACGGCTGGCTGCGTCAGCCCGAGGTCCAAAGCCGCGGCGGAAAAAGAACCTGTTTCCACGACCCGCACAAACGTTTTCAAAGCACAAATCACGTCCATCGCCCGTCCCCTCATACTTCTAAGCATAAGCGTTATGCGTTCAGCTTAAGCAGCTTTTGATTGCACGTCCAGTAATTACGGATATTTTATATCCATAAGGATATTATGAGTCCTTAATAACGGAGATAACTATGTCACAGCGCCTGAACTACGCCGCCCAGTCCCCGGAATTTTTCAAGAAGATCTCTGAGCTCAGCATGTCGTTGAAGGACAGTGCGATCGAGCAGCCAATCCGCAATCTCGTCAATATTCGTGCCTCGCAACTCAATGGCTGCGCTTTCTGCGTCGACATGCATATCAAAGAGGCCAAGATCAGTGGCGAGCGTGAACTGCGGTTACATCACGTCTCAATCTGGCGCGAATCCACCCTATTCGCTCCACGCGAGCGCGCAGCACTTGCCTGGACAGAAGCGCTTACAGAATTGCCCGCGGGCGGCATCCCGGATGAACTCTACGAGCGGGTTCGTGGTCAGCTTTCGGAGAAAGAAGTATCCGACCTGACCTTCTCGATCATGACGATCAATGCGTGGAACCGCATCAGCATTGCTTTCAAGTCGGTGCCAGGTTCTGCCGACAAGCTCTATGGTCTCGAGAAGTCCGGCCTGAACTGAGCGGCTGGCGAACGGCTACCCCAACAACGAACAAAACGTCAGCGCGTCTGACAAAGGAAAATATCATGAAAATCGTTATCATCGGCGGGACCGGACTGATTGGTTCGAAAACCACCGAACGCCTGAGAGCGAAGGGTCACGAGGTCATTGCCGCGTCCCCTAACACCGGTATCAATACGATCACTGGCGAAGGTTTGGCAGAGGCACTGATCGGCGCCGAAGTCGTGTTGGACCTCGCCAACTCACCATCGTTTGAAGACGGGGCCGTCCTTGAGTTCTTCGAAACGTCTGGCCGCAATCTGCTCGCAGCGGAAAGAACAGCGGGTGTCAAACATCATGTTGCCCTGTCGGTTGTCGGAACCGAACGCCTCCAGGAAAGCGGCTATTTCCGCGCCAAATTGGTTCAGGAAAAGCTGATCAAAGACGCTGGTATTCCCTATACGATTGTCCATTCAACCCAGTTCATGGAGTTTCTGGCGGGCATCGCACAATCAAGCATGGTGGGTGGAAAAGTTCATCTTTCACCCGCTTTCGTCCAGCCGATCGCTTCGGACGATGTCGCCGATGCCATGGCCGACGTCGCCTTGGCCGCTCCGGTCAATGGTGTGGTCGAAATCGCTGGGCCAGAGCGTTTTCATCTTCACGAGCTTGTCGCGCGCTATCTGCAAGCGACGGCTGATGGCCGCGAAGTCGTCTCAGACCCTGAGGCGCGGTATTTCGGCGCACGGTTGGACGACGGATCGCTGGTCAGCGACGCCAACCCACGCCTCGGTGCAATTGATTTCGACACGTGGTTCGCCACGGCACCACGCAAGTAACCACCGAGCGAATTCCTAGAAAGGATAAATCCAATGGTAAGACACGGCATCGCGGTTTTCGCCAGTGTGATCTTCTCGACCTGCACCGCTTCCGCCCACGACACCAAGACCGGGCCGGCATCGAATGTCACGGTGGTGTATGAGCACCAACTGCCCAACGTTCCCGGCAAGAGCATCAAGGGTGTGCTGGTCGAGTACGGCCCAGGCGGCTTTTCGGAGGCCCATACCCATCCGCAGTCGGCATTTATTTATGCCACCGTACTCGAGGGCTCGATCCTCAGCCAGGTTAACGATGGCCCGGTCAAGGAATACAAAGCTGGCGAAAACTTTTCGGAATTACCGGGTGACCGTCACGGGGTCAGCAAGAATGGCAGTGACTCCAAACCTGCAAAGCTGCTAGCGGTGTTTGTGGTCGATAGCGACCAAGAGGATCTGGTCTTCCCGATTAACAAATAAGTTCTCAAGGGCGAGATGTCGCTACATCTGGCCTTTTCTTCTGTTTTTTCTCCAGTTGATCGGAGCGTCACGCCATGTCCAGTCACTTTGGATTTTTCGCATTCGCGGTGGTGAATGCACTCGGCGTGATCGGCATCATTATCTGGCTCCTCCAAGGTCGGAGGAGACCTACTGCTCGGTTGATTGTCCAGATCCTTTTTTTTCTGTCGATGACCACCGTACTTGTTTGCGCCGGCATACTCCCATACCGGGTCACCCCAAGCGAACTCCCGGGTGCGCAAGCTTATCTCGCGACATCGGCACGGGTTTTCTGGTGGGTACATTTTGCTTGGGCAGCGATCGGCATTGTCCGGCTCTACATCGTCCTCGACCGTCGGCCACAAGAAGCGCGGCTGATTCAGGATCTGATTATCGCTGGCGTGTATGTCGGGGTAACCTTATCAGTTATCGGCTTCGTTTTCGGAGCACCGATCGGCACACTCGTTGCAACGTCCGGAGTAGTGGCGATCATAGTTGGGCTTGCATTGCAAAACACGCTAAGTGACGTATTTTCCGGTATCGCGCTGACACTGGGCAAGCCGTTTTCGATCGGAGACTGGATTAATCTTGCCGATGGCACGGAAGGACGCGTGGTCCAGAACGATTGGCGCTCCACGCAGATCCTGACACCTGCTCACAATATCGTCGTTTTGCCAAACAGCACACTTGCCAAAATCGGGCTTACCAATCTCACTCGCCCCGACCAAACACACCTGATTGTGTTGCCGATGAGGGTTTCTGCCGACCGCAAGCCTTCAGAAATCGAGGATGCTCTTATATCCGTTTTGCAGACATGCCTTTGCATCGTTCAGGATCCAAAGCCGGTCGTAGCGCTGAAGGGCATTGATGCCATGGCACTCGATATTGAGCTTCAGTTCCGTGTTACGAGCCCGGCCCAGCGAACACCGGCGCGCAATGAAGTCATCAATGCTGTTCACCAGCAACTAGCACGTTCAGGATTGTCATTTGCAATGCCTTCGCACAGTTTCCTCGTGTCTGCCGCGACGATATCGGGAAATACCGTCGCGCGATCTTCAGCCCGCGCGCTTTAGCACCCATTCAAACGTTCCTGCCCATATTGCCGGATCAACTTCCTTCTCCAGCGTTCTGCCGAGATCCGCAAACGTCGCCCTACGCAGCGCGGCACGCCAGGCTTCGTCCGCCTCCCACATGATACGGGCGATTGCGCACGGGCCACTCTCGCAGAAGTCCTTCGGACGGCAGGGATTGTTGGCGCGAATGTTTTGGCAGACAAAGGTGCGGCCACTGCCCTCCACTGCTTCGACAACGTCGAGAAACGTCAGTTCTGCGGCAGGCTTGGCAAGCCGATATCCACCTGATGGCCCCAGCGTCGTATGGACGAGACCTGCTTGAGACAGACTTTGCAGTGCTTTAGAGAGATACTCCTTTGGCAACCCATGGAGTTCAGCAAGCGCCTTTGTTGAGAGATATCTCCCCTCTGGCAAACCCGACAGGATGGCGCAGCAGTGTAGCGCCCACTCAACTTGGCTTTTGAGGATCATGAAAGCATTCCGGTAACGCCAAAGGGAGGCAATTAAGGACATATAATATCCCTATTGTGGCAAACTGTAAATGCCGTCCAACGCCATTTTAGCTTTAGCAGACGTCCGGCTCGGCGTTGATCCCGGCCCGCGTCCGAAAGGTCGAATTGATGAGTAGTCAATAATCTCGAAGTCCAGGTAATAATTATCGCGGCATTTCACATCCCAAGAGGGTTTACGGGTCGCAGGTGCTTTTCCAGTTCACGATTAGTGCGTGCAAATGTTGAGAAGGCATCGGGGGCAGATTGCTTGCTGCCAATCGGCTGAAGTGGAACGTGCAGAAACACAAAAGGAAATGACAATGGCGGCAACACCGCGACGACCTTCCAACCGGATAGATGCACCCGAGGCGCTGTTCAAGCCGGCTAAGAAGACTGTGATGCCCGTGTCTGAACGACCTGCTATTCCCAACACCATGGAGTTGGTGTCGCTACAGATCGATAGCGATATTCGGTACGTTTCCAGGCAGATGGCCCAGGCTGGCAGGAGCGTATCAATGACACCCTTCGAGCTGCGATAAATGAAGCCATTAATGCTCTCGAGAGGGATAGAACAGGCGCAAGATAGTCTCATTTTTGACGATGACCGGCCTTCCATCATCGGAAGAAATTCGTTTTTGCATAAGATGATAATGGCACTCCACTATTGCATCCTATCCTGCTCACGGCTATGCATGCCACCAACGAATTACGGGCGCTGATCGCCTTTTATTTTAGATCAAATCGGCCGGGGCGGCGAATGGCAAGCCACGAAGACAAAATGGCGGCAATCTTCATGCGCGAACGCGCAGGAATATCACGCTATCTGTCTGGTCGCACGGGTTCACCTGAAGATGGCGAGGATCTCGCGCAGGAAGCGTGGATACGCTTTTCCCGTAGTAAAGCCATTATGCTTGCCGCTCCCGTTCCTTACCTCCGTCGTCTTGTGAAAAACCTCGCCATCGACCACAGCCGCTCGGCGTCGCAACGGCGGCTCCATTCGCGCGAGGTCAACGAGCTTTTGAATGTTGCTGATAGCCAACCTGGTCCTGAAGACATTGCAATATCTCGAGATAGATTGTCGAACTTGGCCAAGATCATGGAGGAATTGCCTGCAAGGCGTCGCGCCATTCTCTATGCCGCGCGCATTGAGGGCCAGCCACATCAGCAAATAGCCTTGACCCATGGCGTGTCGAAACGAACGATCGAACTGGAAATTCGCGCCGCGATCGAATATTGTTCAGCACGCCTGCACGAAACCGACGATACTGAAGAATAATCTGCTGGAAGGTTTCGGTACGGTTGCTCTCAATCGTTCTATAACAATGACATGTCTCCAGTCAGTTGACAGACATCCTGATCGATTTTGACCTATGCCCTTGGACGAAGAATTTAAGCGCGGCTCACGCCTCACACAGGAGGCATCTGAATGGATTGCAATCCTGACGTCCGGCGATGCCACGACGGATGATGCAGCGCGTCTTCAAGCCTGGCGTCGCTTAAGTCCCAGCCATGAGCGAGCATTCATTGAAGCGGCCCGGCTCTGGAAAACGATGGGGCCGGCCCTTACTGGTAAACGTCGACAGAACGTGGGCCTTTCCCGCCGACTTTTTATAGGCGGGAGTGCTATCGCTGCGTCCGCTATCGGCGCGGCTTCTCTGGGGTCTTTTCTAGGGATAACTCCTTCCTATTCTGCCCTTGCTGCCGATTTTGCAACAGCGCGTGGAGAACAAAAAACCGTCGTACTCGCCGATGGCTCGACGGTTGAAATGGACGGCAGTTCAATGCTCTCGCAGAACTTCACCTCACACGCTCGAGCTGTGACCCTTAGCGATGGTGCCGCCGTATTTAACGTTGCGGCCGATCTCGATCGCCCGTTTCTCGTAACTGCTGAAACCGGCATCACGACCACCCATGCCGCCAGCTTTGCTGTCGGACACGGCGCTGATGAAGTGTCGGTCGATTGTCTTCAAGGACAGATCGAGGTCGAATGTCGCGGGAATATACGGCTGACGTCTGGTCAGACGGTCCGATATTTTGCCTCTGGTCTGAGCGCAATGGAACATGACGAGCCGGAGAACATGGCAACTTGGAGGCGCGGGTTGCTGGTGTTTCGGGACAAACAGCTGGCCAGTGTCGTGATGGACATCAATCGACACCGCCGCGGCAATGTGGTGATCGCGGGAAGCACGTTGGGACTGCGACGCGTCTCAGGTGTCTTTCACCTCTCCCGGCCCGACGAGGTTATTGATCAATTGCAGGCGACATTGGGTCTTTCGGTAACGCGGCTGCCCGCCGGCATTGTCATTCTGCGATAGCGCGAACAGCAAATTCCCGCCGGTCGTCAAATATTTCTCAGAAAATCTTCGAAAACGGTTTCGGTTTCGGCGCTGGGATTCGTTCTTGTCTGAAGTGGTGCAGGCAAACCTCACCATGGGTGGCATACTTCTGGGGACTATGATGAGCAAAAACACGGGCGCGGCGGCGAGAAATCAGCGGTTCCACATTCTAATGGCAACCACGGCTGCAGCATTGGTAGTCGCGGCGTCGCTGATGACCGCCAACCCAAGCTGGTCGCAGCAGCAAGCACAACAGATATCCGTTTCCGCAGGGCCACTCGACACGGCACTGTCGCGGTTCGGTGTCGCGAGCGGCGTTCAGGTTCTCTATGATGCCGACCTGACGCGGGGTCGCACATCTCCCGGAACCAGCGGCGCCCTCTCAACAGATGCGGCATTGGGGCAAATCCTGCGTGGAACCGGCCTCTCATATCGTTTCACAGGTCCGGCCTCCGTCACCATTGCCAGTGCCACTGTTACAACGCCCCCCTCTGTTTCGGCGGACGGCACGACTGTTTTGCAGCAGATTAACGTCCAAGGACAAAATGCGTTTGCCCCGGTCGACGGCTATCTTGCCCCAAGCAATTCATCGGCCAACAAAACAGACACGCCGCTCATCGAAACACCACAGTCCGTAACTGTGGTTACGGCAGACCAAATCAGCACTCAGAAGGCCACCTCGGTCGCCGAAACACTAAGCTATACACCCGGAGTTACCACTCAATCCGGCGCTTTCACTCGTATGGTCGATGATTTCATCATCCGAGGCTTCAATGTGGCAAACGGCAATACTGGTACCCTTCGCGATGGGATGAAGTTCCAGTCCAATGTCTATGACGGCGGACAGGAGCCTTACGGCCTCGAAAGGGTGGAGGTGTTGAGAGGTGCCTCATCAGTTCTTTATGGCCAGCTTGCACCAGGCGGCATCGTCAACGGGGTATCGAAACGTCCAACGGCCACCGAATTACGTGAACTCAACGTCGAATATGGCAGCAACAACCGCAAGCAGATTTCGGGCGACTTTGGTGGGCCTATAACCGATGACGGTGTGGTGACTTACCGTGTTACCGGTCTTTTGCGCGATGCCGACAACTGGGTCGCCGATACACCTGACAACAAGGCTTACATCGCGCCTGCCCTGACCTGGAAGCCCGATGAAGCGACATCACTGACAGTATTGTCCAGCTACCAGCATGTCCATACCCGGTTTGCCACGCCGCTCTTGTACTCGGATGTCAGTACGGGAAATATTCCAAGGGACGCGTTTCTCGGCATAGACAGTTTCGACAAATATAACATCGATATGTACTCGATCGGAACAATCTTCGAACACGAGTTCGACAATGGGCTGAAGTTTTCGAACAGTAACCGCTATTTCCGTTCCGACCTCGAATGGAATTACATGATGGGTAACATCAGGCAGTTGTCGGCCACCGGTGGCCTGCTGGCTCGTCTAGGTAGCGAACGTAATGAGTCATCCTACGGCGTCACCTCAGACAGTTCACTCGAATATTCCTTCGATGCGCTTGGTGCCGAACACACCATTCTTGGCGGATTTGATTACTATCGCCGGTCATACGATTCCCATCGTTTTCGTGGCACGGCTAATAGCCTGCTGAACCTTGATACTGGGAGCTACACCGGATCACCAGCCATCAACTACCGTGTGGATCGAGGTGCAGACGCAGTTGGTGACCAATACGGTATCTATCTGCAGGACCAGATCAAATTTGACGACCACTGGGTCTTGCTTCTGGGCGGTCGGCACGATTGGTCAGACAGCACCTCGAAAAGCTATCAAACAGGCATCGTGACGGAACAGAGGGATTCCGCGTTTACCGGGCGCGCAGGTCTTGTCTATTTGTTCGATAATGGATTTGCGCCTTATCTGAGCGCAAGCCAGTCTTTCCTGCCGCAAGCTGGCATTGATAATGTCACAAAAGCAGCACTGAAACCAAATGAGGGTATGCAGTTTGAGGCGGGTGTCCGCTACCAGCCACTTGGTAGCAACATGCTGTTCAGCGCCGCCATATATGATCTGACCCAAACCAACGTTGTCACCTATGATTCTGCCGGCCTGTCCTACCAGCAGGGCAAGGTGAAATCGCGTGGTCTCGAACTTGAAGCAAGGGGCGAAATAGGCAATCTCGGCCTTGTCGCAGCCTATGCCTATACGGACGCCAAAATCACTGAAAGCGCCAAGCCTTTTGAAATCGGTGAACAGGTTGCGCTAGTCCCTCGACACAATGTTTCTTTGTGGGCCGACTACTCTTTGGACGATGTCGGATTGGAAGGTGTCAAGTTAGGCGGTGGCGTCCGCTATATTGGGGAGACCAATCTTACAGATAGCACCAGCAATATTCCAGGCTACGTGCTGGTAGATGCGATGGCGAGTTTTGACTTGGGCAAACTTAACAAGGAACTCGAAGGCGCAACACTTAAACTCAACGCCCGCAACTTGTTCGACAAGCAATTCTACAGCTGCGTATCGTCGGATGGCTGCCGTTACGGCGAGCCGCGGACAGTCTCGGCAACGCTCTCCTATAAATGGTAGGATTGCCCTTCCTTGACCGGCGCAAATTCATTGGGGCGGCGTTGGCCGCCCCTGCCATATTTGCGTTGCCTGACATTGCAAATGCGGTGCCGGTGCCCTCGAAACGTATCGTCAGCATGGATCTGTTGCTGACAGAATTGTTGTTGACGCTAGGGATCCAACCGGTTGCCATTGCTAACGTTCCGCTCTACCGGCGGCTGGTGGCAGACCCTGTCTTGTCGGACAAGGTCGCCGATCTCGGACCTTTGAACGAACCGAGCCTCGAATATCTGCAAATCCTCGCGCCGGATCTATTGCTGATGGCGGACTGGCAAACTGCCGGCCTCGACAATTTAAGCCGGATTACCAAAATATTGCCGCTTGCGGTTTTTCCCAAAAACATTCCGGCCGTCACCTTTGTCCAATCCATGCTGCGCCAGCTTGCATCATTGCTGGACAGACAGAGAGAGGCCGAAGGAGCGATTGCCTCGTGTGAACACGCAATTGCCCATGCGCGTGGAACCTTAATTGGCTTGAAACGTCCCGTTTATGTGTGCCGGTTCACCCGCGACGGTCGCGGCGCCGCTGTGTTCGGGGGCAACGGCATGATCGGCGATACTCTGGTACGCCTGGGTGCGCGCAATGCTTTTACAGGTCGTGTCAACGGATCGGGAGTTACTTCCATATCCCTGAAACGTCTGGCAGATCTGCCCGATGCTATCATAATCCATTTCGATCGCGGAGCAGAGACCGACCGCGCCGTGGAACGGCTTGCGGATAGCCCACTGTGGAACGCCCTCCCCGCCGTGCGGGAAGGTCGAGTGGTGAAGATGCCGGTTATCTACCCCAATGGCGGCGTACGCTCGGTCGAGCGTCTGGCAATGCAGTTGGCCAGCGGTCTTGCCAAGGTGAAGCATGTCTAACTCCAGAAAACGTGACGCGACCAAGAACTGGAGCTTGCTGCTCGCAGTCTTGCTGATCACAGCGGGATTCGCGCTATTTATGTTCAATCTGCGATCCGCAAAACTGTCTGCGTCGCCATGGGAAATCTTATTCAATCCGGATCTAACAGATATCGATCAGGTTGCTGTACATTTCAGCCTGCTGCCACGGTTCGTTGTCGCGATAATCAGTGGGATGATGCTTGGCCTGAGTAGTACTATCCTTCAGCAGGTGATGCGCAATCCCCTGGCGGAACCCAGCACGCTTGGCATTTTCTCGGGTGCCCGTCTCGGCGTGGCAGTTGCAATGCTTTGGTTCCCTGCCTTGTTCTTATTCGGCTTCACGTTACCAGCCTTGTTGGGAGCTTCACTGACCACTGGACTGGTTTTGGCACTATCGGCACGCGGTCGCTTTTCTCCGTTAAATCTTGTCCTCAACGGTCTTGTACTATCTCTGTGCCTGGATGCGCTGACCACAATGCTGATCCTGGCTCACTTCGAGGACCTGGGCGAGCTAATCATCTGGCAGGCAGGATCTCTGACGCAGGACAATTGGCACATAGCCATCCTACTACTGACATGTCTGGCTGCCGCGTGGATATTGGCATTTTGGTTGTGTCGGCCTTTAACGATGCTTGGACTGGAGGAAGTCTCCGCTCGTGCACTGGGGATTTCTCCGGCCCGATTGAGAGCGCTCGCGCTACTCGTAGCGATCGTCCCGGCAGTGTTCGTTATTTCCCAGTTGGGCGTGATCGGCTTCATCGGTCTGGCTGGTGCAGGGCTTTCGCAAGTAGGTGGCGCGCGGCGGTTTAAGGATCGCCTGCTGGCAGCACCATTTGTTTCGGCAGGTCTGCTGCTGGTCACCGACCAGGCGCTTCAGGGGTTCGGCGCCGTTATTGAAATCCCGGCTGGTGCTGTGACCGCAGTACTCGGCGCACCCATGCTGATCTGGCTGCTCGGCCGACAGAAAAATGCACCTGTCGCATACCGGCAGTCCGACCTTCGAATGTACAGCCACAATCCTCGAACAAGTTTTCTGGTCGTGGCATTCGCGCTTTTGCTCGCCTCACTGGCCGCGGTCACCGTTGGAAAGTTTCCAGATGGCTGGCAACTGGCAACGGGAGCCCATTGGAATGATCTGTGGCAATGGCGACTTCCGCGTACGATTGCAGCCGCCAGCGCAGGCGCGATGCTCGCGATGGGGGGGTGTCTCATGCAAAGAATGACTGGTAATGCACTCGCCAGTCCAGAGCTTTTGGGCATCTCATCAGGGGCAGCATTGTTGATGATCCCTGTTGTTTTTATTCTACCGCCACTTGACCGAACCCAAACCATGTTTCTCGCGACGCTGGGCTGCCTGTTGTTCCTTGCCTTCACGATGCGGGTAGCGCGGCGCTCGGCCTTCATGCCGGAAAAAATCCTGCTGAATGGTGTGGCCATCACCGCGTTGGCGGGCTCCGTGATATCGGTGTCGGTTCTGTTTGGCGACGTCCGGGTCACCCGGATGCTGGGCTGGATGTCGGGATCCACCTATTCCGTACGAGCCGGAGATGCCACTGTTGCCCTTTTTGTGCTGCTGGTATTTCTAGCACTCCTGCCGTTTGTTCGTCGCTGGCTCGTCATTGTCCCGCTTGGAGCATCGGCTGCGACCTCGGTCGGCCTGCCTCTTGCAAAGGCACGTTGGACGATGTTGCTGATGACCGCAGGTCTGACGGGCACGGCAACAATGATCGTTGGCCCCTTGAGTTTTGCCGGGTTGATTGCACCGCAGCTCGCCCGCCTGATCGGCGTGCGAAAACCAGTTGCGCAACTGGTTGGAGCAGCCTTGTTAGGCGCAACACTTCTGATCCTTTCTGATTGGATCGGACGCACCATTGCATTTCCTTGGGAGGTGCCAGCAGGCTTGGTATCAATGATCATAGGAGCAGTCTTCTACGGACTGCTACTGGTGCGGCGATGATCGCAGAGCTTGCAGGACTGTTTCGCGGGGACCTCGCCCCAATGGGCGCCGCGCTCGTCGTCAACGACCATGCTTGCGGTTTCGAACTGGTCGCCGATCTGACGCAACATGATCGCCTCTCTGCGATCCTCCAAAGATTCTCTACTATTTATCAGCGCCCGGAACCTCGAGCGGTTGCGTCGCAATGGTCTAAAATCTACTTTTCAAAACTCATTGTGCCGACTGTCGCAGCCTCGCTTATTCTCAACTGGCGGCTGCCGCTTGATGTCTATGAGACAGGCATCGTATTAGACGAGCTTGGACGCCCGGAGACCTTTTACCTCACAGGGTCGGGGTCAGCGACTACCCCGCAGACCGCAGAAGAACGCCTCTCCTTCGTGACCCACACCCATATTGCTTCTGTCATCAATGCCATTTCCCACGTTTCGGGCCTGTCGCATAAAGTTCTTTGGAGCAATGCTGGAAATGTGGTTGAGAACGTTATTGCCTATTGTGAGAGGTTTGCCCCCACACTTAGTAGCGTTGAGCAAGCGCGGGTTTACCTCTCCACACGGCGGCTGGCTAACGGCGAGGCGAACCCGCTGTTTGAGCCTGTTCGTTATTTCAGGTCGAATGGAGCAAGGATCAGAAAACGGCGGGTTTGCTGCATTCGCTATCTGATGCCATGCCTAGAATACTGCAAGACGTGTCCGATCTTGAAGCGCGATGTTCGCTAGGCCAGCGCTGGCCGTTTCAATCGAAAATAAACAATTGTTATCCTTCAACCAGTTAGTGCAAACGAGTGAATTTTATGATCGACAGCAGATCGCAAGAACAAAGAAGTGATGTGGCGCTCGGTCAGCAGACGCACAAATCCCAACAAATCACGGAAGCTTTTTCGGTCAAACACGTCGGGCTCGCAATCGATAGCCGCGTGATCCTGTCAGATGTCACACTCGACTTCCCCGCTGGAGAAGTTGTGGCTCTTGTCGGCCACAATGGTTCCGGCAAATCCAGCCTTTTAAAAATTCTGGCGCGACAAACCCTACCAACGACGGGCTCAGTCTTCTACGACAATCAGGACGTGCAAAAGTTTGAAGACCGGGCCTTTGCCCGTTCGGTCGCATATCTGCCGCAGGACGTAAGCTCAGGATCGGACATGACAATCCGTGAGCTTGTAGCCTGTGGTCGTTATCCATGGCATGGTGCGTTGGGTAGATTTTCGAGAATAGACGAAGAGAAGGTAGAGAACGCTCTTCTGGCGACACAGATCGAAAGCTTCGCCGACCGCATTGTTGGAACCCTGTCAGGTGGGGAGCGGCAACGCGCCTGGATCGCCATGATGATCGCTCAGGACGCAAATTGTTTGCTTCTGGACGAACCTACAGCTGCACTCGATGTTGCTCATCAGATCGAAGTGCTCTCACTTGTTAGACGCCTAGCTCACGAAAACGGTCGGAGCGTGGTTATCGTACTGCACGATATCAATATGGCAGCGCGGTTCTGCGACCGTATCCACGCCCTCAAATCCGGGAGGGTCGTTGCCAGCGGACCTCCAACGGAAATTCTCGTACCTAAGGTGCTGCATGAAATCTATGGCATCAACATGGATGTTGTTTCCGCCGTCAATCTTGCCCACCCCCTTGCATATGTTTGCCCGGACTAAAGGCCGCGTGAACGTCATGTTTCGCGTTGTACCGCAAGGGTCGTATGTTGACTAGTTTATAACGTCGAGATGTCTCGCCTGCAATTAGCAACATCCCAGCATCGCTTTTGTCTGAACACAAACCTTTGCGATGTTGATCAAGAGTAAAGGACGATTGTGATGCAAGGGGAGCTGGTCTGTAACAACGCCATGTTTAGCCAACGCCCTGCAGGTCGCGTCACCTAATTCCAACCTATTCTTCGATAAGCAAAAGTCTCAATTGAAGGCTCCCTTCTTCACCATTAAGAATTTGGCATTACCTACACTTCGGCTCAGCGAAGATTTCACGCTGTGATGAGTTCGCGAGGCAAATTGTCCGAATATGCGGCTTGTCTACTTTTCCCATTCTGAAGAAAAAACGACGAAAGCTTTCTTCAGGACATCATTTTCAGCCTGGAGTTTCTCAATTTTCTTGCGAAGCGCTTTCACCTCGGCCTCTAACTGAGCCGGCGTTTTCGGTGTGTTGTCCGCAATCGGATCGCCCTCAGCGAATCGAGTTTCTGCAGCACTACGGCCATCGACATCGTGCTTCTTTACCCAAAGACGTAGGGATTGTTCGCCGATCCCATATTCGGCCGCCACTTCGCGGAAAATAGTACGATCACCAGGATTGCGCAGGCGGCGTTGCTCCACAGCAGCAACGGCTTCAGATCGAATATCAGTCGGATACCGACGCGCCGAAAACAAACTCAAGTCCTTCAATCTAACAAAATAGCTACGCCAGTTGCGACCTTTGTTTACTCGCAAGAATTTGCTGACTTGTCATGCGTCGCAAACCAATTAGAATTATTATTATAATTTTTCGGGCTAGTGTAAAGACTGCTCCCCATTTCATTTAAGGAGATGCTGCCCAATGACGGCGACGTTCCCAATAGTTTCCTCCAGTTGGCTTGTTACAAATGGCGCTAATCCTGCGGTGGTCATTCTCGAGTCCAGCGTCTTTATGGAGCGAGGGACTGCATCATCACCGGAACCGCGTTTTCGCAGTGGTGCGGAAGAATTTGAAAGTGAGGGACGCGTTCCTGGTGCCCGGTTTGCCGATTTGTTTGAGGATTTTTCGGATCCTGATGCGGCGTTACCATTCACCCGTCCGACCGTAACGCAGTTCAACACCGCTGCTGGGAGACTGGGAATTACGCCAGAGACGCACGTCGTAATATACGACAGATTGGCAGGTCAGTGGGCCTCCCGTCTTTGGTGGGTATTTAGAAGTTTTGGGCATGAAAATGTCAGTGTTCTCGACGGTGGTTTCAAGAAATATAGCCGAGAAGGATTGCCCATCGAAACGGGGTTTCCACTGCCGATCGAATCCAAGAAATATCAATCCAAAGACATCAATGAGTTTGTCGCTTTTCGTAGTGATGTTAGAGAGATAGTCGAAGGAAGGGTCCCAGCTTCACTGGTTTGCCTTCTGAAACCGGACGACTACTCCGGAAATGTCCCAGTTCGCAGCCGAGCTGGCCACATACCGGGAAGTGTCAACCTCCCCTTCACCGAATTACTTAATAGTGACGACAACACTTTGCGTGGCGGAGACGAACTGCGCGAGGCGTTTGCATCGGTCGTTCCATTGGACGGTCGTACGATTATAACCTACTGCGGTGGTGGCATCGCCTCGACGCTCGGTGCGCTAGCCCTGGCGGTGATCGGTTACGCAAACACAATGGAATATGACGGCTCTCTCGTCGACTGGATCAGTGATCCACAATCGCCTCTAGAAATCGGGTGATTTCACACAACAGAAATAGGCTACAGGATTTTATCGCCAGCGTAAGGTCGTGGGACTATTACCTGAAGCGGAGCTACGCCAGAGAACAGTGCTGCGGCTTGCGGCTTTAACATTTTGCGCTTTGGAAAAATTTGCTCCCCTTCGTTTGATAAACAGAAAAATCGCACTTTTATAATTATAATTATAATCTATAAAAAACGTAGATTTAGCATGTTTAGCGCGGGTGATTGTGGTGACGTATTTCCCTAATGGCTCTGGAAAGAACCTCGACGAAACCAGGGTCGATGCCACCATCCTTCGCGGTGAATATGGATTTATTTCGAACGGAGTAGATCAAGAAGGCATGGGTGGGGTGTGATGTTCGCTTCATCCCGTTCGAGCTTTCATCCTTCTAATGACGTGCCAGCCATCCGTATTGAACGGCTGGCAAAGGACTACGCCTCAAGCTCGGGTAAAGAGGTGCGTGCCCTCGAGCCTATCGATCTCGATATCAAGCATGGTTCTTTTGTCGCAATTGTCGGACGATCCGGTTGCGGCAAGTCGACTTTACTCAGAATGATTGCCGGATTGGAGCAGCCAAGTTCCGGCGCGCTTCATTGGGAACGCGACGCGGGCGTGGAAAGTGTGCGGTATGTTTTCCAAAGTTACGGTGAATCGCTGTTGCCTTGGCTTAGTGTGGGCGAGAACGTCGAATTCGGTCTGCGCCACGCTTTTCGTAGATCTCCACGACAATCTTCAAATAGGAGTTTGAGTGAAATCGAGTCTTACCTGTCTGAAGTAGGGTTGCCTGGCACGCAGGTACTTTATCCCTCTGAACTCTCAGGCGGCATGCAGCAACGATTGGCAATTGCGAGAGCATTGGCTTCGGGGCCCGAAATTCTCCTCCTCGACGAGCCATTCAGCGCCATTGATGCGTTGAGCCGCTCAAATATGCAGGACCTGTTGCTGCGTATCTGGCAAGAGCGAGCGATCACCATCCTGTTTGTAACGCACGATATTGATGAAGCTCTGTATCTGGCCGACCGGATCATCGTGATGGAGGAAGGCGGCAAGGGCATCGCTCGCGACATTGATGTATCGCTACCACGCCCGAGAGAACAGGTTTCGACACGCGAACTGCCGGACTTCTTGAGGCTGAGACGTGAAACCCTGCAACTGGTTTTGGCGGGGTCTCAATGACATTCATCCATGCACAAGAGGATCACAACGTTGGACGACTTGAACCTGCGTCCAATCGTGACGGTGGTGTCCAAACAAACGTTCAGGTCTCTCTCAAGAAAAAGGGTAAGAAGCGCCGCGCGTCATTCCTTACAAGTCGCGCTTTCGGCTGGACTGTGATCGGTGTTCTGCTGTTGCTTTGGCAGTGGTCGTCCTGGGTTCACTACAACCCAACAGTCTCGTCTCCCCTACTCATTGGCGAAACGCTAGTCGTTGAGCTTTGGGGCGGTGACCTACTGACTGCGCTACTCGATACACTTTATCTTTTGGCTATCGGCTTTGCTATCGCCACCCCAATTGGCATTGGCATTGGCTTTCTAATGGGTCGGGTACGTATCATCTGGGCTCTGTTGGAGCCGGTCGTGGAAATAGCGCGAGCCAAGCCCACAACGGCCATCATCCCCGTGCTGATACTGTTTTTCGGCGTAGGCGACCTAATGAAAATTCTGGTCTTCCTTTTGTCAGCGGTCTTTCCATTGTTGATGACATCCTATGCTGGGGCTCGAAGCTTGTCACGCACACTGCGTGAAACGGCTCAAACTTTCCGCCTTAGCTGGTGGGCTACCCAGTGGGAGGTCGCCTTGCCCGCCGCATTGCCCTTCATCCTGGTTGGTATGAGGCAGGCCCTTGGCACATCGCTGATGATGTCTGTCGTGGTCGGCATGGTCGCCGGTAATGACGGCATTGGCTACTACATTCTCGAAGCCCAACAAGCGTTCAACATTCGCAAACTTCTGGCAGCAACCGTTCTGGTCGCCGCTGTAGGCTACATCATCAACGCCATTTTCCTTGTTCTGGAACACCGCATCACGCGTCGTCGCGGTTCGGGTCCAGACACCAACTAGAGTAATCATTATCATGTTCGAAATCGGCATTTTCAGCTTCGGTGACACCTACCCCCATCCGGTAACTGGTATCCGTCAGTCGGTACATGACAGTCTGCGCGATCTGTTGGAGCGCATCGAACTAGCTGACAAACTGGGACTGGATTTCTACGGCGTAGGCGAACATCACCGCCCCGATTTTTCGGTCAGTGCGTGTTCGACCATACTTGCTGCTGCGGCCAGTCGCACAAAACAGATCAGGCTCGGTAC
The DNA here is from genome assembly GCF_024810055.1 of Rhizobium sp. BIGb0125. Taxonomy (NCBI): domain Bacteria; kingdom Pseudomonadati; phylum Pseudomonadota; class Alphaproteobacteria; order Hyphomicrobiales; family Rhizobiaceae; genus Rhizobium; species Rhizobium sp. BIGb0125. The sequence goes on from NZ_JANUDV010000006.1 coordinate 132,989, forward strand.
GGCGACGATCGTCTTGACAACAGACGATCCGGTGCGACTGTATGAACAGTTTGCGACCATTGACCAGATTTCAGCGGGACGCGCAGAGATTGGATTGGGAAGTGGAGTTTTCCTGGAATCCTATGATTTGTTTGGCTTCGATTATGAAGATCGCAAATGGATCTATGACGACAAGATAGAACTGATCGCAGCAATTGATGCTGCAGGTGAAAAGGTTTCATTCAAAAGCAAAAGCCGCCCTGAATTAAACGATCTGTATGTTTGGCCGCGCGCTTACGGCGATCATCTAAGCATCTGGCAGACCACAGGTTTGAATGCAGAAAGCTTCGAGCGGGCAGCGAGATTAGGGCTTTCGGTTCAAACCGGAGCACCTACATCGGAGTTCGGTCGTCTGGCGGATTTGGTCTCGGCCTATCGGCAATCTGGTATCAATCACGGCTGGAGCAAAGATCGCCTGAAGGTCACATTGAGTGCTCATGCCTACATCGGCGAAAACCATCGCCAGGCTCTTGAGACGTTTTTCCCCCACTATCAGGCCTACGTTTCCAACATGCGCCTCCACCGCGGTAAACCTGCACCAACCCGCGACCAGTTCGAAGAAATCGCATCTGACCTCGACTCGAACATCATCGTCGGCGATGCCGAGCAAGTCGTGGCAAAGTTGAAACATCAACGCGCACGTGTCGGCCACGACCGCCACATCTTTCAGATCGACTGGCGGGCGGTACCTCAAGCCGATCAGGTTCGAGCAATCCATATCCTCGCGAACGATATTGCCCCTGCCCTTCGATCGGATTCGTCGATCGCAAATGCAGCGGCTTAACCCCAAATTTCCAAGTTTTGAAGAGAACGCTCATGCTGAAAACGACCAAACGTGGCATGCTTATGCTTGCCTCCACATCTATTCTTTCAGTCCTTGCCCTGACGTCCGCTTATGCTGAGAGCCTGAAAACAGTTCGGATTGCCTTGACACCGCAAACCTTCAACATCCCAATTGCTGAGCGCGAAGGTTTCCTAGCCAAGCATGGTCTCAAGGCAGAAATCATTCCACTGGCGACTGGGACAGAGACCATTGCCGCAGTGAAAGGTGGCAGCGCCGACTTCGCTTACGCAGACACATTTGCTGGTGTGAACGCAATTTACAATGGATTTGACATTGCGCTTGTTGCCGGTGCCAATCACACCAGCCCTGCGATCAGCTACCTAGTTCGCAACGATAGCGACATTAAGACACCAGAAGATTTGAAGGGACGCACAATAGGTATTGGCGGCGTGCCGTTTTTCCGCGTGTTTGCCTATAAATTTCTCGATGGAAATGGCTTGAAACCTAACGATGTGAAATTCAGCATCATCAAGCAGTTCAGCGCATTGCCAGAAGCACTTCAAAACGGCGCTGTCGATGCCATTCAGTCAACTGGTTTCCAGACATTCTATCGCAACGACGGCATTGGAGAAGGCTACAATTTCAGACTCGTTGGCAATCCCGACACCTCGAACTACCAAAACCCGAACGCCGTACAGGCAGCCTGGTGGACGACCACCAGTTGGGCCAAGGAAAACGAGGAAACCGCAAAGCGTTTCGCAGACGCATATCGGGAATTCGCCGTCTGGTACAATGGACTCGATGAAAAACGTCGAGTGGAATTGTCGAAGCAGTTTGACAAGCTGGATTTCGAAGACTTGGCTGCCGGTGACCCACAAAAGCTCAAAAATCTCGCCTTCCTGACAACAGCTAAATATGTCGATGGCCCGGTTAATGTAGCTGCCACGCAGGAATGGATCGATTCAGGCGTTGCTGCTGCTCCCGATCAGGTCGCAGCCGGTGTCTCAATCAGCGACCATCTATTGTCGACTGCGAAATAACGTCTCGAGAACAGCATACACAATGAGTTACGCGGCTGAAACTCTTCGGCCGCGCGACCTTCGACGACCCTACGAAAGATTTATCAAATGAGCAGTGACAAACGGCAACTGAAGATCGGCTATTCAATATGGCCTACAGGACATCACCGGACAGCCTGGCGCTTGCCGGAAGCCAGCAATACGGGAACCGTTGATCCGGCCTTTATGGCCGACACCATTCGGACCGCTGAACGTGGCCTGTTCGATTATTACTTCATCGGTAATGCCGTCAAAAGCGATCCGGAGGCAGCACGTGCCAACGGAAACGAAGTCTTCAAGATCGAAGGTTACGCGCTTGGTGGCTACGCGGCGGCTCTGACCAAGAAAATCGGTATCGTTGTCACCATCAACATCACCTATTCCGATCCATATAACACGGCGCGCGCGATCGTGTCGCTCGACCATCTCAGCGGCGGCCGGACAGGCCTCAATGTCGTGACAGGCGTGGCCGGAACAGATGCTTCCAAAAACTTCTCGCGCGCTGAGCATCCTCAGGCTGCAGAGAAATATGCCCACGCCGATGAATTCCTCCACGTCGTAAACTCTCTGACCAATAGTTGGGAGCCGGACTGGCTGGTTGATGATCGTGACCGAGGGATTTTCCTTGATCCAGCCAGAGGGCACCGCATCGACCACGAGGGCAACTACTTCTCTGTCCGGGGTCCCCTGAACATACCACCTCCGCCACAAGGGCGTATCCCGATCATTCACGCCGGAACCAGCGAACAGTCATTTGAACTCGGTGCCAAATACGCCGATATCAGGTTCAGCCCTTATCGTGGGCGCGACTGGAACAAGGCCTACTACAACAACATAAAAGGCCGTCTGCCGAAGTATGGTCGCTCCGAAAGTGACCAGCTTATCCTGCCCGGCTTTACATTTTTCGTTGAGGAAACAACGCGCGGTGCACGGGACAAATATCGTGAAGTGCAGAACTTCACGCTCAACGAATATGCGCCGAAGGCTGTCGCAGGTTTTCTCGGAGTTGATATCCCAACCCCCGCAGCCACTGAAAAAGTTCTCGATGTCATAGACTACGAGAAGCTCAAGAAGGACGTGGCTGAACAACCGCCACATCTTCATGGCCAGCCTGGTCAAGCGTCTGAGAAACTGTGGGCGCTTGAACTTGCCCTTGATGCCTACGGCGACTGGGAGCACGTAACATTCCGCGACCTTCACAATTACATTGCAAACTTCCCCGGAAATCAGGCTCCAGTGGTGGGCAGTGGTCGCGACGTTGCGGAATGGATTCACGAACGCTTTGAAAACCGTGAGTTTGATGGTGTGAAAGTTTTTCCTCCCTACTCACCACAACCTCTCGCAGCCTTCGTCGACCTTGTGATCCCCGAGCTTCAACGCAGGCGTATTTTCCGTACCGAGTACATCAGTTCGACCCTACTCGGACACCTTGGTCTCGATAAAAACCAGCAAGGCTGATAAAAATGACAGAACTCAGCTCCACCTTTTCGAACAACATTATCTCGGTAGAAGAGGCCCTGAACCGCGTTGCGTCAGGAAACCACGTCGTTTTTCTCGATGTCCGGTTCAGTCCGAAACAACAGGATCTCAGAAGCGACTATGATGCTGAGCACATAGAAGGCGCACATTACGTCGATCTGAAAACCCAACTGCAGGGCAAAGGTGGTGGATTGGCTGGCTCGCGCCCATTGCCGGAGCCATCGGAATTACAGAAAAACCTTGAACTCTGGGGTATTAGCCCAGACACAACTGTCGTGGTTTACACCAAAAGCACACCAGCAGCAGCCGCTCGAGCATGGTTCGTTCTGCGTTGGGCTGGCGTTTCCAATGTGCGCTTTCTGAATGGCGGCCTGTCTGCCTGGAAGGCAGCGGGTGGCAGGACTGGAACTGGTTCGCCTGCCACTGGCGGTGGCACATTAGTGATTGACGCTGTCGATCACCTTCCAACACTCAGTGCCGATGAGATCGCCGTCTACATATTGGCTGGTCGCAAAGTATTCGATGCGCGCGGCGCTGACGGATTTGCAGGCGATGGCTCCGCTCGCAGCGGGCACATTCCTGGTGCTCGCAACCTGCCAGCGACCAGGTTCATCGGCTCTGACGGGCTGCTTTTGAATGAGGTGGAGATCCATAAAACGTTGGCAGCATTCGGTGGCGATAGCTCCGAGGCCATCGGTGTCTACTGCGGTGGCGGAGTTGGGGGCGCGCTGGAAACTCTGGCACTACGCTCGGCCGGTATCGACGCTAAGCTTTTCGTCGGCTCTTTCTCCGCGTGGTCTGCTGATCCGTCCCGCAAGGTAGCGCAAGGCAACGAATAGTCCGGGAGATTTTCGAGTAACCGTGCGGGGCGACGACAGCCCCGTACATTTTCTTTTTCCGGAGTTTCAAATGTCCCTCAACGACAGCCCTGCCGTGCGCCCAAAAAAGGCAGTAGGCAAGGCGCAAAAGAACCTGCGCACGTTCATCATCTTTTTCACGATCACGACCATTGCCGCTATCACAGTTTACGGACTGCATGGAGAAGTGGCTGTAAAGGCCAGCGCCACAGATGCCTGGGAGCAACTGGTCGACCTCTTGATCGAACTGGTTCTAGGCCTTGTGATTGCATCGGCGGTTGGCGTGTTAGTTCCCAAGGACAAGGTAGCACGGTGGCTGGGAGCAGAATCCGGGTTCAGCGGGCTGCTTATTGCCAGCTCACTTGGTATGATCACCCCTGGTGGACCTTATGCATCATTTCCACTTGTTCTCAGTCTTTCAAAGGCTGGCGCTGATATCGGGGCTTTGATCGCGTTTCTGACTGCGTGGGCGGCGAGCAGCGTCAGCCGGCTCGTTATCTGGGAAATCCCGATGCTTGGCTTCGATTTTGCCATGCTCCGCTTTGTCGTCAGCGTGCCGTTACCGTTGTTGGCGGGATTTGCCGCGCGGGCAATTTCCAAGCGCTTTTCTTTGGGGATTTAATTGTGATTGTGGATACAAGTACTCTACTTCTTACCGGAGTTGCGGCCTCACTCGCTGGTGTCATTGCCATCCGTTACCCGCAAAAATTTCCATCTTTCATAGAAAGCATTCGCAGCCAGGCAGGCAATGTCTTCATCACCCTTCCATTTGGTCTGCTCATTGCAGCTTTTGTCAGCCGCCTTTTGCCTGCGAAACTGATCTCTGCAGCAATTGGTGCCGAAAGTGGTGTGAGCGGCATTGTTCTCGCCAGCCTTCTCGGTGGTTTCATTCCGGGTGGACCGATGGTCGCCTATCCGATCAGTTTTGCAATGTTTCAGATGGGAGCCGGTCAACCTCAAATGATTGCTCTTCTGACAAGTTGGTCGGTCTTTGCAGTACATCGGATACTCACCTACGAACTCCCACTCATGGGCCGTCGTTTCGTCGGCGTGCGGTTGGCGGCCGTTGCACCTTTGCCGTTGCTGGCAGCAGCTCTCTCATACATTTCCCTTTGGTCTGTTTGATTTTTAAACGGAGTTCGTAAATGTCATCTTTGCAATCAACTCTTCGTATTCTTTCCTTGTCGGCTGTTATAATTGGACAACTGCCAATCAGTTCGAACCCTGCTCAGGCACAAGACGCCGCAAACGCTAATTTCTTCCAAAGCCATCCAGTACAGTTTCCAAACGGAGTAGAAGCCCACACGGGCGTGACTTACTCGACGCAAATCGGCTATCGGCCCCTTCGGCTCGATATTTACGGAAATCCGAATTTTGAGACCCCACGCCCATTGATCCTGTTTGTGCATGGCGGCGCATGGGAAAGCGGCAATCGGCAGGCCTCTGGTGAATTCAAGAATTTTCCGTCAATCCTGTCCGGCATTGCGGCGCGTGGTTTTGTTGTTGCATCAGCCGAATATCGCCTTAACGGAGAGGCACCATTTCCCGCGCCGTATCACGATATACAAGCTGCGCTCCGTTTTCTTCGCACTAACGCCTCGACCTACGGTATCAATCCGGAAAAAATTGGCATTTGGGGGAGCTCTTCTGGTGGCCAACTTGCTGCTTTAGCAGCAGTCGCCTGCAGAACTGACGTGTTGGAGAAAGTTGCTGATACCGCCGACACCACTTCAACTTGTGTCAATGCTGCCGCGATCTGGAACGGCGTGTTTGATTTCAAGGCGATGGAACCATCGCCAAAATTGTCACAGGCAGCGCATCCACGCTCCCGTCTGTTAAGCTGCACACCCGGCTCCTGCACCAATGCTGCGCTCCAGACGGCAAGTCCCATAACTTATGTCGATCAAAAATCCCCGCCGTTTTTCCTCGCTCACAGCCGGGCGGACAATGTCGTGCCATTTGCACAGTCCGAAGAGTTTGAAAAGAAACTGCGAGACAACGGTGTGGAGGTAACAACCCACTATGTGGACGGCTTGAAGCACGGTTTCCGATCGGATGACCCAGAGGTCACAGCAAAGGCGGGTGACGAGCTTCTACAGCTGACCTTCAACTATTTTGAGGCCGAACTGAATTAGTTTTCCCTATCCGCGCGGAGGTTCAGCGGTCGACGCGAAACCTTAGATTGCCACTGCAGAAGTCACGCTGTGAGCGTTCGTAGCTAAACCGAAGTGGCGACAGCCCATCGCAAATGCTTACCTTTTTACTTTTGAAATCGTCTGGTTCAAGGAGGCAATATTTCATTTGCCGAGACAGAACTGTTTGCATGATGAGTAGTCAATAATTTGCAGCTATCATTCGCTGCAGTAAACAAACCTCCTTAGACTGAAGCACGCGGACCGCGTCTCAATGATGTAGTTTCGAAGCGATGTCCGTTTGCAGCCTTAGCGGTCCAGGTCGGGGATATCACCACCACATTGAGACCCTTGATCGCGGCTCCCTGCCTTTGCAAAAGTCGGGCATGAAATCGAAACTCAAATCGGGAATTATGCGACAGAGATCATCCGTGGGAGCTATCTGTTCGTGGTTGATAACCGCCTGCTGGCACCGGGAGGCTGGCCTGTTACGCGCTTGAATGCTCGGCTGAATGACGCTTGAGACGTATATCCTAGTCGCTCGGCAACTGTGTCAATGGCCAAGCGCTCCTGATTCAGCCATTGCCGTGCCAGATTCATCTTTACTTCGGCTGCATAGCGAAGCGGCGTCATCTTAATGGTGGTGTGAAACCGCTCGGCAAAGGCAGAGCGCGAGACGTTGCACTCCGCTGCCAACTCCGCGACAGACCAGTTCCGACCCGGATATCGGTGCAGGGCGAGAATAGCATTTGAAATACGGGGTTCACGGAGCGCTGAGATTAAACCAGAGGATTCATCACATCCACGCTCGACCCAACCCCGGATCATCATCGCTGCCGCGACATCGGCAAGCCGCGCAAGGATGCCCGCAAAGCCCACCCGACCTGCACAGATCTCAGCCTTCATGGCCTGAAGGATCAACGCGAGGTCGGGCGACCGCTCTCCAGCAACGTTGAAAAACATCGCATCAGGAAGAAGTGAATCCAGGCCATGCATTCCGCCCAGGTCCATCGTCATGCGCCCGTGGAACAGCACCGTGCCAGGCAGTGGATCGCTGGTGGGGCAGGTATCTACGTTTCGCACACCATCGCCCAGATTTGCGGTATCCAAACTTTCCATGTCGAGCACTAGCACATCAGGGGCAGACAACAGCGCGTGATCTGTTCCACGCGGAAGGAACACTGCGTCGCCTGCATTTAGACGGTGCATTGTCCCGTCGCCCATCCGTAAAGTGACGCCCCCGACTGCAACGAAATGGAAGAATACCTCCCTCGCCTTGGTGCGGAAGCCAAAACCGAAGATGGGACCCGTCTGTATGCGGTGATACTGCACACCGTTCAAGCGAAGCGAGGTCAAGAGTTCGCTGATCAGGTCTGTGGACATTTTGGACGATCTGCTAAAGGAAATGGATGCCATGTCATAGATCGTCCAGTCCTCTGAGTCTAGAGAGGTGCCGATGACACTTGCAATGGGACGCTTCTATCATGTCACTTCCACACAATGAGCCTCAATCACCCGCGTGGTTGGCAGTCTTTTCTTTGGCAATGGGCGTATTCGGGCTATTAACCGCCGAATACCTCCCTGCAAGCCTACTGACTCCGATGGCGTTAGACCTTGGGGTATCTGAAGCGCTTGCCGGTCAGGCTGTCACGGTGACTGCAGTCGTCGCGCTTTTCTCGGGTCTGCTCGTGCCCATTATGACACAAGGGTTAAACCGGCGAACGGTGCTTCTAACCTTCACCGCGCTCATGATCGCGTCGAACCTGCTGGTGGCGTTGTCCAGCAACCTCATTGTTCTGCTGATCATGCGCGTATTTTTGGGAATCGCGCTAGGTGGGTTTTGGAGCATGGCTGCAGCGGTTGCAATGCGGCTGGTCCCGACAAGCCTGCTTCCGCGCGCGCTGTCGATTATCTTCAGCGGCATCGCTGTGGGTACCGTTGTTGCGGTCCCACTTGGTAGCTATATGGGCGGCATTTTTGGCTGGCGGAGCGCTTTCTACACGGCAGCGGCCATCGGGACGGTCACGTTGCTGGTGCAGATCGCAACACTACCATCCATGGCACCAGGGCGTCCCGCGAGATTACGCACGGTTCTGGATGTGACGCTGCGCCCGGGTATTGCTATCGGAATGCTGGGCTGCATCCTGGCTCATACCGGCCATTTCGCGCTCTTCACCTATATTCGTCCCTTCATTGAAACGACTACAGGGATCGGTTCTGATGGACTTGCCCTCCTGCTGCTGGGATTCGGCGCAGCAAACTTTGCCGGAACGCTATTCGCGGGTCGGTTGATGGAGCGGAGCATGCGAATAACGCTCGCACTCCTGCCTGCTGTCGTGGGCGTCACAGCACTTGCACTGGTGTTTTTTCCCGCGTCAATCTTCGGTCATTCATTACTGGTGATGATGTGGGGGCTTGCTTTCGGCGGCGTGCCGGTCGCTTGGTCAGCATGGGTCGCCAACTCGGTTCCGGATCAGGCCGAAAGCGCGGGCGGGATGGTCGTCGCTTCGGTGCAAGGTTCCATCGCCTTGGGAGCCGCTGCTGGGGGCGTTGTATTCAGCTCGGTTGGGATAACGGGGGTCTTTGCAGCGGGCGGCATCGTCATGCTGGCCGCAGCCGCCCTAATCATGCTTAGGGTGCGGATGCCGAAGCAGATCGGTAGTGCTGCTGTCCATATTTAAGTAGCGTCTGCACAGTAGCACCTAAGCCATTGACCGCATAACGTTGTCGCAGAAATTCTAAGTTTCGAGAAAGCGGTCAAAGGCTTGGCCAAGTTGAGAGAGCCGTTGGTCGGTTCAGTAGTAAGTGGATGTTCGTGCAGCAATAGCAGGTAAAGGCCTCGCACTGGTGCGGGATGTCTATGCCGTAGACGAAATCACCTCCGGGCGTCTAGCGCCAGCCCTCGATCGGCCGTGACCATCCCATTTCGCGTACTATGCCGTGACGCGGCAGAGTGGGTCAAAACGGCAGCCAGTTCAGGCATTTATTGACTGGCTAAAAGAAGAAGCTGGCGCTGGACCATGAACTTCAACCATGCAAGCACGACAGGATTGTCAAAGGATCGCAAAAAAATCGACGACATTCGCTGTTGATTTCAGCGTTGTTTCGATTTGAACGCGCTTTACGAGAACCGCGTTTCCCAGCGTCCTTCACTCAATGGGTTGAGTATTTTGCCTTAAAGGGATCTGATCCTGCGCTCGCAAAGAACATTTGATTGCGAGATGCAACCAGCACTCCGTACGCTCAAGGTTGATCGCGTTCTGGAGTTGTAGTCAATAATGGCGAGACAGCGCGCGAAATCGTCCGCTGGGTCGATGGCGGCAATTCCGTTGTTGACCTGTCCTTACGAAAATCGGTTGTGAGCTACGCACGGCATCGGTGGAGCCTCACCGCAAGAGATATTTGAAGATATCTAATATGTCGATCGTGTTTTGCTGCGTGAATGCACAAGTCGAAGCGATGCAAAAACCACCATTTGGGGCTAGCATAACGCTGAGGCTTGGGACAGTGATCGATAATATGTTTTGGATCATAGCAGATTCATACTAGTAACGCTGGGTCTGTAACTCAACGCTTGGTAGGCGCTAGATATACTTGCAAGAAAGCTAATTGAAATAGCTTCAACTTTATTTATTTACTGGCCATTTCCAACTCCTCCACTAAGCAAGCTTTTCATTGCCGTATTTAAATTTGAGAATTCGTCAATCAGGTCGTAATCAATTCTGTGGTATTGCGTGTTTCCGGAGTACTTGAACTTATAGTACAAACATGGATTAGGACTCGAAACTGCAAAAACAGTAATACTATCATTCAGCTTTTTTGCACACTCTACTTTCTTCCCGAAGAGCATCACTCGATCAATTACGGTCATTTTGTGGTTTTCCATCATTATATCCATCAACATTGCTCACACGGGAGATGTAAAAACAATTTTACCGAACTGCATTTCTTCTATTTTTTGCAAGAAGAGTTTATAATGTCGCATAGCTCTGACATCTGCGACTTGGCGAAACCAACACCATTTCGTGAAATGGTCAAAGAGAAAAGATAATTCCCACCAACAAGGATACCCCCGCTTGCCTTTATTGACCTGTCAGATTGAATTAAGGCGGAAACCGGTAGTTACGTCCAATAACGTATCCCTCGCACAACATTTTTCGACCACTGTCGAATTGAAATCAACGACAGGAATGCTTTCACTCGCCTACCAGCAGGTAAATCCAGATCAACGGCGATAAGGCTGACACTGACTATCGGCGGACCATCCGTGAGCATGTATCCACTCGCCGCTGCCCAAGCTAATCCGATGACCTCTTCTTCGTATTCCACAACATGCCTATCATTCCGGCAGGCCGAGAAAGTATCAGTTGAAAATGCTGATCGAGCTTTCGTTCCGACAGTTGCTCACCACGAAACAGCGTCATGTTGTGATACTGCTTTATGAGTAAAGTGGCAGTAGGAATGTCCTCGGCCACGAAACGTCTGACGTTCAAACGCCCTTAAAAAAAAGTTGCGTCTTTTGAGGGGCCTCTGCTCCTGCAGGTTCGTCTCGCCTCAATGGGACTGGACTTCCACCATTCATGACTTCAACCTTTTCACCATACGGTTTGTCATCAGCGTTCTCTCGCTGCCAGTGAAGCTTTAAGGCGAGTGGATGCCCCCAGCAAACCGCCGAATAAGATGAGGAGCGCGATGTTTCTGCTATTGACGACATAGACCAAAATCCACTCACCAGCCTCCAGAGGCCTCGTGGCCTTATCGTCTTTTACCGACAGTTTCCTAGTGTAGGGATCCACTAGGATCTCGCGCCCGTTTGCGGCCGTCACTGATGGACCAGATTTGTCAAAATCGAACGGAATCTGCTCTCTGCCTACCTTCTGCTGGCCAACATATGCTCCATCATCGCGGAAAGTATCGATCGTGCGCGTTTTCGCATTGTAGATGCTTAGGGTTTCATCTGGATTGACGCCGATCTTGTACGAGCCGCCGGCATTATCCGGCTGAAAAGCAGCCTTGAATACGCCTTGGCAACTATAGAGCTGCACCCGGCTGCCAAATCCAAGTGGATCATTCACATTCATAAAGACATGACCAGCCGGCGTGACGATAACTTGGTCAAACAAACCGGTTACCGGCCATGCTCGCGCTCTAAAAACACCATGCTGAAACATAAGAGCTGTCGAATCGAGCACGAGCGTCACAACAACAACCACGCACCCGATTTTCCCAATCCTGCCTTGCCAGAAAGAGCGCGGCTTCCAAAGTCGAACAATTAGAAACGAGACCGCGACCGCCATGTAGCCTCACTTTTAGGTTGCGCTTCTACAGCGCTATAGATCTTCAGTACCAACTACGTCCTTACGCTGTGCTCCTGACCACACAGCGTGGAAGCAACTCTGTGTAGGCCAATACGCATAGCAGCACCAAAACGACCGTGACTTTTGACGCCCTGCCATAACCCCGGTTCGAGGAAAGTTGGCTTGGTGTTTCAAGGCTAGCCCCACGGACAATGCAGAAACCCATCTCTTCATCAGAAACGGTGAGATTCCTGGCTACATGACGTGCGAACCCGACGCCAATGGAGTCGATCTATGCAACATCAATTTTTCCCGGGCGTCATACCCATCCAAGGACAATAGCGAAGCTCTTATCGAACGGCTTTCAATTGGCGAGTTTAGCGCAAATCAGGTCGAAGAGTTCTTTGCACATTTTCCAAAGTTCGGCACGCAAGGTGATACCGTTATCGAGACGCAGTTTTTGAATACCTTATATTGGGCCCTCGATCTGTTTTCACATGGTGTGAAACGGATAGATTGATTGCCGAATTTATTGAGTACGAGCGAAGCTCTTGAGCGGATACGAACCTACGCCCCGCTCACTCTTCGCCACCACATCTATTATTTATCAAGAACTTACAGATCCGGGTGACGGTTGACGTCCTTGTAGAGCAGGTAGCGGAAACGGCCCGGGCCGCCGGCATAGCAAGCCTGCGGGCAGTAGGCGCGCAGCCACATGTAATCGCCGGCTTCGACCTCGACCCAGTCCTCGTTCAGCCGGTAGACGGCCTTGCCTTCCAGCACATAGAGCCCGTGCTCCATGATATGGGTTTCCATGAACGGAATGCTGGCGCCTGGCTCGAACGTCACGATATTCAGATGGAAATCATAACGAACATCGTTCGGATCGAGAAAGCGGGTCGTGCCCCAGCACTCGTTGGTATCTGGCATCCAGTCGAGCGTGCATTCGTCCTCATGGATGAAGACCGGCGGCGGCGCCTTAAGACCTTCGACGATCTTGAACACTTTGCGTACCCAGTGGAAACGAAGCGGCGCAGCACTGTCATTTTTCAGCATCCATTGACCGCCAGCCGGGATATAAGCAAAGGAGCCGGTGCGTAGCGGCCGGTCCTTGCCGTCGTAAGTAATCGTGCCTTCGCCCTCGACCACGAAGATCGCGGCCTGCGCGCGGGCATCCGGCTCCGGCTTCATGCTGCCGCCGCCTGGCGCCACTTCCACGATATATTGCGCGAAGGTCTCGGCAAAGCCGCTCAAGGGGCGCGAGATGATCCAGGCGCGCGTCTTTTCCCAATGCGGCAGGACACTGGTGACGATGTCGCTCATCACGGTCTTCGGGATTACCGCATAGGCGGTGGTGAACACGGCCTTGCTGGTAAGCGTCTGCGTCTGTGGCGGCAAGCCGCCGACCTGCGAGAAATACCGGCCATTTGTCATTCGGCAGCTGCCTTTGAACCGCCCTGACGGTTTTCCCATTCCTGTGGCGTCAACGTCTTTATGTCGAACTGATCGCGGGTGCGGGTATAGGTATGTCCGCCCATACGACCGACGGCATCCATGAGTTGCTGGTCGATATGCAGGTTCGACGCGTTGACGGCATCACTGCGAACGAACACGCCGACGACTTCACCAAGAATGATCTCGCGTGCCGGACCGACCTGAAGCGTTGTGTGGCGACGGCATTCCAGGGCGGCAGGCGCGGCCAGAATGCGCGGGCTTTTCACCATCTGGCCCGGTACGGTTGCAAGGCCTGCTTCTTCCATCTCGTCCACTTCAGGGCCGAACTTGATGGCGCAGACTTCCATCTGGTCGACCAGCGCATTGTCGCAGATGTGGACGGTGAACTCGCCGGTCTCGCGGATATTGCGGGCGGTGTCCTTGAAGCGCATGTCGGAATAATTCTCGACGCCGATCGCGACGATTGCCGGATCATGGGTCAGCACATTGAAGAAACTGAAGGGGCCGGCGTTCGGTTGCCCGTCCTTGCTGACGGTCGTCACCAGCGCGATCGGCCGTGGGATGACTGTGCCGATCAAGATCTTGTAGCGTTCGCGCTCGGTGAGCTTGGCGAAATCGAAATGGGTATGGTCGATCATTTCAGGCCTCAACAGCGATACGGTGGGTTTCAAGCGGGGTGTGGCGCGACAGGTTCTCGAACCCGTCTCTGGTGACGACATACATGTCCCCGACATTACAGCCGGCCGACAGCGGTTCCAGCCACTGCGTGTGCAGCACGAACACCATGCCCTCCTCCATACGGTCATAGTTGTGGGAAGAGATGTTGAAGCTGTTTTGCCCGCCGGCCATGCCGACGGAATGACCGAGATTGGGGTTATGCGGCCCATGGGTCGCCGGATAGACATGCATCAAGGTGCGGCCCTGGGCTTCCCAGTCGATGTTCTTCACATACTGACGCGGGATCAGGCGAGCGCTGCCATCGTCCATCGGAGCCCAGTTATAGGGCATGGTGCGCGCCTCAGGCGAAGACAGCATGCCGCGCTCGATCATCGGCTCGAAAGCGGCATTGTTGACGTCTCGCATCAACGCACCCGGCCGGATCAGCTTTTCGGCGCGCTTGACGCCCTCGGTGCAGGCAGCCAGCACCTCTTCCTGCCGCTTGGTGATCTCGCCGACGGCAATCATGCGGGCGGTTTGTGCGGTATAGCCGCGATAGGTGATGTTGGACACATAGAGATTGATCAGGTCTCCCGGTCGCACGACATGGCCGTATGGCTTGCCGCAATGGGTGCCGAATTCGTTGATACCGATCTGGTAACCGTCACCGGTCTCGCCGCCGAAGGAGAGTTGCGCCTGGGTGAAGGCAGCATAGATCTCGTGGTCAGTCACGCCCGGTTTTGCCACATGATAGGCCGCCTGTGTGGCGATGCTGATGAGCTGGGCGGCAGCGCGGAACATCTCGATCTCGCGCGGCGAGCGCACCTTCTGCATCCGGTCGAGAATGGCATTGTCGGCAACGAATTTCACCTTCGGCATCAACTCATCTAGCCCTGCCCAGAAGGTCAGTGAGGTCCGGTCGCCGATACGCCCGATCTGCGCCTTGGAAAGCCCCATTCCGGCCAGCAGTTCGGCGCATTTTTCCGCCGTCTTGATGACGCTGTCGCCCGGACGATCCGCATATTCCCGGCCGATTGGTCCGATCTGCCAGATGTCCTCCACCAAAACCGGTTCGCCGCCCGGCGGCAACAGCACGGACTGGGTGAAGAAGGACAGAAGGACCATCGGTTTGTCGACATCCGTCGGGATGATCAACACGCCCTCGCGCATCCAGTCGCAGATATAACGCAGATAATGGTTGGACGTGTGGAACCAGCCCACCCCACCGGTATGGACGATCAGCGCATCATGTCCGGCCTCGACCGCCTGACGGCGGATACGGCGCAGCCGATCCTCAAATTCCTCGACCGGCAGGGGGAGCGGGGCGGCAAAATCGAAATCCGGCTGGAAATCGGCAAGCAGCGATCCGACGCGGTAGGCTCCTGCCTTGGTGGCATTCATGTTCATTGGGGGTATTCCTTCCAGGATTATTTTTGCATCAGGCTTGTCGTGAGGGCGCCAGCACCCGCCTTGCCACCAGCATCACCACCAGGGTCAGGCCGATCAGCAGGCCGGACATGGCGGCGACGCGCACATCGAGAGATTCCTCGATCAGCGCGAACATCCGGAGTGGCAGGACTGTCGTCTGCGCATCGGCGAGGAAGAGCGAGACGGAGACGTTGTCGAGCGACTGAATGAAGACGAGGAATGCGCCGGCGAGAATGCCGGGGGTCAGCAAGGGCAGGATCACGCGCCTGAGCGTCGTTACCCAGGTCGCCCCCATCACCGTCGAGGCTTCCGCCAGCGAGGGATTGATGCCTTGCGCAACGACAGAGGCGGCGCGATACATCAGCGGCCCGAACACCACGACATGGCCAACGACGGTGAGCCAGAGCGACGGCTGAAAGCCGACGAAATTGGCGACGATCAGAGCTGCGAGACCATAAACGAGGCTCGGCAGCACCAGCGGGGCGAGAAGCAGCGGTTCGATCGTGTTGACTGAACGGCGACGCATCCGTGCCATGCCGATCGTGGCGGGCACAGCAAAGAGCAGCGAGCCGAGGACTGCGAGGCCCGCGATCTTCAGCGAATTGCCGGCCGCGATATGTTCCGTGCTGGAGCGGAGCGGGTCGAGCAGCGCCTCGTACCAGCGTAGCGAGAACCCTTCCGGTGGATATTTGAGCGTCTGTCCAGCTGTGAAGGACATGGTGATGGCGATCACGATCGGGGCCACCAGATAGATCAGGCTCAGGCCGCCGAAGCCGAAGACGAATGCCTTGTAGAGAAAAGCGGGGAGCGGGTTTTCGGATTGGTTACGCATGGCCGACGAGCCTCCGGTGACGAGAAATCATGGTCATGGCGACAAGCAGGATGCCGGTCGACAACAGGAGCACCACGGCGATCGCCGAGGCCATCGGCCAGTCGAACAGCGTACCTACCTCGCGGTAGATCAGTTGCGGTACATAGACATTGCGAGCACCGCCGATGACGGCCTGGGTGACGAAGGACGCGCTGGTGCTGGCGAAGACAAGGATCCATCCCGCCAAAAGGCCGGGCAGCATCATCGGCAACAGAACCGTGACGAGAATGCGCCAGGGGCCGGCACCCGAAACCTGCGCGGCCTCGGTATAGGTGACCGGGATGCGCGACAAGATGGCGACCAGCGGCAGGATGATCAGCGGCAGGTCGATCTGACACATGGCCATGACGAGGCCAAGTTCGGTGGACATCAGCGAGAACGGACGCTCGGCAAGTCCAAGCGCCACGAATGTCTCGCTGATCGGTCCCTGCCGCCCGAGGATGACGATCCAGGCAAAGGTGCGCACCACATTGCTGGTCAGCATCGGGATCAGCGTCAGGAAAATGATGATCTGGCGGGCGGTCTTGCCGCTATGCCAGTAGAGAAGCGCGATCGGCACGCCGAGCAGGGTCGTGCTGACGATGGTCTGCAGGCCAAGCTTGGCGGTGTTAATCAGGACACGGTAGTTGAACGCATCGCCGAGAAAGCGCGCATAGTTGTGCAGTGACAGGCCGTCGGGGCCGATAAAGCTGAACCCGACGAGAACGGCGAGCGGCGTCGCAAAGAACGCCACCGACAGCAGAAGCATCGGGATAACGTATGGGAAGCCGCTCGCTTTCATGGCGCTACCTCAACCGGCGACGAGGGCGTCGAACTGGCGGATCCATTCCGCACGGTTCTTGTTGATCGCGGCCCAGTCCGGATAGACGAGCGAGGCCAGCTGTTCGCGCTTTACATAGGCTTCGATGCCTGGCGTCAGTTCTACGTCCTTGTTGGTCGGGAACATTTCGCGTGGCGGCATCTTCAACTGGTCCTGCGCGGCCTTGGAGATCGCGGCATCCATATAGGCATAGGCTGCATCGACATTCTTGGCGCCCTTGGTCAGATGGATATTGACGGGCGCTGCCGGCGAGCCGGTTTCAGGCTGAACGAACTCCGCCTTGAGCCCAAGAGCCTTGAGCTTGGCGACATTGCCCGTCGAGCACATGAAGACGGCGATCTCGCCCTGCTGGAACAGTGTCATCTGGTGGTTGGTGCTGGCAACGACACCCTTGATGTGTTCCGGATGGTCTTTGAACAGCTTGAAGACGGCATCCATGTCGGTCGGGCCGGAGCCAAAAATCTTGGCGATCTCGGTATAGGCCATCACGCCGGTATTGGAGGCAAAGCCGGTCCACGAAACGAGGCCTTTGTAGGCCGGGTTTTCGAAGAGATCGCGATAACCTTTGGGTGCCGGAACGAGATCGGGGTTATAGGCAATGCCGTTGACTTCGACCGTCACGGTCGGGCCGTACTCGCCCTGGAATGCCGGATCGAGCATGCCCCAGTTCTTCAGCTTCGACGGGTCGATCTTCTGGATAAGGTCGTTCTCGACGGCGACGGCCATCTGGCCGGGCGACATCAGCAGCGTGTCGTAAGGCGGGTTGCCGGGGCTTGCCATGACCTTGGCAAGCTGATCCTGCGCCATGGCCGGGGCAACTGTCAGATCGAAACCGGCCGCCTTGACGAGCGGCGTCAGCACGCTGCGATAACCGTCTTCCCAATTACCCGGAAAGGTCGCGGCAACAGCAGTGCCACCGGCCGCGCGGGCAGCAAAAGGAACGGTCGCGGCTGCAGCCGCACCGGCGGCAAGCAGTCCGAAATGACGTCGTGTGATGTTGAAGTCTTGCATCTGTTCACCTCTGTTGTTGTTATTCACGGAATGCTTCCGGTTCGCTCGGAAAGGCGTGACACCTCATGGTGTCTATCTCGGCAAAGAGCTGTGCTCCCGGCTCGGGAATGAAGGTCGAAGGTCCGCGGACCTCCGAGGCACGAAGGTTGGTCCCGTCTTCGAGAAGGAGATCATGGACAAGGGTGGGTCCAAGCGGCACTGACACGGTCAGCCTCGCCGGCAGCGCCGATGCGCTCGGCGTCGCAGACAGGCGAACGTCCTCCGGACGGAAGGTAATCGTGACCGTGGAGCCCGTGGTAAAATTCAGGCGGCGCTGCAGAACGAGAGCCTTGCCATTGGTAAGCGCGATCGTGGTTGCCTCAGCCTCCAGGCGGTCCACTTTCCCATGCAGCACATTGGCCTGTCCGATGAACGTATTCACGAACAACGTTTTCGGCCGGTCATATACGGCCATCGGCGTGTCGATCTGTTCGACATTGCCTTTGTTCATCAGCACGAGACGGCCGGCGAGGCTCTGCGCCTCTTCCTGGTCATGGGTAACGATCAGCGTGGTAATGCCGAGCGTCTTCTGCAGATGAAGCAGTTCGACCTGCAGGTCGAAACGCAGCGCCCGGTCCAAGGCACCGAAGGGCTCGTCGAGAAGCAGAAGCGAAGGGCGGCCTGCGATCGCGCGGGCCACCGCCACGCGCTGCTGCTGGCCGCCGGAAAGCTCGCGCGGCAGTCGGTTGCCAAAACCCTTCAACTGCACAAGCGAGAGCATTTCTACCACCCGCTCACGACGCTCGGTGCGCGCCACCTTTTGGCAGGCGAGCGGATAGGCGACGTTCTCGGCCACCGTCAGGTGTGGGAACAGCGCGTAGTTCTGGAACACCATGCCGATACCACGCGCACGGGCCGAGACATTGGCAAGATCCTGGCCGCCAAGCTGGATCAACCCGCTTTTCGGCTGGATTAGGCCCGCAATGGCGCGCAGCACCGTCGACTTGCCGCACCCGCTCGGCCCCAGAAGCGCAACGATCTCGCCCGCCTTTATCTCGAACGAAATGTCGCTGACCGCATTCTGCCCGCCATAACTATGGGTCAGGCCACGAACGCTTAGCTCTCTGCCTTCTGCTGCATTCGAAGCCTGCGGCATGAATATCCCCTCGGGTTGCGCCTGACCTGACGAGAGCATCGCGCTCGCCGGCATCAGGCGGAGATGTGATCGATCGGCAAATTTGAGTTCGCTCTGGGTCATGGCAAAGGATTTGCAAGCAACGTGCCAACTCTACAATGAGCGCGGTCGAACATGGATCAACCAATTGATTAACATATTCAATTTTTGGTTTATCTAGTTTCGTATATCCATAATTACGGATCGGCGGCATAACGTAACAATCTATAAATTGTGCATCATTAGCGACTGAACGATGATTTGATGTGCACCGATTTCGGCTTGTCAGCGTAGAAATCGTGCCGTTTCACCGCTTTGCGCCACTTGCGCGGATGTGCCATCGATCTCGGGTATGCAAAGGATAAAGAGTAAAATCAGTAAATTAGCTAGCGCCAACCGAGTCCGGTCGGCCCTGCGGTAGCTTAAAGGTCATTTTTTCATCAAAGTATGTTCGCACGGATATGCGAAAATTTGTTCGAATTCCCTAGAATATTTTAGATGAAAAAATATCACATGAAAAACAACAGCATACAGATGCTATATCCAAGGTGGCATGGTGATTGCATCGAACTATCCTGAAAATTCACGACGTAGAAATGTGAAAAGGGGTTCCGCATGCATAGCTTCAAGAAAACTCTCACAGCCGGTCTTGCAGGCATCGCGTTCGCGCTCATCGCATCGACTGCACAGGCCGCGGAAGGCGCGCCCGTCAAGATGGTGCCGGATGCGGACGTGGCCAAGCTTCCGGGCATCGCCTTTAATCAGAAACTGGCCGACAGCCTGCCTGCCGCCATCAAGGGCAAGAAGGTCATCAAGGTTGCGACGGACCTGACGCCGCCGATCAGTTTTCAGGATGAAGCCGGCAAGCTCGTCGGCATCGATGCGGACCTTGCCGCGGCGCTGGGCGTCATTCTCGGCGTCGATATGCAGATGACCAATGTCGGCGCGGGCGCGGCAATCGTTCCGGCCGTGTTGTCCAAGCGTTTCGACATGACGCTCTCCGGCATCAATGACGACGTGGAGCTGGAAAAGCAGGTCGATGTGATTGACTACATGTATGATGCGACGACCATCATGACGACCAAGGGCAATCCCCTCGGAATCAAGAGCATGGAAGACCTCTGCGGCAAGAAGGTTGCCGTGCCGGTCGGCACTTTTCAGAACAGGCTGGTCGTCGCCGCATCGGCAAAATGCACGACGGCGCCGATCGAGATCATGTCCATCCCGAAAATGCCGGACGTCCTGCAGGCGGTGCGCACGGGTCGCGCCGATGCAACCGTCAACGGCTACGCAACCAGCGTCTACACGACCGAAAAGCAAACCGGCAAGGGTGTCGGCCTGCAGGCGCTACCGGATGTACGACTTGCCGTCGGTTATCTCGGCATGTTGGTCTCCAAAGACAATCCGGAACTGCGCGATACGGTGGTCGCCTCACTCCAACATATGGTCGATAGCGGCGCCTATCAGGCGATCATGGAAAAATGGAGCCTCGGCCCGCTCGCCGTGAAGACCGTCAAGTTCAACGACGCTGCCTCGATGCCGGTGGACTGAGCCATGTCTTTCGCCCAACAGTCTCTCAGCATGCCAATGGCTCCTCCGATCGGCAAGACAGTTCGGTTCGGGCAGCTCGTGACTGGTGCCGTCGCGATCATCGCGCTGGCTCTCATGCTTCTGGTCATTGGGCGGAATCAAAGCGTTCAATGGAGTGAAATCCCGCGCTACATGATCGACCCCGTCATTCTCGACGGCGTCGTCCTCACGCTCGAACTAACGGCCGGCGCCATGGCCGCCGGCATCGTTATCGGTTGCCTCGTCGCCATCATGGCGACCAGCCAGAACGTTGTCCTGAAGGCGATCGCCGTCGCCTTCGTCTGGTGGTTTCGCGGCGTACCGCTGATCGTCCAAATCTTCTTCTGGTTCAACATCGCGCTCTTCATTCCTGAGATCGGCTTCGGTTCTTGGTCCGTCTCGGTCAACGACATTGTGACACCCGCCCTTGCAGGCTTTCTGGCGCTCGGCCTGCACGAGGCGGCTAATATGAGCGAGATCATCCGTAGCGGTCTGACAGCCGTGGATCGGGGACAGCGCGAAGCCGCATCCTCTTTGGGCCTCAGACCACTCCAGACCTTGCGGACTGTCGTCCTCCCGCAGGCAATCCGTCTCATCGTCCCGCCGACCGGCAACCAGGCGATCGGCATGCTGAAGGCGAGTGCCATCGTGTCGGTTATCGGCATGCAGGATCTGCTGACACAGGCACAGGCCATCTATGCCCGCAACTTCCTGGTCATTGAACTCCTCTGCGTCGCATCACTCTGGTACCTCGGCATCACCACAATCGCCTCGGTGGGCCAGCATTATCTGGAACGGAAACTGGCACCGAAAGGCCGCTCGAACAGCAATGAGAAGTGACCATCCGCAGGCCTAAGCGCCGGCCGCAGCTTCAAGAAAATTAAATCAAGCAGGGATCGCCATCGCAGCGCATCCCGTCAGGAAACACTAAGGAGATCATCATGAGACTGGGTATCGATAGCCAAAAACTTCCCGAGTTCCTGAAGCGCGGGCCGCTGGCAAGCCTCGACCATGTCAAGGAGCTTGGTCTTGGTGGCCTGTTCTTCCCGACCGTTCTCGACATGAGCCCGACGCTCGACAAGGGTGCGCTTCGCGAAATCCGGGCGAAAGCCGACGAGCTTGGGCTTTACCTCGAAAGCGGTGTCGGCAAGATCAATCCCTATTGCAGCGCCGAGGCTCCGGAATTCCGGGCGATCGGCGACGGCGACATCATTCTGGGCTTCACCCGGATGATCGAGGCGAGCGCCGCGATCGGATGCCTCGAACTGTGGATCTCACCGGGCAATTTCAAATCGGAATACCGTGGCAGGTTGGCAAATGACCGCTTTCGCACCGATATCACCTGGGACGAGCAGTTGCTGGCCATCGAGAAGATCTTGTTGAAGCTTGCTCCCGTCGCGCGCGCCAATGGCGTCCACCTCAACATGGAAACCCATGATGAAATCACCTCTTTTGAAATCCTCCGGCTGATCGAGAAAGTTGGCGATGACTGTATCGGCGTCGTGTTCGACACGGCCAACGGCCTGCAGCGTGGGGAACATCCGGTGTTTGCGGCAAAGCGCCTCGCGCCTTACGTCCGCCAGACGCATATCAAAGACGCCTATGTCGGCCGAGCATTCGGAGGTCTCGATTTCCAGACCCGCCCGGTCGGCAAGGGTATCGTGGATTTTCCCACGATCCTTCCCATCCTTGCCAAGGCAAATCCGGATCTAAACCTTTCGCTGGAAGTCGCAGCCTCTGTCGAAGACAAGCCGCGCAAGGCGAATCCGCGCCAATGCATCCAGATCGATGACCCGATCTGGCGCGCCGCGCATCCGGACCTGAACGCCGAAGAACTGGAGGTCTACATGGCTACGGTGGACACCTTCGAAGCGCGCGTGAAATCCGGCGAGATCCCGGATTGGGAAGCGTATGAGGCGAGCCAGTACGGCTATCCGACCTACGAGCGCCAATCCTACGGCTATGGTGAGACAGTGACCTTCATCAAGAACTCGGCTCGTTACATCGAGAGGCTATGCGCGGAGAAGGGCATCGCGCTTTCCCCGTCGACTGCCAAGCGCCACGCTGCATAAACCGGCACTCACCCAGTCTGTGGCGGTACTAGCCGCCATAGACATCTGATAACGTCTTGACCGGGTGGATTTCTGGCAGACGACGATATACGCAACAATATTTCTATGAACATAATTAGATCGAGCGGCTTGGGCCGCCATGCATCTGGAGTACCACATGAAAAGGACGCGCCGTCAAACGACGAAGGCAGCGCCGAAGGCCAACGCCTCGGCTGATGCGGCTGAAAGCGCCAATGACGACGTCTCCGAGCGGATTCGCACAACGCTCGCCAACGCCATAGGCGAGGGCGCTCTGAAGCCGGGGACGAAAATCCTCGAAGATGCGATCGCCGACCACTTTGGCGTCAGCCGCACCGTCGTCCGCGGCGCGCTCGGTGTTCTCGAAAGCGACCATCTTCTGGAGCGCAAGCGCAACCGCGGTACTTTCGTCGCCGAACCAGGCATCGAAGAAGCCAAGGCCCTGTTCGAGTCACGCCGCAAGATCGAACACGCGATCCTAGATCTCGTCATGGCCCGCGCCACCACCGAGCAACTGGATGCACTCGAAAAGCTGACCGACGAAGAAGAGCATATCCACCATCACGGCGACGAAAAGTCGAAGACGGTTCTCTCCGGTAAGTTCCATATCGTGCTGGCGGAACTCGGTGGCAATGCCGTCATGACTGAGATGCTGTCCAAAATCGTCGCCCGCCTGTCTCTGGTCATGGCCCTTTATGAGGAAGAAAAACAGGACGATTGCGGCGCTGACCACCACCGCCAGATCGTGACTGCGCTGAAGGCAAAGGATCTCGCCAAAGCTCAGCAATTGATGGATCACCACCTTGCCGACATTGAGGGCCGCGTACGTCTGACCGAAGGCCAGGGGGATCGGCATACGTTCCTGGCGGTGCTAGAGAACTTTTCCTGACCATTTAGGTCTTGAAAGGATACGGACCTAAGACCCGTAGTTTCAGCATCATTGAAATGATGTATCCATCTGATTTTGTTGGATACAACCGGTCTTGCGCCTCTCACGGCCGGAATTGATGGAACTCGACTATCAACTTGCTATTTTCGCGTAGGCCGCGCCACTCCATCAACGACTTGCTTACCCTCAGCAACTCGTTCGCCCGCGTCTGTGATTGCGACGATCACATACTCTTCGACCTTGTCTGTGCGTACCAAGCCGGACCGCTCAAGAAAACTTATGACCCCCCGAATTTCTTCTGGGGTCCCGTACATGCCGCATTTGTCCAAGCAAACCCCCAAAATACTGTCATTAGAGCGACCACATGCTTCACGGAGCATTAGCACCAGCAAAATCTGTAGAGCTTGATATTCAGACTTGGCTTTGCGGAAAACGTCTTCTTCATTACCGGCCATGCAATTTTCCTATCGAAGCGGAAGCTGGACCGTCCCTATCTAGCACTCTCGAGGACTGACGCTTCCAATTTCCTGCAGGTTCAAAATCTCCAGTTCAAGGACTGCATTGGAACGTGAATGGTATGGCCCACGTGTCCATGAGCAGTGACTGTGTCGCGGCCAGAATTTCGAGCTGCCCCTTGTCTCGCTGCCGGATCGCCTCCGATTTCGAGTATCCAGGTTGGACAGCGGTCATCTCGAAACGATAGTCGAATTCGCTCCAGCGGTTGTGCCACTGAATCAGGTCGACAACGCTGCCCTTCTCCAGCCGCGATAGACCATATCTCTTCTGTGTCGCCGTCTCGCGCTTTCTAAGTCGGGCGAACAACAGGTCGGGCCGTTCCCTCCACCGGATCGCTTTCTGCGTCTGGCCACAGACCTCGTAGAGATCGCCGACCCTCGCTGACGGGGTGACATCGCTCGCGTACTTGCAGTGGAACATCGCCACCGTGATGACGTCGCCCTCCTTCTTGATGGCCACGACATCCGCGGATTCACCGGACCCGTCATCGTCGAAGACGACATCGAATCCACCGCTCTGCAGGAGTTCGTCGATTACGCGCCGCTGGATGCTGGTCGCGTCCTTGTCCCTCCCCTGCGACTCCTTCCTGATGTCGACGCCCGTCCAGTCGCGGACGACCAGGCGCTCGGGATCGAACGCCGGAGCGTGGTCATCCGGCAGCTTGAGCAGCTCGGAGGCCAGAAGCATGTTTCCGTCAGCGAAGTAGATATGGGGCGGATCGTCCTTGAACCAGAACACGAGATCCGTTGTCTTCTTGCCGATGCGGACACCGCTCGCGGCCGTCGGAGTATAGTGCGCACCGGAGCCATCTATAGTCATCGCCACATCGACAAATCTGTCATCTCCGCCGACCCTCATAACGATCTCGGTACCCGGAACCTGAGACAGGATGCGGATCTCGCAATCGTAGAACGGAACCGAGACGTCGCCGAAAACCAATTCTACCCGGTCGTCATCGACATGGAGGACCGCCTCTGGCCAATTGATGGCGACGACGTGCTTTTCAGGCATCGAGGTAAGCTTGGTGGGCTGAACTAGCCGTCGCAGAATACCGTCGGGCTGGATCGATGAGTCCTGCAACTTCGCACCGATGACCTTGCACCACTCCATCCAGCCTGCGAACCCATGAACGGACTCGTATGACCAGATCTTACCCTTCGTGGAACACCCGATCGTTGACTTGCCACTTGCCGTGTAACCCTGGCCAAAGATGTTCGTCTTCATCCGGCCGCGATTGGCGGGGTCGTCGGTAAGCTGGGGGGCTATGTCGCTGCCCATGAACTGGGAATACCTGATCGGCTTCCGGACGGCTTCCGAAAGTCCGAGATGGCTTAGGATCAAGCGCTTGTAGCCGTCGAGCACCCTGAAGACATCGTCGCCGCGAATTCGCTTCGCATCGGCCCCGGCAACTTTTTCGGCCAGCCGCGCGTGAAGGTCGCTCAGATTCGAACTGCTGACATAGAAAAGCTGACGTTCGTCGTCCCAATGGCACGCGTACAAATGATATGCGGTATTGACGGGCTGCCTCATAGACGTCCATTTAAGCTTCTCTTCGGTTTTCAAAACCCAGACCGCGAGCCGCTCGGCGTAGTTGATCGACGGACCTTCGATAATGGAACCGGGGCCATAGGCATCGACGATCCTGTTTGGATCCCATCGTTCGCAAGTGGTCTCGTAGACGACCGCGCCGAGGCGAGGTGTCACCTGATCCAACGGAAAATCCGTCGGCGGCTGATCGAAACCCTCGAACACTTCCTGCCGCCGCTCTTCGCGGGCGGTGTTGCGGGTTCCGAGGCCTTCGAGCAGATGGTTCCAGTCGGCGTCTTCGTTATAGAGGGCCTGAAGGCTGTCCCGCATGCCGGCGGCCACGACGTTGGCGATCACCGTCGCGTCGCCAAGGTCTTTCCTCGTTCTAGTGAACCGCCCGACAAACTGTACGGTGATGGCTTCGCTCTGATGTTTGTCATGCAGCGCCGCGATCTTGAGTTCGGGAAGGTCGAAGCCCTCGCCCAACATATCTACGCAGACCACGATCCTGCTCTCTCCGGACCTCAACTTCCGGAGAGCCTCCATCTTCGCCTTCGAGGAGAGGCTGCTGTAAACGATAACGGGATTGTACTCCGGCAGAAGCTGGCAATACAGACGATGCAGCTTGACGGCGGTATCGATTATCCGGCAGCGCGCCATCGCGAGATGAACATGGCCCTCTGCCTCGTCTTGGACCATCGCTGCCTTGACGGCCTGGATGATCCGCAGGTCGGCGTCGTCCCGGTCAAGCCCGTAAATCGGCTTGAAGTGGATTTTCTTGAAGTACCTTTCAGCAAATGCCTTTGCGAGCGGATAGTTGTAGATGAACTTGCCATCGACGCGTCGTCCGTCGGTCCGGTACGGCGTCGCAGTGAACTGCAGGACAATGCGGTTAGCGAACTGCGCCCTGAATTCCCGCCACGTCTTGGCGGCGATATGGTGCGCTTCGTCGACGAAAAGGTGGCTGACAAGCTCCACCATCCTCATCTGGACTTCCCCGCCTGCCTTGGCGACCGCGTCCATCGTCGTAACGACGACGTTGACCCGTCTGAAGATTTCGTCGACCTCCTCAACCGACTTGGGGATTTCTTCCAGGGTCGCAACGACGGGTAATTTCGCTTCAGGAGCGAGACAGCCGCTGTCCTTGAGAACCCCGAGGCTCAGGAACTTCTCCGAGATCTGCGTCCGCAAGGCATCGCTCGGCACGACGACAAGAAGCCGCTCGACCTCGGCGACGACCATCAGCGCTAGCATCGTCTCGGTCTTGCCAGTTCCGGTTGGCATGACGATGGTCGCTGGGGCGGAAGAAGCAGTCCAATGGCCGAGGGCAGCATGTATCGCCCCTATTTGGGGCTTCCTGAGACCGCGCTGGACAAGGATATCACCAACTATTCGCTCTTCGGCAAAGGTGAATGCCCCTCGCCAAGATGCGCGTATCTCCGCGCACCCAGCTTCGAGTTGCTCGAACGGGATGCTGCTGGCATCGGCGGCGGCGGGTCTGATCCAGACACCTGGGGTCGTGTCTCTTCGGAACTCCGCCAGGCTCAAAGCTGCCGGATGGCGAAGTATCTCGTCGCTGGGCAGATCTACATCGGTCTTGCGAGGGATCACTGCCACCTCGCGCCGTCCATCGGCAGTGCGGAGAAACAGTCCCCGAACTCGCTTTTCAGTGAACTCGTTCGCAGAGGCGATCAGCTTGCAGCCGGGATGGCCAAGTTTCCTGACAGAGGCACCATGGATTTTACCAGCCATCGAGAATTGCGGCGGAAGCGAAATTTCGAGATCTTCTTTGAAAAGCGTATCCACGTCGCCTCCAGGCAAAAGAAATGCGGACCCTTTGCTGCACCCTCAATAGTAGTGCAGCTCCTCAGCCGCTGCAACGCCGGGAAAGTGAGGCGAACTATTGCAAGCCGCCTGTTCCACAAGAGAGTTCGAACGGAACGATTGCATTACTCACCCCGAGCCCTGTGCACAAGGCTGCTACCATCGGGCGAGGCTCGTTTGCTTGCACGACCAAAATACGTATCATGCATGCCACGCGAGCAATCAGTAGATTCCGCGACAATGACATGGAAATCATATGATGGTCTCGCCTTCGGACACTCCGACAGAACAGTTCAAGCTCTTTTTCTCTTCGCAGACGCCCTCCGACGCCCGATCGATCGAAGATAATACTATTCTGATCACCCCGTCTGGAGACAGTTTCGACGATTTCCGCTTCAAGACGCGGATCAATGTTTTCGTTCGCCGGGACTCTGCTCGCCTGACAGCCGAATTTTCTGGCATGATCGGCTTTCTACAAAGCTCGAATGACGAGGTGAATGGCGCTGATCTCATCAAGAGTGCGGCTCCAGACAAGGCCGTGGTCCCCGGGGACGACTTTCCGAAATTCTTCACGCTACTGCCCGACCTCGATGCCTATCGCGGGCTCGTTGCCGATGCAGACGTCGCTGGTGCTCGCGAAATCCTGCTGAAAACCTGCGATCTCGTCGCGTTGGGTGAGTTTTCCGCAAACTCTCCGATTTTGCGCGACGCACCGAACACTGCGGTTTTCCAGTATTCCTTAACGCGTACCGCGGAAGCTTTTTTTGCCTACAAGAACGCAGGACCGATCCTGCGAGGTCTCGGCCATGAGGAAATCGGTCGAATGTCGCCGACGATCGCCGTGTCGTTCAAACTCACGGCTTTTGAAAACGAGCACGAGCTCAGATTCAACTTCGACCATACCGGCTTCTTGCCAAAGCGGATGGCGATCATCATCGGGAAAAATGGTGTTGGGAAAAGTCAAGCGCTCAGCACTATCGCGAAGCGGGCAATAAAAGGCGGCGGCCTGATTGATCCACAAACGGGGGAGCGGGCTCAGTTCAACCGAATGCTGGCGTTTGCCCCAACGAAAGAGGCCCTCTCTATCTTTCCGGGCACGGCGCGACGCCGGCAATATGTTCGCTATTCACGTTATGCCCTGGCGCGATCCACCCCGACTCGAAAAGCCGGCGGTCTGATCACAGCGATCGTCAGCGTCGCCCGGTCGAACCAGGCGATCAAGGATCGCAGCCGATGGCAGATTTTCCTCAATGCACTCGAAGCGCTGGGAGACCCGAAGTCCATCTGGGTCTGGACAAACGACGGCATCATTCCACTGAGCTCATTGAACCAGGGCGGCGAACAGGAAAAACTCCGACGGTTTGCATCGCTTAACACCCGGCGCGATCCGGTTCGTTTCGCCGATGGCAATGCGCTTCGCCTGAGTAGCGGCGAAATCTCTTTTCTCAAGTTTGCCGCCTATGTGAGCTTGGAAATCGACAATAGCTCTCTCCTACTCTTCGACGAGCCCGAGACCCATCTGCACCCGAACTTCATAGCGCGCTTCGTCTCAATCCTGGACAGCCTGCTGGCGCAGACCGGGTCCGCAGCCATCATCGCGACGCACTCTGCGTATTTTCTCCGAGAGGTTTTCAGGGAGCAGATCTCGATCCTAAGGGCTGACGCCGACAGACGCATCGAAGTCCAGAGACCGCGCCTTGCGACGTTCGGTGCAGACGTCGGAGAAATTTCCTACTTCGTTTTTGGAGAAGACGAACCTTCGTATCTCGCGAAGGAGCTGGAGAGAAACATCCAGTCATCGGGGATGACCTGGGATGAGCTCCTCGAAAACTACGGCAATGAGTTGTCGCTGGAATTCCTGAACGAACTTCGGGCAAAGATCGGCTGATGCGCAAAATCTCTTTTCCGATTTTCGATGACATCGCAGGCGTCGATGCTCTCGTCGACAACCACAGGCTTGGAAGTTATCCGGGCTTACAGGCATGCCGGCAAGCCCTGAAGAACGGCTACGTGCAGTATGACAGCGTCTCGGGGAACGCGCAGGCGGTCGTGCAGGTCCCGATCCCGGATCCATTGGATAAATGGCTGCGCAAACACTACAAAGATTTGCCCACCAGCCACCACCCCATCGATGACATCCGCGAGGACAATCTCGCATTACCATGTTCGATGTGTGGCTCCTTGCACGCACACACGCTGGATCACGTTCTACCAAAGGAAGATCACCCGGCATTTGCGATCTTCTCCAAGAATCTGGTCCCGGCATGTGATTGCAACCTGAAGCGTGGCCAGAACTATAGGGGCCATGCCGTGGGAGCGCGCATCCTCCATCCGTACTATGATGCATGCATGGACGAACGTCTGTACGCAGCGAAGTTTTCCGGCATGGATGCAACCGTGATCGTAGACCTCGAAATCCTGGTTGCCCTCACGCACCCGGACAGGCCCGCGATCGAATACCACCTGGACAATGTGATCAAGCGGACTGGCGTGCTGAACTGGCTGGGAAAACAGTGGGTCAAGTTCGTGCGCGCGCCGCGAAAGATCGTCGGGTCCCTGAATTTTATCCCCACCAACCAAGCTGAATTGATCGCAGCCATCTGCGAGCATCGAGATGCGCGGGACTATGCCCAGGATTCTCTCAACAATTGGGAGTCGATGTTCGCACAGGGCTTGCTCGATCCTGCGGTCATAGCCTGGCTGTTCCCGAGACTGTCAGCAGCCGGTCGCAGCGTCGATGACCCGGTGATTGCCGTGGCGACATAGACGAGCTGGAAACTCGCCACTGAAGACCTAACGGCTAGCCCAAACGAGCGCTGAAGGCACCCTTACCATGCTGATCAAACAAACGGACTATCATAGGATCTACCGGGTCATTAACAGCCTCGTTGTCAACGAAGGCGGCAATCCCGCATATGCCTGTATGTACTTCAGCACCTTCGGTGCGTTTATCCTTGAACATCATTACAAGATACAAGCGACGCCCAAAGGCGGTCTCGCCGCCTACAATCTTGATGGATCGATGCTCCTTTTTGCCGATCACCGCGACGACGGTTATGTCACCGGCGCCGGCGAAAACTTCCATTGCTGGACCGAGGCCGACGGATGGGCGATCGATTTCATGGCCCCTGCTTTTTCAGAGACGGCCAATCCGCTTGGCGTGCCGTCAAAAATGTTCCAGCGACACCTTTCGGCGATGGTGTCGTCGATCAATGATCTCAACCATTCGGGCTCGTTCTTTTACCAATCGGAGCCTGAAGCGACAGCCGCCCGATTCGCAGATTGGCAGAATCTGCCGATGATCGGTGACCTCGCCAGCATCGCGGTGAAGTGGTTTCGTCGATCTCCCAAGCAGATGCTTCCCTCGATTTCGGTGGGAGACCAAAAAGGGAACCTCAAACCAGTACCCTTGATTGGCAACCCTCTCGCTGGTTCGTGGTAAGTCTGTTGAACCGAATTAAACCGTCGACCCCGTCGTTCAGCACCTCATTTTGGCATCAAATTTTCCAATCCATGCAACAACTTACTTTTCGGAATGGCCGTCTGCTGACTTGTCTGGTTCTGGCAACAAGACTGGCAAATTGCCACCAACAGATCATGGTTGATAGCGTGGGCTATTCGCGGCACAACGGGAGAGGCTAACGCCATTCGCTGTTGACGTTCGTTTCTTCCTCAGTTTTTTGGCGAGGCGGCATTGACCGTCTTCGAACCCTAAGAAGAGCTGGTGCCGGTATCGTAAGCCTCAGATACGAGGCCTTCTATCGCATTGAGCTCTGGCACCGCCAACCGCAAGCGGTTAAGCATTTCAGCGCCCAATAGAGGTTCAACACGTTTGACATAGCGGATCTGTCCCGCGAGGCGGAGCAGGAAGGCGAGATGGTTTCCTTGTCCAATCCGGGTGCAGTGCTCGGCGAGCCCAAACTTCTCTATGTAGTACAGATGCTGGCGAAGCTTGTCTTTGTAGGATCGCGGGACGCGAAGTATGTCGCCTTCGATGGAGATGCCGGTGACGATTTTCCTTCCACCGGTTTTCGCGACAGTTGTTTTTTGATGGTTGGCACTGAACCCTACATTTCCGAGCGAATGAGCTATGTCGCTGATTGTGTTTTCTGCGTCCTTTCGGCCTGCGAATTCACCGCTCATGGTGATATCGTCAGCGTACCTTGTATAGACCAAATTGCGATCGTCAGCGATCTTGCTCAGTAAGCTGTCTAGGTTCCGGCAGACGAGATTTGCGAGCATTGGGCTTGTCGCCGCCCCTTGTGGCAGATGACCAACCCCTAATGGCCGGTCAGGAGAAACTGTTCGCTTTGCCCACCTACTCTTTTTTCTGGCACGAAAGTCCTTCGTCTCCAACACACGCGTGCAAAGCCTGGTCAACGCGAAGGCCACCAATGCTCGGTAACCCAGCCCGCGAAAAACGTGGTAGACTTGGCGCTCAGAGATGGATTCAAAGAAACGCGCCACGTCGACTTTGATAACCCATGGTGCGTTCTGGTGTTTCGACGCATTTGCGATATGGCTGCTTTCTGGAACATACGCAGTTGCAGCACTCGATATCGTTTGTAGAGCCGCGGACGCTGTCAGGATGTGCCGATGAATCCAGGATTGAACGATGGCTAACTTTGGATCGGCAACGACGATGTAGCGCTTCCCGCCGGACCGCTTGGTGATCGAGAAAACTCGATAAGGATCGACCGTGCGTCTCACTACTGCGTTCAGATAGCGGTAGTCGATGTTCGTAACGAAGGAAAGGTGACCCAGCGTTAGCAGCACGGGAAGACCGCGGGTGGCCAATGGTCGAGCGTTACGACGAACCGCTTCGATGTAATCACTCGGAGCGCCTTCGACGCGCAGGACCCTTAGATAGTCGTGAAGAGAAAAAGCCGTCAATTGCTATCACCACGCGCGCCGCGGTGGATGGTCGGTCGAGCAGTGAGATACGAGCAAAACATGTCTGGAGCGATCATCCATCTCGTACTCAAAGAAGCTATTTCCAGGACATCGGACTCCGAGTCCCATTGCACGGATCGAAACCCGCACGGTCCCACCAGTGTTACCTGGCAGTTATGCCAACCTCCGGAATTTCCCTTCACATTGGGAAGGATAATAGAGAGAAGGTTCCTTTGCAACCTTGCCTCGAGGGATGCGGCGACGAAATTTTCTTGCATAAGCAGTTACGCAATCACGCCCCAATTGCGTGACCTGTTGTGTGGCTGCATCATATAATTGATACTCGTCTGCCATTCGCAACAGGCTCTCACGCTCGTCCGCATTGAGGAGGATGCGCGACAGGATCTGGTCCTGCGCGCTCCCCCTCAAACGCATACCAAGGAAAATCATCACTCGCCTCTGGTCGTCCGTCATACCCTTCCCACTTTCAAGGCTGTTAATCAGTGAAAGCGCCAAACTGGGTTGATTCACATTCCAGAGCTGTTCGATTTCTCGGGCTTGGGATCCGCCATCAAAATACTCCCGCAGCGCTTCAGGCACCCATTGTCCAGGGAATAGAGGCCGCCAGTTTTTCACCTGTAACCAAAAAATTGGCGGCACATTGTTCGGGCACCCGTGCTCGAAAACAATCGGACAAAAGACATTCTTATACCCGAGCGGCCCAGCTACCCGCGTATTCCTTGGATATTCGTCACACAGGTCCACCATCTTCGGTGTCAATAACCTGTTGAAGTCCGACGGTGGGAGAGTACTGAGAAGGTTTTCCTCGATTGGGAAATGAGGGAGCGCGACTTGTATTGCATGTCGGGCCGCCGGTGTGATCGCGTAAAGCACGATCCAGAGATTGAGCTTTTTCAACGAAAGGAGGCTTTTGATGCTTTTCGGCATCTCATTCTTCCAATACTTCAAAATTCGTTCGCCACTTCCTGAAACGTCATCGACCAACACAACGTGTTTGATACCTTGGGTTTTAAGTTGCGTGATCGTGGGCTCGCATTCGATAAGGGAGCTACCTGAAGGCTGCTTCGTGGCAGCTTGCAGCTTTTGAAGTGTATGGCCCACACGATCTTCGCTACCATACTGCCTTCGCCGGTTCGCATCTCGCGACGCTGCGCTACTGTCGACCACCGAGCCATAGAACTGACGGTTTCCGATCACGCCCTTTGGCTGTGGAGTACGCACCGGGTAGACTGCTATCCTTTCCCCGAGCTTGGCTTGCAGTTTGGATAATTGTTTGGTGAGCTGTGTTTCAAACTCTCGGGCTGAAACAAGCTTCAACTGGTCGAGAAGCGATCTTGCCACCGCTTGATCGCCCGCATTGTCAAAATTGGTAAGCCAGTCGCCGACGAGCGGATGGAGTTCCATGCGTAAGGTAGTTTGCATAAAGATCCCTCCAGCGACGATCAACCATTGGCCCAATGTCTCGGGTTGGCCGAGCACCGGCTCAGCCGTGCGGGCGAGCGACAATTGCAGTTCAAAATGAGGAGTGTTAACCATTTTGTAAAGGGTGGATACTGAGGCGCGTGCCATGATACATAACTCGCGCGTGCTGTGGGCTACGATTAAATTTTTAGAGTAACAGAGCTGCTAGCCCACGCCGCCGCCGTGAACTTAAACATTTATCTGCTCGCTCAGGTTGACTCGCCGGCGCGACCTGTCAGCTTTAGGCTGTTGGGGTGAGTCGCATGTTCCTTTCAAAGCTTGAAATCTCTAATTTTCGCCATTTCGGAGTGGGAGCGAATGCGCTCGTTCTCGAATTGAACAACGGGATTACCGCGCTTGTCGGCGAAAACGATGCCGGCAAGACCGCAATTGTCGACGCAATTCGCATGGTGCTTGGCACGAGAGATCAGGAATACTTGCGGGTGCAGCCCTCTGACTTCCATTTCTCAATAGCAGATGGCACTCGAGCCGAACAAATCAGGATCTGCTGCACATTTTCCGATCTCACCCCCTCCGATCGCGGGGCTTTCGTTGAGCACTTATCCTATCCTTCAAACGGTGGCGCTCCCCTCTTTCAGGTCAACTGGATTGCCAAGCGCCAAGAAGCGCCCGGCGGATCTCGACGCTATAATGCTACTGAGTGGCGGTCGGGAATTGACGGCGAAGGCCCGGTGATCGATCCAGGCGCGCGGGCGTTGCTCACAGCGACCTATCTGCGCCCACTACGGGATGCTGAACGGGCGCTCTCAGCCGGCCGAGGGTCCCGACTAGCTCAGATCTTGCAGAACACGCGTGAAATCACGGCGGAAGGAGCACCCTTCGACAAAGATGCGTTGGAAGGGCTGGACCCGAGAACCCTGAGCCTTCTCGGTCTTGCCGATTACACGAACCATCATTTCCAAGAGAATGAGGGGATTAAGAAAACGAAAGCGCGGCTCGATGTCGACTTTTTGGAGCCGTTATCCTTCGTGACGGACAAGCTGACGGCCCACATTTCCGTCAACGGAAATGGCGAAGACAGTGCCCGCCTTAGACAGGTTCTGGAAAAGCTCGATATCATCGCGAACGCTCCAGGAGTTACGGATGGTTCGCTAGGCAGGGGGCTCGGTTCCAACAATATATTGTTCATGGCGTGCGAACTCCTGCTTCTCGCCGGCGAGCAGGATGGATTCCCGCTGCTGATCATCGAAGAACCAGAGGCTCACCTTCACCCGCAGCGGCAATTGCGATTGATGGATTTCCTGCAAAGCCAAGTCGAAAAGCTTCGACCGGATGGGCAGAGGATCCAGATCATTGTCACCACCCACAGCCCCAACCTCGCGTCAGAAATAAGCCTTCAGAACATTTCTCTCCTGAAAGATCGTAAGGCATTCCTTCTGGCAAAGGGGAAAACTCTTCTGACGGATTCCGACTATCCGTTCCTAGAGCGATATCTCGACGTCACAAAATCAAACCTCTTTTTTGCTCGCGGCGTCATCGTGGTCGAAGGGCCGGCAGAGAATATACTTGTTCCAACACTAGCGGATCTGTTGGGCCGGAACCTCGAGCGCTACGGGGTCTCCTTGATTGACGTGAAGGGTACGGGCTTGGGACGGTTCGCGCGAATCTTACAACGCTCGAATCCGGAGGTCGACGGAGAGATCGGCATCCCTGTGAGCTGTATAACGGACATGGATGTGATGCCTGACTGCGCACCGTGGCTGGTTGGTATCTTGAAGGAAGAAGACCCCTTCCCTCCGCTTCAAGGATCGAAGCGGAAGTGGAGAGCCAAGCGGGATTTTCCTGGAGAAGGGCTCGCGCAACGACGTCTCGCCATAGAAGCGCGGGCGAGCGGGCAGCGCGTTCGAACCTTTGTCGCCAATGAATGGACGCTGGAGTATGATTTAGCCTTCTCCGGTCTCAGCGAATATGTTTGGATCGCGGCACATCTGGCCGATAACGACGATGCGCTCCTCGCCGCCCCTCAGACTTTTGACGCCGAAGTCGCACAGGCAAAAAGCGACTTAAGCAATATAACCGGATCAGTCCCATCGAAAGAGCAGCTTTGCTCGAAAGTGTATGCGCGCTTCGCAAAAGATGGTGTTTCGAAAGCCATTGCGGCCCAGTATCTGGCAAGCATTCTCGCTGACGCCGTGGCAAAAGGCAATCTAACACCGGACGGACTGAGAGGGTTGCTCCCGTCCTATCTTTTGAACGCCGTGGAGCACGTAACGTCACCATTCGAGGGAGCAGCGTAAGTGTTCATCCCTCCGAATATCAGTGTCGATGATGTCGATTGGGTCTGTGGCGTTATGGGGCTGCCGAAACATGCGTTTACAGGTCTGGACGGGACGGATCCACGCATGGCTGTTCTTAGACGAACGGATAGTGTCGATGTAGAGGCCTGCCCTGGAAGCGGCAAAACCACTTTGCTGGTGGCAAAGCTGGCGATCATGGCGCGTCGATGGCGTTGGTCGCGCTCGGGAATGTGCGTGCTTTCCCATACGAATGCGGCTCGTGACGAGATCGCGAACCGGTTGAGCGCATGCCCCGAAGGAGCTGCTCTCCTTCAATATCCCCACTATATCGGGACGATACACGGGTTCGCAAACGAGTTTCTTGCGATCCCCTACCTTCGTTCAAAGAACAACCCGATCAAGATGATCGACACGGACATCGCTTTGAGCCGGCGTTGGGCCAAGGTCCCACGAGCAACGAAGAGCTTCTTGGACAGAAAAAATAATGGCGATGGCCGCTCTTTTCTTCGCTACAGCCGCGCCGATTTCGGCGGAGGTAAGATGTCAACGCTTGGGGAGCACACGCCGACCTACGCAGCGGTGCGCACCATCTGCGAAGAGAGCTCTCGCGAGGGCTATTTCTGCTATGACGAACTCTTTATCTGGGCGGGAATGCTTCTAGATGAGCAGCCGAGCGCGACAGTCTCTCTTCGTACCCGCTTTCCGATGCTCTTCATCGATGAGGTGCAAGATAACGACGAAAGCCAATCATCGCTGCTCCACCGGGTTTTCATGCAAGGCGGCGACCCATGCCGTCGCCAGCGGTTTGGCGATTCCAACCAGGCGATCTATCAGTCTGCCGCAATAACAACGGGCGCCGCCACCGACACCTTCCCTGGCGCCTTTCGAGCCGATTTGCCGAACAGTTTCCGGTTCGGTGGACGCATTGCAAATTTGGCGAACCCGTTTGGTTTGACACCACAAGGTCTGGTCGGTCTCGGACGCGGACCGCACCATCCGCCAACGATACTCCTCTTCGACGACGGTTCGGTGCGATCAGTGCTTCCAGAGTACGGTTCCCTTTTGAGGGAGACCTTTTCAGAACAGGAGCTTTCGGTCGGCGTGTTCACCGCCGTTGCGGGGGTGCACAAACGCGGCGAAGATGACCGGATACCGCGGTGGATGGGGCACTACGCTCCAGCCTATGACCCGGATATTTCAGGTCGAGAGGCTTATCCATCGACCTTCAGCCAGTTCCTTCTGTCCGGCTATAGAGAGGCGCAACGCACTCGGGTTTCCCAACCCGTTGCCCGTGCGGTCGCCCAAGGCATGCTGGAGCTCTTGCGCCGGGCCGATCATGATTTTTCAGAGATGAAGCCTCGGAATCCGCACGCGTTCCTTCTTACAGCCCTGAGCGGAGAGGCTCTTGTTCGCTACAGGCAAGTTCTCGATTTTCTAATCATGAATGTGGGCTCGATTAGTCCTCCGCTATGGAAGGACTTTGTTGGCGTGATACTGCGGGTCATTGCCGAGGAAACGGTGGGCAAAGCCCTAGGCGCGAGCGATTTTCTCGAGTTTTTGGAATGGAAGCAGCTCGACGACCTTCCTGTTGGCTCGCCCAATGTCGCCTCAAACATCTTTGCTTATCCAGCCGTAGATCCCAAAGTCAAAATCCGTCTTGGCTCCATCCACTCAGTTAAAGGGGAGACGCACACCGCGACTCTGGTTCTGGATTCCTTCTTTCATGACCATCACCTGAGTGCTCTCAAACCGTGGATATTAGGCGGAAAGGCGGGCAAAGGAGCTGAGGGCAGTCGGATCCAGGGGCGCCTGAAGCTTCACTACGTGGCGATGACACGGCCCGCACAGCTCCTTTGCCTCGCTATGCGGTCGGACGTTTTCTCGGCGAACGAACGGGGGCAGCTCGTCGCCAGAGGATGGACAGTTCGGGAGTGCCCTGCTCATGCGGTCTGATCGCCAGACGTTAGCGAGTTGTCGGGACATCCGTCGGGGCGGCACGAATTCTAGAAAAGCGAGGTCGATGTCGATATGAAATGGGGCGATAGCAAACGAGATTTTGATATGATCCTAGCCATCTGGCCTGCTTACGAACCGTACAGCGGCGCATGGTTTATGGAGGAACTCGCGGTCAATAGGAACGGCGTTCCTAGATGGCGTGAAAGAAGAATTCCGTCGCCGACGGGAGGCGTGCGAGTTGATCGCTATACGGATGGAAACATTGCGGCATCCGAGAGCGCGCGTGTAAACGCCGAGCTTGCGGTCGACCTCAAACAAAAACCGATGGAAGAGCATCTGCGGCGCTCATTTCAGCTGAAGGCTTCGAAAGCTCTTCAGGCGAAGGAGCGCCTGCGATCAGAGGAAGCACTCATGCTGGCTGAGGCCAGGCGCCGAAATGCGACTCTGCCAGCTCCCAGAGCGGACGAGCTGATATTGAAACCGAAAGCCGAGAAGTATCGGGCCGCACTTGCTGCGGCGCTGGCGGAATTCCCGTATGTCACAGGAATCCGGATCGGCGCTCCGAGCGCCCGGACTGCGATGATCAAGTCCTACAAAGGCGTCTGGGATGTAATCGACGGCGTCCTGTCCAAAAGGGGTGCTCTCCTTATTGAGCGGTCAAAGATCGCATCCGGGTTTGGCTTGAACCCGACCGATCATTGGGGCGAAGTCAAAGCAGAGATCCGTCGGATACTACTTCCCCGAGCAAACAAGCTGCTGCAGCTCGCCAGTGTTCGCAGACTACTGGACGAAGCACTTGCACGAGGCGAGAAGGTTCTCGTCTGCAATTGCGTGGTCTTCTGGTATGAGGAACAAGGGCAGCTTGGTTGGCAGGTAAAGACGACCGGTGGAAGTCAGACTGAAGACAAAAGTACCCTATGGGCTGAGGGGACCATCGTCTCGGCTAACCACGGGCGGCTTGTCATTCTTCCGTTCATCAAGGAAAATGGTGAGCATGTAAAAGGTCACACTCGTAATGCGCCAAAAGACGGCCCGGCCAAGCCGAGACACCCTAGCCAACACGTCGAAATTCCGTTCACAAGGCTGAACGACGATTTGATGATCGGCCTTTTCGGCGAACTGCCCTACGAGTAAGCCACTGCCATTGTCACCAAATCATAAAGCCACCGAAACCGAGCGCGGAATTCAGTCGGGCAAATTCCGAGCCGTTTTCCGGAAATGATGCCGATGCGCGTATGGACTGCCAAAGCCAAATGCCAATGCGATAACCTCCATACCGGCATGGTTCAATCCCGCGAAACCGCCGAGTAATACTTAGGCTCGCTTGCCGTTTCGACGGCACCATGCGAGAACACTGGAGGTTGAACTCCATCCAGAGTCGATTGTGGGCGAAGAATTCCAAGAACTTGATAAACCAACTAAGTGGGCGGGCGTCAACGCTCGACTGCTCGCGCCTGCCGTGGGGCAGCCGATCAAGCCAATAGATCGCCTGGCTCTCTTCAGCGCCGACGATTTCGAGCGCTTCGTACTCGAATGGGCGGACGATTATCTTGCCAAAAAAGTGCCAAGCGTGACGGAGGTCCAGCAAAGAGGTGGTTCCGGTGACAAAGGCCGTGACGTGGTTGTCTGGTTCGGAGAGTCGGGTTCTCCCGATCGTTACTGGCATCTGTACCAATGCAAGCGCTACAGCACGGCTCTGGGCGCGGGAAAGGCCGTAGCCGAATTGGGCAAGGTCCTATACTTCGCGTGGCGCGGTGATTTTTCACCCCCCAGGCAGTACTGGTTGGTGACACGCAAAGGCGTGACAAACGATCTCCAGGACCTGATCGATCACAACAAACTCGGCGCCTACCTCGTCAAGCACTGGAGCGAGTATTGCGCGGGCAACATCATCTCGAAGCAGACGATTGCGTTGGAAGGCAAGTTCTTAGAGTTCGTCCAGGCCATGGACTTTTCATTCGTCCGCGTGAAGCAGCCGCTAGAGATCCTCGGAGAGCATGCGCAGACTAAGTACCACAAGTTTGTCTTCGGCGGCCCGCTTATCGACAGGCCGAAGCCGGCGCCACCGCCTTCTGTAATCTCTCGGAGTGAACAAGGATATATCCGGCAGCTCTACGGCGTCATCGGAGAAATGGCTGGCATAGATGTTCAGAAGGAGGCGGACTTCGCAGGGCACGGTAAATCTTCGCTCCTCTTCATTCGATCCCGCGCATCCTTCTACAGCGCTGAGGGCCTTAAGGAACTGGCACGCGACCAAATGGACGACGTGGCCTATTTTGACGATCTGCTCGAACGTTTCGAAACGGGTCTGTACTTCACCTACTCCGAGCCTGCGCCTAGTGGCTACGAGCGGTTGAGCGCGACGGTAAAGGCCGCCCAGATCCAGCAGATTGACGGACACGTTCTCCGAGAGCACATGTCTCCGCTTGACCGCGAGGGTGTCTGCCATCATCTGGCCAACTCGGGAGCAATCACATGGTGCGACTGAGCGATAGTTCTCGAGAGGCGCCTGGGCGCGAGCGTCAACGTCTGTTCAATACCCCAATGGAATGCGGCTTCCGCCTTCTCTTCGTCCTATCGGCTAGCCGGCCGTCAAGCCACGACGTCCAGCGGCTGATTAGCTATGATTACCTTCTCGTACACTCCGGCGACGCTTCGCATGAATTCGACAGCCTTCATCCTGCGGTGCCCAACCGAGGCAACGAGTGGGTGGTCAAACGCGACGTCGTGCAGGCTGGCCTCCAGCTTATGTTCTCACGCGAGTTGGTCGATAAGCGGCTTAGCGACCAGGGCATCCTGTTCGCAGGAACGGAGCTAACTACCGCGTTCGTCGAGCTCCTCCAGACCCCATACGCCGAAGCTCTTCGCGAGCGATCGGCATGGCTCGCGGAGGAGTTCGGCAAGTTCTCAAACTTCGATCTCCAGCAGTTCATGACCGATCGCGTGGGCGTCTGGGGAGCGGAGTTCGAGACGATGTCGGCAATCAAGGACCTCGAACTCTGATGGCCAGGATTGTCGAAATCCGCCTGACCGGCGATGGCTTGGAAGATGCGCTCATCCGCTTCGAACCCGGGCCGAACGTCGTGACGGGCGACTCCGACACCGGGAAGAGCTATCTCCTTCGCCTGATCGACTACGTGTTGGGCGCCAAGGAGCTTACTAAAATAATTGATGAAGCTTCAGACTACGGAACGGCATGGCTGGAGTTCGCGGACGAGAGAGGTGCGCCGCTGACCCTTGAGCGTCATCTCACGGGCGGAAATGTCCGAGCTTATCCTAGGACGATCGAGGAAGTCCTGCTCGAGATAAGGAGTGCCAATCCGAATGATCAGGCATTGGTGCCAGGGGATGCGGAAAAACTCCTATGGAGCCGGCAGGGCAAGTCGGTTCAGCCCGATGTGACATCGAAGGTCTTCCCGTTGTTCGGCATGCCGGAGAACGTAATGGTGCGCGCCAATGCCGACGGCGAGACGCAGCGGCTATCGATCCGAACGCTGCTTCCCATCGTTCTGGTTGACGAAGAATCGATCATTACGGAAGGTTCTCCAATCCTTCGCAGCGGGTTCTCGCAGACACCCGAAAAGCGGATGTTCTCGTACGTTCTGACCGGGAAGGACGATCGGGGTATCGTGCAGCGCGAGTCGAGGGAGACCGTTTCCGCACGCATTCAGGCCCAGCGCGACTTGATCGACGAATTGCTTGCGCCGTTGAACGAGCGCCTTAAGGACCGCGTCGAGAGCGAGGAGGACCGCTCCATCGACCAGCTCGAAGATACGATCGGATCCTTGTCCGACGCCTTGGCTGCGAATACGGGTCAGCGATCTCGCCTCCGTCAGCGCCGGGCCGAGAACTACCAGCTTGTCCTGAAATCCGAGACGCAGATCGCTGCAGTCGACGGATTGCTGACACGATACCGACTTCTTGACGAGCGCTATGTATCCGATCTCCAGCGCCTCGACTTCATCGCCGAAAGCGCGCACTACTACGACGCCCTGCAGGAAAGCGTCTGCCCAATGTGCGACCAGGCTTTCGGCGGACAGGAGCACCATCATCCCGAAGGCGCCAAGTTCAAGGCGGAAGAAGTACATGCTTCAGCAAGCGCGGAGGCTGCAAAGATTCGTGGCCTGCAGGCTGACTTGAAGTCCACTATCCGCGACTTGGTCGAGCGCGACGAATATTGGAGGGTTCAGAAGGAAACCGCTTCTAAAGCGCTCGAAATCATCGATCACCAGCTCGACAGCGCTCTTGCACCGGCCCGCGCCACGGTACGGAACTCACTTAATGAATTGGTGCAGAAGCGCCTCGAGCTTGAGTCGGCTCGCGCTGCGCGACTGGAGGCCAGTCGGCTTGCCGAACTGAAGGCGAGGCTCGACCAGGAACTGTCCCAACCTGCCACGAAGTCGACTTGGGCAGGATTGGACCCAATGGCCCTCACGGACCTTTGCCGGGAGATCGAGGGCGTTCTCAAGGAGTGGTCCTGGAAAGACGACGTTCGTGTCGAATTCCAGGAAGACCGTTATGATATCAAGGTGAACGGAAAGCTACGTCGATCACACGGCAAAGGATTCCGGGCTGTCATGCACGCCGCCATGACCATCGCGATCCTTCGGTATTGCAAAAAGAATGGGACGCCCCATTCTGGGTTCGTTGTCTTGGATTCGCCATTGACGACGGTGAAACAGCGGAGTGGTCAGACAGCCGCCGAGGTCGCCGAAAAGGATCAAATCCTTCCAGCGATAGAACTCAGCTTTTGGGAGAGCCTGGCAAAAACTGATCCCTCCGTTCAGGTGATCGTGCTCGACAATAAGGAGCCGCCATTGGATCTTTTGAACGAGTTGAACGTCCAGTTGTTTGTTGGTCCTGACGGCGCCGGGTCTGGCCTGCGGGCAGGGTTCGTTCCGCCAAATAGATGATGCAGAAGCAAGAACCGTTACGGCACCACTTCCTCCCGGTATTTTTCCTGAAGAAGTGGGCGGGCACCGACGGGCGCCTCGTCGAGTTCAGCAAGCCTTACAAGAACATCGTCCGGCCGAGGAGAACGCACCCCAAAGGTACGGGCTTCATCGATCGACTCTATGCGATCGAGGGATTTGCTGGAGAGCTGTCTTACGAGGTCGAACGTAGCTTTCTGTCACCAGTCGATAGTAGAGCCTCCACCGCGCTTGAGGCTATGGTCGCTGGAAACCAACCCAGTCCGGCGGAACGAGACGCCTGGGCGCGCTTTATGATGTCTTTGCTGATGCGGATGCCGACCGAGATCAATCTTCTAAAGGGCGTAGTGCAGGATATCGACAGAAGGATCGCCGGTGGAATCGGGCAAATGCTTCTTCGTCACGTACCGGTTGATTATCACGGCGCAATAGAACAGGCGTTCGTCGAGTACAAACGGGAGGCCCAGGAAA
The DNA here is from genome assembly GCF_024810055.1 of Rhizobium sp. BIGb0125. NCBI lineage: Bacteria > Pseudomonadati > Pseudomonadota > Alphaproteobacteria > Hyphomicrobiales > Rhizobiaceae > Rhizobium > Rhizobium sp. BIGb0125. Next base: position 176,436 of record NZ_JANUDV010000006.1, read on the forward strand.
GACTGACCCAGAACATCATGCGGGTATTGTCATCGGACGACATTGTACCGCTCATATCGGCTATGCACTGGGATTTGATCGACCTGGCCGCCTCCCCGAACGAATTGCTCGTTTCTGACCGGCCCGTAATCGTCCATAGGGACGCTCTTCCTGGGTCTGAGACTACTATCGCCCTACCGGTTGGTCCGCGAAACCTTTTTGTGGCGGCAACCAAGCCTGGTCTGCTGGCGGAGCTTCGAAGAGTGCCTCCCAAGAAGATTACATCATCGGTTAATGCCGACATCGTCGCGGGTGCGAGCCGCCTAATATACGGTAACAACGACCGGCAGCTAGCGTTCATCCAAAATCGGATGGGGACGAACAACGAGCCCTCTATCGTAGCAACAATCCTTTTTAACGCGGGTCTCGATGTCGCTCACTACACAGAGACGATCGCATCTTTCGAGGACGATGATTTAAGAAATCGAGTCGTTGCGGCAATCACGGAACACCAGCACCATGATGCGGTTCAGCCTCTCGACCTGAGGCTAGCCCCCGCATTGTCGACGCGATCGAGCAATAAATCTCTTGATGACTGACGCACCTGGTGTCCGGCTCGGATCGAGCGGGTCGATTGTCGTCTGCGCAGGCGTCGTGGCGCTCACCCTCCGAAACATGACAAAGACTTTTCCGTCGTGGGCGGAGCGTTTGACGCAGCGGTGCCTGATCGACCATGGCGTGACGTTTCCGAAGCCGCTTCTCGCAAGCCTAAGCCTACTTTCATAACCATTTCTGGCCATGACGACGTTGCTAATTAGTCAAGGTTGTGTCTTGGGCGGCGTTTGGCGCCATCCGCTCCTTCGCACGCACATGGGTTCCCCTAAAGGATTCCCCACGCCCTAAACCTCCCCCTCCCCGTCATCTCCCGCAGACCCAGCTCCAAAACAATCCGCCGCGCCGCCTGTGGAGTGACGTCCAGCGTCTTCGCCACCATCTTGGCTGACACCAGCGGCTTCGCCATCACCAGATCAACCAGCTCCGGCAATCTTGAGGAGGTTCGCCGTCCTTCAAGTTTTCGGTCCATCATCGTCTTCGCCAGCGTCAGCCTGTCATACTCCTTGAGCCCGATCTCCGCGGCCGCGATCAGTCCGTGGGCGATGGCCAGCAGCCGGGTTTCCCGATCGCGGTGCCGACGCCGGTCGACGGGAATGGTTTTCAGGCCGGTATTGATGGCGGCAAGATGGGCGCCGGTGGTAACGCCGGCCTGGCGCAAGATCGAGGCGGCCAGTAGCCGGCCAAGCCAGGGCGCGTGCTGAAGGACGGACAGCTCGTTCCAGGCATCCAGGACGACGATGGCCTGGAGCATCGCTGGCAAGTTTTCCGCCTGGCGCACCACGCCCCGCCATTCGTCGAGCCTGGAATCCTCGTCCCAGTCGAGATCATAGACCAACGGATCTTTTTCTCGCGCGCCGGCACGGCTTGGCCGAGTAGCACTTTCGATCGCCGCGTCCGATCGGGCGAGCAGCGCATCGATGGCGGCATAGTCGACGCCGGGTAAATTCTCCGCGTCATCACCATCGTCCCCCTCCCCTTCCGGATCGATGGCGACCGCTGGCCGAACGACGCCGGCCGGCTCCTCCACCTCCGCGCCGACCGGATTGATGTCCCACGTCTGTCGCAAAGTTCGGATACCCTCTGCCGATAACGCCCAGCCGGGGAGATGGGCGGCAATGCGCCGGCGGCTGCGCAGAACGTCGCGGGCGATTGTCAGCTCGTGGGTGGGTGTGCGAATATCGCGGGTGTCATCATGGAGGACGAGGTCTTCGAGATGGACGAGTTCGCCGTCGATCCACAGCGAGGCGCAGGCGTCGGTGAATTGGGATCGCTCGATCCAGCCACCGCCGACAGGCGAGCGGGCGATGCGCTCGTCCAGACGAGCCAGTTCGATCCCCGCCCGAAAAGCCGGCTCCAAAAGCGCTGTCATGCTGATTTTCGCAAGATCGTAAGCCATTGAAATCATGGTAAATGATTTGTTATAGGAACTCTATCGGAAAGTTAGTGTTCCTCACATGGTATGACTGTGGGTTGGGCGGTTAACCATCGATAAGTACTGCTTATCGATACTAGACGATCTGGAGTCGCAGATTGCTGATTTCGACCATCTTCCCCGTCGTAATGGCTCCTGTGTATTGCCAATTTCCGTCTCAAGATGAGAGACATGAGAGTTTTGGCAAAAGCTGGCGACGTCGATTACATCGCCGTGAGAACTAATAGGGATTATCTAGAAACCAACTCTGCCAGCCGCCTTGTCGGAAAATCTGTCGCACCACGTGACCGGCTGCATGTAAACAAATTATGCCGCCACTCGCCCGTTCGACTTATCGCGCTCCATAATCGACCACAGGTGCCCGAAGTGATCGAAGATCACGGCCAGCGTGTAGCGTTCATTATCTATTTACAGCCCATCACGTTCGGTGGCGCCGGCGGCTTTTGTGGCCGCAACCACCGACGCGGCATTTTTCACATCAAGCCCTGTGACCGAACTTACAATCCCGGCGCGTTCGGAAAGAAAGGGCCAGCGCGCCACGGCTGGGCTTCAGGTAGCAGATTTGAACCGACCGCACTTACGCCCAGACCATGCAACATGATATCGACCGCAATCAATTCACCCTGATGAGGGCTTTCTCAAAACTTTTGCGCGAAACGCAGTTTTGTAAAATAGAGCAGCCTCATGCTGACTGCCTTGGTGCACGAAGATAGTCGAGCTCACTGTCATCTTCTCTTCCAGCAGTGCTCTACAGGTATTCCAGTTCAGGAAACCGAGTTGCTGCGACATGATTTCCAGGCAGTTACCACGCGAAGGTCAATGTAGCGTCCGGCCAATGACTGGCCCAACGCCTTCGCCATGGCTTTCGAATTGGGCGCTAGATGCCTCTTTGGGCGCTCTCGATGTCACTCCTCGCATTGCTGACGACAGCCCCGTCGGGTCAATCCAGTTGGTTGGACATTCTCCATTCCGGTTTGAGCGAGCGGCAGGCTGCCGCAGGCCACATCCACGAAAGCAATGCAATCGAGGTGGGGAACCAATATGACCGCAGCAAGCCTCGCGGCCTAGTCATGCCGGGCACAGGTTTAAACTGGCTCATTCTGCCCGCTCAAGCGGCATTATTGCGGAGATTCACATAAACGAAATGACGCACCTAAACCCATGTGGACACCGAACGCATTCGCTACTGAGGGCCGGCGAGCGACACCAACGACACAATCCAACTCGCCGAGCAGACAGTCCCCCTAAATCGCGTTTAATGACATTTATGGTACTTCGTGTAGGCTCCCCAGCAGGCATTTTGATCGCAGCGCGTGGTTGGAAGAGATGGAAAGTTCCGAACGTCAGGACGTAGTCGACAATGTCAGTCCATCTGCCATCAGCGCAATCTGCATTCGTTTAGCAGGCGGCCTCGACAGTCCCTTGACCACGCTGTTCGAAAAAAACGCTGACAGACCTGTGTCACCAGCGTCGATCACCAAGCTGCTAACGGCAGTGACCGCGCTGACTGTATGTCACGCAAACGGTATATCCCTGGCAAAGGAGCTATCAGTCCTGCCAGAGGATCTTGTCGAGGGATCCGGAAACAATTTACGCGCAGATGATCGGTTAAGCGTTCGACATGCTTTGACTAATCTTCTTCTGGCGTCGTCAAACGTTTCGGCCAATCTCATAGCCCGTTCGCTTGGCTCAATCCTTCTCAGTGGCCAAAAAATCCGGCCTTCCGCGCTGGATGCCCAGAGCAGTTTCATTGATGAGATGAATTCAGTCGCAGCGCGCCTGCAGATGCAGTCATCGCGCTTTCTGAATGCTCACGGCTTGGCGGTCAAAGGGCAACGTTCCACCGCTCGGGATTTGTCGCTGCTCGTTCTGGAGTGCCTTCGGCACAGCATGATTTGTGGCGTCTGGGGTTTGGAGAAATACGGAATTCAAATAAATGGGCCAAACCCACGGCGGCTTATCGTGCGATCAGTCTTCATAGGCTCGAGCCGCAAAGCACTCCCAGATTTTTCCATCCCTCAGTTCATAGGTGGAAAGTCCGGATCCTTGTGGCCATCGGTGTTCAATCTTGCTGCTGTCTCGACACTCGAAAATGGCAATTCAATCATTTCCGTCACTCTGGGGTCCCCTACCCTTGCCGATCGTCATCAGGACTACCTCCTTATGCTGAAGGTCGGAAATGACGAGCCTTCACACTAGCAGACCGATTACCACCAGATATCCAGCAATCGTTGATCATTTCATGGGCTCCTATTCCAGTTAGTCCATGAAGACCACCTATACGCCCAACAAAGATCATCAGCCGCATGCAAAAAACGTCAAATTCGGCCGCACAGACGCAGAGACGGCCAGGATGAGGAATTGCCTGTCTAGAGCATAGAAACGCGCACAGGGTCATTCTCCGGCCGAAATTGAACGCCTTTAGCATGACCCTGAGATCACGAGATGTTCTCCACTGATGGTGAAATGTATGAAAAACACTCTGCGGCACGTGGTTGGTTGAGCTTATTCGAGCTTCGTCTGAATAATGAACCGGTGACAGACTTGGCGTCACATTCCGCAGGTGAGTTGATCTGTTATGACAAATCGTCGAAAATAACCCTCATCATGGGTCTCGAAAGTGCGAGCGTAACCCGGAGCAGGAGCCCTAAATGTCACGACCGGAAAAAACCGCTGTCCAGCTTCGAGCAGAAGAACTCGACACGATTGCAGCCGTTCTGCCGATCGAGCGTCGCGACGAACTCGCAGAGCTTCTGACGGATCAGGATGTCGAAACTTTGCGGCATCTCGTCAACCAGGGCATGGGAGACAATACGCTACGGGCGCTTACGTCTGATCTCGCTTATCTCGAAGCCTGGTCATTAGCTTCAACCGGCAGCCCCCTACCCTGGCCTACGCCAGAGGCATTGCTTCTCAAGTTTGTTGCTCACCATCTATGGGATCCGGAAAAGCGCATGGCCGATCCCGACCATGGCATGCCGGAACGGGTTTCCCAAAGTCTGCGCGACCAAGGGTTTCTGCGCGCAACGGGCCCACACGCACCGGACACTGTACGTCGGAGACTGGCGTCATGGTCGACATTAACAAAATGGCGCGGCAACAGCGGTGCCTTCACCTCCCCTGCGCTTAAGTCGGCCATACGGTTGGCCGTTCGCGCGACACCACAAATGCGTAAACGCAAAAGCGCCAAGGCTGTTACAGCTGATGTGCTATCAAAACTGCTGGAGACGTGTGGAGGTGAAAGTCTGCGGGATCTCCGTGACCGGGCTATCCTCATGCTTGCCTTTGCCTCAGGTGGTCGTCGCCGCAGCGAAGTTGCCACCCTGCGCTGCCAGCAATTGATCGCCGAGCCTCCTGTCACAGAGGAAGATGGCAGCTCCCTACCCTCTCTCGCCATCCATCTTGGCCGCACCAAAACCACCAGCGGCGAAAGCGATGACATCGTCTATCTCACGGGGCTGCCGGTGGAAGCATTAAATGCATGGCTGGCCGCTGCGAAAATTGAAAGTGGAAGTGTGTTCCGGTCGATTGGCAGGTGGGGAACGGTATCACGGCGTGCCCTTGATCCGCAGTCCATCAATGCCATCATCAAACAACGCGCTGTGATGGCCGGACTGGATCCTACAGAAATCTCAGCACATGGTTTGCGTTCCGGCTATCTGACCGAAGCTGCCAATAGAGGTATTCCTTTGCCCGAAGCCATGGAGCAGTCCAAACATCGGTCGGTCCAGCAAGCTTCAAGTTACTACAACAATGCCACACGACGAAACGGGCGTGCAGCGCGGATCCTGTAACGCATTTATATTTCTCGCGTCACACTCCCAGACCGGGCGCGTACTCAATCTTAAAGGAAAAACTCATCCTCGCAATCAGCGCTTTCTCAGCATCCATTACAGTTATGACAATCTGTTCCGGCGGTGGGAAATGGCTGCATGCGAACTGCGATAAAGCATTCAACGCGGCGTTCAGAGCCTCATGCGCATTGGGGACATCAATCGGCGTTTGAACTTCAAGTCCGTCTGATATTTTCAAGTAAAATGTTGGCATATGATCTCCCTGCTTATCGGGTTGGATCCGTTTTTTCTTGCTTCGTTCGGCGCTGGTTTTCCATCTCAGCCAGCCGCTTGGCAGCTTTTTTTCGGCAAAATTTTCGAAGCAAGATAGTGTCGGGTAATTAGGGCTGGAGTATACCGAACCCCCACCATGCCAAGAGGTTCCAAACTGAAGTGGCAAGCCAATCCCTAGTGCTACCGATCGGACAACTCCGAGCTATCAATTGCAACGGCCACTTCCCCACGCTTTGTGGCCATGAACATAGTCGCAATTTCCGGCGGCACCCGCCAAGAGTCCACGGACACGGTTCTGTTAATGGCAATAAAAGCCGCCTCCCCCAATGGCATTGCTATCGCTGTTTTTGACGGTATTGGGAGTTTGACGAAGTTCCCACCTGACCTTGAATGCCCCAGTCTGCCCGACAGAGTTCAAGTTTTCATACATTTGATCGCCCACAATGACGGTCTGCTGATCTCCAGCCCGGAATATATCCGAGACATTCCAGGTGGCTTGAAGAACGCGATTGATTGGTTGGTGTGTCGCGATCAGATCATCGGCAAGCCAATTGCTCTCGCCCACGCGTCGCATCGTGGTGACGACATGCTGGTCGCTCTGCACAAAGTGCTGTCCAACATTAGCAGCAATTTCAATGAAGAGCTGTTCTTCCGACTGCCAGTGATGAAGGAAACGCCAGAAGCGATCCAGGAAATTTTGAAAGTTGCGGAGAACAGGCAAAGAGTGGAAGCGTTTTTGAGGGACTTTATGTCCTTCTGGCAAAATCATCTGGGCTCGCAACCGCCACAATAGTCCTGTGAACTGCAGTCAGAAGCGTGTTCCGTCCCGAGAAATTTGTACCAAAGATCGGCGCACGCGTTCAGCCAAAACACCATTCCAGATGCTGCAGCCATAAAAAAAATGGCGGCCATTTCGACAATGACCGCCATTCTCAACATCACCTTACGCCGGCAGGCAAAACTTCCCACTTCCACAAGTGTCCCGTTTGGAAATATTTCTGAGCAAACTCACGAACCTGATCCGCCGTTACCTTGCCATAGCCGTCCATGGTGTGGCGGATAAGTTCCAACCGGCGTGGGTCGGTCTGCGCTTGCTGCAGATAAAATGCCCAGAAGTCATTGGTCTGCTGCTGGTGTTTGAGCGTCTCAACTGCGGGCTCCCGCGCCCTTGCCAGTTCGTCGTCAGATACGGGATTGGTGCGCAGATCGGCAGCAACCTTGTCCAGCAGCGTGTAAAAACTGCCAACCTTTTCGGGCGTCGTCTCAAGAGAAATATAACCGAAGCCATATCCCGGTAAATCTCGCGACAGTTCAGCACTGGCTTGCAAACCATAAGTCGCACCCTCGGCAATTCTGAACTGGTCAATCAACCGGTTTTGCAGAATTTGGGTTGAGATATCTGCGATGAAGGAACGTGGAACGTCCGAGAAAAGATCACCGATCGGGACGCCAACACTGATCGCGGCCGTGTCATCTCTCCCCGTATGGGTGGAAATCAGAGGCTTATCGTTGGCATCGGGAAACTTCACGACCGTCTGATCGCTCTGCGGTGAGGTTTCTGCCCGCTGCGGAAGCGCACCAAATGTACCGGCAGTCAGGCGAATAGCGTCATCAACCGTCACATCACCGACGATGGTGATTTCAATCGGTCCCTTGGAAACCAGCGGTTTGAACAGCGCCTCGACATCGCCAAGCGTCGCGGACGACAATTGTTCACGGCTCGGGAATGCCCAGCGCGGATCGTTGGAGTGCACCAAGCCGGCAAAATCCCGGCGCACAACGCTTCCAGCGGTGGCATCATATTGGTCCAGGCTGCTCAGATATGCCTGCTGCACTCGCTTGAAAACTTCGGGGCGGTAGGCTGGGCGAGATGTGTAGGCAGCCATCAATTGTAACTGGGTCTCCAGATCTTCCGTACGTGTCCGCCCATCGAACCGTACGGCACTATCGCCAACCGAGAAATCGACGCCAAAAATCTTTCCAGTCAACGCTTTCTGGATGTTTTCAAAATCCAGATCCTCCGTGCCAGACAGTATGACTGCCGGAGAAGCCCACAGGGGCGGGAAGGGGTCACGCGCGATTTGCGATCTGCCACCACTGATATGTTCGCGCACCAGAACTTCATTGGCCCGCAGCTTTGTCGGCTTAACGGTCAGGCGCACACCATTGGCAAAACGCACCATGGTCAGCCCGATATCTTCAACGGCCTCGCGCTCCACGACGGCCGACGATTCACCAAACGACGTGTAAGGCCAAACGACATCTTCTGCGCCAGCGAGTGCGGAAACGCTAATGGCGCGGGTTGTGCTATAGGCAGATCGTACGGCTTCTTCGCCACCTTCAGGGGCTTTTGCTGCCTGGAGCAAGACCTGCGGACCATTGCCGGTAAATGCAGTGCGCAGCGCAGCGTTGACTTCATCAACCGTAACGTCACTGGTTATAGTCTCAAAAAGCGAAAGGTCGTCCTTCGGTGATGTGAAGACCTGATCGGCATCAACACTACCAGCCAGCATGGAGGCGAGGGCAGTGGAATTTCGTGTCGCAGCACCTGCAGCGTCGGCTTGCAGGGCCGAGCGGAACTCAACAATCTCACGCTGCAGTTCAGCTTCTGTGACACCAAACTCCTGAATACGGCGTTGCTCCTGATCTATCGCAGAAAGCGCGGCCTGCCATTTGTCGGGTTCAGAACTGGCGGAAACCACCGCAAGTCGGGCAGATTTCAGCAGGCCTTGCGTACCGGCATTCGCGCTGATGAAGGGCGCATCAGCTCTACTCGCCATGACACTCAGACGACGTTGCAAAACCAGAAAGCCAAGATCTTCGATAAGATCATCGCGGCGCTTGGCCACAGAATCTTTCGTCGTGTCGAATGGACGTGTCCAGGCAATCTGCACGCGCGTCATATTTCCCGGAAGCGCAACGACATTGACCGTTTCACCTTTGCTTTTCAAAGTACCAAGATCAGGTGCCGGTTGTTCTGGCCCACTGGCTTTCCAGTCACTGAAACGCTCACGGATTTCGGCCTCCAGAGCTGCGGGATCAACATCGCCAACGACGATCAAGGTCGCGTTATCAGGACGATAATTGGCAGTATAATATTCTCGCAGCAGATCGACGGGCGCATTACGAATGATCTCGGTTTTGCCAATTGGCGAGCGCATCGTAACGCGCTGGCCTTCGAGCAAAGAATTGAGAACACTCACACCAGTACGGTACTGCGGCGTATCGCGCAGCCTTTCTTCAGAAAGAATAACGCCACGTTCCCGGTCAAAGGCAGCAGCATTCAGCTTCAACTCGCTCGCGGTTTCACGCATCAGTTTCAAACCGGTCGAAATCGTATCGGCGTCGACCTGCGGCAGATCGAGCGAATAGACCGTCTCGCTATAGGACGTGTGCGCATTGGTATCCGGCCCGAATGCCAGACCCTTGCGCTGGAGCATACGCACCATCTCGTCTTCGCCTACATTTGTTGAGCCTTTGAAGGCCATGTGCTCAAGAAAGTGGGCGAGACCCTGCTGATTATCATTCTCGTCAAGGGAGCCGGAACCAATACGAAAGCGGATCGCCGCTTGATTTGGTGGTGTAGTATTGCGCTTGATGGCAAATCGCATACCGTTTGCAAGCACGCCAAACTGGACATCGGGATCTGCTGCGAGATCACTCTGAGCCTGCGGCCAGGACGTGGCGACATTCTCGGCCCGAACCGGCATTGCCAAGCCAATGCCTATGGAAATTGTCGCAAGCGCAATAAGCGTCTGGCGGGCGGAGTTTGTTATACATTTGAAAAACATCAGTGTTCCGGCAGGTTGTCATTGATATGCGAGGGAATTTCTCGAAGCGAGTGTTCCGCTTCAAGCACATATTCTGAGATAGCGAAGTGTTGAATATGAGGCTTCGGCGACTTCAATCTCACCATCGTGTTTCCGCTGAGCGTAAACATGCTTGGATTTGGAAAGGAAACTCGGCGTCTAACATATGCCCGAGAGAGAGATAGAAGGAAATTTCCGTACTGAATTGCTGGCGCAGGCGAGGGCAGGGGAATAGGCATTTTCCAGCATCATGCCCTTATCAATGCGGTTCCAGCATAAGCAGCCAGGTCGTCTTGCCGTCTATCAAGCCGACGCGGAATATTGCCGGAATTGGTGAAGATCACCACGTGGTCCTTATTCCAGCCAACGGTCTCATTGTCACGTATTAAAGCATTCGCTAGACCGCAAGCAATGAGTGACGCTGGTACCAAAATTTCAAGGATCAAAAGCGACAAAGGGTTTATCGAGTGTGCTTTTTTCGACGGTCCTTTTAGCACTCTTCAGGTTTCCGTTGCGATGCTGCGGCATCGATGAGATCGCTAGCTCATTTGCTCATCAAGTATAACAAGGGAGAAGGAGACGCGAAAGCAGGGTAGGGCACTGCAGTCATTCACAATGGTCATACGAGAGTAATGCGCAGCGAGAGCCCAGGCAAAATCTTTCCGTTGTACTCGTTTCGAGTGGCGGTCGGGCAAGTGCCCTCCATTTCAAACATGAGCGCGGTGAGGTCTCGGGTAAGTCGCATCCGAAAGGCACGCATGGGAAAAGTAACAGCTGTAACTTTTCCTCCGCTCACTCGCTGCCGGGTGAGGCATCCAGGAGCTAGCGCAAAACCTTGACAGGGCACCACTTACCCTATGATCACCGCGACAAAGTTTTAAACGACCTCTTCCTTCAGCCCTCTGTAACTCACACACAGTTCAGCCGAGAATTATTTCATTTCTTGATTGCTCAAGATCCTCCCTTCAAGCATGCAATCGAGTTGAACGACATGTGACTCTTCTGCTGACCATCGATCCGGATGCTGCCCCAGTTCCTCCCGATATCAAGTTCAAACCTGAGCCGGGAAGGGGAGTGCAACATCGGTGTTTTTACACAGCCCTCAAAAGTTACAGCTGTTACTTCTGAGTTTTGCCGTATCGGTTATCGGCCAGGCCAAACAGACTGCGCTCCAGATTCAGTTTCCCTTCAAGGGCACGATCGATCATCGCTCGGAAATAACCACCGGGTTTGCTGATTTGTTCGGGATCACGAATGGATTTTTCGAGCACTGTGGCGAGAATTGCCGCGGCAGCATAGGAGCCAACCTTCTGTTTGCCGTCCGCCCAACCTGCTTCTGACAGTCCAATCATTCGCCGCAACACCTCACCCGAACGAGAAAGTGTCGCCCAGGAGTCGAATTGGGTACCTATCATCGCTTGCGCTTCGGGGCAGGCGGCTTGGAGCAGTCCCACAGATACGGAGCCAAGAATTTCACCTTGAACGGCATCAACATCCCGCTGGGCCACACCAAAAGTTTCTTGCTCAACTGCTGGATTTGCCGAAAGCTTTTTTTCAAAAGCTAAATCGGCCGCGTAGCGGTCGTTGTTTGAATTATGTTCGCGCTCGTTAGAGCGTGTCTTTTGTTTCTTACTTCCAGGTGGAGATTCTAGGGTTGTATTAATAATAGGAGTGACGCTGATGTCACCCTCGGATGTCATATTAAAAGGAATATGCTCGGATGGGAGGCTTTCCACTACCCTATCATGCAGCAATTGAGTCTCTTTTGCTCTTGCCACAATATCGACCTTTAGGAGGCTAATGGCCGCAAGCTCGGCACGAACATCGATTGTTTCGTCGGGAAATGCGACGCACATATCCTCAATGGCCCGCGAAAGCCTGGCGATGTCGCGCTTTGCCGCAAGTTCAATTGCCAGTCGCTGCTGGTAACGGGTGACGGCCTGCGTCAGCTCTTCAACTCTTACACGCGCCGGCGTGAAGTCGATGCCAAATCCAGCGACAACCTCGCCTTGATCGTTGCGATAAACAAAACGGCGGCCTGTTGAACTGTCGCGGTAAGCGGCTATGCCTGCTTCGACCAGCCGACGAATGCATCTGATAACCGTGCGTTCCGAACGCATGGTGTATTCCGCCAGCTTTGCATTGGATATGGCGACGATCGGCCGACCTGAACCCTTCCAGTCGTCAGCACGCGACAGGCCAAGCAGGATATCCATCACATGATAGGTTGTTCCATCAATGCCAAGCACCGGCGCTGCCTTTTTCAAAAGCAGGGCGATTTCGGATTTTGTGGTGTCTGGAACGTCATTTGCCATCGCCAATCGGGCGCTCGCAACGATCCCAGGAGTGACGCGTCTAAAGGACGCTACTGCAGAAGCTTCAGTCATAGCTTACCCGCTGCGATCGCAAGATCACATTCCCAATAGGTCGATTTTCAGGAAGCCATCGGAATTTAGACGCAAAAAAACGGTCTCTGACAGTTACAGAGACTTGATTAACGCGTTCGTCCGTCTTAGAATCAGATCGTTACAGCTAATGTTGACGGTGCTTCGTGTTCCGTTGGCCAATGGTTTAAGGGTCTATCGATTGCAGTCGATGGGCCCTTTTCCGTTCTGGCGACTAGCTCATCCCAGAATCCTTTCGTTGTTGGTCCTGAAATTCCGCAACAAGTTCGGGTAGCCGTTGCAGCAGCCAGTCCGAAAGCCCCGGAAGGCGATTGTCCGGAATTGAGATCCGTGTCGATGTATCTGTACGTTTCGCAGCGATGACGACGCCATTGGCCACCGTCACGTCGACGGCTACCGGTTCGCGCTTCGCTGATTGATCGAGAACATCAAGAATCAATGAAAAACGCTGATCGCTTCCAGTAGCAGCCCAGGATGGAGATGTGGTGAGTTCGGCAACCGCGGCGGCCTGCGCTCCATTCAACCGACGGTCCTTGATGAAAGACCCCAGCTTTTCCCACTTCGGGCGTCCAATCGACGAGGCTGGCCCGATCAACCGGATAATGTTTTCCGGGATCAACGATGCGGTGTTTGTCAGGATCGAAATATAGGCAAGGTTTCTGCCCTCTTTCCGACCCAGCGCATCAGAGATAACTTCTCTGGAATATTTACGATCGCGAAGAGTAAGGGCAAACAGCGCCTGTTCGATAAAAGACAGGTTCAGACGTTCTGAGTTTTCGATGCCCTGAGAAACGACAAGTTCCTCATCACTCATATCGCGAACGATCGCCTTGACCGGCCGTTTCAGAATCTGGCAGGCGCGAAGCCGCCTATGTCCGTACGCGGCTTGATAATGGCCTGGACGGTTTGCGAGCGGACGTACAAGAATAGGCAGCTTCTGCCCCGCATCCCGGATCCCCTCGACGAAGGCCTGAAACGTTGCATCGCCTTCAATATCCAGGCGATCATTCACAAACGATCCCACAATGTGGTCCGGATCAAGCTCGACAATCGACTCCGCGGACAACAACTGATCGTGCAGGCGCTTGTTCTCGTCCTCGATCGAAACGAAAGCACGGTCCATGGATTTGACGGCCGTTGAACCGACGCGTCGCTTTTCATGATCGACAACGGAAACTGGCGTATGCTTTGCAAGCGCCGCCGTGTCGACATTGGCGAACAGGCTCTTCATGCGCTGATTTCGTTCTTTGGGATTTGCCATTATCTGCCCCACACGTCTTTGATGTGAAGGAAAATTTCACGGTTCACGGAATCCACGGACTCGATCGCACGATTGAGCGTGTCGCGCCCGACACTGCCTCGTGACAGTTCGTAGAGGCTCTTTTTTTCCAGACCGGCACTCGCAATGGCCGTGGTTTCCACAACAGCCGGCGCCAACACATCTTCCTTGAAAAGAGAGCGCAGCAACGTGACGACATTCACCTGCGGCCCATCATTCGGGTTGTGACGGGTAATGACATAGCGAATGAAATCGTGACTAAGCGTACCGCCGCGATCTTCTATAACGCCCATCAGATCGCTCATCATCGCCAGAAACTGGTTCATACTCGCGACATCGATCATTGCCGGATGAATAGTGATCAACAGACCAGTTGCCGCGCACAATGCTCCAAGTGTCAGATAACCGAGCTGCGGCGGCGCATCGATCAGCACAACATCGTAATCTGCCTCAACTTCCGAAATGACGGATGACAAGCGACGGAAGAAAATCTCGTCGCCACGACCATAACCTTCGGCAATCGCCTGAGGTGTCTCGTGCTCATATTCCATGAGTTCAAGATTGGCCGGAATGAGGTCGATCCCGTCGAAATAGGTCCTTCGGATCACCTCACGAACGGGTCTGCGCTTCTCATCATAACGAATAGCGGCGTAAACAGTCTCGTTTTCATCGACGTCAAATTCCGGCTGGTAGCCGAACATCGCTGATAAAGACGCCTGCGGATCAAGGTCAATCGCAAGAACGCGCAGGCCCTGGATTGCCAGATAGTGCGCCAAGTGAAGGGTTGTCGTGGTTTTTGCCGAACCGCCCTTGAAGTTCGCAACAGCAATAACCTGCAGCTTTTCTCCTTCACGACGGCGGGGCAGAAACTCCAACGCCTCATTTGGACGCTTACGCGCAAGGTGTTCACGGATCTCATTGACCTGGGCTAGCGTATAAATTCGCCGGCCATTGTCCTGCCGGTCCGGGATTGCACCTTCGCCATCGAGCGACATTTGCCGCAAGGTCGATTCAGCGATGCCCAACAGGCTGGCAACTTCGCGAGAGGTAAATGTCTTGAGGCTCTTTTCAATCTCTGGCTCATACAGTCTTTCGCGGATAGACTGGAGCTGGGCAGACAACAGCTGAGCCTGTCGGCTAATTTTCATTGCCGAGGATTCTTTTGGTTGAATTCGCTGTTGGTTCGTTGTCATTTCGCCTCACGACGGTTTTTTCGTGATTGTCAGTAATTTACCGTCGACCGACAGTTAACCGATTCCGCATTTTCGTCAAATCCTACTTGGTTAATGAAATCCTATCAGCGACGTCAACTCCGTCAGATGTTTACACCTGTTAAGAGGTTTTCGCGTCTATTTATCAATATCTTAACAAATTGGCCGCCGCCCTATTGGCATCTTTTGCATGATGTGCGCACCACGAATGAAAGTTGTTTAAAAACGCAACCTTGGGGCCATCAGGCACCTTGATGACGAAGACGAGTCACGAATCAGTTTTGTAGAGCGTGAAATCGACCAACTGATTCTCAGCTACAGCCAATATCCGTCCCTGTTGCCCAGTTACCCTCAAAACGGCTCGGATATCTCGTCCAAACACACCTCACAGCTCCGGAAAATGATCAAAATCATGAATCAATGATGCCTGATCGATTCAGATTAGTCGTTGGACGATATCCGGGTCGGCAGCGACAATCCGGGCATGGAAAAACCCGACAGACATACCATTCATCTTCAACGGATCGACCGGGCGCAAAACATGCGGCGCTTCTACATGTTGAGCATTCAACCGACATTGTTCGGAGAAGTCTCGCTTATCCGAAATTGGGGTCGTATCGGTGCAGCAGGTCAGACGATGGTCGAGACATTTGACCGTCCGCTTGATGCAAAAGCAGCATTTCTGCGCATTGAACGCCAGAAAATACGCCGCGGTTACCGCGATCTGGTGGGCTAGAACCGGAACTCAAAGCGCCCCAGATTGCTTACATATCTGGCAGTTTCGGCACAGGCGACGTCATTAAAACAAAAGGCCGGTCTACGAGACCGGCCTTTCAACTCTACGACTCAATTCGCCCCACAGGCGTAGCAAAAGGTTGCGTCAATCAACGCCAGCCGAGTGCTGGAGCAATCTGCTTCAGGATCGTTTCAATCACATGTGTGTTGTAGGCGACACCCAGTTGATTTGGCACGGTCAGAAGCAGCGTATCAGCCTCGGAAATAGCCTCGTCAGCCTTCAGTTGTTCGATAAGGGCTTCCGGTTCAGCTGCATAACTTCTACCGAAGATTGCGCGTGTCTTATCGTCGATAAAACCGATCGTATCGCCTTCCTTGTTGCCGTAACCGAAATAGGCGCGATCCATATCATTGACGAGAGCAAAGATGCTGCGGCTGACCGAGACGCGTGGTTCACGGGCATGACCAGCTTCTTTCCAGGCAGCACGGAACGCGCGGATTTGTTCCGCCTGCTGAACATGAAACGGTTTGCCGGTTTCGTCGGTCTTCAGTGTCGAACTTTGCAGGTTCATGCCAAGTTTTGCGGCCCATTCCGCCGTCGCATTGGAGCTTGAGCCCCACCAGATGCGCTCGCGCAGACCATCCGAATGTGGTTCCAGCCGCAACAGACCGGGAGGGTTGGGGAACATCGGTCTTGGGTTGGGTTGCGCAAATCCGTCGCCCTCAAGGAGATCAAGGAAAACTTCGGTGTGCTGGCGCGCCATGTCTTCTTCTGTCTGGCCTTCTGCCGGGCGATAGCCAAAATACCGCCAACCGTCGATAACCTGTTCAGGCGAACCACGGCTGATGCCCAATTGCAGGCGTCCGCCGGAGATCAGATCGGCCGAACCAGCGTCCTCGATCATATAAAACGGGTTTTCGTAGCGCATGTCGATGACGCCAGTACCAATTTCAACCGTCTTGGTTCTGGCACCGACAGCGGCAAGCAGCGGGAACGGCGAGGCAAGCTGCCGCGCAAAGTGATGAACGCGGAAATAGGCGCCATCTGCTCCAAGTTCTTCGGCGGCTACAGCAAGGTCGATCGACTGCAAAAGAGTGTCGGCAGCCGAGCGTGTTTGCGACTGAGGGGAGGGCGTCCAGTGCCCGAACGACAAAAATCCGATCTTTTTCATATGGCCTTCAAAACGTTGGAGAAATACCGGTCACGCCGGCATCATTGTTGCCAGTCATATAGGCATCATTGCCCCTTATCCAATCCGGAAAACAAAGACAGCGTGTCGTCGAATTGTGAACGATCGCCCTGATTACACGCATTTGGCACGGCAACCGGCACACAACGCCGCATTAAAGCGGCTCACAGCGACATACTGTCACAACAGCAATCACTGGTCGCTATCGTTCTTAACGATTGTTAAAGCAGCATATACGTTTCCACTGGTAGCCCGGAGCAAAAGCGGATGCCCGCCGATTTCAATTCAGAATTACACGCTCGTCCGTCGATCTATTTTGAAGGCCCGGCTTTTGTGGAACATCTCGCATTTATGCCTGAAACGACTGGGGTACGGCCCAATGTCGACGACCACGTCTCAAGGATCACGGAGGATAGCTCCTTCAAGACCCAGATCGAGCATCATACGGAATTTGTTACCGTCACTCGAGTTCATCCCCTTGATAAAAGCAGTGAAAACTGGCCAACATCAGGTACCACAACAGGCGAATATGCTGAGGTTGCGGGCCTTACAGATGCCCGACTTATTTGCCGTGTCTGCATTCTGGTATCGGGCCCGGCGCCAGCCGAACTTGGCCCTGTCTTGAGAAAATTTGGCTTTGGCGACACCGCAGCATCGTCTATCGGCAACGGGGCTGCCCAGGTTTGCTCCGATTTCCGCGTCTATAACGACCAAAGCAGCCGCATCATCCTGTTCAACAATGATTTGAATGCCTATCGCCTAGGCCGAATGACCAGACGAATCTACGAAATCGAGACGTATCGCGGCATGGCGCTGCTTGGCCTTCCCGAAGCCAGACGCCTTTCGCCACAGCTGGTGGATTTCGATGCCAAGCTGGTGCATCTGACCAGCCGGAATTTGAGCACCTCGACATCGGAGCATAAGGCGCTGCTGGATGAAATCTCGCTACTGTCTGCTGAAATCATTTCCGCCACGGCTGAAACCCGTACGCGCTTCGGGGCAACAGCGGCCTATGCGAAGATCGTTGAAGAGCGGATTTCCGAACTGCGAGAGCAACACGTCGCCGGTTTCCAGCGTTTTGGGGTATTTGTCGCCCGTCGTTTCAATCCAGCCGTCCGCACGTGTCACGCCACAGCTGTGCGGTTAGAGCAGCTTTCACACGCAACAATGCACATGATCGACCTGTTGCAGACACGCATTCAGGTCGAAATCGAGTACCAGAACGCCGTGCAAATCCAGGCTATGGCCGACCGCGCGGCAACGCAGGTCAAGATCCAGCGCGCTGTTGAAGGTTTCTCGATCATCGCCATCAGCTACTATCTGCTCAGCCTGCTAAAGACGGTCTTTGAGACACTTGAACACTCAGGTTATCACCTGAGCCCTATGATCATGCTTGTGTCGATACCGGTCGTCATTGTTGCGGTTTGCATCACCATATTGCGTGTAAAACATGCTTTGAAACACGAGGCGTGACAGCACTGTCGAGCAGATGTGGGCGCACTATATGCACGCCAGCACATAGTTGCTCAACTCAATCGGCTCCGACTTCGGCGTCTTGAGCGTAATCGATGTAAATTGCACCGATGAGCTTTCCGGAATTATCGGTTACGGGATGCAATCCATCCTCAAAATCGCCCTTTTCCAGCCGATCAGCCAAAGCGCGTAAGGCGTTGGCACAGGCTTTATCAATGGCTTTTCCTGTCGGGCCACTCAACTTCAATTCAACGTCACAGTTCAGATGCTGTGAGAAATCCGCCTCATCCCGCACTGTAGGTACCCCTATTTGCATTTTTAAAGACCGATGACCGCGTTGAGAATAACAGAAAGGACCATGTCTGGCATAGCTGGTGACTAAAAAAAGACGTCGCATCAGTTTGATAGCCGCAGGCAGTGACATAATGAGAGGCTGCCAATCACCGGGGAAACGTCAGCACAGCGACAATCGTCAGAGCTTGACGCGCCCACTAAGTCTATCGACCATACGGATATCTCTCCCTCTGAGACGTCGACATCAAAAAACAGCAAACTATTGTAATCAGAGTGCGCATCGTGTCCCCCTAGTGCAATCTTAGCGGAACGATATCAGGGCGATTTGCGAAAAGTTGTCATCCCCACTTTGGGTGAGCAGTCGAACTGACTGCAGAAATAATGCGTTGCTGACTGCGTCCTTCCAACCGTCAGAGCGCCACTCGCCAAAAGTTGAATTCCCTATATCTGGCAGGGGAGTATGGTTCGCCATGTAAAACAGCTGGCTGGAGGTACCATGACGCGCCTGACCGCAAAAGATTTCCCGCAAGAACTGCTTGAACTTTACGACTTCTACGCTCACGGGCGGATTACAAAACGAGAATTCCTCGACCGGGCCGGCAAATTCGCCGTCGGCGGTATGACAGCCATCACCCTTCTGGGAGCACTCAGTCCCAATTATGCTTTGGCCCAACAGATCGCCTTCACTGATCCGGATATTGTGGCAGAGTACATCACCTACACGTCACCAAACGGTAATGGAGAAGTTCGGGGTTATCTTGTGCGCCCGGCCAAGGACGGCGTAGCGGTTACCGACCGCAAGGGCGGGATTGTGGTCGTGCACGAAAATCGGGGCTTGAACCCCTACATTGAAGATGTTGCCCGTCGCGTGGCCAAAGCCGGTTTTGTGGCACTTGCTCCCGATGGACTGACTTCGGTTGGCGGCTACCCGGGCAATGACGAAAAGGGACGTGAGTTGCAGCGGCAGGTCGATCCGACCAAGCTGATGAACGACTTCTTTGCCGCCATTGAATGGATGATGGCCAGCGACCTCACCACCGGTAAGGTCGGCATCACCGGCTTTTGTTATGGTGGTGGCGTATCCAATGCGGCGGCAGTCGCGTATCCTGAACTTGCTGCTTCCGTGCCGTTCTACGGACGTCAGGTTCCGGCGGCTGATGTTGCGAAGATAAAAGCACCGCTGCTGCTGCAATTTGCCCAGCATGACGATAACGTCAATGCTGGTTGGCCGGCCTATGAGGCGGCCTTGAAGGAAAATGGAAAAGTCTATGAGGCCTACATTTATCCGGACACCAATCACGGTTTCCATAATGACTCCACTCCTCGCTACGGTGAAGAGGCGGCAAAACTTGCCTGGGAGCGCACGATAGAGTGGTTCAAAAAATACGTTGCCTGACGCGGCGATGACAGTTGCAGCTGACAAGGGCAGGGGCGTCTCTGCCCTTGTCAGCCTTGCGGGTTCGGGAGGCTATTCATGATCAGCTTGCCGCTGCTTTTGCATCATGACTGTGACGATCAACCTGCGTGGCGACAATCTTTGCCACCAGGTGCGTCAGGTTTCGTGCTTCAAATCGATCCTTCAGTCTGTCCAGACGATGTTCGATCGTTCTAGGCGACAGATTAAGCAGTTCGGCGATTTCCTTGGTGGATTGCCCTTCAATCAACAGCTGAATAATATTGTCATCGGTGATGTCGGTCTTTGCCTCCAGCATACGCGAAATGAAGAAACGCCCCTCGATCAGGCTCAGACACCAGCCAGGCTTTCCCTCAACTTTCTGCGGCAGGATAAGGCGCTCGTAGCCAATCCGGACACCGAGAAGTTTTGTTCGCACGACATCAATGGCCGGACGTTTGGAACAGAGGGCCCGTGAATAGCTTGCGATGATCGCATCATCAATGAAGCGACGGTCGAGGTCGCGCAAGGCAGCATCGGGAAACTGCCTTTTCATTTCATTCAGCAGACCACTCTTGAAACCAAAATCCTTCACGCGACGGAAGCGCCAGTCGTAAGGATCATCTGCGCTTGTTGTGATGACCGAAAGCGCCATCTTAATAGTCAGCCGGCTGAGGATACCGGCATAGAGGTCATCGACACCAGTGGTTTCGTCAGACTGCAACCACGCATCGATAAGGTCCTGAGAGAGTGAATTGAATGAACCCATGTCTGCATGCGCCGAGTATGAATTATCGTGTTGTTTCAACGGCATTATGATTGACATTCGTTAGCAAACGATTGTAGCGCCGCACGAAAAATATCCAATAATCGGGAGACCTAAAATTGTCCGTGACACGCACGGATGAAGCAAGCACGGCTTCGCCGACACAAACTCGATCCATGCTTCTCCGTGAAGGCAACACAAAGCAAAAAATCAATGCTGCCATTAATGCTCTGTTGAGCATGGACAAAAGCGCCACCTTAAAAGCGAACCGACAGGGTAAAATTACCGTCCGTAATTATTCGGCCGTTTAAGAATTGGATGGAATTGTGGCGACCGAGGGCGACCAGAACCGTCGCAGCCTGCCTCTCCCTGGAGGTTGGCAACAAATGGGATCGGCCCGTCGGCCAAGCATTCTTTCGTCTCATGAGAGGCGTCCCCATTTCCCCGCATCCGATTTTAATCAACAAACGCGACGATCGTCATGACGATTGCAACCACAGAAGCGGCAGAGATCAAGGACAACGAGACAGTCATGCCGTAAGCAATCTCATGCTGACCTTTCATAGGTAAAACAGGACAAAAAATGCGACTGATGACCACCATCCCAGCGGGAAGAATTGTAATGCTGTGCGGCACCGCCTTGCTGCTCGCCTCATGCTCTGGGGAGCCGTCTGCGAGCGACATCAGCAAGGCGCTGAACGGCGCAATCGAGGCAGAACAGAACCAGATGAAGAACCTGACTGCGGGCTTGAGCGCAGGACTTCCCGGTGGTGCCAACCCGGTCAGTGAGATGATGTCGATCCAGATAACAGATCTCGAGAAAATCGGCTGCAAGGAAAGTGGTGAGAAGGCCTATGTCTGCGACGTCCGTTACACCGCAAAAGGCGGTCTGTTCGGTAAAGAAGGCCGCGACATCACAACTCCGATCAGAATGGTCAAAGCCAGTGACGGATGGGCCGCATCTGCTCGCTGATGCCTTTCCTCTTTTATCACCATTGCAATCCTGAAAGATACATCATGCGATATCTCCTAGCGGCGGCACTCACCGCCAGCGCGCTGATGGGCACGACCCCGGCCAGTGCCCAACAGGCGCAGAAGATTTATTATTCCGGCGCATTCAATTGCGGCCAGACCGACTACACTACCAACTGGAATATCCGCAAAGACCTGTCCGGTGACATTGCGGTTACCGTCTATTACCAGCAGCGCGGCTCCAGCCACGTGAACTGGCTCGACTTGACCGAGCGCAAGACCGCCAACGGCATGCAGCTTCACGATGCCAACGGCAACCCAAGACTTGATGTGGCAGCCGACGGCGATACGATCCGGGCAATCTGGATGAAGGGCGCTCCACAATCGGATTGCTCGACTTTTGCAGTTAGCCGTTCAGACAGTCCACGGGATCGCTTCGACCAGTTGTTTGCTCTGCTCGATACCAGCAAACCGGATGAAGAGATCGCGGCCAAGGTTGCGGATGCCACACGTTTCCCGCCTATCGTTTACGCCCTGCCGGAACTCGATCAGACGACCTATTCACAACGTTATAGCACGTCGATCTCCGAGTTCTGGACACGCTACAGAACAACACTATCAGACGAACTGACGGCGATGCCGATCTCCACGGACGCAGAGCGCAAGGCGTTGAGCGAACGTGTTGATGCTGCCCTGTCCAACACCCTGCGTTCCTCCGCTGACAACAACGGTTTTCGGGACATGGTGACGATGCTGCAAAAGACGGCCGATCGCCTGGCCGACAGCGGTGCCAGCCCGGCCACCGTTCTCGGTAACAGCGACGCGGGCCTGATGTGTCAGCGTTTTACCAACCTCAACTTTGCCTATAACTATTTCGAATTCGACAAGCTTCAGCTCGCAACCGCCGTTCCTTTCGATTACTGGACGCGCGACATGGCAGAGAAATTCCTGGAGGATGCGCCGGGTTGCAAAGCCATTCACAAGGACTATTCTCAGCGTCTGGCATCGCAGTGGGCTGAAATCCAGAAGAGCCAGCAATTCATTGAGACATTGCGCGCCGAACAGGCCCGTCTGCGTGCACTTCCTGCAACGGTCGAAACGCTGGTTGACACAAAAAATCTCCAGCCCGACCCGGAAAAAGTGCGTCTTGGTTATGGCCAATCCAACCTGTCGGACCGTTTCTTCGGTAGCCCTCTGGATGCCCGACGTCAGGAAATTCTGTCCATTGCCATGAAGGACATTGATGATCAGGTCGCGTCCTATTCGTTGGAAAAACCGGACGCTGCCAAACAGATCGGCGACCTTTGCGATCAGCTCGGATACCTTCGTAATCTCGGTGAAGACCAGCGCACGACAGTGCGTGAAAAATGTGAGGCTGTCCGCACAACACTCGACGAAAAGCAGACAACTGCAGCCCTCGAGAAGGTGACCACTGCGTTCGCCTCCGTGGAACCAGGTACTGAACAGGCCAAAGTGGCACGCGAACTATGCAGCGATCTACCTTCCAAGTTGAGCGGTAACGCGTTCTCTGCCGTCCATAGCGCTTGCCAGGTCGAGACGACAAAGCTGGCAAAAAAGGAAGATGAATTACGTTGCACCAACGCGCTGGCCGCTTCGGGTGCATCAGAAAACTTCCTTGAAACAACGGTTGCCGTGGCCGAAACCAGTGGAATATCAAAGGCTCCACTGAAGGACCTCGTCTGCAAGGGTGCTGTGCGCGAGATTAATGTCAGCTTCTCCAGCAGCGGCATGCTGATGTGGAAAACGCAGGCCATGACCGTCCGTTTTCCTAATTATGAAGAGCCATTGCAATTTGTCCTGAACGAAGATGAAAACGATGCGGACTGGGTACTCGCCGTCGAAGACAAGTCAACGATCGAGCGACTGGAAAAGCAGCGCATGCGCATCGAGATCGTCTCGGCCTGCTTCATGGGTTCTCCAGCCTGCCACCCCTGATCCTGGAAAATCGTTGAGTGTAAAGGGGCAGGCCAATATCTGCCCCTCTTTCTCTGCCCTCTGTTTTGCGAGCACATCCATGACTTTTTCGAGATTATCCGCACTTGGCCTTGTGGCTGGCATTTGCATCGCGTCGACATCACACGCCGCCGAATTCCGGTCGACCTATTCTGAAACCCTTGCCTGCCCGGTGACTGAAGAGGGGGATGATGCCTTTATTCGGGAATGCACCGGCCCCGGAAATGTTCGGGCCGTGCTGCAATATGTCGAAGGGCTGGTTGGCGTGTTCTACCTGCCTATGGGTGGTAAGACGCCGTTGGAACGTGACGACATGTTCGAGATCAGTCCCAAGGCACGCCAACCCTATGGTGCGAAGCTTGAATGGCGCCAGCGCGTCGGTGACGCCACGCCTTGCGCAGCCGTGATCCGTGTCTTTACAAACAAGGGGGAGGTGCTGGTGGTCAATGAACTAGCAACCGGCAACCGCATCGGCGTCGTAAAGGCCAACCAGCAGGCACGGGTTCTTGCTGATCGTACCTGTGGTGAAGCAAAGGCAGTGCCCACTATCGCAGAAGCAGAAAGCACACCGGTGGTCAAACCGGTCACGTTGCCGGCAGAAAACGGCAGCGTTTCAGCAGCTGCACGGTTGGGTAGGGAACGCTTCATGCAGATCTACATAGAGACTGGCATCGTCGGCGCAATCGAGGCAATCGAACAATGCTATAGTGATTTTGGGAAACAGCCGTCTGCAACAAAGCTTGCAGAATGTGGGGCAATTGACCTGACAGGCGCTGAAGCCGACGGTTCCGTATTGAGCGGGCGGCCGGACCTGCAACAGGCTTTCCTTGCAAAGGATAAACCGGCGGCACGGCTCATCGCGGGGATGAAAACACTTGGCCTCGATGACAAGGCGCGCCAGACTTTCACGCAAGAATTCGAAACAGCCACCGGCATGCGCATTGCTGCGCAAGCTCCAGCAAAACCGCAGAGCGGATCAGTCTTCAAATTTTCCGAATGATCGGGGCTGCGATACGTCAATACAAAAAGCCATCACGACCGGTGTCGTGATGGTGGCGATCCGCAAACATTATCCGCGATGTGCCATCATGGATGGTCTCAAACATGTCGGTTAAAGATTTTTTGGGTTGGTGACGCAACCTATCCTTTACGCTTTCACCGCAAATTGTCCCGCACTGGAAACTGACAAGGAGTGACGGGTGCCGAAGATCACAAGAAAAAGCGCATTGCTGGCAATTTTGCTTGTTTGCCTTCTCTTCCTTCCACCGTTCAACGGGTTCTTGCGTCAGGGAATGTTTTTGGTTGAAGACTACTTCGATGACAGGCCGGAACAATCGGCGCTCTTCATCGGAAACAGTCGGACATTTTACCACAATATGCCCGCGATGGTACGCACCATTGCCGACTCCGCTGGCTACACCAAAAAGCTTCATATCGAAATGGCTGCA
Source organism: Rhizobium sp. BIGb0125 (assembly GCF_024810055.1). Taxonomy (NCBI): domain Bacteria; kingdom Pseudomonadati; phylum Pseudomonadota; class Alphaproteobacteria; order Hyphomicrobiales; family Rhizobiaceae; genus Rhizobium; species Rhizobium sp. BIGb0125. The sequence goes on from NZ_JANUDV010000006.1 coordinate 201,478, forward strand.
AATCCCGGCGTCAGTCTGGGTTTTCACCTCAAGAATGAGCACACCCAAGAGTTGCTATCGCAAAAATGGGATCATGTCGTACTGCAGGTGCTCAGCAGTGATCAATACAGCGCAGAACAGTCCCCTCAGGCATGGCAAGATGCCACAAACCTGATCAGACAAGTCCAGGACCATGGATCCATTCCGGCCATGTTCGTCACCTGGCGTTACACCGACCGATGTGTAAAGAATGCTGGTATGCCGACGGCAGAGGCAAAGGCGTTTGCGCCATCAGGGTATGCCAATATGCATACCAACATTCAGGAACAGCACGCTCGCCTTGCGGCCTTGACTGGGGTAGATCTGGTGAATGTCGGTTTGGTCTGGGAAGCGCTGCAAAGCCAGCCTCTGCGCTTCAGCCTCTATGATGATTGCAACCATCCTTCAATCTACGGCAGCTACCTTTCAGCACTGATGTTCTACAGCTACTTCTCCGGCAACGACGTCAAAAACGTAACGTTCAAGCCAGACGAAATTTCATCCGAAGACGCAGAGATGTTGAAGCAAGCAGTCTCTCGCGACGGGCAGACAAACGCTTCAAAATGACGCTTGAAGCAATAAAAAACGGTTAGAACGATTTGATCGATCACTCCAATCGAGCCGACGGCATTAACACCCCATAAATCTTGCTATGGTTGTATACCGCTCGGCTGGGGAGCGAAATCTATGACAAGTGATTTAACGGGCGGGCGACGTCACGACATCGATGCGTTGCGCGTCTTCTGCTTCGGCACGATCATCATCTACCACACCAGCCTCATCTACGGGACAAAGGACTGGTGGCTCAACTCCGTCGAGAGCAGCCGACTGGTGGACCTTGTTGAAATCGCCTCTCACCCATGGCGCATGAGCTTGCTGTTTTTCATTTCAGGATTGGTCACAGCATCATTGCTGCGTAGACGGTCAGTCGCTGAAGTTCGCAGCACCCGCAGCAGACAATTATTGCCGCCATTCATTCTGGGGGTCCTGCTTGTTGTTCCGCCGCAGATTTTCCTTTCACCGCATAATCCGTTCCCTGATCTGTCGTACTGGGAATTCTGGGTACACTACATCCAATCGGGCGTGACGCTGGAACACATGTGGTTTCTCGCTTATCTCTGGATTTACATGTTTGCCTGGTCCGTACTGCAACCGAACATACAGCGACATTGGCCCGACATATCAGCATCTCTGGCCAACCGACTGCGAGGCAAGGGACTGTTCATTTTCCCGGTATTGCTTCTGATGGCTCTCAGAGTTTGCCTTTACCCGGTGTTTGGCGTGACACTGGTGATAACCACCGATTTTTACGCCCATGCCGTCTACTTTTCGATGTTCATGGCTGGCTCCCTGCTGGTCAACGAAAAAGGTTTTTGGCAGGAAATTGATCGTCAGCGCTGGACAAGTCTTGCTGTTGCAATCCTATCATTGTTGGCTCTCACAGGATTCTACACACTGAATTTCTGGCAAGACATGCAAGAGATTGTGCCGACAGCGATTAATATCACCTGGCCGATCTTCCAGTGGTGCGCAATGATGACCTTGTTGGCATTTGCCGGCAGAATTGCCAGCCGTCCGAACCGCGTTGTTACCTATCTCAACAAATCGACGATGACCTATTATATCGCGCACCAGACGGTGATCGTCATCGTTGGCTATTATGTTGCGCAAGCAGGTCTGCTCGATATCCGGTCGTTCATTCCGATTGTTGTCGCCACTGCAATCATCTGCGCCATCATTGCCGAGGCAAAAACACTCTTAACCGCCCGCCTTCTTCCATGGATATTCAATCTGGCATCGGTTAGAAAAAGCATGTCAAAACCGGTTTCATCGGATGTGAGCTGACTACCATCTCCATATGTGAATAAGCTTCGGATGACGATGACCGGAATTATTCAGGAACCCACCTGCCACACATGCCGTTTGCAATCCTGGGAGCGGTAGCAACTTCGTTGCCGGCTCATCACGTAAGGAAACGAGATGATGGTGAAGTCTTTGAGTAAGGGCGATAAGGTCGCCTGGAACACAAGTCAGGGTGAAACCAAGGGTAAGGTTGTCCGAAAACAGACATCAGCAACCAAGATAAAAGATTATCCGGTTAAGGCGACACCCGACGATCCGCAATATATCGTGGAAAGTGAGAAATCAGGAAAGCGGGCTGCCCACAAGCCCGATCAACTCCGCAAGTTGAGTTGAAGCGGCGACGGGTCGTACTTCCGCCTCCCGATCCACACCTGTCATTGCGTATCAGCTACCAACGAGATTGATCTTCCCGTTTTCCTCGCCGTCCCAATACTGGATCGCCTCGGCACTGACCTTCAAAAGTGTAAGTCCGGGCGTTTCGATACCGTCAGGAAACCAGTGATCGAGGCCAGTTGTCCAATGCTCTGCAAAGTAGCTGCGATCTCTGATAATTTCAGCGACGCCGTCAATGGAGATGAATATTCCCGGTTTGCCAAGCAGACTGGGCGGCTCGCTAAAGGTCAGCGTAACACTGCGGTCCCTGTTGATTTCGGAAATTTTTGACGTGTCGTCGTAGGTAAAAAACCACGAATCCCCGTCATACTCGACGTCACCATTATTGCTCATGGGCCGGGTAGCAATTCGCCCATCCTCACGGCGTGTGCACATCATGCAGAAGTCAATTTTGCGGATATATTTTGATAGATTTTCCATGTTCATCGTTGTCGTCATAATCGCTCCTCCCGCGATGGATGGCAAAGGCCATTCCGACGCGCCATTCATTCAGGACTTTTGAAAAAATCACTCATGACGGCGCAGACAGATGTAACCGTTCCACTCGTCATCCGTTCCATCGCCAAGAGGGCTAGATAATCGTGTTCAGCGGTTGCGGCGGTGGCGCCAAAGTGCAATCACACAAATTGCCTGTTGTTGCAGGCAGAAACTTGCGAAATGTCTTCATGTTCGACCCGCTGATAATATACGCTGATGGCTCTTATGATCCTGCAACCCAGACAGGTGGCTGGGCCTTTGTCGTGCATGAAGCAGGACAACTCATTCACTCGGCTCACGGCAACGACGCTGGCCTGACCAACAACACATTTGAAGTGCTGGCCGTCATGAAAGCAATAATGTGGGTGGATGGCCATGCGCAGGGCAGGCAAGTTGTTGTGCGAACCGACTCCGTGCATGTTGTCGAAGGATGCCGGCACTGGCGGGCGATCTGGCGCGGCAATGGCTGGAAACGTATCAACCCAAATCAGCGGGCACGAAAAAGGCAGATACCTGATGCAGAGCTTTGGAAAGACCTGGACGGGTTTCTCCTGCGTCATCCAACCATTGAGATAGAATGGTGTAAGGCACATTCCGGCATCGAGGGCAACGAGATGGTGGACAGAATGGCGCGGGCCTCCGGAAAAACGTCACCACCCTAATCCGCCGAAGTATCGATCGTCGCAAATCCCTGGAAGCTGGATCTCTATGAACATGACCCTGGCAGAACTCATACAAGGGTATCGCCCCCATATCGAAGACGCTTCCGTGGGTGTGCGGCGCAGTTGGGAAGAGACCTTCAAATATACGCTGAAACATTATCCGCCAGGAACTCGTCTAGAGGATTTCGATCTGGAAATATTGGCAGAAAAAATGTCCGTCGAAGGTATTCAACCGCGTTTTGTGGATGGCTACGTCAAACGTTGGCGTGACCTGCTGCAGCAACAAAGGGAAACCCGACTACCGGGTCGGTGATATCTAAACAAGCCGCTCATTGCTCAATGCCACACCACCCCGGAAGATGCCGTGCCTCACCCGATTTCGCCAGCTTCATGGCTGTCGCCAAGGCCTCATCAAAGGCGCGATTGACATAATCGAGGCCGATACGGCGTCGTAGAAAATCGGCCCAGACAAATTCCAAAAACGGAACTGCGACTTTGGCAAATCCTCCGGCCATCCGTAGATAACCGGCAAGAGATCTAAAAGGATCGTCCTTAAGATCCTCGACCTTTTTCGGAATGTCGTCAGTGTGCCGTCTCAGGCCAGCGACATCAAATGGATAGATCAGATTTTTATGGTCCATAACCGACCAGAATTCGTCTTTCTCCAGGTGCGCGAGATTGCTGACAACACTGGTCAGGACATGTTCGACGCCTTCCTCATGCAGCGCACGGACAAGATGATGATGATCAACAAGGAACAATCTGCCTTTGGGGCCAGCAACGACAGGAACGATATGATGGCCAAGAAAACCATCGCCCCGTGTCGGGGCTGTTTCCCGCCATTCTTTTCTTTTCAGCTCTACCTCGCGAAAGCCGACCGTGATCTGGGTCGGTCGCAATTTTGTAATCTCCGTACGGGTGAGGCGGGGTTCATAAATATGTGTCATGTCTGCTCCCTTGTTTTTTCCAAAGCAGTAACAGCATCGTCGACACTATAATTTGCACGGCGTAATAAATCCTCACCGCCACCACGTGCCAGCATGTCACGCACCGCGTCATGCATTCGGGCATAACGAATGGTGATATTGCGCTTGCGCAGGTTGGCATCGAACTCCAGCAACGCATCAAGTGCTGTCGTATCAAGCTCAAATGTTTCTTCCAGACTGACAATGGCAATCTTTGTGTCTGGATTTGCAAGAATCAATCGCGTGATGTCGGCAAAAATCGGTTCTGCATTGCCAAAAAATAGTGGCTGTGCCGGGCGCAAAACCATAATGCCCGCCGGAGCCTCGGCATCCGGGTGCCGTTTCAAGTCTACGAAATTATGGCTACTGCCTAGCCGACCCAGAACCATGACAAGGGGTGATGATAGTCGACGCAGGAATACGGCAAACGACAGCACGATGGCCGCTAACATGCCATCCAGAACACCAAAAAACAGCACGCCCGCCGTTGCACCAAGAGCAAGGATAAGGTCGTGTTTCAAGCGCCACAACCTGATCAGCGGAGAGGGATCAAGTGCATGGAGCAGGGCGACAATGATGATTGCGGAAAGTGCCGCTTGCGGAATGTAAGCAAACCATGTGGACGCTACCAGACAGAAGATTGCCAGTCCAACGGCAGCAACCGCGGAAGCAAACCGCGTCTGCGGGTTGGCTGCCTCACTGGCGGCCCCTGCGGAAAACCCGGCACCTACCGGCATTCCCTGCAAAGCGGCACTGGCAAGGTTTGCGATGCCAAGCGTTTTTAGCTCGCTGTTCGCATCGACAATCTCACCATGCCTGAGCGACAATCCTCGTATTGTACCCCAGGATTCCGCAAACAGGATCAGTACCAAAGGTGGTGCAAAGCGCGCCACGTGGGAAAGTTCATCAAACGAGATCGCCGTGAAGCTGCCCCATATCCCCGACAGATCGATTGATCCAACGATAGCAACGCCTTTTTCCTGCAGATTAAGCAGTATTGAAACGGGGATAATAAGTGCCAGTACGACGAGGCTTGCCGGCAATTGTGGAATCCGCCGCGTGGCCAATAGAAAGGCCAGAGCTGCGGCCGCAACCAAAATGCTACATGTATTCCACTGACCCGGGTTGGTCATGATGCGCCAGATCGCCTCAAAAGTGCCGGCCCCTGTGGTTGACACCCCTGAAATCACTGGGAACTGTTTCAAGGTAATCAGTATGGCGAGGCCAAAGGTGAACCCGCGCAGCACCGGCCTAGAAATCACGCTGGAGAGCGCACCGAGTTTCAGCAGGCCTGCTGCCAGAAACAACAGCCCGACAAAAAACACCACCACGGCAACCAGCAGCATTTTTTGTCCGGGCTCAGGGACCAGCGCGACCAGCATGGCAGCCAATATCGCTGCGGACGAAGAGGTCGGTGAGATGATCGCAAACCGACTGCGCCCGAGGACCGCATAAACCAGACAGCCTGCAACAGCAGCGTAGAGAGCGTGTTGAGGAGGGACCCCGGCGATGCCGGAATAGGCAATAGCCTCGGGAAGCATGAGGCCAGCGACAGAGAGCCCTGCGAGAATATCCCGCCCTTTGTTAGTCACGTAGCACCTTGATCATCAGCGAAGTCCTTACGCGAAGACAGACAATCCCCATGCACTTTAGGGATGAAGACTAACTTGAATTTCCGATGAAAATCCAGACCGCAAAACAGGCTGCATTCCAGCAGTTAAAGCAGGTCGCCACCTAGGATCAAATACTCTGAAAAATCAGAACATGCTTATATAGTTTTCAATTGTGTGAAGCTGACGAGCACAGGCGCACTTAAACTGCCGGTGATTACAGACGTCGGGAGACCCACGGTGAAATGCGTTAACCCAAACAGATAAAAACTGCCTAAAGTAACGGTTCAGAAAGCGCCCCGAGGCGAAGATATCGGCGTTCAAACGCCATCAGGATATCTACAGTGACCACGCGCTTCACCCAATTCAAATTGGTAGGCCCTGCGCTCATACTTATCGCCATTCTTATAATGGGTCTGGCGACCATTCCTTATTATGGAATGGAGCGCCTGGATGCAGACGTCCGGGACCGTCAGGAAACCCTGGTAAAGAGAAACATCTTCATCTGGATCGAAGACGTTGAGTTCGCCCTGACGGCGTGGACGATCTGGGACGAATCCATCGCCAAAATCGACAACGCATTTGATTTCGAGTGGACGGACCGCAACATTGGTCGCTCACTGATTGGCACGTCGAGAACACGTTTCGCCTCCATCCTAGATGCCGATGGCAAGATGATCTATTCAAGAACAGCAGAGGAAGTGCAGGAACGACCTTTCTTTGCACGCGGTGCAGAGGCAATAGGCAAGGACGCACAAAGCCTTGTTGAAAACATTCGCGCCCGGGAAAATTCTGTCACGACAGATGGAATTCCGGCACCGATTGCGCTCAGCAAGATTGAAGTCATCGGAACCGACGCGGTTCTGCTGACTGCCAGCCTTTTCCAACCTGATTTCAAGACGGCTATTCCGCGCGGCAAGACCGCCCCCATTCTGGTATCGGCAACGCCGATTGCTGGCAGCTTGCAGGAATTTGTCGGCACACGTTTTTTGCTTGATGATGCGGTGATCGGCCCTATGGATCTGGTCCCGTCAGGGCATGCGCGGGTCGAGATTGCCGTTGGCCTCAACGGTCAATCCGAAGTGCTTTCCTGGCATCCTCCAACGCCTGCGCGTGATCTGATGCGCCAGTCTCTGCCGCTTATATCGGCCGTCATCATCGTTCTGGTGGTCGGTGGTTTCTTTGTTGCAGGGCTCTCACAACGCGCCGCAGTGTCGTTGGTAACTGCAGAACAAAATATGCGCCACGCCGCAACCCACGACTTTCTAACCGGACTGCCCAATCGCGCGATGCTGGAAAGCGAATTCAAAAGGCTCGCTGTTCGGGGTGATCTGGTCGTGGCATGCGTTGATCTCGACGGCTTCAAGTGCGTCAATGATCGTCATGGCCATGCTGCCGGTGACGAACTGTTGAAACAGGTAGCTGAGCGCCTGCAGGCAAATGGCCGTGAAAACGACGTTGCGTTCCGCTTGGGCGGCGATGAGTTTGTCGTATTCATGCCTGCATCATCTCTGGAGGGCGCCGAATGGCGTTGCCGCAAATTATCCTCACATTTGTCCGAGCCATACATCATTCATGGTGCTGAGGTGGTTGTTGATGCATCTTTTGGCCTCAGCGACATTCACATCACCCTGGCCAATACGTGTGATCAGGCCCTTAAGCAGGCAGACACCGCACTTTACGCTGCTAAAGCCAGAGGTCGTGGAACGGTCGTCACCTACTCATCGCTGACGCAGAGTGAGACACCGCGCAACTTGCTTGCCGCTTACGCCTAAGGCATCACCTCGCGGAGATCGCCGTGATCAAAATCGATCTTTCGGCCACCGCTTAACGCATGGCACTTTGTCAGACAGTTGCTTTGGCGGCGCCGTTACGATAGCCCGAATGCAAGTGCAGATCGTTTGGGACACCCATGCCGAAGATTGACGCGACATTAGCGCTGGTGGAGCGCGTTCAGGCCGTTGCTGGTACCCTGACAGCCACCGAACAGAAATTGATCTCCGAACTTTTGAAAGCCCCGCGCGAGGTCGCTATCGGCACGTCGAGCGAATTTGCAGCGCGGCTGGGTGTGCATGAGGCAACAACATCCCGTCTGGCTCGCAAACTCGGGTTTGCCTCCTACGCCGAGTTTCGCGACGAATTGCGCCGCGAATTCCTCAAGGTTGCCGATCCCGCTGAACGCATTTCCGCGACACTGACCGACGCGCGCGCGCAAGGTTTTTTGCCGCTCCTTGTTGCAAGCGAAATTGCAGCCTTGTCCGGAATTGCTGATCATCTGAGCGACAGCCATGTTCTCGAAGCGGCCGAAAAACTTGATCGCCGCCGCATCTTCATCTACGGGCAGGGCAATGCCGAAGTATTGTCCGTGCTGATGGAGCGCCGACTGCGGCGACTTGGCATCGACAGTCACCCGCTGGCAGGCAGCCGGCGTGATCTTGCAGAACAGATGCTGACGCTGTCTCAGGATGACACTCTGCTGATCTTTGCCTTCCGCCGCCAACCACCGGATTACGAGCAACTGATGCAGGTTGCTGCCGACACCGGTGCTTCGACAGTCGTCATTTCCGGCACCATTGGCCCGTCCCTGACACCAAGTCCGGATGTGCTGCTTGCTGCACCGCGTGCTGGCATGCCCAACAGCTTCCAAACGTTAACGGTGCCAATGGCGGTCTGTAACTCGATCATATTGGCATTGGCGGAACGACGAGGGCCAGACGCACTCGCGGCTCTCGACCGTCTCGGCAGCCTGATTGCACAGTTTGAAGGCTAGTCTTGCAATATAACTTGCACGTCATAAATTTGTAGCAAGAAAACATTACAAACGGCGCAGACCCATCAAAGGAGTTTTTCATGCGCCGCTTCATTGCCACTGCCGTTTCATGCCTCATGGCAACCGCTACCTTCGCCGAAGACCTCGACGCCAAGACTGCTGCCGACCTGCTGCCGCAGGCCAAGCAGGAAGGAAAGGTTATAGTTTACGCCTTCACCAGCCGCATTGGTCGGGTTGAAAAAGCCTTCGAGGCTGCCTATCCCGGAATCGACATGGTGACGTTCGACATGTCCTCGACCGAGCAGATCGCCCGGATCAAGAGTGAAGCGCAGGCAGGTCTCCCGGGCGCCGATGTCATCTACATCTCCGATGCCCCTGTCGTTTTGACAGAATTGTTGGCCAACAATCTAGTGATTTCTTATGTGCCGCCACGTGTCGCAGGCACTGTTGCCGATCAATACAAATCACCACTGCTGGCGCAGCGCCTTTCCACCAAAGTGCTGATGTATAATGAAGAAGCCCATCCGGATGGTTCGCCCATCAAAAACCTCTGGGATTTGACAAAACCGGAATGGAAAGGTCGCGTCATTATGGTCGATCCGCTGCAACGCGGGGACTACCTCGACCTGATGACCGAAATCGTCCTGAAGTCGGACGAGATGGCAAAATCCTACGAAGCCGCATTCGGTAAAGCAATTGCGCTCACCGATGGTAACGAAAATGCAGGTGAGCAGTTCATCAGCGCTCTCTTTGCCAATGATCTCGTTCTTGTCGGCTCCACCGATGACCTCAACAAGGCCATCGGCGCAAAGGGGCAGGAAAAGCCACCAATCGGCTTCACCAGCTATTCTGACCGCCGCGACAATGAAGATGAAGGTTGGGCGTTGCAAGTCGCTAACGACGTCACACCGTCTAACGGCATTGTTTTTCCTGCATTTCTGGCGTTGAACTCCAAGCAGGCCAACCCGGCTGCAGCCCGACTTGCTGTCGACTTCCTTATGGGTGACGACAGCAAAAACGGCGGCGAGGGTTTCAAGCCCTTCTATGTAGCTGGTGATTGGGCGACACGTTCCGATATCACGCCACACAAGGATGCCATCCCACTCGCAGATTTCAAGGGATGGCAAATCGCACCCGCAGAAACCGCCAAAATCCGCGCCGATGTGGCGGACTTCATTCTCGCATTGCAGTGATAACTGTCAGGTGACGACAGACATTACACCTCACGAGACAAAAGCCCTCTCCCAGTCAACGGGGAGAGGGTTGTTTGCCAGGAGCTGCCGCGGTCTTTCAACGTTTGGTGATGCAGGCTGGCTCTTTGGACAAGGACTATCGGGCACACAGCAATGCCCTTGGAGTACCACATGAAATCCCTGAGCGGACCGATTGGTTCAGCACTCAATAAACGTGGCCTGACGCTTGTCATGGCACTTGTACTTGTCGGTCTGGTGGCAGCCCCACTGGTGACCATTCTGGCGCAAACCATTTACCCCTCGGCGTCCGCATGGGGCGATGTCCTGGCAAGCCGACTGTCGCAGAACCTGTTCTGGCGCCCGACATTCAACACCATGGTCATTGGCCTCGGTGTGGCTGGTGGCTGTGTTCTGCTGGGTGGCTTTCTCGCCTGGCTGGTTGTGATGACTGACATTCCCGGCCGGCCGGTCATCGCATTCATGGCCACACTGCCCTTCATGATCCCTAGTTTCGCAACAGCGCTCGCCTGGGGCACCGTATTTCGCAACGGTCGTGTTGGCGGTGGCGGCGGCTTGCTGGAAGGGTGGGGGTTCTCTGTCCCTGACTGGTTGTCATGGGGTATCACACCAACGATCCTCGTATTGATCGCCCATTACTATGCACTGGCTTTTACCATCATTGCAGCAGCGCTTGCCGCCGTTAACGGTGATCTTGTTGAAGCCGCACAAATGACCGGTGCATCACGCAAACGTATCCTGTTCGGTATTGTCCTGCCGGTCGTTACACCCGCCATTATTGCTGGCGGCTCTCTTGCCTTTGCCGGAGCAGTGTCCAATTTCGCAGCACCGGCACTGCTCGGATTGCCCGTTCGTATGCAAACACTATCGACGCGGCTGTTCGGCATGATCGAAATCGGCCAGACGGAGCGCGGTTACGTGCTCGCCATATTGCTGATCGGCATTTCTGCGATCTTCCTTGGACTTGGCAACCGCGTGCTGTCGGGTCGCCGCAACTTCGTGACGATTGGCGGCAAGGGTGCGGTGCCCCGCCGCACAACACTCGGCAGTGCACGCATACCGCTGACGCTCATTGCTTGGATCATCTGTGTCCTCACCACCATTTTACCGATCCTGCTTCTGGTGGCTGCAAGCCTTGCGCCGTCATCGCTCGCACTGTTTTCAGACTGGACGATGCATTATTGGATTGGCGAGGCCAATCCGGCATTTGCCCGTGGCCAGCCGGGTATCTTTCATAATCCGCAGCTTATCTCGGCAATGACCACAACGCTGATCCTGGGAGCATCTGTAGCACTTGCTGCCAACATTATTGGAACACTGATCGCCGTCGCCCTGACGCAACAGAAAGTGCGGGTTCTCAGCAATGTTGTTTCCCAACTCAGCTTCCTGCCGATGCTGCTTCCCGGTATTGCTTTTGCGGCTGCCTACATAGCACTCTACGGCGCGCCGATTGGTCCCTTGCCGGCACTTTACGGCACAAAACTACTGCTGGGCTTGGCCCTGACCGCCGCCATGTTGCCTTTTGCCGTGCAGACAGGGCGGGCAACCGTGGCGCAGATTTCCGGCGATATTGACGAGGCCGCCCGTATGACCGGTGCAGGTTTCTTCCGTCGACTGGGTGCAATCACCCTGCCGCTAGCGGCACGTGGTCTTGTCGCTGGCCTTTTGATCACCTTCGTCAACGTCATTGGCGATCTGGCAATCACCATTCTGCTTTACACACCGACATCACCACTGTTGGCCGTCCTGTCCTACTCCTATGCGTCGGATGGCTTCCACCAGTTCGCCAATGCTGTGACGCTGGTCATCCTGATCATTTCCATGCTGGCCACCGGCGCTGCAACCCTGCTGCGCGGCCGCCGCCGCCAATCCTTCAGCTGAGGCAAAATTTTGATTTCGCTCGACAATATCTCAAAATCCTTTGGCACATCCAATGCCGTGTCCAACGTCAGTTTCTCTGTGCCAGACGGTGCATTTCTTGTGCTTCTCGGCCCATCAGGTTGCGGCAAAAGCACGATGTTGCGGATGCTTGCCGGTCTCGATCAACCAACATCAGGCAAAATGCTATTTGGTGATACGCTTGTCGCAGATGGCGACACTGGCAACTCGTTACCGCCAGCAGAGCGCAATGCCGGTCTGGTGTTCCAATCCTACGCCCTCTGGCCGCATATGACCGTTGCCGGCAACATCGAATGGCCGCTCAAGATTGCCAAACTGGCTGGTGAGCAACGGCGCACCCGTGTGCTGGAAGCCATGGAAATGCTCGGAATTGAAAAACTCGCTAACCGGTATCCCGGCGAAATTTCCGGTGGGCAGCAACAGCGTGTCGCCCTTGCACGCATGATCGCTCCCCGGCCAAAAATCATGTTATTCGACGAGCCTCTCTCCAATCTCGACGCAACATTGCGGGTGGAGATGCGCTTCGAGCTTCTCAAAGTTCATGCGGCAACAGGCGCCACGGCCGTATACGTCACGCATGATCAGGTTGAAGCAATGACAATGGCAACCCATGTGGCTGTGATGAACCACGGTCGTATCGAGCAGTTCGATGCGCCAGAGCGGCTGCTTGCAGAACCGGCCTCCGCCTTCGTTGCCGGTTTCGTCGGCACGCCGCCTGCCAATCTCATTCCCATTGACGATGGAAAGTGGTTCGGCACCCTGCCGGACCCTTTGCTGCGCAGCTACAGTGGCCACGCCATGGTGCGGGCAGAACAGATAGAGCTTGCTGACGAGTCGGGCCCACGAACATTTGAAGCGGTGTTGGCAGAGGTCGTCCCGATGGCTGGACGATTTCTGATTACCGGTATCGTCAACAGCCACCGCATCACCGCCATCTCCGACCGCCTATCGCGGCAATCCGGTAAATTATACTTCCGCCTTCCAACCGCTCCAGCGGCAATTTTCGACACACAAGGAACACGCATTTCATGAAACGCATACTTCTGGTCCGCCACGGCGAAAGTGAATGGAACGCCGCTCGTCGCCTGCAAGGGCAGGCGGATATCGAGCTTTCCGCGTGCGGTGAACAACAGGCGCGTGCCTTGGCTCCCATGGTTGCCAGCTTCAACCCCGACATGGTGCTTACCTCTGACCTGAAACGCGCTGCAGATACCGCCGCCCTGCTCGGCCATGCCGACGCAATCAGGGAGCCATTGCTGCGGGAACAGAATGTCGGTGCATGGACGGGTGTGGACATTGCCCAACTGATGTCGGAAACGCCAGACGCCTATGCCGCTTGGCGCGCAGGTACCTTCGCACCTGAGAATGGTGAGATCTGGGCCCAATTTCGCATCCGCATTGGCCATGTGATTGAGCAGACCCTAAACACAGATGCCGAGACGGTTTTGATGGTTTGCCATGGAGGCGTAATCCGCGCTGCACTCGACAGCGCTTTGGATCTTGCCCCTAAGAGTATTATCCCGGTTGGACCAGCAAGTCTGACAATTCTTGCCTTTCCAAAGGGCGAGGCAAGGCTGGAGGTTTTCAACGCCACAACCTTTGCCCCCATCCTTGACGCACCGGACTGAGATCAATCTCCGTCGACGGAGACCTGCTCACCAGTCTCAGGATGAAAACGCACTTCGATACGGCGGCCGTCCTTGTTACGGCCTTCAATTTCGTAGCAGCCGTCATCGATGTCGACTTCACGCACCTCAATACCAAGAACGGTGGCACGTTCGCGGATCTGTGCTTCACTCATCCACTTGTCGATCTGGACATTGCCGCAGTGGCGATCGTGCCGATCATCGGCGTAGGCGGTAGAGACCAATGCAGTGGTGGCAAGCGCTGCGGCGATAACGAGAGTCTTCATGGTCGGTCATCCTTTCAGGGTTGGCGGGCAACCTCTGCCCGTTTGATGCCACAACCCTATGCGGCGTGCCCTGAGCGATAACTGACAGACTTTGTCAGCGAATTGTCAGTTTGAGAATGCTAATGTCGGCAGCATGTTGAACCGTATTTTCCATGTCTTGACCGTAGCATGCATGCTGGCGCTGACCCTGACACCCATCAATGCCACGGCAAAGGATCTTGATCGTTTGCGTGATGCGGTAAAACGCGGTGATGTGCTACCACTCTCCGTATTGCAGGAAAAGCTGCGCATATCCTATCCGGGCGACATCATAAAGGTGGAACTCGACGAAGATGATGGCCGCTTCATTTACGAGTTCAAAGTGTTGCAGGCCAATGGCCGGCTCTACGAGATTGAGATGGATGCTAAAGATGGCACTATTCTCGATGTTGATGACGACGATTGAAGCCAATGCGGATTCTGCTTGTTGAAGATGATTTGCGGATTGCCCGCGACGTAACCCTGCACCTTTCACGGGCGGGCTATCTCGTCGAGCATGAAAGCGATGGCGAGAGTGGCTGGTATCGTGGCGACAGCGAGGAATTTGCCGCTGTCGTGCTCGATCTTGGTCTGCCGAGCCTCGATGGCCTTTCCATCCTGAAACGCTGGCGAAGGGATGAGCGCGCTTTACCCGTACTCATTCTGACCGCACGCGGTAATTGGGAAGAGCGCGTCGAGGGAATTGACGCCGGTGCCGACGACTACCTCGTCAAACCCTTTCATATGGCAGAACTGTTGGCCCGCCTGCGGGCCATCATGCGTCGATCCCAACATACGGCAAGCCCAATCCTGACGGCGGGTCGGATCAGGGTTGATCCACGTAGCCGCACTGTTTCGCTAGATACCGAAACTGTCGATGTCACACCCCTTGAATATCGCTGCCTTCACTACCTGATGGCCAATGCGGAGCGACACGTCTCGCAACTGGAGTTGACCGAACAGTTATACGCGCAGGATTTTGAGCGTGACAGCAATTCGGTGGAAGTTCTGATCGGCCGACTGCGCAAGAAGTTTGGCAAGCAGGTCATCACCACCCGCCGTGGTTATGGCTACAGGATTGACAAGGCATGAAGCGGCCGCTTTCCATCCGTGCTCGATTTTTACTGGTATCGCTGATTGTCGTGCCCCTGGCACTGGCATTGGCAGCCTTGTTCATGACGTCGATATTCTCAAGCAATCTGGAAGGACGGCTGGAAGACGAACTGAAAGGGCATATCAACACCATTGCCGGCTCGATACGCGTGAGCGCCGACGGTGGAATAGAACATCCACTTGGCTTGATGGATCGACGTTTCTCGCAGGCATATAGCGGGCTTTACTGGCAGATCGGTGACGCTGCCCAGCCTGCGCTTTACCGCTCGGAATCCCTTTGGGACACCAGCCTTCCACGACCGGCGGATCTGCCGGATGACGGCGCCGTACATCGTTACGTTGCCAATGGGCCGGAGAACACCAGACTGATTGTGCTGGAACGTCAGATCATGGTCAGTGCGCCAAGTGGCCTGAAGCCGGTTCAGATTTCGTTGGCCGCAGACACGAAGGCACTGGATGATGCAAGCCGTGGATTTACGCTTGAAATCCTTCCTTACCTTGCCGGACTTGCGGTTTTCCTGATTGGCGCTTCGCTGGTGCAGGTAGTCTACGGTCTAAAACCACTGGCCGACCTGACCAAAGGACTGGACCGCATCAGGGAACGCCATAGTGGGCGTCTCATTGGTGCTTTGCCAGCTGAATTTGCACCGGTGGAGCAAGCAGTCAATCGCCTGTTGGAAACACAGGCGCAGTCACTCAGCAAGGCGCGTGCCCGTGCCGGTGATCTTGCACATGGCCTCAAGACGCCGCTCACCGTACTTTCCAATGACGCTTTGACCTTACATGAGCACGGCCATCAGGACCTCGCCGAGGAAATTGAACAGTTGGTGCAATTGATGCGCGGTCATGTCGAACATGAACTCGCACGCAGCCGCATCGTAACCAATGCCGACATGCGTCAGACCGATGCCAATGTCGAAACAATCATCGGGCAAATCGTCAAAACCTTGCAGCGAACACCAAAAGGCGAGGCACTCGAATGGCAGGTCGACATTAATGCGCCGCCGGATGTGCCCGTTGATGCGCAAGACCTGCGTGAACTAATTGGAAATTTGACGGAAAACGCCGTTAAATGGGCAGCCGGTCAGGTTTCCATTACCTGGAAAGACGACCGCTTAATCGTTGCTGATGATGGCCCGGGGGTTGACCCGGAAAAAATCCGTAGCATGACCGAGCGCGGTGTACGATTGGACAGTCAGACACCGGGGAGCGGTTTTGGCCTATCGATCGTACAGGAAATCTGTGAGGTTTATGGCCTGGTTCTGTCCATCGAAAACCGACAGGGCAGCGGCCTGATGACGACAGTGCTCTTTAAAGAGATCGCGACAAACTATCCCGGTAATTAGACGCAAACACAGTCACACCCGCCACTATGGTTCAGAAAGGTCGCCTGTTTCACCCGGACGGCCATCCGGTACGTCTGCCTTCTTCCAATTTGCTCGGATATTGGAAGACCTAAAGCACAAAGGCGGGCATCGTGCTTAGAAAAATGACCCGCCAATGGTCGGCATTGTCCATGCCGACCTGATCGAGATTTTTGCTGGCTTGGCTGCGTCTAAAAGACCGGTGCCTCGCAAAACCATCGCAATGTCAGTCTTCAAGACCTGTTGCGACAACCGAAATTTTAAAGGCTCCTTCAAGCGTCGGGTCAAAAGAAGCGCCCATAACCACGTCCGTTTCTTCGCTCACGGCTTCACGAACCAATGTCATGGCTTCATCAATCTCATAAAGAGTCAGGTCTCTACCGCCGGATATTGACACAAGCGCGCCGCGTGCGTGCTTCAGTGACGGCAAGCCCAACAGTGGATTGGAGATTGCTTCGGCCGCTGCGAGCGATGCACGGTTTTCCCCACGCGCTTCGGCGGTCCCGATCAGCGCACGGCCGCCGCCCTTCATGACGTAGACCACGTCTGCAAAGTCGAGATTGACCAAGCCGTCACGGAGAATGAGATCCGTTATCGACTTCACGCCCAAGGCCAAAACCTTGTCGGCGATTTTCAACGCACTGTCGAATGTCGTGCCGGGATTGGCGATTCTCAGCAGGTTCTGGTTCGGAATAACGATCACGATATCTGCTGCAGCGAGCAGACCATCGACACCCTGCTGTGCCGCCTTGAGGCGTTTGGTGCCTTCAAAGCTGAACGGCAGCGTGACGACGCCCACTGTCAGGATGCCTTTTTCTTTGCATGCCTGAGCAATGACCGGCGCTCCACCGGTACCGGTTCCACCGCCCATGCCAGCAGTGATAAAACACATATCGTATCCGGCAAGATGATCCATGATTTCGTCCATGGTATCGATCGTCGCCTGCCGTCCGATTGCAGGATCAGCGCCAGCACCAAGCCCACCCGTCAGTTCAGGACCAAGTTGAATAAAACGTTTGGCAGCGGTGTTTTTAAGCGCCTGCGCATCCGTGTTTGCTGCCATAAAATCAACACCATAGTCAGCCTCCGCAATCATGTTGTTGATTGCGTTGCCGCCGCCACCGCCAACACCGATGACGGCAATTTTGGGAGCGGTAGGGGAGGTGTTCATATGCTGCATTTTATTCCTCGTTAACTAACTTTTGCGGACATCACCTATCAGATTTGCATCTGATGCACTATGTCATTTGAACTGCATTTGTTTTCGGAGCCGTTGTCCTACGCCTCTCGTTCCAAGCACGATCATTTATTTACCATGAGGCGCACAGGGACCGTGAGGCTGAACCCCTTGCAATAGACGGGGAATTTCCAGTTTCTCAGCCACACGCCATTTACTGTTCCGGTTTACGGAAAGCATAAATATGGGGCTTTGAAACCCTGACCATCTGATCAAATCGCATCAGATTTACGCCGACATCATATATTCAATATCGCTTTGTATCGATGATCGGCCGCCAGAATTGCGTTTTGCAGCACTTGATTCGCTTGCGCACTTATTTGTCGAGCGGGGTGGAAAACATGTTTATCGATTCATATATCAGCGGCGTATTTACCGGCACGTTGCGTATTTCTCATTTTTTGTAGCAGGTTAAATTGGCCGGCGAAAATTCTAAAGACTTGAAATTTTGATTGTTGCGCCGTCAATTATTTTTGCTATTAGTGAATACGAACGTTCGTTCTTTTTAGCCAAATCCCTGACGTATGAGGGCACCACGTGCCGTCCCAAGAGCAGGTGACATCTGAAAACGAGAATCTTGATGACGGAACTTAAAAGTGAAGTTCGATCCCGGCGAAAAGGGGCAATAACCCGCCAGATCATTCTCTTTGAAGCAGAGCGATCATTCGCAAAAATGGGTTATCAGCAAACTTCGATCACGAGTATTGCTGAAACACTGAAAATGTCTGCAGCCAATATTCACAAGCATTTTCGCTCCAAGCTCGATCTTGCATACGCCGTTGTCGAACAGAGGTTGCGCCCTGTGCAGGTTATTGCTGGTGTTACGCCAAAAGAAAGGCTGCGCGCTTTACCACTGAACATTCTTGGTGATCTGTCACATATGTCGCAGGACGAACCCGAGCTGTTCTACATTTTGACAAATATTCTCTCGACCGAAAATGTATCTGATATCATGAGGAGCCGCATTCTGGACGCATGCCCGCAGGTGATTGAAGATATGGAACTGTCCGACGCTGAGAGATTTTCGGAAGCATTGGCGGATATCTTCTTGGCCGTATGCCACCCGGCCATTGTGGCGACGACGGAATATCGCGTGCTTGTCTCCAGGGTCGACAATATTCTCAACCTAATGAAACAGGTCATGGACATAGGCGCTTCTGCCCCCTTGGCAAAAGCGTGCTGAAAAAAATGCAACGGGTTCCCGATGTTATTTATCTTCGGTAACCAGGTTCATTCCCATCTGAATGACATAACGACATCGCGCGTGGCCATCGTTACCGACAGAGCCTACTCGTCGGGAAATGTCTCATAAATCTTTCTGATATCACTGAGCAGCGCCTCGCGGTCTTCGTCTGACCATTTGTGAAAACCGAACAACTCCATGCAGGAAAATCCCGAAAGCGCCATGTAGGCAACAAGAGCAGCGCGTGGCTTAGGTCCAGCTTTAATCGCGTTAAGATCATTTTGCTGCCATTGTCGCATAAGTTCTTGCAAACGGTCATCGCTTGAAAGCGAGGCGCTGACGGCCATGCAGACAGCACGTTCTGCCTCTTCCCAGCCGGTTGCAGCTGCTTTTATCCGACCAAAAAGTTCAGGGTGCTGTGTCTTAGAGCAAGACGCGACAGACTCTTTGACAAAATCGCCATCCCTTTGAAGTTGCCGAACCACCAAGGCTTCGAGAAGACCACTTTTTGTTTTATGATCGTAGACGACCTGAGATTTGCTAATGCCGGCTTCTTTAGCGACGGCATCGATCGAAAGCCCAGACGAGCCGGATTTTAGAACCACCCGTTCTGCTGCATCTAGCACATCATTGGGGCAAATGCGTCTGTTTCTACTCATTGATTTTTATTTGTTTCCCTGTCACCGTCATCCTGTTTCTTATCAAAAATTTGTGACCGGGTCATCCGCTTCATAAAGTCAGAATGTGTGTTTGTGACGTTAAACGCATAAAATCTGTTGGTTGCAAGAAGCACAATCCTACAGCTTGGCAGGATGTGCCTGATTTGGTGCAGACGCAGATCGGTCAGCGCGGCTTTTTTCACCTGTTTGACACATCGAAGATTGGATTCGTTTCCGTGGAAACAAATCATCAGCAACCGAATCGGTCTGCTGCCGGTCTCTGATCGCCCGAGCATTCTCGCAAGCAGGTTTCATTTCTGATTTGGTTTTCGTGACGCGTGACGTCGGTCAATCGAATGCTATCGCTGTGCGAAGGAACCGGAGATCGTCGGCGCTCTGATTCCATTTTTATTTTTCCAGCACTAAGTGACAGATGCTGTTAGTCAGTGAAATTTTTTTCTTTTTCATCCACAATTTTTTCGAATCCCTAGAGACAGCAAAATGAAAGTAATATACAACTCATGCTGGTTACTGCGTGGAGCTTTTCCAATCCACTGGCAACGCCCCCTCGAAAAGCGCATTGGCCTTTAGTCAAGGCTCCCCGATACTCCATCGGGGAGCAACATTAAGTGACTATTCAAATATTTCCTCACCAAATTTCCTTCGTTATCAATCGCATATGCGATTAGGTGACGCTTTCAACCATTTCATAACTTTTGTCTCTCTTTCGCCACAGATCATCAGGAACCAGTACGATAGATCAATTATCCGGTTAAACTTAATTGCAACTATAGGTGATTTAAGTATTTTCAGACTCAGGAAGAGGGGCAACTCACTTCTCAAATTTGCGGGTTTGGGTTCGGGAATATTTTTTCACAAATCGGGTCAAAACTCACCTTTTTCTTTGACTGGAGGTCAATATGAACATCAAGAGCCTTCTCATCGGCTCCGCTGCAGCTCTCGCAGCAGTTTCTGGCGCACAGGCCGCTGACGCTATCGTCGCTGCTGAGCCAGAGCCCCTGGAATACGTTCGCGTTTGCGACGCTTTCGGCGCTGGTTACTTCTACATCCCAGGCACTGAAACCTGCCTTCGCATCGGTGGTGAAGTTCGTTTCACCGTTGGTTTCGGTGAAGACGTTGGTGCAAACGAGACGAGCGACTGGTACTCCGCTACTCGTGGCCGTATCTTCTTCGATACGAAGACCGACTCTGAGCTCGGCACCATCGGCACCTACATTCGTCTGCAGGGCAACTACAGCTCTGAAGGTAGCGCTCCTTCCTCTAGCGCTTCGCTCGAGCAGGGCTACATCACCATCGGTGGCTTGAAGGCTGGTAAGGCTCTCACATGGTGGGATGACATCGGCATCAACGGCGAGCTGGACGACTGGGATAACGCAACGAACTTCAACACCGTTAGCTACCTGTACGACGCTGGCTCGTTCCGCATCGGTCTCGGCATCGACGACATTTCAAACGTTCACGGCGATACCGCTGGTAACGAATTCGGTATCCAGGCTTATGGCCAGGTTGACTTCGGTGCAGCAAACCTTGCTGTACGCGGCGCCTATGACGCTGAAAACGAAGAAGGCACTGTTTACGTAACTCTCGTTGCTCCAGTTGGCCCGGGCGAACTGAACATCGGCGCTGCTTGGTCTTCTGGTGCTAACGCTTACGTTAGCGGTCTGAGCGATGACCCATACGTCAAGGGCGATCTGGATGCATACGAGTGGACCGTTTCCGGTTCTTACGCTCTGAAAGCTACAGAGAAGCTGACGATCACCCCGTCTGCTGCTTACTGGAGCACACAGGGCAACGAAGACATCTGGGGCGTTGGCTTGCTGGCTGAATACCAGCTCGCAACTGGCCTCAAGGTTGGCGCAACGGTTGATTATACCGACGCTGACATTGAAGGTGACAACACTTCCGGTTGGGTTCGTCTGACCCGTTCGTTCTAATCTGACCTCAAGTCGATTAGTGAAAGCCCGGCAGCAATGCCGGGCTTTTATTTTTTTTGTAATTCAGAAGTGGGACGGACACTCGATGGTTGGACATCAGTCCCTGACTGATAACCTGATGCGTGCTTGCGAAGTTTGAGAATCCCGTCGCCGGTTATGCAACCGACCACTCTGTCTTGGCGGCATACATCTTATAGCCCGGGAGTTTTCAGGACCAAGGGGCAGGCTGGTCGGCGATCACCGAATTGAAATCACTGATCGAGGCGTAACGCGCCGCCCTGACTTTGCCGAACTTGCTGCTATCGACCACTAGGTGCTTTTGGACAGAGCGCTGCATGACCATCTGCTTGATCGGCACTTCATGGAAATGCGAGCAGGTCACCCCGTGTTGCTCATCGAGACCACCAGCAGACAAAAATGCCTTGTTGATATTGATGCGCCGCAGCACGTCGATGCCTTCGTCACCTGAGAACGAAGCCGCTTCCGCGTGGTAAACCCCGCCGAGCATAATCAGGCGTACATCATTGCGGCGTGCCAGTTCCTCGGCAACGTTGAGTGAGTAACAGATAACCGTTAGATGTGCATTGGCTGGAATCTGCCGCGCCAAATGTGGGGTTGTCGTACCGCAATCGATAAACACCGTATCGTAGGGTTCAATCAGCGCCGCTGCTGCGGTACAGGCTCGAGCTTTGGCGACAGCGTGGCTATCCTTTTCCTGATCGAGCACGTAATCGCTGCCGACGGCACCGTCTTGGAAAGGAAGGATGTAACCACCAAGGCAACTGAGCTGGTCGCTATCGGTGGCAATGTCACGGCGAATGGTTATTTCGGACACGCCAAGCCGGGACGCTGCGTCCCGAAGCCGTAACACACCAGTTTCCTGAACAAGAAGAGCCAGCGCATCCAGCCTGGCATTGCGTGCACTTACTCTGCTCACCGTATCTCCGTTGTGGTTTGTCCCAACTGCGCTTCATATTGTGATGTCACTTTCTTAGCAATTGCCCTTCCCTAAGCTTGACAAGAGAACATCAAACATGAAACGATCGAAACATAATGATCGGATTGTAACATTATAATTCGCATTATGGGAGAGGAAAACAACAGGTTTCTGGGTCAAACATTGATCCATCGGTATTTGGGGCATGGGAAGCCTCTCCGGGAGAGTGAGGAGGCGTCAGGCGCGCGACAAGCGATTGCCGACGTTAGAGATCGAACATTATCGGGTGATACTGCCGTAAAAGGCGTGACCCATTGTGGTTTCATAGGGAGGAGTTGTCAGTGAAAGAAATCTTCGCAACCATCGCGCTTGCTGCGTCGCTTTCAGCGTCGGCTGTTTTCGCGCAGAGCGCCGTTGATACATCGAAGGTCAACAAGGAGTTGATCACTTCGGCAAGCGGCAAGAAATACACCATCGCAACCGTCGTCAAAGTGGACGGTATCGCTTGGTTCGACCGCATGCGCGAAGGAGTCGAGCAGTTCAAGGGCGACACTGAAAATGACGTCTGGATGGTTGGTCCAAGCCAGGCCGACGCCGCTGCACAGGTTCAAATCATCGAAAACCTGATCGCACAGGGCGTTGACGCCATCGCTGTCGTGCCATTCTCGGTGGAAGCCGTTGAGCCAGTGCTGAAAAAGGCGCGTGATCGTGGCATTGTTGTAATCAGCCACGAAGCATCCAACATCAAGAATGTCGATTTCGATATCGAGGCTTTTGACAACAAGGCTTACGGCGCAAACCTGATGAAGGAACTCGGCAAGTCGATGGGCGGCAAGGGCAAATATGTTGCCACCGTCGGCGGTCTGACGTCAAAGTCGCAGATGGAATGGGTTGATGGTGCCATCGAGTACCAGAAGGCCAACTTCCCTGAGATGTCGCTGGTGACTGAGCGTCTGGAAACCTACGACGACGCCAACACCGACTACAACAAGCTCAAGGAAGCAATGACCACCTATCCGGATATCACCGGTATTCTCGGCGCGCCAATGCCAACCTCCGCAGGTGCTGGCCGTCTGATCGCCGAAGGTGGTCTGTCGGGCAAGGTGTTCTTTGCAGGTACGGGTCTGGTTTCCGTTGCTGGCGAATATCTCAAGAACGACAACATTCAGTACATCCAGTTCTGGGATCCGGCCGTTGCTGGTTATGCCATGAACATGCTGGCAGTTGCCGTACTCGAAAAGAAGAACGACCAGATCAAGGCCGGTCTGAACCTTGGTCTGCCAGGTTACGAAAGCCTGCTGGTTCCTGATGCCGCCAATCCACACCTGCTTTATGGCGCAGGCTGGGTCGGCGTGACCAAGGACAACATGGATCAGTACGACTTCTGATCTTAATCACGGAGGGAGGGGTAACCCTCTCTCCTTATACATCCGCGTTCCCTTAGCCTTTTACGAGGCCCTTATGACTGAAAATCTGATCGAACTGCGCCATATCGGCAAGCGGTTTGGCGGCGTGAAAGCGCTTGACGACGTGTCGCTAAGCATCCGCCCGGGCGAAATACACTGCCTTGCCGGCGAAAACGGCTCCGGTAAATCCACCGTCATCAAGATCATGTCGGGGGTTTACACACCCGAAGACGGCGAAATCCTGATCGATGGAAAGCCGGTCGGGAAACTTGATCCGGTCAAGTCCGTTCATCACGGTATCCAGGTGATCTACCAGGATTTCTCGCTGTTCGGGAACTTGACGGTCGCCGAGAACCTGTCGATCAACTCCCTCTTGATGGAGGGACGTAAAACGGTTGACTGGCGGCGTGTGCGTGAAATGGCACAACAAGCTCTCAAGCGCCTTGGCGTGACGATTGATCTTGATGCTGACGTGGAAAGCCTGCCGACATCTGGCAAACAGATCGTGGCAATTGCCCGCGCCCTTATGGCCGATGCCCGTTTGATCATCATGGACGAACCGACCACAGCGCTAACACGCCATGAAGTCGATGCCTTGTTCAAGATCGTCCGCGATATCCAGGCACAGGGGATTGCGGTGCTGTTCGTCAGCCACAAGATGCGCGAAATGCTTGAAATCAGCGAACGTCTGACCGTTTTCCGTAACGGCAAGAAGGTGGCTGAAGGCCCAATCACCGAGTTCGACGAGCCAGCCATTACCCGTGCGATGACCGGGCAGGACATTGCCGCCCACAGTTACCAGTGGGCACCGGTCGAGGGCGCTGATGCGTCGGCACTTGAAGTGCGAAATCTGACCGTTCCGGGATCAGTTGAAAATGCCGATCTGACACTGCGGCGCGGTGAAATCGTCGGCATCTCCGGCCTGATCGGCTCAGGTCGTACAGAGCTTGCACTGGCGCTGTTTGGCATGCGCCCTGACTTTACCGGGTCCATGCGTGTGGAGGGCCGCGATGTTCATCCAAAGACCGTGCAGGACGGCATTGCCTGTGGCATCGCCTATGTGCCGGAAGACCGCCTGACCGAAGGCCTGTTCCTCACACAGTCGATCGAGCGCAACATCATTGTGACGTCGATCGAGAAATTTGTTCGCGGGTTTTTCATCAACCGCAAGAAGGCCGACGACACGACCCGTGAAATGTTCTCGGCTATGCAAATCGTTGCACCTGGGCCCCATACGCCGGTCAACCATCTGTCCGGCGGTAACGCACAACGTGTGGTTCTCGCCCGTTGGCTGCTGACAGGTGCCAAGGTTCTGATCCTCAACGGGCCGACAGTCGGTGTCGATGTAGGCTCCAAGGCGCAGATCCATAACATCATCCGTAAGCTCGCCGAAAAGGAAGGTCTGGCCGTGCTGATGATTTCCGACGACGTGCCGGAACTGGTTCAGAACTGCAACCGCGTGCTGGTTATGCACCGGGGTCGTTTCGTCGGCGAATTGTCGGGAGACACCATGACCGAGGATGCCGTGAATGACCGGCTCAAGACGTTGAATTGAGGGGCCGAAGAGCATGAAATTCGTCAAAAGCACAGAATTCATTATCGCCTGCGTCCTGCTTGCAGCGATGATCATCATCGGCCTTATCAACCCGGCTTTCTGGTCACTCGATAACATCTTCGGCCTGTTACGGTCCAATGTCGTCATTGGCATCATGGCGCTTGGCGTATTGCTGGTGATGATTTCCGGCGGCATCGACGTCTCGTTTACCGCCTTTGCCATTGCCGCAATGTATTTGACCGTGCGTGCCATGGTTTACCTCGGTTACGACGGCGTTCTCATTCCCTTTATCGCTGCGACATTGATCGGTCTGGCGCTCGGTGCATTCAACGGTTTCATCATTCACCGCTTCAAGATGATCCCGCTGATCGTAACATTGGGCACCGGTTCGATTGTGCGTGGTCTGGTTCTCGGTCTCGTTGGCACCAGCATTGTGAATATCAACAAGATGCCGAAGGAACTGATCGGCTTTGGCAAGACCGACGTGATCTCGCTGACGTCTGCCACAGGTTCGACCTTTGGTCTGACAGCGATGTTCCTGGTCTATCTAGGCTTGGCTTTGGTCATTCACCTCATCCTCAACTACACGATGATGGGGCGCAGTGTGTATGCCTATGGCGGTTCGCCTGAGGCGGCAAAGCGTGTCGGTTTCAACACCGGTGCAACCATCTTCTTTGTCTACTGCGTTGCCGGCGCTCTGGCGGGTTTTTCCGGCCTGCTGCACTCCTCGATGATCTGGCTTGCAAACCCGCGTGACTTTGTTGGTCTCGAACTGGATGTGATTGCGGCCGTGGTTCTTGGTGGCGCATCGATCTTCGGTGGGCGCGGCACTGTGCTCGGTACCTTGATGGGCGTCTTCATGCTGGTGATGGTCAAGAACTCACTGATCATCATGAAGGTGGACACCACCTGGCAGAAGGTCGTCGTCGGCCTGATCATCATCGTCGCCACCGCCATCACCGCATGGCGTGATCGTAAAAGCATAGCGTGAGGGGAGAGCGCATCATGAAAAATTCGTTCGACATGCGCCGGCTTCTCGGCAACGACAACAACATCCTGCAGCTGCTTGTCATCACGGTCATCGTTTTTGCGCTGATGACCTGGATGAATCCCAGCAAGTTCCTGAACTACTACAACTTTGAATCCATCAGCTACATCATGCCGGAACTGGGGATCCTCTCCATCGCCATGATGATTGCCATGCTGACGGGCGGCATTGACCTGTCCGTGGTTGGCATTGCCAATCTCGCAGGCATCATTGCCGGTGTCTATTTCCACTCCACCATGGTTCAGGCGGGGCAATCTTCCACCTCGGGCATGATATTCTACACCGGCCTTGGCATTCTGATTGCCATGGCGGTTGGTCTGGTGGCCGGTCTGGTCAATGGCCTGCTGGTTGCCAAACTGCGTATCACCCCGATCCTGGCCACACTGGGCACCGGTCAGGTGTTGATGGGACTGGCATTGGTCATGACTGGCGGCCCGGCCATTGTCGGTTTTCCCGACGCATGGAACTGGATCGGCAATGGCAAGATCCTTGGTATCGCCACGCCCTTCATCCTGTTCATTGCGGTCTGCCTGATTGTCGCTGTGCTGCTGACGCGCTCGACGCTTGGTATCAATCTCATGCTGATCGGCACCAATCCGCGTGCGTCCGTATTTGCCGGCATCCGCAAAGACCGGATGATGCTCTATTCCTACATGCTAACAGGTGTGCTGGCATCGTTGGCGGGTATCATTCTGTCTGGGCGCACCAATGCTGCCAAATCTGATTACGGTGCATCCTATCTCCTACAGGCCGTGTTGATCGCCGTTCTTGGCGGCACCAATCCGGCTGGCGGCAAAGGTCGTGTTCTCGGCATCGCCATTGCGCTCGTTGCCCTCATGTTGCTCTCCTCAGGCTTCCAGATGATGCGGTTCTCCAACCACCTCATCGATTTCATCTGGGGCGGTTTCCTTATTCTCGTCATCGCCATCAATGCATGGCGCAACCCCGGCAGGTGATCCAATGCAGGAGACAGAATTTAATCTTCGCAGACAGGACTTCACCGAGGTTCCGCATCTTCTGGCCTCAGGCGATGGGCTCAAGGTCACGAAGTTCCGGTACGCCACCGGCATCGAGGCGTTGCAGATCGAGAACCGTCGCGGCCGCATCGTCATCCTGCCCTTCATGGGACAGATGATCTGGAGTGTCGAATTTGATGGCGTCGATCTGACAATGGGTAGCCGTTTTGCCATGCCGCGGCCAGCTGGTTCGATAGTTGAGACCTATGGTTGCTTTGCATTTCACAGCGGCATGTTGCGTAACGGGTGCCCATCACCAGAGGACAATCACGCTCTGCACGGAGAAATGCCCTGCGCATCCATGGACAAGGCCGGTTTCGTCAT
This sequence comes from Rhizobium sp. BIGb0125, assembly GCF_024810055.1. Taxonomy (NCBI): domain Bacteria; kingdom Pseudomonadati; phylum Pseudomonadota; class Alphaproteobacteria; order Hyphomicrobiales; family Rhizobiaceae; genus Rhizobium; species Rhizobium sp. BIGb0125. The sequence continues at coordinate 229,073 of NZ_JANUDV010000006.1, forward strand.
CGGTCACGATGAACGCGGCGCGTTCATCCGTGTCACCGGTGAGATCGAATATGTCATGGGCTTCGGGGCCAATTATCTGGCGCGGCCAAGTGTAAAACTGCATGCAGAGGATACGCTGTTCGATATCGTCATGGATATCGAAAACCTGTCATCGGCCCCCATGGATCTGATGTATATGTGCCATGTGAACTTCGCGTATGCCAAGGGCGCACGTATCGTTCAGCCGGTGGCCTATACGCCGGAACAGGTGAGGGTGCGCACAGCTGTGCCCGGCCATGTCACACCCAACCCCGATTATCTGTCACTTCTGGACACGCTGGCAAAAAAGCCATCCGCCATGGAAGTGCTGGATGAACCACAGCGATATGATCCCGAACAGGTGTTCTACATCAATGGCCTGCCGCAAGATGGCGATGGAAAGACGCATCTGATGATGCAGCGAAACGAGGGTGACGGCTTCAGCATCTCCTATCCACTGGCCGCCTTCCCCAAAACAGTGCGCTGGATATTGGTGAACGGAGATTCGCAAGTCGCTGCTTTTGCCTTGCCCTCGACCTGCGAACCCGAGGGTTATCTGGCGGAAAAAGCCAAAAACAACGTGCAAATCCTTTCTCCGGGCGAACGCAAGATCTTTCCAGTGCGGCTCGGTTATCTCGACCGTGCCGCCGCCGAGCAGTTCGGCGCCAGGATCGGCACTCTTTGAAACAGCATATTCAGGGAAGTTCATCATGAGCAAGAAAATCGGGGTCGTTGGCTCAAACATGGTCGACCTCATCACCTATGTGGACCGCATGCCGGGACCGGGTGAAACGTTAGAAGCACCAACATTCGAAATGGGTTGCGGCGGCAAAGGTGCCAACCAGGCGGTTGCAGCGGCTCGCCTCGGCGCCGATGTAATGATAGTGACCCGTGTCGGCGACGATGTGTTTGCCGACAACACCATTCGCAATCTCGCAAGTTTTGGTGTTGATACCCGCCATGTGGAAAAGATCGCTGGCCGCTCCAGCGGCGTTGCACCGATTTTTGTCGAGCAATCGGGCGAGAACTCGATCCTTATCGTCAAGGGCGCCAATGCGGATCTTCTGCCTGCGGAAGTCGATAAGGCAGCGTCCGATCTCAAACAATGCGGCCTCATTCTGATGCAGATGGAAGTGCCGGTTGAAACTGTCTATCACACGATAGAGCTTGCAGCCAAAAACGGTATTGAGACCATTCTCAACCCGGCCCCGGCGGCAGCCGATCTCGACCCGGAACGTATCCGTCAGGTCACCTTCCTTGTCCCGAACGAAAGCGAACTGGCGCTGCTGTCCGGTCTGCCAACCGATACCGATGATGACATTGTCACTGCTGCCCGTTCACTGATCGCACGCGGTATTCGTACCGTCATCGTAACGCTGGGTGGACGCGGCGCGCGCATGATTACCGCAAGGGAAATCGTCAACATCGCCCCGGTTAAAGTCACGCCAAAAGATACTACCGGGGCAGGCGATGCCTTTATCGGTTCTTTTGCCCGGTTCTACGCAGAAAATGGCGACGTCGTTTCTTCCTTAAAAAAGGCGTCGCTTTACGCGGCCCACTCCATCACCCGTCCCGGAACACAGAAGGCCTACGCCAGCGTCGAAGAGTTCGAGGCATTTTGCCGCGAACATGCTGCCGTTAGCGCCTGATCTCAAGAATGGACAGAAAATGAGCGAAAACTTCCCACGAAACAATGGCACACCCCTAAAGCCGGAATGGTTTGAGGATGTGTCTGTCAATCGCAGCGCATCCGAGCGGCGGGCATCGACAATCACCGCGCGGCGCTCTATCAAAAAGGAATATCAGGTCGCATGGCAGATCAAGGCCATCACCTGCATCGACCTGACAACATTGTCGGGCGATGACACGGCCGGGCGCGTCCGCCGCCTTTGTGCCAAGGCGCGCCGCCCAGTCCGCGACGACATTCTGGAGGCGCTTGGTCTCGCCGATGCCGGCATCACCACCGGCGCGGTATGCGTCTACCCTACAATGGTCGCGCACGCCGTTAAGGCACTGGAAGGAACGAAAATTTCGGTTGCGTCCGTCGCAACAGGGTTTCCATCTGGTCTGACACCGCTTCCGCAGAGACTCGCGGAAATCCGTTATGCCGTCGACCAGGGCGCGAAAGAGATCGATATCGTTATCACTCGTGAATTCGTTCTGACGCAGAACTGGACTGGACTTTATGACGAGATCGCCGCGATGCGCGAAGCCTGCGGGGATGCCCATATGAAGGCTATTCTCGCAACGGGTGACCTCAACACGCTGACCAATGTTTATCGTGCCTCGATGGTAGCGATGCAGGCGGGTTCCGACTTCATCAAAACTTCAACCGGCAAAGAGGAAGTGAATGCTACGCTGCCGGTTAGTCTGACCATGGTGCGTGCGCTGCGCGACTACGGAGAACTGACAGGCCAGATGGTTGGCTTCAAACCTGCCGGCGGCTTGAAAACAGCAAAGGACGCACTGTCCTGGCTCACCCTGATGAAAGAAGAATTGGGCAATCGCTGGCTGGAACCTGACCTGTTCCGCATCGGTGCCAGCTCGATGCTTGGCGATATCGAGCGGCAGCTCGAACATTTTGTAACCGGCCGCTACTCCAGCGCTCATCACCACGCTGCCGCATAAGGACTGAAAAAATGGTATCCATTAAGGACATTTTGCAAACCATGGAATATGGACCTTCCCCCGAGGCGAATGGCGATGTGAAGCAGTGGCTCGATAAACACGGACGCTCATTCGGTCACTACATCAACGGCCGTTTCGTAACTCCGGAAGGCCGCAAGACCATTACCGTATCAAACCCCGCAAACGGCGAAGACCTGGCGCAAATCGTTTGCGGCAATGAGGATGACGTCGATCTGGCGGTCAAGGCTGCCCGTGCCGCCTTCGGAAAATGGTCGAAACTATCCGGCCATGAACGTGCCCGTTATCTCTATGCCATTGCGCGTCACGTCCAGAAGCGTGAGCGTTTCCTGTCGGTTCTCGAAACCATGGACAACGGTAAGCCGGTTCGCGAAACCCGCGATATCGATATTCCTCTCGTTGCTCGTCATTTCTACCACCATGCCGGTTGGGCTGAGATGTTGGAAGACGAGTTCCGTGGCTTCTCGCCCGTTGGCGTTTGCGGTCAAGTCATTCCGTGGAATTTCCCGCTGTTGATGCTGGCATGGAAGATCGCACCAGCACTGGCCGCCGGTAATACCGTGGTGTTGAAGCCCGCTGATCTCACTCCGCTGACAGCCATTGCTTTTGCAGAAATCTGCCATGAGGTTGGTCTGCCGGCAGGTGTCGTCAACATCATCCAGGGTGATGGCTCGACCGGTGCAGCCGTCTGTGGCCATGACGGCATAGACAAGGTTGCGTTTACCGGTTCAACGCAGGTTGGTCGGGTCATCAGGGAGCAGATTGCCGGTTCGGGCAAGAAACTCTCGCTGGAACTCGGCGGTAAATCACCGTTCATCGTCTTCGAAGATGCTGATTTGGATGCTGCCGTTGAAGGTGTGGTTGATGCCATCTGGTTCAACCAGGGTGAGGTCTGCTGCGCGGGTTCCCGCCTGCTGGTGCAGGAAGGTATTGCCGAGACGTTTTACGCACGCCTGAAAAAGCGGTTGGAAACACTGCGCGTTGGTGATCCGCTCGACAAGTCGACCGATGTCGGCGCGATTGTTTCCGCTACGCAGGTAAAGCGCATCACCGATCTGGTTCGCAAGGGCGTGGATGAAGGTGGCGAACTCTGGCAAAGCAAGAACCCGTTGCCAGCAAAGGGCAATTATATCGCTCCCGGCTTCTTCACCGAAGTTGATCAGGCCTCTACCGTTTGCCAGGTGGAAATCTTTGGTCCGATTGCTGCTGCCTTCACATTCCGCACGCCGGATGAAGCCGCAGCACTGGCCAACAACACCCGCTACGGCCTGGCCGCATCGATCTGGTCGGAAAACATAAATGTGGCGCTTGATCTGGCGGCACGCGTCAAGGCCGGCGTGGTGTGGATCAACTGCACCAATATGCTTGATGCCGGTGCCGGTTTCGGCGGTTACCGTGAAAGCGGTTTTGGGCGCGAAGGTGCGCGCGAAGGCCTTTATGAATACCTGGCTGCCGATTGGGAAAAGAGCCTTCCGGTCGCCAAGGCCCTTGAAACCTTCACCCCGTCGGCCTTGCCGTCAGGAGACAGCAAGATGGCGGTCGATGGTCTCGACCGAACCATGAAAAACTATATCGGCGGTAAACAAGCTCGTCCCGACGGTGGCTACAGCTACTCTGTGACAGGCAAGGGCAACGCGGTAATCGGCATGGCCGGCATTGGCAACCGCAAGGATATCCGCAATGCCGTGGAAGCAGCGTCCAAGGCAACAAGCTGGAGCTCCGCAACAGCCCATAACCGTGCACAGGTGCTTTATTATCTTGCCGAAAACCTCGATGCACGGCGCGGCGAATTCGTCGCGCGTATCATCGAAAGCACCGGCGTGAGCGAGAAGAAGGCAACGGAGGAGTTCGAGGCATCCCTGCGTCGAATTTCCTACTACGCAGCACAGGCCGACAAGTTTGATGGCGCGGTGCATTCGACCAAATCTCGCCATGTCACGCTTGCCATGAATGAACCATGGGGCATTGTCGGCGTCGTTTGCCCGGATGAGGCACCGCTTCTGTCTCTGGTGTCGCTCGTCCTGCCAGCAATCGCCATGGGCAACCGCGTCGTAGTCATCCCGTCTTCACGACATCCACTGATTGTGGGTGACTTCTATCAGGTACTGGACACATCGGATGTCCCGGGTGGTGTCATCAACATCGTGACCGGTGAGCGTGATGTGCTGGCCAAGACATTGGCTGAACATGATGAGGTGGCTGCTGTCTGGTACTTCGGTTCGGACAAGGGAAGCGCGATGGTTGAAAAGGCATCTGCCGGAAACCTGAAAGCAACCTGGGTCAATAACGGTCGCCAGCCCGATTGGCTGGACCGTTCCGAGGCGCAGGGGCGCGATTATCTGCGCAGGGCCATTCAGGTGAAAAACATCTGGGTGCCTTACGGCGCCTGACGCGGTCCAACTTCAGGGCCAATCAAGATAAGATCAGTCACGGGGTTTACCGAACCCCGTGACATCTTTGACCAAAGCAAGCTCGCCAGACACGGCAGGACCGTATCAACGGTCTCTGATCAAGAAGCGCAACAGATTGGCGTAACCACGTGCGTCATCTATTGCACGATGGGTATGCTCGACCGACCCGAGCCATTCAGCCGGATATTTTTTGACATCGCAGTTCCAGTGCTCACGCCCGGTTTTTCCGGCAACCATCGACATGATGCAAAGTGGTGCATAGCGAAATAACCGGTCCTCCACCCAAGGCCCTTCCAGCAATGGCCTGCCGGTAAACCGTTTCAGATAATAGTCAAACCACGGCCCATCGAGAGAAACCGGATGCGCCGCAAAGATCGGATGGTGTCCAAGCGACCTGATCCAATTGACGAAGCGTTTAATGACGACATCCGGTGGCTGCGCATTTTCTGTAGCCGCCGCATATGCCTCAGGAAACCGCTGCCAGAAATCCATTACAGCCGGGTCACTTCCGGCGCCATCAAGGCGTTGCAGAACACCTTCAAATTCGCCAAGAATCTCACCAGTTTCGAAAACAGCGACAGACCCGAAAGAAAGCATCGAATTCATACCCGGTATAGGACCGTCGAATTCGCAATCCGTCACGATGTAGATGTAGGCCACAGCAAGCTCCTTGTGTCGTAACGACCATATCGCCTAAGCGATCTAAGCATGTGAAAATTCAACTGTCATGATGGATTCTCGGCGCCGAAAGCCGATGATTTTGCACAAAGAAGAACACTCTAACCTCTCGGATATCAGGCAGGACATGCAAAATCCCTGACATTGCCATCTACCGCACGGTTCATCTGATGTTAAAACAACTCACGTCTCGACAAACCGCCCAGTGGCAGGCTGGGCACATTAAAAGCCTCTGAACGGATAATGGCGCAATGAAACTTATCGGTATTTTGGGCGGCATGTCCGCCGCGTCGACACAAACCTACTACCGCAAGCTCTGCGAAATCACGAGGCAGCGCCTTGGCGGTCTTCATTCCCCTGAGCTTTTGATCCGCTCGCTTGATTTCGCAAAAATCGAGACATTACAAAGCGCTGGCAAGTGGGAAGAGGCCGGGCAGATTTTGAATGCCGAGGCCAAGGCACTGGAACGTGGCGGCGCAGATTTTATCATTCTCGCGACCAACACCATGCATAAACTTGCCGATCAGATGATGAGCGGCGTCGGCATTCCCTTGCTGCATATTGCAGATGCCACCGCCAGCCGCATTGCCGAAGCAGGTCTCCATAGACCCGGCCTCATGGCCACGGCATTCACCATGGAGCAAAGCTTCTATACGGGGCGGTTGATCGAAGCCGGGCTCGATCCAGTTCTACCTGATGCTAATGACCGCGCAGTTGTTCATCACATCATCTATGATGAACTGTGCAAGGACATCACCACGGATGACAGCCGTGCCACATACGAGCAGATCGCCCAGCGTGTTGTCGAAACTGGGGCCGACTGCATGATCCTAGGCTGCACCGAAATCGGCATGTTGCTTAATCAGGATAATGTTTCCGTGCCGGTTTTCGACACCACATTGATCCATTGCGAAGTGGCAATTGATTTGGCCCTGGCAGAATAGGTCCTGTAGTCATTGGCCGGACGACATTTAGTAAGAGCCCGCACGCCAGCTTAGCGCAAATGGCAAGGTTTGCGAACTTCCAAGCCTCGTCTCTGTCACGACGCAATTTAGTATTGCGTCGTCGCTATTTCGGAAGTTACAGGCCGAATGGCCTTGGCCCAATGATCCTCAGGACCGTTTTTTGATTGTGCTGTAGATGATGTTTCGGTTGGCGCCAAACCACACTTTGCTGTCTACGGTGTTTGGATCAGCACTGGCATTGGTAACGCGCCACATATCAGCTTCCGAACGCTGGAGAAGCTCCCAGTTCATATAGGATTCCATGTAACCGTCATCGGCCATTTCATCGGAGAAATTGGCGTAGAGGAACATGCCGCCCGGCTTCAGCATGTCCATGCAAACCTGGGTGAGGCGGATCGCAACCTTGTCGGTAAGGTAATCGTACAAGCCTGCGGCATAGATGAAATCAAACGTGCCGATCTTGTGTTTTTTGGCAAGCAGGCCACGGACAGAGCCATCGATTGGTTCAATGCACGTGCCATGGAACTGGCTTGAAATCGATGCGATGCTGAGCGGGTCCTGATCAAGGGCAACCCAACGCTTGATGCTACCGTTCTTAAGCGCCTGAGAATTTTCTGCTTCACGAAGATGGCCTGCTGCAACGGTCAGAATTTCCGTCTCCGGTCCCTTCTCGGCTGCAACCATATCAACATACTCGGTTAGAATGTCGCGGCGCTCGCGAACGGCAACCGGTCCCGGCGCATTGCGGGTATATTCAAAGATGTTAAGGCCGAGAGGCGTGGATTTTGACACCTCATCCGCTACCGCCGAATGACCGTAAATAAAGTCGATAAGGCTGGCGTCGCCCGAATAACCACGTGGCTTTTCAAAAGACCAACGGGTGAATGGGCACTGCTGCATGATTTTTGCGGAAGGGTGCGCTTGAATGATCGGAATAAGTCCCTGCCATACGGCCGGACCATATTTCCACCGCAAATCATGCATCTGGGCAATCAGCCATTTTGTCGCTTCGGCGAGGTCGTTACCGGCGCTGAAGCGCTGGTTTGCGAGGCTCATGATCAGCACGAACTCCGCCTCTGCCGTTGCCAGAAGATCGGCCTCGGCGGTTTTGTCAGACGGGTGGCGATGGTTAGTGACCGACTGGGGAGTGATAAGACTTTCACCGTCAAGGGAGAACAAAGGCTGAGCCACGCGAACCTCACTGCTGAATAAAGGGTTAAAGAAAAAGATAAAATCTTCAGCATTTTCCGTGCACGTCAAGTTCGAGGAGGTCATGTTTTTCAACAACCCCCACCTTTCCCGTTTGTGAGAAGTTTAGAAAAAGTTAATAACCTCAGGATATATGAGAGTTGGTGCACTCTCGGTTGAGAGTGGCATGGGAGCTTGCGCAGGGTGAATCATCGTTGACTTCCGGCTCTGGCCGGATGGCGGCTAGAATCAATGCGCTGGATGTTGGGTGAATAGGGCATGATGCACTTGTTAGCCGAGACCACCGTGCCCGCGATGCGGCCGGCGCTTTCCCCTGAGCAGATGCGTAGCCTCTATCAGCAGGAAAGTGAACTCAACCGAAAAGACGTGACGCGTCACGGTCTTTGGATCGCTGTTGCCGCATATATCGCTTACTCTGCGACCGATTACCTGTTCCTGCGCGATGTCGCGCTCTACACCATTGCGGGCCGCGTTGCCGTGGGCATCGTCGCATTGTGCGTTCTCGAAATTCTGCTGCACTTCAAGGCACGTGCCGATATCATCGATCTTGTTGCCGCAGTCTCCGTGCTTTCAGGTTATGTAGTGTGGCTCGCTACGGCACAAATGACCAGCCATGCGAATGCCTTTTCCTATTACATGGTGTTTGGCGCCATCTTCATGATGAGCTTCAACCTGTTTTTCAGCTTCCGGTTTCCACTGGCATTCGCGGCTTCGGCGACGAACCTGACAATCTTCGTCGGTTTTCTCTACGCCTTTGAGCCGATGGGATTGCTTTACAAGCTGATCCTCGGTGCATTCTGTATTTCCTGCTTCATTTTTACATCCTACGTGAACCTGCAGCTCAACAGAGAGCGTTACAAGGTTTTCCTCAACGCCTATGAGGCGCGGCTGCAGCAATCAGCAGCCGACGAACGGGGCAAGGCTTTGCTGCACTTGTCCATCACCGATTCGCTGACCGGCCTTGAAAATCGCCGCGCGATCGACCAGCGACTGCGTGACTACTGGAACAATTGGCGAGAGCACGGCAAGAGTTTTGCTGTCCTGCTCATCGATGTCGACTTCTTCAAACGTTACAATGACTGCTACGGTCACCAGGAGGGAGACCGTTGCCTGATTGCGGTGTCGCAGCGACTGAAAACCGTTGCATCACTGCATGGCGCCATCATTGGCCGATATGGCGGTGAGGAGTTCATCGTCATTGCCCCGACCGACACACCCAAACGCGCCGCCGATCTGGCGGAAGCGATTTGTATCGCCGTCCGTGTCATGGCGTATCCGCATGAAGCAAGACGCGACGGAACACCCTTCGTCACCGTCAGCGTGGGTGTGTCGCACACACGCGGTAATGCAATCCAAGTAGACAGGGTCATTCACGAGGCCGACCGTGCGCTCTATGCCGCAAAGGCAAGTGGCCGCAACTGCGTCAAACTATTCGACACCAAGGACCCATGGGCGAGCGATGACAGTGAAAACATTGCAGCGATCCTTAAAATCGCCGTTCAACAGCGCCTCGTTACTCTGGTTTATCAACCGATCCGCGACGTCAAGACAGGCGAATTGAGTGGGGCTGAAGCCTTGATGAGATTAAGGATGCTGGACGGAACGCCTGTTCTGCCAAGCACCTTCATTCCGATCGCCGAGCGAACAGGAGCGATTGTCGATCTCGGGCGCTGGGCAATCCGAACGGTTTGCAGCGATCTGTTGGCGACCAATCTTGTGCCTGTTGCCAGTGTCAACGTCTCGCCAATCGAACTGAAGATGCCCGGGTTTGCGACCTATGTCGCAGCCACGCTGTCAGAGTTTGGCCTGATGGGTGCGCGGCTTGCCTTCGAAATTACCGAAGGCGTCGAGCTGGAGATGGATCAGGAGGTGGTTCGCTGCATCAGTGATCTGAGAAAACTTGGTGCGCAAATCTGGCTCGACGATTTCGGCACCGGTTTTGCCGGTTTGTCCTGGCTTCGTCTGATCGAATTCGACACGGTGAAGATCGACCGCTCCTTCCTGCATGATTGCGACACCGAGCGCGGTCGCATGATGCTGCGTGATATCATCAGCCTGCTGCGCAACCGTGGCCTGCGAATTCTTGTCGAGGGTGCAGAAACCGAAGCCCATGAGCAGTTGATGCGGCAATACGGAATAGACCAGATCCAGGGTTTCCACGTTGGACGCCCCGTGCCCGTCACCCAATTCGAGACCTATGAGGTCGTGCGTCGGTCAACGCCTGCGGGAAACTCCCTGATTCAGGGATAAGAGCGCTAAACTCCAGCGCTCCATAGATTCCCAAGGGGCGTCATGAACCGGACGCCCAACATCCTGTGAAAGACGTTTTAGTTACCAGCGCGGCACGCGTCTTTCGTAACCGGGATCGAACAACTGCATATAGGCAGTGTCGTTGCGTTCCTTCATCTCAGTCTGTTCGTAGAGCGCAGCAAGATCGGCGAGTTTCTGGTGGTCAAGTGACACACCAAGACCCGGGCCTTGCGGCACATTGAGCTTGCCATCGCGGAACGTGAAGGGTGAACCTTCAATCACATCGACGCCAGTCCATGGGAAATGTGTATCGCAGTCATAGCTAAGGTTGGGTGTCGCTGCGGCAACATGGGTCATTGCAGCCAGCGTGATACCGAGATGCGAGTTGGAGTGCATGGATACACCGAGGCCCAATGTCTCACAGATCTTGCCAAGATGTGTCGAGGCACGCAGACCGCCCCAATAGTGATGGTCGGACAGGACGATCTGGACAGCTTTTTTGCGAAAGGCTTCGGCGATCTGGTCAAACTCAAGAACGATCATGTTGGTGGCCAGCGGAATCGATGTTGCTGCGGCCACCTCCGCCATCTGGTCCATACCAATGACGGGATCTTCAAGATACTCCAGAACCCCTTCCAGTTTTCGTGCCATGTAAATGGCCGTGTCTACGGTCCAGCCGCCATTGGGATCAATCCGCAAAGGATGATCTGGAAAGACTTCGCGAAGCTTCAGCATCGTCTCGATTTCGAGATCGGGATGTAACACCCCCCCTTTGAGTTTCAGGGACTGAAAGCCGTATTTATCCACCATCCGGCGGGCTTCCCCAACCATCTGGTCTGGCGTCAGCACTTCCCCCCATTCGTCCGGCTCTTGACCGATATGAGCGGCAAACTTGAAAAACAGATAGGCGCTGAAGGGAACCGTGTCACGAACCGCCCCACCAAGCAGGTCACAAAGCGGCCGTCCAAGCAGCTTGCCCTGAATATCAAGACATGGAACTTCAAATGCCGAGGCAACAACGTCCGTCAGCTCGTGATCGGCAACGGCGGTTTTCGCGTTGATGCCTCCACCACCGGGCAAGGCAGCAATCACTCTTGCCTTCAACTCGTGAAGGTGAAACGGGTCAAGCCCGATCAATGACGGAGCCGCCCGTCTTAAACCGTCCAGGGCTTTAATACTGCCATAGCTTTCTCCCAAACCAACCGTACCGTCATCACAGATGACTTCGATGATGGTTCTCAACGCATGGGGCTGGTGCACACCCTTGCAATTCAGCAAGGGTTTGTCGGGGATAGCAACCGGCGTTAATTTGATGTCAGCGATACGCATAAGAACTCCTATCGCCACCAGGTGCGCGCTGCCGTCAACGCGTCATCCAGAGGTGGCAGTTCGGGATGCCAGTGGCGCTCCCATTCGAGACTGAGAGGGATGTGTCGTTTACTCGACCTGACAAGCGACATGAGATTCGCCATGGGGAAATCACCGTGGCCGGGAAGCACGTAATGGCGAAGGCCATCGCTTCCCATCTTGCTGTCCTTGACATGCAAATGGACGACATTGTCGGCGATATCAGGCCACAGGCTGTTGAGAGCAGAACCCTTGGCCCAGGTGTGATGGGTGTCCCATAACATCAAGGCGTTTGGCACGTGTTTGACGAAGGTCTTCAGTTGCGCAGCATCTGCCAGAGCATCATGGGTTTCGATCATCAGATCGACATTCAGCCCGCGCGATTGCCGGTCGGCTTGCCATTGATCAAGCAGTGCAGTTGCGCGCCTCAGTTCGTCGACAGCTAACTGTTTGCCGCCGTCAAAGATCCTCAGATGTGCCACGCCTGCCGCTTCCGCCCATGCAATAAAGGGTTCGACGGCCGACAGGTCACGACTTTCAAGCAGTCGGATCGACGTGTTGAGGCCAACGACCTTGAGGTCGCGCTGTTGAAGAAAGGCCGCAAACTGCGACGGTCTGCCAAACTCCGAATTCAATGCAGCAATCACGTCAACCGCGCCGGAAAGCGCACGTAATTCCACGGAAGATATACCATGCCGTCTCGCCAGGTCAGCGGTTTCATGCAGGCTGAGTTCAGAACATCCAAGCGTCGAAAAACAGTAATCAACAGCGCTCATGCCATACGCTCCATGTCCTGTTTGCGGACGGGGTAGAGCGGTGGAAGGCCGGCAACAAATCGCTCGATTTCAGTAATTGCGACATCGGAAAGGGCGCGCAGTTCATTGCCAAGCGCACCGGCGATGTGTGGTGTCAGCACGACATTCGGCAAGTCGTAGAATGGGCTGTCCACCGGTAAGGGTTCCGGTTCCGGCGTGTCGATCAGAACACGCAAGCGGCCGGATTGTGCCTCCGATAACAATGCCGCGTGATCGACCAGCCAACCCCGTGCGGTATTGATGAACACCGCATGGTCGGCCATCAGCGCGAACTCTCGAGCGCCAATCATATGGTGGGTCTGCGGCAGGATCGGCGCATGTAGCGAAACAATGTCGGACCATGCGAGAAGCGCGTGCAACTCCATTTTTGTCGCACCAAGTGCAACTGCCTCATCCTCAGACAGGAATGGATCATAGACGGCAATTTCAAAACTGCCTCGTGTCAGCATGTCGATGACCTGCCGCCCGATGCGAGACGCGCCAACAATGCCGACTTTGCGGGAATAGCTGCCAAGCCAGGGCAGGTTCATGCCACGCCGGCTGCCAAAACCACCAGTCCCGCGCTCAGCCCGGTGTTCATCCCGCAGGCGAAACACATCCTTGCCGCACATGATAATAGCCGCGTAGGTAAACTCGGCCACCGGTGTGGCCATCACGGATGCGGCTGTTGTCACCAGAATATCTGAGTTGTCCCAAAACTCGGCAGGCGCGACCACGCGCACCGATGATGCCGCATAAGCCAGCATCTTGAGGTGCGGTGCCCTGGCAAGGCGTTCTTTTGTCAACGACGGTGTACCCCAGGCCGCCAGCAGAATGTCGGCATCAGCCAGAGCTTCGCGACCCTTACCCGTGTCAAAATCCGTATAGGGAAATCCATCAATGATATCTGTCACTGCATTCAGTCGCGCCCATTCGTGCGCGCTGAAAAACCCATCGGGAAGCTCGCTGCGCATGGCTATCAACAGCTTCGGTTTCTTATCATGTCTGCTCATGCGCGCACCGGACTTGAAACAGGCCGCACATCAATGCGCGCAATATCGATGTTGATCGGCTTTGAACCACCCTCCATCAGAACATCGAGATAAAGCTCGGGAGGTGCGTTGCCCGGCCGGAGTTTTAATGGAGGCGTCCGCATTGCACCTTTCCAATGGGTATCGGGAAAAGGGAAAACTGTACCGTCTTCTGCGCGAAAGGGGTTTAACGCACTGGCCTGTTGCCCGTCTTCGGCAACATCCTTCAAGCGTAGTGTTACTCCGAGAATTCCGGGATGAGCCGGCACGTCGATATCGCAGATCGCCTCAATCCAGCTGCCGGTTCCCGGATGTTCAATCTGCCCGCCAAGACGGTGGCTTTGGTCACCTTTATCGCTGAGTGTCTTCGCCGATAATTCGGTGACCAAATTGCCCGCTGGATTGTCGACAGCATCGAAGCGATCATCTTTCGGCAGAAGACGGTCTGGCGCACGCGGTAACATGGCTTCGAGATACCCTGCCAGCAGCTTACCGACAGCAAAGGCACCGCGTACTGAAAAATGCGTTCCATCGTCAGAATAACCGGAATAGGGCTCTCCGAATTCATTATCCGGATCAACCCATGCCGCGTTCCAGTCAAACACATGGCAATTGGGGTGGTTGGCGGCGAATTCAGCACTCTGGCGATTGATCCAGTGCGCCTTGGCCCTTTCGGAACCACGGGCTGGCCACTTGCCCACACCACGCGCCAGAATGGGCAGCAGAATGACCGTCTTGCCCGCCGCCAGCAAAGCCAACGCAATACGTGCTCTGGTATCTGCAATCGTCTGGCGCGTTTCCACCATCATGTCGTTGGTGCCGGCGTCAAGCAGGATCAGGTCGAAATCCGATCGCAGCAATAACGACAACCGCCGTTCGATCTCGATTGCCTTCTGCCCGGACACCCCGAAATTGAGCCCGCTAAAAAACCGACTGACGCCAGGTCGATTGCTCGGTTCCCAACCAGCCGGCACCGATGGATCGTGATGGACAGGACAACGAAGCCTGCCGTGAGACAGAACCTCGGCCCAACTCATCCAGCCGCGTGCCGATGTCGCGAGCATCCCGGCATCGCCAATGTGGTTTTGCTGGACGAGCGACGTGCCAAGAATGGCAATGCGGCTCGCCCTTGGTAACGATACGGACATGGTTTTACCAGGATATCAGGAGAACAGAACGCCGCCATTGATGTCGTAGCAAGCGCCGGTGATGTAGGCAGCATCGTCGGACGCAAGGAAGGCTACCAGACCGGCAACATCCTCACTCGAGCCTTCGCGCTTCAACGACGTGGCACCGGCCACCCGCTCACGCACTTCCGGTTTGGTGAAGGTGTCATGGAAGGTGGTCGAAATCATGCCCGGGCAAACCGCATTGACGCGAATGTTGGGGCCAACTTCCTTGGCAAGGCCACGCGTGAAGGTCATCACTGCACCCTTGGATGTCGCGTAGGCCAGCGCGCCGGGACCGCCGCCATCACGGCCGGCTTGCGACGAGAAGGTAACGATGGCGCCGCCTTTTGCCATTTTCGGCACCGCGGCCTTGGCAATGAGGAAAAGCGACGTCAGATTAACGTCAAGAACCTGATGCCAGAAGGCCTCGTCCATATCGGCCAGAGACTTCCGGGCAATCAGGCCGCCTGCCACGTGTACCAGACCATGGATCTCCCCAAACTTGTCGGCTGCGGCAGAGATTGCAGCTTCGACATCTGCGGCCTTGGTAAGATCGGCCTTGACGGCCAGCGCCTTGCCGCCGAGCTTTTCGATCTCGGAAACGGCTGATGCTGCGCCTTCCGCCGCGCCATTATAGGTCAGCACCACATTGGCACCTTCCTGAGCAAACCGGATAGCGCATGCGCGGCCAATATCGCGACCTGCACCAGCGACGACGACAGTTTTGTTTTTGAAACGTTGCATTTGAAAACCTCGTATTGATTAGAACTGCTTGGGAAGAGAGAGTTTGAAGCGCTCGTCATCGACATCGCTGAAGTAGATGTCCGTCGAGAAACCCTGATCATCGATGAAATTGAAAATGCGCTTCGGTTCGCTCAGGCTGTAAGGCACCAGAAGAGTGACCAAACGGTGCCGTGTTGCGGCCGGTACGGTCGCGCTAACGTGGTGATGGATTTCGAGCCCTTCGAATTCCCTCGGATCGATACCGGGAAACCCTTCAACAGCGGCAATCTGCGGCATACCGGCCGATGAATAGACAAACTGGCCGTAAAAACCGGCTTTCTTGCCGGTGTAACGGAAACTGGAACGGCCGGTCTGCGGCGCCCCGATCGTGTGGCAAAGCCATTGCAACTCCTGCGGCTCGGCGCACTCCACCTCATCGACAAACACGAAATAGCTGTCGTTGACGAAGTGGATTTCACGCTGTGCCTTGCGAACCAGCGGATTTGCCACCTGATAGGCCGCCGTTGCGTCACCGACGATCTTGATATGGCCAGGTTGCTCATCGACGGACACGATACGCCCGGCGGCACGCCGTGCCAGTGCCTTGTCCTTTTCGGCATATTGGCCTTTGCCGCCAATAAGCACCGCATTTTTCGAGCGGGTCTGGCGGCGCCAGTTCACATGCATTTGTGAATTAAAGGCGACGTAATAACCGGATTGGATCGCCAGATCTTCGCCATAGGCATATAGCACAAAAGCGTTCTGATCGCCGTGGCTGTGGCTCAGCGAACCGTACGGGCTGGATTTGAACACGAACTGCAGATGCCGGTCCGAATCTTCCATATGTTTCTGGATGGTGACCCAGCCAATGTCATTGAACACGGACAGTGCTGGCAGATCACTTGGCGCAACAGCCTCCACCTGCTGGTAGTCGTGACGGTAAACAAGATCGTCAAAATTCAGATCCCACCAACCGTAATTATAAAAGGCCATTTCGGTACCAGCCGCATCCTGTTTAATGCGATCGAAATACCATTGGTAATGGCCATTGCCGGTCACACCGGCAAACTGGCGCACATTGTAGCCGACCTTGAGACCAGGCAGATCACCCATGGTGGAATCGTCACCAAAATTGGCGCGTCGTGTTCCCGGCGCCTTGGTGTAGAGGGGAAACCGTCCGGTGTTCTGGAAGAATGGGCGCTGATAGAGGTCGTAACCGATGTAAGAGCGGATCAGGTTGGCGGCTTCGATCAGATACGCCATGCCGGTCATCCAGTAGTGCGGACCTTCGGCCCAGCCACCATCGGTGCCCGCCCACGGGGAATAGAGGGTCGACAGGAACTCGACCGTATAGTCGAGCCATTCACCACCTTCTTCGCTTTCACCCAGCAACGAAATGCACGCAGGCGTCAGAACGGCAGACAAAGAGCGTACTGCGTGACTGTCATAGGGGAAGACGTGGATGCGAGCATGGGAGATCACATGGTCAGCAACCTCTCGCGTACGGCGCAGCAGAACGGTTTTGACCGTCTCGCGCTCTTCCTCGCTCAAATGGTCGTAAAGCCAGTCATATCCCCAGGCTAATGCAACGACGACACGAAAGCCAGCTTCGTCATTGTAGGCGCGGGAGGTCGCGCCAGTCGGATCCCAGGCGGCAACAGCCAGCAGCCAGTCCCGCGACCTGTCGAGCAGGTCTTCACGCCCCAGAACGCGTCCCGCAATAGCCAAATGGCGAATGGCGTAAATTACTTCCTGGCATTCAATATACATCTGTCGCCACAAGGTCGCGACGCGGACGTTGTTGGGATAGGGTTTCGGTTCCGGCGTGATCGGCCGGTCCAGCCAGGGTTTGACCGACTTTTCAAAAAAGTCGGTCCATCCGCAATGACCGGCATCCTTTGCCACAGCGGCTGAGAAGGATTTTAGCTGATCGCCATTCAGCCAGAGCCTTGGATGGCTCGTGTGGGCGGCGGTATGACGGACTGCCCGGCCTGGTAACGGTGTTTTTGGCAAGGCAGCGGTGATTTCGAAATCGCGCACCTTGCTCCAGTTGGAAAGAGCTTGTCCTGCATTCTGATCCCAGAGCGCATAGCTCCAGTGATAATGGCCATCCAAAAGCACCTTGTCCGGGGTAAAGAAGTTCCAGGCCAGATCTTCATAGACAGTTGTTTTCGCATCAGAAAAATCGGGATCAGTCGAGATGCGCAGCACATAGCGCGCACCGTCATCAATATCGGGAAGCCAGGAAAAACGCGGTGGATTTTCTGTAGGCGGTAATTGCTCACTCGGCATGTAGCCAATGGTCAGGGAACCCGGGCGCGGTTCATCGAGATGAGCTTGTCTGGCGATCGCCGAGGCAGAGGGACGCATTGCGCTCTAACTCCTGTAAAAACAAAAAAAGGGGATGGCGGCGACAGGGCCGCCATCGCGATAGACTGATTTATTGGGCCGATTTGTACTGACGGTCGTAGGCCAACTGCATCATCTTGATGACCTCATCGTAACCCAGTGCGGTCAGCCGTTTCTTGTAGGCATCCCAACCGGCATCGACGTCCTGTGCACCCAAGATCCAGGTTTGCTGCATCTCGGTCATGTAGGTAAGAAGGCTCGGCCAGTAGCGGTCGAAGATTGCCTTTTCCTCCGCGTTCAGAGACACGCCCATGAACTCGTCCTTGAGGCAATTGCACTTGTCGTACATATCGATGCCTTCAAGCGCGATCTTGTTGGTCCACTGGCGTTCATATTCATAGTCCATCCAATAACCGCGCGGCACCTGTGCACCGACGGCCCAGAGCTGCGCATTGACCGGATCCTTGTTTTCAAGAACTTCCCTTTTGAACTGCGGCTTGCCATCGACCATCTCATAGGTCAGACCTTCGACACCGAAGTTCGATAGGATGCGCCCCTGCTGGGAGAACCAGAAATCGAAGTACTTGATCGTTTCGACTGGATGTTCATTGGTGGCGGAAATTGCCCATCCAACCGGCTGAACACGCAGTCTGCGGGCATCTTCGAAACGTTCACCAGACGCTGACTTTGGTGGCAACATCGGTTTCAGCGCAAAACCTTCGATTTTGGGCGCCAAAGCATCGTTGTAGGTCGAAGTGCTCGCAAACCAATCGTGGGTCATGCCACCAAGATCGTTGCCCAGCAGGTATTCTCGCGAGCGAGCACCACGGGTGAAGACTTCCTTGTCGATCAGCCCTTCCTTGTACCATTTGGCAACATTCGAAATGCCTGTTTTATAGTTCTCTTCAGCCCACGGATGGCGCAGTTCGCCGTCATAGACCGCAAAGTCCCCATAACGCTCAGAACCTGACACGCGTGCGTCCGAGAGATTGATGAGACGGATCGCATCGATCGGTTCACGGGCAAAGTATGGAACCTCATCCTTCTTGCCGTTGCCGTTCGGATCCTTGTCGCGGAATGCCTTGAGGACCTCATAGACTTCTTCCGGCGTCTCCGGCTGCTTCAGCCCGAGCTTGTCCAGCCAATCCTGGCGGATGAACCAGCCACGGGAATATTTCCCATCCGGCACGTACGGAATGAAATAGAGCTTGCCGTCAGGGCCGGAAATCGCGTTGCGAATGTCCTTGTGGCTGTCAAAAAACGCCTTCAGATTTGGTGCATGTTCCTCGATAAGTTCGTCAAGCGGAACGAAGGCACCCTCCAGCCCGTAGCGGATAAAATCTTCCTTCAGTCCTCCGGAGGCGTCGCCGCCAATGATATCGGGAAGATCACCCGATGCGATCAGCAGGTTGAAGGCATCACGGCTGCTGGTTGTTGCCAGAGATGCGACATTGCGAACGTGGATGTTGGTGATCTCAGCGGCTTTCTGCTCCACCGGCCATTTTTCTGAGTAGACGTATTTATCGCGGAAGTGAAAATGGATCGTCAGTTCCAACGGGTCTTCTGATATCTTGCCAGTGTCTTGCGCGGCAACCGGCATTGCCATTGTAACGGCTGTCATTAACGCCAGAAGGGGCGTGCCTTTTCGTAGTTGTCTCACAGGTTCTCCTCCCTTGTGCTGCTACTCTTTGACTCCGCCCAGCAGAATTCCCTTTGTGAAATACTTCTGTGCGTAGGGGTAAATGATCAGGACGGGGATGATCGACGCGATCATGATCGCGGAGGTCACCGTTTCGAATGAATATTGGGCTGTCAGCAGGCTTGAAGCGAATTCATCATTCGAATTGAGATCGACGACGACGCGTTTCAGGTAGACCTGCAGCGGGATTTTTTCTTCACCGCGCAACAGGACCATGGCCCAGAAATATCCGTTCCAGCGCGACACGATGCAGAACAACGCAACGGTGACGATGGCGGGTTTGGACAGCGGGATAAAAACCTTCCACAACAGCTGCAACTCGCTCGCACCGTCCATCTTGGCGGCTTCTTCAAAGGATTTCGGCACGGCTTCAAAGAAATTACGCAGCAGGATGACGTTGAAGGCGCTCGCCGCGAAGCCAATGATGATACCGAAACGACTGTCGAGCAGACCGAGGTCACGCATGTTGAGGAAGAACGGGATCATGCCTGCGTGGAACCACAGCGTGAAGGCAATCGCGATGTTGAAGAAGGTGCGACCACGCAACCTTTTACGCGACAAGGCGTAGGCGCCGGGGATCATGATCAGCAGGCTCATGAACGTGCCGCCGAAGGTGTAGATGAAGGTGTTGCCGTAGGCGATCCAGAACATTCTGTCGGACAGAACATGTTCATAGGCGGCCAGCGTCACATCAACCGGCCACAAAGTCACGCGCCCGGCGGTCACCGCTGCACCCGATGATATCGAGACGGCCGCGACATAGATAAATGGGTAAAGGGTCGACAGCACAAACAGCCCCAGCAGGATGGCGTTGGCCCAGCCAAAAATCCTGTCACCACGGGAATACAAATTGAAACTTGCCATTTTTCAGCTCCTCACCACAGCGATGTCGACGAGACTCTTCGGCTGATACGGTTCGCCGAATAGACAAGAACGAAAGCAATGACCGCATTGAACAGACCGGCAGCCGTGGCCAGATCATACTGCGTGCCTTGCAGACCGGTGCGGTAGATGAAGGTCGACACAACGTCGGCCGTTTCATAGGTGGATGGACGGTAAAGAAGGATGATATATTCGAAACCGACCTCGACCAGATTGCCGATGCGGATAATCAGCATGATGATGATCGTCGGCAAAATGCAGGGCAGGGTGATCCGCCACATCATTTGCCAGCGCGACGCACCGTCAACACGTGCGGACTCGTAAAGTGTCGGACTGACACCGGCGATCGCTGCAAGATAGACGATCGATTCAAAGCCGGATTCTTTCCATACCGACGAACCAATGAACACGGGACGGAACCATTCGGGCTGTGTCAGGAAGTAAATTGGCTCAAGGCCAATGCCTTTCAGGAAAAGGTTGACGATGCCGATGGAAGGCGACAGGAAGTTGATGACGATACCGGCAACAATTACCACGGAAATGAAGTGCGGCAGGTAGACGACAGTCTGCGCCCAGCGTTTGCCGATTTCGCTCTGAACCTCATTGAACATCAAGGCCAGGATGATCGGCACTGGAAATGCAAAAATCAGTCCGAGGCCGCTGATCGTGATGGTGTTCCAGAAGGCACGTACGAACATGTCATTCTGGAAAAGCTCGATGAAATTCGCAAATCCGACAAAGGGGCTTTTTTCGATGCCGCGGAAGATCGAAAAGTCTTGGAAGGCGATGATCAACCCGTACATCGGCTTGTAAAGAAACAGCGCAAACCAGATGGCCATCGGTGCCAGCAGCAAATACAGCTGCCAATCGCGGCGCAAATCGTGCCACACATCACTGAGTGATTGTTGGAAATGCTGTTTCATGACCGCGTCTCGCTTGCGGTCTTGAGGGATCGACCTGTTTCGGAATCGAAAACATGGATGCGGGTCGTATCGATACCGAGTTCAGTCACACCATTGAGCGCGTGGTCCGCGTAAAGCGTTTCAGCCTTGGCGATAAACGGCTGACCGTCGGCCTTACCATGCAGCAGAGCCTCCGCTCCTAGCGGCTCGACAAGTTCGATGTTGCAGTGGAGGACCTCACGCCCTTCTTCCGTTTTTACCGACATGATTTCAGGCCGGATACCGAGCTTGACCCACTGCCCCTGCGTTGCATTTTTTGCAAATGCATCGGGGATTGTCAGGCTCTGGCCAGAGCTGCCGGCCAGCACGGCTTTGACGCGGCCGTCCTGTTTGTCGATTGTCGCGTCCAGCAGGTTCATCGGCGGCGACCCGATAAAACTTGCAACGAATGTGTTTGCCGGCTCCAGAAACACTTCCATTGGTGAGCCGACCTGCTCGATATTGCCGCGGTTCATGATGACGATGCGGTCGGCGAGCGTCATCGCCTCGACCTGGTCATGGGTCACGTAAACGCTGGTTGCCTGCATGCGCTTATGAAGCTGCTTGATTTCAGCCCGCATATGGGTGCGCAGTTTGGCATCGAGATTGGAGAGAGGCTCGTCGAAAAGGAAAATCTTCGGGCGGCGCACGATAGCGCGACCCATGGCGACGCGCTGACGCTGGCCGCCCGAGAGGTCGGCTGGCTTGCGTGCCAGATATTCCGTCAGCCCCAGGATTTGTGCGGCTTCGGCAACGGCCTTGTCGACCACATCGCGTTTTTCGCCCCGTACACGCAGGCCAAAAGCAATGTTCTCAGCTACGTTCAGATGCGGATAAAGCGCGTAGTTCTGAAACACCATCGCAACATCGCGGTCTTTCGGGGCGATCTTGTTGACGACGCGCCCGTCAATCGAGACGGTGCCGTCGGAGATATCTTCCAGGCCTGCGAGCATGCGCAGTGTGGTGGATTTTCCGCAGCCCGATGGCCCGACGAGCACAACGAATTCTTGCGGTTGAATGGAAAGGTTGATGCCATGTACGACTTCGAGAGCGCCGTAGCGCTTGACGACATCGTTGATTTGAACTGCAGACATGAAAGGCCCCTCCTCAAAAGCCTTGAATGTTCAGTCAGGCAGGGGCCTTGGCTCCTCTTGACACACGCTTTCTCGTGACGCGCGTATTGACCTGCTCGATGAAGGTCCAGATTTTGGGGTTCTTGGAGAGTTCTGCGATCTTGGATTCCAGCGATCCCAGATGACACTGGACGGCGTCACGCGCCGCTTCAACGTTGCCAGACTCGATCGCATTCACGATCGCCTCGTGCTCTTCGATGACCTTTTCCGTGCGACGCACCGCAAATACCCTTTTCAGGTGGCGCATGC
This sequence comes from Rhizobium sp. BIGb0125, assembly GCF_024810055.1. NCBI lineage: Bacteria > Pseudomonadati > Pseudomonadota > Alphaproteobacteria > Hyphomicrobiales > Rhizobiaceae > Rhizobium > Rhizobium sp. BIGb0125. The sequence continues at coordinate 251,567 of NZ_JANUDV010000006.1, forward strand.
GGTCCATTTCACCCTTGGCCTGGTTTACAACACTCCAGGCACCGGGCAGACGAGCCGCCGCAAAAATCGTGCGGTGGAATTCCTCGTCCAACAGGAAAAAGTCGGTAAATTCTTCATCGGCCGCCGCCGTACGCTGCTGCGAAAGACAGGTCTTCAGGCGGGCAATATCTTCAAGTGAGTGCCGCTTGGCCGCCTCTATGACAGCACCTTCTTCGAGTTTGAAGCGGATGAAACACGCCTCCATATAACGCTGCACATCAATCGGTGAGATGTAGGTTCCGCCCTGCGGCACAACCGTCACAAAACCTTCCTCCGCCAGGCGAATGATCGCCTCACGCACCGGCGTCTTGCTGACATGCAACAACGCCGCGATTTCCTTTTCAGACAGCGCCCGACCCGGAAGCAACTTCACTTCGACAATCAATTTGCGAAGCAAGGCGTGGATCCGGTTGGTCATATTTCCATCGACCGGCAAGTCCTGTGGCGTGACAAGATCGGACAGAGGCAACGATGGAAATTCAACAGCGTTAGACATATCAATAACCAAACTGAGATATCAGAATATAACTTGACATATCTGTTGTTTTTTTGAGAGTCAAGCTTGTGATGACGATGGAGATGTCGCCCCGGCCAAAATTCATCCAGATTTTCTCGGAAATCGTCTTCATCCACACGGTCAAACACCCTGAATACAAAGCCTTTTCAGCCGAATGGGCAAAACAGACGGAAATGACAATGAACCGTTCGAACAGCGAGAAATGACCATGAACCCCGATACCCGTGAAAAACTGATGGGCGTATCCGTTGCAACGCTCTGCTCGGCGCTCTACAAGCGCGGCCTTAAAAACCAGACTATCCAGGATGTGCGGCCGGTACGACCAAAGGGCCGCAACATGGTCGGCCCGGCATTTACGCTTCGCTATATGCCAGCGCGTGAAGATCGTAATCCGATGTCCGTGTTTCGCGACCCGAAACATCCACAACGCCATGCCATCGAGACCTGCCCGGAAGGTTCGGTACTGGTCATGGATAGCCGCAAAGACCCGCGGGCGGCTTCGGCTGGTGATATTCTGATCACAAGGTTGATGGTGCGTGGCGGGGCAGGTGTCGTTACAGATGGCGGCTTTCGCGATGCAATGACGATTGGGGAACTGGACATTCCAGCCTATCACAACCGACCATCGAGCCCGACCAATCTGACGCTGCATGAGGCAATTGATATCAACGTGCCGATCGGCTGCGGTGACGTGGCCGTTTTTCCAGGAGATATCATGGTGGGTGATGACGACAGCGTTATCGTCATACCCTTTGAAATTGCTGATGAGATTGCTGACGAGGCCGTCGAGATGACGGCCTATGAGGATTTCGTCACGGAACGGGTCAAAGCAGGCCACACAATTATCGGTCTTTATCCGGCAACGGATGAAAGCAACCTGGCCCTGTTTGCTGAATGGCGAAACCAGAACGGGCGGTAAACCGATCCCGGCGCGATTTTGATCGCGCCCACTTCAGCATTAGATGGAGTGAGGCTATGCGCCCTTACCGGTCATTTTGTCAGCGGAAAACTGGAAGCAGCTTTCGTGCGTGACTGATATGCCGGACCCGACACCATGAGATAGGAGGTCATGATGGCCTCGAGCCCGGGGAGAGGCTGGCAGTACCTGCCAGGCCGCTCAGCAGTGGCCGGCTCTGACGCCTGCCAATTGCGTAATTTCGTGTGTCGACAGGTCGGCTGTGAGCTCATTTTTCAATTCGCCCATCAAAGTCTTGCGGGCTGCGTCCAATTGAAAGGCTGCCGATTTCGAGGAAAGGCTTTCAGCGATCCCAACGGTATATTCGAGCATATTGATTAGCGCGAGGTATTCCTCATGGCGCTCGCTGAGCTGAATGCTGGCATTGATGTTCGTCATGCTATCCTCGATATGTTGTCGAGGTCATTGTTAAGCACGGAATTCGTTTGCGTGCGCGTTGCAAAAGCGTTGCACACGCGAAACGGGATTTATCGTACTTGTTCGCCGTCTTCTGCGCGAAACAAACTACGCCACACGGAAATCTCGTTAAAAGTCCAAGTCTTCGCCGATTGGGCAGCAATTGGTCGCTGGATCACCTCAAGTAGTGCAACGGCATCCAAGCGCTTTTGATCAACCCATGCTTGTTTTATTATATTGCGAAGCACAATCGCATCAAAGCCTGCAACTTCCGCGATCCGTGTCCAACTCCTTTCCTTGAAGAAGATGTCACGCGCTGCACGCGAAATATCAAGGCAATCGGCGGCCGTCAGCACACCGAGGTTTTCAGCACGCGCCAAAGTAGCATCAACATTGACCATCGGTATCGTCAGCGGCATGTAGGCCAACTCGGCTGGCCCATGCAGCAAGGCGACATCACCATCGTCATCGCGTCGACCGCTGGCATAATCGTCAAAGATCTTGCCAACACCGATCATGCCAAATGTTGCACATTCTACGGCACGCAGCGCGCCCATGCTGGCAGCTCCGAATACCCCGATATTCTGGGAGAGAGCAAACAGAAGTTCCTTATGCCAGACGGGCGCCACAAATTCGAACTGACCATCGATAAGGCCAATCGCCGTTGCACCGTCCCGCACGGCGCGCATGACATCACCCTGGCAGGCAGGAGGCCTGATCTCGACATCCGACAGTTTGCCAATGTCTGGGAAGCTCGGACCGACGAAGACGACCTTCATTGCAAGGCTCGCGAAATCGCCCGGCCACCAAATCTCTGGCGACGCTCACCGTCGGGGTTTTCAAGCTGCGGCACAACAACCTTTACCACCGCGGCGGGCAACCAGTCGGGAGAGATATCAACCGCGTAGATGTCCGTGATACCTTTGGTTTGCAGGCGCTCCACAACCCTTTGCAAAGCCTGCTCAGCGCAGCTGGCATTAATGCGGGGCAAATCTTCGAGTTGAATGGCAACCGGCGCATCGAACGCGGCGAGGATGGTCGGGTCGGCCGGTTGGCTAAAGGTCTTCGGCATGACGTCATCTCTTGCTCCGGCAATGAAGGTCATGCGTGACTGTACGGCTTCGGTAATCGCCCGCATGACAGCGATCTCAGGAGAGATGGAACATCCTGCCCCAAGTGTGATGTCAACATGGCGAAAGCCCTCACCAGCTTGCAGTTGATGTCGCGGCTTCAGAAGCGCAACCACACAGGGGACCGCGAGGTCGCTGGTGATGTCGAAAACAGCGATTTCCATGTCTGCAGCCGAAATTCTGCCGAGCAAACCCTGCAAGTCGGGGTTTGCGATCTGGCTGGTGTCAATTCTTGGCTGATAGCGCTTCGCTGACGTTGTTACCTGCCACAGTGTCATGGCGTCGCGTTCAACACGCTCCAGCAACCCATGCGATGTCGCTTCGATCAAACTATTGCCGGATGCAAGTCCATCCGACGATTGCCAGAAACGCGGCGCGATCAGAGTGCGGTCGAGTTGAATGGCTTCCACAGGCAGCCAGACTTTTTTTCCTGTCAGCAAATTGGTCGCACTTGCCCATGAAATCGTTTCGTCATCACGGATCGGCATTGCCTTTACAGCAAGCAGGCTATCCAGCGTGTTTACGACCTCGCCAGCCGAGCGTAGAGATGAAGGCGTATCAGATACTATCTGACAGGCCGGGCTGGCGGCAACGGCACGTTCAACGGCTTCCATGACAGCTGACGTTCGAGCCGAATCGTCGTCGATGCCCTTGCCTTGCGCAATAACAATCGCTTTGGCGTTTGGCGTATAGGCGCACCAGACCGGTACACCGATACGATCAAGGCTGGTTTGTTTGGCGACCCTGGTAATACCGAGCCGAGAAAGAATAGGAGAGACCCGTTGAAAGGTCTCTCCCGCAGAACATGAACGGAAATCGACAGTATCGATTTCTAACTGATCAGGATTCATGGTGTCCGGATGCGGCGACCTCAGCAGACGAAAATGCGACAGCAAAGTTTACACCCTTGACGATTGTCGAGCCCTGCTGGCGAAGCGTCTGAGCGTTGGCGAGGTCACTACCAGCGGGCGGCGCACTCAGTGGAGAAACGGTGCCTGATGTGAAATCTACGAGCCAGAGCTGTTCATCTCCGGGAAGTCCAATAACTGCAACCTTAGACACGATGTTCTCCTTTGTTAAAAACCGGCCTTGATCAGGCCTTCCCGGTAAAGCTCTGTCTGCCAGGGCTCCTTGTGGGGCACCATCTTGAGCCAACGCTCGAGATCGAAATCAGGATTACTTTTCAGAACGCGCAACCTGCATGCACGTGCCTTTGCCATGTCGCCAAGCATACCCCAGCATGCCGCAGCAAGACGTGATGCCGGCGCGCTATCGCGCATCTGTCCGATGTAATCCAGAGCCTGACGAAACTCGCCAAGGAAGTAACTGGCGCCAGCCGCAGTCCACAGGTAGGTGTCCGGAGACAACGGGTTGAGCGCAATGGCCGAACTGATCTTTTCAAGTGCAGCTTTGGGATCACTGGCGTGAACAAGGCTGTCTGCGTGACTGTAGAGCACGTCGGCATAAGTCGGGTTGAATGTTTCGGCCTGGCCAAGCGCCGCCAGACTGTCGTCAATTTTTCCGCCATAGAGTTGGCTGACGCCGAGTTCCTTGTACGCTCCGGCAAATTCGGCATTCTCGGCTACGGCTATCTTGGCCTGCTCTTCTGCATGCTGGAGAAGCTCGCTGTCGCCTCTCGCCGTCAACAGCCATTCCATGGTCAGTGTTCTGGAAATTCCAGCCCGCGCTGCAGAGAAGCTCTTGTCACCATCAAGAGCCTGCCTGAAATACCGTCGCGCTTTTCTGATCGATGGCAGATCCAGTTTGGAAAGGCTCTGCAGGCCACGCAGATAGGCGTAATAGGCGTCCGGACGGCTGTGATAATCGGCCACATTGGACGTGCGACCACCGACCTTGTCGAAAATCGACTTTTGAATGACCTCCGCGATTTCGAGCTTCTGGATCGCAACCTCGTCGGGTTTCAACTGAAAACGGGTTGCCCACAACACCTCGTCACTCGGCATGAAGATCAATTGCACAAACAACTGATCATCAGACCGCTTCGTGTCGAGTGCATACATGACCGAATGTTTTTCGAGAATCCCGGCCTTGTCTTTCGAGGCGCGAATACGTTCGGCGGTGTAGGGGGCAACCACCGAGACCGATCGGCTGGTGCAGAGGCCAATTGTCAAATCTTCAATCAGCGCGTTGGCCACGGAGCCATATTGCTGGGCACTGTGAAGTGTCTCAGGGGGCAGCAGTGCAATTCGCGGCGGAACGGTAATGTCAAAGGCCGTTTTCACGTCCGATGATTGAAGATTGGCAGGCTGTGGCGGTAAAAAGCTGACGAGAGGACGGGCAACTGCAGCAGTTTGCTGTTCACCCAATTCCACAGGCGACGAAATCGTTCTTCTGACCTCCTCGTCGTCAGGATCGCATTCAAGCAGCAACACTGCAGCACGTCGAAGATCGGACCGCCTCTGGTCGGAGGCCGGTAGCGTTTGAAACTGCATGAATTCGGTACGCAACTGGCCGACCAAACGCGTGCGGACGTCACGAACCCAGGCATCCAGCGCACTTGATCCGTCGCCATGCAAGGGAAGAAACTTCAAAGCCACGGCATCTGTGGCTGCTTTGAGGCGTTCTGTGGGATCTGTCAGCGCAGACATCGCCAGATCACAGCGCATGGCCTGCGGGGCAAGGGACAAGGTCGTGCCGTCTGCTACAACTAGCGGGCCTGAGGGATCGGTTGCCATTGCCAGGCGCCGAAGCATGGAGCGCATATTGGTGGCTGCGGCCTCTCCACGGTCAGGCCATAAAAAGCTGGCCACTTGCCGCCGGGCGACCGGCCTATCCATGTCATGAAGATAGGCCAGAAACACCAGTGACAGGCCGGGCACAGATAAATTCTGCCCAGCGCCGTCGCGTAGACTGCTGTCACCAAGTGTCGTTAAAACAAAGCCCATATGGTATCAGATGGAGGCGTTATTATGATCTTCCTCACCCGCACTGGACGGGTCGTTTCTCAGCGTCCGGACGAGATTGAGAACGCTCTGACGCAAGCGCGGGCTCTTGATCGAGTTGAACGCGGTCACCAAGGCAATCGTCTCCTTGGAGCTCATCAATTCATTAAACTCGCCCATAGGGGAGCCGGCACTGTTGACCAGTGCGTTTGGGCCGTTTTCAAAGAAAAAGCTGATCGGGACCTCAAGCACTTCGGAAATGTGCTGTAGTCGGCTGGCGCTGACCCGGTTGATACCCTTTTCGTATTTCTGAACTTGCTGGAAGGTTAGGCCAAGTCCATCGGCGAGCTGTTCTTGCGACAGACCAGCAATCGATCGACGAAGGCGAATACGAGAACCAACATGAACGTCAATAGGGTTGGGAAGTCTATTCATTGCAGTGATCCCCAAAACGTTTCGTTGCAGGAATCTATGCGTGAAAATTCCGGGTTGCGCAATCTACTTTTGCCAAAGATTTTCTACTCTCACGCGACCATTCGGCACCAACGCGCAGTTGATTGTATCAGCTCTGATGGCTCGATAGCGCACTGCGAGATCCGGCGATCAACGGGAGTGACGTTATAATGACCGGCAACAACAATACTGCCCAGGCGACGCCATAACCAAAATAGTCGGCCAGCAGTCCGAACAGGTAGGGTCCAGCCGCCATCACGGCCAGGCAGATCGTCGAGGCAAAGGCGATTGTAGAGGCAATCGAACTTTTCGGCGCACTCTCGGCAATTTGCAGCAGGTAAAGCGGAAACCAGCCAATCCCAAAAAATCCAAGGACGAGCAAAATGGCTGCAATCGTTATCGTTGACGATCCGACCGGCAGGACAGCAAGAAGGACAGCCGACGCCGCAGCAATGAGTGAAACGGCACCAAAGGATCTGGCGCGCAGGCCCGGCCAAAATCGATCACTCAGCCACGGCAACAGGATGCGGCCGGGTATGCCTGCAAGCTGGGTTGCCGCAAATAATGATGATGCTGCGATCAAACCGAGTTTCAACCCGTCTGCAATGAAGCCGATCATGTGGGCCGTGAACGTGAATTGAAATGCCGACATTGCGATGCCAAGGCGCAGTACGGGCCAGAATTGCGGATCCTGACCGACAATCCGTGCCAGCGACAACAGGCGCAGAGGTGCGCTCTTTGAAGACGTAAACTCGCTGCCCTCGCGGTAAAGCCCGAAAAACAAAATCGCACCCAGCATAGAAATCGCAGCACCCAGCCAGGTTGCAGCCTGCCACCCGTAATTGATAGCCAAAAGCGGCAACAAAGCTGCGGCAATCATCGTGCCGAACGGAACGGCAGCCTGCCGAAAGCCGGTGGCAATTCCACGGTGCGATGGTGGGAACCACCGCATGATCGCTCTGGTCCCACCGGGCTGCACCGCGGCATAGGTTCCACCGAGACATGCCATGCAGATCAAAAGGGCGACAAAACTGTTGGCGATCGTGGCGGCACAGGCCATGGCAATTGCCATGCCGATCATCGCCAGGCCAACGATCCTCCGCTCGCCATAAAGATCGATTGCGCGACCGAGTGTAAACATCGTGGCGATCTGCACCCCGTTCATGACGGTGACGGCAAGCGACGCCGACGCTAGGGAAATACCAAATGCCTCCCGCCAGAACGGCACAAGGATATAGACGCCCTGGGAGACAAAGGAGCCTGCGGTCTGCGTTCCAACCGCAACCGCCAAGATGGCCCAGATATTGGGACTTGTCCCGATAGAAGATGGTGAAGGTTCGGGGGACAGGCGGCGCAGCATAAGAAGGCTCCAGACAGGCAGATCACACCTGCATAGCCATCCGCAACGATATTTGAAATTAGGGCTTGCGCATTACAGCGATAACGGTTTGTTATAGATGGCATGCGCTCCCTTGATCCTGAAGCCGTCGAAGCCTTCCTCCTTGTTGCTGAACTGCAGTCCTTCACGCGGGCCGCAGGTGTCATGAACACCACCCAGGCCGCGATATCCCTGAGGCTGCGCCGGCTGGAAGAATTGTTGGGCGTACGCCTTGTTGAGCGCACACCACGGCGCATTCGGCTGACGAGCGCGGGTGAACGTTTTTTGGAACCGGCCCGCGACTATGTCGGCGCCGGGCGACGTGCCCTTGATGTGTTCGGCGCAGAGCCGATGCGCCTAGCGGTTGGCGTCTCACATCATCTGATCGGCGCCGATCTTCCCCATTTGTTGCGATTGATAAGCGAAAGGGAAACCGGCATCACCTTACACTTAAGGACCGCTGGAACCAGAAACCTGCTGGAACTCTATGACGCAGGCGAATTGGATGCGATCGTTGTGTTGCGCCACGACGATATCAGACGCGACGGCGAAGTGCTGTCGCAGGAAAACTTCGGATGGTTCTGCTCCCCGGGTTTTCAACTGCAACAGGATGCGCCCTTGCCACTTGCCCTGCAGCCGGAGCCATGCAACCTGCGTGCAATGGCATTGCGCACTCTGGACACGGCAAAACTGCCCTGGCGGGAAGTGTTTGTTGGCACCGGCGCAACGGCAGTCGGTGCAGCCGCCGAAGCAGGTATTTGCGTCGCCCTTATGGCGCGCAGCGCGGCACCGTCAGGTGTGATCGAAGTGATTGACCGCACACTTCCGAAACTACCTCCACTGGACGTTTTGTTGGTCTCAAATGTCACCGGAGATCTTGCTCCGGCCGCATTGCGACGGATTGCCAAGGCGTTCCGTTCATCCGCCTCAGGGTCGTAATTTTCATGGAGCAATGGCAGAACTTGCCTCACAATGGTCCATTTCATTCACACTCACGCGATATTGCTCGATAATCGATTGTCAAAAAGACATCTTTGTCCCACATCGCATTATAAAAATTGTCATCACAACCAGGATCACAGCTGAATGCACATTAGATATGGTCTCATCGCCCTAATCCTCGCAATCGCTCCACCTGCTTATTCGTTTGAAGGTGCGGCACCGGTTCTGGCACCAAAAGAGCAGCAGGCACAGGCCGCGCACCTGAGTTCGCTGTTTCTCGCCCGCAATGCCTACAAACCGGTCGCCCTGGACGACGCGCTGTCAGCCAAGGTCATGGACCAGTATGTCGACTCTCTCGACCCGGACCGGAATTTCTTCCTGCAGGCTGACATCGACATCTTCATGGCCAACAGGACCAAGCTCGACGACGCTATAAACACCGAAAATCTCGACATCCCGTTTTCGATCTTCAACGTCTATTCGCAGCGCATGATCGACCGCATGAGCTATGCGCGGGAACTGTTGAAAAAGAACTTCGATTTCAGCGTACAGGAAAAATACTCTCTGTCAGAAGACAAAGGTCCCTGGCCACAGACACAGTCCGAGATCGACGACATCTGGCGCAAGCGCGTCAAGGCCGACTGGCTGCGTCTGAAACTTGCGGGCCAGTCCGACGCGGCGATCCGTGATACGCTGGATAAACGTTACAAAAACATTCTTGAGCGCGTTTACACCTACAAGAGCGAAGACGTTTTCCAATCATTCATGGCTGCATATACCGCATCGGTTGACCCGCATACCGACTATTTCGGCGCAGCTGCATCCTCTGCCTTCGACATTTCCATGAAGCTTTCGCTGGTCGGCATTGGTGCCGTTCTGCAGGAGCGTGACGGTTACACCACGGTGCGCGAACTCGTACCGGGTGGCCCAGCGCAATTGTCGGGACAGCTGGCTGTCGGCGACCGCATCGTTGGCGTCGGGCAGGGCGAAGAAGGTTCGATTGAGGAAGTCGTTGGAACGCGCCTTGATGCCGTCGTGCAGTTGATCCGCGGCGAGAAGGATTCTGTTGTCCGTCTGGACATCCTTCCGGCAGCCGCTGGCGACGCAGCCACACACCGGGTAATCCATCTGGTGCGTGATAAGGTCAACCTGGAAAAGCAAGCTGCTCAGAAGGCCGTTCTTCCAATCACCAGCGAAGGTGTAACACGCAAGATTGGCGTGATTACCCTTCCGACATTCTATGAAGACTTTGATGCTCGCCAGAATGGCGACAAGGACTATAGAAGCGCAAGCCGCGATGTCGCCAAACTTCTTGCCGAGCTAAAGCAGGAAAAGGTCGATGGTGTGCTGGTCGACCTGCGCGACAATGGCGGAGGCTCATTGTCCGAAGCAATCGAACTCACAGCATTGTTCACCGGTAAAGGCCCTGTGGTCCAGCAGCGTAACGCCGGTGGCAAAATCAAGATACAGGGTGACGATGTCTCCAAAGCGGCCTGGACAGGACCGGTTGGTGTGCTGATCAACCGTGCATCAGCGTCAGCGTCAGAAATTTTTGCCGCCGCAATACAGGATTATGGCCGTGGTGTGATTATCGGTGAACAGAGCTTCGGCAAGGGTACCGTGCAAACAGTTGTCGACCTTGATCAGGTGGCGCGCAACAGCGAACCAAGATTTGGCCAGCTGAAATTTACCGTCGCCCAATTCTTCCGTGTCGATGGCGGAACAACGCAGTTGCGCGGCGTGACACCAGACATCATCCTGCCTGGCCTCTACGATCCGAAAAAACTCGGCGAAGCAAGCTATGACAACGCCTTGCCCTGGGCGCAAATGAAGCCTGCGAAATACAAGGCTGACGCCAAAATTGCCAATGTCCTGCCGCAGTTGCAAAGTCGTCATGACACCAGAGTAAAAACAGATGCCGATTTCCAGCGCTTTGTGGAAGATGTCACCGAGCTGAAGGAACAGCGCGAAAAACGTGCGGTTTCCCTCAACGAGAACGAGCGCCGCAAGGAACTGGCTGCTGCCGAAAAGCTTCGTAAGGCGCGTCAGGAAGAAGATGGCGGCCTGTTCAGCCGACAGGATGACGGCCTGCAGGCCGACGAGCGTGGCCTTCAGGCCGACATCGCACTGGAGAATGCCCGCAAAAACGCCAAGGATGTGCTGCGCAACGAAGCAGCTTCCATCGTTGCCGACCAGTCGGAACTGCTCGATACGATCCGGTAAGCTCGGCTGAAACCAAACAAAAACTGTTGGCAGGCATTTTACCAATGCCTGCCAATTTCATATCAGAGACTGCCTTACCGGCCTCAGTTGAGGATAAAGATCGCAGCGTTCAGGGATGTCGCGTAACACAACCACAGCGCATAAGGGCCAAAACACCAGCGGGCCGTCTGATCCCTGACCTTTCGCATAAAGGCGATGACGCTGATCAACAGGCAAAGGATGATAACAAGTCCAAGGCCGACTTTGTGAAACCCGAAGAACACCGGCGTCCACGCCCAGTTCAACAGCATTTGCGTCATCCAAAGACGAAAGGCTGCAGAGTTAAAGCCTTCGAATATTGCCACCCGCCAACCTGCAACCGCAATCAGAATGTAGACCAATGTCCATGCGGGTCCAAACAGCCAGTTCGGTGGGGTAAACCACGGCTTGACCAAGGCCTCATACCATTCACCCGGCTGGATCGTCAGGCCTATGGTAAAGCCAACACCCAATACAACAAAAAGGAAGACTATCAGAGACGTGTAGTTGGTGCGTGATGCTGTCAATGAACTGCCCTCTTTATGACACCGCTTATGGACGCAGAACCGAGCCGTCAGTCTCAGTGATCAGTTATCCATTCTGCTTGTTGCTCGAAACGGTCAAATCCGGTTCCGGTTCCCAACCGAAAACGCTGCGACCGCCCCATTCGTGAGAATGGGCATATTCACCGGCAACTATCTCCTTGAGGTCGGGTCCGGTGACATAACGCTCCATCTCGCGGGCTTGGGCATCAAGCCGCTGCAGCGCCTGCAATTCTTCATCACGCCCCAGTCGCGCCTTGCTGACCGCGGACTTCATGACCCGGATGGTTTCGTCATAGACCTTCAAGGGCACCGGGAACGGATGACGATCCTTGCCGCCATGCGCCAGCGAAAAACGGGCTGGATCAGAAAAACGACAGGGCGTGCCATGCACGACCTCTGATACCATTGCCAAGGCGCGCACGGTTCTCGCACCTACACCCGGTGTTAGGATGAGGTCTTCAAAATCCTTGGGCCCACGATCGGCTGCTGCCGCCAGCGCACCGTGTAGCCGTCGCATGTTGACGTCTTTTTCCCGGACATCATGGTGGTCAGGCATGATCAGATGCGGCAGCATCGGTTGTGCGACCGGTTCTTTTGCTTTTCCCGAAGGTTCCAGTACAGACAATTCCTGCAGGATACGATCGGGTCCGAGCGCCGACAGTAGATCGACCTGACCGATACGCGACGGTGCCGCTCTGCTATCGGCGAGATTAACGATGTTGCCCTGCTGTCTGCCTTCGATTGCCGAATGCGGAGAATCGACAAAACTGCTCATCCCCTCTGATAGCCAGTGGTAACGGCGCGCCTGACGTCGTTCGCCATTCATGCCTTGCTGAACAACCACCCATTTGCCGTCGTCCGTGACGATGAAACCATGCAGATAAAGATCGAATCCGTCCTGCACAGCGGCGCTATCGATCTTGGCGACCAGACGGCTGGTATTGGCCAATTCGTCGCCATTCAGACCGGTTCGGCTGGCGATGGCAATCAATTCATTGGGTGTTTTCCGCGAATGCTGGCCACGTCCTCCGCAGACATGAATGCCCAATTCGCCTGACATCGGCGTTAGTCCACGTTTCAGCGCACCGATCACGCTGGTGGTAATGCCTGAAGAGTGCCAGTCCATGCCCATGACACTGCCAAACGACTGGAACCAGAATGGATGGGCGAGGCGCCGCAAAAGTTCATCACGACCGTAATGGATCACGATTGCTTCTGAAATGATGGCGCCAAGGCGTGTCATCCGGTCGCCAAGCCAACGCGGGACGTGTCCGCTATGAAGGGGAAGATCAGCACTGCCAGCTCGTTTAACCATGGTCTTCTTATAGATCTCCGGCAGTCACGCTCACAAGTAAAATCGCATGTCACAGAAGTCAGGATCGCTGCGCAGTGACCAAAAACACAGCCCCCTGATCACCAGTATCTTGCAGCGTAATATCTCCGCCATGTGGGGCCAGCATGGTGCGGGCGATCTCAAGTCCCATGCCCGTGCCGCCATCTTGCCGCCGGGTGGAGAAAAACGGCTGGAATATGCGTTCGCGATTGGCTTGCAAAATACCATTGCCATTGTCGGCGACCAAAATCCGCACGATCTGCACATCGGCTTGCGCCTCAATATCCACACGCGTCGCACCATTCTGGAATGCATTTTCGGCGAGATTGCCGAACACCACGGCCGCAGCTTCGATCGGCAGTGCAAACCGAATGCCCGGTTGGCCGGACAGGCCAATCACATGGTGTGGAAACCGATCGCGCAGCATGTTGCAGACATCATCTGCCGTGCTTTGATCGGCGGGTATAGGGATTTCGGCATAGGCCAGTTCCCTCAATCTGGCCAGCAAAAGGTCCAGCCGTTTGGAATCGGCAATGATGTTGTCAAGAAAACGCTGGCGTTCCTCCTTGGTCATTGGCTGTTCGTCGTCGTCATCACGCATCAGTTCGGCAGCACCGCGGATTGACGTCAGCGGCGATTTAAGCTCGTGCGATACATGCGCCGCAAACGAACGGACATATTCGTTGCGATCGACCAGCTTGCTGGCAAGATCGAGAAAACTTTGCGACAGGGTCGCAATCTCGTTTGTGCCGTAACTGTCAAGCGGCTGGATTGCCGCCCGTCCCCCGCGCGCGATTTCATCGGAACGCGAAATCAGCGCGTTGATCGGCCCGGTAATGTTGCGGCTAAGCACATAGGCAACACCGAGCGTGACCAGAAGCACGCCCAACAACGCACCCGCCTCCGTTGTAGTCGTCAGGGACGCCGTGCTGTCGATGGTGCGAAACCAGATGATGCTGATAATCGGCAGTGCCATGATCGACAGCAGCACCGAGTAAACGATCAGGGCCAGTCGTGGTCGCCATTTTGACTTTACCTGCGGTGCCGGCATGTCAGCGACCCCGCTCAGCATCGACGCGCAGCTTGAAGCCGACACCATGGACTGTCGTGATCACGTTATCATTCCCGACAGCTGCAAGTTTCGCCCTGATATTACGGATGTGGCTGTCAATGGTGCGGTCGGCGACATAAATTCCCGGGCCGTATGCCGCCACCATCAATTGCTCACGGCTGAACACCATGCCCGGGCGCGCCATCAGTGTTTCGAGAATGGCAAATTCCAGCGTGGTTGGGAGAACGGCATTGCCCGCAAAGGTCACAGTCCTGCCAGCACTTTCCAGCCGCAGTTCCCCAACGGTTAAATCCTGTTCGTTTCGACCTGCTGTGCTTGTCGTGCCAGTTCGTTTGAGAATGGTTTTGACCCGCGCGACCAGTTCGCGTGGGCTAAACGGTTTGGTGACATAGTCATCACCACCAATCTCGAGACCCAGGATCCGGTCGATTTCTTCGTCCCGCGCCGAAAGAAACAAGATGGGAATAGAGGATGTCTTGCGGATTTGCCGGCAGACTTCTAGGCCGTCCATGTCAGTCATACCGATATCAAGAACGATAAGGTCGATTTTGCTCGCACGAAACGTTGCCATCGCCTGTATGCCGGTTCCGGCCGTAGCAGTCGCCATGCCAGCGCGTTCAAGTGCAAAACAGATCACCTCACGGATGTTCGGCTCGTCATCGACGACAAGAATGCGCGGCACCATAAGGTCTCCTGATAATTCCAATGTGTCGGTGATATCGCTGTTTCATTGTTCGATCAAAGCGGTAGACCGAATATAGTTTTTAATTCTGTGATCCCGGTAGTTCCAGCTTCGCCAATCCAATGAGCGCATCGCAAACCTGGTAGCAAGACGATCCCTCATGCGCTTCGCCATCTCGTGCCTCCAGTCATGCCCTGGCACTTTAGCAACATAGATATCGATAGCCGGGATTGCCGATGGTCCAAGTTTGTTGAGGTAATAAAAGTCGAGTGGTGTGCCCAACTGACTGACCTCCGCACTGTTTTCCACATTAAAGCGGGCAATAAAGCCCGAGAAATCGAAATATGCACAGAGGTAAAGCACTGTCAGAAGCGTCGCGACATTCCTTGAAATCAGCCATTCATTGGACCGGCGCAATGCAATGCGTAGCAAGATGAAGACCAGACCGACTGCCACTAGGCCAATCCAGATACCAGCTGCCATGCGCAGACCTGTCAGCGAATAGGTCTGCACGTAAAGATCGAGCCTGAGAATGGACGATAGGCAGAGCAGGACATTCTGCAAAATCCAGGCAATCACCAGCATACGGATCAGACGGCTGCTGTCTCCCGGCCCGCCATCACGCATGGCAACCAGTACGAAAGCTGCCGCGAGCAGGGCGGTTGCCACAAGGGGATAAGCACCACGATGGGCATATTCTGCGTGGCTCATACCGGCGGGCAGTTCCGCACCTCCCCACAGATACAGCACGTCCAGCGTCGTCTGCATGGCAAACAGCAGATTGAAGACCCACAGGCACCGGAGGAGGGCGGTGTGATCGAGAAAGCCTGTCGATTGATGGCTGACCTGCGGGGTTTCCGTAATGTGATGACTGGTTTTGCGTATCAGGCGCGGACGCAGTATCGCCGAGATACCGATTGCTGCAAGTAACCAGAATCCGATGCGCGTGATATCAAAGAGGTCTATCAGAAAGCTAAGATCGATATTGTGCAGCCCCATCGCGATCAATGGATTGGCCACCGTGAACAACAGCAGGAACACCAGTCCCATGCCGAGCGGCAACAGCCAGCCGGCAAACGACGTCAACGTCGTTCCGAAAATTGGTTTTCCCGAATGCGAGACGAAATAGCGGCGGCAGAGGTGCGGCAAACGCAACGGCACCAGCGGAATGAACCGCAGCAGCGTCAGCGGTACGGCCATTGGTGTTTTCGGCAATAGATTTGTACAAAAAAGCGCGATGGAAACAACAGCCGTCATCGCAAAGATAACACCTGTTACGCTTGGCGTTTCCAATAAGGGTGCTGCGGCTAACGCAGAAATACCCAGGCAGGTGGCTGCCTTGATGCCGCTCGGTGGTCGGCGTGCTGTCATGAGAATGGCTGATGTCAGCGATAGAGAAAACAGGAAAAGGTTAAGGCCCGGCGCCTGCTGAAAAATCAGATAATCGGCGACTGCAATCGTCGCAATGAACACCAGCAGCAGTTTTTTGTCGGCAAGGGTATGGGGTGGGGCAACGGTTTGCGTGTGTGTCAGTTGCATGTCGACACCTCACGCTTTCGCGACTGAAGGTGTCGAACCCTGCCTTGGCTTATAGGCGATGGCGGAATGCGGTTTTCAATGTTGGGATTGTCTTCCAACCACCAGTTCTCCTGAAGGAGACGGTAAGGTAGGCGGGGAAGGGTAGCTTGATCAGGGATGAGGTGCTTTTTCATATGAACAGGCTAGACCCGGCGTTTGCAGATTTTGTGCAGACGATGAGCAGCTATTCAGGAATTTATACGGCGTGCGCCTTTGATGCCTCCGGAATAAACGCGTCGGGTGTCAGGCAATGCGTTGGGCGGCGGCACCTGCGGCAATCATCATGATGATCTCATCAAGCTCATGTCCGAGCCGTTCCGGCGGCAAGCCGACAAACCGCGCTTCCAGCGTGATGCTGATGATGCCGTGGACGGCACCAAACAGCGTGCGTGCACGCACAGCGCGATCCTCCGCACTCATATCCGGCTGCAATTCCGCCAGAGGCTCGGCAATGATGCTGAGCAAAAACAGATGCTCATCGAGATGCCACTGGGGGGCGGGTGACTCTTCAGGCGGATAATGTTCGAACAGCGCTTTCCAGAGATTGCGATTGGCCATCGCAAACTTCAGATAACCTTGCCCGAGATTGCGCAACTTGTCGGTTGGTGACTTGTCCTTGACCTCAGCCAGCGCCAATGACTGCTCGAGAGCCTTTAATGTCGTTGAATTCACATGGATGATCAGATCATTGAGATCCGTGTAGGCACTATAGAGACCACCCAGCGCACAGCCGGCATCCTGCGTGACATCACGTGCCCGCAAATTTGCCAATCCGTCGCGTTTTATGCGGTCACGCGCCGCGTCCAGCAATCGGGCCTTGAGATCTTCCCGTTTTTCTTCCCGTCGACCCATGCCAGCCACCTCGTAAAATTTCTGAACACCGTTCAAATAAATATTGAACACCGTTCATTTTTATGCGAAACAAAAATTCATGAACAACGTTCATAAACGGGAGAGGCCCAATGTTCAACCGGATCACAACAGTTTTACGTGGCCGCCTCGTCACCGCAGCCTGAACCTCATTTCAACACATCAAGGAATTAAAACCGTGAACGACAGTTTTCAGAAACATTCCTCCACCTGGGTCAGCTTTTCCTACATCTCCTTCGGTGCTGCCGCTTTCATGCTGGTGCTTGGCATCTGGATGATGCCACTTGATCTCTGGGGCAAGGGATATCTCGCCATGGGCATTCTCATGCTCGTTCAGACCACGGTCAACATGACCAAGACCCTGCGTGACAATGTTGAATCGGAAAAACTGATCGTAAAGTTCAATCGCGATAGCGACAACTAAACACTATTAACCACACCCTGGAGTTGTTTTAGCTGTCAATAATTACCTAACAACTCCATGGTTTTCCTGTCGCGATCGAAAAGGAAAGCGCCAATGCAAGACAGTCTGATTAAAACGAGGAAATTCGCGCCGCTGTTCTGGACGCAATTTCTGTCCGCGTTCAACGATAACTTCCTCAAACAGACATTGATCTTCCTCATTCTGGCGAAGATGGCTGCCGAAGGTGCGGCCCTCGTGACTCTGGCGGGCGGCATCTTCATTGTGCCTTTCCTGGCTTTGTCAGCCCTTGGCGGCGAACTTGCCGACAAACATGACAAGGCACAGATGGCGGAAAGGCTGAAGTTCGCCGAAATCGGCATCGCTGCCATCTCGGTTATTGGCATCGCCTTTTCATCGATCACTGTGCTGATGGTTGCGCTGTTCGGTTTCGGTGTCATCTCGGCACTGTTCGGACCGATCAAATACGGCATCCTGCCGGACCTTCTCGAAACAAAAGAACTGCCAAAGGCCAATGCCTGGATTGAGGGCGGCACCTTTATCGCCATCCTTACCGGTACGATCGTTGCCGCCTATGCCTTCGCCGAGGGTGACAGCGTCTGGATCTTCGGCCCGATGATGATGGTGCTGTCGCTTCTATGCTGGTTGTCGGCCCGCATGATCCCGCGTACTGGCGCACGGGCACCCTCGCTGGTCATCGACAAAAACGTGCTGCGCTCTAGCATGACACTGGTCAAGGAACTGCGTGAGGATAGTCGCGTCTGGCGTTCAGCACTGATGAATTGCTGGTTCTGGTTTGTCGGCGCCTTTGTCATGTCGATGTTGCCAATCATGGTCACCGAAATCCTTGGTGGCTCCGAACTGATCGTTCCCGCCTATCTCGCAACCTTCGCAATCTCGATTGCCGTTGGCTCGGCGATCGCCGGCTGGATGTCGGCCGGTCGTGTCGTTCTTCTGCCCGCACCTGTTGGCATCGCCATCGTTGCCCTGTTCGGTATCGATCTTGCGTGGAATCTCTGGGGTCTGCAGTCGTCAGCACATGCCGATACCATGGCCGCCTTCTTTGCCGGTCAGAACACCATTCGTGTGGCGGTCGATCTCGCTGGCATGGCCATCGGTGGTGCATTCCTCGCTGTCCCGACCTTTGCTGCCATGCAGACCTGGGCCGATGAGACACGCCGTGCCCGCGTTATTGGCGGCGCCAATGTTCTTTCAGCCCTGTTCATCACCAGTGGCCTAGCATTGGTTGCCATTCTACAGGCTATTGGCGTGTCGGTGCCAATGATCATTCTTGGCCTGTCTCTCATCAATCTCGCTGTAGCTTGGCTGATGCTGAAGTTTCTGCCAACCAACCCGTTCCGCGATTTCATCTCGATCCTGTTCCGCGCATTCATGCGACTGGAAGTTGAGGGTCTGGAGAACATTCGCAAGGCAGGTCGCGCACCGATTATCGCTCTCAACCACGTCAGTTTCCTCGATGGCGCGCTGGCGTTGGCCATCACCGAAGAAGAGCCGGTCTTTGCCGTTGACTACAAGATAGCGCAGGCCTGGTGGGTGCGCCCATTCCTGAAGATGTGCAAATTCCTGCCGCTCGACCCGACCAAGCCAATGGCGACCCGTTCGCTGATCAAAGTGGTTCAGGACGGCAATGCCATCGGCATTTTCCCCGAGGGTCGTCTAACGGTGACCGGCACTCTGATGAAGGTTTACGACGGCGCTGCCATGGTGGCCGACAAGACCGGCTCGATGGTTGTGCCTGTCCGTATCGACGGTTTGGAAAAGAGCTATTTTTCACGCCTTTCCGGCGGCCAGGTTCGTCGTCGCCTGTTCCCCAAGGTCAAAGTGACCATTCTAGAGCCGGTTCGTCTTGATGTTCCAGACGAACTGAAAGGACGCAAGCGTCGCATTGCAGCCGGTGCGGCACTCTACAAGATCATGTCAATGTTGCTGTTCAGGACGACAGATACCAACCGCACGGTTCTAGAACGCATCATCAAGACAGCGAAGGAGAAGGGTGGCAGCAAGCTTGCCGTCGAAGATCCAATCAGCGGTCCGCTATCCTATGGCAAGTTGCTGACCGGTGCTGCCGTACTCGGCGCAAAATTCAAGACCCTGTTCCCGCATGAAAAGAACCTCGGTGTCATGTTGCCGAACGCCAATGGCACAGCCGCCACCGTTCTTGGTGTCATGTCGGCAGGCAAGGTTCCGGCCATGTTGAACTTCACGGCTGGTGCCGCCAATATCCTGTCAGCCTGCAAGGCGGCGCAGGTGAAACATGTGTTGTGCTCGCGTGCATTCGTCACGCAGGGCAAGCTTGCTCCGATCATATCAGAACTGGAAAAGGACGTGACCTTTGTCTGGCTGGATGATCTGCGTAAGACCATCACCACTTTTGACAAGATCAAGGGCCTGATCCGTCGTTACAAACCGCTGGTGAAACAGACAGCGGAAGACACCGCCGTGATCCTGTTTACGTCGGGTTCGGAAGGTGCACCAAAGGGTGTGGTGCTGACTCACCGCAACATCCTGTCAAATGCAGCCCAGGCCGCGTCGCGCATCGACTTCCATTCGGGCGACAAGGTGTTCAATATTCTGCCGGTCTTCCATTCCTTTGGCCTGACCGCTGGAACCGTCCTGCCGCTGGTCGCCGGTGTCCCGGTCTATTTCTATCCGTCGCCGCTGCATTACCGCATCGTGCCGGAGCTGATCTACACGTCCAATGCCACCATCATTTTTGGCACCGACACTTTCCTCAACGGTTACGCGCGCACCGCACATCCCTATGACTTCCGTTCAATCCGCTACATCTTTTCCGGTGCTGAACCGGTCAAGGCATCGACCCGCGAAACCTATATGGAAAAATTCGGTCTGCGCATTCTGGAAGGTTACGGCGTCACTGAAACGGCGCCAGTCATTTCGCTCAACACACCAATGTTCAATCGTTCCGGCACCGTCGGCAAGATCATGCCGGGCATGGAATGGAAACTGGAACCGGTGCCCGGCATTGACGAGGGTGGGCGTCTGTTCATCCGTGGCGCCAATGTCATGGCCGGTTATCTCAGGGCCGAAAACCCCGGTGTGATCGAACCGCTGCTAGACGGCTGGCACGATACCGGTGATATCGTCACCATTGATGAGGACGGTTTTGTCACCATTCGCGGCCGTGCCAAGCGCTTTGCCAAGATAGGGGGTGAGATGGTGTCGCTGGCAGCGGTGGAAGCACTGGCAGGCCAGTTGTGGCCGGGTAGTCTTTCGGTCGTCTCATCCGTGCCAGACGCCAAAAAGGGTGAGCGTCTCATCCTGCTGACGGATGCACCCAGTGCGACGCGTGCAGCTTTTGTAAGCTTTGCGAAGTCGAAGGGCGCTATGGACATGATGGTACCCGCCGAAGTCACTATTGGCGCCGTGCCGGTCCTTGGTTCGGGCAAGGTCGACTTTGTTGCAGCGAGAAAACTCGCTTTGTCGTCGCAGCCGGATAGCAACGCGGCCTAATGTTTTAAACCGTGCGGACGGCAAGCAATATTTGGCCGTCCGTGTCCATGTCTCATCGCACATGAACGAGGGAGTGGGCGCTCGCTTAAAGCGTGTTTGGCCACTTCCGCGATGAATGCATCAAACACCGGCCGATTTGATGCCGCCGTCTCTTACCGCGGCGGCATCCTGAAACATCTGACAACGCGATCAGATTTCCTTTATCAGCTGCTCGGCAATCCGTACGCTGAGTGCTGCGCCTGTCAGCGTCGGGTTCATGCACGATGCTGATGGCATGACGCTCGTCCCGGCGATGAACATGTTTGGATGGTCGTGCGTACGACAGTCACGATCAACAACGGAATCTGTCGGGTCATCACCCATGCGGGTCGTGCCCATGACGTGCTGGCGGTTCTGCCATTTCACATCAGTGGACAGCACTTCGGCATCCAGCAGTTCGGCTATCTTGTTGAGATCCTGCAATCCGCGATCACGACCCGCATTCCAGTAGTCGGTCACGCTGTAATAGAGGACCGGGACAGGAATGCCGAGTGCATCGAACTTTGTTTTCGATGGCGTGACGCGGTTTTCGGCCAGCGGCAGCGGTTCGAAATCAATCGCCCAGTTCAAGGAACGTGCCGAGTATTTGCGGATCTGTTCATCCAGCTTGGAGCCAAGAATACCCTTTTTGATAAAACCTTCAGTCATCTGCGCGGTCGGAACAGTGTTGCGCACCTTGATCTTGTAACTGGGGTAGTCCTTGCGGAATTCGCCATCACGCTGGTTGAGATACACCAGCAGTTCGGTTGGGCCTTCACCCGGCCACATATCTTCCTTAGTCAGCATGTTCATGCTGATACCGGTATGGTCCATCAGGTTGCGACCAACCTGATCCGAGGAGTTGGCGATACCGTTTGGATATTTTTTCGATGTCGAAATCAGCAACAGCTTGGCGGATTCAATGCCATAGGCAGCCAGCACGAAATATTTTGCCGTCAGACGATGCTCGGAATTGTCGGGCTTCTTGTACCAGATGGCGGTGATCTTGCCATCGTCAGCCGCTTCGATCTTGTAGACCGGCGAGTTGTCGAGCAATTTGGCGCCGTGACGTTCCGCCTCGTCGATATGCATCGAGCCATCGTATTTTGCGCCGATCGGACAGACCGGATTGCAATTGTTGTTGCCGGCGCATATCGGACGATTGCCGTAAGGACGCGAAGCGCGACCATGGGGCTCCAGAACTGGGTTGAAGCCACCGACCAGCAGCTTTTCCGCCAACGTGTCGAACATGTAAGTGGAGTTCAACTGCTTCATCGGGAACGGCATGGAGCGTGGTGGCATAGGGCCACCGCCCTGACCACTTTCGTCCTGTCCGTCGGTGCCGGTGACGCCCAGTTCCAGTTCGGCCTTGTTGTAATATTGTTCTAGATCGTCATAGGCAATCGGCCAGTCACGACCGCGGCCGTAAAGGCTCTGGATCTTGAAGTCGTTGGGTATCATGCGCCACAGCGCCGAGCCGAAATGCCAGGTCGTGCCACCGACCACACGCAGATAGGAGGTGTTGTATTTGACCGGCCCCTCATACTGCAGATAGTCACCATAGGTGGATGGCGCCCACGGCATGCTTGGAAAGGGAGAGCCCGCACCTTGCAGCTTGGCGTTGGCGAGCGACAGTTTGACCGGCGCATTACGGTAGGTCTCGACGATTTCGCGGCGGTTGACGCGGGGACCAGCCTCCAGCACGATCACCTTCTTGCCCGCCTTGGCGAGATTGGCGGCGACAATGCCGCCCATTACGCCAGAGCCGATAACGATCAGGTCGGCATCATAGGATGTGTTTGCCATTTCAAGTGTTCCTGTCAGATCTTGCTGCCGGGCTTAGGTCCCCAGGCATTGGGGCCTGGACCATAAGACGGAATGGTGAGAAGGCCCTTGGTCGGGCGGTACATCAGGGAATCGGCATATGTGATAAGCTCGGCATCTTCCGGCTCGCCAACCACACCGAGATACCACGCGGAAACGATCTTGGTTGCAGTCTTCATCAACGCGGGGTCGGTGCCGGAAAGGGCGAGAAAACCATCCATATTCAACACGCCGGATTGTTTGATGAGGTTTGACAATGCCGCCATGTTTGCATCCAGCTCGGCATCACGTTTTTTCAGTGCGGCCAGAAAACGGCCGCCGATAACCGGATCGAGTGTGTAGCCGGTCAGGAACTCTGACAGCTGTGTAAAGGACGTGACAGCGTCATCTGTGGCAGCGGCCGAAAGTGGGCCAGTCAGGTCGGCAAATACCGCTAGACCGGCAATTGCGACAGTGGTACGCAGGAAGCCGCGACGTGAGACATGTCCTGTGGCAGACGGGGAAAAATTATCGAGAGGCATCAGGATCTCCGAGGGCGCTGTAATGCAAAAAGGAAGGGAAGGTCTTAAGCCTTAAGAGGCAGGCGAACGACGACGTCGGATCAACAGCCAGGAGATCAACCCGACCACAAAGACACCACCAGCAATTACTGCCGGAGCAGCAAGCGGCGCGAGCCTGACAATCAACGGCTTTTCGCCACCCTCACGAACAAGAGCGACATCTGCAGCACTGACCTTGACGGCGGGATTGCCGTAATTGGTCAGAACATAATTGCTGACATCGGCAATATCTTCGTCAGACAGACGATCCGTGTAGGAGGCATCAGGTCCAAAAGCCGGCATGAAGGCAACGTTGTCGCCAACTGTGCGATGGACGCCGTAAAGGACTGTTGCAATCAGATTGTCGGCTCGGTGCGCAGCAGTTGCGGTATTTTTAAACAGCGATGGGTAGTGCAGGTTACCCTGGCCTTCCGGCTGATGGCAGGAAGCGCAGCTGCCACTGAAAATATGGAAACCGTTTTCGTTCGGCTCCTGTCCAGGCAGTCCACGCAGCGATGCTTCGATTTCTGTCGACGGCTTGCCGAGATCGGCACGCGATTGTTCGTCGCCGGACGCACTGGCGGGCACATCCCTCAGATAGGTGACGATGGCCTTAAGGTCTTCGTCAGGCAGGTGCTGCAGGCTGTTCTCAACAGCTTCGGCCATAGGCCCGGCGGCCTGTGCCTTGCCGGGGACATTGCCGGTCTTGAGATACTGTACAAGGTCCGCATCCGACCAGCCGCCAATGCCGGCCACCTTGTCAGAGGTGATGTTTGGCGCAAACCACGGACCGATCGCTCCGCCAGCCAAAGGCAGGCTGCCGTCTTCGGCCATAAAACCATTTCGCGGTGTATGGCAGGTTCCACAGTGCTCAAGTGCCTCGGCGAGATAGACGCCGTGGTTCCATTCCGCTGACTTAGCCGGGTTAGGTTCAAACCGCGTCTTGTCGAGGAACAACATGTTCCACACGGCCATCGATGTGCGGATGGAGAACGGGAAGGGCAGTTCGGTCTGCTGCGGCTTATGGTCATCCGCTTTCACCTCATTCATGAAATAAGCGTAGAGCGCCTTCATGTCTTCATCGGTGATCTTGGCATAGGCCGTATAGGGCATGGCCGGATAAAGATGGCTGCCATCCTTGGCGACACCGTCACGCACGGCGCGCGCGAATTCCTCCTCGCTGTAATTGCCGATGCCATCCGCTTTTGACGGTGTGATATTGGTCGAGAAAATCTTGCCAAGCGGTGTGTCGATGCCATAGCCACCGGCAAAAGGCGTTCCGCCATGCGGTGCGGTATGACAGGCAGCACAGTCGGCAGCAGTCGCCAGATAACGACCACGCGCAATGAGGTCGGAAGAGGCGCTGTTGGTGTCTTCCGCAAGCGCTAGACCGGACGTAGCGGCCAGCGCGGTCAGACAGAGAAATATGGGTGACAAGGCGGGAAGAAGCTTGGGCATAAACAACGTGCTTTCATCAAGCATGAACGATAAGTGCCAAACCGTGCTTCTCCTCCCACGAGCAAGGCCGATACGTGTCGCCGCGGCCCAGATAGCAACATCGCGGAAAACACCAGTCTTTCCGAAGCAATTCTTGCGCGAAAACGCTTAATTGGATAATTCCTTACGAAATATCAGCGTGTCGATGTGTCGCGGGTACGACTTGACGAGTGTCATAACGCCGCCCTCGCCATCTTGACTAGGCAGTTTTTTCTATAATCAGATTTCACCATACGTGAAAGGTTGGATGCGATGAAATTTGATCTGACGGACCTTCGTATCTTCCTGTCAGCAGTTGAAGGCGGTAGCCTGACAGCTGCGGCAGCGAAGAACAATATTGTTGTGGCAGCGGTGAGTGCCCGGCTAAAAAAGCTGGAAGAATCATTCGACCTGCCCCTGCTAGAACGCACGGGAAGAGGTATTCGCCCGACACTTGCCGGAGACATGCTGACGCGGCATGCCAGACAGGTTTTAAGCAGCGCACAGCGCATCGAGATCGAACTGAGCAATTTCTCGCACGGGCGCAGCGGTAATATCCGTTTCCTCTCAAACACAAATATGCTGGCAGAACATCTGCCAGCAGTCATGGGGCGATTTCTGGCCGAACATCCTGACATCAGCATCTCAGTTGCCGATAAACCAAGCCTCGAAGTGGTGGCGCTGCTGAGAAACGGCGAGGCTGATATTGGCATCGTTGCGGCATCTGCCGACATGAACGGTTTGGAGCGATGGCGTTTTGTGCCCGACAGACTGGTGCTGGTTGTGCCAAAGGATCACGCGCTGCTGGACGCCACCGATTTTTCACGCGTACTCAGCGAGCGCATGATTACCCTGCAGCAAAAGGTCGCCTTGTCACAGTTCCTGCGAAGGCGAGCCATCGAGCTTGGACGAGATGTCGATATTCGCATGCGCATGGATGGGTTTGAGGGCGTCTGCGCCATGGTCGCGCAAGGGGCAGGCGTTGCAATCGTGCCGGAAAGCGCTGCCCTCCGTTATGGTCGCTTCATGGATTTTCGCATCGTGCAAATTCGCGACGATTGGGCCGACCGCGAACTTTATCTATGCGTTCGAAAGGAAGAACATCTTCCCCACCATGGAAAGAAGTTTCTGGCCCATTTGCTGTCTTATGTCAGCGAAGCATCCGCATCACCCTTGCCCTGTCAGGATTGATATTCTGGGGTGTCTATCATCTGATAGGCCTCGACGGTCAGGGAAGCCTTTTCTCGTTGAGTGGCGATGACGCAACGATCATCGGCGGGTTTGTCGTAGGGCTGGTTCTGCTGCAGGTACTTGTTATTCGTTTCGGCATTGGCATGGGGCTGAAACAGGCCGCCAAATTACAGGCGCAGAAACTTGCCAAAAGCGGGTCCTGACAGCCGCATAAGGAACTCGGCTGTCAGGCGGTCATATCGCCTATCTGTTATAGACGGCCGTGATGCGAGCGCTTTCAATGCTGTTGGCGTGAACCATAAATCCGGTCAACGCATTGCTTGGATTCTCCGGCAGATCAAGCTTGTAGACCGACAGGGCGTGGACCGTGAAAATGTAGCGGTGAACTTCACCCGGTGGCGGGCAAGTGCCGCCGAAACCGGCAACGCCGTAATCATTGCTGATTTGCGTGGCACCCGCTGGCATCTTGCCGTTGGCGCTGGCATTGAGCTCAAGGGAAGTTGCCGTGGCCGGGATATTCACGACATTCCAGTGCCACCAGCCTAAACCGGTTGGCGCATCCGGATCATAAGCCGTGATCGCAAAGCTTTTTGTACCTTGCGGTTTGTCGTAACTGCAATGACAGCGGGACAGACCGTGTCTGGCGTCATCCAAAGACAAAGCGTTGCATTAAGAAATCTGGCCGGGCGGAGTGTTTTTCCGAGATCGCATTCAATTCAGGTTCGGTACTGCGCTCCAGTATACCGGTGCGCACAAGGCAGGAACTCAGGCCTGCGCCTGCAGCACCTGCGATGTCATGCTCGATACTGTCGCCAATACAGATGATGCGATCTGAGGCGACGCCACCCAACAGAGACTGCGCCTTCTGGTAGATTGCCGGATAGGGTTTTCCAAACCAGCGCACGACACCGCCAAGCTCCTGATAGGTTAGCGCAATACTGCCTGCACCGGGTGCCGTGCCACCGCCCTTGGCAAGCTTGTGCCGGTCAGGATTGGTGCAATAACAGGGCACACCACGGCGCGCTGCCGGTTCCAGCCGCTCTCGATATAGGGAGAGCGGAATTCGTTCAGCCTCGCTACCGGAGATGATCACCACATCGGCCAGCGCCGCATCGTCAACGCTTTTAAAACCGAGGGAATCAGCCAGATTGCGGTCGTCGCCGCTCGATATCGTCAGGCAACGCGTCGTGCTTTTCCCTGCCGTTTCCTCTGCCAGAATATCATGGGCAACATCGCCTGAAGTCAGAAAGCGATCGAAACCGGAACGGTCAAAGCCGAGCTTCACAAGGCGGTCGGCATTGTAGTCACCGCTTCGGCCAGAGTTGGAGAGGATAATGATGGATTTTCCCAAAGCCTTCAGTCGCACCAACGCGTCATTGGCGCCAGGGTAAGCCCGCTCGTCATCCCGTAACACACCGAACTGGTCGACGAGAAAGGCGTCATATCGTTCAGCCAGATCAGCCAGCGTCGTCCATGGAGGAAGGCTCATGACCATCGTGCCTTTCCGGCCAGCGCCAAGGAGGCAGTGCCGACAGCCGCCTCGGCTGACCGCGCGGCAAGCAAAGGCACACCGAGCGCCTTTTGGCGCATGTTTGTCCAAGCGGGATTGGCAGCTCCGCCGCCGACACTGCGCACAGATTGAAGTTTCGGACCGCCAAGTTCGACCAAACGGTCGTACCCCGATTTTTCGATCGAAGTGATACCTTCCAGAATTGCCTGGAAAAACACTATCTCATCGGCCGGGCGAGGTTCCAGACGCGGCGGATAGGACGGATCGTTGATGGGAAAACGTTCGCCGGGCTTGTTCAGCGGGTAATAATCAAGGCCGGTCGGCTTATCTGGCTGCAGAAGCGGCGTCATGAACTTTAACTGTTGGGCGTCAAAGAAGCTGCCGATAACCGCCCCTCCGGAATTCGAGGCTCCGCCGGCGAGCCAGAAGTCCAGAATGCGGTGCGAATAAATGCCATAATCAGCAGCATCGATCGGATTGGCTGAGGCCAACTTGATAACCAGTGTCGAACCAAGAGCGGTAACACCGTCACCAATTGCCGATGCGCCGGTTGCGAGAAATGACGCGCAGCCATCCGTCGTTCCGGCATGATAACGGCAAGTCGCGGGAATGCCGAACAAGCGAGTTGCGGCACCGATTTCCGAAATAGGAGCGCCAGCACGTTTGACCTCGGGCAGCAATGCGATATCCATGCCACAGGCATCCAGCCAATCCGGCCAACGCTCGTTGACGAGATCATATCCGGTTTTCAGCGCATTGTTTTCGTCACTGGTTGCTGCCGACACGCCAAGCTTAAGCAAAATCCAGTCGGCCTGATGGACGACTTTGCTTACACCGGGTTGGCGTGACAGATGAATAGCACGGGCCAGTGCGGAGGTTGCACCCCGAGCGGGGCTGTTGGTTGGGGCTTCTGACGCGATCTTCTCGACAATCCCAAGGTCGGGGCAGGGGTCGTTATACATCAACGCGTCGCCAACCGGCTCACCGCTGGCATCCAGCGCCACCACAGTACCTGAGGTGCCATCAACCGCTACGCCTTCAATTTCCTTGAACGGCAGGCGAGCGGAAAGTTCTGCCAGACAGGATTGTACCCCGGCCCACCACACGGAGGGCAAACGCCCCGCTGCTGCATTTGGAAATGAAAATGCAGCCATATCCAAAAGAGTGCCATCGTCCGCAAGCGCCGCAGCACGAACCCCTGAGGTGCCGAGATCAATGCCCAGCGCTTTGGCTGGTTTTGCCGTCGCAGTCATGTGCGCTGACTCGCCTTGCGATCCAGAGCCTGACGGTATTGTTCGGCTTCCCAATGGGTCAGTTCATATTCCTGATCCGGCCCGAGATAGACAACGGGTGCATCTTCTGGAATGCGAGCAACGACTTCGGCAAGGCACCGCGCCATGACGCGACCACCATCCGTCAACTCATTTGCCAAGAGGACGCCGACATCTGGAGCGATAAGCATTTTCGGTACTGTCCGATTTTGCGCCAAACGTGCTTCACAATAGGCTTTTGCCGTCTGCCCCTTGGCAAGGACACCAATTTCCGTACCCAGGAAAATGACGTGATCCGGATAAAGAGACCCACTGGTCGCCAGCTTGATGCTCGAGGGATCAAGGGCTATCTTGTGGCTGCCGCGATCTTCTGCAGCATGGAAATTCGAACCCGCCGCTCGCGCTGTCAAAGCTGCGACATCGACCTCTGCGACAGGGCGTTCCAGCATCGTCAAGGCCTCCGTGACGCGGGTTATGCGATGGCGCACCTGTTCCACGGTCTTACCCGTAACGATAATCCCGTGATTGTAGAGGATGAGAACGTCCGGCCGGTTTGCGGCAACCAATTCGATTTCCCGGGCAAGCGGTGTGCCGGGGCGACGATAGGGAATGGTTGCCCAGGTCAAATCCGTCAGCTTTTCCATGCGCTCAGCGATCCGTTTTTCACGATCTTCCAAGACGGACAGCGCGATTGCATTGACGCAATGATAATGCGCCACCACCGTTTGCGGCAATGCCGCATGAAAGCTCGCCTCGATTGAGGGGCGCAGCCCCGACGCATTCAGGTCGGAGATGATGAAATCTGTTGCTTTTTCGGCACTGGGATCCCGTGCCCTGAGCGCGTCCACCAGCGGAGCGACCTCAAGAGGCACCATGATGTCGCGTGTTCCGGCATGGGCAAGCCATGTGCCCGACGCCTTAACCCACATCATGCCGTCGTGCTTGATGGACGTGTTGCCCCCGGCGCCCTGTGTTTTCAGCACATCACTGCCGATCTGCCGCGAAAGATCGAGAAATGCCTCGAAGCCTGGAATGTCCTGCGTCCGATTGCCCGAAGTCATACCGGCCTCCTCCTATGCCGTAGCGTCGCATCATCGTCGTTTAATGACAATTATGAGCGAACTTTTCTGCAAAAGGTATTTTCATGATCACAAAACGTCAATAGTGAATAATTTTCGTCACAACTATTGATTAGGCAGATTGATTATGATTATCTTCATTCATCGGCGAGGGAGACGCCGGGAGGAAACGTCTTGAACGACACCGAACGCCATAAAGCCATTACTGACCTTTTGCGCGAGACACCGTTCGCTTCGGTACGGGATCTGCAGGAGCAACTCGGCGTTTCTCCAGCTACAATCCGTCGTGATATCGACAAGCTGCATGAGCTTGGCCGTGCACGCAAAGTTTATGGCGGTATTTCTGCGATGGAGCCGGGTGACAGCGTCCGCCTCTCAGCACGCCCCTATGACGAAAATCGTGACATTGCCGTCGAGGCAAAACGGGCCATTGCAGCCATGGCTGCTGATCTGGTGCGCGATGGCGATTCCATCATCGTGCATGCGGGTTCGACCTGCTACCAGCTTGGTATTCTACTGGCGCAGCGCAATCTGCGGCTCTGGACCAACTCCATGCCGCTTGCAGCCTATCTCGGCGAACATGGCACCTGCCAGCTTTCACTTGCAGGCGGCGACCTATACCGCGAACCGGGCATCATCCATGATCCGACAGCCGGCTCCCCGGGCTTTTTTGCCTCACGTTTCTTTGTGGGCACGCAGGGCATCAGCGGCAAGGGGCTGCTTGAATCCCATCCCCTGCTGGTCAAGGTGATTGGAGAACTTGCAGCCTGTGCTGACGAGATTGTTCTTCTGGCTGACAGCCGCAAATTTTCCATTCAGCCACGCAATGCCGTGCTACCGCTGTCGCGCATCGGCACCATCATCACCGACGACGGCTTGACGGACACTGCCTCGAAAATGCTGGAAGATGCTGGCGTCAGCATCATGATCGCCAAGGTGGGAGGTGCAACATGAGCGCCAATCCTCTTGCAGTCTTTGATCTCGGCAAGACCAATTCAAAACTTTTCGTCGTATCGGCGGATGGTCAGGTGATTGACGAGGCCCGCACGCGTCCCATCTGGCGCGAGCAGGATGACCTGCGTACACTGGATGACGATGCACTTTTCGACTGGATGAAGGGTGAGCTTGCCCGTGTCGTTGACGCGCATGGCGTCGACCGCATCACCTTTTCCGGCCATGGCTGCACATTTGCACTGACGCGCGGCGACCAGCTGGTTCACGCCATTCTCGACTATGAACAGGAACCACCTGCCGATATCGCCGCACGGATCGATGCGATGGCACCGGATTTCAGCGAAACCTTTTCGCCGCCGCTGCCGCTTGGTTTCAATTATGGACGACATCTGCTCTGGCTTGATGCCCGTGATCCGGCACTGATCGCCGAGGCAGAGGCCATTCTGTGTTACCCGCAATTCTGGAGCTGGAAATTTTCCGGTCGTACAGTGAGCGAAGTCTCTTATCTCGGCTGCCATTCCAATCTGTGGGCACCGTTGAAAGACGATTTCAGCAGCCTCGTTGACCGCATGGATTGGCGGAAAAAAATGCCTGAATTTGCAAGCGCAGGCAGTGTCATAGGAACATATGCTGTGCGGTTGGAAGACGGCCGCACCGTTGACGTTGCCGTGCATAATGGCGTGCATGACAGCAATAGCGCGCTTTATTTTTACCGCTCGCTTGGCTTCTCCGATTTCACGTTGGTTTCAACCGGCACCTGGGTCATCATCTTCAATCCGGCAAGCCCGCTGGAAACACTGGATGCCAAGCGCGACATGCTGGCAAATGTCACCGTCGATCACCAACCGGTCGCCACGATCCGCTTCATGGGTGGCCGCGAATACGATGTTGCCAGCGGCGGGTGGACGAAGCCTGTATCGGCCGAAGCCGTTGCGTCTGTTATCGCCAAAAAGGCGTTTGCTTTGCCATCCTTTGCGCCGGGCGGTCCCATGCCCGGCCAAACCGGCCACTTCATTGGCCCCGCGGTGGATGGCGAAGAGCGCGCCGCCGTTGCCATGCTCTATGTCGCCCTGATGACCGACCTGTCACTCGACCTCATTGGTTCGAAGAACACGATTGTCATTGATGGCGGTCTGGTCAAAACAGGGCTTTATGCCTCGGTTCTTGCAGACCTCAGACCGGATCAGACCGTGCACACCAGTGCCAACCCTGAGGGGAGTGCCTTTGGTGCGGCTGCTCTCGTCTTTGATGCAGGTGGCCACAATCCTTTCGTCAATGATTGCGCCACGGCAACTGCGGCGACCATAGCCGGACTTGAGGACTATCGCCTTAGATGGCGTCAGCATGTCGATGCCCTGACAGGCCAAACGCAAGACGATTTAAAGGAGAAGTGCGCATGACCTTGACGGCAAGCCAGCAGCACCCGCTCCTTGAAATGCGCGAGATCAGCAAGACATTCGGCGCCTCAAAAGCCCTGTCCCAAGTCAGCCTGACCGTACATGCCGGTGAAGTCCATTCACTGATGGGCGAAAACGGTGCTGGCAAATCGACCTTGATGAAAATCCTGTCCGGCGCCTATACGGCTGATCCCGGTGGGTCGGTGCTGATCGATGGAGCGCCCGCCTTGCTTGGTGATCCACAGAGGGCCAAGGCACTAGGCATTGCCGTTATCTATCAGGAACTTTCACTCGCACCCAACCTAACCGTTGCGCAAAACATGTTCCTCGGTAACGAGCCTTCCCGCTTCGGTGTTGCAGACCGGGCAGAGATGCGCCGTCGCGCAGAACCCATCCTGCAGCAACTCGGTATTGGTTTCGGCCCAGGGCGGCGCGTGGCCGAACTCTCACTTGGCGAACGGCAAATGGTGGAGATTGCCCGGGCGCTGACGACCAATGCGCGTATCATTGTGATGGACGAGCCAACGACCTCCCTGACAACACGCGAGACCGACCGGCTATTTGACGTAATTGCCCGCCTGAAGGCGAAGGGCATCGCGATCATCTATATCAGCCACCGCATGGAAGAGATCTATCAGCTCTCGGACCGGGTGAGTGTGCTGCGTGACGGCGCCTATGTCGGCACCCTGGAACGAACCGAACTGTCGGCAAACAAGCTTGTGTCGATGATGGTCGGGCGCGATCTGTCTTCTTTCTACAAAAAAGAGCACCGGCAAGTGACGGGCGAACGCGCTGCTGTCCTGTCGGTAAACAATGTCGGCGACGGCGTCAGAGTGCATGACTGCTCTTTTGATGTGCGTGCCGGTGAAGTGCTTGGTGTTGCCGGGCTAGTTGGATCAGGCCGGACAGAACTTGCCCGCCTCGTTTATGGTGCCGACCACAAGACAACAGGCAGCATTACGCTCAACGGCAAACCGGTCGCCATCACATCACCGCGCGCTGCGCTCGATACTGGTATTGCCTATCTCACAGAAGACCGCAAATCGCTCGGGCTGTTCCTCGACATGTCGATCAGCGATAACATCAATATCGGCGTCATTGCGGGTGATGCCAAGTCCGGTGGCGTACTCAATTTTTCGAAGGCGAGGGAACGGGCCGCCCATGCGGTAAAATCCCTGTCGATCCGCACCGCCGGTACGCAGATCAATGTCGGCGCCCTCTCGGGCGGCAACCAGCAAAAGGCACTGCTTGCGCGCCTGCTGGAGACAAAACCGAAGGTCATCATTCTGGATGAACCGACCCGTGGCGTGGATGTCGGCGCGAAATCGGAGATCTACAGGATCATTGATGAGCTTGCCCAGAACGGCATCGCCATCGTCGCCATATCAAGCGATTTGCCTGAAATCCTCGGCATTGCTGACCGAGTGCTGGTCATGCGTGAAGGCCGCATCGCCGGCGAGGTCACCGGATCACCGGAAGAACCGATCGGACAGGAAGCGATCATGGCACTGGCAACCGGCACGGCCGGCCACGCAGCCTGACAACGACAACAGAAAAAGAAGTGGGAGCGGAACAATGAGCGCAAGTGAAACCGAACAGAGCAGGATGGAAAAGCTGAAACTGCGCTCAACGCTGACGGCGCTCGGCATGTTGCCTGTTCTTGTTCTGCTGGCCATCGGCTTCCACTTGATCAGTGGTCGGTTCCTTTCCGCCAATAACCTTTCCATCGTCATGCAACAGGCTTCGATCAATACGGTGCTTGCGGCTGGCATGACCTTCGTTATTCTGACCGGTGGTATCGATCTGTCAGTTGGCTCGATCCTTGCAGCGTCCGCGATGATTGCAGTGATTGTTTCTCTTGTGCCTGATCTCGGCATGCTGGGAATTCCGGCCGCGATTGCTGCCGGCCTTGCCTGCGGTTTCCTCAACGGTGCCATCATCGCCTGGCTGAAGCTGCCGCCTTTCATCGTCACACTGGGTTCACTGACAGCCATTCGTGGCGTTGCACGTCTGCTCGGCAACGACACGACAGTGTTTAATGCGGATCTGCCCTTTGATTTTATCGGCAATGGCACGCTGTTCGGCGTTCCGTGGCTGGCGGTTATCGCGCTGACGACCATCGTTGTGTCGTGGTTCATTCTCAAACGGACGGTACTCGGCACATGGATCTATGCCGTGGGTGGCAACTCGGAAGCCGCCAGACTGACCGGCATCAAGGTGCCACTGGTTCTCCTGTTCGTCTATTCGATGTCTGGTCTGTTGTCCGGTGTTGGCGGTGCCATGTCTGCCGCACGCCTTTATGCGGCCAATGGCCTGCAGCTCGGCCAGGCCTACGAACTTGATGCCATCGCAGCGGTCATCCTTGGCGGCACGAGCTTTGTTGGCGGGGTCGGTTCGATCTGGGGCACCCTCATCGGCGCCCTCATTATCGCCGTGCTTTCCAACGGCCTCATCCTCGCCGGTGTCTCTGACATCTGGCAGTACATCATCAAAGGCCTTGTGATCATCGTCGCCGTCGGCCTCGATCGCTACAGGCTCCAAGGGCTTGGCCGGACCTGATTTCCGGCTGAACGAACCGGTTGGGAACCGGAAACAACCGCGCAAAACGCGCATTATGGAGGAAAACATGCGTCTTATGTCCAAGTTGCTTATCGGCACCGCCATGGCTGCCGCCCTTTGCATGCCCGCAGCCGCCAAGGACCTCAACAAGATCGGCATTTCGGTCGGTCTGCTTGGTAACCCGTTCTTTGTTGCCACCATCAAGGGCATTGAAGACCGCGCCAAGGAGATCAATCCGAACGTCGAAGTTATCTCCGTTTCCGCCGACTATGACCTCAACAAGCAGGTCTCCCAGATCGACAGCTTCATTGCTGCCGGTGTCGACATCATCATGCTGAACGCAGTTGACGCCAAGGCCATCGCGCCGGCCGTCAAAAAGGCAGAGGCCGCCGGCGTTGTTGTGGCAGCGTTTGACGTTTCCGCTCCGGGCGCCAACGTCACCGTCATGACCAACAATGTCAAGGCTGGCGAAGAGGCCTGCAACTACATCGCCGAAAAGATCGGCGGCAAGGGCGACGTTGTCATCATCAACGGACCAGCCTCGTCCTCGATCCTCGATCGCGTTCAGGGTTGCAAGGAAGCTCTTGGCAAACATGCAGATATCAAAATCCTGTCCGACGACCAGAATGGCCAGGGTTCCCGTGAAGGCGGTCTTGCCGTGATGCAGGGTCTGTTGACCCGGTTTGACAAGATTGACGCGGTTTTTGCGATCAATGACCCGACAGCAATTGGCGCTGAACTTGCCGCCAAGCAGCTCAACCGCAGTGAGTTCATCATTACCGCTGTCGACGGTGCACCAGACATCGAAAAGTCGCTCGCCAGCGGCAATTCCATGATCAAGGCATCCGCTTCGCAGGACCCATATGTCATGGCCGGTCAAGCCTTGAAGCTTGGCGTGGACGTGCTGAACGGCAACAAGCCGGCTGAGCCAATCGTGTTGCTCGACCCGCAGCTGATTACCGCAGACAACGTCAAGGATTACAAGGGCTGGACTGCAGCTCGCTAATCTCCTCCAGACAGGACTGGCACCGTACGTATATGCGGTGCCAGTCCGACTTTTTTCCATTCAATTCAGAAAGTACCGGGATATGTCGAAGATCGGTGTGCATTCCTTTGTCTGGAGCGCGGGCTCCTCGCGCGATGAGCTTGAAAAGGCGCTCGAGAACACGCAAAAGCTGGGCTACAAGCTGATTGAGTTCTCTTATCTTGATCCTGCTCAGGTCGATGTTTCCTGGCTCGCAGGCCGTATCCGTGAACTCGGCCTCGACGTTGCCGTCAGCATGGGCCTGCCACCCGAAGGCGATATCTCGAGCGATGACGCATCAGTGGTGGCCAACGGCGTCGATATCCTTGACCGGGCTGTCGCGCTGGTGCGCGATCTCGGCGGCAGCAAACTTGCAGGCATATTGAGTTCCTCCCATGGCAAGCAAGAACATGTGCTGACCAGAAGATCATGGGATAATAGCGTCTCAGCGCTGACAAAGGTGGCAGACCGCGCCAAAGCATCTGGCGTCACACTCAATCTCGAAATCGTCAATCGCTTCGAGAGCAACATGCTCAACACCGCTGCACAGGGAATGGCCTATATCAAGGATACAGGCGCCTCGAATGTGCTGCTGCATCTCGACACCTTCCACATGAACATTGAAGAGGCCGATGTTGGCCTCGCCATCCGTCACGCGGCGGACAAGATCGGCTACATCCACATTGGCGAAAGCCACCGTGGTTATCTGGGAACCGGCACAATCGACTTCCCGGCAATCTTTGACGCGCTGGTAGCAATTGGCTGGGATGACTATGTGACGTTCGAATCCTTCTCCACCACCATCGTCGATAAAGATCTGTCACTGAAGACGGCCATTTGGCGCAATTTGTGGGACGATAACGTTGCTCTGGCCAAACATGCGCACCGCTTTATCGAACTTGGGCTGGAAACAGCCCACCTCAAAGGCCAACTGGTTCGTCAGGCTCATCTGCCAGTTTAATGAACAGACCCAACACGCCTTAAAGTTCGTCGGCGGCCCACACATCTGAGCCGCCGACTTCTTGGGTCGCGCTTATTCAGCGGTCGCTTCGATATCGATCCGGCCTAACAGATACATCGGATTTTGCGATGCGGCTGCCAGATCAAGAACACCAAGGCCGTTCGGACCCTTGGCCTTGATAGTGACAGTCAATGTGCCTGGCGCGTTGATGAAGAGAAGAACGGCATCAGCAGTGCCCTGCAGTTGTGGCTGGGTGGCCGTGATTTCCTGCAGGCCCATGGTCGCACCGACCGTCAAGATGCCCCGCACCTGATCTTCGGTCATGTTGTTTTGCGCCGCGTAGAGCTTCACGGCCTTGTCAATCAGACCTTCGTCCTTGATCGTCATCTTCACTTCGCGGCCAGCGAGGCCAAAAAGCGCCCCTTGCATGCGTGTGGTATCAAACGAGAAAAACTCCTCGCCAAAGCCACTCACCAGACCGGAAAAATTGATGCTGCCGATATCCTTGCCATTCGCAGATATTTCCTTGATGACGAGGTTCTTGTTTGCTTCATCCCAATTTGCAGCAAGCCCGTAGGAGACGGTCAGAACCTCCATACCCATCTTGCGCAACTGCACGAAGGTTTCATCCGAAGAATTCTCAGGGATTGGAAGCGTCAAATCTTCCTGTTTGATCGTGATGTCGGTTGGAATGCCGTTAAATGGCTTGGTCAGTGCCATCTCATAGTTCTTGAGCTGGAACTGAACGCGCTCAGGCACCGCCGCCGCCGCCGCTTCATCACCTTCTGCCGTATCATCTGTCTTTGGGGTCGTCACGTCAACGTTGATACCTGCAGCGCGAATGGTGCCCAATTCCGGCATCAGTTGGCTGAATGCAAAGCTGGCCATCTCGTCTTCTTCAAGACTCACAAACTTGCCGAAGCCCTCGAGCGACGAACCCCAGTCGAAACCCGTAAGGCTGGCCTCAGCAACTTCGATTTTGTCGTCGCCATTACCCATTTTCAAGCCGTGCAGGCCGACATTGAGCTTGCGACCGTCCATTTGCAAAAAAGTACTATCAACGACCAGCTTTAGCTTCTTTCCTTCTTCATCGCTCGCCGTGTCAGGGGCGTCGACAGTCAGGCCGCGCAGCTCCAAATCGGCCTTGCCCATCATGTCTACGAGAGAAAGAAACTTGCCGAAATATGCCTGCCTCTCTTTAGGTGAGAGATCGTCATAGTTTGTCGCTGTTGATAGTGCCTTCAAAGTCTCCATAAGGGGCTCCGATGGCATGCGCGAGCTGACCCCCTTGCTGATCATCTCATCATAAGTGAACTTCGTCTCACCGTCTGAGAAAGCAATTTTGCTGACCGTAACCGGTCCATAGACAAGCTTTGCGTCCTTGTCGTCAGGGCCAGCCTTTTCAGTGTACAGCCGGACAAGATAGGCAACATCAATGCTCTCACCTGCGATAGCACCGGTCGTGATCAGCATATTCTTCGTTTTGGTCGCGGCATCACTCTCCGGCAGATCGACCGTAACATCATAGCTGCTGCTATCGACCGAATATTGGGCGATCTTGCCATCGGCCACCCCTGTGAAGACAACATCTTTGTAAACCGTCTTCTGACCGGTATTGGCGACTTTTTGAGTAGCGATGGTTTCAGGAATAAAAATACGCTTTGCGGAAAAGCTTGCAATCACGTCAGCAGGAGAGGCGTCGTGCGAGATATTTTTATTGAAAGCCGGCTCTTCCCAACGGATATGCGGTATCGAAGCGTTGACCAATTGTGTCTCGACTTCAACGCCATTTACCTGCAGATCGCTTTTGAGGAACAGAAATTCCTGGCGGCCATCAGCCGCCGCAATACGCAGATTGCCCCCATCGGCTTGAGGCAGCACAAAGTTGCGAACATGAATACGTCCGAGAAAATCGACCTTGACGACCTCAGCTGTGCCGCCAGTGCTGGTGATGAAATCCTTCACTTTACCTTCGTAGACAGTCTTAACCCCGACGACGCCGACGGCTGCAACTGCGATCACTGCAACGGCTGCAAATAGCGCCTTGCGCCGACCCTTGACGGTCTGCTTGTTTGCTTGTTCCACGAAGTTGGTCCTCTTACTATACAGAATTGAAACGAAACGTCTTTTAAGCACGCGAAAGTTGCTTCGCAAGCCCGGGCGGAGACAAGCGTCGGTGATAAATCAACGACTTGCAAAAACATGTGGCCACCCATGCCAGGAGTGACCGAGCCTGGGATCAAATTTGCGGCAGCGGTATCACAGCCAAGGACCGCAAATATCGCGATGGCACCATCAGGATCACGCGGAAAACTTCACGGTCACGCCACGTTGGCGGAAATAGGCCTGCATCAACTTACGGCCGGAGCGGTTGTTATGGGCCAATTTTGTCGGATCAAAAACCGCTTCCTTGGCGCCTTCACGCGCCAACGCCTGCTTGAGGTCAGTAATATGCAGGTCAATGTCAGCATTGTCCGACTGGATCGATGCGTAAATCTTGTCAGTTACCTCAGCTACTGTCTGTTCGCTCACGGTACTTATCCTCTCATTCGTAAAACCGGCCGGATATCACAAATTTTCTGGCTGTCCTACTGGATGAGTGATGTTCACAGAATCTTAATAACGGAAGTCTTCCGCAAATTTTGACTGATCTTTTCCGTGAACCAAAAGTGATCTTCTATTTTTGCATAGCTCCACTGCGCTATTGGCTATTTCGAAGGCACGCATTTTATCGTATTCATTAACTCAACGAAGCGATGCACCTCCTCCCGCAAAGCTTCGTCATCAGACGGCCCACTCCTCCTCCCAAGGGACGTCTGGAAGAATAGCGGCATCCTCCTCCCAGTCGCTATTCAAATCTTTCGAAAGCCTGCCGCACCTCCTCCCGCGGCAGGCTTTTTCGTTTCCCGCAATAGTTTCAGATATTTTTCGAGGCAGTATTCTGCCAGCAAAGCAAAAAATCGCGCTTGTAGCGCGATGGAGTTGGGCTGCAATCAATGATGTCGTATGGCTTGCGGCCGGAATGCAGAAATCCTTCCCTTCGTCTCGAAGGGAAGGACCGGTCGTTAGACAGAAAAGCGATCAGCCACCAAAGCCGAAGCCATCAGGAATGTCTGTCAGCGTAATGCCGAATGGCTCGAGGCTTTTCAGGATCCAGGTCTGATTGTTGCCAATACGGCGGTTATATTCTGCCCAAGCAGACACGAATGTCTTGAAAGGCTCGTCCACACTGTAGTTGAGGGCAATCACCGACGGTGTCGACAATACCGGAGTAGGGACCTGTACGGACCCAATGTTTGGTGCCTTCTTTGAAATCACGAGCCCGTTCAACATGGTGTTGACCAAGCCCTCGGCCTTGCCCGTGGTAACAGCAACAATGGCTTCGTCACGGGTCTTGAAACGCAGAATATTGGCCTTTGGCAGATATTGCTGGGTAATCAGGTCCTGTGCAGAACCAAGATCAACGGCAAATGTATATTTGGGATCGTTCAGTTCATTCCAGGTCTTGCCATTGAGCTCTTCTTTCGAGGAAACAATGACAAAGCTGTTGTAATAGGTCGGATCAGAGAACGACACCGACATGGCGCGAACTGGCGTTGCAGTAACCGCAAAAGCCATGTCGACCTTGCCGCTTTGTACATCCAGGATGGCGTTCGCCCAGCTGGATTCAACCACTTCAAGTTTGACGTCGAGCGTCTTGGCAATGTCATTTGCCATGTCGATGACAAATCCCTGCCACTCGCCCGTGCGGGGGTCCTTGTTGAAATAGGGCGTTTCATTGAGAATAGCCGGGATACGAAGGACGCCGCGGCTACGGATATCATCGATTGTTCCAGCTGAGGCAATGGTGCCGCCCAACAGTGACAGTGCAATCACTGCCGCACCACAGAGCTTGGAAAATAATTTCATAATCTCGTTCTCCTATGTTCCCCGGAATATTTTTTACTGTCCGCGACCCGCGCTCCTGAAAGTCCAGTCCACGAGGCCAGTCGGTCGAGAACCAGCCTATCCGTGATTTGACCGGGAACAATGCTAGAGACTCGGACGTACTTATCTGCTTTTTTATATGTCGTGCTCACAGCGGCGGAAGCGAAAGCTCGCTCGACCGCGGAGGATCGAGCACCGGCCCGACAAGTTCTCGGCGACAGTCATCGAACAACTGCTGTACCATCGGGTGTTTCTGCAGAAATCCTGCGGTTCCGAAATAGACGCGCACCTCTGGCAGATTGGTGAGTTTTTTACTGCGGATCGTGTGATCTTTCGGCCCGACACACCACGATGGAATAATCGAAAAGCCCAGCCCCTCGGCCACACAACGCTTGACGCTGGAACTGCCTGAAGTGGACACAACAGGTTGCACGATTGCCCCGTCACGCGCCAGAAAATCGACGGCAAGATTTCGAAGGGTCTGCCCGGGCTCGTAGGTTATGAACGGCCGCCCCTCCGCCCAGCTTGGTATATCCTGCGGGTCAGGAAGTTCGCCCCAGCTTTCAGGATAAACACAACTCAGCCTGTAACTGCCAAGCAATCGCTGCGGCACAACCGGATCACCAAAATATCGCTCGGAAATACAGACATCTAGACTACCGTTCTTGACCAGTTCGGCCAGGACGGTGTCACGTTCATACACCGCGAACTCGATTTCCGGAAAAACCTCGCGGAACCGCGACAATATGTTGGTGAAAAGGTAATAAAAAATCGCCTGTGGCATGCCGACACGAAGTGACGAACGTTGGTTCTCGATCAGCTTTGTCAACCGTTCGAGCATGATATCAAGCTCTGGATGCAACAGATTATAAAGTGCGCGCCCGCGTGGTGTGAGCGATATCCGCTTGGCGCCCTGTTCTGAATCGATCAGCTTACCCTTCAGAATCTGCTCCAGCCGCCGGACATGATTGGCGGCTGATTGGTAACTCAAGTTGAGTTCTCGTGCCGCACCGGAAAACGATCCCAGGCGCGCCACCTGATAAAATGTCTGGATGAGTGTAAGGCTTATCTTGGCCATGACTTTGGTCCCCCTCCCTCTTTTCTAGAGAGTGATGAGTTTTTAGCGGATACAAATTTCGTGACCAAGTAACGTCATCATCTTGTATCGACGGACAAGGCCAGCCTCCGCCAATATCGGGCGACAAGCAACAAGGTCGGCCAGAATTTATGCAATCCCGCTCTTCATTCAGCGTTATCGTCGTCGGATCCGGCATCGTCGGTGCTGCGACTGCCTACTTTCTGGCTCGGCGTGGCGCAGAGGTAAGGCTGCTTGACGCATCCGCACCTGCAGCCGAAGCAACCGGGGCTGCAGACGGCGCCGTCTCGGTCGCAAGCAAGCGTCCAGGCCCAATGATGACCGCAGCAATGAAGGGTGTCGCACTCTATGGGCAGCTGGCGGATGAGGGCCTGTTTGCAGGCGCGTTCAAACGACGCTCGACCTTCATCATTGCAGCGTCCGACGATGAATGCGCTGTGTTGGACGCCCATTCGGCAGCACTTGCAAGCGCCGGGGTCACTGTAGAGACGCTTAGTGACGCGGCCTTGCACCATTCATTTCCGGCACTTTCGCGACAGGCGAAAATGGCTGTCGAGGTGCATGGTGAAGGCCACGCCATTGGCTATCAGATCGTTCACCGGCTGCTGACCGCAGCTAAAATCAGAGTCGACCGCGATACGCAGGTGCAGGGCATCCGCGTTGAACAGGGCGGTAACCGTATCGCCGCTATTGCCACCAACCGCGGTGATCTCAGGGGCGACGCGGTTGTTATTGCGGCCGGCAACGGATCCGCCAAACTCCTTGGTTTGTCAGATGTGCTGACACCAAGAAAAGGCCAGCTTCTGGTGACCGAACGGGCACCGGCACTGAATGCCCTAATGCCCGGCGCCATCATGTCCGGCCGCTATCTCCTGAGCAAAGGCAGCCAGAAAGGCGCGCAGGCAGCAGCATCGCGTGGCCTCGGACTGGTTATCGATCCGCTCACCACAGGGCAGTTTCTGATCGGCGGTACCCGCGAAGATTTCGGCCGCCGCGAAACCAACGATATCGATGCGGTGACGCAGATATTGTCCAGCGCCGTCGATCTCGTTCCCGGTCTGGCCGGGGTCAGGCTGTTGCGGAGTTTTTCGGGCGTTCGCACCGCTGTTATTGATGGTTTACCGCTGGTAGGGCGAATTCCCGGTCTCGAAAATGGTTATGTCGCAACAGGTTTCGAAGGCGATGGCATTTGTCTTGGCCCGGTAACCGGCAAGGCTATTGCGCAGCTGGTTTGCGATCAAAAAACTGATCTCGATATCTCCGCATTTAATCCTGCCCGCTTCAACAGTTGTGGAGTGGCAGCATGACCGCAATGACATTTGAGTGGATGGGACAGAATATTCCGTTTCGTGCGGGTGAAAGTGTCGCGGCAGCCTTGGACGCAGCCGGCATCCGCAGCTTCGGCCATGACGGACTGGGACAGGAAACACGGTATTTTTGCGGCATCGGCGCCTGCCAATGTTGCGCCATGCGCATTGACGGCACAGTCCGTGAAGCCTGCATCACTCCGGCCAAAGTTGGCATGCGGGTGGAGCCGATGGAGAACAGACATGGTTGAACCAGATGTTCTCGTGATCGGTGGCGGGCCCGCCGGCATGGCCACGGCGACAGAGGTCGCGCGCGCCGGTTATATGGTTGAACTCGTTGAACAACGCGACACTCTCGGTGGTGCAATCTACCGCCAACCGATTGCTGGCGTTGAAAGGTCATGCCACACGGCGCAGACACAGGCTCGTTGGCAGGCGATCCTGAGTAAATTTTCGCAAGCCCGTATCCCGGTGCACCACAATTCGGTTTTCCTCGGCGTGGATGGCGACGGAGTGGTTTTGCTAGACAACAGGCGCACCGGACACATCGAGCAGCGCCGTCCACGGGGTGTCATCATTGCCTGTGGTGCTGTCGAAAAGGTTTTGCCGCGACCGGGCTGGCATCTTCCCGGCGTGTCCACCGCCGGTGGTTTACAAGTTATGATGAAAGAA
This sequence comes from Rhizobium sp. BIGb0125, assembly GCF_024810055.1. Lineage (NCBI taxonomy): Bacteria > Pseudomonadati > Pseudomonadota > Alphaproteobacteria > Hyphomicrobiales > Rhizobiaceae > Rhizobium > Rhizobium sp. BIGb0125. The sequence continues at coordinate 295,340 of NZ_JANUDV010000006.1, forward strand.
ACGGGCAGGGCACCGGAGGGGAATATCCTTCTTGCGGGAAGTGGTCCCTTGCTGATTGCAGTTGCCGCGCAGATGGCCAGGTTGGGCAAGCCACCGGTTGCCATTGTCGAGGCGGGTGATCCACTCCACCAAGTTGGACCCTCTTTTGCAATGCTGCCCCATCTTTCACTGCTACGTGAGGCAGTCGGATATCTTGCGCATATATATGCCCGGCGTATTCCGTGGATACGTGCTGCACGCCTGGTGGCAATCGAGCGCAATGAAACTGCACTCCTTGCAACCATTCGCAGCGAGGATGGCAAATCCCAGACTATCACGGCGGATCGCATCGGCCTGCATGATGGTATTCGCCCGAACGATTTTGGACTGCCGCCAGAGGTCACAGACAGCCCGTCAGGCCCGTTCGTTCTGCGGGCAGGTGATTGCCGCGAAGCTTTGGGTGCTTTTGCTGCCGACGCCGATGGTAAGCGGGCGGGCCAGGCAGCCGTTACCATACTTTCGGGCAAAGGGACGGCAGCGAACATCTCCAAAACAATAAATCGTGCCCGCAAGGCGCAGGACACCCTGTCAGCCCTTTTTGCACCATCAGATCAATCCTCGGTCTTCAACCAGTTGCCTGATGAAACCGTGCTTTGCCGATGCGAAGGCAAGACAATCGGTGATCTTCGCCAGCTCTGTGAACGAGAAGACCTGCTGAGCGGACGCGAAGTCAAACACAATGGCCGGTTTGCCATGGGCGCCTGTCAGGGACGTTTCTGCGCGGCAAATACCGCCGCTCTCATGGCTGAACTCAACCCGGGCGACCGTGCTGCGACAGCACAGGACCTCACCGGCCGCCGCTGGCCGTTACGTCCGGTTTCCATCGCGGCGCTGACTGGCGCCAACTCCACTCCCCACGATAACAATTGAAAAGGTTTACCGAGATGACTCAAGCGCAGCGATTGATACTTGATACAGCCAAGGTGATCATCGTCCGCAATCCATTCAACGATGCACCGGTTGGTGAAATTGCCGTCAGTTCGCCTCTCGAGATCGCAGAAGCCATCACACGTGCCAAGGCAGCCCAGAGCGAGTTTCGTCATTCAACTCCGGCGGTCCGCCGCGCAATGCTGAATGCACTGGCGCTGGAAATCGCCGCCGACGCGGAAAATCTTGCCAAGAGCATTTCCAGTGAAATGGGCAAGACAATCCGCGAGGCGCGTAACGAGGTTCGCAGAGCACAGAACACGCTGCGGCTGTCAGGAGATGCGGCAACATTTCTGGATGGTGAAGCACTGCACTGCGCTATCGTCGAGGGCGGCGCCGACCGTCTGGCAACCATTACCTACGAACCAGTCGGCGTGATCGGCGCCATCACACCATTCAACTACCCCCTGAACCTGCTTTGCCACAAGTTGGGCCCGGCAATTGCTGCTGGAAATGCAGTCGTTGCAAAACCATCTCCCAAGGCACCACTCGCCGCAGCACGCCTGCGTGAACTTGCCTTGAAGGCTGGATGGCCCGCCGATCTTTTCCAGGTGGTACATGGTGCAGCTGAGGCGGCCCTTTCATTGGCCAGGTCACCGATTGATCTGCTGTCTTTCACCGGCGGTCCGGCTGCCGGACTGGCACTCAAGAACGCCAGCGGGTTGATCCGCTGCCTGATGGAATTGGGTGGCAACGATCCGCTGTTTGTCCTGCCCGACGCAGACCTCGACAAGGCAGTCGCCACCACCATCGGACATCGTTTTGAGATTGCCGGTCAGAGCTGCGCAGCTGTCAAAAAGCTCTATCTGCACCGCGACATCGAAAAAACTTTCACAGAAAAACTGCTGGCAGCCGTTGATGCCGTGGAGTTTGGAAACCCGTCGGATGAGGATACCGACATGGGCACTGTCATTGACCTTGCTGCAGCCAAGAATGTGGCTGATCGGATCGCGGCAAGCGTTTCCGGATCGGGTGCAAGATTGCTAACCGGCGGCTCCCATGACGGCACGGTATTTGCCCCGACCGTGTTGACCGATGTCACGGCAGATGCGCCAGTCATTGCCGATGAAACATTCGGTCCGGTTATCGCAATCCGGTCGTTTTCCGACCCGGCTGAAGCGATTGCCGAGGTTAATGCCGGTGCCTACGGATTGCAGGCGGGTATTTTCACCAATGACCATGCGCTGATCAAGACCTTCTCAAGGGATCTTATTGTCGGGGGCGTTATGGTCAATGAAGGACCAGATTTCCGGGCCGAACACGTGCCGTTTGGCGGCGTGAAGCGCTCTGGACTTGGCCGTGAAGGTGTTCGCATTGCTCTACGCGAGATGTCGGAACCAAAAGTCGTCATCGACTGAGGAGTAACACCATGCGCATTGCTATTCTCGGCGCATCCGGCAGGGTTGGTACTCGTCTCATTGAGCTCACCCTTGCCAATCCGGGACTGGAACTGGTTGCGGCACTCGTTTCGCCGCAATCGAGGCTGGTTGGTACGCCGGTTGCCGGTGGCAGCATTGAATATCGCCCGGCGGAACGCTGGATAAAGACCCGCAGCGATGTGATGATCGACTTTTCCACTCCGGCGGCAAGTCTTGCGATGCAGGACCTGCTCTGCACGAAGAACATTCCCGTGGTCATCGGCACCACTGGTTTCACATCGGAAGATGATGCGCAGTTGACGGCATTCGCCACCAACCGACCGTTGATGATCAGCGCGAATTTCGCCCATGGTTTTGAAGCATTCCGGCGTTCAGTGATCGATTTTGCCCGCCGCATGCCGGACGCCACAGTGACGATCAGCGAAACCTATCATGCCCGCAAGAAGGCGGAGCCATCCGGCACGTCGCGGCTTCTGGCGCGGGATCTGTTTGAAGCACAGAGCCTTGCCATGGGGTTTCCCGCACCAGAGCCGGTCATCCTGATTGATCGTATCGGTGAAACAGTTGGTATCAACGAAGTACGCTTCACCATGGGATCGGCCCGTACAGTTTTCAGCTACCGCGTCGAAACACTGGCGGCTTACGCGGAAGGTGCGCTGGCCGCCGCGCAGTGGCTGGTTTCAAGACAACACCCCGCGGGGCGCTACAGCCTGGCCAACAGTCTGGCCGATTGAACGAGATAAAGAGAGGAACTTGGACCATGCAGAACATTCATGACCGTTTCAACGGAGTTTTCACTGCCCTCATTACCCCCTTCAAGGATGGCAGCGTCGATCTGCCCGCCTACGATGCATTGGTTGAGCGCCAGCTCGAAGCCGGTGTCGCGGGACTCGTGCCTGTTGGCACAACCGGTGAGGCAGCGACACTGAATGACGATGAAGCCGATATGCTGATTGCGCGCACCGTCAAGCTGGCCGCTGGCCGCGCGATTGTCATGGCTGGAGCGGGCGCCAATGACACCAGGAAAACGATTGAAAAAGTGAAGCGCGCCGAAGAAGCAGGCGCCGATGTGTTGCTGATCGTTACGCCCTACTACAACAAACCGACGCAGGCCGGACTTCTGGCTCACTACAGTGCAGCCGCAGAAGAAACGTCGTTGCCGATCATGCTTTACTCGGTTCCGGGCCGTTGCGGTGTCGAGATTGCACCGGAAACCTGCGCCGAACTGATGCACCGCCATGACAACATCATTGCAATCAAGGAAGCTGGCGGCTCAGCATCGCGTGTGACGCAGCTTCGCGCGGCATGCGGGGAGGGCTTGATCATCCATTCCGGCGACGATGGCCTGACCCTTCCGTTCCTGTCGCTAGGTGCCGCTGGCGTTACCAGTGTTGTCTCCAATGTCGCCCCGCGCGAAATGGTCCAGCTTGTCGAAGCCTGGAAGTCGGGTGACACGGCGCGCGCGCTGGCGCTTCACGAACTGATCGCCGAACTGACGGACGGAATGTTCATCGAGTCCAATCCCGGCCCAGTCAAGGCTGCCCTGGCACTCTCCAACCTCGCGGGACCGGAAATGCGCCTGCCGATGGTACCGGTATCGGACGTGAACCGCGAAAAGCTCATTGGAATTCTAGGTCGTTTTGCCAGCGCGTCTGTCGCCTTCCAAGAAATGCGATAAGCAGCGCCATCAGCTTTGCATTGTCCGCCTGTAGCGGACATAGCACTATCAAATCGTCAGCTGCTGTTACCTTGCGGCGGCTGACGCGAAAAACAAGGGAACAACAATGACAAAACGAACCGATGAGAAGCTGCGGTCCCCGCGCGGGTATTGCCCGTTTTTATGCGCGGCGGTGACAGCCGGAGGTGAGCGATGAATTACAGCTGGGACTTCCACTCCGTTTGGCAGTACTGGGACCTCTTTCTCTGGGGCCTCTGGATCACTGTCGTCTATACATTCGGCTCGATATTTTTTGGCATCATCATCGGTTTTGTGACCTGTGCGGCGCGGCTCTCCGGCTGGAAAATCTTCTCGGCCATTGCCCGCATCTATCAGGAAATCTTTCGCTGTACGCCGCTCTTGGTGCAGCTATTGTGGTTCTATTACGCGTTTCCGCTGCTAATCGGCGGCTCGATCGACAATCGCCTGGCAGCCATGTTGACGCTGTCGCTTTATGTCGGTGCGTTTTACGCTGAAATCTTCCGGGGCGGCATTGTTTCTATCGACAAGGGACAGCGCGAAGCGGCATCCGCTATCGGCATGAGCCCATGGCAGTCGATGACCCGCATCATCTTACCGCAAGCGATGAAAAGGGTGCTGCCATCCTTTATCAATCAGTCCGTCATCCAGTTCAAAAACACATCGCTGGTGTCGGTCATTTCGGTTGCCGATCTCGCCTACATGGCAGCGGTGGTCAACGGCCAGACCTACCGGCCGCTGGAATCCTACACATTAATGGCTGGCCTCTACATCGCCATGCTCCTACCGCTTACCCAGGCTGCGGACTGGATCGAACGACGCCTCAGAGTCAGCGACTAACGGAACGGATGCATGAACATGACACAGCACACACACGACAATATCCCTGTCATCGAAACGCAAGCGCTTCGTAAGGCATATGGCACACATGAGGTACTCATGGGGCTGGATCTCAGCCTCAAGCGCGGCGAGGTGGTCGCACTGATCGGCCCCTCGGGCTCTGGCAAATCAACCTTCATTCGTTGTCTCAACATGATGGAAACGCCAACCGGCGGCACGGTTCGCTTTCGCGGGAAAGTCGTTGGCCAGAGTTTTCGTGACAAGGGAGAGGCGGTCGGCATCGGTACCTTGCGTCGCCATGTCGGCATGGTCTTCCAGCATTTCAACCTATTCCCGCATAAAACGGTGCTGCAAAACGTTACCGAAGGGCCAATTGTCGTCTGCAAGCGACCAAAACGCGAAGCGGAAGAACTTGCGATGGATTTGCTCGGGCAGGTGGGGTTGGCCGAGAAACACGCATCCTATCCGGCTCATCTGTCGGGTGGCCAGAAACAGCGTGTGGCGATTGCCCGGGCACTGGCTATGGAACCCGAAGTCCTGCTGCTTGACGAAGTGACGAGCGCGCTTGACCCGGAATTGGTCGGCGAGGTTCTGGCGGTTATTCGTGGGTTGGCCGACAAGGGCATGACCATGGCAATCGTGACGCATGAAATGGCTTTTGCCGCCGATGTGGCAAGCCGCGTGCTGTTTCTCGACGGCGGCATAATTGCTGAAACAGGAACGGCAGATGAAGTCATCCTGCGCCCGAAAAATCCGCGCTTGCAAGGGTTTGTCCAGCGGTTCAGGGGGCAGACATTGTGACAAAACTCAACGTCAGCATCGTCGGCGCCGGAGAAATCGGCGTCGCCATGGCCCGAACCTTGTCGAAAAGTGGCGAATTTTCCATTCAGGTCGTTGACCGCTCGGAAGAAGCTTTGTCACGCTTGCAACAGATGGAGATAGATACCTTTGTCAAAGCCGTTCGACACGGTGAGGATTTGCAGACCCATTTGAGAGGGCAGGATGTTGTCGTTGCAGCCGTGCCGGAACCGGCGGTCGCAGATGTTGCACAGGCCGCAGCCAGAGCCAGCGTTCATTATCTCGATTTCACCTGCCCAACGCCGGAAACACAGGTGATACTGAACCCCTTGTCAAAATACCGGGCAGTTTTCAGCGGATGTGGTGTGTCTCCCGGGCTGATTGGCAATGTCACCTGCGGCCTGCTCAAATCATTTTCACCTGTCACCGACGTCATCATGCGTGTCGGCGCCATCCCGCGTTATCCCACCAATCGTCTCGGTTACGGGCAAATCTGGAACGTTGACGGGCTGATCGATGAATATACCCGGCCGAGTGCCGCGATCCGGGATGGGCAGTCGGTTCTGCTGACACCCCTGGAAGATTACGGCCGGTTGAGTATTGACGGAGTGAGCTACGAAGAGTTCATCACATCCGGCGGAGTAGAGGCGCTATCGATCTTCTCGCATGCCGCACCGAAAAACCTGACCTTCAAGACCATCCGCTATCCGGGCCATCTCGATTATATCCGTTTTATGCTTGATGATCTCAACCTTCGTCACCGGCGCGATATGCTGCGTTCGCTGCTCTACAATGGCCTACCGGTTATTGAAGACGACATTCTGCTTCTTGTGGTGACTGCACGCGGCTATCGTGGCAGGTTGCCAACCGAGCGGACTAAGTCCTATCGGTTTGCACCAAACAAGGACGTTGGCCCGTTCAACGCATTGATATCAGGCGCAACAGGTTATGCAGCCGCTCTGTTGTCGATGTTAAGCCAAGGCAAGATTGAGCCGCACGGGCATGTCGAACACCACCTCATTGATACGGATGCGCTTCTGGCATCGCCGTTTCTCAAGCCACTTTTGCAGTAACTGGTAGTCTACTATTCATGCAAAGGTTCGGACGATGTCCTCGACCGGTTGCCATGGCGACAGGTGCCATCCTCATGGCCGTGGCGGACCTCGTCGGTCGTAGTATTATTGCACCGCTTGAACTGCCTGCTTGTGTCGTTACCGCAGTTCTCGGCGCACCGTTTTTTATGCTGTTAATGCGCCCACCGGCATCCAGAAAAACCTCCGTTTCTGGATGATTTGTCAGCGCCAAAAATGACGCCATTTGAAATTGCGCATAAACAGTCTCACTAGAAAGCTCCGTCGTACCGTTTCCATAACCACCTCAGCCTAATTCGAGTGTTGTCACACCGAAAACACACGCGGTTTCGAATAAAGGAGGTGTTCCACGATACATCCTCGTCGTCTGGAAACCTTGCCGAAAACCGTGTTCTTGTAAAACAGCGGAAAATTTGGCCTGATCGGCAGGCACGTCGATGTTGATCAACTGACCTTCAACCTCGGCCGCACACGCAAGAATCAATGTCGTTGCAGCGTCAGTGTCTGTGGCGAAAAGTGGCCCGATCTTATAGCCCTCATGGCATTGCCGTGCGACAGCATAACCGCAGATCGCACCATCGCGGATGAGCACTTTTGTCTGCCTCGGCAACGCCAGCCAGGCTTGCAAAAAAGCCGCACGGCGCTCTGCAAAACACTCGGCGTCAAACGCGATCAGGCTGGCCGGATTAATATCTTCGAGGGAGCAGATGTCAGGATCGGTCTTGCCTTCCAGCGGTCCACTCCAGCGAAAGGTCTCATAGTCGGGGACAAATCCCATGGATCGATAATTCGCCAGTTGCTCCGGCACGCCATCAAGACCGATCGTGCGGTTTTTCAGATGTGCCATGCCGGCATCCCAAACGCGCCGCCCATATCCGAGCCCGCGAAAATCAGGATGCACGATATAAAGACCGATAAATCCGAAATCAGAACCATAGCAGATGGCGGATATGCCAGCGGCCATCTGTCCATCGACAAAACAGCCGATAAATCCTTCGGGATCAGCAGCCTGAAATGGTGCCGCATCGGCAAGCCCAGGGTTCCAGCCCTCAGCCTTTGCCCAGCCAATCAGCATGTCGATCTCCAACAGATCGAGCGAACGGATCACAACGCCACTCATAAGTCTGTCAGCCGCTCAGGTTGGAAGGGCTCCAACATGCCACGATAGGGTTTCGAAATTGGTGTCGCATAGGCACCGCGCTTGGCGGTCGATAGTCCAAGCGTGACCAGCGATTCCGCCTGTTTCACCGCTGCTGCAACACCATCCACGACAGGTACACCGAATTCGGCCCTCAGCTCAGCGGTCAGATCCGCCATGCCAGCGCAGCCGAGAACAATCGCTTCAGCCCTGTCTTCCTTCAGCGCCAGCGCGATCTCGCTGCGCAACCGGTCGCGAGCATTGGAGTTCGGGTCCTCAAGAGATAGCACTGGAATATCCGCCGCTCTCACCTTGCAGCGCGACGACATGCCGTAGCGATGGACGAGGTGTTCAAGCGGCAACCGCGACCGTTCCATCGTCGTCACCACTGTGAATTTCTGGGCAATGAAGGCCGTGGCAGAAACCGCTGCCTCGCAGATACCAATCACCGGAACGTTGGCGAGCGCCCGCGCAGCATCAAGACCAGTATCGTCGAAACAGGCGATGACGACGGCATCGATACCCTGTTTTTCGCCTGCGGCGATTTCCTTGAGCAGGCCAGGAACCGCAAAGACCTCGTCATAATAGCCTTCAATCGAAACCGGCCCCATCGATGAGGTAACGGCGACGATCTCCGTCTGGTGCCCTGCAACACGGCACGCACTGTCGGCGATGGTTGCGGTCATGCTGGCTGTTGTGTTGGGATTGATGATCAGGATGCGCATCGGTGTCTCATCAACTCCGCTGTCTGCGACGATTAAGATGGACGATCAGGCCGAGCGTGCCAGCAATCACCAGGAAGGAGAAGACCGTGGTGACCGTACCGAGTGCATAAAGCACCGGCGTCGTCACATTGGTCGTCATGCCGTAGATTTCGAGCGGCAGCGTATTGAACGATCCTGCGGTCATCAGTGTGCGGGCAAATTCGTCATAGGACAGCGTGAAGCCGAACAGGCCAACGCCGATCAGGCTCGGAGCGATCATCGGCAAAACAACATTCGAGAATGTCTGCCAGGAGGATGCGCCGAGATCCCGTGCCGCTTCCTCGTAAGCAGGTGAGAAGCGGTTGAACACGGCAAACATGATCAACACACCAAAGGGCAGCGTCCAGGTCAATTGTGCGCCGAAGGCCGAGGAATACCATGCCGGCTGCAGGCCGAGCTGGCTGAACAGCACGCCGATGCCGAGCGAAACGATGATCGAGGGGACAACGAGGCTTGCGACTGCCAGATAAAAGAGCGCCGTCGCGCCGATGAATTTTCGGCGAAAGGCCAGTCCCGCCAGCAGCGACACAACAACGGTTACCAGCATGACCATGATGCCGAGCATTGCCGAGCGGCGGAACGAGCCGCCGAAATCACCCACCGCCTGGGTTTCGAACAGGTTGGCGAACCAGCGCAGCGACACGCCATTGAGCGGGAAGGTGAGGCCGCCATTCGGCCCCTGGAAGGACAGGATCAGGATCGCCGATAGCGGGCCATAGAGGAACAGCACGAAGACTGCAAAGAAGATGGCGAGAAAGTAGAATTCCCGGGAGCGTTTTTCACGGTACATCTTAAAGCTCCTTCCGAATATCGACGATCCGCAATATGCCAGCGACCATCATCAACACGAGCACCAGCAGCACCACGGCATTGGCGGCAGCGGCAGGGTATTGCAGCAGCGACATCTGGTTCTTCATCATCAGAGCGACGGAGGCGCTCTGTCCGCCGGACATCACCTGCACGGTGGAAAAATCGGCCATGACCAGCGTTACGACGAAAATCGTGCCGATCGCCATGCCAGGCTTGGCCAGCGGGATGATGACGTTTGACAGGACCTGCCAGGAAGAAGCGCCTGCATCACGGGCCGCTTCGACCAGCGATTTGTCGATGCGCATCAATGTGTTGAAGATCGGCGTCACCATGAAGAGCGTGTAGAGATGCACCATGGCCAAGACGACAGCGAAATCGGAATAGAGCAGCCATTCCACCGGTTCGGAAATCACTCCGGACCCAACCAGCGCAGAATTGATCAGGCCGTTTCGTCCAAGAACCGGGATCCATGAAATCATCCGGATGATATTCGATGTCAGAAACGGCACGGTGCAGATCAGGAACAGCACCATTTGCATTGATGTGGTGCGGATGTGGAAGGCAAGGAAGTAGGCGACCCAAAAGCCGATGAAAAGCGTGATTAGCCAGACCAGAGCAGCATATTTAAGTGTGTTGAGATAGGTCTTCCAGGTAACCCATGACCCAAGCGTTTCGGCATAGTTCATCGTCAGGAAGTCGGGATACATCTGGGCGAAATCATAATCCCAGAAACTGACAACTGCGATCATGATGATCGGTAACAGCAGAAAGAACCCAAGAATGAGCGTCAGCGGCACCGCCTGTAGATAGGAGATGACGGAAATCGGCACCTGAAAGCCTTTTGGGCGAGCCTGCCCGACATTTTCCGTATCCGTCGATGTGATCGTCGCCATTGCTTGGCTTCTCCCTATGGGCCTCTGAACCTTCTCGCATTGAAAAGACATCGCTTCCGACTGCACCCTCTGGCCGACCGGCCATCTTCTCCACGACTGGGAACAAGACTTGGCCCGCTCACCCGCCATGATCGCGCCTGGCGGTGCGGCTGGGATAAGCCCTCCCCCTTGCGGGGGGAGGGTGATCTGTTTGTCTGTTAGGCTGCGATAAACTCGTTCCAGCGGCGGACCATGTAACGGTCTTCGTCCATCACCGAGTTCCAGCAAGCGACATGGCCCATGCGTTCCTCGAAGGAGCCACCGTCGCGCACTGCGCCGGCCTTTTCCATGACCTTGCCATCCGGCGCAACGATATCGCCGGTCGCGGCCTTGCCTTCGATCCAGTAGCCCCATTCATCGGCCGACATGTGTTCCTTGGCGGTTTCCATGCAGGCAGAGTAGTAACCCTGACGGTTGAGATAGGCGCCAACCCAGCCGGAGGTGTACCAATTGATATATTCGTAAGCCGCGTCGAGCTGTGCACCGGTAAGATGTGCTGCGAGACCCAGACCGCCACCCCACGAACGATAGCCTTCCTTCAGTGGCTGGTATTTGCAGTCGATGCCTTTGGAACGAACGGCGGCAACCGCTGGCGACCACATGGACTGGATGATCACTTCGCCAGACGCCATCAGGTTGACCGACTCGTCGAACGACTTCCAGAAGGCGCGGAACTGGCCGTCCTGCTTGGCCTTGATCAGGAAATCGATCGTCTTGTCGATTTCTTCCTTCGTCATGTTGCCCTTGTCGGCATATTTGATGTTGCCGAGCGCTTCCATGATCATCGCTGCATCCATGATGCCAATCGACGGGATGTTGAGGATCGAAGTCTTGCCCTTGAACTTCGGATCCATGATGTCGGCCCAGGTGGTGATATCGCGGCCAACCAGGTCAGGACGAATACCGAGCGTATCGGCATTGTAGATCGTTGGCATCATGGTGAAATACTGGGTCTCTTCCTTGGCAAAGGTTTTGTCGCCCGACTTTTCAACGAACCCGACTGTGTGGGGCGCGGTGCCCTGTGCAATCACGCTGTCAGGCGTCAACTTGCCGTTTTTGAACAGCGGCACGACCTTATCGTAATATTTCAGTTTCTTTGTATCCATTGGCTGGATGACGCCGGCTGCATAGACCTTCTTCAGGATCCAGTATTCGATATCGGCGATGTCATAGGACTTCGGCTGGGTGACTGCACGCTGGGCGGCGGCATCCGAATCCGTCGCCGTCATCTCGAGCGTGATGCCAAGATCAGCCTTGCACTTCTCGGCAATCGCATTGAGGTTCGACACGCCGGTGCCAAACTGGCGAAGCGTAATCGGGTTCTGCGCCCAGATGGTCGGGAAACCGGTAATCGCGCCCGAACCGGCTGCGAGGCCGGCCGCAGCCGATGCCGTTTTCAAAAGCGAACGGCGGGAAATACCCTTGGCCGTCTTGTCGATCCCCGTTTTTTTTGTATCGGTCATGCCAGTTCTCCTCTTGAGGTTTATTGTTGTATTTTCAGTGCTTCAGCCGCCCCAGCACGAGCGCGTCCTCACGCTCCCAGGAAAGCGGAATGGCATCACCAACCTTTACCGGATTGGCGAAATAGTCCTTGTCACTGAGGATCGCGGTAAAATCCTCCACACCGGAGCCATTGACGGTGAGCTTCACCGATGAGCCGCGATATTCGACATTTGAAACGGAACCGGTGAAACCGAGGCCCTTGTCGGTCGCCGGTGCAACACGCACGTGGTCGGTCCGAACCGCGATGTCGGCCGTGTCGGTGAGACCAGCAGCATCGGCACCGATCGCCAGAAAATCGCCGCCAGCCGGGACCGAAATCATCAGCTCATTGCCGGCGCTCTTTATCACGCGACCGGAAATCACATTGTGATCGCCCATGAACTTGGCGACGAAGGCAGTTGCCGGGCGCTCAAACACGGTCCGCGGATGAGCGGCCTGCTCGATGCGACCATCATTCATGATGACGATGATATCGGCGAGCGCCATTGCCTCTTCCTGGCTGTGCGTCACATGGACGAAGGTGATGCCAAGCGAGGTCTGGAGCTTTTTAAGCTCCGCCCGCATGCGGATTTTCAGGAATGGGTCGAGGGCTGAAAGCGGCTCATCGAGCAGAAGCGCTTCCGGATCGGTGATCAAAGCGCGGGCAAGCGCCACGCGCTGCTGCTGACCACCGGAAAGCTGGGCCGGACGCCGCGGCGCATAGGCTTCGAGCTGCATCAGTTTCAGCATTTCCAGAGCCTTGGCGCGCCGCACGTCTTTCTCCACGCCCTTCATCTTCAAGGAGAAGGCGACGTTGTCGACGAGGTCGAGATGCGGAAACAGCGCGTAGGACTGAAACATCATCGCCGTGCCACGCTTGGCCGGCGGCAGGTCAGTGACAACGGCATTGCCAAGACGGATATCACCTGTCGAGATGCTCTCGTGTCCGGCGATCATCCTGAGCGTCGAGGTCTTGCCGCAACCTGAGGGTCCAAGCAGGCAGCAATAGGTGCCGGCCGGGATCTTGAGGCTGATCTCATGGACGGCCGTGGTGGCACCATAGATCTTGGAAACGGATACGATGTCTATTTCAGCGGCTTTGCTCATAGGCACTCTCCTGAGATTATTTTTGGTGATGCAGGAGCTGTGCCAGTTCAATTTACCGTTGAAGATCAACGATATTCTGGCGCGAAACAGTTTTTGTCATTTAAGGCTGCGCAAATTTGCATCGATTGTTTTCGATCTCTTGGTCAAATCGTATGCAATCTAAGTTATGGATTGCTAAATATCCTACTAGGCAGGTGGCCCCGCAACGCGCTACAAGAAGTCATGCTGGACAAAACCAATGACCTTGCTTGAACATACATCCGCCTCTGCTGGTCCATTGGTCGAGGACCGCTCAATGGCGATCCGCGAGTCCCTGCGCAATGCCATCATTGATCGGCGGCTCGCGCCGGGAACAAAACTGTCCGAAGCGGAAGTTGGCGCGCTTTTTGATGTCAGCCGGACGGTGGCACGCGCTGCGCTTCAAATGCTGACCTTCGAAGGCCTTGTAAAGACCGAGCGTAACCGGGGTGCCTTCGTTTCCAATCCGACGCCAGAAGAGGCGCGGCAAATCTTTGCATCCCGCCGGCTGATTGAGCCAGGCATTGTTACCGCCGCCGCAGAACGGATCACGCCGCAGGATATCGCTCGGTTTCGCGAACAGTTGGTTGAGGAAGAGCGCTATATGAATGAGCGCGGCCCAGCAGCACGGCGGGCGGAAATCAAGGCATCCGGTGATTTCCACCTCATGCTGGCCTCTGTTGCTGGCAATGCCATCCTGCAGCGTTTTATGGATGAGTTGGTGGCGCGGTCTTCGCTGGTCATCGCGCTTTACGGCCGTTCAGGTGTGTCGAGCTGCGGCCATAGCGAACATTTCGCCATTCTGGACCTGATCGAACGCGGTGACGCCAAACGTGCCGCTGACCTGATGCTGCACCATATCGATCACATCGAGGCCGATCTCGACTTGCAGCCCAAGCAGGGCGTGGCGCTCAAAGATGCGCTGTCAATCGGCTGAAGGATGAGTTCATCGTGAAAATGACGCCGACCGAAAGGGTCGGCGTCTTTTTTCTTACTTCTTGATCGCTTCCAGATCGACATCCAATAACAGGTCTGGTCCCAGACCAAAGTCTGCCAGCTTGGTGATGCCAAAATCAGCGCCGGTGATTGCACCGGTTGCAGAAAAACCTGTCTTGATGGTCTTTGCATCCCAAGGAAGCGGCGATTCAGAATTCCATGTCACATCAAGTGTAATCGGCTTCGTCGTGCCTGCGAGGCTCAGATCGCCGGTAACCTTTGCAGTCTTGTCGCCGGTCTTTTCAATCGCGGTGCTTTTGAAGGTGACGTCAGGGAACTCTTCAACGTTCAGGAAGTCCGGGCTCTTGAGGTGCGTGTCACGCTGTTCGTGGTTGGTATCGATGCTGGCAGCATCGATCTTCAGCTCGATCGAGCTTTTCGTGACATCGTCCTTGTCGAATGAAATTTCACCGGACACGGTGCGGAACACACCATGCGCATTTGCCCAGCCAGCATGATTGGTCTTGAAGCTGACCCATGCATGGGTCGGATCAATCTGGTAGCTGTCGGCAGCAAAAGCAGTTCCGGCGGCAAGCAGACCGAAAAGGGTTGCGGTTGTTGCAATAAATTTCATAAAATTCTCCTGTGAACTGGCATCGGAATGATGCCCGGGGCTGGGGATCGTCAGCTGGCGAATTGCAGGCCAGCAATGAGGATTGCGATGATTGCCGGAACGGCAACGACCAAACCGCAAACCAGCGGGCGCAGTGCCGGGGCAAGTTTCAAGCGGTTTGCAAGGGTCGAGGTTAAAGGCAGCAAAACCAGAGTGAGGCCAGCAACAATGAGGCCAGCACTAGACGCTTGCGGAGCAAGTATGGCCGTTGCCAGCAGGCCAAGAAATGCAGTCCAGGACATGGCAAATCCGCCTGGACCCGCAAGGCTAAAGGCTCCGCCGTTGCCACGCAAATGGGCGATGTAGGCAATGAGAAGGTAACCGCCAAACAATGCCGTAAGCGCACCGTTGAACATCGCCATGCCCATGTAGCCACCGAAAATAGCAACCAGTGCTGCCGAAAGCGACGTGGCAAATGCAGCCTGCGGCAGAACCGGTTGGCGGTCCTGTGTTTCATCCGAGGTGCGCAAAGCAACCCAGATACTACCGGCAACGGCGATGGCGATCAGGATCAGCGTAACGACGAGTTTCCGTTCGCTATTGGCAAGAATGACGCTGCCCATCCACCAAGCAGGCGCAGCCAAAGCAACCAATGCTGCAACGCCCGCCAAAAGCCATGAGCGGGTGCGGATGACAGGGGCAAGGACAACGAAGACAACACCAAAAACCAGCAGGACATAAGGCAGCTTGTGTGCCGCCCTTACAGGTGGAAATGCAGGCAGTCCGTCCAGACCGACCAGCACCACAGCTGCAAAAACCGGGATCAGCGCGCTGGCCAGAACCAGCCCCATCCCGCTTGCCTTGCGGGTCAAAAGGCTTGCCACGACACCAAGTGCTAAAGGAATTGCAACGATTGTGAGGAGCATCGTCTGAAGCATGTAGAAAACTGGCTTTCCGTATCACTATATGAAATTGGGTCTGTAATGGCGGCGACGCTAATCCGACTGTTCTACGCCACGCAAGCGGGGCAACGGGGCTGATACGTCACATTGACGTGATAGAAATAGTAATCGAGGGGTGATACTTCGTTCACAAAAATTGAACGATGAAACGCATCACGTGTCCGGGATCGGTTCGGTTGCCGAACCCGAAAATTGTGGGCGTATAGCCGACGAATGACGCTCCGATTTGCCCGGCGCGCCACTCTATCCGTCGCCTATATGATTTTTGTCCATCTGCCCTTGAGGGTGAGAAACGTTAAATCGGGCTGCGTTATCGCGGCATAGACATAGCCGGTCTCAAAATCTTCCACATGCGTGACTGTGGTGCCGTCAGCTTCTTTCCAGGTTACCCAAAACACATGAAGCCGAATGAACGTTGCGCTATAGGTTTCCATATGGGCAACAGCATCGAAATCCTCAGCCGATGCATCCGCCCAACGCAGGGTTTTGCCATAGGGCGCAAAATCGACATGGAACACAACGGCGCCTTAGTCGGCCCGGTGACGGTGACCGACACCTGGGGAGGTTTCATTCGCCATTTTCTCCGCCTCGATCTGTCGAAGTTTTCAACCCCACTTCATCTCGCCCTTGGCTACCTTTGCACCCAGCTCCAGCGAGCTGACATCCTTGAGGTCCGGATAACGTTTGAGCATAGCGGCAATCACCTCAGCGCTATCCTTGCCCTTGGACATTTCTTCCTCGAAAGCGATGAGATAATCCCGGGTGAACTTAATGGCCTCAACGCCTTGCGGTGCACCTTCGGACTGGTGACCGGGAATAACGATCTTCGGGTTACGGGCAATCAGATCATCAAGCGCCTTGATCCATGCCGCACGCTTTTCAGTAGTACCTTCATCAGCCACCCAGACATGAATACCGGAAGACACAAGAACGCCGCCAAAAACCGCTTCAAGTGATGGTACCCACAGGTAGCGACGATCATGCATTGTGGGAATTTCGACGATTTCGATTCTGTCGCCGTCGAGTTCCAGTGCTTCGAGATCTGACACAGCGGGAATGACGACATCCGCCAGCTGTTGCGGGCCATTTTCCTTGAGTTGTGGACCCCAAACCTCCAGCTTGCCCTGGACATTGCTATTGATAGCGTCAACTGTGGCTTTCCGGGCAATGACCTTCGCATCAGGAAAAACGTCAACGACCGGCCGCAGGCTGAAATAGTAATCAGGATCGTTGCAGCTCACATAAATTGTCGACAGGTTTTTTCCTGTTGCCTTGATGGCGGCTGCCAGAGCACGACCGTCTGACAAGGTAAAACCGCCATCAATCAGGATGGCATCTTTTTCCCCGGTCAAAAGAACGGGTGTGCGGCGAAAGCCGGTCTCATCCGCCTGGAAAAACGTCCATTTCAAAGTTGCGGCAAATGCCCGTGATACCGAGACTGGCAGTGCCGCAAGGCTGGCGGCGGCGGCTGTGAGCTTGAGTGTGTTGCGTCTTGTAAACATGGATATGTCCTCTGAGTGAAATTGTCAGGCGGCTTCGACATGAGCCTTGAGGTTTTGGAAATTGCCAAAAAGGGCGCTCGAATCCACCAGGCGACGGCGTTCACCTTTTTCGATGATGAGTGCAGGAACGCCGTTGGCATTGAACTGGTGGAACAACTGCTTGCCGATTTTCACGAGATCGGCGACGGCCAATCGAATTTCGTCATCTGGCGGGCGAACACGGGCGGCAGCCTGAGATAATCCTGCCTCTTCCAACAGGTTTGCGACGACGGTCTGATCACTTGTGTCCAATCCCCTGACATACCGGCCGTGCTGCAAGGTTTGCAAAGCCGAAAAGCGTGTCTGCGGCGTATGCAAGCCCGCCGCCACGACACCTCTTGTGGTAGCAGTTGAATCAAACATCGAGCCTTGCTTCCGGAGGACTTTTTCAAGGTAATCCCTGGAAAATTCCTGGCCGGTAAGCCGCTGGATACGTTGGTCATTCGCCCATGCATATGCTGAGAACGCTTCATCCAGCGGGCGGGCTCCCGAACCTGAAAACAACCCTGTCGGGATTGCCTCGATAGACGTACCTTCCGCCATCAACCTCGTCAGCATTGGCGATGCGCCATAACACCAGCCACACAGGGGATCGAATAGATAAATGATGCGGTTCGGCTGCATGTCTTTGATCCCGTTTCGATTGTCACCATCATCCATTGACTTTGACAGGGAATAAAGATCGGTTATTCGTACAAACTGTATGATTAAATGAGACAATGATGAGTGATCTTCTCAACCTCAACCGTCTGATATTTTTTACAACGGTGGTGGAAAGCGGCTCGTTTACTGCGGCAGGCGAACGTCTGGGCGTGGCGAAAGCTGTTGTCAGCCATCACGTGGCAAGGCTTGAGGAGGAGCTTGGCGTCACGCTCCTGTCGCGAACAACGCGAAGGCTGGCCACCACGGAGGAGGGGCGGATATTCTACGACCGCTGTGCCGTCATTCTGAGAGAGGCCGAGGCCGCTTATGGGGAAATGTCCCACCATACAAGCGAGCCCTCTGGCACCCTGACATTGACCGCACCGCTAGACTACGGCGCGGTGATTGTCGCCCCTGTGATAACAGCCTATCTCGCGCGTTATCCAACTATGAAAGTCGACCTGGTCTTCGACGATACGGTTATCGATCCCGCAACCCAGCAGCTTGATCTTGCCATTCGCGCTGGCTGGCTGACCGATACAAGCCATCAGTCACGACGGCTTGGGGCGTTTGAACAATATCTTGTCGCCACACCATCCGTGGCAGAGCGGTTTTCCTCACTCAAGACACCAGCCGACGCAGCCAATCTGCCGTGGATCGAAAATTCAGTGCTGCGTCACCCGCTTCGCTGGATGTTTTCCCGTGACGGCTTTCCCTCCGAAATGGTCGAGGTATCGTCTGCCATCCGTACGGATAAGACACCGGCCGCCTATGCCTGTGTGCTGGCCGGGGCAGGGGTTTCGGTTTTTCCTGATTATATGCTGGGCAAAGAATTAGCGCAGGGCAGACTGGTGCGGCTGCTGCCCGATTGGAGCCTGCCAGCTGGCGGCCTGCATGCCGTTTTTCCGGTCGCTCGCTTTCGACCTGCAAAGGTGCGACGTTTTGTGGAGATGATGCTGTCGGCCGAACGCAAACGTGCGCTTGAGGCCTAATGCGCATCCTACTCACTGTGGTAACCTGAAGTGATCATCGATGTGGCGGCGATGGCGGGTTTCCTTGTGCCAGCCGATTGCCTTGCGATAACTGCCAAACAATTGTTTGCCATGAACATCCTCGACCGTGAGGCCATGGACCATTTCTGCATCGGGCTCGACATAGAGAGCATCAACAGGACAATAGAGTTCGCACATGAAGCATGTCTGGCAGGAATCCTGCCTGAGAATTTGGGGAGGCCCGTCCGGCATCGCCTCAAAAACATTGGTCGGGCAGACCTGCACACAGAGATTGCAATCGGTGCAGGTTTGCGGATCAAGAACTTCAATCATTATTCAGCTACCTCCGGCAACAGGTTTGAACCTACCGGTTCGGAACGAATGAGAATGTCATCAAGCCCGCTGAGAACAAGGCGATGATGTTGGGCTGGATCCTGCTTGGGGAAATCATCGCGACGATGCATACCACGCGTTTCCGTACGGGAAATCGCGGCCTTGTACATGTAGCGCGCCGTTGCGGTCATCGCCTGCGCTTGGCGCAGCCGTAACGTTCCGGTTTCATCCACCGGCACGGCAGTTTTGATGTCATCCCACAGACCATCCAGCCGTTTCAAGGCCGCTGACAGCACGTCGTGGGTACGGAAATAGTTGATATCGAGCGGGAAGACCTCATTCTGCACCGCTGCCAAAATGGCGGTGGGATCCGCATAATGTGACGGATTTCTCGCAAAGTTCTCAGCTTGTGGATCTGATATAGAATGGGGTTTGGCGTTGGCTTTTGCGAAACCGGCGGCCGCGACACCGGCAAACGATCCTGACGCAATCGCCCAGGCCGCGTTATGGCTGCCGCCACCGGTAAACCCGCCACAGATCGGTTCGCGCGTGGCATTGTCACCGGCCGCATAAAGGCCGGGAACCGTGGTGGCACAATCAAGCCCGGTCAGCCGCAGCCCCCCTGTTCCACGAACCGTTCCTTCAAGGCGAAGCTTGACCTCGAACATCTGGGTAAATGGATCAATGCCACGTCGGTCAAAGGGAACAAAAAAGTTCGGTTGCGCCTGCCGCAATATCGTTCTGACCTCATCGGTTTCAGCCAAATCAAGTCGGGCGAATACAGGCTCCGACAGCAACGTGCGGGCAATGATCGAGCGGCCGCGTGCGGAGCCAGCCCCTTCAATCAGGCTCTCATTCTTTCGGTAAAACTGCGCAAAACGATAAAGCGCTGTCTTGGTAATGGAGGCAAAGGCCGGCGATATCGCATAGGCCGATGAGAATTCCATGCCCGACAATTCGGCACCAACCTCTGCCCCCATCAGATAACCGTCACCGGTCAACACGTCACATCCAAGTGCCTTGCTCATGAATGCACAACCTCCGGCAGCCAGCACAACGGCACCGGCAGTCACCTGCCATTCGCCACCCCCCTGTTGCATAATACCGGTTGCGCCCGCCACCCTGTCGCCATCAACAAGCAAATGTGTCGCGGGATGATGATCCAAGATGGTGACGCCGGCGTTTTTGACCTTTCGCCGCAACAACCGCATATATTCCGGCCCCTGCACCGAGATGCGCTGCTGTTCTCCACTTTCATCACGCGGGAAGGGGTAGCCCCAGTCGGCCAGCCGATTGACGCTTTCAAACGTCTTGTCGAGTACCGGTCGCATCCAGTTACGGTCTGAAAGATAGCCGCCCATCGCTTCACGGCTGGCCATGGCGGCCTCACGCTCTTGTGGGTCCGGTTTCACGTACCAGATCTGCGTGCCAGCGGATGCCGTTGCACCAGAGCTGCCGCAATATCCCTTCTCGACAAGCACCACGTTGGCGTTTGCCGCCACGGCCTCCAGCGCCGCCCAGCAACCGGCCGGACCACCGCCGATAACCAGAACATCACAGTCAAAAGCTGATTGCCGACTCTTAGAGGGGGAAATGTTTGTCAGGGATAAGTTCATATCATCCGTCCTAAATGAAACCATTGCATTGCAGAACAAACCAGTTTCAACATAGATTTTGTGTTGTTTATCGGAGTGGTTTTATGACCCTTGCCAGCCTTGCCATGTATGTCAGCCCGCCACAGGTGGCGCAGGCGACCCATCAGTTCTGGCAGGCGCTCGGTGCGCGGTTGCGCGACTACGGGCTCAATGCTCCTGATCTGCTTGATGACACGGTGCGATATGACGAAGCCTGGCTTCGTCCGGATCTCATTTTTGGGCAGACCTGCGGATATCCCTATGTGCAACATCTCAGGGACAAGGTTCAGCTGGTTGCCACGCCCAATTACGATCTGCCGGGATGCGATGGACCGATCAAATGCAGCTTTATCATCGTCAGTGCGCAGTCTTCGGCGCAGTCCATTGAGGATTTGCGCGGCGCCCGTGCGGCGATCAATGAGCCCGGAAGCAATTCCGGCTACAATCTCTTCCGTGCCTTCATCGCACCCCATGCCGAAAACGGGCGTTTCTTTTCCTCCGTTATCGAAACCGGTGGCCACCGTGCCAGCATCGACGCGGTGGCAAGCGGCAAAGCGGATATCGCCTCCATCGATTGTGTGACCTTTGGCAATACCCTGCGCTTTGACGCGGAACGCCTTGCAGGTGTTCGTGTCTTCGCCGAAACACCGCGGGGTCCCGGCCTGCCATTCATCACCTCGATTGAGACCTCGGCCAAAGATCTGGTGATCCTGCGTCGGGCGCTTGCAGAAACGATTGCCGATCCAGCGCTCGACGACATCTGTGACGTGCTGTCGCTGCGCGGCATCACGTTTCTCGGGGACGCCGATTATCAAATCTTGGCCAAATTGGATCGAGACGCTGAAGCTCAAGGTTACCCCGCAATCGCTTGACGCGGGATCGGCTCCGCAGAAACCAACGGGAAATGACAGGCCACGCTGCGCGCTCCCGTGCCCGCCAGTAATGGCGGCGCATCGGCGGCGCATTTCGGCTGAGCCACGGGACAGCGTTTGTGAAAGCGGCAGCCGCTTGGCGGGTTGCTGGGGTTTGGCAATTCACCTGTTAGAACAATCCGTTCACGCTGCCGACTGGGGTCAAGCGTCAGATTGGCGGAAAGCAGCGCCTGCGTGTATGGATGAGCTGGCTCTCTAAACAGGCTGGCGGTTGGCCCGCTTTCGACAATCTGTCCAAGATACATCACCGCCACTCGATCCGTGACGCGCCCCACCACGTTTAGATTGTGTGAGATCAGCAGGTAACTGAGGCCAAGTCGATCTCGCAGGCCACGCAGCAGATTAAGCAGTTCACCCTGAACAGAGATATCAAGGCCAGCGGTTGGCTCATCCGCGACGATAATGGAAGGATTGGCCGCCAGTGCACGCACCAGTGCCACGCGCCGAGCCTGTCCACCGCTCAATTGATGCGGATAACGCGTCAGCAATTGCTGGCCAAGGCCAAGACTTTCCGCAAGAGCGACAATCTCTGCAAAACGTTCGGCGGTGTAAACATTCCTGATTTTCAACGGTTCGGCGAGAAGTGTTTTGACGGTAAGCCGTGGCGAAAGCGAAGCCGCAGGGTCCTGAAACAGCAACTGGACTCGGCTTTGCGCATCGCTAGCCTTACGGCGGGTGCCTGCACGAACGCTTTCACCATCGACCGAAAGCGTGCCAGAGGCGAGCGGCTGAAGACCGACAATAGACCGTGCAATGGAAGATTTACCGCAGCCGCTTTCGCCCACGAGACCAAGCGTTTCACCACGCCGCAACTCCAGGGTAACACCGTCTACGGCGGTCAGCCTGTGGTATCGAACAACTGCGTCCTTCAGAACAAGTGCAGGCTCCTCCATTACGCGGCCTCCCGCCAACAGGCATAATGGTGCCTATGGTCCACCTCACGTTGCGGTGGTTTCTGGTGACATTGCACCTGCCGCGACGGACAGCGGGCGGCAAAAATGCAGCCGTCAGGCCGGTTCGTCAGGTCGGGAACATTGCCCGGTATGGTCGACAGATCCTGCGTCGCATCAAACGGCGCATAGGGATCGATTTCGCAGGCAAGAAGCGCTCGCGTGTAAGGGTGGCGGGGATTGTGCAACACCTCGCGCACCGGGCCGGTCTCAACCACGGTCCCCGCATACATCACCACAACGCTGTCACACAATTCGGCGATCAGGCCCATGCTGTGGCTGACGATCAGCATGGAAACCTTTGTTCGCTGCCGCATTTCATGCAGCACCTCAACGACCTGTGCCTCAATCGTGGCATCGAGCGCCGTTGTCGGTTCATCGGCAATCAGCAGTTTCGGCTCAACCAGCAAGGCCATAGCAATGACAACGCGCTGGCGCATGCCGCCGGAAAACTCGTGCGGATAACGGCGCATGCGGCCGGCCGCATCCTGAACACCGACATCGGCCAGCACCGTTTCGGCACGCTGCCAGAGTTGTCGTTTGCTCAGTTTTGGAAAACGTCGCCGCTGGATATCGACCAGTTGTTCGCCGATCGTGAACATCGGGTTCAACGCCGTCATCGGATCCTGAAAGATCATGGCAATATCAGTGCCGCGAAGGGAGGCTGTACCCTTGGGATCAAGCCGTATCGCTTTCTCATCAAACGTCGCGTTCTCTGTCTCGACCGTTGCGTTGTCGGCGAGAAGTCCAAGCAAAGCAAAGGCAATCGTCGACTTGCCGCTGCCACTTTCTCCGACAAGGCCGACGGATTTACCCCTGTTGATGGTCAGGTTTACGCCATCGAGAATATGAGCGCTGCGTCCTTTGCCTCGATAGGAAACGTGCAGGTTTTCGATGGAAAGGAGTGCCTCGGTCATAGGGTTTTCCTGAGCTTCGGATCCAGCGTATCGCGCAGCGCTTCACCCAAAAGCGCAAAACCAAGCGTGGCGAGGATCAGCGAAATGCCTGAGAAAGTGGCAAGCCACGGAGACTGGTCGAGATAGACGTAACCGTCATTGAGCAGATTTCCCCAGCTGGCGAGGGGAGGGCGCACGCCAAGACCAAGAAAACTGAGACCAGCCTCGATGGTGATGACAACGGGAATATCCATGCAGGCCAACACGAAGATGGGGCCGATGATGTTGGGAATGACGTGATGCAGGATAATGCGCCATGTCTGCGCACCAAGTACCTTCTCAGCCTCGATGAAAGGGCTGTTGCGCAGCGTGATCGTCTGGCTGCGCGCCACCCGTCCGAAATGCGGAATGAACACGATGCTGACCAGCAAAACGACGTTCCCAAGTCCGGGGCCGAAAACCGCAACGAGCGCTAGAGCAAGAATGATGCTGGGGAACGACGTCACCACGTCGAAAATGCCGACAATCAATAAGTCCACCGGACGCGGTGACAGCGCCGCGACAATTCCAAGCACCACCCCGGCGGTAAGGGAAATGGCAATCACCGAAAGCGAGATGCCAAGGGCAATTCGGGCCCCATATATCAGGCGGCTCAAAATATCGCGGCCAAGGTGATCGGTGCCCAGTATATGCTGGAGAGACGGATCCATCAGGCGGTTGGCGGGTGCGATGGCGTTCGGCGCATAGGGTGCAATCAGCGGGGCCGCAATGGCCAAAAGACAGAGCAATGTCACGGCCAGCAGGGCAAAGGTACCGCCGGGGCGGCGGGAGAGATCAGCAAACATCGTCATCTCAAGGCTCACTTTTGCGGGCCAGCCGCGAACGTTCGCGTGGGTCGGTGAGTGTTTGAGATAGCTCCGCAACAAGATTTGTCAGCACATAGAGCAGAACGATCACGAACACGCCGCCTTGGACAACAGGATAATTGCGGGTGCGGATGGAATCGTAGATGAGGGAGCCAAGGCCGGGCCTGTTGAAGATAACCTCGGCAAAAACTGCCCCGCCCAACAGTTCGCCAAATCCCATGCCAAGCACAGCGATGGTTGGCAAAATTGCCGGTTTGAGCGTGTATTTGATCAGGATTTTGACTTCACTGACACCATAGGCGCGTAGCGTGCGGATAGGGCTTTCACTCAGCACTTCCAGCAGCGAGGAACGGAGCAGGCGGGCAATGTAACCCACCCAGCCAGCAGCGAGCGCAAGTGTCGGAAGCACAAGATGCCAGAGCTGATCCAATGTATCCCCACGTTCTCCCGCGCCCAGAACCGGAAACCATCCGAGCTTGACCGAGAAAATCATCAGTAGGAACACCGAAACAACGAAGCTGGGTGTCGAGATAAAACCCACGCTGACAAAGGCGATCAACCGGTCTATGCGGCCACCTGGGCGATGGGCAGATATCAGCGCGAGCGGCACGCCAATGGCAATTGCCAGAAGCATCGCCGAGATGGCGAGGGCAACCGTATTGGGCAGGGCCGCCGCCACCAGCTGCAAAACTGGTCGGTCGTTAAAGACGTCCTGGCCCAGATCGCCGACGATCAGTCGACTGAAAAATGTCAACACCTGCATCTGCAGCGGTTTGTCGAGGCCAATGCGCGCGTTCAATGCTGCAACGGTTTCAGGCGTAGCACGCGAACCGAGAATGACGGTTGCCGGGTCGCCGGGGATCAGTCGTGTCAACGCAATTAACAAAACAACAGAGCCGGCGACAGCGAGAGCCGCTGTCACCAGCTTGAAAACCAGATGGCTTTGAAGAGATGCGCTGCTCATCGCAGCGCCTCCCTGTATTTGTTCTTGGTCGCCACAGGCTCAGACCGCCGCGTCCGTGAAGGCCGTATAGAGCCAGTTATTGCCGTTCGGCAGCACACCGGGCTTCAGCCATTTGCGTGAGGCAAAGGCATTGAGATTGTGAGTGATCCAGATAAAGGCTGCGGATTCGTCCAGCAGTTTCTGCGCCTCGATATAGATCTTTTCCCGCTCTGCCGGAGCAACGGTGACGCCACCTTTCTGGTGCAGGGCGTCATAATCGGCGTTCTTGTAACGTTGCCAGTTCCACTGGCCGACCTGTTCCGACGTAAACCACTGCGTCTGGAAACCTGGGTCGAACTTGCCATTGAACTTGACCAGCGAAAGTTCGAGATCCTTGCTGGCGTCGTTTTTGCCAAGTGCCCAATAGGCCGCCGATTCGAGCGCTTCAATCTCCACCTCAATCCCAACATCGGCGAGATTTGCCTGAATGATCTGTGCGATTGCCTCGTAACGGGCGCCAGCTTCAACCGTCAGCTTGGTCTTGAAGCCACCGGAATGGCCAGCTTCGTCAAGCAGGGCCTGCGCCTTTTCCAGATCACGTTTGTAAACCGGCGCGTCTTTCCATGCACCGAGCAAACTTGGAGCGAGAAGTGCGTTGGCACGTGGGTAAATGCCGGAATAGGCACCTTGAAGAATGGCATCGACATCAACAGCATAACGGATTGCCTGGCGTACCCGGATGTCGCCAAACGGTGCCTTTTCTATATTCGGCCCAAACCAGACGTAATCGATCGCGGGAATTTCCGTAACGCTTGCGTCCGGCAGCGCGGAAAGCGTCTTGCCGTTTTCCGGGTCGATGGCGGTGAAGTCGATTTCGCCAGACTGGAAGGCTATTTCAGCCGTCTTCTGTTCGCCAATCGGCTTGCCGACAATCTGCTGGAAATGTGGTTTGATCGGCCCCTTGTAATCCGGGTTGATCTCAAGGACGAACTGTTCGCGCGGCGTCCATTCCTTCAACACGTAAGGGCCGCTTCCAACAATCTTGGTGGCAAAGTCTTTGCCAAGAGCCTCAAACGCCTTCTTGGAAACGATACGGCCAGAACCATCGGCCAGCGCAATGGTGTAGAGTGCCGGTGCCGGGGTCTTGAGGATGATACGCCCCTCAAGCGGACCGGTAACCTCCACATGATCCAGTGCCGACCAATCCTTTGCGTAGGTGACGGACTTGCCTTCGGCGTCAGGCTTGATGAAACGTTCGAAGGAGAATTTTACGTCTTCCGCCGTCAGATCACCATAACCGCCGGTAAAGGCGAGGCCGGATCGCAGCTTGAAGCGGATTTCGGTGTCGCTGACCTGCTCAAGTTCTTCTGCGGCGTCCAATTCCCACTCGGTTGAGCCGGGTTTGAAGGAAATCAGCCCCTGCTGCACAGACCAGATGACATTGAGGTCAATCGGGCCAGAGCGGTTGGCGGGATCAAGGTTGACGAGATCCTTTTCCACGCGGACGGTAATCTTGGTACGGTCAGCATTGGCAAAGGCCGGGCTGATACCTCCGAAAGCGACCACAGTGGCAATGGTGGCGCCGCCCGCGAGAAACTGTCGGCGTGTTGAATTCAGTGTCATTGATGTCCCCTGTCCAAAGCGGCTTTGTGCCGTATATGCCTCTATGGTCAGGATTAGATCGCATAATCTATGGTTTTGGTAGAATTGATATTCTCCTGTGAACCATCATCGGCAAACTAGTTTTCCGTTTTTCAATTCCGTTGCGCAAAGTCATATGGCGCGTCAGGACGTTGCGCGACCTATATTTCGGCTGTCAATTCCAACAGCATTTACCAATGCCGGAGCAGCCATGTCCCGCCATTCTACCCTGTCTCACATTGGCCAGTCGTCGATCGCACGCGTCGAATGGCAGACGGCTATTCTCACAATTGTCATCTACGGCGGCTTCATTTGCCTGACATGGTTCTGGCAATCGCTGCCTCTGCTTGTCGTCATGGCGCTGGGCGGCTGGCTGGTGGCATGGCAGGGATCTTTGCAGCACGAAGTCATGCACGGACATCCCACACGGCTACAGGCAATCAATGATGCGGTTGGTTGGCCGCCGATTTCCCTGTGGTTGCCTTATGCAATCTACAAGGAAGGTCATCTGCTCCACCACCGCGACGAGCACCTGACGGATCCAATCGAGGACCCGGAGTCCTCCTATTATACGCAGGCAGCGTGGGAGCGCTTGGGCTCATCCGGCAAATTGCTGTCAAATCTCAATATGACACTTCTGGGACGCCTCACCATTGGCCCTGCCGTGATGATCCTGAGTTTTCTGTTTCTGGAGTTTTTGCTCATTCGTGCCGGAGACCGGCGCAGAGCATTTATTTGGGGCAGGCATAGTCTGGGTGTCGCCGTGGTGCTGACATGGGTGGTCCTGGTCTGCCAAATGCCGCTTTGGATCTATCTGTTCGGGTTTGTTTATTTTGGCGCCGCGCTGAGTAGATTACGGTCTTTCGCCGAGCACCGCTTTGCCGAACACCATGATGAACGCACGGCAATTGTCGAAAACAGCCCACTGTTGGGTCTGCTGTTCCTCTACAACAACCTCCACGTTCTTCATCACAAACGGCCGGGTATTCCCTGGTACCAGATTCCCCGTTTATATCGTCGGCACAGAGAGTTTCTGGTCAATCTCAATGGTGGACTGGTCTATGATGGCTACCGGGAAGTTGCGCGTCGTTTTCTCCTAAAACCGCACGATGATCCCCGTCATCCAAACCACCGTGAGGGATAAGCCGTCACCACTTCTCTCGGTGACGGCATGGAACGATAGCCCTTGATGTCCGTTTGTCCTGCCGTAAAGAAAGCCTTAGCACGGGCACTACATCAGCCATCAAGCATTGCGGAAGCCGCACACCGATATATTGTTGCCACTTCCCGCAGGAAGTTTCTCCGGAGGAACACCTCATGAAATCTCAGCAGATCGTTCTTGCCAGCCGACCAGTGGGTACGCCGAAACCACAAAATTTCCGGCTTGAGGAAGTCGACTTACCGCAGGCAGAGGAAGGTGAGGTTACAGTTCGGGTGCTGTTCCTGTCACTTGACCCCTACATGAGGGGCCGCATGAGTGATGCGAAATCCTATGCTGCGCCGGTACCCATTGATGGCATCATGGAAGGCGAAACCATTTGTGAGGTCCTGAAATCCAGAAGCAGCAATTTCGCGCCGGGCGATATTGTGCGAGGTAGAACCGGCTGGCGAACCCACGCGGTCGTGGATGGCAATGCTCTACGAAGGGTCGAGACACATGGTGCACCGCTGACGACCGCGGTCGGTGCACTTGGCATGCCGGGTTTCACTGCATGGAGCGGCCTGAAATTTATCGGCCAGCCGAAAGCGGGCGAGACCGTTGCAGTCGCCGCGGCGTCCGGCCCTGTCGGCTCAATGGTCGGACAGCTCGCAAAACTCTTGGGTGCAAGGGCGATTGGCATCGCAGGTGGTACGGAAAAATGCGCCTATGTGAAGGATGAGCTTCACTTCGACGCGGTCATTGATCACCGCTCCGATGATCTTGCCTCTCGACTGGAGGCGGCGACGCCCGACGGTATCGATGTCTATTTCGAAAATGTCGGCGGACATGTCTGGGATGCGGTCCTGCCACGGCTCAACAAGTTTGGACGAGTTCCGGTGTGCGGACTTGTCGCCCATTATAATGGCGCGTCAACATCCGATAATGACCGGTTGCCGGCGACCATGTCTGCAATTCTGCGGCAAAGCCTGCTCGTGCGTGGTTTCATTCAGACCGAATTTGCAGCAGATCATTTCGACGAATTTCTTGCAGAGGTCGGTCCGCGCGTGGCAGCAGGCGAGCTACGATATCGCGAAGATATTGTTGACGGTATCGACAATGCACCAGACGCCTTCACCGCAATGCTGACCGGTGGCAATTTTGGAAAGCTGATCATCAAGGTCGCTTAAGGCGGCGTGGCGTTGTTTAATTCTGGCACGCTTGCGATCGGTTGAACACCTCAACCGAAGCAGCGTTCTGCCGCAGTCTACGGTGCACAAGTCGGAAAATTTACATTGACCGTTTTAGATCGCGAGGTGAAACTTCGGGCTCATAAAACAGGAGGGAACACATGGACGAACCAGACCGCTGGCGACATATGCGAAACGCTCCGAGAGACGGCAGTCGCATTCTCGTTACCATCCGCCCCACGGAACAGGGGCCAGGGGCAGTTGATCTCGCCTATTGGTCAAATGGCGATCAGTTCGGAGGCGAAGCCTGGCGCTCTTCTGATTCTGCTCCCGGCCGCATCATCGAATATGCCGAGCCCGAGTTGAAGTGTTGGATGCCGATCCCCTCGGCAGACCCTGACCGCATGAGCTTGCCCTCTCCGTGGAAAGGAAAAGACACACAAGAGCTGGAAGTTGACGGGTCGGGAATCTAACCACGCCCACACAAAATTCCGCTGGCCGGTACGATGCCTATCTCGTTGTATTCGGCACAGCGAGGCGTTCTATTGCTTGTCGGGGGTGTTCTGCGGCCAGCGTATAAGCGCGTCGCGGCCAGCATCTGTCAGACCGTAAATCCCTCGTTCCAGCCGCTCAAACCATCCATAAACATTTGAAAGCAATATCTTTCCTGCGTCCGGGACTGATGTCGTGACATCACGAACACGCAACGGTCCTGCAGCCAGAGCGGCCGCGCAACCGAGTGCCTGTTGGCGATAGGCTGTCATGACAGGTTGGCGTGTGCTGCCGCCGAGTGCAGGATCACCCCGCCTGTTGCGGTGTTCGCGCATCAACCGGGAGCGTCGTTTCGGATTGGTGCGCGGCATCGGGGTAACCGAGCCGACGATAACGCTGACATCGCCTGCATCGGAAACACCGAGCATGCCAATCCCAAGCCTGCGGCAAAGATCTCTGTAACGTTTGTCCGCTTCGCGCCCTCTGCCTTTGGCTGAAATCCGAGCCGCAATCCACACCTCGTCAGAAACCGCGGCGCGGTCAACGGCCTGTAAGATAAGTTCAAGATTGAAGGAAAGTTTCAGCTCACAAACCACGACGATGGTCGGATCACTATCGCTGAGGCCAACGAGATCGCAGCCACCAATTTCGCCTTTCACGGCGTAACCTGCCTGTTCGAGAAAGTCTTTTACGGGCAGATAAAGGGAGGTTTCCATAGGACTGCTGTTAGATGTGGAGAATCGCATCACAAGCTACAGTGATTGCTCGCCTGCGTCACCACAGGCGCAGGCAACAAATATCCACACGACGATCCGAAAGAATGGATGCCGTTAGAATATCTGGCGAACTTTGCAGACAGAAATGCCGTCGTTAGAAAACAGCCCCCGTCACTCAGCGTGCCGGAACAACTGATATTGATCGAAAGATCCCATATCGAAGGCCACGACGAAAAGACGGGCTGTTTTCACAGCCCGTCAATCCAATCGATACCACGACGTGTCGCAGTAATTATCTGGTCTTCTTTGGCTTCGAAGGCAGAAGGCCTTCGCGCTGCAGCTGCTTGCGAGCGAGCTTGCGCTGACGGCTTACAGCTTCAGCCTTTTCACGAGCCTTCTTGATAGATGGCTTTTCAAAAGCTTCACGCAGACGCATTTCGCGGAAAATGCCTTCACGCTGCAGTTTCTTCTTGAGAACTCGAAGCGCCTGATCGACATTATTGTCGCGCACTAATACTTGCATTTGCCCCTCTTGAGCTAAAAATCGAAAATCGTGCGCCACCATACTCATTTTCGCGGCGATTCCAAGATCGATAACAGCTTTCTTTTGGCATTTTTTTCAAAGAATCGGACGAATTTTGCAGTTATTGTCATGGTTGACCGGTAAAAATGGAATCCGACCCGTCACCCTGACGGAATCACGTCACTAGGAAGGTCCCCAAATCCGACAATTTACGTGTGAAATAGTCCAGTCAATGGAATCGCTATCGCTCGTAACTGAAGAACCCGAAATGCACGCGACATGATCACGCTGAAGTTCGTTGACGAATCTACTGATAACATGTCCAAATCCTCTCAACTTACGGCTACCCACCTGATTGATTGAATGCCCTACATGATCCGCAAACGCCGACTTGGTAACACATCGCTGGAACTCAGTGAACTGGGTTATGGCTGTGCCGCCATCGGCGGCATGTATAGAAGTGTCAATCGAGCAGAGGCCACGGAAGCGCTGACAGCCGCCTGGGAGGCGGGGATCCGCTATTTTGATACCGCGCCCGGTTACGGCGTCGGCATATCAGAGCGCATTGTCGGTGACTTCCTTCGCGACATCCGACCCGATGACTATGTGCTGTCCACCAAGGTCGGCAAACTTCTAAAGCCCGCCAAGTCGGCTGCGACAGGCCCTATGCCCTTCGAGATCACGTTCGACTATAGTTATGACGGCATCATGCGGTCCTACGAGTTCAGCTTGGCCCGGCTTGGCCTCGCCAAGATTGATCTGCTGCTTGTCGACGACCTCGATCCACAAACGCTCGGTTTGCTGGAATACCGCAGGCATTTCCCAAAATTTCTCGATAGCGGCATAAAAGCCATGGAGGAGTTGCGATCCAGCGGCGACATCGCTGCATTTGGGTTGGGTGTCAGTGATGTTGGGGCATGCATTGATATCATGCAGAGAGTGAAGCTTGACTGCCTGCTTATCAACGGCCGCTATACACTCCTTGATCGCACAGTCGGCACGCGTGTTCTCGGCATGTGCAGACAGTCCGCCACACCACTGATCGTCGGCAGCCTGTTCAACTCTGGTACTCTCGTTCGCCCCACTGGGAATATGGACGAGATCGATTTCATCGCAAATCGCGCGCGCGAGGTTGCCGCATCAGCGGACGTAGACATTGCATCCGCTGCAACGCAGTTTCCGTTGAGAGACGAGCTTGTGACGTCTGCGATTTTGGGAAGCGCACGTCCGTCCCGCATTCGCGCGGCGATTGCCGGATTGTCCGATACGATACCGGAGACGGTGTGGACGCAGTTCTCGTCATCCGCCAAGAACTGAGACGCTGTGACCACCCCTCGACAGCAGGGCTCTCGTAAATCCGCGACAAACTCCAGCATAAAAGCCATTTCATTCGGCTTGGAATTTCAAGCAAAACTTACCAACCTTTAATCCGGCGGATATCCAACGGTAATCCACACTCGTCTAATGTCTATCCCATGGTCGCGAAACAAGGCGTCGACCATTCAAAAAGGATCAGGACCATGACGACTAGATTACACACATTCGTCACCACCGGACTGGTCGCCTTGACGATTGCTGGTTCAGCGTTCGCCACCGCCTCCCAGGCCGAAGCACGCAATAATTTCGGCCGCGGTCTCGTTGCGGGTATCGCGGGCGCTATGATTGGTGGGGCGTTGCTTGCCAACGGCCATCACGCGTCGGGTTATGGCCCGCCAGCCTACGCAGTAGTGCCATATGGGCCTCCTCCCGGCCCCTATGGCGCGCCAATATATGCCTCACATTATCCCGCCTGCCATGTTGTTTGGCGACAGAACGCCTGGGGTGACATGTACCGCGCCCGCGTTTGCGATTAGGCGCGCAAAACCTTCCGTTGAAACCGTACCGCGACACAATCCGAACCCGCCAGAGCCCTTCGCCCTGGCGATGGGAAGCCATTGCCTGTCCCGGTGTTAAAAGAGAGTGAGAATGATCATGTCGAATATCCTTCACAGAAATCGCGTCCTCGCCCTGCTCGGGGCCGCCATTATCGCGGTGCCATTGGCAACACCGGTCATCCTCGGCAGCAATACTGCTTTCGCAGCACCGTCCTCCGCCCCGGCAGTCAGCGGTATCGTTGCACCGGCAGGCTCTTTTGCCTCCATCGTTTCTGCAGACAAGCCTGCCGTCGTTACCGTCACCACAACGATGAAGACCGAATCCGTCGCTTCGGGCGAAACCTCACCTTTTGGTGAAAACTCGCCCTTCAACGATCAATTCAAGCAGTTCTTCGGGCAGCGCGGCATGCCAATGCCACAGCAGCGTCAGTCGCAGCGTTCCCAGGCCCTCGGCTCAGGCTTTGTCATCTCGTCGGATGGCTACATCGTTACCAATAACCACGTGATCGACAATGCCATCGACATCAAGGTCACTCTCGATGATGGTACGGAACTGCCAGCAAAGTTGATCGGGGCTGATCCAAAGTCGGACCTTGCGGTCCTGAAGATCGAGTCTAAGACGCCACTCGCCACCGTGTCATGGGGTGATTCCGACAAATTGAAGCTTGGGGATCAGATCTTAGCGATCGGTAATCCGTTCGGCATCGGCACGACGGTCACTGCGGGTATCGTCTCGGCACGCGGTCGTGACCTGCATTCTGGCCCTTATGACGACTTCATCCAGATCGATGCACCAATCAACCACGGTAACTCTGGTGGTCCTCTTGTGAATAGCGACGGCAGTGTCGTCGGCGTCAACACGGCGATCTACTCACCAAACGGAGGTAGTGTCGGCGTCGGTTTCGCCATCCCTTCGGATCAGGCCCAGCGGGTCGTGGCAAAGCTGATGAAGGACGGCTCTATTGAGCACGGCTTTATCGGCGTGCAGATCCAACCAGTGTCTGCCGATATTGCCAATGCAATTGGGCTCGAAAAGTCTGAAGGCGCGCTGGTGGCCAGCGTGAACGATGACACCCCTGCTGCGAAGGCTGGCGTCCAGGTCGGTGACGTGATCACAGCCCTTGGTGGTCAGGCCATTTCTTCACCACGCGACCTGTCGCGTATGGTTGCAGACATGACCCCTGGCTCGAAGGAAAACCTGACGGTATGGCGGCAGGGTGCCAGCAAGAACCTGCAATTGACGATCGGCCAGAACAGCCAGGACCAACAACAGGCTTCGACCGATCAGGACAAGGGTGGCCCTGCAGCGCAAAAGCTTCCCACCATTGGCATTGGCCTTGCCGATGTTAATGATCAGGTCCGTCAGGCCCTTAACCTGCCAGAACATGAAACTGGTGCCGTCGTTGCAAGCGTCGCACCTGACAAGCCGGCAGCGGAAGCTGGCCTGCAGGCAGGCGACCTGATCCTCTCGGTTAATCAGCATGCGGTCAAGACAGCCCAGGAAGCCAAGATGGCCGTGGCAACTGCTGGCAAGACAGGCAGAAAGGCCGTTCTGTTGCTCATCCAGCGCGGCAGCGACCAGAGCTTTGTGACCGTTCCGTTCGCAGTCGGTTGATCATAAAACTAATGAAACCGGCCGTGTACTCTTCGGGTGCAAGGCCGGTTTTACGTGGGGATATTTCCGGTAAAAAATCCGAAGGCTGCCTATCCGCATGAGAGTATCGACCAGGCCATCAAATGCCGGCAGAAGGAAAGTTTGGAGACAACCAGACTCTTGCAAATCGCAGCCCACCGCCCTAATTAAACAGAATACTGCCAAGGTTCCTTGGCACGTAAGCGTTAACGTAACTCAACGCGCATGATCAAAACGGGCTTCCCGGTTCTGATCTGCGCGGCTGTGTCCTGCAGATCGATCCGTCGGCCTCTGAAAGGGATACATTTTGACAACCGACGTATTTACTTCTTCTCCGAAAATTGACCGTATTCGTCACGAACTAAAGCGACGTGATCTCACCGTCATCGCCAAAGACAATATCACTCCGGCGATGCTGCGCATCACGCTGAAGGGCGATGACGCTTCGGACTTCGTCAGCCTCGGAGCCGACGACCACATCAAGATCTTCATTCCGACATCAGGCGGCGCCCCTGAACGCCGCGACTACACGCCGAGGCGTTACGATACGTCGTCACGCACTGTCGTCATTGATTTTGCCATCCATGAAGCAGGTCCCGCGACCCAATGGGCACTGAATGCCAAGATCGGTGACGTCTTGTCCATTGGCGGCCCCAAGGGCTCTGCGGTCGTTTCGCCAGACATCATCAACTGGTTGCTGGTTGGCGACGAAACAGCGCTCCCGGCAATTGGCCGCCGCATAGAGGAAGCCCTGCCGGGCCAACGGATTTCTGCGGTCATTGCAATTACCGGACCTGAGGAAAAGCAAGACTTTACCTCAAAGGCAGAGGTGAACATCCATTGGGTTTACCGGCCACTCAGCGATGCCGCCAAGGCGGACCTGCTGCTTCAAGCACTTGAACAGATCGAAATCGCGCCGCACACCTTTGTCTGGGTTGCTGCCGAAGCGTCAGTGACGCGTGACGTGCGTCGCTATCTCGTTGAACAGCGCGGGCATGCCCTACCGTGGACCAAGGCCTCCGGCTACTGGGTCAAAGGCATGGCGGACGCTCATGAAAAATTCGAGTGACATCCTGTAATGCACCAGAACTTGCTCACCATGAAAAGCCGTCAGTCACCCAGCCTGTGCTGGTGACTGACGAATGTCTGATTACGCTTAAGGAAAGTCGCAGGCGTGCCGTTTTCGCGGCACCCACGATCTCAGATATCTGATGTATCCCGATCTGGCAGGCCAGTCCGCACCCGGTTGACCACCGTCCAGATCAACAGCACACAGGCCATCGGCTGGAGGTGCCACATCCACTCAGGAAGCGTATCGAACATCGCCACCAGCAGACCAATTGCCCCAAACAACAGTGCACGGTCGCTTTTTCCCATCGGCCCTTCGTAGTTTCGTCCCTTGCCATGGGCGACACCCAGCACACCGGCAAACTCCGTCAGCACCGAGAGGAAAACAATGGTCGCAATCCATGGGAGCGAGAAGGGCGCGACCAATGCAAACGGAATGTACAGTGCTGCGTCCGACACCACATCTGTAATTTCATTGAGGTAGCCACCGAGGGCAGATTGCTGCCCATGCTCACGCGCCAGCATGCCGTCGACGGCATTAAAGGCCATGCGCAGAAACATCCACAGTGGCACCAGTGCAAACAGCCCCGGCAGCGGCTGAACCAGCAACAACGCACCGATTGCAACGGAAACAAGTGCCGCACCCACGGTCACCTGATTGGCTGTTACCCCTGATGCCGCCAGCCGTCCGACAAGCGGGCGAAGGACGGCCTGAAACGAAGATTTCAGTTTGTAGATCGACATGAAAGCCCGAATCCGATTGAGTGCATCCACACATGCAGGCGCAAGTTGATGAAATCAACTGGAAATTTTGGAAATCATCCTTATAGAGTCCAGTTCAGTCAAGTGGGAGTGACAACGGCATGATCAAATCAGAGTTTGCGAGCCATGACGGCATGGAGCTTTTCTACCGTTACTGGCTGGCACGCTCCGGCACTGCCAAGGGTGCAATCGTGCTTCTCCATCGCGGCCACGAACATGGGGGCAGAGTAGCCCATCTTTCCGAAGAGCTTGGTCTTGATGACTTCGCTTTCTATGCCTGGGACGCGCGCGGCCACGGAAATTCTCCCGGTGAACGCGGTCACTCGCCATCCTTCGCGCACTCTGTACGTGATCTCGATTGTTTCGTCCGTCATATTTGCG
Organism: Rhizobium sp. BIGb0125; assembly: GCF_024810055.1. NCBI lineage: Bacteria > Pseudomonadati > Pseudomonadota > Alphaproteobacteria > Hyphomicrobiales > Rhizobiaceae > Rhizobium > Rhizobium sp. BIGb0125. The sequence continues at coordinate 332,019 of NZ_JANUDV010000006.1, forward strand.
AGACCGGCGGTTTTGCCATCGATCAGATTGCCGTTGTCGCGCAGAGTGTTGGTGCGGTGCTCGCAGCGACCTGGGTACATGATTATGCGCCCAATATCCGCGCACTGGTGCTGGCGTCCCCGGCATTCGACGTCAAACTTTATGTTCCCTTTGCAAAGGAAGGCATTGCACTTTGGCAGAAGCTGAAAGGCACCTTCTTCGTCAATTCCTATGTCAAGGCACGTTTCCTGACGCATGATCCTGAGCGTATTGCATCATTCGAAAGCGATCCGCAGATTACCCGCCCCATCGCGTCCAACATTTTGCTGGAGCTTTACGAGGCGGCCGACAGGGTAGTCTCCGACGCCCGCGCTATTACCGTACCGACGCAGTTGCTCATTTCCGGCAGTGATTTCGTTGTGCGACACGCGCCTCAGCATCGTTTTTTTGAGAATCTCGGTAGCACCATCAAGGAACGCCATGTGCTGCCAGGCTTTTATCACGACACGCTCGGCGAGTTACACCGGGTCAAGGCATTGGAAAAGATCAATGCGTTCATCACGGCACGTTTCGATGAAACGCCAGTCGTTGCAGATCTTCGCAAAGCACATCTCTCCGGTTACAGCCGCGATGAAGCTGACCGATTGGCAACGCCGCTGTCACTAACGACACCGCGTGGTCTCTACTGGGCTTTGACGCGCGCCTCGATCCGGTTTGGCGGTCTGTTTTCAAACGGCATCAAGACGGGTGTTCGCACCGGCTTCGATTCCGGCTCGACGCTTGATTACATCTATGAAGACGATGCCCGAGGCCTTGGCCCCGGCGGTCGGCTGATCGATCGCCAGTTTCTCAATGCCATCGGCTGGCGTGGTATCCGGCAACGCAAGTTGCATTTGCAAGAGTTAATTGGCAAGGCATTCGCCCGCCTCAAGGCAGAGGGCAAGCCTGTGCGCGTGCTCGACATCGCGGCCGGTCACGGACGTTACATTCTGGATGCGGTGGCAGCGTCAGATGTGCGACCGGACAGTATCCGCCTGCAGGACTACTCACCGATCAATGTCGAAAAGGGTGGCACACTGATTGCCGAGCGTGGCCTGAGTGATATCGCCTCGTTCCACCGCGCCGATGCCTTCGATACGGCGGGATTGGCCGCGATTGAGCCGAAGCCGACACTTGCCGTGGTTTCCGGCCTCTACGAATTGTTCCCTGACAATGATGCCATCGAAGCCTCGCTTCACGGCCTTTCGCAGGCGCTGGAACCGGGATCGCTGCTGCTTTACACCGGCCAGCCCTGGCACCCGCAGCTAGAGATGATTGCGCGGGCGCTGACCTCTCATCGTGGTGGCGAAGCCTGGATCATGCGTCGCCGCACGCAGCAGGAAATGGATCAACTTGTCGCGGCCGCCGGTTTCCGCAAGATTGAGCAGCGCATCGACAAGTGGGGCATTTTCACCGTGTCGCTGGCCGAACGTATCTGAGGGCGGCATGGAGGAGGGGGTTACATCGGTTCCCGAGGGAACACGCAGCGCGGTTCTGCGACGGGCAGCCCTGTGGCTCGCTTTCCTCGCTCCGTTCTTTTATCTCACCTACGGCCTAGCGAACTGGCAGGCATCGCTGCGTGCAGACGTGCCGAACCTGGCATTTGCCTGGGAAAAACACATTCCCTTCATTGCCTGGTCAATCGTACCTTATTGGTCGATCAACGCATTTTATGCGTTGTCTCTGTTTGTCAACGACACACCGGACGACGTCAGCCAATTGGCGCGTCGTTATCTCACCGCACAGATCATAGCCGTTGTCTGCTTCCTGTTATTCCCGCTACAGGCAATTTTTGTCCGGCCTGAAACTCATGGCTTGCCGGGTTTCATGTTCGATGTTCTCGGTGGCTTCGACAAACCGTTCAATCAGGCACCCTCGCTTCACATTGCCCTTCTGGTGATCATCTGGGATCACTGGCGTGCCCGTTTAAAGGGTCCGGTTCTCGGTATTTGGCAGGTCTGGTGCCTGCTGATCGGCATATCGGTGCTGACCACCTGGCAACATCATCTGATCGACATCCCGACAGGAGCACTGCTCGGTCTGTTTGCCCTCTGGCTGTTTCCGGCGCAAAAAACGTCACCAATCGCCACCTTCCATTTAACCGGTGATCGAAGGGCGAGACGACTGGCAGTGGCCTATGCGTTGGGTGCCGTATTGTTTCTTCTGATCGCAGTCCTTTCGTTGCGCAATTCCGGCGCAGGCCTGTTGTGGTTGTGGCCGAGTGTTGCGCTGGCACTGGTAGCGATCGGTTACGCCGGTGCGGGACCACAGGTCTTTCAAAAGGATGGCAACGGCGTAACCAGCCTTGCGAGCCGTTGGCTGCTTTGGCCCTATCGCCTCGGAGCAAAGGTGAACCGCTGGTGGTGGACGCGCAAGCTACCGGCTGCGGTCGAGGTCGCGGATAGAGTGTTTCTCGGACGTGCACCTGATCGAAAAGAGCTTGCCGCCTATTCTTCTGTTGTCGATATGACCGCAGAATTTCCAGCCCGTTGCGTTCCCGGCCTCAACTGGCATTCCATTCCATCACTCGACCTGCTGGCCCTGACGCCAGAAAGCATCCGTGCCGGAGCGCTGGCCGTTGATGACGCTCGCCGGAACGGACCCGTGCTCGTCTGCTGCGCGCTCGGTTTTCAGCGCAGTGCTGCCGTCGTCGCGTGTTGGCTTGTACGGTCAGGCCGCGCGACAAATGCCAAAGCGGCGGCAGACCACCTGATGACGCTTGGTCGGACGGTTCATTTGAAACAGGCAACCTATGCGGCAATCGATGAGGCGGCACGATGAGTGACTGGAAAACGGCCACAATGCGTATGGCCCGACGGTTGCGGCGTAATGGCATCAGCGGTGGTCTGATCGCACTTTTGCTGGTCGCCGTCGCACCGGTCACAGCAGGGGCACACGGTTTTACCGCAGCCCTTGGATGGTGGCTGCTGTTGGCTTTCTGCCTTGCCCCGATCGCACTGGCCGTCCATCTTCTCTTCGACGCTCGTCTCTTTCATCTGGCCGCATCTCATGAGAGTGAAGCGGAAGCACTCGCCGCTATCGATGACGTTTTGGCCCGTATGAGGCTTCGGGCGAGGACCGCCGTTCCAGCACCGCTATTGCAACGGTTTTCCGGATGCCGTCGCCTCATTCTGTTGCAATGGTCGACCCTTGCCATTGCGATTTTGCTCTATGGCATTCTTATGCTTGATGCCGTCGATGGAGTTGCGACATGAGCGGCAGTGCATCTCTGCTTCAGATCGTCTCCGGGTCGATGCTCGCTGTGCTTGCGCGGGCGGTGACCGGGGTCCGGCCTATCTGGGCCGGATCAGCACCGAATGGTGGTCAGCGCATCTATTTTGCCAATCACGCAAGTCATGGCGATTTCATTCTCGTCGCAACGTGCCTGACACCATCCGAGCGTAGCCGGACAGCGGCGGTGGCCGGTGCCGACTACTGGAGCGCAGGGCATGTGCGCCGTTTCATCTCCCGCCGCTTGCTGCGAACGGTGCTTGTCGAGCGCAACTGGGTGGAACGAACGGCTGACCCCATGCAGGTGATGCTGGATGCGCTCGACGCCGGTGAATCACTGATCTTTTTCCCTGAAGGCACCCGCAATATGACAGAGGAACCCTTGCTGCGGTTTCGCTCCGGCTTGTACAACCTCGCGGTCGCCCGACCGGGTGTCGAACTTGTTCCCTGCTGGATTGAAAACATGTCCCGCGTTCTACCCAAGGGGGCTCTCCTTCCCGTCCCGCTGTTATGCCGCACCGTTTTTGGTGCGCCGGTGACGCTCAAAGAGGGCGAAGACCGCAAAGAATTTCTCGAGCGCGCCCGGCGAGCCCTTCTATCCCTTGCCCCGCGAAAAGATGGAAATAACGGATGAGCGACGACACCACGCGCCTTTTTCTCGGTCTGATCGGGGTGCTAGTCACCGCGAGCGTCATTGCCGGTGTGTTGTCCTGGCGCAGCCCCAAACCGCTGCCATCGACACTGGACAATCTCAATGCGCGTATCAAGGCGTGGTGGATCATGGTCGCCGGCATCAGCTTCGCGTTTCTGTTTGGGAAACGCGGGGTCCTTTTGCTTTTTGCTTTCGTTTCCTTCGCATCGCTGCGGGAATATGTAACGCTGACCAAGACGCGCCACGCCGACCGCTGGACATTGCTTGGCATGTTCTTGATCATTGTGCCTACGCAATATTATCTGATCTGGATCGATTGGTACGGACTCTATTCGATCTTTATTCCGGTCTACTGCTTCCTTGCCATGCCAGCGATTACGGCGATGCGCGGCGACACGTCCCGCTTTCTCGAGCGGGTCAGCGAACAGCAATGGGGTGTGATGCTGTCGGTCTATTGCCTCAGCCATGTTCCGGCGCTGGTCACGCTACCCATTCCCGGCAATGAAGGGCGTGGGCTGTTGCTCATCGCCTTTCTGATTGCCACAGTGCAAGGCAGCGATGTGCTGCAATATATCTTTGGCAAATTGTTTGGTCGTCACAAGGTGGCGCCCAGCATCTCGCCATCCAAAACCTGGGAAGGGCTGATTGGCGGCATCGCCAGCGCGTCTCTTATGGGGGCAGGGCTGTTCTGGCTCACCCCGTTTTCACCACTGGAAGCCGGATTCCTGGCCGCACTGTCCTGCGTCATGGGCTTTTTCGGTGGCCTTGTTGCCTCCGCCATCAAGCGGGATCGCGGCGTCAAGGACTGGGGCCATATGATCGAAGGCCACGGCGGCATGCTGGACCGGGCAGACAGCCTGGTTTTTGCAGCGCCAGTCTTCTTCCACATTGTTCGCTACGCCTGGACTTGAGTTTCAAGTCCAGCAGCGTATTTGCGCGGCGAATTGTGCAGCCTATAAAAGCTCAGCGACGCATTCGGCCGCCAGCCTATGATCTTCAACGTCAGGGAGACCGCTTACCGCGACCGAGCCAACGAACAGGCCGCCTTTCAGGAAAAGCGGGACAGCACCACCAGACGGTGCGAAATCCAGAACAGGCAATGCAAACCGTTCATTGAGGTTGTAGCCCTTCTCTTCAGCCAATATCCGCATGTAGAGAGAGCTTTTTTGAAACCGGTGGACAACCGCACATTTACGGCGTGCCCAATTGAAATTATCGATCGTTGCTCCAGGCAGAAGACATGCAAACACCACGTCGTTGCCATGCCGAACCTCGATTGCGATGGGCAAGCCGGCAGCGGCTGCGCGCTCGCGAATTTTTGCGCCAAGTTGCCAGGCAACGTCATAGTCAAAATGTGAAAGCTGCAGTTTTTCCTGTTCATCAAGAAGTTCTGAAAGCGTTGGCGCAAGCAAGCTCATTAAATTACCTTCAGTCAGATTTTCGGTCATGCATGGCACACGCGCTGTGGCTGCTGGCACGAATAGTGGCGCGAGTTTGAGGGCAAAGCAAGCATGCCTCACGGCATACTTGCAGTTACCCACCTGCCGACCGCTTGGCAACGGGTTGCGCCTGTTCGGGTCAGCCCAGCAAACCCGACGTTTTCCTGAGAAATGTCGACCAAACGGCGTAACCGGCAGCATTCATGTGAACGAGATCGGGAAGGTAGTAGCGAAACATCGGCAACCTGTTTTCGCCAATCAGGCCGACGCTTGGATCTAGCCAGCTGGCATTGCCATCCGTTTCACACCACTGACGGGCCAGCTGGTTGAACAAGTCAAATTCATCGCGATAAATCCAGCGGGCCGGACTGTGTTTGATGGCAAAAACAAAAACCTTGGCCTCCGGCAAAGTCTTTGAAATAGCCTCTCGCAATGTCTTTAAATGGCCAAGAGTTGTCTGGGCTGTCAAGCCATCGCTGGCAATGTCATTTTCGCCAAAATACAGGGCAATCCGGCGTGGCTTCAGAGGCGTCAGGAGTTGGTCCATGTAGTGAATGCCGGAAAGATATGTTCCACCACCGAACCCCAGATTGACGACATCCAGTGAGCCGAGGTCTTCGGTGATCGAACTCCAGATCCGGAACGATGACGAACCGTAAAAGGCAATCGGATTATCAGGCAGGCCGATACGCTCCAGCCGAGCCAGCGTTGTGATGATATCGTTTTCGTGACGGCCTGTGCCGATACTGGGCGGAAAATCATACATGGGGTTTCTCCTGGACTGTTGCGGCTCTAAGAAAGTGAATGTTTGAGAACATTCAACGCCCCGCGAACAAGAACGTCATCTGCACCGAGGTCAATTTCCAGATCGAATTTTCTGGCTGCGGCCAGATAGAGGTCGTTCAATCCGTCATTGCCAACAATGGTTGCCTTGTCGCCCGGCGAATACCAGCCCGCATCGCAGGCCTGCCGGAACTCCTGACCAATGACCATGCCATGAACGTAGGATCGCAACTGATCGGGTGACAGCTTGCCAGCCAATCCGCCCGTTCGCGATGAAAACAGCAGTGAGAGCATGGCGCGCGAGTTTTTCGCCTCCTCAAGGCCCTGGTCAAAAGCGGCCGGATCATCAATGGGCGGCTGGGTGGCACCTCGGGCGATGAAGGAATGGTTGATCAACAGCGCGAAGACCTCGCCAGTCACGAAGGTTTGAAAACCGGCGATCTTGCCCGCCTTGACGCTTGCCCATTTGCTGTGAGTGCCCGGAATGATGATGGTTGCATCAGCGCCTAGCCCATGCCCAACGATCTGCGTCTCTTCCCCGCGCATCACATCCGGAAAAGGACGACGGGCCGGATCAGTCAATCCCGGCAGGAAAACCAGGTCCGACCCATTCGGCAACTGTCGTTTTGTGCTGCCGGCGGCCAGGTCTGCAGGTCCTGCTGGGCAGGGCACGTAGGGAATTTCCACCCAGCCGTTGCGGCTGGTGATCATACCGAGCGCAGCGACCGGGATCGCACCATGGGTCGAGAACCAGGGCGCCAGAGCCCCCATCAATGCACCCTCATGTTCGCCCTTCTGAAGGGACGAGATGCCCTGTGCGGTTTCCAACTGGTCCAGTTGTTCACCATTGGCGTCCACCAGCGCAGCTCTCAGTGATGTGGTTCCCCAATCGACGATGATCGATGCGGTTTGTTCTGCCATGTCGTGAGCCTCCTCGCTCATTTTCATCTGAGGGCTTGTCATAAGAGTTTTGCGCATGTAGTGTCAATTAGTGAATTCAAAGTATCAATATGTGAGACTTCAATGGGAGGTGAGGAAATGGCGACTGGTCTGAAGGGCATACTGCCCGTTCTGCCAACACCGTTTTTGAAGAGCGGCGAGGTTGATAAGGCAGGCATGTCACGACTGGTGCAATTTGCACTTGAACAGGGCGTGGACGGCGTGGTTTTTCCCGGCTTTGCCAGCGAGGTTGAGAACCTCAGCGCTGACGAACGTGCCGAGCTTCTGGCAGTGGTTGTTAAGGAGGCCGCAGGGCGGGTCCCTGTAGTGGCTGGTGCCAGTGCCGCTGATTGGCGCGAAGTGGTGGAGCACGGCCGGGTGGCCGCCAGCCACGGTATCCGCCATCTGATGGTACAGCCGCCGAAATCGGTAGGCACCGATGCCCCGGCATTGATCGAATTTCTTGGCCATGTACTAGACGCACTGCCAGAGATCGAAATCATCCTGCAGAATGCGCCTGCGCCACGCGGTTCAGACCTGTCACCCCATGCGATTGTCGAGATTATTCGTGCTTTGCCGCGTGTTGCTTACGTCAAGGAAGAAACATTGCCGGCCGGCCCGGCAATCAGCCACATCATCGCAAACGCCCCTGACAGCCTGAAAGGTGTGATCGGCGGCGGCGGCGCACGCTATATCCTGGATGAATATGCCCGCGGTGCAACCGCTGCCATGCCAGCTCTCGAGATTGCCGGCGAACATGTGGCAATCGACCGGGCACTGGTTGCCGGCAAACACAACGAGGCGCGGGCGATCTATGTTCGCACCCTGCCGCTTCTGGTCTTGCAGGCAGTCTACCGTATGCGATTGACCAAACATGTGCTGGCCCGTCGCGGCATCATCGACGGTGTCGGAGTGCGTGCTCCGACCCCTGATCTCGACGCGGCGGCGATTGCCGATATCGATGCCAATCTTGTTGAACTCGGTCTTCTCTCCGCGGAGGCCGCATGAGCAGCCCGGTCGCATCCATCGAGGTTTTTACCCTGACCCAACCCCGTAAAGTGCCTTATCTGGGCGCTTTAAGGGAAGGTGAGGTGGTCAATCCCAACGGCTACATCGTACGCAAAGGAAACCGCACGGTTTACCCAACCTTTGACCGCAGCCTGCTTGTGCGCATGACCACCCAAAATGGGGTGGTTGGCTGGGGCGAAACCTATGGCATTGTTGCACCAGGTGCTGTGGCCGCACTGATCAATGATCTGCTAGCCGGTTTTGTCATCGGCCGCGACGCCTCTGATCCGTCCGCAATCTATGACGATCTCTATGACATGATGCGGGCGCGTGGTTACACCGGTGGCTTTTATGTCGATGCACTGGCGGCCCTCGATATTGCTCTGTGGGATATAGCCGGTCAGGAAGCGGGTAAATCCGTCCGTGATATGCTGGGCGGTGGCGTAGACGATTTTCCGGCTTATGTTTCGGGCCTGCCGGAAAAGACGCTGCAGGCACGCGGCGACCTGGCAAAATACTGGCAAGATCGCGGCTTTGACGCCTTCAAATTTGCGACACCGGTGGCCGATGATGGCCCGGCCGCAGAAATGGAAAACCTGCGCAAGGTTTTGGGGCCGCAGGCAAAAATCGCCGCCGACATGCATTGGAACCAGACACCGGAACGGGCGCTGGAGCTGATCGCAGACATGGCGCCGTTTGATCCATGGTTCGCCGAAGCGCCAGTCTGGACCGAAGATATTGCCGGGCTGGAAAAAGTATCCAAAGGCACCGACATCCCGATAGCCGTCGGGGAGGAGTGGCGCACCCATTGGGACATGCGCGCCCGCATCGAGCGATGCCGCATCGCCATTGTACAGCCGGAAATGGGCCATAAGGGCATCACCAACTTTGTTCGCATCGGCGCCCTTGCGACCGAACATGGCATTGACGTGATCCCGCACGCAACAGTGGGCGCCGGTATCTTTCTGGCGGCAAGTCTGCAGGCGTCTTCAACATTGAAGACGCTTAAAGGCCACGAATTCCAGCATTCGATTTTCGAGCCGAACCGTCGCCTCCTTTCAGGTGAGATGGATTGCCGCGAAGGTCGTTATTACCTGCCCTCCGGGCCAGGGCTCGGGGTAAAGCCGTCGGAGGCGGCGATCAGTATGCTTGAACGTATCTGAATTGGTTCTTTGGGAGGAAGCCATGAACAAGACAATGAAAAGACTGGCGCTCGGCGCCGCGACCACAGCTTTGGTGACCATTGGCAGCCTTGCGCCTGCCATGGCCGACACGGTGCTGAAATTCATTTCCTGGCAAACCGATGATGCCGGCACCGGTGAGTGGTGGCACTCGGCCATTGCAGAATTTGAAAAACAGCATCCCGGCGTGAAGATCGAATTCACCAAGGCCGAGCGCAGTTCCTACGCTGATACGATGACGACGCTGTTTGCGGCCAACCAGCCGCCACAGATCGTGCATCTCGCATCCTTCGAATTCCAGATGTTTGCCGATAGCGGCTGGCTGGAGCCACTCGATCCCTGGCTCGAAAAGGACGGCATCGACATGACCGGCTGGGCCGGTCAGAAAACTTGTGAATGGAACGGTGAAACCGTCTGCATCATGACCAACTACTTCGGTTTCGTGATGGCGTACAACAAGAAGATTCTCGATGAGGCCGGCATTGCGGTGCCAAAGACTTATGATGAATTCTTTGCCGCTGCCAAGGCAACCACCAAGGATCTCAATGGTGACGGTATCATCGACCAGTTCGGTACGGGTCATGAAACCAAGGGTGGCCCGGGCCAATATCTCACCGAGATGCTGAACTACATCATCGATGCCGGTGCCTATTGGACTGACAAGGACGGCAATATCACCATTGATACGCCTGAAATGGCCGAGGGTCTGACACGGTGGAAAACCGTGATGAAAAGCGGCATCAGCCCGGTCGATATGAGTGCCAGCGATGTGCGCAAGCTTTTTGCCGATGGAAAAATGGCCATGCGTCTGGATGGACCATGGCTTTACGGCACCACCGAAAAAGGTTCGGCCAAGAACGACATCGTTTATGCTGTACCACCGCTGACACCGCCGCTCGGTGGCTCATCCAACGTGCTGGCCATGCCATCAGACATTCCCGATGACCAGAAACAACTGGTCTGGGATTTCATCAAGCTGACGATGACACCTGAATTCCAGCGCACCTATGCGACGCTAGGCGGCAACACGCCGCCAAGCCCTAAGGCTGATGTGTCTGGCGTTGAAAAGACCATTCCGCATTTCCCGGTTCTTCTGGAAACGATGAAGGCTGCATCCGAGAAGGGTATCGACCGCGTACCGATCGGGCTTGAGCTCTATTACAACGAGTTCAGCAAGATGGTGATGGAAGAGACCCAACGGATGATCATTCAGGACCTAGACCCTGCGGAAGTCGCAAAGACCATGCAGGCCAAGGCGGAAAGCATCAAGGGCTAACCCTTTTAGGGGCCATGGCCCGCCCACATCGCGGGCCATGCAAAAAAACACAAAGCATCCGGCAGGAGAAATATCCATGACCGACACCGTTCAGCCGGAGCGACGCAAGTTCTTTGACCTTGCGCGCCCCAGCCGGCAACATCTTCTCGGCTACATCTTGATCGCTCCGGCGGTTTTGATGGTCGCCGCCATCATCGTCTGGCCGCTTGTCCTGGCGATCGACCTGTCGTTCCAGCAAGTCAAGATACCAAGGTTGGGTGGCGCCAGCCGTCCGTTCTCGATCAGCAACTATGTGTGGCTATTTTCCTCGCCAGAGTTTTGGCTGGCCTGCTGGGTTACGCTGAAACTGGTGATTGTGGTCACAGTCGGCAGTGTTGCCGTTGGTCTCAGCACAGCACTTCTCGTAAACAACCGTTTCAAAGGTCGTACCGCCGCCCGCCTCGGCATGGCACTGCCCTGGGCAGTACCGGAAATCATCGCTGTGGTGATCTTTGCCTGGATGTTTGATACCTCTTTTGGCCTGTTTGGCTGGCTGGCGATACAGCTCGGTTTCACCGACCAGATGATCCCGTGGGTCAGCAGTTCGACGGCGGCTTTCTGGGCGGTCGCCATTACCATGGTCTGGAAAGGGTTCCCTTTCGTATCGATCATGTGCCTTGCCGGCCTGCAGTCGATCCCGGCGGATTATTATGCCGCAGCCAAGGTCGATGGTGCCGGTGTCTGGCAGCGTTTCCGCTGGATCACCATGCCACTTCTGATGCCGGTTCTCGGCGTCACGCTGGTGCTGACACTGCTGTGGGTGTTCCGCGACTTCTCGATCATCAAGGTCCTGACCGGTGGCGGGCCACTGCGCTCCACCCAGACCCTGTCGATCATGACCTACGATCAGGCTTTCCAGTACCACAACTTCGGTCGTGCCGCCGCTGTCGGCGTACTGACACTGGTCATCTGCATTATTGCCAGCCTGCTGATGTTGGGCCGGCGTTCGAAATCAATCTACTGAGGAGGCTTTGATGAGACGTACATTCACACAGAGTCTCGCGCTTTACGCCACGGTCGCGTTTACCCTGATCATGATCCTGTTTCCGGTGTACTGGTTGCTGGTAACCGCGCTGTCGACGACCGATGAACTTTACCGCCTGCCGCCAACCTTCTGGCCTGACGATCCGCAATGGGACATCTTTGCCCGCGTCTGGGCCGCAAAACCCATTCTAATGTGGCTCTGGAACTCGATGCTTGCCGCCGTAGGCTCGGTGGCGCTGTCGATGCTTGTTTCTGTCAGCGCCGGTTACGCATTGTCACGCTATTCCATGCGGGGTGGCGCGACCATGGGGATGTTCGTCCTCACCGCCAAGATGTTGCCGGCCACACTGTTGGTCATTCCGCTGTTTTCGATCTTCTCCAGCTTTGGCCTGATCGGCAGTCTTTGGACGCTTGTGCTGGCGCATTCGACGATGATCATTCCCTTCGCCACATGGATGCTGAAGGGGTATTTCGACACCATTCCGAAGGAGCTGGAACAGGCTGCCATGGTTGATGGTTGTTCGCCCATTGGCGCCATGATCCGTGTGGTCCTGCCCATCGCGACGCCGGGCCTCGCCGCAACCGCTCTTTATGCCTTCGTGCTCAGCTGGGCGGACTATGCCTATGCACGGACCTTCCTCGTCAACTCACCCGACAATTGGACGGCCAATCTCGGCATCACCACGATGCAGGGTGAATATGTCACCTACTGGAACGACATTTCCGCCGCATCGGTGTTCATCGCGCTGCCAATCATCGCAATTTACCTCTTTCTTGAACGTTATTTGGTCGGCGGTCTTACCGCTGGCGCGGAGAAATAAGCATGGCCAATATTTCCATTCGCAATGTCAGCAAGTCCTATGGTGCGCTCAACGTCTTGCGGCCCTTCTCTCTGGAGATCGAAGACGGCGAGTTCGTGGTGCTGGTCGGACCATCCGGCTGCGGCAAATCAACGATGCTGAAAATCCTGGCTGGTCTCGAGCCTGCCTCCGAAGGCGAGATTTTCATCGGTGACCGCGAGGTAACGGATCTTGCGCCCGGCGATCGCGACATCGCCATGGTGTTTCAGAATTACGCGCTTTATCCGCATCTGACCGTACGCCAGAATATCGGTTTCGGCCTTAAGATGCGCGGCACTGACAAAACAGAAATCGATCGACGTGTTGATGATGCAGCGCGTATCCTTGAAGTGACGCCCTATCTCGACCGCAAACCAAAGGAACTCTCCGGCGGCCAGCGCCAGCGCGTCGCACTTGGCCGTGCAATCGTGCGTCAGCCACAGGCGTTTTTGATGGACGAGCCTTTGTCCAATCTTGATGCCAAGCTACGTGTCCATATGCGCGCCGAAATCGGTGCCCTGCACAAACGCATCGGTGTGACCACCGTTTACGTGACCCACGACCAGGTCGAGGCCATGACCATGGCTGACCGTGTTGTGATCATGCAGGGCGGTATCATCCAGCAGATCGCCGCACCCGACGAGCTGTTCAATAACCCCGCCAATCTTTTTGTGGCAGGCTTCATTGGTTCGCCGGGCATGAACTTTCTCAATGCGGAATTGCGCGATGGCACGGTGACGGTGTTTGGTCAGCAGGTGGCCTTGCCACGCGCCACCAGCCATCAGGGCGCGGTCGTGATTGGCCTGAGACCGGAGCACCTCGTGCTTGGTGATGCGCCGGTGACCTTCTCTGTCCGCCCAACATTGATTGAAAGCCTCGGTTCGGAAAAATACGTCTACTTCAACGTTGAAGGCGCTCGCATCGCAGACGGTGAAGAAGGAAAATCGAAGGGCCTGATTGCCCGCGTTTCCCATACCGGAAATCTGCCACGGGACGAAGACATCAGGCTCGGTTTTGACCCTGCCCAGCTTTATCTGTTCAATGCCAAGACCGGTGAACGTCTATGATTCTGGTCACCGGCTCCGCAGGGCGGGTTGGCCGCGCTGTCACTGCTGCATTGAGGGCAAAAGGCCGACCAGTCCGCGGTTTTGACGTCAAGCCTTCAGGGACGGATGGCGATGTCGTTGGTTCGCTTGAAGATGCTGGCAGTCTGGCGCGGGCAGTTGAAGGCGTAACGGATATCCTGCATCTCGGCGCTTTCATGTCCTGGGCAGCCGCTGACCGCGACCGCATGTTTGCAGCCAACGTCGAGGGCACACGGCGGTTGCTGGATGCGGCTGCGGCCGCAGGTGTGCGTCGTTTTGTCTTTGCGTCCTCAGGCGAAGTCTATCCTGAAAATCGGCCAGAGTTTCTGCCGGTTAGCGAGGAGCATCCGCTTCGTCCAAACTCTCCTTACGGTCTGACCAAGCTGCTTGGGGAAGAACTGGTACAGTTCCACCAGCGCACTGGCACAATGGAAACCGTGATCCTGCGATTTTCGCACACGCAGGACGCCAGCGAATTGCTGGATGAAGACAGCTTCTTTTCCGGCCCGCGTTTTTTCCTGAGACCACGTATCCGCCAGCAAGAGAACTTTGGAAACCTTGCTATCACCGATCTTCTGCGCTCCAGAGACATCGGCGAGCCCGCACATGTTCTGGCGCGCAATGAAAACGGCCGTGCATTCCGCATGCACATAACCGAAACCCGCGACATGGTGACGGGTATTCTCCTGGCTCTCGATCATCCCGACGCGGAAGGTCAGATATTCAACCTCGGATCGGACGAACCGGAAGATTTTGCCGAACTTATCCCCGAAATGGCAGCTTTGACCGGCCTACCAATCGTACCAGTCGATTTTCCCGGCGCAGGCGTTTATTACCACACGTCGAATGCGCGTATCAGGAACAGTCTGGGGTTTAGGGCGGAATGGACGATGAAGCGAATGCTGGAAGAGGCAATAGCCGCCAGGCGGCAACGTCTCGCCGGGGAGAACGAGCCTTGGGGGAAGAGGCAATGAAGCCTGAAACACCGGGTGGCACAGCCGCGCTCGCCAAAGGGCTGACCTTGCTTGACATGGTCGCAGATGCGCCAGAACCATTGCGTTTTGCCGAATTGCTGCGGGCCTCTGGCCTGCCCAAGCCAACCTTTGCCCGCATTCTGCGCACGCTCATTGCCTACGGGCTGGTTCGTCAGGACGAGGCGCGTGGCACTTACGTGCTGGGCCAGCGTTTTCTCGAAATGTCGCATAAAGTGTGGGAGAGTTTCGATCTCGTCTCGGCCGCAACGCCGGAACTGGAACGGCTGGCGGCCGAGCTTGGTGAGACGGTGGCACTGTGTCGTCTCGACGGTGTGATGGCGCAATATCTGGTTGAACGTTCACCCAACGGCCTTTCCGTGCGCGTTGAAGTGGGCCGCCGTGTTCCGCTCCATTGCACGGCACCCGGCAAGGCGCTTCTCGCCTTTCAGGACCCTGCAGTCGGACGGTCGCTGATCGAACGTCTGACGCTGGACGCGCAAACGCCACAAACCATTACCACACTCGATGCGCTGCAGGCCGACCTGACACTGACGCGGGCTCGCGGTTATTCTATTTCCTATGAAGAGCATTTGCGCAGCGTAAATTCGGTGGCTGCTCCTGTGATGGGGCGCGACAATACGCCGATCGGCGTACTGGTGGCGCTTGGCCCATCCTCACGTCTCGATGCATCCAACATCCATCCAGCTGGCCGTGAACTGATTGCAGCAGCCCGGCGCATTACCGGTGCCGCGGGTGCCGTCGCCATCAGTTCACGTCCGCGTCCTCGCACAGCTGTCGGGCGCCACATGGCGGACCTCAGTTGCGTTTTGCCTTGGGGCGCACAACTTGGTGAAAGCCCGGTCTGGCACGAAGACGAAAGGGCCCTCTACTGGGTGGATATTCTGCACCCAGCGGTCCATCGCTTTGACCCGGCAACCGGCCGCAACGACACTGCGGAAACCGGCAAGTTGGTCAGTGCTGTCATTCCAGTTTCGCAAGGCCGTCTGCTGGTTGCCTCGCAAGATGGCATTGAATGGCTGGATTTTGCCTCCGGTCGCTTGACACCTTTCGTCAGCCCGGAAGCGGGCATGGCCGATAACCGCCTCAACGATGCCAAATGTGGACCTGACGGTGCAGTCTGGGTTGGCTCGATGCGCATCGACGCCTCCAAACCAACAGGCGCGCTGTACCGCATCAATGCTTCTGGTACCTCCGAACGCAAGGAGGGCGGCATTATCGTATCCAATGGCCTTGGCTGGAGCCCGGATGCTCGAACCTTCTATTTTGTCGATACCGTGCCGGGGCTCATCCACGCATATCATTGCGATCCAGTGACCGGCACTCTGTCGGGACGACGCGAATTTGCGCGCATTCCGGTCGCCGACGGTCGACCGGACGGGCTCGCGGTCGATGCTGAAGGCGGTGTCTGGTGCGCAATCTGGGATGGCTGGTGCGTGCATCGCTATCTACCCAATGGCAAGCTGGACCAAGTGATCGATCTGCCGGTGCCAAGACCAACCAGTATCGCCTTTGGCGGTCCAGACCTCTCGACACTTTTCATCACCAGCGCCCGCACACGTTTGCCAGCTTCGGCGCTGGCAGATGCACCACTGTCAGGTGGCCTGTTCTCCTGCCGCCCCGGCGTTGCCGGTGCGCGCATACCGCTATTCGAAGGTTCTGTGTCCGAAGGATAAATGATGCGTCTTGAAACAGTTTTTGGCCTGAAGGGCCGCACAGCACTGGTGACGGGCTCCAGTCGCGGCATCGGTGCCGCCATTGCCGAAGGTTTGGCGGGGGCTGGCGCGCACATCATTCTGCACGGCACAAAAGCCGGAGGCGCAGCAGTTGTTCAGCAACGCATTACCGATGCAGGCGGCACAGCGCAGGAACTGGCAAGCGATCTCTCAAGCCCCAATGCTGGCCGAGACCTGATTAAACGGGCTGAAGCCATCGCACCGATCGATATTCTCATCATCAATGCCAGCGCCCAGATCAACGCGACCCTGTCTGATCTGAAACCCGCTGATCTTGCGTTCCAACTGGCGGTGAATCTCGGTTCGACGGTGGATATGCTGCAGACCGCGCTGCCGCTGATGGCCGCCCGCAAATGGGGCCGGGTGGTTTCGATCGGATCGATCAACCAGCTTCGCCCGAAAGGCGTCGTTACCGCCTATGCTGCCACCAAGGCGGCACAGCACAATCTTATCCAGAGCCAGGCACGGGATTTTGCCTGCGACAATGTCCTGCTCAATACGCTGGCACCTGGCCTGATCGATACCGACCGCAACGCACATAGGAAAGATGAGGATCCCGAGGGCTGGGCAGATTATGTCCGCACCCTGAACTGGATGGGCAGAGCAGGGCAACCGGAAGAGATGGTCGGAGCGGCGATTTTCCTGTCATCTCAGGCGTGCAGCTTCATGACCGGCGAAAGCATTTTCCTGACCGGTGGTTACTGAGCCGGACCTGTTCGCCACCTGCTGGTTAACCTGCGTAACCAATCGCTACTGTCTCCTTTGCTCGGCAGGCCTCCATCGAGGCGTGTTCAAGCGGACTGCGCCTGTTCCAAAAGCCATCTTTTAGAAAACTGAATTTCCGGCAGCTTTCCAGACATTGCCAACCTAAAGCAAGCTTCTGTCAAACCGGAAGCGGCAGCTTACCGGGGATATTGTGCGGGCATCATTAATTTATCCAGATTTGTTGTCGACAAAATGAATACACTAGATTATATCCAGGGTAATCGAATGTATAAAGTCCATTGATCCCGTGAGTGAAATGGCTCAACAGAAAGGAAGCCGCATGTCCGCCGCAGTATTTTCGGGCACTATGCCTGCATTGATGACCCCTTGCAAAGAAGACCGCACGCCGGACTTCGACGCACTGGTCAAGAAGGGCAAAGAGTTGATCGCGCTCGGCATGTCAGCGGTGGTTTATTGCGGTTCGATGGGTGACTGGCCACTCCTGACCGACGAACAGCGCATGGAAGGTGTCGAGCGTCTGGTCAAGGCAGGTGTGCCTGTTATCGTTGGAACCGGCGCTGTCAACACCGCTTCGGCCGTTGCCCACGCAGCGCATGCCCAGAAGGTTGGCGCGCAGGGCCTGATGGTTATTCCGCGCGTCCTGTCGCGTGGTTCGGTCGTGAGCGCCCAGAAGAGCCACTTCAAGGCTATCCTTGCTGCAGCACCTGATCTTCCGGCGGTGATCTACAACAGCCCATATTATGGCTTTGCAACCCGTGCCGATCTGTTCTTCGATCTGCGTTCGGAGCACAAGAACCTTGTCGGCTTCAAGGAATTCGGCGGCCCGGCTGACATGCGTTATGCCGCAGAGAACATCACCAGCCGCGATGACGAAGTCACGCTGATGATTGGTGTCGACACCGCCGTCGTCCATGGTTTTGTCAATTGCGGAGCAACCGGTGCAATCACCGGCATCGGCAATGTCCTGCCGAAGGAAGTCCTGCACCTGTGCAAGCTCTCCATGGCTGCGGCAACAGGTGATGCGGACGCTCGTCAGCGTGCATTGGAACTGGAAAACGCTCTTGCCGTGCTGTCATCCTTCGACGAAGGTCCGGATCTCGTTCTCTACTTCAAGCACATGATGGTGGTGAAGGGCGACAAGGAATACACGCTGAACTTCAATGAGAGCGATTTCCTCTCTGACAGCCAGCGTGGTTATGTCGAAGCACAGCTGAAGCTGTTCGAAAATTGGTATGCCCAGTGGAGCAAGCTGCCAGGCGCTGTCCAGACCTACAAGGCGTAACCACAAATAACAGCGGGGTCCGAGCACAAACTCGGACCCCGCTGTAAATTTCGTATTTTCACACTGCTCACTGGTGATTTTCACTGAGAGCCGGCTCTGGCAGCGTAAACGGCGCCGCACAGCTCCCAAAATGCATAATCAAGCGTGCCGGCGAAAAAGCGTCTCCGCGCAGATGGGGCGACCTGTCATCAAATCGATCCCCATTCACGCGCGGCAACGAGCCGTGATTTAATCAAGCAGGTACGACGTTTTCCGCTTTCGACTTGCCAGTCTTGCGGTCCTGACCGATTTCGTAGCTGACCTTCTGGCCGTCACGAAGTGGGCTCGAGCTCTGAACTGCAGAGATGTGAACGAATACGTCAACGCCGCCATTGTCTGGCGTGATAAAGCCGAAGCCTTTGTCCTGATTGAAAAACTTTACTGTCCCAGTGGCCATGTATATCCCCGTAAATAATGGCGGCCCTTATGCCGCCGACGCGGGAGATTAGGCATCTGCGCCGTCAACCGCAACCGATATTTGATAGTAAATACTGTAAATACAACGTTGCGAGGCCACTTTAATTGCCTAGACAGCCATTTTTGGGCCTTCACCCGCCAAACGTGGCCAAACAAAGGCCTGACAAAACTGCCTTTGGCAGGCAGTTTTGCATCTGGCCCTATCGACTAGATCAATTGAGGACTGGAAGAGACAGAGGTGCGAGTTCGCCAAGCGAACGGCCTTGAGGGTCCTTTTGAGCAATACGGCTGACCGCAAATTTCGAGGCCTCCTTCATCACCTGGACCGCAGCATCATAATCCAGCCCAAGCAACTTGCCGCCACGCGCAATACATTGTCCATCGACATAGACGGCCTCTACCGCGCGCTCTGCCGCGCATTGCAGCAGGTTGCGCAGTGGATCGTAGACCGGCTGCATGGCGGGATGGTTGAGATCAACAAGCGAGAAGTCCGGCTTTGCGCCAACCGCAATGCGACCAATATCCGAACGGCCAAGTGCCTTCGCACCACCAAGTGTTGCCATGTCCAGGATATCACCGGTCTTGATGTCGAAAACGCTCTTGCCGGCAATTCGCGCGCAGATTAGCGCGCGGCGCATCTCTTCCAGCATATTGTAAGGATAACTGTCCGTGCCAATGCCGACATTGATACCGGCGCGGCGATAACGCCCGATCGATTCCAGGACCATGCCGCTGCGCGAAAACGTCACCGGGCTGTGGGCAACGCTGGTACCGCGTTTGGCGAGCAGCTCCATATCGGTCTGCGTGCGTTCGCGTGTCCAGGAATGACTGTCGAGGAAAATGCAGTGACCGAGGATCAACCTTTCATCGAGAATGCCAAGGTCTTCGAGATATTTGACCGCCGTCTTGCCAGTTCGGCGCAACAATTCCTCATGTTCTGCCATGGTCTGCGCGGCATGAATTGTGATCGGCACGCCACGGCTTTTGGCGGCCGCCGTCGCTTCAATCAGCAATTCCGGCGAGCAGGTCTCAACCTGCGACGGGGCGATCACGCCACCAATGCGGCTGGAAGGGTGGGCCTCGGCTGCGTCAACACAGGCAAGCGCCTGTTGGTAAGCCTCGCGACCCCGCGCCTTATCCCAGCGATACTCCAACCGGTGACTGTTTTCGACGTGCCAGCTCGCTTCACGAAACCCGGGCGCCGCATAGGTACGGGCACCGCTTTTGACCAGGGTCGGCAGCCACGCGTCATGAGGTCCGGCAATATCGAGAAGTGTAGTAACACCGCTGCGAATAAGGTCGCCAAGCATGATCGTCAGTGACGCTTCACGCGCTTCCTGGCTTATTTCGATCAGGCCCGAATATTCATACATCGCCTGCCCCCAGAGGGCGGCCGTACCCATATCGTCAAAGATGCCCTTTGACAGCGGCTCCTCATCGGAATGACAGTGGATGTTGATGAGACCAGGCAACAGCATACGGCCCTGGCCGTGTTCTTCCACCGCAAATGGACCGGTATAGTGCCCACCAATGTGGAGGATAGACGTGTCATCGAAGGCAATATCGCCATTGCTGAGATAGGCATGGCTGCCGGTTTTTTCGTCATAGGCGACGATCGTTTCGACATTACGGATGACGGTGATCTGCTTAGTCATGGCTTGTCCTGAAATAACGTTCGAGGAAACGGCTATAGGCACCCATCAGTGCACTGAAGAGGAAATAGACGGCAGCGGCGAACACGTACCCTTCCAGTACGGCAATGCCCTGCCAGACCGGATCGCGCATCGCCGAGCGTACAGTATCGAGGAAGTCGAGCAGCCCAACGATGGTCACGAGCGTCGTGTCCTGAAAGAAGCCGATGAACAGCGACACCAGGGGCGGAATGACTTTCTTCATTGCCTGCGGCAGCACGATCTTGAACATGATCGGCCAGTAGCCCATGCCAAGTGCCTTGCCAGCCTCGATCTGGCCCTTCGGCACATCCTGCAGACCGCCGCGCACGATCTCGGCAATATAGGCGGCAGCGAAAATGATGATGGCGATCTGGGCACGCAGCAGCTTGTCCACCGTCACCCCATCCGGCATGAACAGAGGCAACATCACGGTTGCCATGAACAGAATACTGATCAACGGCACACCACGGATGATCTCGATGAAGCTGGTTGCCAGAACACGGATAACCGGCAGGTCAGAGGCGCGCGACAGAGCAAGCAGAATGCCAAGCGGCAGGGCACAGGCAAGCCCAACAAAAGACAGCATGAAGGACAGCGGCAAACCGCCCCATTGCGTTGTCGGCACGGGAGGCAGGCCAAACATGCCGCCAGCCATCAGAATGTAGAGGCCAGGAAGGATGAGGAAAATCCAAGACAGCAGCAGCTTGCGGCTCCACATCTGCGGCACCATGGAAACCGTGATGGAACCGAGAAAGACAATCAGAGAAACAAGCGGCCGCCACTGTTCTTCATAGGGGTAAAAGCCAAAGGCCATGTAGCGCAGCTTAGTGCTGAGAAATGGCCAACAGGCACCGCTTGCCGTCTTGCAGTCTTCCGGTGTGCCGGCGAAGGTGGCGTTTAGAAACAGCCACTGTATCGCGAACCAACCGAGGGCGAGAGCGACGGCACTGCTCAGAATGGTGATCAGCGCGTTGCCAGGCGTACCAAACCAGTCCTGCCGCCAGCGTTGCGGACGCCGGGGAGGGGACTGGATGCTGGCTGTGCCAAGGACGAGTTGAGCTTCCGTCACGATCAACGCTCCTTCAGCGCAACATGAGAGTTGTACCAGTTCATGAACAGCGAAATTATGATCGACAGGGTGAGATAAGCCCCCATGAAGATCGCAATCGTTTCCATGGCCTGCCCGGTCTGGTTCATCACGGTGTTTGAGACCATGACAAGATCGGGATAACCGATGGCAATCGCCAGTGAACTGTTTTTGAAGACGGTGAGGTATGTATTGGTCAACGGTGGGATCATCAAGCGAGATGCCTGTGGCAGAATAACAAGCCGCATGGTGCGGCGGCGCGGTAGGCCAAGCGCCATCGCCGCTTCCCACTGGCCCTTGTTTACAGCCTGAATGCCCGCGCGAACAATTTCCGCTACATTAGCCGATACGCTGAGAGACAAGCCGAACAGCAAGGCGACAAATTCTGGCTTGATCTGCACGCCGCCCGTGAGGCGAAAGCGGCCTTTCTCTGGCAAGTCGAAAGTCATGTCTATGCCGTGCAGCAGCAGGACCAGCGCAACAGGCAGGAAACCGAACATCACGGCAACCAAAGCGCCATTATTGGAAACGCCGGTTGCCAATCGCCTGCGGAGTGCAAAACGCCTGATGACCACTGCACCTATGATGCCAACAACAATGGCCGCAAAAACAAAGGCAAAACCGCTTTCTAAGGTGACGGAGGGAATGACGAGGCCGCTATTGGAAAGATAGACATGTGGTGCCAGCGCCAGGGCTTCTCGCACGGGTGGCAGCACATTGATGATCACCGCGTACCAGAACAGCAAATAGAGCAGCAGCGGCACGTTTCGAAGTGCCTCGACATAGCCCAGCATCAGCCGCTGCAAGATCGGATTGCGCGACATGCGACCAATCCCGACCAGAAGTCCGATGATAGTGCCGAAAATGGCGGCCAGCAGCGACACCTTGACGGTGTTGGCAAGACCAACCAGCAGCGCATGGGCCACTGTGTCGCTCGGCCCATAGGGAATTGCCGCTTCACTGATGACAAAACCAGCCTGCCGCGACAGGTAGCTGAACCCGGTCGCAATATCGTGTTTGGCAAGATTTTGGCTTGCAGTCGTAAACATCGACCAAGCAATCAAGGCGATGACACCGATTGCCAGCCATTGGTAAAAAAGCGCGCGAAAGCGCACATTGCTCAGCAGAGCCATCGGAACCCTCCGTCGAGACGGCCGCAAGAGGTATTCGCGCCCGCAGGAACGGGCGCGACGATCTCGTTTTAGCGGATTGGCGGAGCGTAAAGCAGGCCGCCCCGGTTCCATTGGGTGTTCGGGCCACGGGTCATGCCAAGTCGGGTCTTTTCACCAAGCGCACGGTCAAAAACTTCACCGTAATTGCCGACCGACTTGATGATGTTGTAGCCCCACTTGTTGTCGAGCTTCAGCATCTCGCCGAGATTGTCAGTGACGCCAAGCATACGCTGGATTTCCTGGTCGTCGCTTTTGACCTTTTCATCGACATTGGCCTGGGTGATGCCCTTTTCTTCTGCCGCCATCAGCATCCAGACCGACCAGGATACGATATCGCGCCAGTTGGAATCGTTCTGGCGAACGCCAACTGCCAATGGCTCTTTGGAGATGGTTTCCGGCAGAACGACATAGTCGTCGGGATTGTTGGCAACGGCGCGGATCGAAGCAAGGTCAGAACGGTCAGACGAGATTGCGTCGCAACGACCGCTGAAAAATGCTGCACGGTTTTCGTCCGGGCTTTCAAACACAACCAGTTCAAATTTGGCGCCAAGCTTGCCGAAGAAGTCGCTGAGGTTCTGCGCCGTCGTAGTGCCGGGCAGGGTGCAGATGGCTGCATCCTTCAGTTCCTCGGCGCTGGTTACGCCAAGCGACTTCTGCACCATCAGGCCCTGACCGTCATAAAACACGACAGGCCCGAAATCGATACCGAGAGAGGCGTCACGGGTAAATGTATGGGTTGTCTGACGCGACAGCACATCGATTTCGCCTGACTGAAGTGCCTGGAAACGGGTATTGATGTTGGTCGGGACATATTCGACCTTTTCACCATCCCCAAAAACGGCGGCGGCAATGGCGCGGCAGATATCCGCATCAAAACCTTCCATGCGACCCTTGTCATCAGGTGCAGCAAAACCGGGCGTGGAGAGAGAGACGCCGCAAACCAGCTTCCCGCGCTGCTTTACCGTGTCGAGTGTATCGGCGCTGGCAACGCCTGCTGTAACGACTGTCAGAATTCCGATGGCTGCACCGATGCAGCTCCCAACTGTCCATCTATTCATTTCAGTTCCCCTTTTGATTGGATGCACTTCCCTTGTCATTTTATTGTTTTTGGCTAAGATAATGCGTACAGTATTGTCTACAATATCTTTCCATGATTGACAACACCCGTCTCTATCGCTGCGCTGAATTTTCCGAAGCCGGCAGGCGCAGCCGATCGCCACCCCGAACGACAGACGCATTCGTGCGTGATGCCGAGCCAGCGGGATTTCACAGCCGATACCACAGCAAATATCAGGCGAGGGCGGCGCGCAGATCGTGGGAGAGATCGCGGATTTCGCTCAGGTCTAGCTCGGATTCGACATGCTCGAGATGATGCGCCATCAGATGCACCGCCTTTTCGGCGTCGTTGGCAGCAACCGCCTCAACGATCTCGGCATGTTCATCCGGCCCACAATTGAAGCGGTTGGTATTGCGGTAGACGGCTGTTATCAGCGATGAGCGGGCAATCAAGTCCCGCATTGTCGTGAACAGGAAGTCCGACCCCAGAGTTTCCGCCAAAAGCAGGTGAAAACCACCAGAAAGCTTGATGATTTCACTCGTAATATCCTGGGCATTGGCGACACGCTCTTTGGCAACATGATCACGCAATCGCTTTAGATCTGCTTTGGAAACTGACTTGCACAGACGTTCGATCACACAACGTTCAACCGTTCGGCGCACAAAAAAAACATCCCGCGCCTCTTCTACCGATGGCTTGGAAACAAAGGCACCGCGGTTTGGAATGATTGTGACAAGGCCATCGCGCTCCAGTGCGGTGAGGGCCTGACGAACCTTGGCGCGACTGACATTAAAGATCGTCGCCAGTTGCTCTTCCTTGAGCTGCACACCGGGACGAAGCCGGCGCTCAGCGATGGACAACCAGACTTTTTCGACAATGTGTTGTGTGGACGGTCCGGCCTGTGCGGTCATCAAATCTGTTCCCTGTTGGGATTACACAAGCGCAATCTGACCAGAAAAGTCAATCATATTGTCAGGATTTTCATTGCACTATTGTCGACAATATGAGACATCATTGTAAATTATGAAATTGAGATCTCACCATGGAATTCGACTTCACCGAACTTGAGCCACAAAGTCGCTACCGCCTGCTGACGAATTTCATCGGCCCGCGACCGATAGCGCTGGTGACGACCCGTTCGGCAGCAGGCCATAACAACGCGGCGCCCATGAGCTTCTTCAACGTGTTTTCACACGACCCGCCACTTGTTGTGCTTGGCATCCAGCCGCAATCTTCGGGTGAAGAAAAAGACACGATGGTCAATATTCGCCGCACCGGTGAGTTCGCCATCAACATGGTCGACATGACCTTGTCGCAGCAAATGCTGGTCTGCGGGCTAGGCTTTGATAATGAAGTCGATGAACTCTCCATGGCCGGACTGACAGCCAGGCCATGTGCCAAGATCGATGCTAGTTACGCCTCGCAATCGCCCTGCGTCTTTGAGTGCCGGGTAGAACGTCTGATAGATTATCCCCGCCGCACCCTGGTGATTGGCGAAGTCCTCCACATGCATGTTCACCGAGAGTGCCTTGATGCCGAGGGACGTTATGTCGATCCAGAACGGTATCAGCCGATCGCGCGTTTGCATGCCGACAATTACATCACTTCGGATCGCCAGTTTGAACTGAGCGCACCACCGATCGCAGATTTCATCAAACCGCAGGACAAATAGGCCCTGAGAGGTTCACGACGATGCATATTCGCCTGATCAACCCAAACTCCACGGCTTCGATGACCAGCCAGGCGCTGGCAAGTGCGTTGCGGGTAAAACAATCGGGCACCGAGGTTTCTGCCGTTAATCCGGCAAACACCCCCATCAGCATCGAGGGTGGCGCGGACGAGGCAATGGCTGTGCCAGGCATGCTGGAGGAAATTCGCAAGGGCGAACGTCTGGGCATTGAGGCCTATGTCATCGCCTGCTTCGATGATCCCGGCCTGCACGCGGCCAGAGAAGTTGCGCGCGGCCCCGTCATCGGCATCTGCCAGGCGGCGATACAGGTGGCGATGACCATCAGTCGCCGCTTTTCGATCATCACCACATTGCCCCGGTCCATCCCGATCATCGAAGATCTGGTGAGTGATTACGGCGCAGATCGTCACTGCCGTAAAGTCAGGGCAATCAATTTGCCTGTCCTTGGACTGGAGGAAAACCCAGCCATGGCAGAGCAGTTGCTGATCCGTGAAATTGAAACGGCCAAACAGCAAGACCGCGCCGAGGCCATCATTCTCGGTTGCGCTGGCATGTCGGCGCTCTGCGATCGTCTGCGCGAGGCGACCGGTGTTCCGGTGATTGATGGCGTGACGGCAGCAATCAAGATAGCCGAAGCCCTCGTCGGTGCTGGTTACGTCACATCAAAGGTCAATGCCTACGACTATCCGCGCGTCAAGGGGTGACGGGCAGATCTGCGGCTGACACCGGGCCGTCTTACGACTGAATTCATCTGGTCAACATACTTCCCATCATTTGCTCGCGAGAGACTTGTGGCGGCGGATCATTATCTTCCAGCCGAGAAAGCGACCGCCTGTCGTGCTTGGCACCAGATCATCACAGATACAGACAATAAAAAGGCAACATATTAGGTTGTCACTTCCCCCATGCTTTTCGAACGAACATCCGTACTCTACTCGGCATCAAGCCTGCCGTTTCAACTCGCCACGACAACGGCTAAGGTCTTGCGCGCACCTCTGATTAGGCCAAGGGATATTGAAAATTGAAGCGACTTTTTTTGGCAACAACTCTTATTCTGCACCCACAAGTCGTATTCAGCCTTGAGCAAAATCAGCGTGTTAAGCCCATACCAAGTAGGGCAATTCCAGACTATCAACTGGGCGGCAGTTATGAGCCTCCCGTTGGCGTTACTGTTGTGGCGCGCGACAGCACGGCGATGCCAGCCGAAGGCCTTTACAATATTTGTTACGTGAATGGTTTTCAGACCCAGCCGGACAGCCCGTGGCCAAAAGAGCTTTTGGTTATTGGCAAAAACGGTAAAGCATTTGCCGATCCCGGCTGGCCAGATGAGTATCTTCTGAACATCTCATCTGCAGCGATCAGCGAACAGATTGCAAAACGGCTCGCCACCAGCATAGCGCACTGCGCGGAGGCCGGCTTTGACGCCGTCGAATTCGATAATCTCGATTCCTTTAGCCGCTCAAAAGGGGCGTTGACGCAGGAAGATGCGGTGGCATTCGCGCGCCTGCTTGTCGAGATCGCACACAGCAATGGATTGGCCGCGGGTCAGAAGAACACACCGCAGCTTTCCCACGACGAGCGCCGCACAATCGGATTTGATTTCGCCGTTGCAGAAGAATGCCATCGTTTCGATGAGTGTTCCGAATACACACGCTTCTACGGAGATCAGGTCATCAACATTGAATATACCGATGACCTGCGCGGAAAATTCTCCGCTGTCTGCCGTGACAAGAACACGCCCAAAGCCACGATCCTGCGTGATCGTATGCTGAAAGCGCCGGGACAAGAAGGCTATCACTACGCCCATTGCCCGGCAGCATCTCGCTGACACCTCCGCTTGCCGCAGCAACTTCTGGCATCAACCGAACCACAAAGCGTTACGCAAAAAACCGGTTGGTGGGACGTGGCAACCCGAGATGGTCTCGCAACGTTGTTCCTTCGTAATCCTGGCGGAACAAACCTCGCCGTTGCAGTTCCGGAACCAGCCGAAGTACCACATCGTCCAGCCCTTGCGGAAGATATGGTAACACGACTGTAAAGCCGTCACTGGCATCCTCGGCCAACCATTTTTCCATCTCATCAGCGATGGTTTGTGGCGTGCCCACAAAGGCGAGGCCAGCATAACCACCATATCGCTGTGCCAACTGACGCACCGTCAGCGCGTCCTCTCTTGCAAGCCTTATCGCTTGCTCGCGACCGGTCTTGCTTGCATTCGTATCGGGTATGTCAGGCAGCGGGCCATCCGGATCAAAACCGGACGCATCATGGCCAAGAGCAATCGACAGTGACGCGATAGCGCTGTCATAGTGCACCAGACTGTCAAGCTTGGCGCGCTTGGCCTTGGCTTGTTCCACCGTGTCTGCAATCACGATGAGAGCAGCGGGCAGTATTTTCAGTTGCTCCGGACGGCGGCCGAAAGCTGGCATCCTGCCTTTGATATCGGCATAAAGGAGCTTTGCAGCGGCCAGATCGCGCGGCGAGCAAAACACCACCTCTGCGGTTTCAGCAGCCAGTTGACGACCGGGCTCTGATTGGCCCGCCTGCACGATGACGGGCCAGCCCTGGACAGGCCTGGCTATGTTCAAAGGCCCCTTGACCTGCAGGGCAGGGCCTTTGTGATCAAGCACGTGCATTTTATCGGGATCAAAGAAGATGCCGCTTTCCTGATCGCGAATAAATGCATCATCAGCAAAGCTGTCCCACAGGCCCGTGACGACATCAAAAAACTCACGCGCTCTCGCATATCGATCACCATGATCAACATGGTTATCCAGACCAAAGTTGAGCGCGGAGTCAGGGTTTGCCGTTGTAACAATATTCCATGCAGCGCGTCCGTCGCTGATATGATCGAGCGAGGCAAACCGGCGAGCAACGTGATACGGCTCGTCAAAAGTCGTCGACGCCGTTGCGGCAAGGCCAATCTTTTCGGTCACGGCAGCCAGCGCCGAAAGCAAAGTGAACGGCTCAAAGGATGTAACAGTGTGGCTGCGTCTCAGCGCCTCCACAGGCATGTTCAGAACCGCCAGATGATCCGCCATAAAAAACGCGTCAAATTTTGCAGCTTCTAGCTTTTGAATGAATGACTTCAAATGGGAAAAGTTGAAGTTCGCATCGGCATAGGAACCCGGATATCGCCACGCGCCGGTATGCAGACTGACGGGACGCATGAACGCTGTGAGATGCATCGACTTTGCCATGGAGCGGCTCTCCTTCGAGCATGTTGGAATATATTGGCGATAGACATAGGGCCAACCTCTCGAATATTTATTCCCTAATTCTAACCGAGATAAGATAAATAACTCTATATCCAATCACATCATTGAAAATTTAGATTTTTCTTCCGAAAATTTGAACTTTCGACATTACATCACGACCCAAATAGTATATATATTTTATAGATAATAACCGGGTGAGGATAAATCATGGTTCGCGTTTCAGTTGATCGTAAATATGACGCAGCCCGCAATATTACCGACATCACGCAAAACCGTTGTTGCCGTTTTCCATCACGAATGCACGCACCTGTGACATCGCAGAGGTGGATTAGTTCGAGGTCGAAAAACGCGCTGAAAAGAGACGGATATGCAGAGACACGTTATTGAACACGCCGGACTGCCGGTCGGAATAGCAATCGCTGAAGACAACAAGTTGCGGTTCATTGCCGTGAAGTTCCATGTGATTGATCTCGACAATCGCAGATATGCGAGCTTGCACGATCTGACGGCAGACATCCGCAGCCATCTGGCAACACCCAGCGCTTTTGCGGCGTGATCCTTAACGAACCATGATTTTTCACAGCCGAGCGGATATGCGGCGAAACTTACTGATGCGCGCAGAGAATATTTGTCCTTGCTTCGACGATATGCGCAGACATATGGTTTCCCGCAGCCAGACTGTTGCGGTCCTTGAGGCCATTAAGGTTTGATTTTTGGCGACGTCGTTTTTCATCCGCTCCGCGATTAGGGAGCACTTCGCCATCCGTCGCCAAAGATTTCCCGCGTGGTCAGCGTTATCAAGCCAATCTGCAATCTCCCAGGCATTAATCAGACCCGGGGAGTGTGACATTCCAACTTTGCAGAAACCAGGGGCATTATTGTCTTCGTTGCATTTGAAAATGGAATGTACCACGCTACAAACATTGTGGCGGGAGAGTTGAAATGTCCGCCGGTTTGCAAAGTAGAAATGTCCGATCAGCCCCGATCTGAGCGGCTGATCCCGATTGCAAGATCAGATCGGGGCTGGTGGTAAACACACCTCTTCGGCTTTAGCGTTGAGACGCCTCACTCAGCAGCCTGTTGCCGCGACAGCGCCTTCTTTCGCCGCGCAATCACAGCCGGTTCGTTGGTGAAGTCTTTGCGGCGACCGGGTCCACGAACGCGTTTGACATAACCATTCTTGTCGCTGTTGCTCTTCACCTCGGGTTTTGCCTGCGCGTCCTGGCGTTCTTTGATATAGGCCAAAACATCGCCGAGCCGCTTGTTCTCGGTGATCGCCGCATGCGTCACCCGCTGATCCTTGGCAAACACCGTGTAGGGCAGGCAATGCCCTTTCCAGCGCACATCCATTCGGCCATCGGCATAGGCGTAGGTCTCGACATATTTACCAACAAGGCCACGCGTGACGTCGCTTTCTTCCAGCATGATCCGCTGTCGCTCATAGGAAAATGTCAGCTGCGATCCGACATAACGCTGTTCTCGCTTGCAGAGGATCTCTTTCAATCGATCCGACGCCAGGTTCATCGGTCGATGCAAATCCTCGGATCGGGCAGGGCAAACCGCAAAACGGGCGTTGTAGTCCTCCATAAAGCCGGTCAAAAAAGCATTGCCAGCCTCCATGCCGTCGATGCTGGCCAGCCGCAATTCCTTGACCAGACGGTCCTGCAGCGTCCGGTTCATCCGCTCAACGCGACCTTTGGCCTGGCTCGAATTTGCACAGAGAATTTCTATATTTAGCTCGCAAAGCGCTCGCCCGAACTGCGTCACGCCCTGACCACCTCTGGCATCCTTCTTTGCCACCCGAAACACCGAATGTTTGTCGGAATAAAAGGCAATCGGCGCGCCGTGGCACTGGAGATAGAGCTCCAATGCCTCGAAGTAAGTGAAGGCACTTTCGGATCGCACAAAGCGCAACTGCATCAGCTTGCCAGTCGCGTCATCAACGAACACCAGCAGTGAGCAGGGTGGTCCGCGATCCTCAAACCAACGATGCTCCGACCCATCAATCTGCACCAGTTCGCCATACGCCTCGCGTCGCAGCCGTGGCCGATGAAACGTCCGGCGCTGCTTGCGCGACAGCCAAATGCCAGCATCGACCATCCAGTTGCGCACCGTCTCGCGCGACACAGACAAGCCATCGCGCTCAGCCAGTTTCTCCGTCGCCAATGTCGGCCCAAAATCCGCATAACGTTCCCGAACCAGCGCCATCGCATAATCACGAACCCCGTCACTGATCCGGTTGTTCGAGGGTCGGCCGATCGCCTTGTGCCGGATCGACGCAGCGCCGCCACTCCGTATTCGGTCCAGCAGCCGACGCACCTGGCGCTCACTCAGATCAAGAACATGCGCCGCAGACACCGTCGTCATCCGCCCAGAAACAACCTTCGACAAAACCTCGATCCGCTGCAGATCGCACTCGCTCATAGCTATCAATCCCATCTGCAATCTCCCAGATGCCAATCAGACCCGGGGAGTGTGACATTCCAACTTTGCAGAAACAGGACACTTCAACTTTGCGGCTACAAACATAAATCGCATAAGATTTGTTATGGAACTTTTATATCCATATCCTGGGGTCACTGCGTGTGTTGAGCTGTCGGGCATGCGCCTTATTGAAATGCGCATCCAAACACGTCACGAAAGCAAAATTACCGCAGCAAAGAAAGGCCAATTCCGTCATTTGTTGTTTTTAGCAAATTTTGTTGCAATGCGTTGGCGTCGCAAATCAGGAGACCGCGGTCGCCGATTTCGAACTTTTGCCAAGCCGACGTTAAGAAAAGAACGTTATTACAATGCGATAGATTTTATTTTGTCAAAAACCAGCCTTCCGGTTGACAACCACTGGCGAGAAATGTTGCCCTTAAATCAGCAGAAGTGAATAAATATCACATATGCTGATTGCCGGGAGGGCAATCGTCACGTTCACGATCATGGGAGGATCATATGAACAGTCGTCGTCATTTCATGGCTACCTTATCGGCAGCCGCTTCCACTGTCGCAATTCTCGCATTTGGCGGCCAGGCCGCCTACGCCAAAGATCTCAAAATCGGTTTTAGCCAGGTTACCCTGCAATCTCCATTTTATGTTCAGTTGAAGAATGGTGCAGAGGCAGCAGCAGCGGCATCAGGTGACACGTTGGTGTTTCTGGATGCCAACGGCGATGTGTCGAAGCAGAACAATGATATTCAGGATCTCATTACACAGGGCGTCAACGCCATCATTATCAATCCGGTCAACCCGGATGCCGTGGCACCGTCTCTGGATGCAGCAGCAGCGGCAGGTATTCCTGTCATAACGGTCGACCGACCTGTGCGTGGTGGCACCGTGGCGGCCCATGTCGGGCGCGACAACAAGGCTATGGGCAAACTGGTTGGAGAAGCCGTCGTTGCGAAACTGAAGGCAGATGGCATCAGCGATGCCAAAATCATCGAAATCCAGGGTGACGCAGGTGGCGCCGTGATGATGGACCGTCGAGACGGCTTCCACGATGCGATCAAGGATAGTGGCCACAAAATCGTCGAAGGGCCTTACGCTGAGTACATCCGCGCCAATGCGGTCACCGCAATGCAGGACCTTTTGCAAGCCCATCCTGATGTCAAGGTTATCTACGCCCATAATGATGACATGGCACTTGGTGCTATGCAGGTCTTGAAGGAAAACAACCGGGACGATGTTCTGGTTGCGGGGGTCGATGGACTGTCGGAAGCGCTGCAGACCATGAGCTCTGGTGGGAAATATGTGGCGACGGCTCTCAACGATCCGCAGTATCTGGGTGACGTCACCATTCAAGTCGCACTTGAAGCCGCCGCCAAGAAAACGGTTCCGACCTTTGTCGATGCCGGTACGGCACTGGTAACCCCGGAAAATGTCGGCAAGTTCCCGCATTCTGCACTGTTTGCGGAATACCGTCCGCAGGTTCTCAACCAATAACTCCCAAGCAGACAGGAGGGGCTTTGCCCCTCCTGATTGATCTTATCTGTCAATGAGCGTCGGCGCCCCAGCCCGACGATTGCCTCGGTGTATCTGAAGGATAGCAAAATCATGCGTGCAGCCGTACTCCACACGCCCGGAGATATCCGCCTCGAAGACGTTGCCAAACCCGTGCCGGGACAAGGAGAAGCCCTCCTACGCGTCGCGGCCGTCGGCGTTTGTGGTTCGGATTTGCCGCGAATGCTCACCAAAGGTGCCCACAAGATGCCGATTATCTGTGGTCATGAATTTTCTGGCGTTATCGAAGAACTCGGTCCGGGTGTTCCCAATTTCAAGATTGGTGAACTGGTCACGGTTCCTCCGATGCTTCCGTGCAATAGTTGTGACCAGTGCGCCACCGGCAACTTCTCTCGCTGCCGCAATTACGACTATTTCGGCTCTCGTCGGGATGGAGCCTACGCGGAATATGTTTGCGCTCCGGTCAGCAACCTTATGAAGGTTCCGGCAAACTGCGACCCGCGTGCGGCCGCAATGGTCGATCCGGCGTCGATCGCGCTACATGCCATTTGGAAGGCGGGCGGCGTGACGATGGGTGATCGCGGAGCGGTCATCGGCTGTGGTCCAATCGGGCTTTTTGCCATTCAGTGGATGCTGTTGATGGGAGCAACCGAGGTTGTTGCGATCGACATTTCCAAAGAAAAGCTTGAGTTGGCTCGTCAGGCCGGCGCGACACATACATTGCTATCGACTGACGGGATCCCGAAAGATCTTCTGTGCAATATCATCATCGAGGCGGCCGGGCATCCAAGTTCAATCGGGACAGCGGTCCAGCTTGCAGCACCAGGCGGTCACGTTGCCTTTATCGGCATTCCGGTTGGCGAAGTGCCTCTTTCCAATGCCACCTTCCAACACTTCCTTCGTCAGGAAGTCTCGCTGCATGGTTCGTGGAATTCGTTTGGTGCTCCCTACCCCGGCCCACAATGGACGGTTGCGCTTGACAAGCTTGCCTCCGGAGCCCTCAAATGGGAATTCATGATAACCCACGATCTTGCACTCGATGAATTACCCGCAATTTTCGAGCGGCTTCGCAACGACCGTGGCTTCTTTTTCTCGAAGATCATGTTTCGCCCGTGACGGACAAAACCCGGTTGGAGGCCGGGCCGTCATAACTGGCAATTTGGGGAGGACAATCGAACATGGCTCATATTTTGAGCTTCGATTTTGGCACCGGTGGCGTACGAGCAGGTGTTTACGACGTCGAACGCCGTCAGATGCTCGGTCAGGCCGACGCAGCCTATGCGACCCATTACCCGAGAGCCGGGTGGGCTGAACAATCTCCGACTGATTGGCGCAGAGCCCTTCGTCATGCTGGCCGTGCCGCCCTTGAAAAAGCAGGGCGAAAGACAGTTGATGCAGTCTGCTGCGCGACAACCTCCTCCACGGTCGCGGTGTGTCTGCGTGATGGTACCCCGCTTTCGCCAGCAATACTGTGGATGGACTGTCGCGCCGATGCTGAGGCACGACAGACGGCATCGCTTGACCATGAGGTCATGCGGTTTTGCGGTGGCTCGGACGCTGTCGAGTGGCTTGTGCCCAAATCAATGTGGTTGAAACACCATGCGCCGGAGCTCTGGTCGCAGGCCGAAGTGATTTGCGAAGCGCTCGACTACGTCAACTTCGACCTGACGGGTGAATGGGTCGGTTCGCGCATGAATGCAGCCTGCAAATGGAATTACGACAGCCAGAACCATCGTTTTGTCCCGGAGATTTATCAAGCCTTCGGAATTCCAGATCTTCTGGAGCGTTTGCCGCAGCGCATCGTTCCTGTCGGCGGAATTATCGGCACGATGCGCAGCGAAATGGCCGCTGAACTGGGTCTTGATAACCTGCCGGTCGTAGCGCAGGGCGGCATCGACGCTCATATCGGCATTCTCGGTGCAGACACGGTCGAACCCGGCGGCATGCTGTTCATCGGTGGCACGTCTATCGTCCAGCTGGTGCAACTTGCCCAGGAGGAAGACGTTTCCGGTTTCTGGGGCCCCTACCCGAATGCACTGACCGATGGCCGCTGGCTTGTGGAATGTGGTCAGGTTGCCGCCGGGTCAATGCTCAATTGGCTGACCGATGAAATTTTCGGCCTCGACAAAAATGGACATGCGGCGATGATTGCCGATGTTGCCGCTACGCCGCACCGCTCCGAAGGCCTGCTTGCTCTGGACTATATGATGGGTAATCGCACACCCTATCGTGACGCGTCCTTGCGCGGCGTGCTGATGGGGCTGACGCTAGGCCACACACGCGCCGACATTTACGCGGCGGCAATCGATTCAATTGCGCTTGGTTCCGCAAATGTCCTGTCGGTTCTTAAAGCACGAGGTGTGGCAGTTGAACGGGTGATGATGGCAGGCGGCATCGTCAAGAATGCCGCATGGCTGCAGGCCACAGTCGATGCGCTCGGACTGCCGGTCCACGTCGCCCGCGAAGACAATCTCTCTCTCGTTGGAACAGCGGTGGCTGCCGCCTCCGCGATTGGCGTATTTCCCGATCTGAAAACGGCCGCGAAAGCGTGTGTTGCACCTGCAAGCGAGCTACTGCCCAATCCAGATCGCGCTGAATGGTTCGAACGTACGCTTCCTCTGTATCAAGAGGCAACCGAGCAGTTGCGCCCGACATTACACCAGCTTGCCCGTCGGCAGATGGGAACGTGAACATGGCAGAACGTAACCCCTACTCTGCCCGCCTACCCGTCAATGAACAGCGCGACCATCTGATGGTGCAGGTGGCCAAACTCTACTATGATTTGGATCGCACCCAATCAGACATTGCCAATGAACTTGGTCTAACCCGCTGGCAGGTTGGCCGCCTATTGGTGGAGGCCAAGGAGAACGGTGTCGTCCGGATCGAAATCACGCCTCGCGCCGGTCGGCGAACATCAATGGAAGTCGAATTGCAGCGCCATTTTGGCGTTAGAGAAGCAATCGTTGTCCCGACGGTCGATATCGAAGAACCAAGCCTCATAATTGACAGCGTTGCGCAAGCCGCCGCGAACCATCTTGTCAGCCTCAATCCCAGACCATCTCTCATGGGGGTCAGCTGGGGGCGCACGATGGCAGCGGTTGCCCGCGCCTTGCCAAAAGACTGGTGCCCTGGCCTCAATGTCGTTCTTGTCAACGGCTCGACAGCTCTAACGACGACCACCAGCCGAAATTCAGCAGTTGCCGAGGAGTTTGCACAGTCAGCACCCGGGCGCGCCACGCTTTTGCCCGTGCCGGCGATAATGGGATCACGCTCGACGCGGGAGGCTCTTGAACATGACCCGATAATCGGGCGTGTCCTCAGACTTGCCGATGAGGCGCCCGTTGTCTGCTTCGGTCTTGGAGGCCTTACCCATCAGTCCGTTTTGCTTGGCTCGGGGTATCTCGATGACCACGATATTGCGCGCTTGAAAACGCTGAACTCCGTTGGCGATATCATGGGGCGTTTCGTTGACCGGAATGGCAAGATTGCAGATCGCCAGCTTGATGATCGAACTATCGGCCTGAGGTTGGAGGCGCTTGCACACAAGGAAAGAGTAATCGGTGTCGCGGCCGGTGAGGACAAGCACCTGATCACCGCCGCCTGCCTTCGGGCCGGCTACGTCACAGATCTGGTGACCGATGAAGGAACAGCCCGCAAAATTCTGGAGGAAGCTGCCTGATGGAAGACGTACTCCGGATAGAACAACTCTCCAAGAAATTCCCACCACATATCGTGGCCCTCGCCGAAGCAAATATTTCGGTCAGAAAAGGTGAAGTTCATTGTCTTTTGGGTGCGAACGGTGCCGGAAAGTCCACCTTTCT
Source organism: Rhizobium sp. BIGb0125 (assembly GCF_024810055.1). Classification (NCBI taxonomy): domain Bacteria; kingdom Pseudomonadati; phylum Pseudomonadota; class Alphaproteobacteria; order Hyphomicrobiales; family Rhizobiaceae; genus Rhizobium; species Rhizobium sp. BIGb0125. The sequence continues at coordinate 368,348 of NZ_JANUDV010000006.1, forward strand.
CAAATTGATCGCTGGCGCTCTTTCGCCTTCCGGCGGGGACATCTGGGTCGAAGGCAAAAAGGTGAATTTCAAGGCACCGGCTGAGGCCGCAGCGGCCGGAATTTCAATGATCTACCAGGAACTTGATCTTGTTCCGCAGCTCACCGTCGCTGAAAATCTGTTTCTTGGCCATCCACCCGCCAGTTTCGGGTTTCTGAACAAACGAGAACGGCGTGCCCGCGCCCTTGAAGCATTGGCCAGGATAAAGGCTTCCTTTTCTCCAGAAGACCGGGTTGGTAATTTGTCAATTGCCAACCAGCAACTGACGGCAATTGCGCGCTCGCTAACGCGGGATGCCAAGGTCATCATCATGGATGAACCGTCGGCCGCGTTGAACGAAACAGAACTGAAGGCAGTCTTCCGCGTCATCCGGGAACTGACGACGCGCGGCGTTGCGATTCTTTATGTCAGCCACCGCCTCGGTGAACTTCGCGAGATCGGAGACCGCGTCACGGTGCTGCGGGGTGGCCAGACGATCGAAACCTTCGATGTCGCAGGCACTCCGGACAGTGCGCTGGTCGAAGCGATCTTGGGTCGTAACCGCATGCTGATTGAGCGGCAGGAGCGCGCACCCGTGACCGGCGATGTCGTGCTGAGAGTTGACCGTCTTGTGGGAGCACACAAGCTGGAAATCCGCGATTTTGAATTGCGTCGTGGTGAAATTGCTGGATTAACCGGACTGAACGGTTCGGGCCGAACGTCATTTCTGAAGGCTCTATTTGGTGCAGACCCGGCTCAATCGCAAATGTCTCTTTACGGCAAATCGTTCAATCCCAAGTCGCCACGCGACGCGATCCGGGCGGGCCTGGGCCTGGTGCCCGAAAACCGCAAGACGGAAGGGCTCATTCTCGACGCACCGATCTATCGCAATGCCACTCTCCCGGCCATGCAAGGCAAATTTCTCGCTCGCCATGGAGAGCTGAAAGCGCAGACCGTTTCCGTTTTGAAACAGCTGACAACCAAATACGGCGCACCAGAACAGAAGGTTTTGCAATTGTCCGGCGGGAACCAGCAAAAGGTCGTTCTCGCCAAATGGATCATCAAGGGCGCAAAGCTGCTGCTGCTTGACGAGCCTTCGCGCGGCCTCGATATCGGTGCCAAGGCAGACCTATACAAGCTGGTTGACAAGCTTGCCTCTGAGGGCGCGGCCGTCATCGTCGCGTCCTCCGAATTGGATGAGCTTTACGCCGCCTGCGATACAATCTGGGTCTTCCACGAAGGGCGGAACATCGCACGGTTCAACCCGGCCAGCACAGATCACGATACGATCCTGCGTCACCAGATCCTGGGAGAACATCATCATGACTGATACCGTAACGGGAACAACGCCATTGCAACGCTCCTCCTCGCGCCGCCTCGTGGATCTGGCGATCGAATATAACTTCATCGTTATCTTCCTTGTCGTGGTCGCTATCGCGGCAATACTGTCGCCGAACTTCCTCACGCCGACCAATATCTCCAATCTGTTTCAGCAGGCAGCGGTCGTTGGCGTTGTCGCCATTGGCATGACATTTGTCATTCTCACTGGAAATATTGACCTTTCGGTCGGTTCGGTTACCGCGCTTTGCGGCATGCTTGTTGCCGTGCTGTTGGCAGGGGGCATGCCCATCGTCCCTGCCCTGGCAATTACCATCTTCACCGGTGCTGTTGCTGGCGCGTCGATCGGGGCGATCACCGCTTTTGCTGCCGTTCCCAGTTTTATCGTCTCGCTAGCAGGCCTCGTATCATTTCGCGGCATAACCTATCTGCTGACCAACGGCACGCCGGTTGCCGGTCTGCCGCCAGAGTTCGCAGCCATCTCGTCAACGATGGTGCCCCTGCTACCTGGAATCCAGGTCAGCACCATGGGGATAATTTTCGTAGCACTGTGTGTTGCCGCCGGTGCTCTTTTGCGACTGACCGTTTTTGGTGAATCTGTCTATGCAACGGGCGGAAATCCGGAGGCTGCCCGTCTGTCTGGATTGCCAACGACGCGTATTCTTATCCTTGTCTTTACGGCATCAGGCGTCATGAGCGCGCTTGCCGGAATTTTGCTGACATCACGCCTGCGTATTGGTCAACCGACTGCTGCACAGGGCCTTGAGCTCGATGCAATCGCGGCTGTTGTGCTCGGCGGCACCTCACTTTTCGGTGGTCGCGGCGGCGTGCTCGGCACCTTTTTTGCCGTTATGTTGCTGCAGGTGCTGCGCAATATCTTCAACCTGCTCGGTCTCGGCTCTTTCTATCAGATGACTGTCACCGGCCTGATTATTGTCGCCGCCATTCTGCTCAACCGCTTCATCGATATCCGCCGCGGCCGTGCATGAACCGTCTTGCAAAGATACGAAGACGTCACGGTAAATTTCTCCACCGTGACGTCCAAAGGCGCCAACAAGACCGAAAAAATCGTCGCCAAAATGAGAGAACTTCTTGGCGACGATCTCTCACGCAGGGGCGTTCAAATCGCGGATCACTCCGCCGCAATCGGTCTGCTTATCGATACGACACGTTGGTCACATAGCTTGAGATGTTGTCGAACCTTGTCTGAGAGAACGCGGACATTCGGATTGAGAACCATGGAATCGTGGTCACCCGGCACCTCGATAACGTCTAGGTTTGGGGCGAGAGGTGACCAGCCATTGTCGTGTCGAACAAAACCGCGATCGGCATTGAGCTGTCTGCCACCCGTGACCAGATAGCGCGGTTCAAGTTTTGGCCTTAACAGCAAAACCTGTCCATCATAAGGTTTGACCTCATAGCGATCCAAGGCACGCAAGAAGGCTGAGTGAACGCGTTCGTTGTGCAACTCGACCGTTTTTGCCGGTGCCTGCAATGCATCTGATCGCGTTCTTTGATAATTTGCCCAATTACGCTTATGCTCTATCCAGTTGCGGATAAAAGCACCTCTTTCTCGCTTGATGTCCTGCGCCTTGATCAGAACTTTGTCTGCCATCGACAAAACGGGATCGCCGGGAAGCGGCGTATCAAGCATGATGATGATCTCGACGGTTTCTCCGGCAGCTTCCAGTTGCTGTGCCATTTCATAGGCAACAAGCCCACCGCCTGAGAAACCTCCCAAAAGATAAGGGCCAGACGGCTGGACGCTGCGTATCTCGCGGAGGTAGTCGCGCGCCATCTCGGTGAATGTCTCGTGCGGCTCCTGATTTGCGTAGAGCCCGCGAGCCTGCAAGCAGTAGACAGGCCGATCATTACCGATCTGCAATGCAATATGGCGCAGGTTCAGCACATTGCCAAACATGCCAGCGCAAAGGAACAGCGGCGTAGCCGTAGCTTTGGCAGATGTCGTGGTCATCGACACCAAATGTATCCGCTGCGTATCTGCCTCTTCAGGCGCTTCAGCAGTATCCGCACTTTCGGCGGGCGCTGCATTCTTGCCAATGAGCTCTGCGCATTCGGAAATAGTGGGCGCCTGGAACAAAACCGAAATGGGCAGATCGATCCCATAGGTTTTGTGGATCATCCGGAACAGGCGCACAGCGATGAGTGAATGTCCACCGACATCGAAGAAGTTGTCGCTGACACCGATCTTCTCAACCCCCAGCAACTCACTCCAATAACCGGCAAGTGTTCGCTCGACATCGTTCCGTGGCGCAATATAGTCGTTCTCAAGGTCTGGCCGCTCGAAAAGCTGGGCAGACGGACTTGCCCGCGTATCAACTCGCCGAGCAGCCCTTTCGCGCAACTTGTCGAGCGGTAGACTGGAGACGATGGCCTGAGGTCGTCGTGTTGCAAGCACCCGAGACAGCAGGTTGAACCCTTCAGAGGGCATGATGCCTTGGCGAACCTGTGCGGCAAGTTCAAGTGCTGCGGCAGAAGGCGGTGCTCCGACTTCGCCATGACTTGCGGCTCCGGCAGAAGCCACGCTCAAGCTGAGATCATTAGCCAAACGTTTGATCGTAAAACGTTCGATCTCCAGAATGACTGAACCATCCAGCGCCGTAATGGTCACATCGAAAGCGGAATAATCTGGACCCGAATTCCCGCCCTTTGACAGCCTGACATGGCTCAGAACCTGTTGCGGCAGATTTTCATAGATCCGAATAGAGCCGTAAGACATCGGTGCCCACAGCACTCCGGACGACGCATACCCCTCAATAAGCTCCATTGCGTAGCCGGTCGCAATATCGAGAAGTGCCGGGTGGAAGCGTAATCCTGTCTCAATGTCGCCAGCATAGTCCTCGGAGAGCGACAGTTGCGCAAGCGCCTCACCTTTCCCGATCGAAAGGGCACGCAGAACCGACCAGCGTGAGCCGAAGCGGATATTGTCCTCTTGTGCGGAACGCAATGCCGCGCCGTCTGCGGCGCGACGTCTGGTTGTCCAGTGACTGTCGCCCAACGAAAGCTGCACTGGCGGCAAGACCGACGGAGGGGCAAGTCGCACCGACGCTTCCGCATGGAGGCGAATGGAATTGGAACCGCCATTTAGATCTGCCGCACAAATGAAAGCGCGATAGTCATTCCCATCCTGTTCAAACCGAACCCGGATTGACTTCGTTGCCTCATCTTCAATGCTGAGTGGCGAAACGAAGATCAGATCCTCGATTTCAAAACCTCCGGCGAAGCCATATTCATTGGCGGCCTGCGCCAGCAGTTCGATATAACCGGTTCCCGGTAGAATGGCCTCACCTGAAACAAGCCGATGTTCATTCCACATCCAGTGGGTAGCGGGGCTCGCCGAAAATTCGAGCCACTGGGTTTGATCCGCATCTTCAACCCAACGTTCGAACACGGGACCTTTTGCGACGATCAGCTCTTTGGATGTCGCCGAGGCTGATCCAGGATTAAGGGACGCACGAGCCGCGATGCCGACCTCGTTCCAGACGCCCCAATGCACGGCGACTGTCTGACGTTTTTGATCGCCACTACGGCTCTCCGCATAGGCATTGAGATAGGCATTGGCTGCGACGTAGTCCACCTGACCGACGGGCGCCGTATCGGTACTGGTCGAAGAAAACAGCACCAGAAAATCAATATGTTCCTTTTCCAGGACACGGGCGAGAACGGATGTGCCATAGACTTTCGGCGACAACACATCTTCAAGTTCATCGAATGATTTCAGCTGGATAAGATTGTCTCTGACAATACCGGCGGTATGCAACACACCGTTGAGACTACCAAATCGGTTCTTTGCGGCCTCAACTGCTGCGGTCATCTGCTCGACGTTGCGCACATCGGCGACGCGGTAGATGACCTCGGCTCCGAGCACTTCAAGCTCTTCTATTGCAGCAATCGCCCGGCTTACCTTGTTCGTGCCGGAATGCATACGCCGATAAGACGTCCATTGCGACCGTTCAGGCAACTCGGTTCGGCCCAGCAACACCAGACGCGCGGAAAACTGTGTTGCCAGTTCTCTCGCCACAACAAGCGAAAGATCTCCTAAACCACCTGTCAGCAAATATGTGCCCTTATGGCGGAATTGCTGTGTTGGATCGGACGGTTTGAGCGGCAGGCGTTCATGACTTGCAACCCAGCGGCGCCCTTTGCGATAGGCGACCGTTTCGGAGGCCGGAGAAACGCAGAGGTCCTCCCACAACTGGTCGAGGACATCTCCGGTCTGGCTGCTCGGAACATCGCCGACAAGTTTGAGCAGCTTTTGCAGGCCCGGCCTGTCGTTGAGTTTGGGCTTTGCGAAAAGCTCGATATCGACCATCCGTACGGTTGTGCGCTCAAGCTCCTTGGGTATCACCAGACCAGGGCCAAGCACGGTCGCCTTACCGGGATAGGCAAGCGTCTCATCGCCCACGCGCTGCATGCCGTTGGTCAGCACGGTCAGGTGACTGCCCGCCACGCCAGCATCGCCCATGGCCTGCGCCAGATGCAGGAGGCTATAGAAACCCTGCTCCTGTATTCTGTCGAAGAAGCTGGACGCACGTCGGTGATTTTCGTCACCGGTCACCAGCCACATGTGGACGATATTGGCGGGCACCTCACCATCTTCACTGAGGCTGGCGAACAGGGCGTCATAGCCCCCACGGCCCTCTTCAGGACACAGACTATAGGACGAAGCATCAATCCGGCTGAAACCATCGCCCGCCGTAACGGTCACAACGTGGTGGCCTGAAGACCGCAAGCGGCCAACCAATCGCTCTCCCAGCCCTGTGTCATCAAGGAAAATCAGCCATGAACGCGGCTCCATGCTCGCATCCATCGCGACATCGCAAGGTACCTGCTTCCAGATCGGTCGATAGCCCCAGTCAGACATGTCTTCCTGCCGCAACAAGGGAGCATCATCACTGGTAATAGGGACCGAGTTGTCCACAACCCGCTCAATGAAGTAGCGCTGATGCTGAAACGCATAGGTTGGCAACTGAACGCGGCGCGGATCACGTCCCTTCCAGGACCGCGAGATGTCCACCTCAATCCCGGTCGCCCAGGCGCGACCGATTGCCGAAAGGAAGTGTAGACGATCATCCGTATCGTCATCGGCATGCGGCAAGGTGTTGATCACCTGGTTCGCATCGATATTCGTCTGCATTTTTGCCAGCGATGACAAGGTTCGGCCAGGCCCTATTTCAATGTAGACCTGACCGGGCTGCAACGATAGCCGCGCCATACCATCGTTGAACAGGACGGTGGATCGCAGATGCCTGACCCAGTAGGTCGGGTCACAGGCATCGGCATTCGTCAGCCAATGTCCGGCAAGGTTGGACATGATCGGGATAGTCGGCGGATTGAGACGGATACTGCGCACAAACGCTTCGAACCTTGGCAATATGCCGTCCAGCATGCGCGAATGTGCCGCGATATCAATCGCAACACGGGACGCATCAATACCTTTTCCCGCCAACTCGGCTTGAAACAGGGCGAGGTCTTCATCCCGTCCGGACACGACGCAAAGTTCCGGGGCGTTGACCGACGCGATATCCAGCGACGCTGGCAGCAGGGACTTTAGTGTTTCAACCGAAACCGGTACGCTCAACATGCCACCGGGCTCGACAATATCGAACAATTCGCCGCGCAGACGCACGAGATTGACCGCGTCACGGTAGCTCATCACGCCCGAAATGCAGGCTGCTGCATATTCGCCCATGGAGTGACCGATCAGCGCCTTGGGGCTGACACCCCAGTCCTTCCAAAGCCGTGCAATGGCGACCTCGACGATCAATATGGCAGGCAGTTGCAGAGACGGACGTAGGAACGTTTTACCTTCAGCTGTTTTGTCACCGCCACTGGCCAACCATACTGCACGGATTTCATCGGCGATCGCCGGCTCAAGATAGGAAAAACCTTCTTCCACGAAACTGCGGAAGCGCGCATCTTCCTCGAAGAGACGACGTGCCATGCCAACATGCTGGGCACCTCCGCCGGGAAGCAGAAAAACAGCTCCCACGGGATTTTCAATCGCCGAATGTGTAAACATCCGTTTCGGATTGTCGCCAGACAGGACGGCGACAGCATCCGAGCAGTCACGAACCACCGCAACGCGCCGATGCTCGAACTGCGCCCGTCCCTGATGCAAGGTGAAGGCTGCGTCTACCGTCCTCAACCCCGAATTTGTTGCAAACGCCGCACCGAGACGTTTGGTAGCCCCGTCGAGAGCCTTGCGGTGTTTTGCGCTGAAAAGCAGGATGGCCGGTTCATCATTGGCGATGTCGTCAACAGGCACGACATAGGGAGCCTGCTCCAAAACGATATGGGCGTTTGTTCCGCCAACCCCAAGCGAGTTGACCGCAGCGCGACGCAGTCCGTCTGTATCAGGCCAGTTGGTCAACTGGCTTGCGACAACAAACGGACTATTGGCGAAATCGATTGACGGATTTGGTTTCTCGAAGCCGAGAGTGGGCGGTATTTCAGCGTTCTTGAGCGCAAGGGTCGTCTTGATCAGGCTGACAACACCAGCGGCAGTGTCGAGGTGACCAATATTGGATTTCACCGACCCGACGTGACAAAAACCTTTCTGGTTTGTTGTCTGACGGAACGCTTGGGTCAGAGCCTCGATCTCGATCGGATCTCCAAGTGCCGTGCCGGTGCCGTGGCATTCGACGTATTGGATCGTCTCTGCACTGATGCCTGCAAGCCCCTGCGCCTCGATAATCGCCTCTGCCTGCCCGGTGACGCTTGGCGCGAGATAACCGGCCTTGCTGGCACCATCATTATTGATTGCCGAGGCTTTTATGACTGCATGAATGATGTCGCCATCTGCCAAGGCATCGGACAGCCGTCGAAGCACAACCACCCCTGCCCCGCTGCCAAACACAGTGCCAGCGGCGCGATGGTCGAACGGCCTGCAGCGGCCATCGGGAGAGAGAATTTCGCCGTCGTGATAAATATAGCCGCGCCGATGCGGCAACTCAATTGTCACGCCGCCCGCAAGAGCCATGTCGCACTCGCCGCTCAAAAGGCTCTGGCAGGCATAGTGGACAGCGACAAGCGAGGTGGAACAGGCCGTCTGCACATTCACACTCGGCCCGCGCAGATCAAAGGAGAACGACGCCCGCGTAGACAGAAAGTCCTTGTCATTGCCGGTATGGCGAAGCAGGAACATGCCCGTCTGCTCTAGCAACTGCCTGTTGCTGCAGACATTGAAATAGAAATAGCTGCCCATGCCGCAGCCGGCAAATACACCGACTGGCCCAGGCATTGTGTTTGGAGTACGCCCCGCGTCCTCCATTGCTTCCCAGGTGCATTCCAGAAACTGCCTGTGCTGCGGATCCATGATCGCAGCCTCTTTCGGGCTCAGCCCGAAAAAATCAGCATCGAACATCTCCATGTCGGGCATATCAGATGTCCGCGCAACATATTTGGGATCGAGCATTCGAGCCTGGCTCTCGCCAGCGGCAATCAGCTCGTCTTCCGAAAGGTTGCGAATGGATTCAGTGCCTGATCGAAGGTTTTGCCAGAACTCATCTGTCGTTCTGGCGCCCGGCACTCTTAAAGCCATGCCGATGATTGCGATGTCGTTTGGTGAGGCGGTATCCTGATCTTGCATGCGACGCTCTTTACTCTCTCACACGCGGCCCCGATCGAAATTGCTGATAGCAAAATAGAAAACGTGCCTATATTTATTTCATAGCTGCTCTTGGTAAGTAACCGTATGAATTCTATTGAGTTTGTCTTATAAGCAATTTCGATAATTTATGAATATAAATAATATTTAACTGTTTGCAAGCACCTGAAGCCAGTGTATTCAATTTCGATTAGCCAAACAAATTGGGCACAGAGTATTGCTTATGACTCAGTCTCTTTTCTTCTGGTGTTTATCGCTTATCAATATTGCACTATTTTCCTTGGCGATTATCTATTCGTCGCAGTTATTGGCAGCACTGCCATCGCTACGACCGAAGATACAGCCATCGACTGCATCACGACCAAAAATCGCTATTCTTGTTCCAGCGCATAATGAAGAAGCAGGACTGGGCGCGTCCCTGACTGCCATTCGCGCAGCGATGGCAGTGAACGATCGCTTGCTTGTCGTTGCCGACAATTGTTCGGATAGGACGGCAATCATTGCACGCATGGCTGGTGCGGAAGTACTGGAGCGAAACGATACGACTCGAAGGGGCAAAGGATATGCGCTGGACGCCGGCGTAAAATATCTGTCGGCTGCCCCGCCGGATATCGTCGTGCTGATAGACGCGGACTGCTTTCCCTCTCCTGACGCAATCGGCTTCCTCGCCGAAGCGACCGTGCAGACAGAAAGACCCGTTCAGGCACTTTATCTGATGACAAACAAGGCAGGCGCCGGGCTCAGCCTGAAGATTGCCGAACTCGCATTCATGCTGAAAAACCGTCTTCGGCAGAGAGGGCTCAATCGCCTTGGCATTCCCTGCCATCTGACGGGAAGCGGAATGGCTTTCCGCTGGGAGGTTATCAGCGGCCTTGATCTCGCCCACGGACACCTCGTCGAAGACATGAAGATGGGTCTGGATCTCGCCATTGCCGGATCAGGACCGGTGTTCTGCGAAGACGCCGTGGTGCTGAGCCCGTTTCCGGACACCGTGCAAGGATTAAGCACACAGCGGCAAAGATGGATCGGTGGTCACTTCGAATTGATAAGCACGGCACTTGCCGGCGTTGCAAGGGCATTGCGCAGAGGCAGGATCGCTGCCGCATTGAGTGCATTGTCGACGGCCATACCGCCGCTTACGTTTTTTCTGCCGTTGCTTGCTATAACCTTGCTGATGACTGCAGGTTTTACCTGGGCGTTAAAGCTTGCCCCTCTCCCGCTCTTCATTGCAGCAGCCAATCTGGCCTTGGTCTGCGGCACGACGTTAATCGCGTGGGTTAAATATGGGCGCTCGATTTTGACGCCGTCGGACGCCCTTCGTGCCGTGTCGATCATTGGTCTGCAAATGATACGATCCCCGCAGATGTTGCTCAGCGCACATCGAAATGGATGGGTGCGGACTGATCGCGGACAGCCAGGCGAATAAGTTGCTTATTTGTATTCGATCAGCCTGTGGCGACGACTGGTCAAAACGTTGCTGTAGTAAGTCGCCACGCCTCTCATTTCCGCGAACTTCCCAACCACCGACAATGCTGCCTCCGCCCATCTGTTCTGATCTTTGGAGGCGGTTTTCCCTGCCAATCGCAATACCTGAAGTGGATAAAGCGCCAGAAGCGCAAGAAACGCGGGATGGACGACAGCGCCACCGATCAAGGACGCAGCAGGCAACACACCACCCCAAAAGAGGCTGCGCCTGACATTGCGAACCCAGATGCGTTTATCGGACGTTCTGTGACGCGCCGCGACCTGCGCATAGGCATGGCCGGCGCGAACCGAACGTCGCCACCACTGCGAGAAATTTTTGATATTGGCATCGTGAAGCGTCATGTCCGCGTCGATACGCCAGATTGTCCAACCGATCTCACGCATTCGCAGGCACATTTCCGGCTCTTCACCGGCAATCAGATCAGCAGAGTAACCATTGACCTCCCGAAACGCCTTAACGCGGATAAGGCAGTCTCCGCCGCAGGCTTCTGTCTCGCCAACCGGTGTATTCCACTCATCGTCACAAATGCGGTTGTAGATCGAGACGTCAGGAAAGATTTCCCTCCGGCGCCCGCATACGATCGCCACCCGCTGCTTATCGCGGAAAAAGTCGCGCGCCTTTCTTATCCACCCATCAACGATCCGGCAGTCACCGTCCACGAACTGGACAAATTCGACATCGGAAGCAATACGCAGCAACGCGGCAAAACCTTCGTTGCGTGCCCGTGCAGCGGTAAACGGAACGTCTGGCGCCAACTCCACGACAGTAAGCCCCATGCTGCGCGCCGCCTCGATACTGCCGTCGGTTGAACCGGAATCGACATAGACCGATCGGACAGCAAGGTCGCCGAGCGAAGCCATGCAATCGATGAGCCTCTGACCTTCATTACGACCGATAAGGACGACACCAACATCATGTGGCGAGGGTTGCGTGAGTGTTTCCATCTCACGAATGTCCAATTGCCATCGATACGGTGGCAAATGGAGTTCCGTAGCCGAGCTCTATGCGAATGAACAACAAAAGCGCGATCAATGCCAGGAAGATGGCGTTGATCAGCAAGTCCTGGCTCAGAAAAGAAATTCTCTCGCGTCGCTGACCAAAAGCGATTGGGAAATAGCGAAGCAGTTCACTTGCAATGACCGCAAGGATAACGCCAGCCAAACCTAGCCATGCCTGCCCGGCATAGGACAACACCACAAGGGACAGAAGTTTAAGCAGATTGCCCGCCACCCCGTAGGCCGGCTTGCCAACTCCCAGCATGGTATATTCGTTTACTGTGCTCAGTATGCCAAACCACGCGCCGACAAGCAGCATGGACAGCATCCATCCGGCATCATGGTAACGTGCATCATAGACAATTGAGATTGCAAAATCCGCAGTCGCAATACCGATCGCAATCGAGGTTGCGGCAAGCAGCAACAGCTTGAAGCGAAGCGGGCTGACCTGCTGAATAAGTGCGGGCCGTGCTTCACTGGCACTTGCAGAAATCAGCGGAAAAACAAGCTGGAAGCTGATGCGGCCGATCAGGGTCCCCGGCAGATCGGCAATGATACGCGCAATCGAATAGACACCAACCAAAGCCAGCGGAACGGCCTGCGCCAAAAACAGCTTGTCGAAATTTCCGCACAGGAATGCCAGCAGTGACGACAGGAAAATCCATTTGCCGAAGGACAGGACCTCACGAACATAGGCCGTGTTCCACTCGAACCAGTTGATGGCGTGAGGCAGCATGTAGCTGGCAGTCGCACGGATGATCGCAGAGATCAGGTTTGCCACCATAATCGCCCACACGCTTGGGTGAATAAGCGCGAGCGTGACTGTGACGATGATGGTCGTAACGTCGAGAACAACCTCAAAAAGGTTGGCCTGCTTCAGCATCATATGCCGCTGCATGTAATAGAACGAGGTGGACGCCGCGCCCAGGATCAGGATGTTCAATGCTGTCACTTGCAGCAGGCTTGGAGAAATGTCGTACAGTGCGCTGAGCGGATATGCGGCTATGGAAAATATGCAGCAGAGAATGAAACTGCGAACAAATTGCAGTGTCCAGACCGTATTTTTGAACGATCGGTTTTCAGCATTCGGATTGCGGACGACGGACTGGCCAATGCCGACATCCGTAACAAGTTCCATGCCGTTTTTCAGCGTGAAAACGATCATCAATACGCCGAACACTTCTGGCGCCACGATACGTGACAGAATGACATTCGACACGAACCGCAAGCACACCGACAGGCCATAGGCACCGACGGTCCACATCGCTCCGGTGACAACACGCTTTTGGGAGAAATTCACAGCTTCGCTCATTTCTCATCCTTTTGGGTGACGATGAACCCTATTGCATGTCTCTGTTTTCGGGCGATCGTCATGATTTACGCCCGAAAAGCCGGGAAAGATCAGATGCAAGCGACTTGATATCGTGCATGCGCTCAACGCGCACGCGGCCTTCCTGCCCCATTTCCGCCAGTCGCTCAGGCGAAGCGGATAAAACATTACGCAAGGCAGAGACGAGCGCGGCATCGTCACCCGGAGGAACAAGCCAGCCACATTTGTCATCCACCAATTCGGGAATGGCAGCGATGGTGGTCGTGATCACCGGCCGTTGAAGCGCCATACCTTCCATCAACACGATCGGCAGGCCTTCATGGTAGCTTGGCAACAACAATGCGCGACTGGTCGCAATGAAGGTCCTCACTTCTTCGTTGGAAGCCCAACCTTTAAGGATCACTTGCTCGCCAACACCGTGACGGGCGATTTCCGCTTCGATCTCCGCCCGGCTCTCGCCATCGCCGATCAGGGTTATACGAAGCGAAGGAAACTCATCGCGCAAGGCGGCGGCGGCGGCAGGAATGTGGACCTGACCCTTCTGGGGACAGAGGCGGCCGACGCAGACAATGTTGAAATTGTCGGCGGTGATTGGCGCAGAAGGCTTGAAATCCTCGAGATTCAGGCCGCAACGCGCAATCTCTATCTTTTTCCGGTCCTCATCGGTCTGGCTAAGATCACGCAGGACGGATCGGCAGTAATTGGAAATGGCGACGACGAAAGATGCATGCCTGATCTTGAGTGCATAGCTGTTTGCAGACGTGTCAAGGAACTCATCAGGACCATGGGCTGTGAAACTGTATTGGGGGCCGCCCATCAGCCGGGCGAGCATGACTACGGCTGCGGCGTTGGTACCATAATGGGCATGGGCGTGGTCGATGCCTGCACGAGAGGCTTTTTGGCGAAAACTTGCCGCCTGCATCAGATATGCAGCGTGGCGTGCAAACCCTCCTCCGGAGTTCGCGACCAATTTCCGCCAGGTCGGCAGCGCCTTGATAATTCCAACCGGATTGAGAAGTAGTTCTCGTATCGTCGCTATCGTCAGGTCTGGCAATTTGCCTTCAAGTATATAAACCGTCTTTTCGGCTTCAGCGATGTCCTTTTGATCGACCAGCTTGTCTGAAAATCGTCGTGCCGCGAAGCGCAATACTGTTTGCCCTTGAACTTCAAGGGCTTCGATCTCGCGACGAATGAAAGTGGCGCTCGGCACCGGGTAAGTATTCAGGAAATAACCTACTTTCATTACGCCACTCCAAACACACACAAAACTCAAGTTACAAATCGCGCTGCTCAAGCACTGTAAAAGCGGGAGAGATGATTTTTTGAAAATGCACAATAAATAGATACGTAGCGCCCAAACAACGCTCACGACAACAAATATATTTCACAAAATACTGAATATCTCTATTGAATTATCAGGGAAAATAATTCAACCTGATACAAATTATGCGGGCAACAAGCTTATTTTGCAACACGATTTCGTTTTGCGAAATCTATTTTTTATAATCTGCCCAGCGAAATATTACCTATATTCAGTGGCGTTTGTTGTTTCGGAGTATACGTCTAGATGTTCAGCTGTATTTTGATTGGCAATGAAGCTTTACTTGTGCAGTGCGGCATTTTGCTCCGAGATAAAGGCTTTGCGATAACTGCAGTTGTGTCAAGCAACGATGCGGCAAAAGACTGGGCAACACAACAGTCTATTCCAGTAATCGAATGGGGTGACGACCTCGAGAAAGCCGTTGGGCACCTCGATTACGACTGGCTGTTCAGCATCGCCAACCTGCGAATGATACCGCAGCCGGTCTGGCAGAAAGCGCGACGGGGCGCCATCAATTTCCATGATGGCCCACTTCCAAGACTGGCAGGTCTAAACGCACCGACATGGGCTATTCTAGAAGGTGAGACAACATTCGGCGTTACATGGCACGAAATCACTGAAGGCGCAGATGAAGGTAAAATCTACAGCCAGACACATTTCGACATCAACCCTGACGAAATCAGTCTCACGCTGAACACCAAATGTCTGGCGGCTGGCGTTGAGACTTTTGCCAAGCTGGTCGACGACATCAACAACAATACACTGACCGGGGTAGCACAAGACTTCTCACAGCGCAGCTATTTTGCAAAATCCAAACGACCTGACGCCGCCGGCACCCTGCCGTTTGAAAAATCAGCTGAGGATCTATCTCGCCTCCATCGCGCGCTGAATTTCGGCGCAGGTTACACCAACAGGATGGTGCATCCAAAAATCCGTCATGCCGATGGCATATTCCTGCTGACGACATTCACAGTGTTGGGACTACCTGATGACCCCAAGCCCGCGGGCTTCATTCGCTCTGTCGGCTCGGACGGCGTGGTTGTCGCGACAGCGACCGACGATGTCCTGATCAATGGTACGATGCAGAGGAATGGTCATGAAGTCCTGCTTTCCGACCACGTAAGGCAGGGTGACAGTCTCCCGCAATTTGCAACTGCCGATCTCGAGGATCTGAATACCGCAGTTGCCGATGTTGTTCGTTACGAAGATCGGGCGAAGGCCAGATTGCTGGCCGCCGAGGACGTCAAACTTTTTGACGTGTCGGAAAGTCCGTCTCACGCGGCTGGTGTTGCCAGCATTTCCATTAACCTGCCAGACGCGTTGACGACGAATTTACGGGTTGCAGTGATTGCAGCCTTCCTGGCACGTTTTTCCGGTCAGGACAGGCTCGATATTGCCTATTGCTCGCCTAAGGCTGCAGATTATAGCAGTCGGTTCCCGGGTTACTTTGCCCCCAATGTCCCTTTGCACGTTGAACTACCATCAGATTTTCTGGTGTCCGAGTTTGCTGAAGGCCTGGCATCACAACTGACTGTTCTGCGGCGGGAAGCCACCTATCTCAGCGATCTTCACTTCCGTGAACCGGGTCTGTCCAACAATCGTTTGACAACCTGCATCGTTGAGACAGACAATGGCTCTCCACGGTCCGGCAGCATTGACCATCCGCTGACTTTTGTCCTGGACACGGTAACGGCAAGCGCACGATTGGCGTATGACCAATCAAGGGTTCCGGACGCAATCGCGGCGCAATATTGTCGGCACATCGAACTGCTTGCATCGGCTTTCCTTCAGGATGGCCGCGTCGTTGATCTGCCTTTGATGTCCGCCGACGAAATCAAGAACGTTGTCTACGGCTGGAACGATACGGCCCGGGATTACGACAGGAATGCGTGCGTTCACACACTCATCGAACAGCAGGTGCAATCGACCCCCAACGCCATTGCAGTCGCCTGGCGCAATGAGGAACTGACATATAAGGAGCTAAATGATCGGGCGAACCTGATTGCGAATGTTCTTGTCGACCTCGGCGTGAAACCTGATTTCATGGTTGGTCTCAACCTTCCCCGCTGCAGCAATCTTGTGGTTGGTGCCTTGGCGATCCAGAAGGCTGGCGGCGCATATGTTCCGCTTGATCCTCATTTCCCGGCCGATCGGCTTGCCTATATGGTAGAAGACAGCGGCGCAGCCGTCATCTTGACAAGCCGCATGACCGAAACACCGCTCTTCGCGACCGGCGTCAAAACCGTCTTCATCGAAGATATACTCGAGCGATCCGTCACGACAGACAGACCGGTTACAGAGGTATCGCCGTCCAATCTCGCCTACGTCATCTATACGTCAGGCTCGACCGGTCGCCCAAAGGGCGTGATGGTTGAACATCGCAATGTGGTCAACTTCTTTGCCGGGATGGATGAACGCATTCAGTACGACAAGTCGAGCCAGCCAGTCTGGCTTGCGGTTACCAGCCTATCCTTCGACATTTCGGTCCTGGAGCTTTTCTGGACCCTGGCGAGAGGTTTCAAGGTCGTACTCCATTCTGCCCAGACCCAAAGCCACAAAGGCGGTGATGGTGCCGTCAAATCCACCCGCGCTGGCAAAGCGCCGATAGATTTCGGTCTGTTCTATTGGGGCAATGATGATGGCGCGGGACCGGCAAAATACCAGTTGTTGCTCGAAGGCGCGAAATTTGCAGATGCGAATGGCTTCCAAGCTATCTGGACGCCCGAACGGCATTTTCACGCATTCGGCGGCCCCTACCCGAACCCTGCCGTAACAGGTGCAGCCATCGCTGCCGTCACCAAGAACCTGGCAATTCGTGCCGGCAGCTGCGTCCTTCCGCTCCATCATCCTATCCGCGTCGTGGAAGAATGGGCGGTTCTCGACAATCTCAGTAATGGGCGGGTGGGCCTTGCCTTTGCCTCCGGCTGGATGCCGGAAGATTTTGTTCTCAGACCCGAAAACGCACCGCCGCACAACAAGACCGCCCTGCTACGCGATATCGAAACCGTGCGAAAGCTTTGGCGCGGCGAACGCATGGAATTCGATTATGGCGGCGGCAAAGCCAGTGTCGTCACACAGCCGAGACCAGTTCAGCCGGAAGTGCCGGTCTGGCTGACGACTGCAGGCAATCCCGAAACGTATAGAGAAGCAGCGAGGACCGGCGCACATGTGCTGACTCACCTGCTCGGCCAGTCCGTTGATGAGCTTGCTGAAAAGATCAGCATTTATCGGCAAACACTGATCGAATGTGGTCGCAATCCCGATGCCTACAAGGTGACGCTGATGCTGCACACGTTGCTCGGTGAGGACCGGGAAGAGGTGCGGGATGCCGCCCGAGGCCCAATGAAAGCCTATCTGCAAAGTGCCACGGCGCTTATCAAACAATATGCCTGGGCATTTCCCGCGTTCAAGAAACCACAAGGCTTGTCCAACGCTCTCGACATTGATCTGCAGTCTCTTGCGGCAGACGAGCTGGATGCCATCCTTGAATTTGCATTCCTGCGTTACTTCGAAGACAGCGGTCTGTTTGGCACCGTCGACGACGCCATGAAGCGTATTGATCAGGTTGCTGGCATCGGCGTGGACGAGATTGCCTGCCTGATAGACTTCGGCGTGCCATCTGAGCTTGTGCTGGAGAGACTGGAGCCGCTGGCCCGGGTGGTAGCACAGGCGCGTGCTGAAACGACTGTTACGGTTGAGGATGTTGCAAACGACAATAGCTTTGATCAGGACGTGCACCGGCACGGGGTAACACATCTTCAGTGCACCCCTTCAATGGCACGTATGTTCCTGATCAACGAAACAGATCGCGCTGCTTTCGCGCAAATCCGTCACCTGTTTATCGGTGGCGAGGCACTTCAAAACTCTCTGCTTGGCGACATCCAAAAACTGACCAATGCCAGTGTCGAGAACATGTACGGCCCGACAGAAACAACGATATGGTCATCCACAATGACCGCCGACATGTCGGAGATTGTTGTGCCGCTTGGGCAACCGATTGCCAATACACAACTCTACGTGCTGGACGCGTCTGGCGGCGTGGCGGCACCGGGACAGCCCGGTGAACTTTATATCGGTGGCGACGGGGTAACGCGCGGTTATCTGAACCGCGAGGAATTGACGCGGGAACGTTTCGTTCCAAACCCCTTTGCACCAGGTCTTATATACCGAACCGGAGATCTGGTTTGCCGCAAGGCGGATGGAACCTTGAGATTTCTCGGGCGCACGGATTATCAGGTCAAGGTCCGCGGCTATCGTATTGAACTGGGTGAGATCGAGGCATGGATCGCGTCCTTCCCCGGCGTGGCCGAAGCTGTCGTTGTTGCAAGAGAAGACAGGGCTTCCGACGTTCGCATCGTCGCTTATCTGAGGCTGACCGGTCAGCCATTGAACGAGGAGGCACTCAGACAACATCTTGGTGAAGCCCTGCCTGACTATATGATACCGGCACATTTCGTGACGCTCAAAGCGTTTCCACTGACGCCGAATGCGAAAGTCGACCGAAAAGCGCTGCCAAAACCGGATACGGGACCCATTATCGTCTCCGCTCAGGTCTTCGTGGCGCCGGAAAACAAACTGCAATCGGATCTGGCTGAAGCCTACAGCCGAACCCTTGGCATTGAACGCGTCGGTTTAAACGACAACTTCTTTGCTCTTGGCGGACACTCACTTCTCGCTGTGCAATTGCACCGTGACCTGAAAGTCGTCATCGCCCCTGACCTGACAATAACCGATGTTTTCCGTTTCCCGACCGTGCGAGCGCTTGCCGAGCATCTTGCCGACCGCGGAAAGGCAGAAGAACGTCTGAGCCAGGTGGCGGACAGAGCGGCCAATCGACGGGCCGCTCTTGGAGATCGGCGTGCGGCACTGACACGTTCGCGGCTCTGAATGGTGGTGGATGCGCTAAAGACCCTGTTTCCAGATGACGTGGCCATCGCGCACGGCGATCCACGCGCAGCTCGCAGTGGTTTTCTGGACGAAGAAGAGCGATATGTTGCGCATGCCATTCCGCGCCGCAAACGGGAATTCCATGCTGGCCGCGCCTGCGCGGGAACCGCCATGAGTGCCTTGGGCCTGAAACGCGTTCCCATACCCGCTGCAAACGATCGCTCTCCCGTTTGGCCGGACGGTGTTGTCGGAAGCATCAGCCACTGCGATACGCTGTGTGTAGCGGCCGTCGGCCTCGCGGCGCATGGGTACCTGTCGATGGGTCTCGACGTCGAGCCTGCTGAAGCACTACCTGCTGACTTGTTCGATGCAATATGTACACGTCAAGAGCAAGACTGGCTCGAGGATCGCCCATCAAGCGAGCGTGCTCTTCTGGTGCGGACGATCTTCAGCGCAAAGGAAGCAACCTACAAGTGCCAGTACCCTTTAACTGGCATGATGATGGATTTTCAGGATCTGGAAATCTCGCTTGGCACCGATTCATTTGATGCCACCTTCTGCAAAGACATCAAAGACTTCACCAAGGGAACCGTTCTTCCGGGCAGCCTTGCAGTTCAAGACGGCTACATTTTCGCCGCCATGGTGATGACCACGCAAAGCAGATGGAACTCAAGGTGACAAAATGCTCCAGAAAGCAACGCTGACAGTCCACGAGCCAATCTCTGACCAAGCCACAGGCAGTGTGCTGTTTGTCACTGCGGTTCGTCTGCGGCGGGGACCTCGCGGTTTGCAGCTTGATGACCAGACCAGTGCCGGTCTGGTTCGCCACGCCGAAAACTTCCGGCAGGTAAAATTCGCGGGCATCGTTCTGGAAGGTGATCGCGAAGAGAATACGTCGACGACATGGATCGATGTCGTGGACCTGCCTTGTTATGACCAACTCAAGTTCATCGAACTGCCCTTTGCTTACAAGGCAAAGGATTTTGCGCGGACCTATCGCAAGACCAGAGCATTACTGAAAGAAGAAATCCGTAGTGCCGATCATCTCTGCTTTACCGTCGGTTACCTCATCGGTGACTGGGGCGCCATTGCTGCACTGGAAGCCAATGCGCAGGGGCGCAAATTCGCCATCTGGTTTGACCGCGTCGAGCATGATGTCATTCTGCGCACATTATCAGCACATCGGTTACGCAGACGCATCAAAGAACGCGCAACCCTGCCATTGATGAAATGGTACCATCGTTATCTGATCGGGCGAAGCACACTCGGGCTTTTCCAGGGACGTGATACCTACGACACCTATTCTGGGGCGTCTTCCAATCCCCATTGCATGTACGACGTTCATACCCAGGAAACGGACCAGATCAACGAGCACACGCTGGACCAAAAAATCGAGAGAATTCTATCTCTTGCACCGATACGTGTTTCCTATGTCGGTCGCGCAGCTCCGATGAAAGGCCCGGAAGACTGGGTATCGGCACTGGCAATTGCCGCTCAGGGCAACCCGTCGATAGAAGCCTGCTGGACCGGTGACGGACCATTGCTCGATGTGATGGAAGGCATGATCCAGAAAAATCATTTGCAGGACAAGGTGAAGCTTGCCGGTTACGTCGGTGATCGGGAGGCTTTGTTGCACGCTCTGCGCGACAGCGATATTTTTGTGTTCTGCCACAAGACTGCCGAGTCACCGCGCTGCCTTATCGAAGCACTGGTTTGCGGCAGCGCCCTTGTCGGATATCACTCCCCCTATGCGGAGGATCTGGTCTCTGAACATGGCGGCGGCGCCCTTGTCCCTCGTGATGACATCGAGGCTCTGGGCCGTCAAATAACCGAGTTGAACAATGATCGCGCCAAACTCGCGCAACTCGTGAGCGCGGCTGCCATTTCCGGAAAACGCTTCGATGAAAGGTCAATCTATCAGCGTCGGGCAACCCTGCTGAAGAGCTATGCATGAGGCGGCTTGCGCTCTTGTCGACTGCCGTCGTTGTGGTGTGCGTCACAGGTCTGATGGTCATGACATCTGCAATTTCGACATCTTCCAGCAGCGAGGAGCCGACGGTGTATCCATTACTGCCAGCGCCCGGCGAAATGGACGCGAAACGTCATATCTTCGTTTCCGGGCATAGTTTGACCCCTCGCCCGATGCTGGAGTTCATGAGCCAGATCTCTGCGGCAGTGGAAATGCCAATCGTCTGGAACGGTCAAAATCTCAACGGTTCCTCCATCAAGGACAGGTCTTTCGGACGTGACGAAAGTCATGCTTGGAGTGGATTTGATACAGGGACAGATGCAAATGGCGAAACGATAGACACCCTTGCAGAGATGCAATCTCCGTCAAAGGCAGATGTCGGCAAGTACAATATTCTGCTGATCACCGAGCAACATCGGCTGCTGGATTCACTCCTCTGGCAACAGACCGGGACCTATCTGCGCGCCTATCAGGAACGGTTCATACAATCGAACCCTGAGGGAGAGGTCTTTTTCTTTACCCCCTGGATCAGCCTTTCCGACAAGAACGACGCACGCGATTGGATTGAATACGAACGCGCTGCCATGCCTGTGTGGCAGTGTGTGGTTGCTAAGGTCAACAACCAGCCGTTAAATCAAGGACCCGCCCATCCTATTCGGATCGTGCCAGCGTCGCTTGCTCTGGCAGATCTCGTCGATCATCTCATAGCAAATCCATCGACATCAGGCTTCACAAATGAGAGCCCCCGCAAGATTGTCGACACCTTTTTCGAAGACGATGTGCACCTCACTGCAGCAGGCAACTATTTCATCGCCGCGCTGACCTTTCAGGCAATCTACGGCGAATTGAAAGCTGACGACATCCCGTCTAGC
Organism: Rhizobium sp. BIGb0125; assembly: GCF_024810055.1. Lineage (NCBI taxonomy): Bacteria > Pseudomonadati > Pseudomonadota > Alphaproteobacteria > Hyphomicrobiales > Rhizobiaceae > Rhizobium > Rhizobium sp. BIGb0125. The sequence continues at coordinate 390,194 of NZ_JANUDV010000006.1, forward strand.
CTGGCAGACGACAAGGCACGCACTCTCCGTAAACTTGCAGCAGATTTTCTGGCGCGATACCGCACTGACAACCCGACTTTCGACAGCAAGGCCTGCGGTGACGGACCCAGCATGTCGTTTATCTTCAAATACACAGGTTACATCGAACGGACCTATGTCCGACCCGAAAAGGGATATGTAGCGGCGAACGTGCAGAGATTTCGCGACATGTTGCGCTTCATGCGGCAACTCTAGACCAGATCACACTTGATAACATGTGAGCCTGCACCCGGCAGGCTCACATCAAAGCTGTTCTAGCGCCTCTTGGCACCAACCAGCAGAGACTGCTTGCCAAGTAAAGCTGCGAAGGGTGAAAAGACCTTCTTCATCCGCGAGCGGTCGGCTCTGTTCAAGACAACGCCTGCGATCTTCTCATGAACCGTCGGATTCATAACCATTGCCGTCTGAAGCATCACACCTGTCAGTTTGCCCCAATCGACGATGAGGATAAATTTATCGACGACCTGCGCGGCATTTTGAAGATCGCCAAGTGCTACAAGTGGCGGCAGATCGAAGATCACCAGATCGTAGTCTTTGAAAACTGCCGAGAGTTTCGGCATTGTCTCAGACCAGAAAAGCTGTGTCGTCACATCCATATCACTCTGATCGCCAAGACGCAGAAATGCGAAGCCCGCCGTCTGATCTTTCTCAATGAGAGACGCAACGTCGGCGTCTGCACCGTTGGCCAGCACCGGTTTTTCCGTATTGTCTACAGAAGAAACGAGAAGATGGGAGAGCGACTTGCGGTAGGGATCAGCATCAATGAGAAGAACTTTTTTCCCGGCTCTTGCTTTCATGACAGCGAAATTACCGGCGATGGTCGTCTTGCCCTCTTCGGAAATGGTCGAGGTAAACCCGACAATATTCGGGCCTTTTGCTTCCACGCTCGTAACAACGGTGTCGAGGTGGCGTAAAGTGTGCCAAAGCCCACTCGAAGGCTGGTTGGCAACCGAGTACAACAGATCAACCTTGTTCTTGCGACGTTTTCTCGGCAGCGTCGGCACGAGACCCATGCAGGGCTTGCCCACGATTTCCATAATCTGTTCAGGGGTACGGATCCGCTTGTCGAAAAACGCCAGTAGAAGAGAAATAACCGCTCCGAGCGAAACCCCGATAATAGCAGCCAGGACGATGATGAAGATGCCACGAATGTCGCTTTTGTGGATTGGCGGCAATGCCTCGGAAACGACCTGTGCCTTTGGCCCGACTTCCTGCAAACGCTCACGCAACCAGCTACTTGCCGTTTCTGCCGCCTCAAGCCGGTCCTGCTCCAGCTTTGCCAGATAGGTTTCCGTGACGGTGTTTGCGACTGTCGCGGCACGCTCTGCTGTTTCGGCCGTATATTTGATGCTGACCAGGTTGCTCATGCCCAGCCGTTGAACGTCCAAGGCCCTTCTGAAATCGTCGAGTGCCTCCGCCTCGTGGATAAGCTTGGCAGTCCGCTCTGCCGATGGCGGATTTTCTGCGGCGGCGGGTGAGCTGTCGATGATCTGCAATTTTGAGAGAACGTTCATCAGCACGGAGTCCGACGAGATTATCCGCATCTGCGTTTCGAGGAATGTCGGATCAAACTGCAGCTCTGCAAAAAACGCGTCATCGCGGCTCATCGTCAATCGCAGATTGGTAATGTTCAGCGTCGATGATGCCGTGTAAGCCGCGGGTCGATATTGGACGAATGCGACAGCGGCTGCAGACAATAATGCGGCAATCAAGATGATAAAAAAGATACGATTGCGTATCGCTTTCACCATCCAGCGCCAGTCATATGTATTGTCCGTCGATATCGGAAGTGACGGGATGGAATGGGTCTGCATGTTACGCGATAACATCATGTTTGCACCTGTCTGAAGACATCAAGACTGCAGCTGCCATCCCCGCCACATCGCCTGAACACGCACGAATTGATCGTATTATATCAGGTCTTGTCGGCGAAACCGGCACGCTTCCCCTACATCGATTTATTACCTGAAAGCTCCACCTTGATTATGTCTCCAGGCAGGATTGGAGTAACCTCGGTCGCCGAGATTTGCTGCATCTGCGTATCCCGGCCCCTTATGATTGTGAATTGCAAGCGTGGCAGCTCTTCTCGCTGTCTTGCTGTCTTGAATTGCTCCGTCTGCAGCGCAGCACCGGTTACCAATTGGCTTAATGATGTAAGCTGTTCATCAATCTCACGCATCATCGATCTTGCCCGCTGAAGACCTTCCTGAGCCGCCGTTTTACGGGTGCTGCCCAGCGTCTCAATGCGAAGCAATGCTTCCTGCACAGCGCGCTCGGCTCTGACTTTTTCGAACTCAAGCAGGCGCTGTTCTCGTTGAATATCGAACAGATCTCGCTGCAACGGCAAGCGACGGTTGGTAGCCAGGCCGGAATTCTCCAGTCTGGTCGCTTTTTCGACTTCGACCTGATACTCGGCAAGCTTGCTCGAGACAGTTTCAAGCTGCATCGCAATCGATGCTATTTCCGTTTTATGCAACTCGACCATTGCGCCTAGGGTTTTGGCCTGGTTTTCGTAGCTGTTGTTGTTGGCTGTGAATAACTCTCGTTGTTCATCCAAGGCGCGCGCATAGGATGGCGCAGCATCAGGGGGAGTTGGAGGAAAACCACGTTCGCCGACTTCAGCTTCATATCGAACCTGTTCGGCCAGCAGCGTTGCTTTTCTCAATTCAGCAACATTCAATTCCCCAACCCCGTTGATTGACGTGCGTGCGAGATCCCACTCTGAATAACCAACGGCGCGATAAGCTCCACCTGCGATGCTCATGGCATTCAATACCAGCATTTCGGGCCTGAATGCATATTCGCCGGGTGATGTGACCGATCCCAGAATATAAAATGGTCTGTAGCCGACAACATCAATGGAAACGTCAGGAAGCTGTCGCTGATTTGCTTTCAGCTTCAGTTTTTCCGCAACGGCAGCTGCTAGCTGTGATGGCTCCAAGCCACGCGCCTGGACTTCGCCGATCAGTGGCAGCGCTACACTCCCGTTTGCGCCGACCGACAGTTCAACATTGAGTATAGGCCATTCCGCCACATAAACACGCAACTTGTCCTGAACATCGAGCCTGTATTCCGCTGCCAGAGACGGTGCTGACGACAGAAAATATACCAACAGCCAAGATAATATAAATTTTAATGTATTCGCGGGTGTTCGAAAAAATAAGATTGCATGTTCGAATTTTACACAACTACACATTCGAACTCCTGTTAGCACATATTTTTATGTAATCTCGTACGCGGAATTTCGGTAGAATTTTCAGACCATGAGAATTAATACATGAGGTATTATCTATCTATGTTGAGTAAATAGAAAACGAATCAGAAAATCAACGAAAGTATTGATAATTCGACGTGTCAATATTGAAATATTCGCTTTGGCGAGCGCGTTGACGTGTTGCCACACCAATCACCAAGCCAAATGTCATTGCCAGCAAATATTGGATTTCCTTTGTGAATATAATCCATTCGAATCCAGAGTGGACGTAGGCGACGAACATCGCGATCGCGCACCCCAGCAGAATTTGGCCTTCGGTTTTGTCGTGATTTCGAAAGCCGGCTACAAATGCAAGCAGCATCGGCGTGAACACCATCAGACAAAAAGCAACCATACCGAGGTAGCCGGTCTCGGCACCGGCCAACATGTAGGCGTTGTGGACGATGGCGCGCCGGTTTCCTTCAGACGGGTCCACGCCGGCCCGGTCGGAGTAGCCCATGGATTGGGCTGCATAGACATAATGATTTGCGCCAACCCCCATCGGAAAATCGTGAAGCATGAAAAGAGCCGCTTGATTAAAGGCCGCACGCTCGTCATAGGCATCTTCATGGAGCGGACTTGCTTCAAAGCGTTTTTCGAATGTCGACACAGCGACCGGCAGAAGCATGACTGCCACCAGAACCGCACCACCGACGACGGCGATCTTGCGTCTGGTCAATCCGATAAGCGCCATCAGCGCGAACGTCAGGGCAATCCCAAAACCGGCCATTCCCAACGAGGCGCGCGACGCGGTGAAGATCAAGATCATCAACATGACGAGCACCGATCCAACCAGATAGAGCAGATTTTTGCGACCCGACAACAGCATGACAAGGTGCGGGAAAAGCACGAAGTGCACGGACATGCCCAAAGTGTTCTGATGGACAAAAAGCCCGGTATTCTGTGGAAGGCCCAACCCGAAACGCTGCCAGACAACTGCGATGAACTGGCCGACAATTCCGATCATCATGCCTTTGTAAATCAGGGACGGAACTTCCTCGTAGGCGCAGGCCCTGGCAACAACAACGACGATCAGGAACATCCTGAGATATTGCCAGACGCCGAAAAATGCAGCCATTGGCTCAGGCGCCTGCGTGACCGAAAGCATCAGAACAAATATATAGATAAGCATCGGCACATAATAAGCTTTGGGCGAATGCTGCGTTGGCAAGATAAGCAAAGCTATGAGGGCCATGAAATCGAGAATGGAAACTTCCATTCCCATCACAAAACCGCTCCACTCCTCCCAGGATACTATGCCAATATCCAGAAGAGGCACCGCAGTCAGGTAAAACGGAAAACTTCCGAATGATATCCAGAATATCCTTGACACAAAAGCGTATCGTCTCACCAATAAACTTATTGGAAAAATGCTGAGCAACAGAAGAGCGGCAAATGCAAACTTCAAAACTGTATCTCTGACGATTAACAATGTTGCTACTGGTCAATACAATTAACACATAGCTTGCGACATGAAAGGTCTTTGGTGCCGTGAGATTATTTTATTTGATAATTTTCTTAACGTTCATTTTAACAGCACCTTTTTCTGCTTCATCTAAAGCATTGGCGAGCGCTGGAATTCGTATTCACGAAATTACCATGGCTGCCCCGGATATCATCGCAGTCGAAATTCGCGACATGGATTTTCGTGTTGGACGTATCGTCGAGCTTGACGCGCCTGCATCTGCATCTGTCGGCTCCTGGATTTCTCACAAAGACGAATGGGGCATGGTTATCGGGTCAGATCGTCGACATCTGCGCATCTCCGATATCCCGCCCGATCAGTTTCTTGATCGGGCAAAGTTTCTGAAGCAAAACAATTATCAGCTGGACGGCGCAGCACGCGTTGTGGCCGTCTACCGAAAATCCGTGCCGTACAGCTCTGGTTTTTATCGCGGCGACAGCGGCGCAACCGAAACAGGCGCCTCGTTCAAACACACATTTTATCTCAAACTGGATCAGCCGCTTAGCGAAGGAAAACATAAGATAACGTGGCCCGAGGGTGTATTTCCACCAACGGATTTTGTCTTCGACACGCACCAGACACGTGCAATAGCTTTGCGTTCCACCTTTGTGGGACACAGGCCGGAAGACCCTTCCAAAATTGCCTATCTGGCTTTGTGGCTGCCGGGAGGACCAGAGCACGGCGCGGTCGACTTCCGCAAATACGGCATCGATAGATTCTCGCTCATTGATGAGACCGGCCTAGAGGTTTTCACAGCCCCGGCGCGTCTTCGCAGCCAGCCCGACGATCCCGAGCCGTCAAGCGGGCTTCCTCAGCCACTCGTCGATTACGCAGAAGGAGCACCCTTACCGGTTACGGCCATTCGTCCGGGAGCTGAACCCTACATCATGGCGCCGGGCCACGAGCTGCAGGCCGGGCAACGTGTCGCGCTTCAGCGACTTCGTGGTGAACAGGATGCGAAAGCCGTGTTTGCAACAATTGCAAGCACTGACGCCGACGGCTTCACTTTAAGGGATGTCAGCGAACCGCTGCCTGATGAACTCGAACCCGGAGCAAATGTCTCACTGACATATAAATCGAACCGCTCTGGGACGTTCGTGTTTGAGCTGGATTATTCCGCATGGAAAAATCCGGGCAAATACCGCCTGCGCCTGCCTGGCATTGGTGTGAGTGACGCATTCGAGATTGCTGACGATCGCTGGATGACCGTGGCCCGCAATGGCATCGGTGGGCTTTACAATCATCGCAGCGGCATCCCGCTCGATAACCGTTTTGGGTTTGAACGTCCGGAGGCTTTCCGCCCCGGCCCAAACCTGCAGATACTCGAAAGTAACCTGCCACTTGTCTGGACGCCGAACTGGCACAACGGTTTTGTGCCGTTTGAGGAAGGTTCAAATGCCTCCTGGGTTACGACCAATTTTGCGCCCGATGACTATTGGGGCGGTTACATGGATGCAGGAGACTGGGACAGGCGTATTCAGCATCTGTCGGTTTCAGATGCATTCCTTGAACTTGACGAGTTTCTTCCCTCGGACAAACGCGCAAAACCGCTCGGAATTCCAAAATCAAGTGAACTTTTGCCGGGTTATGAGAGCCTCGACGGCGCACCAGACCTTCTACACGAAGCGGTTTGGAACATTGATTTTTACCGACGCCTTCAACTGCCGGACGGAAGTGTACGCGGCGGCATTGAAAGTACCGGGCATCCATTGGCCGGTTCGACGAGCTTTCTGGAGCACCTGAAGATATTCACCTATGCGCCGGACCATGTCTCCACTTACAGATATGCGGCATCTGCTGCGCGACTTGCCCGCTTGCTGCGAGATGCCGGTCAGCAAGACCTGTCGGAAACCTATCGCCAGAGCGCGCTGAAAGCCTGGGATGCGGCAGAACGAGGCTTCGAGAACCCGGACGAATTTTACGCCAAATCGATCGAGGCAGGAAACAAGGCCGGTGCGTTTTCTGCCGTATCGTGGGAAGAACGCAAGGCCGCGTTGCAGAAAGATGCAGAAGGACCGCGCATTGCGGCAGCGGCTTCGCTGTTCAGGCTCGACAACAATCCATCCTTCGCCACCTTGGTCGAAACCGCGTGGAAAAAAGAGGGAGACGTTTACTTCCAGAAAGGCGATGGCGCCTGGGACTATCACCAAAGCGGTCATGCCGACCCAATATTGCGTGACCAGATTGAAAAAGCCTTTGTCCGCGAGGCCGGCACGCTTCTTTCTGTGCAATCGTCACTGGCCTATCCAAGCATGAAACATCCTTATGCGCCAGCAGGCTGGGGACAAGGCGGCCCGCCCGATTTTGGTCAAACCCTGCTCCTGTTCCGCGCCTATCAGATCAGCGGTGATGTCCAGATCATCCGTCTGTTGCAGCAAACCATGCATGGCCTGCACGGCGCAAACCAGCTTGGCATTAGCTTTACGACCGGGATCGGCCCCAGACAGATCGAGCATCCTTTGCACGAAGATCATCGCGCCATGGGCGTAGCGCCGCCACCTGGGATAACCATCTATGGCTGGGCGCCACAAAACGCCTCTGCATATGGCTGGGTTTTCGGGCCCTCATGGTCACCTCTGGCAGAAGTGGGACGCCCCGACGTGGTCGCGCAGCGTAAGGTGGAGCCAGATCGCTTTGCCCTGCCCTTCTTCGAATACCTGATCGAACATCCGGCAATCGTTATTCAGCAGGAATACACTGTCGATCAGACCATCGGTCCGGTGACGTTCATAGCGCTGTTTCTGGATGCAATTTAGTTCGGTCACCCACTGGAATTCAACAGAGCTTGGGATTGTAGAATAAACGGATGACACACTGCGTAAAAACCAAGCTTCAAGATTCTGCCGCCTCCATGAAGTTAAAGGCTCTAATAAAGACAGCGATCCTTGAAGCCTCCTCGTTATGGACAGCCAGTGGCCTGTACAAAAATTCGGCTATGCACGGGGTCATTTTTACTTTGCACCATGTCCGGCCAAGCCAGCCCGGCAGCAATCCACCGCAGAAAAATCTTGAAATCACGCCTGATTTTCTTGACTTGGCAATCAGCACTCTACGCGATTTGGGATATCGATTTATACGGCTTGAGGAGCTTGAAGCGGAAGCGAAGGATCACTCTGTCCAACCATTCGCCGTGTTCACATTGGACGATGGATATCGCGACAACGTGACATACGCGCTTCCAGTGTTCGCCCGCCATCAGGTTCCATTTACAATATTTGCGTGCTCAGGCTTCATTCGACGGACCCACAGCATGTGGTGGGAAACGGCCTTCGAACTCGTGCAGCAACAACAGTCTCTGCATTTCGATTTCGGCGAAGGTCGCGAACATTTGGCTTTTGCATCGCCGGGCGCTAGAGACGCTGCATATCAACGCCTGTCGCGCTTCATTATGAACTCTGATGAAGCGAAAGCCATCGACAAGCTCAATCAGGCGGCATCAGATTGCGGTATTGATCCTATGAAGCCCGTTGACGAGACGATCCTCGATGAGACCGAACTCATAGCACTTTCTCGCCACCCACTGGCCACGATCGGCGCGCACTCCGTCAGTCACCGGGCAATGGCCAGGTTGACCCAAGATGAACTGACAGAGGAACTAACATCATCGCGCCATTACCTGGAAACTTTATTGTCTCAGGAAATCTGTACTTTCGCATTTCCCTACGGTCATCGTGCTGAAGCGGGACCAAGAGAGTTTGCGGCTGCAGGTGCGTCAGGCTTTAAACTGGCGGTTACCACAGTGCAGGCGCCAGTTTGCAATGAGGACGGGACGTCGGCATTGCAACTTCCGAGAGTCAACATCGATGGCCGCTGGCAACGCCGCAGATATGTGGCCGCACTCGCATCCGGATTGCCGTTCCGGGTATTGGGAACCTTCGCCAACAGTCGATGACTGGATCCTGTTGGCAACAGTATGTGTAATTATGAACACCTTAAATATTTCAGCGAGATAATACTGCTTGCGGCTCGGAATTATTTTACATACTGAATAACATATCACCATTAGGCGCTTGGGTTGAGGCCGAAGTTTATGAGCATGATTTCACCGGTGCTTTGGCTTTTCTCTATATGTACTGCAATACCCACGGCTCTATATGGAATGGAAGTTTCCATGTCGTTCCTGAGACGGCAAGTTGCACCATCTCCTGCCGAACGCCTCCCAGCCGCCATCATTATTCCCGCCCACAATGAAGAAGACGGAATTGCGCGAACGGTGCTCAGCTTAGCTTCGCAAATGCGCCCATTCGACCGGCTTTTGGTTGTAGCCGACAATTGCACAGATGCCACGGCTGAAATAGCAAGAGCCGCTGGCGCCGAGGTGCTGGAGCGAACTGATCTTAAGCTCCGCGGCAAGGGTTATGCACTGGATGCGGGATTGCAGGCCATTGCGCAAGATCCACTGCCCTTCGTGGTTTTTATTGATGCAGACTGCATAATCGAGGCAGGTGGGCTCGACGCGCTAGTCAGAGCATCAAATGCCCAGAGTGGAGCAGTCCAGGCCGTCAATCTGATGCTTGCGCCGACCGGTGCAAGCATCGGGACCAAAGTTGCCGAGTTTGCTTTTCTGATCAAAAACAAAGTTCGGCCAAAGGGGCTGGCGCGCATGGGCGTCGGATGCCAACTCACCGGAACCGCCATGGCGTTCCCGTGGGCCCTTATTCGGGACGTGAACATCGCGAGCGGAAACCTCGTTGAAGATATGAAGCTGGGACTTGATCTCACGCTGGTCGGAAAGCCGCCGACACTCTGCGAGACATCATATATCTATAGCTTTTTTCCGCAATCCAAGACTGGAGCGGCAACCCAACGGCAACGTTGGGAAAGTGGGCATATTGCGACAATCTCAGAAGCGTTCCGCGCTCTGCCCAAGGCTCAAATCCTCAAAGAGCCAAAACTGGCGCTTTGGATGCTGGATCTGCTTATCCCACCTTTGAGCCTGCTTCTTTTGAGCTTGGTTATTGTCGGCATGACTGAAATCGGCCTGATCATTTCATTTGATATGCCCGCTGGCCCGTTCACAGTGACAATGCTTGCACTTATGTGGCTGCTCGGAACAACAAGTTTGGCGTGGCTAAAGTACGGAATGACAGCTTTACCGCCAAAAGACCTTATCCAGGTCCTGCCCTACGTCGTTAGTAAAATACCTCTCTATCTTACCATAATTGCTGGTCGGCAAAACAAAAGCTGGATCAGAACAGACCGCTCCAACGGCAGTGAACCTTTTTAATATAGTCGCACGTACTAACTACATGCGCGGTTCGACGACAAATGTAATTATTATTAGTAATACTAAGTACATCAAAAGACGACGATAAATTGATTATTTTGCAGCCTACTATCTCTCCGAGTAGCGATGAGGTAGCGCCATGCATCTCAAATAAGAAATTCCAGACGACAAACAATTTCTTTCACGAGGAAATTGTATTGACTCGCTTCACAACAATACTGCATTATTAATAATTGCTTAACTAAATATAAAATTACAAAACGCATAGTTTTTTTCGGGGGGAACGACGATGGAAAATGTGTCGATCAATGCCGACGCGTGGGAAGTCAAACAACGGTTTTTGGATGTTCCGTACAACACTTTACGGTTTCATGAGGTTATTGCCGCAATTGAGGGCGTCAAACACACCGATGGTTTTTTTTACATCGTTACTCCGAACGTCGATCATGCCGTTAGATTACGCGGCGATAACATCCTGAAGAATATTTACGAGCAGTCCTGGCTTTCTCTGTGTGACAGCAAGCCTATTTCGTGGATGGCGAAATCGCTGTCTTTTCCGTTGCCACTGGTGACCGGATCAGACCTGACGGCATGTCTTTTTCACGAAGTAATTCAGCCAGGGGACCGCGTTACCTTGATCGCTCCTTACGAGGAGGTCGCACAGCGCATGATGGAACGGTTCCCGGACGTTCACATTACCTACCACGTGCCGCCACGTAATGTGATCACCAATGAAGAAGCGATGCGCGCCTGTGCCGAATTTGCCGCCCGGGACAAGCCAAACTTCATATTCATAGCTGTTGGGTCACCACAGTCTGAGCTGATCGCTTACGAAATATCACACACAGCAGGTTCAACCGGCGTTTGCATCTGTTGTGGGGCATCTTTGGAATTCATCACAAACCTTCAGACAAGGGCGCCATTCGTCATGCAGAAATTCGGCTTTGAGTGGCTCTATCGACTGATGTCCGATCCCCGCAGGCTTTGGCGCCGCTACGTCTATGCGGTCCCGCCGCTTGTTCGTATGTTTGCCGCTGAAGCCATGATGCGCTCAAAATCCAGGCAACGGGCAAGGTCGGAAAAGAATATCGTCGAAAAGCAGCTTGAAAAGCCCAAGACCGCTTGAAAGCGATCATTTCCTGAACGCGAAGGCCAAGGTACCTCAGCGCTGCAATTATGGCTGCCGTTTGATCATCGAGAAAAGCCGCTGGTCCTCGAAGCGTCGCACGCTTGCGCGATGGATCAACTGAACGGCGACAACAACAAACGGAACTGGCCACACAAGGCACAGAAGCAGCCCCACAACGTACCTGCTCCAGGGCAGTTTTCGTCGCGCAGATTCAACTGAGTTTGCGATGGCAAAAATAGATGCGATCATCAAATACAGGATCCCAGCTATCGTCATACCAATACCTTCCCGTCACAGCCAGAATGACAACGCCCCCGCGTCAAGTACTCATCTGACCAAAGTAGCTAAAGCACGATTCGGCTTCAGTTAGAAATACCAGCCGTGCCTTTCGCGAAGCTTGGTAGATACGCACTGTGGCTTTTTCATTGCGAAATTTTTGCTTTTTGAATGGAGTCCCTCCCCTTTTTTAGGGGGCTGGGCTGGGATAAGCAAAAGTATTCTCCAGAGGTCTCCGGCAAGCATCCAGATGCAATGTCTGACGATCGCCAGTGAATTGGGTGATGCGGCGCGGACCTACGGACGTTACTCGATCTGGCTGAAGATATTGTGCGCTCGACGCACACAGTAGAACCCCGATCTGACCAGTTGATATCAGTTAAACAATCAGATCGGGATGAGTGATAAATGGCGCCGCCTGGTTAGACGACGCTACTGGAAACATCCGCTCATCAGGCGGCAACGCTCACGTCATCAAGCAGAAAATGCACGATGACATACTTGGATTGGCGCACATTTCCACTTTCTGATTTTTCTTCAACGGTGCCACCATCGGCTGGATGCCAACGCTGATAATGCGGGTTGTTCGCGATGAGCGTAATTGCCTTTCCTGCCGACTTGCCTTCGAGACGATAACGCGCCTCTGCAAGAGGCCAGATGCGCTCATAATCCTGTTGCAGCATTCGAACTTTTAAAGCCTTACGAAGAGCTTCCGGGTGAGAGGTCGGGTCATCTGAGGCATCTCCTGTGACATCAAGTGTCACCTCCTCAGCACCGTGTAACAAGGAATTGTATTCTTCCGGCCACGTTCGTTTCATGAAACTGCTCCTCCAAGCTTACTCCACACCATGAATGTAGCGCGTTTAGAGCGGTAAGCAACGGCGATTTATCGTTGTTTTGTGGACGAAAAGTCGCGGTCTGTCTCAGGTGGAAATAACCGTTCTGGACGACGATCACATGGGTTACGCGGCGACTTATCAGGCGGTTCTACCAACGCATGCCCCTTGAAAGTGCCGTAAGTCAGCCGCCACTGCGGTGGCGATGATGTCACGCAACCAGCGATGCGCGGGCTAAGAATCCAGTCATTTATGCCAGCGCAGGCAGGTGACATTTCGCGGGGATGCGAAGGCAGATCGCGGATAACAAGATGGCCATCCTTGCCGATTGCTTTGGCGATAGGCCGACGCATGACCACCAGCATTTTTTGATGCTGCGAAGCGGTTGTATAACCCATCAATGGAATACTATGCCGAACCTCACGGCTAACCGAATGTTCTGACAACCACGTGCGGGTAGATCATCGGACGCTGTGCAGACCTAGAAGTATGCGTGGGCAAAGTTTGCCCACGCCGCAACGAGAATCACAATCGTGCGCCACCTGTTGCGTCAATCATCTGTCCTGTCGTCCAGCGGGATTCGTCCGACGCAAGAAACGTGATGACATCGGCAACATCATCGGCACGTCCCAGACGGTTGAAGACCGACATCGCCTCGGCGCCCGCACGTGCCTCCGGCATTGCCAGCCATTCAGCATTCATGTCTGTCTCAGTCACACCGGGTCTGACCACATTGACGGTAATTCCGCGCTTGCCGAACTCCGGCGCAAGAGCAAGAGTAAGCGTTTCGAGAGCACCTTTTGATGCAGCATAGGCGGGGTGCGTTGGTGCTGCGACACGTGCAAAACCGGTCGAAACATTGATGATACGCCCATTGTCGCTGATATCATCAGCCGCAGCCTGTATCAGGAAGAAGGGCGCTTTGAAGTTGATGGTCATCAACTCATCGAATGCAGCTTCGGTCGTGTCACCTATAGATGTTGCCGGCGCAATCCCGGCATTATTGACCAGAATATCAAGCGCCGGCTTGCCAGAAAACGCGATCGCAGCCTCCTTGAACTGCTGCCACAGGCTGTCTGTTGCTTGCTTGCCCTTGCGCAGATCGGCACCGATGGCCACCGCCTTTGCGCCCAGAGCTTCAATTTCACGGACAGTTGTCTGTGCGGCATCTGCATTGGCAGCATAGTGGACAGCGATAAGACCCACACCATGCTTGGCAAATGCCAGAGCGGCAGCCCGGCCGATGCCACGGGAACTTCCTGTAATCAGGGCGGTTTTATTGGATAGTTTCTTGGACATAAATCACTCCGTTGCGATTTAACTAGCGAACGATATAATAAAACTGCCGAATGGCATGTCAATATTTTTATAGGGATCGATATAATAATGTCTGAAACGGTGCGGAAACGCGGCAGGCCGCGCGTGCTCAATCGGGAAACCGGACTTGAAGTTGCGGCCAATCTGTTCTGGGAACGCGGCTACGAGGGCACGTCGATTGCCGATCTCACAGCCGCCATGGGCATCACACCACCATCGCTCTATGCAACCTTCGGCTCCAAGGAAGAACTGTTCCGCATGGCGCTCAACCACGGCATCAGCCAGCAAAACAGCCAACGCCTGCAGCTGCTTGACGCAAAAATACCGGTTTATGAGACGCTCAAATTATTCCTTTATGACATCGCCGAAGGAGATACCCAGCCGGACAAGCCGCGGGGCTGTATCGTCTCGACGGCCGTTTTGCAGCACTCGGAAGAAAACGCCTCGGTGGCTCGGGCAACGGCAGCACTGCGCGAAGCATCGATGCAGGTTCTGAAGAGCCGATTTGACCGCGCAGTCCGCGAAGGTGAACTACCTGAGGGAACGGATACGGACACACTGGCCCGTTTCTACGGCGCTGTCATTCAAGGCATGTCCGCTCAGGCCTGCGACGGCGCATGTACGACAAGATTAAAAGCACTGGTGGATATCGCCCTGAATGCGTGGCCCGGCAAGCGCTGACATTCGCCAAAGCCACCCTTTGCGCGAAGAGTGCGTTGTCATTCGAGTGTTTCGCCCAGAGTATCGGCAACAAAGGCACCGCGCTGGCCCATGGGTTTGGGCGAGCCGGTGGTGGTGTCGCGCGCCGTCTGGTGTTCCAACTCTGCGTTTATCTGGGCACCGACGATCAGGATGATGACTGAAATCCACACCCACACCATCAGACCTATCAAGGCCCCAAGCGTGCCATATGTGGCATTAAAGTTCGCGAAATTTTCAAGATAGTACGAAAACAGCAGCGAGGCGACGAACCATAGAGATGTGCTGAACAAGACACCCCAGTTGATCCACCGTAGCTTGGCTTGCTCGCGGCTGGGGCCGAAGCGGTAAACTACGGTAATCCCGAAGCCGACGAACAGAATGAGGAATGGCCACCGAGCGAACCGGGCCAGTAACTCCTGCCACCGGTCAAGCCACAGATAGGCCAGAGCCGCCGGCAGGACACCAATCGCTGCAATGATGACAATGACGACGATCAGAGCCCCGAATGTAAACGCCAATGAGAGGAGGTTGAGACGGAAGAAATTGCGTTTTTCGCTTTCCTTGTACGCTACATTCATCGCTTCGAACAGCGCTTTCATGCCACTATTGGCACTCCACAGGGCAATGATGAGACCGCTGACGAAAGCGATGCTCAGTGTTGAACTCTTTTGCTGGGCAAGCGCATGCAACTGGCCAAGCACGATGTCAAAGGACCCGGGCGGCAGAATCCGCGCCAGAAAGCTGATATGATCGATGATCGTCACCGGATCAGCGATAAAGCCGTAAAGCGCCACCAGTGCACCGAGGGCAGGAAACAGCGATAGAAGCAGGAAATAGGTAACGCCAGCAGCGATCAACGTGACCCGATCAACCATAAGCGCTTTGACAATACGCCAGAACACATCGCGCATGCCCTTTGCAGGGATTTCGTTGGGGGCATCTGCATCCCGTCCTATGGACTTGTCGAGATCACGTTCCAAATATCTGCCTATCCATCATTCACATGTTTCGCATTCACACCAAGTGCCTGCGATGCGCTCCACATCATCACCACCGCCCCCCTTGTTGGCGCACGTCCCTGTATTAATCCGGGCTGGAAATCGACGGTGGGCGAATGTCCACCGCAGATTTTTTGCCGCTGTTGTCCTTGGCAAATTCCTCATCGGCGTGTTGATTGGCTTTGGTCGTCTCTTCGGCCTGCTGGTCGGTCATTTGGTGCTCTTTTTCAGCACGCAGCCAGTGATCGTTGTGAAAACCGCTTTCGCGGCCGTCCTCCTCCCAGATTTTATAGGCCAGTTGGCGGATTTTTTCTTCCCTGTCGGTCATGACACTTCCTCCCTTATTATTATTTCCAACCCCGTCCGAACCGAGTTGTTCCGTATTCCAGAAGAGAAAAATGCGAGACGCTTAATATCCTGTCATTTCAAGATATCCGCGACCCGACGCACTGCCTTCAAACGTGATCGGACCCTCCCAATAAGGCGTTGATGTCGCCATCCATGCCTGATCGTTGAGCGCCTTCGTAGTGATGTCTAGACCACGACTTGGTATTCGCATCCGCCACTCCACGGGGATCGACTTGCCGTTGACATCCGCAGATCTCAGCGGTTCGAAAGACACATCGCCGGACGCGAGCGGCGACGGTGTGCCGTCAGCGCTGATCCAGTTTGCGGATGTGTAACCTTCACCGCTGTCGCGCAGCCTGAAGGCCATGACTTTTTCCCCGCTATCCAGATGCAGTGAAAACCAGTCCCATCCGGTCTGGTCGGCAGCAAGCGGCTGCGATGACCATTCACGGTCAAGCCAGGCCTTTCCCTTCACTTCGACAAATTGCCCGTCAAGCTCCACCCGACCGGTGACGGCATAGAACGGCTGCGAATAATAATAGCTTGCCTGCCCAGCCAGTGATTTTACCGAATACCCGTGGTCACCTTGAAGTATCAGCGGCCCTTGCGCTTTCAGGGTCAGATCATAGGAAAAATCCTTCCCACTGGCCTTGAGCGATACGCCATCCAGACCGTCCTGCCCGGCGGTCACGACACTCTTCATTTGCCAATCATCGATCCACGCAGCAAATGGCTCAGCTGCTACGCCCGCCTGCCCCACACCACCTCGGCCAAATTTTTCGGCGACATGATGGCTGGTTGCGCTCGTAAGGGCCGCGTGGCCAATCCATATTTGCGGGTTGGACCAGCCTGCCCGTTCTTGCGGGGCAAGTGCCGAACGGAACAATGTCCATTGAGCACCCAGCGGACGACCATCAACCGTCTCCAGATTGGCCGTGACATACCACCATTCGATCCTGAAATCGGGATGCGCCGCATGGTCACGTGGAAACTGCAACGCCACGCCTTTTTGCGGCACGGTAAACCCCTCGGCGTTTGAACCGAGCCCGGCGAAACCCTGCGCGACAGCGGCGATCGGTGCAGCCGTGATCAAGGTGAAGACGATAAAAAACGCCGCTCTAACGTTCATTGGCAAACACCCTCAGTAGATCGGCAGGATCGGTTGTGGCCAGGCGTCGCACCGGGATCAGAACCGAAATCAAAGCCGCCAGCAGCGCAACAACGCCGAGCTTCAGCCAGTCGAATGGAAACAGGATCAGGGGCAACCGCCAGCCAAAAGCTTCGACATTGACGATTGCCAGCAAAACCCACGCAAGGGCCAGTCCGACGGGAACCGCCGCGACAAAGGTCGCCAGCCACAAGGCGATCGTTCGGACGATTTCGAGTAGCGCGAGATCACGGCGGCGAAGCCCCATCGCCCATACCGGAGCAAGCTGCGGCAGTCGCAGTGCTGACAATGTCAGCAGGCTGGAAAACATTGCAAAGCCGGCGACTGCAAGCGTGAGAATGTTAAGCGCGCCGGTTACCGCAAATGTCTGCTCAAAGATCGCCATCGACTGCCGCTTCAGGGCGGCCTGATCGATGACGTTGCTCTCTGGCAGGCCAAACTCTTCTGACAGCTTTTTTCTGAATTCCGGCACCTGTTGCGGGTCCATTCGCAAACCATACCGAAGTTTCGCAACATCGGGATAATGCCGGACAAGTGCATCGACCCCGATCATGACCTGGCCACTTGGATTGCCGTAGTCAGAGAACACGCCAACAATCTCTGCAGACCAGCCACCGGGCAGGTTGATCCATTCACCAATATTTGCCTTGCCGGTTCGCCAAAGCTGCTCATTGACAAGCGCGCCTTGTCCACTGGCAATCTCGTCCCAGGTCAATGTGGAGCGAGCTATTAAGGGCCAGTGGTCGCGGTAGGTGGCATCATCTGCAACGCCTGAAATCTGTATGTGCCTGCCAAGCACCTCACCTTCCGTGCTCCAGATCGGCAGAATGGCCGTGACATGTCCGGGCAGCCAGCCGCGTAGCCTCTCGGCCTCCGCCTCATCGCGCGCCGTAACATACACCTCCGAAGCAAGACGCTGATCCAGCCAGCCCAAAAAGGTCTGCCGAAAACTGGACACCATTGTTCCGACACCAACATTGGCCGAAAGTGCCAGAAGCAGCGCCATCAGTGCCAGGGAAAGGCCGGGCAATTGCTGGCGCGTGTCAGCCCAGAACCATTGCATGAGAACCTGCCGTGACATGTATTGTCCGGCAGCCATCACCAGTGCCAACAGGGCTGGCAAAATCAGGGCTGCACCCAGCAGCAGCGCCCCAAGCACTGCAAAACCGGAATAAAGACCTTCGCCAACGACCGCGATAATGGCAGCGACAAACAGCAAGGCAACGCCAACGCCTGACTGAACCATCAGCCTTTTGGTCGACACGCGCGCCCAGGCTCTTTGTTGGGCAGCAGCCAGTATCGGCATTTTCCAGACATGCAGCAGATGTTGCACAGACGACAAGGCCGTGCCAGCCAACGCCATGGCCAGCCCTGCCAACCACCATTGCGGCCTGATCGAAAGTCCGCCGGCGACGCTTGCCCCATAAAGACCGCGCAATGTCGCCGCGACACCCGGCAGGAGAGCAGATGCGACGAGGTAACCCAGCACGACGCCCAGCACACCTGCGAGAAGAGCAAAACTGATGGTCTCAATCGCAAGCATTGTCGTGAGCGAGCGCAATGACACACCAAGCGAGCGCAATGTTCTGAAGGTCGTGCGCCGCTGCTCGAAAGACAGGCCCGTCGCCGAATAGACGATAAAAAGGCCAACCACGAATGCCAGAAAACCGAAGGCTGTCAGATTGAGATGAAAACTGTCCGTCAACTGCGCAACATCAGGTCGCCCGCCGGCATCGCGCACCATCAGGTCCGGCGCTATTGTTGTAATGGCTTCAAGCCCTGCTTTCTGGTCAGGCGCGATCACGATCCTGCTCAGTTCGCCATTGCGGTTCAGCAGCCGGTCGGCAACACTAATGTCAACAAAAGCTGCGCCATCGGGAAGATCCGCCGCTATCTTGACCGATAGACCGGCGGTATCGGTCAGGCGGGTGGCAGTCGCCGCCGACACGATCAACTGCCCGGGCGAACGGACAAATTCGGCAAGACCGGCGGCGCTTGACACTGGGGTAATCTGTGCTTGCGAGGGCATGCTCAGTGGATCGATGCCAATCAGCCGGATGCGCGTCTGACCAAACCTGTAGTCACCCTCGATAACCGGTGAAACAGACCAGCCCGAGCGGCGTAATTTTGCATATGTCTCCGTGGCAATAGTGCTTCCGTTTCGCGGCACCAATTGATCAAGAGCGTTCTGGTCGAAGACGGCAGCCGCACGCCCGTAACTTGCCCTCGCCTCCGCATTGATTGCCTGCACGCCAGACCACAGCGCGGTTGCAAGCGCCACCCCCAGAATGAGTGTTGTCAACTGCAGTGGTCTGTAACGCCAATGGGACAGCAGCGCCCAGAAGGCAATCATCCTCATGTGACAACCCTTCCGCCACTCAGAGTAATCCGCCGGTCCAGCTTGTCGGCCAGTCTGTTGGAATGCGTGACCAGAAGAAGGGCAATATCCGCCGATTTGGTCAATCGCAGCATGATATCGAGCACGATATCAGCCGTGGCTTCGTCCAGATTGCCAGTCGGTTCATCTGCAAAAATAAGCGACGGTCTGGCCGCCAGCGTCCGCCCGATCGCCACCCTTTGCTGTTGGCCACCAGAAAGCTGTTCGGGGTAGCGATGAAGAAGCTGACCAATGCCAAGTTCTTCAACGAGTTGCGTTTCCCACACCGGATCAAAACGATCCGCGAGCTTGGCGTGAAACGAGATATTGGCTTTCACATCCAGACTTGGAATGAGATTGAACTGCTGGAAGATGACCCCGACATCGCGCCTGCGAAAGTCTGCACGACCGGCATCATCGAGATTGGTGATGTCGCGCCCATTGACAGTGATAGTGCCACTATCTGGCTTGTCCAACCCGCCTGCCAGGTGCAGAAGCGTGCTTTTGCCACTACCGGATTCACCCGTCAGCGCAAGGCTCTCACCTTTTGCCAGATCAAGCGTCACACCTTTCAAGACCGGGATTTGCCCTTCGGCTGACGGGTATGATTTGGTGATATCAGAAAGCGAAAGGATCATGGCAGTCTCACTAAGGAATATCAGGTGGAGCCACCCGCGCGTCATTGCCGACGTCGCCAGTTTGCGACGCGGCGTGCGTCATCTTTAATTCCACAGGCCAAACGATACCACCCATTGATCACCCCATGGGAGGGAAATGGCGTTGATTTGGTGGGGAATGACGAATAAAGGACCGTCGGCTAGGCGACGCGACAATCCTGAACTGCCTTCAAAAAGGCATCCGGCAAGCATGGTTTGTTGATCCAGAAACGGCTCGCCCACGTAATTTCCGCAGCGGTATCAACCTGCGCATCATCAGCAGAATGCACAATGATAGGGACATTGCGGGATGAGAGGATTCCAGCGACCTCGTCCGAGGCACCGTCACGCAGACGTGTCTCTATAACCGCCAGCTGTGGTGTGTTGGTGTTCAGCCAATTTTGCGCTTCGGCACAAGAGGTAAAGGTGACAACGTTTGAAAAACCGGCGCTCGTGAGCAAATCTTCGACCTCAAGGGCGATGAGCGGCTGGTCGTCCAGCACCAGAACGGTGTCATATATACGCGTTACCAGTGTAACTTCTCCTTGCAAGAAACCGCAGCTTAGCAGTTTCTGACGCGCATAGGTGGAAGGTATGCCAGCGTACATAAAATCCGTGGAATTTCCGGAATGCTATAGAATCACCAACCGTTTGAAATAGCTCAGGGCTTAACGGCTGTGGGTTCGGACTCACGCCCGTCAACGAGTGCCATGAACGTTTCGGACCACCCCGCCTCTCGCAGTCGACTCCTCGCTCTTTTGCCTCCCCATGAATTCGCAAGTGTGACCGATGCGTTGACGCCGGTTGACCTCCCGAAGGGCGAAGTCATCGCGAGTGCCAATGGCACCATCAAGTATGTCTATTTTCTTTGCAGTGGCATCGGGTCCGTGGTCACCGCATCAAAGGATGGTCAAAGGTCCGAAGCCGGCATGGTCGGGCGTGAGGGGTTTTGCCCGACTTCGGCAGGCGTGGGCGGAACCATCAGTGTTCACGAGGTGCTAATGCAGGTGTCGGGCGAAGCCTACCGCATGCCGATCGACGCGGTGAATGACACGCTGTCGGCCAATCCGATCTTTGCAAACCTGCTAGCAAGATTCATCCAGACATTTGCCGCACAAATATCATACACGGCCCTCTGCAACGCCAATTATCAGGTCGACCAACGCCTGGCCCGATGGTTGCTGATGTGCCACGATCGACTGGACGACGATGAAATAAGCCTCACCCACGACTTCGTTTCCCTGATGCTGGCGGTTCGACGACCCAGTATCACCAACGCGTTTCATGTTCTGGAAGGCATGAAGCTTGTCGTGGCAGAGCGCGGCAGGGTGACGATCCGTGATCGCAAGGGACTTGAGGAATTTGCCGGGGGTGCCTATGGCGAACCAGAAGCGGAGTATCGTCGACTGATCGGTCCGTTTTGATCAGTTATTTTTTCAAATGATTTTGCACAACGTCGTGAAACGATACGCTGAACAGAAGCTTGCCAGCGTCATCCGATACATCCACATATTCATCAGCCACCACGCGCCCGCTCTTGATGAGTGCAGCAACCATTTCTCGGACCGCACCAATGGCACTCACGCGAGCAGCATCATCATTCGAAAAGTCATCGCCCTCGACATCGGAAACAATTTCTCCGTCACGACGTAAGTGAAAGAAATATCGGCTCATATCGACAACATCAGTCTGAGGGCGTTGTCATGTTTGGCTTCGTTTGCAACGTTCATGGGAAAAGGTCCTTCATAAGACGCCGGTACTCTGCCTCCGGCTTTCCGTAAGCGTCATGTGCAAACTCTTCAAGCGCAGCCCTGTTCCTTATTGTAATCATGCCACGTTGTGATTTGAGGAAACCGTTACCTTCCAACACGTGAAGTGAGGTGGTGACGCTTGGTCTACGTACAGCCAGCATTCGGGCAATAAACTCATGGGTCAGTGCGATCTCGTTTCCCGTCACACGGTCGTGGCACATCAAAAGCCAGCGTGCGAGCCGCTCATTGACCTCGTGGACAGCGTTGGAAACTGCTGTCTGAGCAAGTTGGACTGAAAAAGCCTCGATTGACCGAATAACAATCTTTGAAAAGCTAGTATTTTCCATAGCAGCGCGGAAGTTTTTGTAGTCAACGCGATATGCATCGCCGGAAAGCTGCATCGTTACATCGTGCGAACTGGTTTCCACTTCGGCAATGGCAGTTGTTGGCACATAACCTTCAAAGCCGAAAATTCCTGCCTCTGCACTGTTTCCATCAGGCGTCGTAGTCACGAGCGAGCCTATGCCCGACGCCAGAAAGTATACATGGTCGATCGGTTCACCCACCCGGGCGAGAACTGTGCCACGAGGCAAGTCGACATATTCCAGGTGCTTTGCAATCAACGAAAAATCGTCGGGCGGAAGAATGGATAGTAGTTTGTTCCGAATGGAATCCTGATTGGCTGACACCATGACGTTCGCTTCCGTCTTGAGGCAAGAGTTGGCACCCCTCATCGTCTGCGCCTTCGAACACCCTGCAAACGACTACGGAAAGCTTATACGCAGGTAATCTGTTCAGCAACCCGACTTGCCGTCTTGCTTACCAACCAAATTTATTGGCTCGCACGGAACATCTGAGCCCTCTTGATGATTTAAAAGAACTAGCTCAGGAGAAAAATCATGAAAAATCCAGTATCGCCTGCCGTTCAGTCGCTCCGCAAGGAGCAGGCTGCCGTCAAAGACAAGAGCGCAAATGACGACCTGCAGAACGCGATTGAAGATACGTTTCCCGCATCTGATCCTTTGTCGATAACGCAAACCTCCGTGCCTTCGGGACGGACCGATGTTGACGCCGCAGAGCAGCTTGAAAACAGCGCTGCCCTCATAACATCCGGAACCGCCGCCCGTGACGACGACGCCACACGTCAGGAACTGCGAGATCTCAGCAGCGAGATTACAAAACTTTCCGACGCCATTCGTTCTGTCGGCACATCATCTGCCAGATTGGCGAAAGCGGAAGTTCGCGACCAGGTGGAAACGATTGAGGAGAAGGTGCGCGCTCAACCCTTATTGTGGGTATCAATGGCGGCAGCGGCGGGGTTTCTGTGGGGATCTGTCAGGGGCCGTTAACGCCCTACGTGAAATGCCTGGCAGTCACCTCTCGCGGCGATAAATTTTTGTTGAACTGGTGTGTTGCAACAAATTTAGCCCGCATGTGTTCCTGAAACGAAGCGTGGCATCAATCTGCCCCGCCAGCACTCAAGGGAGCCAACTGTCGATGTTCAGTAAAAACTACATTCTCGCCACCACGATGCTTGCATGCAGCCTCATTGCGGTTCCCGTTTCGGCCCAAGACAGCAACACCGCAGAAACAGGAAAAGCAAATGCGCCGCAGCAGGCGCCGGCGTTTGAAAACCAGACGCGGGCACCGTTGCCTGAAAACCAGCCACGTGTCGAAATGAAGGTGATTGCCAAGGACTTGCCACACCTGTGGGCAATGGAGTTCCTGCCGGACGGCCGCATGCTGGTCACCGCAAAGGAAGGTGCCATGCACATTGTTTCGCAAGATGGCAGTGCCGTCAGCGAGCCTATTGAAGGCGTTCCGGAAGTAGCCTCTGCTGGTCAGGGCGGCCTGCTGGATGTTGCCCTCGCACCGGACTTTGAGACATCCGGCATGATTTATTTCTCGTTTTCAGAACCCCGCCAAGATGGCAACGGCACTTCCGTGGCCGCAGCAAAATTGGTCGATTTCGACGGTGGTGCAAAACTCGAAGGTGTAACGACCATATTCCAGCAGACACCGAGTTACGACGGTGACAAGCATTTCGGTTCACGCCTGGTATTTGGACCGCAGGGTGAGTTGTATGTGACGGTCGGAGAGCGTTCAGACGCGGAAGTGCGCACTGGTGCGCAGGACCTGGCAAGCGGTTTTGGTAAGGTTTTCCGCATCGACACATCAGGCAAGGCAATTGAAGGCAATCCATTCATCGCCACGGATGGTGCGCTCGATGAGATTTGGAGCTTGGGACACCGCAATGTTCAGGCAGCAGCCCTCGATGGACAGGGACGTCTGTGGCTGGTCGAACACGGTCCTAAGGGCGGCGATGAGCTCAATCGACCGGAAGCCGGGAAAAATTACGGTTGGCCAGAGGTAACCTACGGCATTGAATACAGCGGTCGCGCAGTGGGAGATGGTATTACCTCGCAGCAAGGTACCGAGCAGCCGGTCTATTACTGGGACCCCGTTATCGCGCCCTCCGGCATGGCCTATTATGATCATGACCTGATCCCGGAATGGAAAGGCGCGTTTCTGATTGGTGGACTTGTCAGCCAGGGCATCGTCGCGGTCCATATGGATGGTGATCGTGTATCACATGAAGGACGGCTCGATCTCGAAGCACGTATACGTGATGTGAAAGTTGCACCTGACGGTTCCGTTTTTGCAGTGACCGAAGAACGCGGTGGTGGAAACTCGACAATCATCAAAATCACCAATGCAACCTGAATAAAACTGCGGGCTGTTTAACCGCCGCCCGCCATATCAAAGCACTGCGCGCAACTGCTACGCGGCTCGCGCGGTGCAGAATACATCCACCGGCATTGTACGCCAGCATGTTCCTTTTTTGTTCCTTTTGTGTTATGCAGACGCCAACATTTACGGGCGTTCGGAATCGTCCGGGCCTGAACGCCATCACAGCAATGGCGTGACGGACTATGTAGCAGCGCGAAATGAGAGCATTTACAGGCAACAAATGACGGCGACCTATCTGGAAAAACTCAATGACCAGCAACGAAGTGCTGTCGTGCATGGCGTCGGCGCAGTGGATGGGCAGGTCGGCGGACCACTGCTGATTATTGCCGGTGCTGGTTCTGGCAAGACCAATACGCTTGCGCATCGCGTCACACATCTCATCGTCAATGGCGCAGATCCCCGCCGAATTTTGCTGATGACGTTCTCCAGACGGGCAGCTTCAGAAATGACCCGGCGCGTCCAGCGCATTTGTCGGCAGGTTCTGGGCGAAAATTCCGCCGTCATGACCGATGCACTTGCGTGGGCGGGTACATTCCACGGCATCGGCGCACGGCTTTTGCGGATCTATGCCGAACAGATCGGACTGAACGTCGATTTCACCATTCATGATCGCGAAGATAGCGCCGATCTTATGAATATCGTCCGGCATGATCTCGGTTTTTCCAAAACCCGGGACCGGTTTCCGACCAAGGGAACATGCCTTGCCATCTATTCCCGCGTGGTGAATTCGGAATGTTCGATTGCCGAAGCGCTGAAAACCTCATGGCCGTGGGTCACGGAATGGGAAAATGAACTGAAGGAATTGTTCGGCGCCTATGTCGAGGCCAAACAGGCGCAGAATGTTCTCGACTACGACGACCTGCTTCTCTACTGGGCTCAAATGGTGTCAGATCCGGAACTTGCGGCAGATATCGGCGATCGTTTCGACCATATTCTCGTTGATGAATATCAGGACACCAACCGTCTGCAGGCATCCATTCTCAGATCGCTCAAGCCAAATGGTCAGGGCCTGACGGTGGTTGGCGATGACGCACAGTCGATCTATTCCTTTCGCGCCGCTACCATTCGCAACATTCTCGATTTTCCGAGGGAATTTTCGCCGCAGCCAGCTGACGTGATTACTCTCGACAGGAATTACCGCTCGACGCAGCCGATCCTCGCCGCCGCCAATGGTGTGATTGATCTTGCCCGCGAGCGCTTTACCAAGAACCTGTGGACCGACCGTGTGTCCGAACAGCGGCCAATGCTGGTCACCGTAAAGGACGAGACCGATCAGGCCGCCTATATTGTCGAACAGGTACTGGCCAATCGCGAGATTGGTATGTCCCTCAAACAGCAGGCGGTGCTCTTCCGTTCATCCAACCACAGTGGTGCTTTGGAAGTAGAGCTGACCAGGCGCAATATTCCTTTCGTAAAATTCGGCGGGCTGAAGTTTCTCGACAGTGCTCATGTCAAGGACCTGCTGGCCGTACTGCGGTTTGCCCAGAACCCGCGTGACCGCGTGGCCGGTTTCAGACTGCTTCAGATGTTACCGGGTATTGGCCCACAAACGGCAGGTAAAATCCTCGACACGATAACGGCAGAACCGGAGCCGCTGATCTCGCTCGCGGAGATTCCGCCTCCACCCAAGAGTGGTGAAGACTGGGCAAAGTTTATCACTCTCATAGTAGGCCTGAGGAAGATGGAGGCGAGCTGGCCTGCCGAGATTGGCCTGGCTCGCCTGTGGTATGAGCCCTATCTTGATCGCATTCACGAGGATGCTGACACGCGCAAGGCCGATCTCATCCAGCTTGAGCAGATCGCAGCAGGTTATGCCAACCGGGAAAGATTTCTGACCGAGCTGACCCTTGACCCGCCTGACGCGACCAGTGATCAGGCTGGGGTTCCGTTGCTTGATGAGGATTACCTGATCCTGTCGACCATCCATTCTTCCAAGGGTCAGGAATGGCGCTCTGTTTTTATGCTCAATGTGGTTGATGGCTGCATTCCTTCTGACCTTGGGGTTGGTACGACGGCCGAGATCGAAGAAGAGCGACGTTTGCTCTACGTTGGAATGACCCGGGCGCGTGACAGCCTTTCGCTCATTACCCCGCAACGCTTTTTTACCCATGGACAAAACACGCAAGGCGACCGTCACGTCTACGCCTCGCGCACCCGCTTCATTCCCGCGACATTGCTGCAATTCTTCGAGTCAACAAGCTGGCCGAAGATAAGCCCTAACGCCAGCGAGCGCAGTGCCACCCAGATACGCATGGATGTCGGTGCGCGGATGCGCTCCATGTGGAAGTGACGGTGACCAGCCATGCCTGACGAGAGCCCCCGTCCGATCCGCAAGATCATTCACGTGGACATGGATGCGTTCTATGCCTCGGTGGAACAGCGCGACAATCCCGAGCTAAGGGGCAAACCCGTTGCCGTTGGTGGAGCCGCAGCACGTGGGGTGGTGGCTGCGGCAAGTTACGAGGCAAGAGAATTTGGCGTTCGCTCGGCCATGCCTTCAGTCACCGCAGCGCGCAAATGCCCGCAACTGATATTTGTGAAACCGCGGTTTGAGACTTACCGCGCGGTGTCCCGGCAAATTCGCGAGATTTTTGCCGAATATACACCGCTCATCGAGCCTTTGTCGCTGGATGAAGCCTATCTCGACGTGACGGAAAACCTGAGAGATATGCCGGTTGCGACTGAGATTGCTTTGGAAATCAGAGGAAAAATCAAGGCAGTGACCGGGCTTAACGCCTCTGCCGGCATTTCCTACAACAAGTTTCTCGCCAAGATGGCCTCTGATCTCAACAAACCGAACGGACAAGCAGTCATTACGCCGAAAAACGGTGCGGCTTTTGTCGAGGGATTGGCCGTCAAGAAGTTTCACGGCGTCGGCCCTGCAACCGCAGAAAAGATGCACCGGCTTGGCATTGAAACGGGGGCCGATCTCAAAGCGAAATCGCTGGAGTTTCTGGCCCAGCATTTCGGTAAGTCAGGCCCGTATTTCTATGGCATTTCGCGCGGTATCGATAACCGTCAGGTACAGCCGGATCGTGAACGGAAATCGGTCGGCGCCGAAGATACATTCATTGAAGATATCGTAGAGCTTGATCTGGCAAAGTCCGAACTGGTGCCGCTTGTCGCGAAAATCTGGCGTCATTGCGAGGCAAACGGATATTCCGGAAAAACGGTGACGGTTAAGGTCAAATATTCTGATTTTCAGCAGATCACACGCAGCCGGACAGTTTCGCATTTTTTCGGTGGTGAAGCCGAACTGGTCGAAAACGCAGCTCAATTGCTGGCCAGCGCATTTCCATTTCGCAAACCCGTAAGATTACTTGGTGTCACAATCTCCAATCTCGGAGAAACATCTGCGGCCCACGAACATCAACTGGATCTGGCGATCTGATACGTCGACAATAAAAATCTCTCAAGTATTCAGGCATACCAATGCGCGCAAGTTTCAGAACAAAAGCCATTGCCATTTGTGACGACAAGATCGCAAAGAAAGGCGATGCCGTCGGCATTTCTTTCTATGCCTTTTTTGCCAACCAAAACGATGACCCCGACCTACTGATGGAAGCCGCCGAGTGGTGGATCAAGACCCATAGGCTCAATCATTTTGAAAAGGCGCTGAAGGTTCGCGAGATGATAAAATCCGGCCAGTAAAACCGCGTAATTTACATTCCGCAGGGTGAGGAGTTCGAACGACAGATCGCCCTGACTACCGGGTGGTCATCCGGGTTACATCAAAGCATAAAACATCGATTAGGGACGAATGTTGTCCTTGTTCGCAATGACCGAAGCGGGATCGCACTGCAGCCGCAGCTGTTCATTGTTTTTTGTATCGTTGCTGAAAGCGTCTATCGACTTGTAAACGCGGATTTCGGCATCACGGACAGGTCCGTCATCGTCCTTATCTTCAGTGACAAAAAACGAGTAGACGTAGTTCTTGTTGGCGAGACCGACCCCCATGGTCAGGTCGCTAGGATGACCAGCGATCGTATCTTTGGTGGAGAAATAATAACCGTCAGCTTCAAAATAAAGCTCTGCCGGCTTCGTTCCCACAACATAGGTGTAGTAGTGGCTTTTGAGGCTCTTGTGGCTTTCCTGATCTGCAATTTCGCAAAACTCTGCCCTGGCCTCTGAACCTTTGATGTTACAGGCAAACAGCGTCTGCCAAGGAGGCATACAGTTGGCGCTGGCGGTCAAGGGAAAGAGGGCAACAAAAATCGTCAGCAAACTGCGTTTCATATGCGGTCCTGTAAACTCGGCCCGGGACGCAGGCCTACTGAAAATGCCATCGCACCCGGAGATGGAATCACGATAGCTCACGATAAGGGAACTCTACTCTAAGAAGTATCAAAACTTAAGTTCCACCAGAATACCGGGCGCGAGGTACAATTCGCGGTGACAACTTCGGTCGGCCTGTGCCGCTGTAACTACCTCCAAATGCCACGTACACACGGCAGACGTTTATCCCGACTTGGTCGTGATGTCGCTGTTTTGTCGTTGTAACAAACGGTAACGGGCCTGACTTCCATTCAGGTGCGCACGCATTGCTTCACGCGCTGCATGTTCATCGCCCGCCGAAATGGCATCGACAATCCGGCCATGTTCCTCGTGCAATTGCGCTAGATATTCAGTTTCGCCGGCTTCGCTTCTTTTGTTCAGGATGATTCTCGGCACCAAGGCTTCGCCGATCAATGTCATGAAGGCCACAAATTTGGGAGAATTGGCAGCCTTTGCCACAGCTAGATGCAGCGCATATTCCGCCTCAGCGGTTGGTAGACCGGCCTGTATCTGCCTCATGTGGGCGTGATGACATTCGATAATATGTTCTTCCTGTTGCGGCGAACGTCTCAAGGCAGCAAGGGCAGCCGCTTCGGATTCAACCGCAACACGGATTTCAAGCATCTCCAGTACAGAGGAAATCCGGTTGTGGTCCATGTCCTGAAGGCGTGGCGTTGTCGGATCAATCGGGCTGGATGTCAGGATAAACACCCCTGCCCCCTGCCTGGCCTCAACAAGGCCGTCGGCACGAAGAGAGGCGATCGCTTCTCGCACGACTGTGCGACTAACCCCATGGGCCTCCGTCAGTTGGGTTTCACTCGGCAACTTGTCCCCGGCGCGAAACATACCATCACGGATTTGCTGACGCAGTTCACCGCTTAAATGGAAAGCAAGTGTCCCACCTTTTTTCCGACCGTGTGTCTGGCGCTCAAGCCCCAAAGAATGTCCTCTCCGTTAGGAACCGTGTTGAACAACCTTTGCCAACATTCACTTGTATGTCAAGTGTCCGAAAATTTTATCCAGGATACAATAACCAATCTCACAAAACGCGAAATACACGCAAACCTCGCGCCACATATTGATAGCTTGTATGATGTGTAAATTTGATATTTTTGACACTGTTTTGAACTGATTTCGCGCGAAGATGACGATAAGTTGCTGATATAGATCATTTAAAATAAGAATTTGTATCTTGAATCTATGGAAAGGCATCTTCGCCTAATCACCTTAGGTTGAAAAATAGACAAATTTATACGACACGTATTTTTTTACGATAAGTCATCACACAACTATTGACGCCCATTCTCTTTTGCGAATAAAAACATCCCGTCATCTGACTGACGCGCTCTGGAGGAAGAGAACGCATGAGGCGATGACTGAGGAGGCATTTCATGAAGATCACCGACGTCATTGTGACGAAGTTTGTGCACAAGACCCGCAAGCATCAGGACAGCCACGGGCATTCCCATCCCGGGCCAGAAAAGGATGCCACACAGGCAATGCTTACCGTCCGGGCAGACGACGGGTCCGAAGGTTACGCGTTTCAAAGCCCGGACGCCCTACGTCCCGGTATCGTCGATAAATATTTCCGCCCCATGCTTATCGGCGAAGACCCGATGGCACGCGAACGTCTCTGGCAGCGGATCGAACATCAGCAACGGGGGTCGGGTGGACATCTGGCCGACCGGTCCATCGGCGCCGTCGATCAGGCTCTGTGGGATTTGGCCGGACGTGCCTTGGGCCTGCCAATGCACCGGTTGATTGGAACCTATCGCAACAAGATCCTGGCCTATGGCTCAATCATGTGTGGAGATGAGCTGGAAGGCGGCCTGTCGACGCCGGAGGACTATGGCCGTTTCGCCAAAACTCTGGTCGCGCGCGGTTACAAAGCCATCAAGCTGCATACTTGGATGCCGCCGGCAAAGGGTGCGCCTAACGTAAAGCTCGATATCGCAGCCTGTGCTGCCGTGCGCGATGCCGTTGGCCCCGATATCGCTTTGATGCTGGATGGATATCACTGGTACAGCCGCAGCAACGCTTTGAAAATTGGCAAAGCATTGGAAGAATTGGACTTCCATTGGTTTGAGGAACCCATGGATGAAACCAGCATGTCATCCTATCGGTGGCTGTCACAAAACCTGTCTATACCCGTCATTGGACCGGAATCCGCGCCAGGCAAACATCACACCAGAGCAGAATGGATCCGCAATGACGCAAGCGACATCATGCGGTGTGGCGTGCTGAATGCGGGTGGCATCACGCCAATGATCAAGGTTGCGCACCTTGCGGAGTCCCACGGGCTGGATTGCGAGCTTCACGGAAACGGCGCTGCCAATCTGTCACTCTGCATGACCGTAC
This sequence comes from Rhizobium sp. BIGb0125, assembly GCF_024810055.1. Classification (NCBI taxonomy): domain Bacteria; kingdom Pseudomonadati; phylum Pseudomonadota; class Alphaproteobacteria; order Hyphomicrobiales; family Rhizobiaceae; genus Rhizobium; species Rhizobium sp. BIGb0125. The sequence goes on from NZ_JANUDV010000006.1 coordinate 421,120, forward strand.
CGAATTGCACGTACTACGAACGCGGCCTGCTGCACCCGTTCCTCGATTACGAGGTTCCGGCCCTTTATCTCAACACAATTTGCGACCCGATGGATGGAGAGGGCTACGTGTATGCCCCTGACATTCCGGGGATCGGTGACGATATCAACTTCGACTACATCCGGGATCATCAGATCCCCTGAAATACATAATCCATCTGCAACTGTGCCTTTGAGGAGGAAGGTATTCGATGCGTATAGGAACATTTCTCAAATCCACCAGCCTTGTAGCGTTTCTCACATGCGCAGGCATGCCCGCTCTGGCAGAAACGCCACCGGACCAGCTGATCGTTGGCGTTAGTCTGGTCAACATGTTGTCGCTCGACCCCTCCGCAATGAGCGGCCGGGAATCGACAGAGGTCAATAGCAACATCTATGACAGTCTGCTCGAGACCGATCCGGTCGAAAAAGGTGTGTTTCACCCACGCCTTGCGTCCAGCTGGGAGGTAAACGACGCGCGCGACACGATCACCTTTAAATTGCGTGACGACGTCAAATTCCACTCTGGAAATCCTCTGACTGCCAAAGACTTCGTTTGGTCGGTGACCCGAGCTTTTGCGCTTGGCATCGGTGGCTCCAACATTCGTGTATTCGGCTACAACGAGAAGAACATTGCGGAAATGATAACCGCGCCTGACGACCATACGGTCGTTGTCCGATTGCCTAAAGCAAGCGATCCGGACCTGATCCTCGGCGTCATCGCCGGTTCCGGCATAGGCATGGTCATCGACAGCAAGCTTGCCATGGACCACGAGAAGAATGGTGACTTCGGTCAAGCCTGGCTGACGACCAACAGTGCAGGCTCGGGCCCATTTAAACTGGTGCGCTGGCAGGCCAATGACACCGTCGTGCTGCAGCGGGTAGACGACCATTGGTCCGGGCCCGCGAAGATGCGCCGCATCATCTACCGCCATATGCCAGAAAGCCAGTCACAGCGTCTGGCGCTGCAGCGCGATGATATCGACATTGCGATGGGCATGTCTGTCGCCGACGTCAAAGCCTTGCAAACGGACGAAAAGCTGGCCACCGCCGAAGTGCCAAGTGGCAACGTCTATTATCTCGCCGTTAGCATGAAAGACGAGAAGTTTAAGGATCAGCGGGTTCGCCTGGCTCTGCGCCACCTGATCGATTACGAAGGCATCAACGAAACAATTCTGCCCTTTTACGGTAAATTGCATCAACGACCGTTGTCTCCCGGCCTGCCGGGCAGCCTGCCTGATCCCGGCTACAAGCTCGATCCGGCATTCGCAAAAGAACAGCTTACCGCCGCAGGTTATCCCAACGGCTTCAAGACAACGATCCGGGTGCTCGCAGACTCGCCTTTTGTAAATGTGGCAACTGCCATTCAGGCGTCACTCGCACAAGGCGGCATCACAGCCGAGATCATCACCGGCAATGGCGATCAGACCTACGGAGCCATGCGTGATCGCAAGTTTGAAATGGTTGTTGGCCGCGGCGGTGATCGCAACGGCTCGCATCCATACACCAGCCTGCTGTCGCTGGTTTACAATCCTGACAACACCGACGAAGCCAAGCTCTATACGCTTCAGGCATGGCGAACCTCTTTCCAATCCAAGGAGATCAACGAGTTGCTGGACGCAGCGCTGATCGAACCGGACGCGGAAAAACAGCGCGCTAGCTATGAAAAGATCCAGATGCTCTATGAGGAGCTGGTGCCATCCATACAGGTCATCTCCCAGAGCTACGACACGGTTGTTTATCAGGCAGACCTGAAGAATTACATCGCCCATCCCTACCAGACGACGCGATACCGCAACCTCGAAAAGGACCGCTAGGTATTTCTTGGGGTCATCTGATCGCAATCACCCAGAAGACCGGCGGAACAAGGACGTTCCGCCGGACAAACTCGGGAAATTTCCATGTTTCGTAAATTGCTGCCAAGGCGTGCGGACGGTATCGTCCAGTTGCTTTCCTCGGTCATCGTCACTCTTTTTCTGCTGGTGACACTGACCTTCTTTCTCGGCCAAGTCATGCCGGTCGATATCGTGTCACGACTGGTTGGTCCGGATGCGGATTCCCAGACCTATGAGGCGATGACCAGACGTCTGGGACTGGACCAGCCCATCTGGGAACAGTTCCGCCTTTATATCGGCCGTATTATCACCGGGGACTTTGGTACCGCCCTACTGACCGGGAACCAAGTCCGCGACGACATCCTCAGGGTGTTCCCTGCGACGATTGAACTTGGCAGCCTGGCACTGCTGATCGGAGCAGGTATCGGCATTCCCCTTGGCGTTCTTGCTGCCGTCAAACGCAATACACTGGTTGATCACTTCATTCGTGTGATCACGCTTCTTGGCCATTCGGTGCCGATTTTTTGGTTGGGCATGGTCGGGTTGTTGATCTTTTATGCCTGGCTTGGCGTGGTCGGCGGATCGGGTCGTGTCGCCAGCTACTATGATGATCTTGTTCAACCGGTCACCGGCATTATCCTGATTGATTCCGCCGTTGCTGGTGAATGGGACGTGTTCTGGAGCGCAATAAGACACATCATCCTTCCCGCATCGATCCTTGGTTATGCCTCCATGGCATCGTTGTGCCGGCTCACCCGCAGCTTCATGCTCGATCAGTTGGGGCAGGAATACATCATCACCGCGCAGGTTAAAGGCCTTTCGCCTTCAAGGGTTGTCTGGGGCCATGCCTTCCGCAACATCCGAGTGCAGCTTCTGACTGTCGTGGCACTGGCCTATGGATCGATGCTCGAAGGTGCATTGCTGATCGAAACGATCTTTGCATGGCCAGGCTTTGGCCAGTACCTGACCAACAACCTGTTACTGGGTGATATGAACGCCATTATGGTCTGTGTTTTGCTGGTCGGTGTGATCTTTATCACCCTGAATATGTTCACCGATTTTCTCTACAAGATATTTGATCCGAGGACGACGCGATGAGCGATATCATCCCTCTCAAAGGCACCACATCGCCGGAACGGCCGTTTCTTCTGCGTGACGCAAAGTCCCCCCGCGAAGCGCTGATGCAGCGTTTGGCCTTGGGCTGTCTGGAATTGCTTGGAAACCGGCTCGCGCTCATCGGCCTCGTCATCATCACGCTGCTGGTCTTTATGGCAATATTTGCGCCGCTGATTGCCACCCATGATCCAACCATACAAAATCTTCGCACCGCTCTGCAGCCACCATCCCTGGCAAACTGGTTCGGGACGGATGAATACGGTCGCGATATCTGGAGCCGCATCGTCTATGGTTCGCGCGTCACCCTCTACATTGTGGCGCTGGTGACCATCACGGTTGCCCCGATCGGCCTGATCGTTGGCGCTGTCTCCGGTTACTTCGGTGGCATCGTTGATCTGGTTGTGATGCGTATTACGGACCTGTTTCTCGCATTTCCCAGCTTGATCCTGACACTGGCCTTCGTAGCTGTGCTCGGACCGGGTCTGGAACAGGCCGTGTTGGCTATTGCCCTTACAGGCTGGCCCAGCATCGCTCGCCTCGCACGCGCCGAAACCATGACTGTGCGGGATGCCGACTACATTGCGGCCATGAGGCTTCAAGGCGCGAGTGACCTGCGCATCATATTCGGCTCTATTCTGCCGATGTGCCTGCCATCTGTCATCGTGCGCCAGACACTTGCGATGGCGTCCGTAATCCTGACTGCAGCCGGCCTCGGTTTTCTCGGCCTCGGCGCCCAGCCTCCGGCCCCTGAGTGGGGTGCCATGACCTCAACCGGTCGGCAATATATGCTCGACAGCTGGTGGGTCATCACCTTCCCCGGACTTGCGATCATGATCGTCAGTCTCGCTTTCAACCTTTTTGGAGATGGCCTGCGTGATGTCCTCGATCCCAAACGTAAATGAAGATGCCGCACCTCTGATCGAAGTTGAAGATCTTTGGGTGAAGTTCCGGCTACGGGCTGGAGACATGACCGCCGTGCGCGGCCTGTCCTTCACACTTGGACGCGAAAAACTTGCGATTGTCGGTGAGAGCGGGTCGGGAAAATCAACAGTTGGTCGCGCCCTGCTGGGGCTGTTGTCACCAAACGCAGTTGTCGAAGCCAAGGCACTGCGTTTCCGTGGCACAGATATTCTCAGCGCAAGCCCGCGCGAAATGCGCCAAATCCGCGGCGCACGCATCTCAATGATACTGCAAGACCCAAAGTTCTCGCTCAACCCGGTCATTACCGTCGGTGAGCAGATTGCGGAGGCCTATCGTGCGCATCACAAGGTCGGCCGCCATGAGGCCAAAAAAAATGCCCTTGAGATGCTCGAAGCGGTACAAATTCGTTCACCCGAACGCGTCTATGGCCTCTACCCGCATCAGGTGTCCGGGGGCATGGGTCAACGCATCATGATTGCCATGATGTTGATTTCGGATCCTGACGTGATTATCGCCGATGAACCGACGTCGGCGCTCGATGTGACTGTCAGACTACAAATTCTGGCCATTCTTGATGATCTCGTGCGCAAGCGCGGCATGGGCCTGATTTTCATCAGCCATGATCTCAACCTCGTGCGATCGTTCTGCGACCGGGTTGTCATCATGTATGGCGGCCAGGTCATGGAAACCATTGCCGCCACGGACCTCGACAAAGTCCAACATCCCTACAGCCGTGGCCTGCTGGATTCCCTGCCGTCACTGGAAACACGTCGACCGGCTTTGCCTGTCTTGCGCCGTGATCCGGCATGGCTTGCACAAAAGGAGCAACATCCATGATCAGGGTTGAAGAACTGAACCTTTCCTTCGGCGCGGGGCATGACGACCATCAGGTACTGTTCGACGTGAATTTTGATGTGCCGAAGGGAGAGATATTCGGACTGGTGGGTGAAAGCGGTTCGGGAAAATCGACTGTGCTGCGCTGCATTGCAGGTCTTTACACACACTGGACCGGCAAGATCGATGTGAACGGCCATCCGATTGGCGGAAAAATCCAAAAGAGCCATTATCGGCAAATTCAGATGGTGTTTCAGGATCCCTATGGCTCCCTGCACCCGCGGCACACGATTGACAGCACTCTTTCTTCTCCACTGAAGATACACGGCATTGGTGATATCAACCGGCGTGTGAACACAATCCTTGAGCAAGTCGGTTTACCGCTTGCGGCACGGTATCGCTATCCACACCAGTTGTCTGGCGGCCAAAGGCAACGCGTTGCCATCGCCCGTGCGCTAATCCTTGAACCATCGGTGCTTCTTCTTGACGAACCGACTTCCGCCCTTGACGTATCAGTGCAAGCAGAAATCCTCAACCTGCTGTCGGATGTCCGCAAGGAACGTGGTCTGACCTACATCATGGTCAGCCATGATCTATCGGTCATCGCCCATCTCTGCGACCGGCTTGCGGTTATGCAGGGCGGCCGGATCGAGGAAATTTTGCCCGTCAGCCAACTGATGTCGGGTGATGCGCAACAGGAGTATACCCGCACCCTTTATGAGGCCAGCCGCAGTTACGACCGTGCCATGGCCGATGATCTGACCCGCGGGCGTGTGGGGGCAGAGGCGACATGATGGAGAAAACCAGTCTTCATGACGCCGCTGGTTTGCGCGATTTTGCCACATCCGCATTGTGTGCTGCGGGCCTTGCCTCCAGCATGGCGCCAACGGTTGCAGAAGTGCTCGTTGAGGGTGACTTGATGGGGCACGACACGCACGGCTTGGCCCTATTGCCTGCCTATCTTTCAGCCTTGGAAAACGGCGGAATGGCCCGCTCGGGACAGCCCGAAGTCCTCAGGGATTGTCCTGCCGCCATGTTGTGGGACGGATGTTTTCTGCCCGGCCCATGGTTGCTGACGGAAGGTTTCAGGCAGGGCGTTAAGCGCGCTCATGAAAACGGCACGTTCACGCTTGCCATTGCAAGAAGCCATCACACGGCAAGTCTTGTTGCTTATTTGCGACCAGTCGTTGAACAGGGCATGGTTGCGATGATCACCGTTTCAGACCCAACGGAAGCCTGTGTGTTGCCATTCGGCGGTACGGCCCCGCTGCTGTCGACCAATCCACTCGCTTGGGGTTTCCCAGGCACCGAAGGTGCAATCCTGGTTGACGTCAGCACCTCAACGACCACCAATGGCATGGTCCGGCGTCTGTCGGAGGAAAACCGGCTTTTCGGCGAAGAATGGCTGGCTGACAATGCTGGTCACGCCAGTCGCGACCCCGCTGTGCGCTTTACCGATCCGCCGGGCTCAATCCTGCCGCTGGGCGGTATGGCCTCTGGTCACAAAGGCACAGGGCTTGGCATAGTGGTCGAGGCGTTAACCCACGGTCTTTCTGGCAACGGTCGTCACACGGGTCCGCAAGGCTGGCAGGCCAATGTGTTTCTGCAGGTTTTTGATCCAGAGATTTTTGGCGGACGCTCCGCACTGGAAACGGAACTTGGCCATCTCGCGCGCAATATCAGGGCCAACAAACCGGCTGATCCCGGCAAGGCCGTAAGACTACCTGGTGACAGAGCATTGAGCAACCGCGCCAGACACCTGTCGCAGGGTGTGCCGTTGATTGCGCCGATCTACCAGAAACTGGAAGAGTGGGCGGTGAAGTTGAAAATCGACATGCCCGTGTTGGTCTCATGACGACCTGGCGCAAACATCCCGGACGGATATGACAATATGCGGAAAATTCTACTGACCGGTGCTGCCGGCATCATCGGAACTGACGTTGCACGTCTTTTACCACATCATGGAGAGTTCTGGCGGTTGACCGACATCCGCCCCGCTAGTCCCTCGGCAACATCCAGGTCTGGCAACGTTGAGTGGGTTCAGGCTGATTTGACCGACCCCGAACAGGCAAAACGGCTCTGTAACGGTGTCGACTCAGTCATACATCTCGCTGGTCAACCGCGCGAACGCGAATGGTCCGAGCTTCTCGGCCCAAACATTGTAGCCTGCACAAATCTGTGGGAGGCAATGCGGCAACAGGGCGTCAAACGTGTCATCTTTGGCAGCTCAAATCATGCCAGTGGCATGTATCCTGCGACACAGACGCTAAGCGGGACCGAAGCTGCACGACCGGACTCGCGTTACGGCATCACAAAGATCTTCGGTGAGGCATTGGGCAGCTGCTACGCCGACAAATTCAACATCAAGTGTTTTTCCATTCGTATCGGCACATACCGCGAAACACCGTCCATTGAACGGGAACTGGCGACCTGGGTTTCGCCACGTGATCTCGCCTCACTGATCCGGGTCGGACTGCAGGCTGAATATCACAATGAAATTGTCTATGGTGTTTCCAACAATAGTCGAAGCTGGTGGCGTAACGACCGTGCCTATCAACTCGGCTATGCACCGCAAGACAATGCGGAGACATATGCACCAAAGATTGTCATGACCAAGCCTGATAAGAACGATGTCGCCACGGTGTTGCAGGGTGCCAATCATGCCGGCCGGGATTTTACCGGCAATCTGGAGTGGTTAACAAACCGACGGGTTGGTGAATGAGCCGACATCTGATTGCCATCTGCAATTCCCAATCTGCCAATATTCAGTTTCATGTACTGGATACGACTGACTGGTCGTTGATTGATCTGGGGGCCGTCGCTGTGCGCGGAGCAATCGGACCGGGAGACGCAGCCCCGATGGCTGTTTCTCGTTCCGGCGATCGGTTCTGGCTGGCATGGCGGGGTGACAGTCGTGCCATTCACAGTTTTGCAATTGACCGGAGCCGACCCTGTGCAGTGTTACTGGGCAGCTTTCCAATTGAACAGAACATTTGCCATTTGTCCCTTACCGATGATGAAAAACATCTTCTCGCCGCCGGAGGAGAGGATGGCGCGGTGTTTTCACTCGATGATGACGGGCGGGTCATGCGGTCAACAGATCGGGTTACGGCAGGCCCGATGGCACACTGCATCATGGTTTCAGGCCATCTCGCCTTGGCAACATCCTGTCGAGGCGATCTGGTCAGGCGCTTTGACTTCGATCCCGAAAACGGCACGCTGACGTTCCACGACGAGATATCCATGGCGAACAACTCCGGTCCACGCCATCTGGCCATCAGCGCGGATCGCTGTTTTGCCTATGTACTGCTGCAAGAGGGCGGCAAGGTTGTCACAATCTCGCTCGGAGCTAAGATGGAGATTGTTCATACACTTGCCATCATCGACGACAATATCCCCGCCATGTCCGGCGAAATAGCGATTTTTGATGAAGGCAGAAGCCTTTTGGTGACCGAGCGCAACACCAATCGGCTCATATGTCTGGATATTGACCCCGACACTAGACACCCTGCCATTCGAACTGAAGTGACCACCCCCGATTATCCTCGCGCTTTTTTTATCGACCCGCATGACCAATTTGTCACCACCCTTGGTTTTCGCGGCAATCGTGCTGCAATCCACAGCCTGACATCTGACGGCGGCATAGTTAGCCGACTGGATTTTACAACCGGAGAGCGTCCCAGTTGGGTCATTTCTGTTGCATTGGATTGAAGCCGGTCAAACAATGACGGACGAGCGGCCTCTCACCGAGACAGGTGCGCCAGGCGTTTCTGTAAGCGTAACCTCAATCCGGCTCGGCTGCCCCATATCCTCACCTTGATGAATGACGAAGGTGCCATCGCTGAGTATCTGCAGGTCACGCAGCATTCCTGCGAAAGCTGCCGCTGCTGCACCTGTTGCAGGGTCTTCCAGCACACCGCCAATTGCAAAGGCGTTTCGCGCGTGGAAACGCCTTTCCTCTTCACGGAAGATAAAGGCAACAGTGCCGATCCCATGCTTTTCCATAAAACGACGCCCTTCGTCGAGATCGTAGTCCATACGCTTCAATGCGTCGCGAGTGTTGAGAGACAGGACAAGATGTTCGGTGCCCGCATTGGCGCGACGTGGCGGCACAAGAGGATCAAGTTCGTCTACTGTATAGCCAAACAACGACAAAGCCTCATCAACCAGTTCAGGATCGGCCGGGCTGCTGCGGGTTGGTGGCGATAGAAGTGTGCTTACCCACGTCCCGTCGACCTGTTCGGCAGACACTTCAATCTCAGCCTTAGAAAGACTGAGGGCGTAGCGGCGGAATCCATGTGTATCACCAAGTACTGCTCCGAGCGCGATTGTTGCGTGACCACAAAAAGGCACTTCTGTTTCAGGCGCGAAATAACGAACCCGCCAAGACCCGTCCGGGTTTGGACTTGCAAATACCGTCTCGGAATAACCGACCTCAGCGGCGATGGCCTGCATCTGCTCGGCTGACATGGGCTCTTGCGTCAACAGAACACCGGCTGGATTTCCTCCCAAACCGTTATTGGTGAACGCCGAAATTCGTTTAACTTGCACAGCACTATTCCTCATATTTTGCGCCAACAAATTAGCAGCAGCTTCGTCTCAAGTACTTTGTTTTTCAAAACCGAAGGAGAAGATCGCTTTCTATTTGATAAAGAAATCAGCTAATGTACCAAGATGAAGAAAATCAGCCTCGACTCGAAAGATCGCCGTATCATCGACGAACTTCTGGCGGATAGCCGCAAGAGTTCACAGACGATCGGCTCAACTGTCGGCCTGTCATCGCCGACCGTGCGGGAGCGCGTCAGACGTCTTGAAGATGAAGGGGTAATCGAGTGCTTCACGATCGAGGTCCCCTCGAAAATGCTGGGATACAGCCTTGAAGCCATTGTGCGCGTCGAGCCGCTTCCGGGGAAACTGCACATCGTCGAGAAAATTCTTCAAGACACCCCTGAAATCACCCAATGTGACACAGTCACAGGCGACGATTGCTTCATCGCACGTATGGTATTGAGAGATATTCAGGACCTCAATCGGCTACTCGACCCGCTTCATGACAAGGCGCGCACCAATACCAGCATCATCAAAGGCACGCCGGTACAAAGACGACGCGCACCTTTTGCAGACAATGGATAGTCTGTTGCCATCAGGTTTCTGCGGATCGAAGGAAAACCGACTAGGCTTCCAATCTAGCAAATCCTCGCTTTTACTGCAGTTCAATTATGCTTTAGAATCAACTTCGTCCGAGGCGAGATTCCCATCCTGCACGCGACCGAAACAGAAACCGGAAATAGCTCGCGATGCAGGTTCCTATACGCGCCATTACCGTGTTTCACGCCGTCGCAAGAGCGGGCAGTATTTCGCGCGCCGCCGACGAACTGGGTGTGACACCCTCTGCCGTGACACAGCAGATACAGGTACTGGAGGTTCAGCTTGGCATATCGCTGCTGAGCAAGGTCGGCCGTCGCATTACGCTGACAGAGGCAGGCGAACGTTACTTTGCCAGTGTAACGGATGAAATTGACCGTATTGTCGAGGCGACCAACACCATACGTGGCTATCGTTCGGTCACCACACTGACGATCCGTGCCACGCCGACCGTTTCCAACAAATGGCTATTGCCGCGCCTTGGCGCATTTCTCGACAATCACCCCGAACTGGAGGTGCGGCTGGACGGCACCAATGAGCCGACCGATTTCAACCGCGAAATGGTCGACGTGGAAATTCGCCACGGCGATGGTCGCTGGCCGGGCCTTTTCGTGGAAGGGTTGACGGAAGAATACTTTTTTCCTGTTTGCGCACCCGGCTACGCCCCTCAAGACGGATTGCACCCGTCGGAAGTTCTCAATTACCGTCTCATCCATTCGGTAAAATCGCAGGCGCAATGGCCGCGCTGGTTCACTCTTGCCAACATCGAAGCGCCGGACCGCTGGAAACGCGTGTTCTTTGACCGGAGCCACATGGCAATCGATGCTGCCTGCGACGGTTTCGGCATTGCACTTGAAAGCAATCTGATGATGTGGCGCGAATTGCGTGATGGACGCCTGATCTGCCCCATAAAAGCACCGCCACAGATCAGCCTAACCACCCAGTGGATCGTTTGCCCGAGAGATCATCTTAGGCAAAAGAAAGTACGTGTGTTCCTTGAATGGTTGCGCACGGAAAGCGCTCTATGGCGGGAGAAAGAGGCGATCTCCGTCTGGCCGGCCGACATCTGACTATGTTTTTATTGCCCGCAACTGCGTCAGGCTTTTAACCGCGGCGCGGATGATATCCGCAGGCATCAACCCTATCGATAAATGAAGTGCCTGCTCGTCCGGTTCAGGTGGTTCCAGCGCCTCAAGTTGGCTGTCCAGCAAAGATACACCAGCGTAGTGCCCCTTGCGGTTAGCAAGCCGTGCCGCGATGATTTCAGCGGCTCCATCGAGAAAGATGAAGTGCACCTGCCCCAGTCTTTCTCTAATAAAATCGCGGTAACGCCGTTTCAGCGCCGAACAGGCAATGACCGCTGGACGCTGCGACAGGGCAACTGCCTCATCGCAAACGCTGGCAAGCCATGGCCAGCGTGCTTCGTCGGAGAGCCCGTGCCCGGATCGCATCCGGGCAATATTTTCAGGGCTGTGCAGTTCATCTGCTTCCAGCCAAGGACAATCCAGTTCCCGGGCAAGGCCGCTGGCAATTTCTGTCTTGCCAGCGCCCGAGACGCCCATCACCACAATGAACGTATCGCCTGCCATCAATACAATCCAAGCAGCCGGATCGGGCCAAGCGTCAGGACCGGAAACAGCACCAGCGCCAGAATTGCCGCCATCATGATGCTGATCGGCAGGATCGATCCCTTGATGACATCCTCGATCGACATTTTGGCCACCTGCGCCACCGCGAACAGGCACACACCGACAGGCGGCGTAATCAGGCCAAGCGTCAAGGTAATGACCGTCACGATCAGGAAGTGCATGGGATCGATACCAAGCTGGATGGCTGGTGGCATCAGAACCGGGATCAGAATGAACATGGCAGCGATCGCGTCCATGAACATGCCGATGACGACGAGGAACAGGAAGATCAGGAACAGTGCCATGGTCGGGCCGGTGCTGATGCTGCCGAGGAATTCGGCAACCTGCTGTGGCAGGCCATCATAGGTAAAGACCCATGCCGCCAGTTTGGCTGTCGCGGCAATAAAAAGAATGGTGCCTGTTGTGCGTGCCGTTTCAATAAAGATCGATGGCAGTTCCTTCGGGCGGATGGTGCGGTAGAGCACGATCGACAGGAACATGGTGTAAAGCACGGCAATGGCGGCAGCTTCCGTCGGTGTAAAATAACCATCGACGATACCAACAAGCAGAATGACCGGCGTCAGCATCGGCAATATCGCGGCAATGCCAGTTGTGACCACAAGCCGGACATTAAAAGGCTTGGGCGGATTATAGCCGTGATAGACCGAATAGAAGTGGTTGAAAACCATGAACATGAAGGCCAGGAACAGGCCGGGCACCAGACCCGCAACCAGCAACGTGCCGATGGACACATTGGCGATGGAACCGGCGATCACGATGAGGATCGACGGTGGAATGATCGATGACAAGGTCGATGTCACCAGTGTCATGCCAACGGCATAGCCCTTGGGGAAACCGTGGCGCTGCATGGCGTTGATCTCGATTGCGCCGATCGAGGCGATATCGGCAACGGACGAGCCCGAAACACCACCGAAGATCACCGACGATGCCACGTTGACGTGCCCCAGCCCACCGGGAAGCCAGCCGACCAACGCCTCGGCAAAGTCAAACAGCCTTTCAGCCACGCGGCCACGCTCCATGAGCACTCCGACGAGAATGAACAGCGGCACAGCCACCAGCAGGAAGGAATTCATGGCCGAAAACATGCTCTGTGACAGCAAATCAAGCGGCGTCGATGTGTAGATGAGGATTGCAGCGATGCTGGAAAGGCCAAGCGAGACCGCGAGCGGCACGCCAAGTGCGCTGAGCACCAGAAACAGAACCAGAAGAAAAATGCTCATAGCGCCTTCTCCGTATTGGATGCGGATATGTCGGTTTCGGTCTGGGCAATGCCGATCTCCGGCAGCGCAATCTGGTTGCGGCGGTTGCGCAGGGAATCGACGATGCCAAGAATGGCAAGAAGAGCCGAAAGCGGCATGATGATGCCAATTGCCCACATGGGAACGGCAAGGGTTGCGGCGGTTTCATTCATCATGAACTGCTGGCGCACAAGACTTGCGCCCGTCCAGAACATCAGTCCAAAAAACAGCACGGAAAAACCGACATAGATTGGCACGGCCAGATATTTGAAAACGGACCGCAGCGAGGCGATAAACACCACAACACGGGCTGCCTCCACGGTACGAAAGCCTGCGGCAACTCCCAAGAACACCATCCAGACGAACAGAAACCGTGTGGCTTCCTCGGTCCAGGAAACCGGTATATTTGCAAGGCGGCTGCCCACCTGAAGAAGCACGACAAGAAAGATTCCCATGGCAGCAAGGCCTGCCGAAACATCGGCGAATATCCTGATCATGCGGCTGGGAAGAGAGATATTGCTAGACATTAAAGCGATCCTTCAGAACGGGTCGGGACAGGCCAGGCTGTCAGTCATTCATGCGGATAAAGGCGTGGTGGCACAGGGCTGATGTGCTGTAGCCAGAGAGGGTCATGCCGCCCGAGAAGAAGCCCGGGCGGCATGACACAGGACGTCAGTTCTTGCCGACGGAAGCCACGCTACGATCGAAGAACGATTGGTCCTTCACGAGCCCGGCAAATACCGGAAACAGGCTTTTCGACACTTCCACGAAGGCCTGTTTTTGTTCAGGCGTCAAAGTGTTGACTTCCATGCCGCTTTTTTTGAGCTCGGCCAGTGCCTTGTCAGCTTCTGCCGCGTCGTTTTCAGCCTTCCAGTTCTCGGTTTCGGCCGAGGCCTCGGTGATGATCTTCTTTTCCTCATCAGTGAGCGCTGCGAACTTGGCAGGATTGATAGCCATGACCCAGCCGTCGCCCATGTGGTCGGTCATGGAAACGTATTTCTGGACTTCATAGAGCTTGGCACTGAGCGGTACGTTGATCGGGTTTTCCTGCCCGTCAACGACCTTGAGCTGGAGGGCATTATAGACTTCCGCAAAGGCCATGGGGGTCGGAACAGCGCCGAGTTTTTTGAAGAACTCGACGTAAAGGGGGTTGTTCGGCACACGCAGTTTCACCCCGGCAAGATCGGCCGGAGAGGTGATCGGCAAACGTGAATTGGTGATCTGGCGGAATGGACGTGTCCACATGCCAAGCCCCTTGATGCCGATCTTGTCTAGATCTGCAATCAGTTCCTGCCCCAGTTCGCCGCTCAGATAATCGCGAAGCTGCGCCATGTCGTCATAGAGATAGGGGATGGAAATGGCTGTGAACTTCGGATTGAAGTTCGAATAAAGCGATGTGGACAGCAACAGCATGTCCAGCGAACCACCAGCCAGCTGCTTGACGGCCGCCGATGGATCAGCGCCATAAAGCGTACCGTTCGGAAACACTTTGACAGTGATGTCACCGTTGCTTTTCGCCGTGACAATTTCAGCGAATTTTTTGGCGGCGATGGTGATTTCCGACGTGTCGGTATCGGGTGTCGACAGCGTTAGCGTTGTTGCAGCTTGCGCTGCAGTTGTCGCCAGCATGGACGCGGCAACCAGAAGTCCGCGCATAAAAGTCATGTTCATGTGTTCTCCTCCACACAGTGTTTTTAATCACGATACTTCCCTCCCTGGAAGCATCAGGCATTCATGCGCCGCAACTCTTCTATGACGGCGCTATGATCAAGATCGCCATCGCCATTTTCGACCATGGCGGCAAAAAGCCGGTCGGCCCCGATGGCGATGGGAAGCTGCAGTCCAAGCCCTGCCGCAAGCGACAGGGCGGTGTTGGTATCTTTGAGTTGGTACCGGGCTGGGCCACCGGGAACGAAATCATTCGTCACCATGCGTAAGCCGTGCTGGCGCAGGATCGTCGAGTCTGCAAAACCGCCCAGCAGTGCTTCGCGCACGCGGGCTGGATCTGCCCCGCCACGTTCGGCCAAAAGCAATGCCTCGGCCACCGTGCAGATGGAACTGGCAACGATCATCTGGTTGGCAAGTTTGGCAAGCTGGCCACTGCCAACCGGTCCCACAGGCGTCAGTCTGCCCATGGCAGCGAACACACGCTGCATGGCAGCCACGTCACCAACCTCGCCACCGGCCATGATGGCAAGCGTGCCGTCACGGGCACCCTTTTCACCGCCCGACACCGGCGCATCAATGTAGAAAATGCCCTTCTGCCGGCAGATGTCTGCCTGCTTCCTTGCGGTTTCCACCGGAATGGAACTCATGACGATGAGTGTAGACCCGGTCTGCATGGCATCAATGACGCCGCCTTCACCAAGCAAAACCTCATCGCAGACCGGGCCTGAGCTCAACATGCAGATGACGAAATCCTTGGCCGTTGCGGCGGCAACGGCGCTACTTGCCACCTCGATACCCAGATCTTTCAAAGATGCGGTTTTTCCCGGTGAGCGGTTCCAGGCCGCCATGTCGAAACCCGCCTCGGAAAGCCTGCGAACCATGTGGCCGCCCATGATGCCCGTGCCGATAAATCCACCTCTCATCGTCAGTCCCATCCCCTTTAGAAAAGCTTGCCGAAGCGCACTGGGTGCTCGGCAATGATCAGTGACGGAAAGGCTTCACGAAACCGCGCCAGATGCGGTGTTTCGAGATGCGCATCAAAGGCCGCGCGGCTGTCATAGACCTCGTAGAAGACAACCGTGTCTTCCTCATCGTCGATCGTGACGACATCGAACTGCCTGCAGCCCGGTTCATCGGCAACGGAATGTTTGGCATCGTCATGCGCCGCCGCAAGAAAGGCTTCCATGCAGCCGGGCTTCACATGAAACCCGGCAAACACGACGAATGGCTTGTTGTTATCAGGCATGTCGCCCTCCTTATGCCTGACCGCCAGGACGGAAACGGTTTTCCATGTCACGGCGCAGGTTGACGACATCGAGATCGTTGACCAGTTCGACGTCGTCGAAGCTGACGATCGTGTCCTTGGCAATCGGGCGGATAACCTTGACGTTGTGGGCAAGACCGATTGGCAGGGCTTTCAGGGAAAGGCTGCGCTCTGCCGGAATTGCATTGGCCCAGACCGCGAAACCGCCTTCACCATCCAGCATTTCGCCAGGCTTCAGGTCTTTTTTGGCAACTGCTACGGCATCGCCGCGGAACTCCTTGGAGCAACCCGTCGCTTCGCCGCGCAGCACCGCCGACAGCACGCTGATGGAAGTTTCAAGACCGATGATGTGGAACGGACGCCACATGGACGCATACCAGCCCGACGGATCGGTCAGCAGGCCATATTGCTTGAAGCAGGCCTTGGCATATTCATTATGCGCCTTGAAGGTAACGAAAACGCCGTAGCGAATGTTGTTGAACACCTCACGACCATCCGGCTCCTGGCTGGCGGCGATATCGACGAGACCCGAACGTGCCATGCGACCACCATCCGCAGCAGGACGGAAAACCCGCGCCAGATCGTGCAGTCCAGCTGGCGGGAAGGCAAGACCATCATCCGGGCAATCCAGACCGGTGCCATTGGCAACCGCTGCCATTTCGATTGCCGCCTTGGTACCATCGGTGAAGGAGTTATACATTTTTGGATTAAAATCACCCTTGGCAACTTCCTCATCGGTCCAGCCAAAGAAACCCCAGACGGTTTCAGGCGTCGAGTAGCGGTAGCGCGGCTCGAAATTCATGCCCTTGCCGGCAGCGGTGACTTCAAAACCGGTAGCACGCGCCCAATCGACCAGTTCGCAGATCAGAGCTGGCTGATCCCCGTAGGCCATGGAGTAGATGACACCCTTCTGGCGGGCTTTTTCAGCCAGGATCGGCCCAACCATGACGTCGGCTTCAACATTGACCATCACAACGTGCTTGTCGGCCTCAATGGCTTTGAGAGCATGGCGTGTTCCAAAAATCGGATGGCCGGTTGCCTCGATGATGCAGTCAATCTCGTCGCAGGCCAGCATGGCATCGACATCATCAAGCACGCAGGTCGTGCCGGACAACATGGCTTCACCGACCGTTTTTGCGCTGTAGCGGTTGTCGGACCAACCGACGCGATTGAGAGATTCCCGTGCCTTGGAGACATTGAGGTCAACGACCGCAACCATATGCAGACCGTCGATGCGTTGCGCCTGGGCGAGAACCATGGAACCGAATTTACCGGCGCCAATCAGGCCAACACGAACGGGGCGCCCCTTGGCGGCACTGGCGGACAGAAGACTGTAGAGATTCATGAAATGATCCTTGGATGATGTTGAGCATCATCGATGGGCGCAGTGCACCGTTTTCGCCTTCGACCAGAAGGTGAATTCAGGAAACCGCTCCAACGATGAGATTGCAGATAGTGCGACAGACAATGCGAACGGCTGCGCCGCTGCATCAACCTGGTGTCAGATAGTGCGCATCAGGCAAACGGTGACGCCCACCGCTTTCGGGTGCTGAATGACATGTATTGATCTCCTCCTTCGGCTCGCAGAACTCCTCCCCGCGAGCAATGCAGCCATTTCCCTTGGCTGTTAATGGGAGATTAAACGTGCGGCGACGTTAGCTCAATTTAGAACAAAAGAAATTTTGTTTAGTTTTTCTAACAAATTGAGACATCGAGATTAGGAGAAGTTTGCATCTTCCTGCCACAGCCGCACCGCAATTTTCCGCTCAAGTGCTGCGCCTTATACACTTGAGAAATTATGACCGTTTCGAAAGGGAAAACCTGGGCTTCGGCAAACAACAGAAGAATAATGTTCTAGAAACCTGCAGTTGCTGGAACCATTCAGAAGCAATAACAATTGGTTGTATGATATTTTGGAAGGAGACAGAAATATGAAAATTCTTGCTTTAACGGCTATATTGACTGGCGCCACAATCACGGCTGCATTTGCACAGCAACCGACGCCTGAACAGGTGGAAATGGCATATACTGCGGCGAGAAACCAGCTCGGCGTACTGACCTATTGCCAGGGAAAAGGTCATATTGACGGTACCGCAGCCGAAGTTCAGACCAAGCTTCTTGCCCTAGTGCCCGCTCCTGCCGATGTTTCCAAGGGCGATGCTGCCGAAGACGTTGGCAAGCAAGGAAAGGTCTCCGTCATGGGTATGGAACAAGACCTGGCAACCGCCGCAAAAGCGCAGGGCGTTGATGAAGCCAAGCTTTGCGAGACCATGTCAAATGCCTTGAAACAGGCTGCCGCAAACCTGCCCCAGTAACCATTCTGGCCAAATGGCCTTATCGGCAATAAATTATGCCGCTTTAAACACCTTGCCTGTTCAGTTCACCAACTGGACGGGCAATTATTAAGCGGGATGCTCGCTTCCCCTTTTTTCATAAGACCAACTCACCGAATGCCGGGATGCCGACGATCACGTCGACGCGCGATGTTACATCGAGTTTTTGATAGGTTGGTGGTCTGGAACTGGCAGGCAAAAAACGGACCGTGCAAGGCTTTTCCTAAGCTCTATCATGCATGGAACAGGTTGATACTCCCAAATATATGTGAAATTCAGGAACGATGAGTAATACTGTTGTCGAAGCGCGGCCGGCTGTCCGGGCACTCTCCAATTCGCTTATCCGTGAGGTCGCAAATGCGGCGATGGGCAAGTCGAATGTTCTGCCTTTCTGGTTCGGTGAGGCCGATACGCCCACTCCCGATTTCGTTCGGCAAGCAGCGGCAGAATCCCTGCTGTCGGGCGAAACATTTTATTCCCAGAATCTCGGGCGTCCCTATCTGAGAGAAACCATCGCGGCCTATCAGAGCGAACTGCTCGGCTGCGCTATTCCGGTCGAACAGGTACTGGCTGTCGGCTCCGGCATGAGTGGTTTGCAGATTGCAATGCAGCTCGTACTATCGCCCGGTGATCGGGTTGTGGCGGTAACCCCGCTGTGGCCAAATATCAGCGAAGCACCACTTATTCTCGGCGCGAATGTTGAGCGTGTTCCTTTGTCCATCAATGATGGTCGCTGGTCGCTTGATCTCGACAAACTTATTGACGCGCTGACGCCCGACACCCGCATGGTTATCATCAACTCGCCAAACAATCCGACTGGCTGGACGATTGATGACGAAAGCGTTCAGGCCATTTTGAAGCATTGCCGAAAGCACGGTATCTGGATTTTAGCCGACGAGGTTTATCAGCGGTTGGTATACGATCCTGCTGTCCGTTATGCCCCGTCATTTCTGCGCCACTATCAAACCGGCGATCGCATCATTTCAGTCAACAGCTTCTCCAAGTCCTGGTCGATGACCGGCTGGCGTATTGGCTGGATGGTCATTCCGGAAACGCTGTCACAGGATGCCACCAAGCTGGTGGAGTATAATTTCTCCTGCATCTTTGAACCGACCCAACGCGCCGCAGCCGTGGCGATCAAGGAAGGGGAGAGTGAAGTGCAGCGTCTGCGCGCCAATCTTACCAAGACCCGTGCATTGCTGGTTGACGGGCTACGCAGCATGGGCGGCGTCAGTGTGCCGGAGGCTGGCGGAGCCATGTATGCGTTTCTGCGCATTGATGGCTACGGCAAATCTCTCGAGTTGGCGCAGCGTCTCGTCCGCGAAGTCGGTCTTGGTCTCGCGCCGGGAGCCGCTTTCGGTCCCGAGGGTGAAGGTTGGCTGCGATGGTGCCACGCCGTTTCCGAAGACAAGATTTCCGAAGGCCTGAACAGGCTGTCAGACTTCCTTCGCCGATGAGGTCTGCTGTCGGTCTTTCGATACCGACATCCTCTCATAAGCATAGCCCTGTCCCGAAACACAACGGGATCGGCCAAACTGTTCAACGACGTTATTGCAAACAGCAATCCGCAGGTGCATGACCTGCATCTGCGGAAATGCTGGAGCAGGCACTGCATGAACAGAAGCTCCCCCATCATTAAACGCCTGCGGGCACGCAGCCGCAATATGGCCACCGCCTGCGCAATTTCATCATGCGGAACATGCCAAAACGTCTGCTTGGATGGTATTTTAGCGGTGCAATCAAAGCGGAAATGAAGCTCCTGGAGAAATAGGCTCAAGTGTCTATGTCGATTACGAAAATTGGCGTTGGCGTCGACACTTCCGCCTGTGTATATCTGGGCTTCCAACCCTCCTCATAACGTCGTTGTGATGAATTGCGGGAGGCAACTGTCTCACCGTAAATCACCCGTTAACACCTTGTTGACCATAATTGCCCGCAGTTGTTCGAGGGCATGGGTGTACTGACTGCCGCCTGCCCTTTGTGGAGTTTGTCAGCCAAGCGGGTGTTCAAGTTGTCGATTATTATGTCTCCCGACATGACGTCGGTTGGCCTTTCCGGCCTTCTCAACCGTTTCGCCAAGGCGATCCGGGTCGTGACAATCGCTGCGGTCGCGCTGCTTGGAGTGGTGTCATTCGCCCAGGCACAAGACCGCTCACTCAAGCTGTATTTCGTACACACCGGAGAAAAGGCCACCATTACCTACAAGCGGAATGGCCGTTTCGATCCGGCCGGCCTGCAGAAGGTCAATCGCTTCCTTCGTGACTGGCGACGTAATGAAAGCGGGCGGATGGACCCGAGGCTGCTCGACATTGTCTGGGAAATCTACCAACGCGCCAACACTTCGAACTACATCCATGTCGTTTCCGGCTACCGTTCTCCCACCACCAACGCCATGTTGCGTGGCCGGTCGAGAAACACCGGCGTTGGAGAAAAAAGCCTGCATATGCAGGGCAAGGCGATGGACTTCTATATTCCCGGTGTGAAGCTGTCGACACTGCGCGCACTCGCCATGCAGATGCAGGCAGGAGGCGTTGGCTATTACCCAACGTCTGGCTCGCCGTTCTTGCATGTCGATGTCGGAGGTGTGCGCGCCTGGCCGCGCATGTCGCGGCAGGAACTGGTCAGACTTTTCCCGGATGGTAAAACATTGCATCTGCCGCCAGATGGCAGACGCTTTGCCGGCTATAACGTGGCGCTTGCCGACTACAGGCGTCGCGTCAACGGTCAGTCAATTCAGGTTGCGTCGGTTGCCAGACCAACCAACGCTGCTTCGCAGGCAAAAGCCGCCGCCGCCCCATCCCGTATTGCACCGGTTGCTGATAGCCAGAGCACACTGGTGACTGCAATGCTGCCGGTGCCCACCAGCCGGCCGACCACAGCCTTTGACATCGCCGACAATACCGATGACGGACGTGTTGATGTCGCGGAATTCGCGATACCAATGCCCACTATGCGACCCGAGGCAGAGATTGCCGATGTTGCTGCAACGACTGATCCAATCGTGACCGCTTCGCTGGGGGCCATCCCCTCTGTTCGTCCCTCGCCCACGCCTGGCGACCCGGCAACCGCGGCCACTGTCCTGACACCGTCGTTCACCACGGGTTTCAGTGCGGTCACACCGGATTTCGATACAGCCTTCAAGGAGCCGAAATCGTCTATCGCGTCCTTGCGTTTCGAACCTGTCGATATTGACGATGAAGAAGAGCTTGATAGCCAGGACATCTTGATTGGCTGGGCGATCTCGCCGCGCGACAGTCAGGTTGCGATGTTCGCTCCTGAGCTGACAAGACGTGTCCTGATGGATCATACGACCGATACCGGCACGAGCAGGGATCTGTCCGACATATAAAACGGGGAGCATTTGAAGTGCTCCGCTTTCGTTGCCTTGCCAACTGTTGAAACGATAAAGGCTCCGGTCTCTCAAAACCGGAGCCTTATTGCGGGTGACTGTCAAATCTTGAAAAGCGACTTCAGTGTGGAGGGTTGGCTGCGATGATATTGCGGTGCAGCCGACACCTCTCCGCCAAGTGCGGCAGCCGCGTGCCAAGGCCAACGCGGATCATAGAGGATCGTACGGGCAAGGCCGACAAGATCGGCATCGCCAGTCGCAATGATTGCCTCGGCCTGTGCAGGCTCGGTAATCAATCCAACAGCAACAACCGGCATCTTCACCGCAGCCTTGACGGCACGAGCGAACGGTACCTGATAGCTCGGGGACAGCGGAATCGCTTGATCGACATGCAGACCGCCCGTCGATACGTTGATGGCATCGCAGCCACGAAGCTCCAGAGCCTTCGCAAACTCTATGGTCTGTTCAATATCCCAGCCATTGTCGTGCCAGTCGGTGGCCGAAACACGAACCGTCACCACCTTGTCCGCAGGGAATGCAGATCTGACCGCATCAAAGACCTCAAGCGGAAAACGCATCCGGTTTTCCAGGCTGCCGCCATATTCATCAGTTCGATGATTGGAAAGCGGCGAGAGAAATGAATGCAGCAAGTAACCGTGCGCCGCATGAATTTGTACCGCATCAATCCCGATACGGGCAGCGCGTTTGGCAGCTTCTGCAAAGGCATCGCGGATCGCGTTCATTCGTTCACGGGTCAGCGCGGTCGGCACCGTATCCGTGGATTTGAACGGCACCGCGGAAGGTGCTTCGGTTTGCCAGCCATTCTTATGGTCTGCCGCAATCTGTGCGCCACCCAGCCAAGGCAAGTCCGAAGACGCCTTCCGGCCGGCATGGGCAAGCTGTATCGCGATCGGCATGTTTGACCACTTGCGAATGCCATCCAGCGTGCGTTGCATGGCCTGTTCTGTTGCGTCGTCATAGAGGCCGACATCCGCGTAGCTGATGCGTCCCTCGGGAACGACTGCGGTTGCTTCGATGGTCAACAGGCCGGCGCCAGACAGCGCAAGTTGCCCGAGATGGATCAGGTGCCAGTCCGTCATGCAACCATCGACGGCTGAATAGGTGCACATCGGGGCGATGGTGATACGGTTCTCTAGTTCGAGATTGCGGATCTTGAACGGCGTGAATAGCTGCGGCTGAGGCATTGGGCATACTCTTAACGTGACGGGTTTGTCACCATACCGATGACCTGATGAGGTTCCCAGAATGATGCGCGATCTTGACCAGTCAATCAATCTGACAAAGATCAATTGGTATGGACAATACCATACCTAAGCCTGTCGAAGGTATACGTCAAGGCGTACCTTGCGCTTGCGCATCATCGTCCGACCCGGTAAAATGTCTTCATGCCAGATTTGCTTCCCCAACCCGCACGTGACGAGATCGACCTCGGTGTCGTCCTGTCCACATTGTCTGATCCTCTGCGTCGCACCACCGTTGCCATTCTCGCAACATTGCCTGAGTGCACGGAGCGCAACTGTGTGTCCTTCGGATTTCCGGTCGCAAAGGCTTCCCTCACCCATCACTTCAAGGTTCTGCGTGAGGCCGGCCTGATCAGCCAGATCGACTACGGAAATCGGCGTTCGTCGTCGCTGCGGAAGCAAGATATCGAAGCCCGCTTTCCCGGTCTTCTGGCACTTCTGGTCGATGAGTTAGAGCGGGATGGCGGTGCCGAAAAGGCGGTGGCGTTGGCAGGTCAACGCTAAGACCAACGCCCCCAAGTCGGTATTGACAGACTATCAGATGTCCAGGTGCAGATCGCTGCCAGTTGCCGGGACGGAGCAGCAGATTAACGCATGGCCCACACCAGGATCATAGGCTGGCTGCGAGAAATAGCTGACCTGCCCTTTGATGATAGCGGCTTTACAATCCCCGCAGTGCCCTGCCCGACAACCGAAGGCTGGTGACAGGCCACGCTGTTCCGCAAGTTCGAGCAAAGACCCGTCACCGGGTTTCCACCGCGCCTCCTTTGTCGACCCTGCAAAAATCACCCTGACAGGCTCGGACGCAGGCTGTGCAGAGTTGACCGTAATAGAACCGTCTTTGACATCGCGTTTCAGCCCCGACGGTCCAAAAGCCTCGGCATGTATGCGTTCATCTGCGACATTGAGCTTGAGCAAGCCATCATAAACCGACTGCATAAAGGATGGCGGCCCACAGAGATAAAAATCATAATCGTCAAAGGGCAGATGCGCTTTCAACAGATCCATATTGATGCGGCCTGAAGTCTCGCGACTTTCCAACCCGTCCTCCTCCGGCTGACCAACGACTCTGATATCCCGGACGCTGCCGTTGCCGCGCGCGACCAGTTCATCAATCTCGCGATCGAACGCCCGCTCCTGACGTCTATGGGAGGATCTGAAAAACCAGACCGGGCGGCGATGTCGTGTCCTGTCGCCCTCATGAACGAGATGACGCAGCATTGACAATAAGGGTGTGACACCAATACCGGCGGCAATAAACACCGCAGGCCTGCTCCGCTCCATCGCATCGATAGTGAAGGCACCGGTTGGCGCAAGCGTTGAAATTTCGTCACCGATCTGCATGCCATGCAGCAGGTTTGATGCCTTCCCCTCGCGTTTGACGCTTATGCGGTAATAACCGTCCGACGGTGCACTTGAGATCGTGTAGCTGCGTCGGATGAACACCTCACCATCGGCAATTTTGACCGGCAGATGCTGACCTGACAGATGCGGGATTAAAGTTTTACCGTCAGTCGGCTCAAGGTGGAGTGAGCGGATCGTCGTGCTTTCATCGACGATCCGTTCAATACGAAAATTGCGCCAGGTCTTTGCTTTTGCTGCGGCCTGCAGCCGGGCCTCAGCGTCTTCCCAGCTACCGGTCATCAGACTGCTGGGCGACATTCCATCGTCGGCAAACGTCCACCGCAAAGGCAGTGCATCCCGACGCCGGACGACCTTTGTCGGCATCACTCGCCAAAGCCGCTCTGCACCTTCGAAAGCTGCGATTTCGGGTGATTCAAGAATAACCTCGACAGTCCCTGCGATCTGCAGGACATCACCTGTTACTGCATCAAAGAACATCAACCCTGCGAGCGGATTAACGAGAAAATTTCCGAGCGTGTTGAAGAACAGATTGCCGTTGAAATCAGGGACAGTCAGACCGCCATCATCGTCAATGCGCACGAAACCGGCCCGGCCGCCACGGTGCGAGACATCAACCTGCCGCTTTTCATCGAGCCGATCGACATAGGACGCGACGAAAAATGTATCTGCTGTCGAGATGATACGCCGTGCATCGTCGTCCAGTTCGTCGCTGACATCAACCTCAGAACTCGTCTGTTGCAACGGGTCACGCACGAACGCGAAATGCCGGTTCTGGATGTAACGCGGACAGTTTCCAAAACTGTCCTCCACCGAAACCGAAAAGCCTTCGTTTGACTGATGGGTGATCAAGCCGTTCATACGGTTGCGCCTGCGGGTTACAAGATCAATTCCCAGCAGGCCGACAGGGTCTCCCTCCTTCATTCCGGCTTGCGCAGGATCGCTGGTATCACTCACCGCATTGACGTCCAGTGTCAGCGGATCAGGTGAATGCAGAAAGCCGGGCTCACCGTTGCGCATTGTTGCCCATGGCATACCCTCACCATCCACCGCACCAATGATGATAAACGGCAGAAGCGGATAGAATTCGCGGTGCTGATCCAGCAGAAAATGACGCACGAATTTGCGTCCAACCGTATCCATCTGGTCGGCGACACCGGCGTGTCGTTGCAATTCCAGCTCACCTTCATGCCAGGGTGATGACAAGGCCGAAACATTTTCGAGTTGCGCATTTCGATCGGACATTCGCACCTCCAAGGAAAACATGGAAAAAGTGGATGCGGCCCGATTTGCCGACCGCATCCAGACAATCAGGCAGCGAGACCGGCTGCGGTTTTTGGGAACGCCACAAAGCCCGGCAGCGCCTCGATGCGGGCAAGCCAGTGGCGGACGTTTTCATGCGGTGCAAGGTTCACATTTCCTTCCGGGGCACTAACGATGTAGCTGTAGAGGGCAATATCAGCGATGGTCGGTCTGTCGCCGATTATGAACTGATGCCGCTCAAGTTCTGCATTGATCAGGCCAAGAATGTGGTGTGCGCGGGCAATAACCTCATCGGCACGGTAATCCGCACCAAACACAGTAATCAGGCGCGCGGCGGCCGGACCGTAGGCGATTTCGCCGGCAGCGACGGACAGCCATTTCTGGATTTTCGCAACCGATTGCAGGTCGCCTGGCAGCCAGTCCTTCCGGCCGAGTTTGGTGGTGAGATAGACAAGGATTGCGTTGGAATCATTGACGATGGTGTCTCCATCCACAAGCACGGGCACCTGACCGAACGGATTGAGTTCGAGGAAAGGCGCCGATTTATGCTCACCGTTTGCGAGATCGACGTCGATGACTTCGGCTTTCACACCGAGTAGCGAAAGGCCGAGCAAGGCGCGATGCGCATGGCCGGAAAGCGGAAAATGGTACAGTTTCATGAGAGGCTCCGTTGAGATGTGGAGCAAAAGCTCCGATGGCACCATGGAGGCTATCGGTATCCACATTTCTGCAATAGATAGTGATTTATAGAGTTACCCTCTCACTTTTTGGAAGGTGAATATGGACCGGCTGGATGCCATGGCTGTTTTATTGTCTGTCGTGGAAAACGGCAGTCTGTCGGCAGCGTCCCGGGCACTTCATTCACCTCTGCCGACGGTCAGTCGAAAAATCTCGGAGCTTGAGACCCAGCTTGGGGTTCAGCTGTTGGTGCGCACCAGCCGCAAGGCCCTACTAACTGAGGCCGGAGAAGCTTATGTCATTGCCGCCCGCGAAATTCTCGCCATGGTGGAAGAAGCGGAACGCCGCGCAGCCGGTGAATATATGTCGCCTCAGGGCGACCTGACAATTGCGGCCCCGATCGTGTTTGGCCGCCTGCATGTGTTGCCAGTCGTGACGGAATTTCTGAAAGTGTTCCCCAACATTGACATTCGGCTTGCGATGAGTGACCGGTCCGTCAGCCTCGCAGACGAACATATCGATGTCGCTCTGCGTATCTCGGCGCTGTCTGAAAACAATCTGATTGCAACACGTCTCGGCGCGATCCGCACATGTGTTTACGCCAATCCGGATTATCTGCGCCGGCACGGCCAACCACTCCATCCGCGCGAGCTTGAACATCACAGCTCTATCGCGTTTGAGGGTGTACTCTCCAACCGGTTCTGGACATTCAAAGACACCGGTTTGGATATTACAGTCCCGGTACGGCCCCGTTTATCGGTCAATACGGCAGAGGCAGCTGTGGATGCTGCAGCCGATGGGTTGGGCATCACAAGGGTGATGTCCTATCAGGCGAAACGGGCCGTGGAAGCCGGCCTGCTCGTGCCGCTTCTGGAGGATTTCGAGTTGGACGCCTCACCCGTACATCTGGTTTATCTGTCGCAAGGGCTGATGACGCTGAAGCTCAGAACGTTTCTCGACTTTGCTGCTCCAAGACTTCGAGCCGTCCTGCAGCATATTTAGGAATAGCTGCGGCGACGCCCTCGACACCAAAGGCACTGGTGCCTGTACAAAACATTCCGACGAGTGTCAGCATGACATTCTAAGTTGCCAGCGCGCTGTGTACCGATGCTACCGATCTATAGAGTGCGTACGCCGGCAACGAATGGACCTTGCACATGATCTGGCCTTCCAGCAATGGCATCATAGTCGCTCGAGCATTTTCAGTTCCCGAAGACTGTGTTGATCTCCGCGACCGCCTCGAAGGTAAGCAGCGATGTCTTGCGACCTCCGAGGATGAAGAAAAGTTTTGCAGTCTCTTCCAGCTCTTCATAGGCGCAGACCGCTTCGTCCAACGTTTTGCCAGAGACAATCGGGCCATGGTTGGCGAGCATCATTGCCTTGTGATCCCGGGCCGCTCCCCGAACCGCTTCAGCCAGCGCACGATCGCCCGGACGGTAATATTTTAACAGCGGCAACTTTCCCACCCGCATCACGTGATAGGCGGTGAGTGGCGGCAGCACATCATCCGTATGCTCGAGACAAAGGCAAGAGACGGCAACGGAATAAGTGGAGTGCAGGTGAACGACGGCACCGGCAGTCGGGCGCTGTTCATAGACTGCGAGATGGAAAAAGGCTTCCTTTGAGGGAGGATCGCCCGCCAGCAGCTCTCCCCTTGATGAAACCTTGGAGATGCGGGCTTGATCGAGGAAGCCTAGGCTGGAATTGGTTGGTGTGACTAGGATAGAGCCATCGGCTAGACGCACTGAGAGATTACCTGAACTGCCATGGGCCAGGCGGCGATCGTAGAGCAGGCGACCATAGCGGACGATTTCTTCACGCAGGTGGTTTTCCTCACTCATGCGACGTTTCCCTTCAGGGCTTCAAGGGCGGTGGAGAAAAAGGTCTCGCGCCCGAAATTTCCAGATTTGAGCGCTAGGGATATCCCACGCTTTGCGCTGAGAAGGATCGGAACACCGGGATCAATCTCCGGTCCGATCTGCAACTCACCCAGGTCTAGTGCTTGGGCAACGGCGCCTGAGGTTTCGCCACCCGCCACGACCAGACGCTTCACCCCGCCATCAACGAGGAGACGCGCGGTTTCGGCAAACAAGCTGTCCAGCTTGTGCGCCACGGCTTCGCGTCCGTAACGCGCCTGTGCAGCCTGAACCTCCTCCGGCGTACTGGAGGAGTAGGCGAGCGGCTGGCGCCCAGCATTGTCCCTGACGAATTGCACGAGATCATCGGAACCGGTCGCGCCAGCCATAACAGCATCGATGGAGATCGGCAGCACTGGGAAGTGTCGGGCGTGGGTCGCCACCTGTCCGCGCGTTGCGCCAGAGCAACTGCCTGCGAGAATGGCCTCGTGACCATTTACGCCCTGATACATAACTGTACGGCCTGTTGCGAGACCGGCGGCGATGAAGTTCGCGGGCAATCCAATGGCAATGCCGGAGCCGCCAGTGATCAACGCAACATCGGCACAGGCTGCTCCAAGCGTGATCAGGTCTTCGTCGGTGGCCGCATCGGCAATCACCAGCACCTCACCCCTACCGGCGGCAGCATCAAGTGCCGCGCGCACCGCAACTGAGCCGGCTCGAACGTCGGAGGCCGCCACCAAACCGACGGGATTTTTGGTCTGATACGATAACCAGCGACGAATATCCGGATCGGTCATTGGCGTCAGGGGGTGGTTTTGCATGCCGGACTCGTTGAGCAATCGGTCATGCACAAACAGGTGCCCATTATGCACGGTACGCCCGACCGTCGGAAATGCCGGACAGGCTATGACCCCACGAACACCAAGTGCCTCGGCCAGCGCCTCCCCAACCGGACCAATATTGCCTTCGCGGGTGGAATCGAACGTTGAACAATATTTGAAGATGATCTGGCTGCAGCCTTGATCACGCAGCCACGCGAGCGCCGCAAGTGACTGTGCAATGGCCTCGTTGGCCGGTACCGAGCGCGACTTCAGCGAGATCACCCCCGCCTCGACCGACGATTTCGCCACCTCCCCTGGAACGCCCATATATTGGGCGACTGTCAAACCACCTTGCCCAGATATGCCTTTGGCAAGGGTATTGGCAATATCGCTAGCCCCGGTGAAATCATCTGCGATTACGCCCAACAGCATTATGCTTCTCCCAGTACAAGAGTGCGCATGCGTTCCACTGCCGTTTCGGGCGCGGTGAGAACAGGGATATCGACGACAC
The DNA here is from genome assembly GCF_024810055.1 of Rhizobium sp. BIGb0125. Lineage (NCBI taxonomy): Bacteria > Pseudomonadati > Pseudomonadota > Alphaproteobacteria > Hyphomicrobiales > Rhizobiaceae > Rhizobium > Rhizobium sp. BIGb0125. The sequence continues at coordinate 450,245 of NZ_JANUDV010000006.1, forward strand.
CACGCACCGCTTCTGCGGCGGACGTAGTGGAGAAATGCGCAAGCATCACAGCATCGATACCGGAAAGGCCTGTCGCTGCCTCAGCAACCCGTCTGTTATGATCTGCAGCGTCGCCTTGGCGAAGGCTTTCGATTGCTCCTTCCGCCAGCACAGTTTCAAGTCTTTCAGAACAACCGACCTCTTGCGCAAATTCCCGAAACTCATCTTCCATCGTGCGGATGGCCGGCGCAAAGGTTGCCACCATGCCAATCTTCTTTCCCAGAGAAAGAGCAGCGCGAAACATTGCCTCATTCGGCATCAATACGGGAATCGACACCTCGTCAGCCAGCTGGCGGATCGCGGGGCCAAAAGCCGAGCATGTAATCAATATACCGTCCGCTCCTCCAGTAACCGCCTGTCGGCCCAGCGCAACAAAACGGCGGATAAGATCCTCCGAAATGAGGTCAGGTTCTCGCGCCCGGTCAAGGGAAAGACTTTCGTCGAGAATATTGACGGCCTGCGCCTGCGGCCAGACTTTTTGCATGGCGATATGAACGGGGTCCATCGCGACAAGCGTGGCGTGAAACAGGAAAATACGCGTTGACGTCATAATTCTACTCTCTCCCATCAGGACAGGAATGTCCGGTCCTGGAGACGACGGATTTCCCAGATCATCGAATCCTCCGGTTCTTCCACCATGTCGTAGGTAATCAATGTACCCGCTGGGATATCGGCCTTTGCTCTGTTACCGGTCAGCAGATGAGCACAGGCTGGGTTGCCCGCAGCAACCGGTACGGCCGGAATGATCCGTGCCTTCATCATGGGGTTATGGTCGTTACCGAACACCTCGCCGGCCCTGATGTCACGTGCAGCAACTTTGGCAAGATCATAGCGTGGCCGATAGTCGTCGGCGCCAGTATCGATACCGAGCAGACCCGCCAGAAGCAGCGACGTTGCAGTCTCCACTCCGCAAAGATGATACGGCCGGTAGATTACCGCAGCCGTATCATCGTAGTTCGAAATCTGCCCCTTCGTCGTCAGGACATGGTTGGAATAAGCGTTGTCGCAACGCACCACAATGAATACACCGCCACCCAGCCCGGATTCGTCGGGACGGCGAAGGCAGGTCGCGAGATCGATGGTATCGCCTCGCTCGAACAACCCGCCGTTTTCGGCTTCGCAATAGACAACCGGTATTTCCGTAATGCGCAGCGGCGCATGTAAAAGTGTGTCTACCGCTGGCGACATGCCCGTATAGTTGGCGGCAACCGTTATCTCGCAGAGATCATAGGCGCCTGGCTGCGGCAGACGAGCGAGAATTTCCTTGCGGCGCGCGACATATTCGGCAGCCTGGCCCTGAGGGATCATGCCCAGCCACTTGCGATCTTCGTCAGCAACCTGGATGGTTTCGACATAGGGAGCGTGGATCTTTTTGTCAGTCTTGATTGTCACCGTGCCGGCTGCTTCGTCGAAAACGAATTCGCCATCCGTTGCTTTTCCACCAGACAGGACCGTCAGACCGACAGACTTCGCCCATTCATAAATCTGGATCAGCAAACCATGCTGGTCGCCATCCACCGGCGTGTAGACAACACCCGCATCCTTCGCCAACCGTTTCAGCATCGGCCCCACCGTAACATCGCAATCCTTCGTCACCATCGCGACGTGCTTACCGGCCTTGATTGCCTGTAATGCATATCTGACGCCGCCTTCGGGCGAACCGCTGCTTTCGCAGACCACCTGGACTGCGGCGATCTGGCCGATGATCTCCGGCCGGTCAGTGTAAACGGAAAGTCCCTGCGCAATATGAAGTTGAGCTTCCTCCGCCGTCTCCGCATAGCTCGTTTTGGCCATATCGTAACCGGCTTTCTCATAGGCACCACGGGCGGCTTCCAGCGAGATATCGGCGACAGCAACAACGTTGAGCCGAGGCGTTCGGGGCGATTGGGTAACGATCGCCGTTCCGTAATTGCCGGCGCCAATAATCCCGACATTGACTTCCGCAGCCTTGGCGAACTGGGAATAGAGGTGATGATAAACCATTGACGAAATTTCCTTATGTCAGTCTTGCCCGCGTCGCGCGGAGCCAAATAGGGGCCGCAAAAGGCCAAGGTTTTCCCGATCGGCGCCCAGGTTGTTTTTCTGGACGCCGCCATTCAGGCACGGAGTGGAAACCGGGCGGCTCAGCCGTCCGCCCGGAAAGGCTTTATTTCATGACGCTATTCGCCACGTCCGCCTGTCGTTTGGCCCGCTGGGAAACCAGCCAGGGCGAGACAAGAAGAATGGCCGTTATTGCTATGATCACCAGTGCAATCGGGCTTTGGAAGAACACCGACAGATTGCCATCAGAGGCAACCAGAGTACGACGAATGCCGCGTTCGAGGATAGGGCCAAGGATCATGCCAAGGACCAGCGGCACCGGTGGATAATCCAGCTTCATCATCAGATATCCCAGAACACCGAAACCAATCACCAGCACCACCTCGAACATCGAATTATTGATCCCAAAAATGCCGAACCCGATGATTGCGATCACCGCAGGAAACAGAAAACTGGGGCGTACGAATGCGCAGGTGGCAAGGATCGGCGTCAGCAGGATTGTGATTGCCACCAGTGCGAGATTGCCGATGTAGAAGCTTCCGAAAATCGTCCAGACAAATTCCGATTGAGTCTGGAAGAGCATTGGACCTGGCTGTAGTCCGATCATCAGCAAACCGCCCATCAGTACTGCAGTCGTGCCAGAGCCGGGGATACCAAGGGCAAACATCGGGATCATGTTACCGTAGGCGGCGCTGTTATTGGCAGCTTCCGGCGCGGCAACACCTTCTAGCGCACCATGGCCAAAACGCTCCGGGTGCTTCGAAGTGCGCTTGGCAAAGGCGTAAGAAATCATGGTGGCAGCCGTCGCGCCCGCGCCGGGCAAAACACCAATGAAAAAGCCGATCAGCGAACCCGAACCAAGCTCACGCCAGCATTGCAGGGTGGCACGCACATCGGGGAAGAGCTCACGAAACCGGAAACGGCTCCCTTCCTCCGGCTTACCAATCGACGGTGGCGTTGCGTACATTTCCGCAAGGCCAAAGAGGCCGACAGCAATGATAGAGAACTCGATGCCATCGAACAGGCGAACCTCGCCAAAGTCGAAGCGCGGAAGACCAATCATAGGATCGAGCCCGATAGTGCCGATAAACAGGCCCAGAAAGAGCGACATCATAGCCTTGTTGAGATCCCGCCCGCCAAGGACACTGACCAGCGAAAGTGAGAAGATCATAAGTGCCGTCATTTCGATGGGACCGAAGGCAATCGCAGCCTTGGCTATCGTGGTGGCGAATGCTGTCAACAATATCAGGCCAATCAGGCCGCCAATAAAGGACGCTGCAATGCTTAGACCAAGCGCCGCCCCCGCCTTGCCGTTTCGCGCCAGCTTATGGCCATCAATAACGGTCATTGTTGCGGAGGCATCGCCCGGAATTCCAAGCAGGATCGCTGTGACGGCACCGCCGTACTGCGCGCCGTAGTAGACGGCGCCAAGTGCGGCGATAGCGGAGGTTCCATCAAAGCTGACGGCAACGGGCAGCAGGATCGCAACGCCAGCCGTTGGCCCCAGACCCGGCAGCGCACCGATAAACAGACCGATGATCGCACCGACCATGATCGCGGCAAGGACAGTCGGCTGCGAAGCAGCGACGAGTCCCTCTGCAAGCAAATGCCATGAATCAAACATGATGAGGTTCTTTCCGAAATCAAAGCAGGGGAATGTTCAGCACGACGCCGAAAACGAGATAGAGGATGATCGCCATTCCCAGGGAAATGAAGCTGACAGCAGCGACGGAGCGGATATCGCGGGCACCGAAAACGGCACCGATAGCGATCATCAGCAAAACGACGGCTGCCAGCATCCCGATAAAGTTTGAGAGGATGACAAAGCCGCCGATTGCAAGACTGACAAGGCCAACACGGACGACCTCCATGCGATCAACGGCCCCGAGCAGGCCGGAATGCTTCAAGTTGCGAATGAGGTTAAGGCCAGAAAACAATGCCAGTCCGCCGCCGATCCAGAAGGGGAAAAAGCCGGCGGCCGGAACGGCACCGTCCTGATAACCATAGTCCAGCCCTTGCCAGACGATATACAGACCCAGGACAGTCAGAATAGCTGAAAAACCGAGGTCAAAGCTGCGTAGAGGTATCACGTGCATCTCTCCTGAGGCCACCACGCTTTAGGGCATTGGCAGGCCGCGATGGGGGACCCCCGCGTGGCGGGGGTCGTTGCATTACTTGATAAGACCAAGTTCGCGCATCAGCGTTTCATAACGTGCGGAGGTCGCAATGACCTCCGCCTCAAAACCCTTACTGTCGAGAAAGATCGGAATCTCGTTGAAGCGATCGACATATTGCGTGCGCCATTCCGGGCTTTCCGCAACCGTCTTCAACACACCTTCCCAATATTTGACGGCTTCCGCCGGTACATCCTTTGGCATGATGATGCCGCGTAGCTGCGTATGGACAATATCGTAACCAAGCTCAGAGAGGCTCGGCACGTCCGGCAGCGAACTCATGCGCTCAGCCGATGTGACAGCGAGTGCACGCATCGTACCTGCATTGACCTGCTCGAGGATTTCATTCGGGTTACCGAAAAGCAGGTCAAGGTGCTTGCCGAGAACGGCAGCCATGACCTCGCCTTCTCCATCGTACGGAACGACTTTGATGGAAGCGCCGGTTTCCTTGTTGAGCATGTGCGAGAGCAATGCCGGATCGGATACTGCACCCGCCGTGCCGATCGTAAGACCGGTTGCCTTTTTGATATCATTGATCGACTTAATGTCAGAGTCGGCCGTGACTGCCAGGATGTAGGGCGAGCGGGCGATTGCGGCGAGCGGCGTAAAATCGCGGTAACTCAGTGGCATTTTACCGAGCAGCGGCGTGGTGAAAAAGCTGACGCCGACGCCACCGAGATAATATGGGTCACCCTTCTGGTTGTTAATGAAGGAATAGCCGATGGCACCTGAGCCACCGGGACGGTTCTCAACCAGCATCTTGACCGGGATTAGTTTTTTTTCGTCGATGACCTTGACCATGGTACGTGCGATGATGTCGCTACCACCGCCGACACCGAAGGCGACGATATAGTTCATGGTATTGCTTGGATAATCATCGGCCTGCGCCACAGCGCCCAGCATCGGCTGCATTGCAAACAAGGCCGCTCCACCGGCCAGCAGCAAACGACGCTTCATTCCCCTGCGGGTGTCATGTCTTTCCATAAATCTTCCTCCTAAAAACTGACAACCGGAGGACATGCCAATCCAGCGTCCTCCAGCCTCGCGTGATCGATTTTCGAATGCAACAGTCTACCGCCCTGTATGACGGCGCTCTCACATCAAATTTTTCGATTTGGCCTCCCATAGCCGCCGACAATCCCTACCCGATTGCGACGAGACCAGACTGGACTGAGGGGGATGGCGAAGCAAGTATATTAATGATACCAATTGGTCTTTTAAAATAACCAATGAGCGTATCAGTGGAACTGATAAACGACATAAACCTGCGGCTGTTTCAGACCTTCCTCGCCGTCGCCCACGAAGGCAGTTTCAGGCTTGCAGGGGAGAAGCTGAACCGCGCCCACTCTGCAATCAGCATCCAGATCCGACAGCTTGAGGATCAGTTGCAGGTGAAGCTTTTCGAGCGCACCACGCGCAGCGTCAAACTGACCGAAGAAGGCGCAAAGCTGCGCGACAGCCTGCGCAAAGCCCATTTCGAGATACTGTACGGCCTTCGCGAAATTCGCGAAGCCGCCGATCTCAAGCGCGGACAACTTTCGCTTGCAAGTTCATCGCATCTGGCCTCGATCTATTTGCCACCAATTCTGACGGAGTTTGTCAGCCAGTTTCCTGAAATCGCGGTGACAATTCGAGAACTGACATCGACCGATCTCTATGAAGCGGTCAAAAAACAGGAGGTGGATTTCGCGATCGGACCACATACCGAAGACGGTGCCTTCGACTTTACCCCGATCCTTGTCGAGCCACTTGTAGCGGTCGTCCACCCACGCTTCATGGCGACGCCAAACGACACAGTCACATGGCGCGAAATCTCAGCCTTTCCAATTTTGCTGCAGGCTCCCCAAACCGCCATGCGAAAAATTGTCGATCGCGTTCTAAAAGAAAACGGTCTGGAGACAACCAACCGCTACCAGTTCATCCACGCAGAAACAATTATTGCCATGGCAGAAGCTGGCCTCGGCATAGCCATCCAGCCAAGCACCCGTGTGATAAAGCAACCATTGCTTCACGCCAGAGCGATCCCCCTGACAGATCCGACCATTCGCCGGGCAATGTCTCTTATTCGGCTTAAAAACCGCAAACTTTCGCCTGCGGCAGGTCACTTCGCGAAGAAAATCGTTGCCGAAATTCGCCGGACCAGTGGCTATCCGACGGATGAGGTTGAGGGAGCCTGAGGCGCCCCTTTCAAAACGACTTGGATAGGCGCGTGATCACCCCATTCTTTCCGAGGCATAACTGCCGGGGCTAGCAGGAAAGACCACGGTTTTGTGGCCGTTCTGGAATACCCGCTGGTGGATATGCGCGTGCACTGCTCTGGCCAAAACCTGCGCTTCTACATCGCGTCCAATCGATACATAGTCGTCGGGCGATTGTGCGTGCGTGATGCGGGCAACATCCTGTTCGATGATCGGGCCTTCGTCCAGATCGGCGGTTACATAATGCGCCGTCGCACCGATCAGTTTTACACCGCGCTCGAATGCCTGCTTGTAAGGATTGGCACCCTTAAATGATGGCAGGAAGGAGTGGTGAATATTGATGATGCGGCCGGACATTTTTTTGCAGACCCCATCCGATAGGATTTGCATATAACGCGCCAGCACCACCAGTTCAGCACCTGAATCCTCGACAATCGACATCAGCCGCGCTTCCGCTTCCGGCTTGTTCTCCCTGGTCACCTTGATGTGGTGGAACGGAATATCATTGTTCACAATAAGCTTCTGATAGGTGAGATGATTGGACACCACGCCGACAATATCGATCGGCAATGCACCGATTTTCCAGCGATACAACAGGTCGTTCAGGCAGTGGCCAAAATTGGACACCATCAGCAAGACCTTGGTGCGCTGTGCAGCATCATGGAAAACAAATGCCATGTCGAAAGGCTGGGAAACCGGTTCGAAACTACTGCGCAGTGTCTCGAGGTCCGTTCCCAGTTCCGAACGAAATGTGATGCGCATAAAGAAGTTTTCGGTCTGCGGATCATCAAACTGCGCAGAATCCGTGATGTTGCAGCCATGCTCCGCCAGAAAGGTTGCGATGGCAGCGACGATCCCGCGACGGGACTGGCATTGAACGGTAAGGACAAAATTCTCCACGCGGGAACTCCATGAAGTCGTGATGGGATAGGCAGCCGTCAGGCCGCGACAGTGAGGTGGGTAACAAGCAGGTCGGTCAGAGACCGCTCCCAGGTGGTCGGCACCATGACCAGAAATCTGTCGCGCTCCAGACGTTCAACCAGCACACCGACATGGTGCAAAGACGTCTGTACGAAGGTTCCTGCCGGGAACGCCGCTTCCGAAAAATCCAGGGCGATCACGCGGCCCAGAAAGCCTGCCGCCCCCTCTCCTTCGAGGATCAGGCAGACACGTGCATCGGAAAGATCAAGTGCCACAAGCTCTTCCGGTACCGACATGTCAACCGGTGTTTCGGAGCGCAGGAGCGCACGGTCCGGCGCAATCCGCCACACTGTCATCCCGGCACCATGAACAGGAGAGCGATAGTCTGCCGGCAGCGACAGGCCTTGCGTCTTTAACACCGCGTCGGCCGTGCCAGCAAAGGTTTCCCATCCCGCCAATTGTGTGAGGTTACCCAGCGCGATCTCGGAGACCGACACGGTTTGCCCGTCACTGTTCAGACCACCAAGCCGAAGCTTATGTTTTTTAGCCATTTTGACGATGCCCTTCCGGATCGAAGAAGTGAGGAGAGACGACCTTTGCGCGCAGTGTTTGGTTGCCAACAAAATCAACGACCTGAATTGTTTCACCGATCCGTTCCGGTCCCTTGGACAACAAGGCCAGCGCGATGTTCTTTTTCAAAGCCGGCGAATAGGTGGTTGATGATATCCAGCCTTCGCCATGGCCTTTCGCTGGAGCATTCAATCCGAACAGTAGCGACCCGGCCCTTGCCCCCTCATTACCGACAATTTCCAGACCAACCAGCGACGGGCGTGTTGCATCCTCCAGCACCACACGTTTGCGCAACACCGATCCGATGAAGGGTTTCTTGCTCGAAGCGAAACCTTCGAGACCAAGGTCCTTCATGGTCGTACGGCCCTCGATCTCGGCACCGGCCACATGGCCCTTTTCAATACGCAGGGCGCCCATCGCCTCGGTTCCATAGGGTTTGAGATGATGCGGAACACCTGCCTCGATCAGCGCGCCCCAGACCGTTGGGCCGGATTTGGCAGGGATGTAGATTTCATAGGCCAGTTCGCCGGAATAGCTCATCCGATGGAGACGGCACGGCACACCAGCAATCGTCACGTAGGTCAGGTGATTGTTCGGCAAAGCCTCCTTGCTCAAATCCGCACCCGTCAGTGCCGTCAGTACAGTTCGCGAGTTGGGACCGGCAATGGCAATGGCTGCCCATTGATCCGTCACGGTTGTCACATGCACCTTGAGATCACGCCAGGCCGTTTGCAGCAGGAACTCGGCCTGTGCCAGAACCTTGGCTGCGTTGGCTGTTGTCGTCGACATGAAATAGTCGTTCTCGCCCAGACGCGCCGTTGCACCATCATCAAGGACAAAACCGTCTTCTCGCAACATAACGCCGTAGCGCAAGCGACCGATCGGAAGTGTCTTGAAACCGTTTGCGTAGACGCGGTTGAGAAACTCCGCCGCATCCGGGCCCTGCACGGCAATCTTGCCAAGCGTCGACACGTCGACAATGCCGACATGTTCACGCACATGGGCCGCTTCACGGATATAGGTATCACGCAATGTCTCACCCTTGGCCGGGTAATACCACGGACGAAGCCACGCCCCCGCCTCAATCATCTCGGCACCATTTTGGTGGTGCCAGTCATGAATGGTCGACAGACGCGTCGGGCGGAAATGCAGGCCGTGATCGTGAGCAACGATCGCGCCAATGGCAACCGGCGTATAGGGCGGACGGAAGGTCGTTGTTCCAACCTTGGGAATGTCCATGCCTCTCAGCGCCGCCATTCTTGCCAGTGCATTGAGGTTGGAGGTTTTGCCCTGGTCGGCAGCCATGCCCGATGTAGTGTAACGCTTGAGATGTTCGACCGAGACATAACCTTCCAGATGCGCCTGATCGACGTCGGCAAGTTTCACATCGTGCTGGAAATCGATGAAAGCCTTGCCCGGCGTCGTGCCGTCGGCCTTTGTGATGACGGTGGTCGGCAGCAGATCGCGGCCCCAGAAATCACCGCCATTGGCTACAGTATCGACCTTGCCAGCGTCACCGCCGGCGTCGTACCCCTGCGTGATCGCTTCAGCGGTTGAGACAGCGGCAACAAGCGATCCAACGCTGGTGACGGTTGTTTTCTGCATCGGCAGAAATGCATCAAACTCCTGATGATATTGCGGTTTTCCGAAACGCTGGCTCCACAGATGCAGTGCCGGAGCCCAACCGCCCGATGTCGCGACGAGATCGCATTTGACAGCAATCTCCTTACCAGACGCCCGACCATTGGTGTCGACAGGCACGATGCGGGCGCCACGCACCTGGCCACGGCCCTCGGCTTTCAGGAGACCGTAACCAAGCCGAAGCTCCACGCCCGCAGTCTTGGCGCGGCTAGACAGTGCATCCAGAATGGTTCTGCGAAGATCACAGAGAATGACCTTCGCACCGGCCTTGGCGAGATCGATTGCAGTGCTGTAGGCGCTGTCGTTGTTGGTCGCGACGACGACGATCTCACCGACCAGAACAGCGTAACGGTTGAGATATTTACGCACGGCCGATGCCAACATCACACCGGGAACGTCATTGCCGGCAAAAACCATCGGTCGTTCAATGGCACCGGTGGCAAGAATTGCCCGTTTGGTGCGAACCAGCCAGTAACGCTGGCGCGGTTTGCCCGCTTCCGGCACCAGCAGATGATCCTGAAACCGTTCGACCAGCCCAAAGACATCACTGTCATAGGCACCGAACGCCGTTGTGCGGTTGAGAAGCTGCACATTTGGCATATTCTTGAGTTCGGCCACGGCGTTGCGAAGCCATGTATCGCTTTCACCACCGGCACCTTCGCTCAGCAAAGAGCCCCCGAGTTCGTGATCCTGTTCAACCAGCATCACCTTGTCGCCCTTGCGGCCTGCGGCCAAGGCTGCAGCAAGTCCGGCAGGACCTGCCCCTACGATCAGCACATCACAAAAAGCATTGATCTTTTCGTAGTGATCCGGATCATCAAGCGTTGTTGCCTTGCCCATGCCAGCGGCATTGCGGATGATTTTTTCGCAGGCCATCCAGAAGCCGGTGCCTTTGAACGGACCGATAAATGTCTTGTAGTAGAACCCGGCACCAAAGAAGCGCGACAGGGCACCGTTAACCGAACCGATATCAAACTTCAGGCTGGGCCATGCATTTTGCGGCGTCGAGATTAGACCATCGAACACCTCGACCATCGTTGCCTGTGCGTTGGGTTCGTGACGGGCGCCATCACGCAGATGAACCAGTGAATTCGGTTCTTCGACACCTGCAGCCATCAGACCGCGTGGGCGATGATATTTGAAACTGCGTGCGGTGATTTTCTGGCCACCGGCCAACAGGGCAGAAGCCAGACTATCGCCGGAATGAGCGACAAACGGTTTGCCATCAAACTGCACGGTAACTTTGCGGCTGCGGTCAATGCGTCCGCCGGTGGGAAGTCTGCGCGCTGTCATGCCGCCACCTCGCGGGCAAGATAGCTTGCCGAAATCTCATGGGTCAGCGTGTCACGCTCAACCACCACCCATTGGCGGCAGCCGGTCACATGGTGCCAATACTCCTTGTGCGGTCCGCGCGGATTGTCACGCATGAACACATAATCGAGCCAGGCTTTCGGATCGCTCTCGTTCATGTCAGGCCGGCGGATCGTCGCATCGGAGCCATAGGTAAACTCCGTTTCGTCCCTCAGCCCGCAGACGGGGCAATGAATTCTCAACATGATGGAACCTCAATGGGCGTTGGGTTGCGGGCCTGCGCCCTTTTCGTCGATCTGGTAGCCGCGTTCGAAACGTTCCAGCGTGAATTCGGCGTTGTCGGGGTGCGGTTCGCCCTTGGCGATTGTCCAGGCAAAGCAGTAACCGGAGGCAGGCGTTGCCTTGAAGCCGCCGTAGCACCAGCCACCATTCAGCCAGAGCCCCTCAACCGGCATCTTGCCGATGATCGGCGAGCCATCCATCGACATGTCCATGACCCCGGCCCAATGACGCAACAGCCGCAGTCGCGACAGCGACGGCATCAGCGCCTTGGCACTGTGCAGCGTATGTTCGACAATCGGCAGGCCGCCGCGCTGGGCATAGGAGTTGAAACCGTCGATATCTCCACCAAGCACCAGTCCACCCTTGTCGGACTGGCTGATGTAGAAATGAGCGGCACCGAAGGAGATGACGCTGTCGACCAGTGGCTTCAGCGGCTCGGTCACAAAAGCCTGAAGAACATGGGTTTCGATTGGCAAACGCAGGCCTGCCTTTTCCGCCAGATGGCCGGTGTGACCGGCAACGGCAAGTGCCACCTTCTTGGCGCGGATCGGTCCACGGGACGTTTCCACACCGACAATGGTACCATTATCCCAGATATATCCGATCACTTCGCATTGCTGGATCAGGTCCACGCCGTGCTGGTCTGCGCCACGCGCAAATCCCCAGGCAACCGCGTCGTGACGGGCTGTTCCGGCCCGTGGCTGGTAAATCGCGCCATGGATCGGGAATCTGGCATTGGGCGAATAGTCGAGGTAGGGCAGTCGGCGCATCACCTCTGCCCGGTCGAACAGTTCGGCGTCGATACCATTGGCACGCATGATGTTGCCGCGGCGGCGGGCAGCATCCATCTGCCCCGGAGAGTGGCAGAGATTGTACTGACCACGCTGTGAGATCATGACATTGTAGTTCAGGTCCTGGCTCAGGTTCTCCCAGAGCTGCATCGACCGCTCGTAGAACATCGTATTGCCGGGCATCATGTAATTGGAGCGAACGATCGTGGTGTTACGACCGGTGTTGCCACCGCCAAGCCAGCCCTTTTCGATCACGGCGACATTGCGGATGCCGTGCTCCTTGGCAAGGTAATAGGCTGTTGCCAGGCCATGGCCGCCGCCGCCGACAATGATCACGTCGTAGCTTGGCTTCGGCACCGGATCGCGCCAGGCGCGGGTCCAGTTCCGGTTGCCACTCAGGCCGTGGCGTAAAATAGACAGGGCAGAATAATGACTCATGCGATCTCCTCGCGGTAATCGGTACTTTCGCGCACCACCGTGAGCACTTCGTCATTGCTCAGCAGGCCGCGTTCTATGGCTAGGTCTATGAAAGGGCGGCGCTCTATTGCTGATGCCTGAACAAGGCGGGACACCTCGGCGTATCCGAGCTTGGGCACGAATACGGTGGCCAGCGCCGATGATTGCATCAGGTTTTTGAGCGATTGTTCTTCGTCGGCTTCTATGCCGGCGATGCATTTGTCTGCGAAAATACGCGATGACCTGGCCAGCAGCTCGATGGAATCGAACAGGCGCGAGGCGATGACCGGTTCAAAATGGTTGATTTCCAACTGGCCCTGAAGGGCAGCCAGCGACACCGCTGCATCATTGCCGACCACGGCAAATGCAACCTGCTGCATCATCATCGGCAGGACAGGATTGACCTTGCCTGGCATGATCGAAGAGCCCGGTTGTACCGAGGGTAGCTTCAGTTCACCAACACCGCTGTTGGGACCGGATGACAGGATGATCAGGTCCGATGCAATCTTGCCGATGACCTCGCCACAGATGCGGATTTCCGACGAAACACGCGCGAAAGCATCGGCATTTTGCATGGCATCGAACATGTCATCGCCGGGGCGCACATCCGCGCCGACGATCGCCTTCAAATGCCGGTAAACGGCTGAGCGGTATCCCGGCGCAGAACCCAGCCCCGTGCCAATCGCCGTGCCACCCAAAGGCAGAACAAGCATGTCTTCGCGCGCTTGCGACAGCTTGCTTTCCAGACGCCGGATTGAGGCGGCATACCCGCCAAAGGCCTGCCCCAGCCGCATGGGTTGAGCCGCCTGCATGCAGGTCCGCCCTATCCGCAAAATATCCGCAAATTCAGTGGCTTTGACTTCGAGACACGCAGCGAGATGACCAAGAGCCGAAATCAGCGACGAAGCCTTGTCATAGACCGCCAGCTTGACGGCAGCGGGCAAAACATCATTGGTGGATTGCCCGGTATTGACGTGATCATTGGGGTGAATGCGGCGATAATTACCTGGCTCATCGCCCAATATCTGCAAGGCACGATTGGCGATCACCTCATTGACGTTCATGTTGATCGACGTACCACCGGAGCCCTCCAGCAGATCGACGATGAACTGGTCGGAATGCAAACCGCATTCGATTTCTTCGGCCGCCTTATCGATCGCCTGCGCCACATCGCGTGGCAATATGCCAATGTCGCGATTGGCCGCAGCGGCAGCCCGCTTGATCTGCGCAAGCGCCTTCAGCAGCTCCGGCGCATCACCCAATTTGTGAAAGGAGATATCGAAGTTCTCCTGTCCACGCAGCGTCGCGACCCCATACAATGCTCCGCAGGGTAACTCGCGTGCTCCTAGGCTGTCTGTGTCGGTTCTGGTATTTGGCATGGAGGTTCCAAAGTCCGTTCGTGTGATGCCGCAGCATCGCAAACTTCAGGAACCATTTGAACCGAATAAGCGAGACTTAAATTAATTCACTTATTGGCATTAATTCATCTAATAGTATGGGTGAGCTCGTTGCAAAACCGCTGTGAAGATTTTTATGTCGGACACACTCAAACGGCGGAGCAACACATGCTGGCAAAGATCGCATTCATCGGCACCGGTGGGACAATTGCATCCATTGGAACAGACCAGTTTGACCTTCTGGATTATAACGCTAGTCAACAACGGCTCGATGCGGCAGCGCTGATCGAGCGTATTGGCATTCAGGGGACGATCGCCGATATCAGGCCGGTCAATTTTCGCCAGATCGACAGCACGGCAATTACATCAGGTGACTGGGCAGATATGACGGACCTCTGCTACCAGCTGGCTGAAGATATCAGCTTGCGCGGTATCGTGATCGGCCATGGTACGGCGAGCCTCGAAGAAACCGCATGGGTTCTGTCACTGGTTCTGGACCTGAAAATTCCTGTCATTCTCACCGGGTCGATGCGGCCTCTGACGGGAATTTCGACCGATGCCCATGCCAATCTTGCTGCTGCACTGCGTGTGACGATCGCGCCAACGACAGGACCTGGCGTGTTTGTGGTCATCAATGACGAAATCCACGACCCAAAAACGGTCACCAAAACCCACACATTACGGCTGGGTGCCTTTCAGTCTCCCTGGGCTGCTCCGGTCGGATACGTCGATGGCACGGAGGTCAGGTTTCAGCAGGTAAGCAAACGCAAAAATGAGACCTTCGCACGCGATCTGCTGCGTGAAATGCCACGGGTGGATATCAGCTATAGCCATGTCGGCGCTGATGGATATGCGATACAATCCTTTGTTGCGGCAGGCGCAAAAGGCATTGTTTCTGCGGGTTTCGGACCGGGAATGGCAACGCCTGCAGAAACGGCTGCATTACATGAAGCGGTAAAAGCTGGTGTTGTTGTTGTGCAATCGTCCCGCACCGGTGCGGGGCTGGTGGTCGATAGCGCCCACCATCAAAGCCTTGGCATTATTGCCGGCGGCGATATCAATCCCCAGAAAGCGCGCATCCTTTTGTCACTTTGCCTGGCCGCTGGTTACAGTCACGGTGACATTGCAGAGGTGTTTCACTCGCTCTGATCGCCCTCGAGAAGCGGCGGTTTCCAGATCATCTCACCCGCCGTTTCAGCGAGCCACGGAATGTGGCTAACGATGAGAGGCAATGTGTGCTTTACCAGCATCTGGCGGGCCGCTTCCGCCACCCGTGGCCCCAATGTGTCAAACTCGCCGCGTCTGGTGACCAGTGTCAATTCGCGGGAAAATCCGGGGCTTGGCAGTGGCAGCACCGAAAGCGCCGGCATGTGAATGGCGCCCTGAACGAGGCAGAGAGGCGTGGTGATGGCCACGCCAACGCCACCGGCTACCATTGCCAACAACGAGTCCGAGGTGTCGAACGACAACACCTGCGGGTGTTCGATGCGCAGTCGTCTGAGATGCCGCTCGACCTGCATGCCCATGTGCGAACGTGAACTGTAGCGAATGAGCCGGTGTTCAAACAGCAGATCCCTGAGCGGCTGGTTGCGCAGCGCGTCCCCCCAGGCAACCGGCGCGACAAGAACGAATGGCTCCCGGTAAAGCGGGAAACGCATCATCTCATCCAGCTCGTCCATCGGGTCCGAGGTGATCGCTGCATCGATCTCGTGACGCATCAGGGCGTCGGTGTGTGAGTGTGCAAGGCCTGAGAAGGCTGTCACGCGCAGCGCGATTGCACCCTCCATCAGGTCGCGGATCAGCACTGGACCGACAGATGAGGCAAAGGTGTCGACCATGCCCAATCGCAGGTCCTGCCGTTCGGGCCGCCTTGCCGTTGCCCTCACCTCTTCAATCGCTCGCTCGGCGCGATTGGCAATCTCGCGGATATGAGCCACCAGCACCCGCCCCGCCTCCGTTGCAACAAGCGGACGCCGGTCGCGATGAACAAGCGTCACCTCGACTTGCGCTTCAGCGCGCTTCATGGCTTGAGAGACTGCCGATTGGGTCATGCCCAACTGCGCGGCGGCGGCACTCATGCTGCCTTGTTCGATCACAGTTGCAGCAATTTCCAGAGCGTGCAAATCCGGTAGGGGCATCTGCTTAGTTTACCTGAATTAATCTTTGTCAGTAATATGACTACTACTCGCAAATCACCATTGAAGCAACGGCCGCAATTGGAGACATTCCACTCACATCAGCTTTCCCAGTCGCAACAACAAAAATGCAGACGACACCGATGCCTGAAAGTGATGCAAACAAACTGTTCAAAAAGGGGAACGAAATGTTCAAACTGAAAGCAATTTTTCTGGCGACAGCCTTCGCTTTCGTTGGTTTTTCCGCATCGGCACAGTCCTGCGGTGACGATACATTGTGCAAGGTCAAAGCCGCAGGTGTCCTGAAGGTCGGCACCAAAGACGACTACGTGCCTTGGTCCTAACGCGCCTCCGATGGCAGCTTCAAAGGCATGGAAGTCGATATCGGCAAAAAAATTGCTGAAACCCTCGGCGTCAAGGCCGAATTCGTCAAAGTAACCTCCGCAAATCGTTTCGAATTTCTGGCGCAGGGCCAGATCGATCTGATGATTGCCTCCGCTTCCGATACCGCTGAACGACGCAAAGTTGTCGCTTTCGTTCACCCGAATTATTATTCGTCCGGTTACACACTCCTGCTTCCAAAAGCCGTCACGGCAACAGAGTGGTCGCAGCTCGCTGACCAGACCGTCTGTGCAGTACAGGGTGCCTGGTACAACAAGCCTGCGCAGGAAGAGCTGAAAATGAAGGTGCTGGCTTTTGCCGGCACGGCCGAAACCGAGGCCGCGATGACGCAGGGACGCTGCATTGGTCTGCTTGAAGACGACAACCAGATCAACGTTCGTCTCTCCAACCCGAAATGGGCCGAGTACCAGAAGCCACTGTCGAGCCAGGCAGACACCCCATGGGGCATGGCGGTCCGCCAGAGTGACCAGTTCGCTCCGTTCGGCCTGTCAATTTCCGGCATCATCTCCGAAATGCACCGTGATGGCACGTTGCTCGCACTCGAAAAAGAGCATGGTATCGCAAACTCTGCCTTCCTCATCAAAATGCACGATGCTCTGAAAGATCACGTCAACTGATCCTTGAACCGTAAACAGTCCGGAGCGCCAATGCTCCGGACAGCACTGAGGATTGGGCTGTGATTACAGACATCCAGACATTTTTTCGCGATCTGGCGGCATCGGGGATCAATCTTACGATTTTCTATGACGCCTTCGACTTCGACCGTTTTACCACCGGTCTTGGCAACACCTTACTCCTGATCCTGGTCAGCGCATTTTTCTCCATCGTCATCGGTGCGGCCTGCGCCGCAATCCTGTCGCTTTCCACGGGATGGCCGACAAAAATCATCCGGGGCTACGTCGCACTGTTCCGCAACACGCCACTCATCGTGCAGATGTATTTTTTCTATTTTGCGATCGGCAGCATCATGCCGGTGGGTCGCAGTGAGATAGGTCTGCCCCAACCCTTGATTGGCAGTTTCAGCTGGGCGGTGATTTCGCTTTCACTCTATTCTGGCGCATTTAACACCGAGACGTTTCGTGCCGGTGTGGGTGCTGTCCATGGCTCCTATCAGGAGGCAGCTTTTGCACTCGGCTATAACAAACGCCAGGCATTCGTTTCTGTCACGGTGCCGCTGGCGTTGCGTTTTTCCTTTGCATCTCTCGCCAACAATCTGGTCGATCTGACGAAAGCAACAACCGTCGCCTATGCCGTTGGTGTCGCTGAACTCCTTTACGTTTCCAACCAGATCTGGTCCGATTCCCTCAACACCATCGAAATGATGAATGTGATGCTGGTGATCTACCTGATCCTGACCGGGGCCGTCGTCGTCATCATCAACAGGGTCGAAGCCGCCATGCGCCTGCCCGGCTTTGGACTTGGAGACGGACAATGAACCAGACCAGCATTCTCCCCCAGATTCTTGAATGGATGCCATTCGTTCTACAAGGTTTTGGGCTCAACATTCTCATGAGCCTGATGGCAATCGCCATTGGCACGGCCATCGGTACGTTTCTGGGCTTTGGACAATTGTCGCCCAGCATGGCGGTTGGGGGGCCATCAAAGCTTGCCACACAGCTGTTTCGCAACGCGCCTTGGCTGGTTCTGTTATTCTACTGCATCTTTCTCATTCCCTATCAGGTGAATATTGCAGGCATAACCATACAGTTGCCGAGCTGGCTGCGAGCAACCATCGGCTTTTCTTTTCCGGTCGCGGCCAATTTCTCCGAAATCGTACGCGGCTCGGTCAACTCGGTCCCACGTGGACAGTGGGAAGCCGCCGAGGCACTTGGTTACAGCCGCCGTGCAACACTGTTCAGGATCATCCTGCCCCAGTGCATCACACGCATGGTTCCTCCGTGGATGAACCTCTATGCGCTTCTGCTGACAGCCACCCCCCTGTCGATGATTGTTGGTGTTGAGGAAGCTCTTGGTCGTACCCAGGCAGCTGTGCAAGCCCAGAGCGACTCCCGGGTGCTGATCCCGATGTATCTCGCTCTTCTCACGATGTTCTTTGTCTACACATGGCCGATCAATCGACTGTCGTTGATGCTCGAACGCCGCTTCCGCACAAAATGAGGTGCTGACATGACTATTAATTCGAATGCGAAGCCATTGATTTCTCTTCGTGGCGTCCGCAAGTCCTTCGGCACGTTTGAGGTACTTCGTGGCATCGACATGGATATTCGCAAGGGCGAAGTTGTGGCGATCATCGGCCCATCCGGTTCCGGCAAGTCAACGATCCTGCGCACCATCAATGGGCTGACACCGATCAATGAAGGCACCATCCAGGTTGGCGACATCAATGTCAGTGACCCGAAGCTCGATCAGGTCAAGTTGCGTCATCGCGTTGGCATGGTGTTCCAGCAATACAATCTGTTTCCGCACAAGACCGTTCTGGAAAATGTTGCCATGGCACCAATTCAGGTGCTGAAGCAGCCACGCAAACAGGTGGAAGAACGGGCTCGCAGGCTGTTGTCCGAAATGCGCCTGCCCGACAAGGCGGCGGCCTATCCCGGCGAACTGTCCGGAGGTCAGCAGCAACGTGTGGCCATCGCCCGCGCACTTTGCATGGAGCCTGAGGTCATCCTGTTCGACGAAGTGACGGCAGCGCTCGATCCTGAGATGGTCAAGGAAGTGCTCTCGGCCGTGCGTAAAGTGGCTGAAGACGGCATGACATGTATCCTCGTGACCCATGAAATGGGTTTTGCCCGCGAAGCTGCAGATCATGTCTACTTCACCGACAAGGGCGTGATTGTCGAACATGCACCGCCGGCCGATTTTTTCACCAAGGCCAGCGATCCACGCACCAAAGAATTCCTGTCCAAGGTGCTGTGATGTCGAGGATCATTGATGGGAAATTGTTCGCGCAGCGGTTGCGTGAATTTATAGGCCAGCAGGTTGCGATTATCAAAACCGAGCACGGTGTTGTGCCGGGTCTGGCCACCATATTGGTGGGACAGAATCCAGCTTCCGAAGTCTATGTGCGCAACAAGGCGCGCCAAACTGTTGAAGCCGGCATGGCGTCGTTCAAGCATACGCTTGATGCCACCATATCGCAGGCAGAGCTACTGGGACTGATCGCAGAACTGAACGCAAATGAAGACGTCCATGGCATTCTCGTTCAACTGCCATTGCCCGCGCATATCAGTGCCGAGCGCGTGATCAACGCGATTGATCCGCGCAAGGATGTCGATGGTTTCCATGTGTCAAATGTCGGCATGCTGGGAACCGGCCAGCCGGCCATGCTGCCCTGCACTCCCTTGGGCTGCATGATGCTGCTGCGCGAGCAGTTCGGTTCGTTGACAGGAAAAAACGCACTGGTGGTTGGTCGCTCGAACATCGTTGGAAAACCGATGGCGCAACTGCTTCTGGCCGATGATTGCACCGTCACCATTGCCCATCGCTACAGCGAAAATCTTGAGGAACATTGCCGACGCGCCGATATTCTGGTGATGGCCGTCGGCAAACCCCAGATGATCCCCGGCACCTGGATCAAACCCGGCGCGACTGTGATCGATGTTGGCATCAACCGCATCGAACGCAATGGCAAACCAACCCTTGTTGGTGATGTTGATTTTACGTCCGCATCGGAAGTCGCGGGCGCCATCACCCCGGTCCCGGGCGGCGTTGGCCCAATGACCATTGCCTGCCTGCTGTTAAACACGCTGACGGCATTTTGCCGTTCGAAGGGTATGCCTGAACCTGCCAATTCTGGCCTTGAATTGGTCAATGGCATCGGCGTAATTCAGGAGTTCAAAAAAGCCAGCTGATTTGAGCGTTTCGGATTACGTTTTGATGCAACTGAGAACGCGATTGCTTCGACGATAGGCCAGCTCGTAAGGTAAGGTTCTGTTACCGCAATGTTCGGTTCCGAACCAGGCAGCATAAATACGGTTTATGCCGTATATCCCATGCTGCCCGGTTTTGTTGCATGCCCTTTTCAGGCAGCCATTTTGTCCAGTTCGGCGAGAGCATCGCCAGGAAGCTCAATGTTCTCTACCGCGAGATTCTCCCTCAGATGAACTCGCGAGGATGTGCCGGGGATCAACAGAATGTTTTGGGAGCGCTGAAGAAGCCAGGCGAGAGCCACTTGCAATGGTGTCGCTTCGATCCGAGCCGCAACATCCGACAAGGCTGCAGATTGCAGTGGCGAAAAGCCACCGAGCGGGAAGAACGGCACATAGGCAATTCCTTCTGTGCCAAGCTTTTCAATCAACGCATCGTCGCCACGATGGGCCAGATTGTACTGGTTCTGAACGCAGACAATATCGGTGATCTTTTTTCCGTCGTCGATCTGTTTTGCGGTGACATTGGACAAGCCAATATTTCGGATCAGGCCCTCGCGTTTCAGGTCTGCCAGCGCTTCGAGCGGTTCATCGAGAGAGCCTTCCGCAGGGCCATGGACATCGAACATGGCGCGCAGATTAACCACATCCAGAACGTCCAGAGCGAGATTGCGAAGGTTGTCATGCACCGCCTGCGTCAGGTCTTCCCGCGAAAAGGCCGGGTTCCATGAAGCGTCCGCGCCGCGCGTTGCACCGATCTTCGTGACGATCACAAGGTCGTCACCATAGGGATGAAGTGCTTCACGAATGATCTGGTTGGTGATGTGCGGTCCGTAAAAGTCGCTTGTGTCAATGTGATTGACACCGCTCTCGATCGCCTCTCGCAAAACGGCAATGGCTTCCGCACGATCGCGAGGCGGACCGAACACACCCTTGCCCGCAAGCTGCATTGCGCCGTAACCGAGCCGGTTTACTGAGCACCCACCGAGGATAAAGGTACCGGATTTTCCAATTGAAGTCATGGCGTTGTCTCCTGTTTCGAGTTCCAAAGTAAGCGCCTGACATAGAGGTCACAATCCACTAAAATCCGGACATGCTGTCCGCATAGCCGGACAATCTGCAGTCAGAGACAGGAGAGCCGGATGCGAGAATTGGCCGATGTTGAGGCTTTCCTACTGGTCGCACGTGCGAAAGGCTTTCGTGAGGCATCGCGTGTCAGCGGAACGAGTCCATCCTCCCTAAGCGATGCCGTCAAGCGGCTTGAAGCTGATCTCGGGGTACGGTTACTAAACCGCACAACACGCAGCGTGTTGCCAACTGAGGCTGGGCGCGCACTGATGGAACGTTTGGGGCCTGCCTTTTCCGAAATCACATCTGCACTTGATCAGGCAACCAGCCACGGAGACCGCCCGGCCGGTTCGTTGAAGCTTAATGTCCCAGCCAGCGCTGCCAGGCTCGTTCTACCACGCATTGTGCCGGCTTTTCTGGCCACCTATCCGGACATCAGGCTGGAGATCGTCACAGAGGAGAGCTTCGTTGACATCATTGAAGGCGGTTATGACGCCGGCATCCGGTACGATGAGCGCCTGGAACAGGACATGATTGCCGTGCCGATCGGCCCGCGTGTGCAACGTTATGCCCTCGCAGCATCACCCTCCTATCTTGCAGCACGCGGCACACCCCAAACCCCGCACGACCTTCTGTCGCATGATTGCATCCGAGGGCGCTTTTCAGGCCGCGCCATACCCGCCTGGGAATTTGAGCGCGATGGAAAGGAGCTGATAATCGAGCCTAGTGGTAATCTGATCGTGCAGTCCGGTGGCGCCACCGATCTTGGCGTTGAAGCTGCAAAAGCTGGCCTTGGCATCATTTATCTGTTTGAAGACTGGCTGAGACCACACTTCGAGGACAAAACGCTTTTACCAATCATGGAAGACTGGTGGCTGAGCTTTTCTGGCCCGTTTCTCTACTATCCGGGCCGTCGTCTGGTTCCATCTCCGCTCCGCGCCTTTATTGATTTCGTCAAGGCAATGCCGCGATGACATCCCGCAAAACACAATTGTTTCTTCAACGCGGTTTGTTGGCGTACCGCGCCAGATAAACGAACTGTGTGATGAGCCCAACGACAAAGATTGCGGCCACAGTTCCAACAGCGACTTTCAAAATGATCGAATCCGGATCGGCCGCAATCGGGTGTCCGTCTGGCACTCGCCGCAGGGTCTCGGAGACTGAAGGCACCATGAGCAGAAATACCGAAAGGCTCAACAGGAATGTCTCAAGATACTTTTGCAGACGGCCCAGAATACTCAGCCGATGCACGGTGTAGCCGCCGATCAGACACAGCAGGGTAACGACCGCAATGACCGGACTGACGGGTGCCTTTGCCACGAGGAAAATCGTCAGGCTGCCGATCAGCATACAGATGAAATAAATGCGTCCGGCAAGACTGTTTGGCTCGATGCGCCCAAAGCGAAAAATCATGTAAGCCGCAGCGGGTATTGCTGGAAGGCTGCCCAGAGTGTGGAGCCAACCCAGTGGTGTTATTCCAAACATTTCAGGTCCTTTCGATCTGATTTCACGCCCATTTGCCAAGGCAGCTTCACGGATTTGAAGATTTACCATCCTACTAGTTGGTAGATCGATTGAGAAAATTTGCCGGCTAGTTCCTCGGGCACTTCCGTTTTGGGGTCATTGTTTTGGTTTCAATGCGTCAAACGTCGCTGACATGATCATTGAGAATTTCTTCGCGTCGCCATAGGCGCGCGCGGACAGCATGGCACCATGGACAGTGGCCATAAATAGCTCCGCCTCCACCTCAGGTGTCCGCGAAATATCGATTATACCCTGTTGCGATGCGCAATCGAATGCCCGAGCCATCCACCCTGACAGAACTCGAAAATATGCTTTGACTTCAACGGCGACTTCGGGCGGCAGCAGCGGCAGTTCACCTGCCAACAGGGCACAAACGCAAAATGGCCGACTGCCATCACTTATGCATGTCGCCCAATGGTCGCTATAGGTGCGCAGTTGCTCGATAGGGTTGGTCACGTTGCGCTCGATCTGCGCGATGCCGGTTTCGGCATCCCGTCGGTATCGACTGACAAGTGTTTGAACCAGATCGACTTTGCTTGGAAAATGATGGTGGATACTCGCTTTGCGAATACCGACGATGTCGGAAATATCCGCATAGCTGAAACCATTGTAGCCGCCTGACACGATGAGGTTTTGGGCGCAGTCGAGGATGTGATCGTATGTGGAAACAACATTGGTCATGAGCAACACCTACCTACTAGTAGGTTTGTTGTCAATTCGTCGAAACACGGTGTTTGTTCCGAACAACTGACAGGCACGTGGAGATAATGCAAATTTATCCTTGTGAGTGTTGCCTCTAATGCAGCCGCTGAGGTCGAGTCATTCGGCCGCTTCGGACACAGGAAGGAAAGGATAACGGATGTCTACAACACGCCACGCCCAATCGATCAAGGCAAATGGACGGACATATTGTGGGCTAGTGAGGCCAACTGTCGTGGTCTGCTTTGATGGTTGCGACCCGGCCTTATTGTTGCCTCCACCGACTGGTGCTTCTGAGCGAGCATGTTTTGCGGGCGTCGCCTTGATTTTCTTGCGGCGTGTTTGCCATTGGTTATTGAGCGTTTTGTCGCCGACGGTTTTTCCAGGCTTTGACTTTCGCATTGAGCAGCTGTTGGCGTCCTTGGTCGTTGTGTCTTGAGAAGGGTTATTTTCGCGGGCGCGTAGGCGCCGCCAATGGTCTGCGGTTTCTTTTAGTTTTGAGATTTTGTTTTTTGGGGGGATGTTTTGGTGATTTGGTTGCGGGGGCAGGATTTGAACCTGCGGCCTTCAGGTTATGAGCCTGACGAGCTACCGGGCTGCTCCACCCCGCGTTACCAGGTTTTTGCCA
>NZ_JANUDV010000007.1:0-379183 GCF_024810055.1 Rhizobium sp. BIGb0125
GATGCTGACGCTGATGCCGATGCCGATGCTGACGCTGATGCCGATGCCGATGCTGACGCTGATGCCGATGCCGATGCTGACGCTGATGCCGATGCTGACGCTGATGCCGATGCCGATGCTGATGCCGATGCCGATGCTGACGCTGATGCCGATGCCGATGCCGACGCTGATGCCGATGCCGACGCTGATGCTGATGCTGACGCTGATGCCGATGCTGACGCTGATGCCGATGCTGACGCTGATGCCGATGCTGACGCTGATGCCGATGCTGACGCTGATGCCGATGCCGATGCTGACGCTGATGCCGATGCTGACGCTGATGCCGACGCTGACGCTGATGCCGATGCCGACGCTGATGCCGATGCCGACGCTGATGCTGATGCTGACGCTGATGCCGATGCTGATGCTGATGCTGACGCTGATGCCGATGCTGATGCTGACGCTGATGCCGATGCTGATGCTGACGCTGATGCTGACGCTGATGCTGATGCTGACGCTGATGCCGATGCTGATGCTGACGCTGATGCCGATGCTGATGCTGATGCTGACGCTGATGCCGATGCTGACGCTGATGCCGATGCTGATGCCGATGCTGACGCTGATGCCGATGCTGATGCCGATGCTGATGCTGATGCTGATGCTGATCTCGAGCCGACCGACGACGTGGCGTCAGCTGGTGTGACTATCCTGCCGACCGTCACGGAGGATGTATCGCTGGGCGACGCAAGTTATGTTGCTATCGTCAACCTGCTTAATATCGACCTGCAGGTCATAGCTGATGCAATCGAATTTGAGGTCGATACTGGTCACACGCAGGATTTGCAATTTGACTTCAGCGGAATCCTCAATGTCGGCGTGCTCGGAAACTACAATCTCGTTCTGCAAAAATGGGATGCGGTAACTGAGCAGTGGACTGGCATTGATGGCCAAGGTGAATCGACACCCTTGTCCCTGTCTCTTCTGGGAGGGACCAGCGGAACCGTTACTGGGCTTGAACCCGGCGAATACCG
Organism: Rhizobium sp. BIGb0125; assembly: GCF_024810055.1. Lineage (NCBI taxonomy): Bacteria > Pseudomonadati > Pseudomonadota > Alphaproteobacteria > Hyphomicrobiales > Rhizobiaceae > Rhizobium > Rhizobium sp. BIGb0125. Next base: position 1,011 of record NZ_JANUDV010000007.1, read on the forward strand.
CGCCTTTATGGGGTATAATGATGGCACTTTGCTCGGCGTTGGTGTCGGCGGTACTTTGACGCTGAATGCAACTGATTATGACTTCACCGAAATTGCCGGATATGAAGCTGTTCCGGCAACTGGCAATGTCCTTATCAACGACAATGTGCCGGTTGGCACGACGGTGCAAAGTGTTGATGGTACAACGATTGATCCGGGCGGAACGACGATCCAGGGTGACTTTGGTCAATTGACCATTCTGCCGAACGGCACGTTCACCTATACCCCAACTGCTAGCGGTGCGGGGATAGGTAAAGTCGACACGTTCGAGTACACGCTGGTCGATGCTGATGGAAAAACAGGCACTGCGACACTGAATGTCCAGATTGGCAGCGACAGTGTAACCCTCGCCTGGGATGGAGCCGATCCGAGCCAGGCAGCAACGTTTGAATTCTCCGCCACTGGCGACGATGCAAGTGCATCTGTTGTCTGGGAAAATGTCACAAACGATGCATTCTTCGATGATAGTGAAGACGTGCTAATCAGCCTTCTCCAGCCAACAACAACATATAACAGTCAAGCATTTGTCGTCACCGACAGCATGGATGTTTCCGGCACCATTGTTCTATCGGTAATCGCTGCGGCACTATCCAACGGCGAAATTGCTCTCCAAAGGGAGGTAAGCCCAGGAAACTGGCAGAATGTGCAGAGCGCACCCTTCAGCATCCTTGTTGGATTGCTTGGACCTATTGCCACAATCGATCTTTCGACAGTCGATTTTACTGCTGGAAACTATCGAGTTCATGCAACGTTGTCAGGGGTTGGTGTCGGTGTTCAGACCTCCCTTACGACAAATGTCGATGTCACCTATACCGATCAGTTCGAAATCGGGAGTGCGACTGGCGATACGGGTAACCTGCTGACCAATGACGATTTGGGCTCGGCCTTCACGTCATTCCAGATCTTTGACGGAACGAGTTATGTCAAAGTGACCGGCGCTATGAACATAGTGGGAGATTACGGCACGCTTACCGTAAACTCTGACGGGAGTTATAGTTATGTGCCGGACCCGACCCTGACGCACTTCACCGATGTTCAGACGGATACGTTTGAATATCAGTTGGTGCATCCTACAGGGCCTGTGGAACAATCATCTCTGGTTGTCACCGTCGAGCCATCTGGCGCTGGTGTTCCAGTCCAGACAATGATGATGTTTGTTGCAGACGATATTGGCGGGCTCGACCAAATCGATGCAACCCATGACGACGGTTCTTCCTCACATGCACCCACGGACAGTCATGACGATCTGTCACAGCTCATCGATGATACTGGCGATGACCTGACTATTCCTCTCGAGGGACTGGATGCGCTGTCTGCTCCGGATGATTCGGATGCTGACCTGACCACCGTCGAAGAGCGTGTGGACATGATCGATACTCCGGATCCGGTAGATTTGCCCTTTGATCCCCTCGGGCATCTCGCCACCGAAGACGACTGGAACTCTCATAACTCGCACGTAGTCTGAAAGAACTGAAGCGGCAGGTTGGCACCAACAGTCCACCTGCCGCGCAAGAGGAGCATTGATGTCTCTTTCCGATGGACAAACGGAATCCCCCCCGGACACCAACGCACCCGGCCTCGATATCGCGGGCTGGAATGAAGCTTTCCAATATGTGGCACGCCATTATGGCGTGCCTTTTTCTCCCGGTGCGGCCAAACAGCTTATCGAGACGCTGCATAATAACGGGACAGAAGAATGCCTGACCCGGATGGCAGGCAAAATGGGGCTGCGCATCAAACGGGCAGCACCGACCTCCAACCTGCTGACAAGCTGGCGACTGCCGACGATCCTGCAATTTGCGGATGGTGCAGTCGGTGTTGTCACGGCACTTTCTGCCAGCCAGGAGGTTTCCGTTGTCTTTAGCGGCGATGGTGGTTGCGCCACGACCCTGCCTCTCGACATCGTTCTGTCGCATAGTGATTTTGCCGTTGTGGCACGCCCGCAACGCGGCACAGTGGATGAACGGGTCGATAGTTACATTGCCCCGCATCGCGAACACTGGTTCCGCACCATTGCCTTCAAGGACTTAGGCGCCTACAGCCATGTCATGCTGGCGTCTCTGGTTGCCAATGTCTTGGCATTGGGAGGCGTGATGTTTTCCATGCAGGTTTATGACCGGGTGGTGCCATCAAAGTCATTCAACACGCTTTATGTGCTGTTTATCGGCGTGCTTCTTGCCGCCCTCTTTGATTTCATAATGCGGCGGCTGCGCACCCGCATTATCGATATTGTCGGCAAACGGACTGACATGCGCATATCGGATCTTGTTTTCGGTCATGCTCTTCGTGTGAAGAACCAGGCTCGTCCGACATCGACAGGCACATTCATCGCCCAGTTGCGTGATCTGGAACAGGTGCGTGAACTTCTGACCTCGACGACGGTGGCCGCGGTCGCTGACCTGCCGTTCTTTTTGCTGTTCCTGTTCATTTTCTGGATGATCGGCGGACCACTGGTATTCATTCCGATAACAGCCCTGGTTCTCCTGTTGCTGCCGGGCCTTCTTGTCCAGGGCAAACTGCGGGCGGCAGCCAATGAAGCCATGCGTGAATCCTCGTTGCGCAATGCCATGCTGGTCGAGGCGGTGCAGGGCATCGAAGATATCAAAACCCTGCAGGCCGAAGATCATTTCCAGCAGCGCTGGAACCATTACAATGCAGTTTCGGCTGAAGGTCAGCTTCGTTTGCGTTCCATCACCAACGGTCTCGCCGCGTGGAGCCATTCTATCCAGACAGGAACATTTGCCGCCGTGGTTTTTGTCGGTGCACCGATCGTAATGGAGGGTGACATGACGACCGGCTCTTTGGTTGCCTGCTCCATTCTCGGCTCACGCATGATGGCGCCAATGGCGCAACTAACTCAAATCCTTGGCAGATTTCAGCAGGCACGGGTCGGCCTCAAAAGCATCGACGCCATCCTGCAAATGCCCTCTGACCATCCGGCGACCGAAACACGCGTCAGCGCGCCAAATCTGCGCGGGGCTTACCGGATCAAGGGTGCTGTTTTCCATTATGGTGCTGGAGCCGGAAAGCCGGCGCTTGTCATTGGTGACCTTGCCATTGCCGCTGGCGAGAAAGTCGCGGTGCTGGGCAAAAACGGTGCAGGAAAATCCACACTTCTGATGGCGATGTCCGCCATGATCGAACCAGCTGCCGGAGAAATCTTGCTGGACGATCTGGCACTGTCGCAAATCGATCCATCCGATGTCCGCCGCCATGTCGGCCTTCTGACGCAGGATACCAGGTTATTTCACGGTACTATCCGTGAAAATGTGACTTTGGGTGCCCTGCATGCGCCTGAAACTGCTTTGCTTGAGGTGTTGGCAATGACAGGCGCCGATGACTTCGTACGGAAGCTGCCGCGCGGGCTTGATCATCCTATCCTTGAAGGTGGCCGGGGTCTTTCCGGTGGTCAAAAGCAGGCTTTGCTGCTGGCGCGCCTGCTCATTCGCGATCCCGCCGTCGTGCTCCTTGATGAACCAACGGCTGCAATGGATGAGGCGACGGAACGTCAGTTCATTGCACGCTTCCAGACCTGGAGTGCAGGACGGACAGTGGTCGTTGCCACCCACCGCATGCGTGTCCTTGATCTGGTCCAGCGCATTGTGGTGGTTGAGGGCGGTCAGGTTGCACTCGATGACAGCAAGGAAGAGGTTCTCAACACTTTGCGCGGCGTAACCAAGGTGGTTCCCCCGAAGGACAATCGCGCCAAGACTACCGGTAGCGTTGGTAGCAACGCAGTCGCAGGTTTTCCACTCAAGACCGTCAAGGAGGCATGAATGGCGACAATCGACGATCGTGATTTTCCCGGTCAGGGTGGATGGGCTTTCGGTGACGATGACGGACGAAAACTGAGCCGTTCGACCCGGGTGGTACAGATTTTTGTTCTCCTGCTGATCGCCATGTTGGTCTGGGCCTATTTCGCAACACTGGACGAGGTTTCCAGCGGTGACGGCCGCGTAGTTCCTACCAGCCGCGAGCAGGTCATCCAGTCGCTGGAGGGCGGCATTCTCGCAAAGCTGCTTGTGCGGGAGGACCAGGTGGTTGAACCTGGGCAGATTCTTGCCCAGCTCGACCCCACCAGAAGTGAATCGGATGTTGAAGAAACCGCGGCAAAATATCGTGCCGCACTGGCAGCTTCCGCGCGGCTTGATGCCGAAGTCAACGGCACGGCACTTGCATTTTCACCGGCATTGGACGCTTATCCTTCACTGATTGCCGCCGAGACCGAACTTTACAATGCGCGTAGCCAGTCGCTTGAACAGTCCCTGCATTGGGTGGAAGAATCGCTTGAACTGGTGCGCAGTGAGCTGAAGCTTAACGAGGAGCTGCGGGTCGTGGGGGCGGCAAGCAACGTGGAAGTTATCCGTCTGCGCAGGCAGATCGTTGAACTGGAGCTCAAGAAGGTCGAAGTCAGATCAGAATATCTTGTGCGCGCACGGGAGGAACTGGCCAAGATGAATGGCGAGGTGAATTCGCTCTCACCTGTCGTGACCGGTCGGACCGACAGTCTTTCCCGCCTGACCCGTCGTTCTCCAGTACGGGGTATCGTCAAGAATATCGAAGTTTCGACGATTGGTGGTGTGATACCGCCTAACGGCAAGCTGATGGATATCATTCCGCTGGGGGACGAGCTTCTTGTCGAAGCCCGTATTTCGCCACGTGACATTGCCTACATCCACCCCGGTCAGCGCGCGAGCGTTAAGGTCAGCGCGTATGATTACGCGATTTACGGCAGTCTCGACGGGCAGGTAACCACCATTTCGCCCGACACGATCCAAGACGAGGTTGATCGCACGATTTATTATTACCGCGTCTTCATCAAGACCGAAAAAGATGCGCTTGTGAATGCCGACGGCCGGGAACTTCCGATCGTGCCGGGTATGGTCGCAACTGTCGACATTCATACCGGGGCAAAGACCGTGCTGGAATATCTTATCAAACCTTTCAACAAGGCTCGGGAGGCGCTGCGTGAACGTTGATATAGAGGCGGTATTGCCGATAACGCCGCAGGATATGACAGAGCGGCTTTCCAGCGTCAGGTCGTATTTGCGCGGCCGAATTCACCCGCTGAAAAGACCGTTCCCGGCTGTAACTCTGTTTTTTTCCGTTTCGGATGGTGACAAAAAGGCGCGCGTGATCAATGCCTCCGGGCCATCGCTGGAATCGGCATGGCAAAAAGGCATTGAGCAGCTTTTAAACGTCATGAAGGCGAACGGCATCAAGGGGCGCTGGCTTCGTGTGGACTGGGTTGATGTTGCGGAGGCAACAACCTGGTCACGATTGAAAGCGTTGCTTGATCAGGTCAAGCGTAACTATTTTCGCTTTGGCATCGCACTTGATACGGATTTGCGATTTACGTTCACGGAACAGGAATTGAACGCGAACGCGATGCTTTATGGTGGCAACACCATTGACCATGCTGTACTCAATGAGAAAAATTTCAGTCTCTATGCCCGTACACGGTATCACGTACTCCCCGAACTGCGTTTTGCGGATGACCAGTCTGTCTATCTTTTCCAGACGAAGGGTGTCTTCTGCGATGAGGCTGGCAGGCTGCACCAGCTGGATGGAACCGGCCTTGAGGCAGGACGACGTAAAATTGAAAAGATTGACGGCGGCATAGCACTGTCGCTGATCCGCGATTCATCGACCTATCTAGCCGGACAGGTCAAGCCAGATGGTTCCTTTGTTTATGGATATCACGCCTGCTTTGATCGGCGGATTGACGCTTACAATGCGCTGCGCCACGCCAGCACGACCTATGCGATGATAGAGGCTTGGGAAGTGACGCGTGACCCAAAGCTCAAGGATGCGATCGACCGTGCCCTGACATATCTGGCTCAAATGTTGATAAAACCTGCTGTCCTTCCCGATGGGGCTGACGCTGCCTTTCTCGTTGAGGCCGACGGCGAGATCAAGCTGGGCGGCAACGCCGTCGCGATACTGGCATTTGTGAAATACATGACAGTCATGGGCAATCATGACTGGCTGGAATTGGCGGAGGGGCTGGCGCTTGGCATCCGCCACATGCAGAACGCCAAGACCGGTGCATTTGTCCACGTGCTGAATTTTCCGGATCTGAGCGTCAAGCAGCGGTATCGCACCATCTATTACGACGGTGAGGCGGCTTTCGGATTAATGCGTCTTTATGCTTTGACCGGAGACACAGTGTGGCTGGCGACGGTGGAGAAGGCTTTTGAACACTTCATAGCCAAGGAGCACTGGAAACATCACGATCATTGGCTTGGTTACTGCGTCAATGAATTGACCCGTTATAAGCCGGAGGAGCGGTATTTTCGTTTCGCCATCCGCAACATTGCCGGTTATCTCGGCTTTGTTGAAAACCGCATCACTACCTTTCCGACACTGCTGGAACTGATGATGGCGGCGCGACAGACCTTGTCACGGATCGCGGCGGAGCCACAGTTGCAGCGGTTGCTTGGCGATATCGATTTGGTGCATTTCGAGCGGGCGCTCGAAAAACGGGCGCAGCACCTGCTCAATGGGCATTTCTGGCCAGAAATGGCGATGTATTACGGCAATCCCAACCGCATTTCCGGCTCATTCTTCATCCGCCATCACGCTTTCCGGGTGCGGATTGATGATGTGGAGCATTACCTCTCCGGCTTTGTCGCCTATCGCAGCTACCTGCGGGAACGGGCAGCTTTTCGTGAACTGGTTCGCCAATCTGCAGCAGCCAAACGTCGCTCTTTACCCGTTCTGGAAACACCCAAGGTCCCGCTTCCCGATGGGCAGTGGACCGCTGCTCATGTCGAGGCCGCAACCGGTGGCCGGTGGCTTCGTCAACCGCCTGAGGGCTGGACGGCCAATGGACTTTGTATCTTCGCGCCAGCGATGCAGCCGGGTGCACTTGTTCTGGTGCGCAGCGCAGATGGGGAAACGGGCGTTGCCGTTGCCAATCTTCACGGCCTACCTTCCCCGGCGGGCCTTATTACAACGGATGCTACACTGGCGCAGCTTTATCCGGGTCCGGTCCTGCATGTAGAAGATGGTTCGCGTGCCATCCTTGATATGGGCGATTATGCGCGCCGTCAGATGACAGGTAATGTCGTTGGTGTAACCGGCAGTGCTGGCAAGACAACTGTCGTTGCCATGCTTGCACATGCACTCTCGGCCTGGGGCGATGTTGGCAAAAGTCATCACAATGCCAATCTGCCTGCCGGTGTTGGCTGGAATCTGGCCTCCATGGCCTGGAACACGCCACATGTGGTTCTGGAACTGGCGGTTGGCAAAATGGCGGTAAGCGCCCGCATGGCGCGGCCGCGGGTCGCCATTTTCACCAACGTTCTGCCGGCTCATTTGGGTCGGAATAGCACGGTCGCCGATATTGCCAGAACAAAAAGCGGGATTTTTCTTGGCATGTATCCCGGCGACGTCGCCGTGCTCAACCGGGATATGCTGGAATGGGATACGGTGCATGATGCTGCGCGCAAACGCGGGCTCGATATCATGACCTACGGGACCACTGACGACTGCGCATTTCAACTGATCCGCTATAACGCCGCCGATGGTCTGACCCATGCCCGTATTGAGGGGCGTGAGATCAGCTACCGTGTCGGTGCGGTTGGCCAGCATATGGCCTTAAACAGTCTCGCCGTGCTGGCCGCAGTGGCGTCGCTCGGCCATCCGCTGCAACCGGCCATCGCGCAGCTTGAAAGCTTTGCGGCACTGCCTGGTCGTGGCGAAGAGATTTGCCTGTCACTCAACGGTCGCCGTCTGACGGTGATTGACGATGCTTATAATGCCAATCCCGGCTCGATGCGCGCGGCGCTGGATCGTTTGAACGATCACGGTGATGGCCGCCGCCGGGTTGCCGTGTTGGGCGAAATGGCAGAGCTGGGTCCCGGTGCTGCAAGCTATCATACCGAACTTGCGGTATCGCTGCGAGAGAGCTCGATCAATCAGGTCTATGTTGCCGGTGATCTCTACAGTGAGTTCTGGGACGAACTGTCCCCGGAACTGAAAGGCGCCTATGTGCACTCGCGGCAGGTTCTCAAGGACATTTTGCGGGAAAAATTGCAAGACGGAGACGTCGTGCTGGTCAAGGGCTCACATAGTGCGGGCATGCATGAGCTGGTTGCCTGGCTGAAGAAAAGCGCTGACGGCAGCGCCGCTGCCTGACTTCGCAGGTCGTGGAAATTGACCGCTACTTGAACTGTTCCAGATCCATCTCGTTTACGGCGCGGCGAATATCGACCTGCGATTGCCCCTGAGCCAGCAGCGCGGCTGCAAGACGGCCGTGCTGGGCGAGTAGATGGCGCTGACGATCCGTGGCCTGAGCGTAGATATGGTGCGGCTCGAAACCAGCTGCGCGCAAACGTCTGACGTAATAAAGCTGGCTAAAAAACGGCACGACCCGGTCTTCCGGGTCCGATATGATATAAATATCCGGCCGTGGTTCTGTCGTGATTTTGTCGATTTCCTCAATGAGATCGTAAAAGCCGGATGCATCATAGAGAAGCTTCCCGGGCAGTTTGCGGCGTCGTTCCCAGAAATCAGAAACCTGTTTCACGGACACCAGACCGGATGTGATAACAACAGACGAAACATCATCCCGTTTGTTGAGAAGGCCCGCCACGATCTGCCCCCCGGCGGAATGACCGCTTAAAATGAAGGATGATACCCGGTGCCGTTGTTTGATCAGGTCCAGCGCATGTCCCATCAGGGCAATTTCACGCGGTTGACGACGATTGTTGTGATCACCAGAGGAGCCGTATATGCCAGGCCTCGCCATGAAGATCACCGGATGCCCGGCTTTTTGTGCCCATTCCGCCATGTCAGTCGCAATGGTCGCCGGTGATTGCCGCATATAGGATTCGGTTATGAACCGAACCCCTTTGGCACTGCGCAACATCACGTCACCGCCGAAATAAACCAGCACCTTCTGGTTCTCGCCATCCGCCAGCGCATGCGGATAATAACGAATGCAATCCCCTTGGCCATCGACCTCAACCCAAAGACCGTAGGGAATATCGCTGCAAGCTTTCTCCGTTGTGAAGGAGCCGTTGAGCGCCTCGGTCGGGTCAAAGCTTTGCTGGTCGTTAAAAACGGTCAGCTGGCGCGGTTTGGGTAATTCAAACGGTCCCAGACGCGGTGCATCCGCCAGCGCAGAATGCGATGCCCCGGGGATAGCCAGAGCCAGCAGAGCCCAGCGAATGATCCACCAGGCGAGTCTTGGTTGTTGGGTGTTCAATGACGTACTCCGCTCATGACTTCATTCGCTATGCTGATGACAATCGAGTGAGTTTCTTCGCCATCACACCAGATACCGCCCGTCTCTTGCAAGCCTGTTTGTGCATGAAGCTTAACGTGGTGGTAACGGCGCCGGTCGCATCGCGGTCACGGGTAGACAGGAGCTGTCAAAATCCTTTCACAGCTGCGGGTGTGGTGTTTCTGTCCCGTCCATGCCATAGGGGTGCGCACAATTCAGAAGGCCATTCCGTTTCATGATCCGCATCGAAAATATCAGCAAGTCCGCCAGCCATCGTATCCTCTATATCGAAGCGTCTGCTGCGCTCAATCGCGGCGAGAAGATTGGTCTTGTTGGCCCGAACGGAGCAGGCAAAACGACGCTGTTTCGTATGATCACCGGTGAGGAACAGCCGGATGAAGGTCAGGTTGCTGTCGAAAAAGGCATGACAGTCGGTTACTTCGATCAGGATGTCGGTGAAATGGCAGGCCGGTCCGTGGTCGCTGAGGTTATGGAGGGTGCTGGCCCTGTCAGCGTCATTGCAGCCGAACTGCGCGAACTTGAAGCGGCGATGTCCGATCCTGACCGCATGGATGAGATGGATGCGATTATCGAGCGCTACGGTGAAGTTCAGGCACGTTACGAAGAGCTGGATGGATATGCCCTGGAAGGCCGCGCCCGTGAAGTTTTGGCGGGCCTCAGCTTTTCGCAGGAAATGATGGATGGCGACGTCGGCAAATTGTCCGGTGGCTGGAAGATGCGCGTGGCACTGGCCCGTATTCTGCTGATGCGCCCTGATGTCATGCTGCTGGACGAACCTTCGAACCATCTTGATATCGAAAGCCTGATCTGGCTGGAATCCTTCTTGAAGACCTATGAGGGTGCGCTTTTGATGACCTCGCACGACCGCGAGTTCATGAACCGTATCGTCAACAAGATCATCGAAATCGATGCGGGTTCGCTGAATACCTATTCTGGCGACTACACGTTTTATGAAGGCCAGCGCGAGCAGAACGAAAAACAGCAGCAGGCCCAGTTTGAGCGCCAGCAGGCGATGCTCGCCAAGGAAATCAAGTTTATCGAACGCTTCAAGGCGCGTGCGTCACATGCTTCGCAGGTACAAAGCCGCGTGAAGAAGCTGGACAAGATCGACCGCGTGGAACCACCACGTCGTCGCCAATCGGTGGCGTTTGACTTCCTTCCCGCGCCCCGCTCGGGCGATGATGTTGTGAACCTCAAGGGTGTTCACAAGGCCTATGGCAGCCGTACTATCTACGAAGGGTTGGACTTCATGATCCGCCGCAAGGAGCGGTGGTGCATCATGGGCGTCAATGGTGCCGGGAAATCCACGCTGTTGAAGCTGGTGACCGGATCGACCGAGCCGGATCAGGGCGCGGTGAATTTGGGGGCTAGCGTCAAACTTGGTTATTTCGCGCAGCACTCTATGGATTTGCTGGAGGGTGAACTGACCATTCTGCAATGGCTGGAACAGAAATTTCCAAAGGCCGGACAGGCTCCACTGCGGGCACTTTGCGGCTGTTTTGGTTTCTCTGGTGATGATGTGGAAAAGCGCTGCCGCATTCTTTCAGGCGGTGAAAAAGCTCGCCTTGTCATGGCGGCCATGCTGTTTGATCCTCCAAACTTCCTGGTTCTCGACGAACCGACCAACCACCTTGATCTTGATACCAAGGAAATGCTGATCAAGGCACTGGCTGCCTACGAAGGTACCATGCTGTTTGTTTCGCACGATCGCCGTTTTCTTGCTGCCCTGTCGAACCGGGTGCTGGAGCTCACCGCTGATGGTATTCGTCAATACGGCGGCGGCTATACGGAATATGTCGAACGTACCGGCCATGAGGCACCGGGCCTGAGCAGTTGATTATTCAGGATGATCTTGGAACGTCGCTGTCACAACCGCTTTTCTCCTGCAATGCTCGCCATTGCCTCTACCAAGGAGCAGCAAGGTACTCGCTTTTGAAGCCAGCTCTTTGACTGCAATTTAGGTGTGCATGCTCAAACTTTGATGACGTCGTTTCTCGTTGTCATCAGGCATGTTTCCCTCCCGCCTGCCATGCGGCGAAGCGGGAGGGGTATTGCAGATGGAGTGATCAGGCGCGGCGGCTTGTCATTCCAAGCAGGTGGTAGAGTGCAATTGCACCGATCGTTGCAGTCCCGATGCCATCAAGCGTGAAGCCTGCGACCTGTAGCTTGAAATTGCCTGCGCCGAGAACCAGTGCGACACCAACAGTGATCAGGTTGCGTGGTTCGGAAAAATCGACCTTGTTTTCCACCCAGATACGGCCCGCAGTCGCGGCAATCAGACCGAAAACAACAATCGAGAGACCACCGATCACAGGACCGGGAATCGTCTGGATCAGCGCGCCGAATTTCGGGGAAAAGCCAAGAATGATGGCGACTGCCGCAGCAACCAGGAAAACAAGCGTCGAGAAGATCCGGGTTACCGCCATGACGCCCATGTTCTCAGCATAGGTAGTCATGCCGGTGCCGCCAAAGGCGCCGGAAAACATCGTTGCAATACCGTCACCGATAAAGGCGCGACCAAGGTAGGGGTCAAGATCGCGATCGGTCATTGCGCCGATTGCCTTGATATGTCCGAGGTTTTCCGCAACCAGAATGATCACGACCGGGGCAATCAGTGTGATTGCCGAAGCCGAGAAGGTTGGTGCGGTGAAATGAGGCCAGCCGAACCATGCGGCCGCCGCAACGCCGGAAAAATCAACCGGTGCGCCAAAGCCGAGCCCGTTGGTGACCACCATATAGGCGATATAGGCCACCGCACCACCGATCAGGATTGGCAGGCGGCGCGCCATGCCCGGCGCATAAACCGCGACGACGCCGACGGCAACAAAGGTTGTAATGGCAATCCAGCGGGAAAGCTGGTCACCATCGGGGCTTGCGAGTCCGGAACCAGAGGCGTTTGATACGGCAATCGGCGCGAGAACCAGTCCGATGGCAGCCACAATTGCACCCGTCAGAACTGGTGGCATCAGCCGCTCGATCCAGCGATGGCCAACAAACATTACCAGCAGGCCGATCAGGGTATAAAGTGCGCCTGCGGCAATGATGCCGCCAAGGGCCAGCGAAATGTCCGGGTTAACCGCCCCGGCGGCTGCGCCAGTTGCAACCAGCACCGGGCCGATGAATGCGAAGGACGAACCGAGATAGCTCGGCACCCGGCCACCCACGGCAATGAAGAAAATCAGCGTCGAAATGCCGGAAAACAGGATCGATACGTTTGGATCGAACCCCATGAGAATAGGTGCCAGGACAGTGGAACCAAACATGGCCACAACATGCTGAAAACCAAGCACAACTGTTTGCCCGGTCGGCAGCCTCTCATCGGGCAGAATGCGCCCTTCCGTCTTCAGTCGCCAACGTGGAAAATACCCGCCAGTCTCGCTCATTGCTCGCCCCGCTCTGTTTGATGCGCGCCGTGCAACCGCACGCAGATCATCCGCAGCAGGTCGCAGGCGTGAAGTAAAATTACCATTGTCTCGATATGTGACGGTGCTGGCGTCGATTCGACGCACCCGCACCGGATGTTCTTGATAATGATATTGGGCGCGACTGTCATCGGCTTGGATAAATTACCCACAACGCCGAAGTATAATAGGCAGGAAGCTGGGCGCCGCGTCTTTTGCACGCGTCAGCAAGGCAACCAAGCTTGCCGTTCGGGCAGTCTACCCGGCCGTTGTAGGCCAGGTAATTATTGATATCGGTCGTTTTAAACGACGATACTTGGGGGCAAACAGTCAGGCTGTGGCGCTGACCTGTTCTGGTTTGACCTTGTGGATGAGGTTCATGATCGCTTCACTCATGCGTTCATAAACGCCGTCGTTTTCGATTGCGCCTTGCACCTTGTAATTATCCATCACTACAATCCGGTCTGCCAGCGCGACCATTTCCGGCATGTCACTGGTGATGACAATGACGGCGGTGCCATTATTGGCAAGTTCACGCAACAAATCGTGCAGATAGGCTTTGGTCTTGATGTCGATGCCGACGGAGGGCTCATCAATGATCAGGACCTTGATGCCGGCGGCAAGCCATTTGGCGACACTGATCTTCTGCTGGTTGCCACCGGACAGGTTGCCAACCGTTTGTGCTAGGCTTGGTGTTTTGACTTCCAGCCTTTCGAGGAATGGGACAACGGCCTTGTGGATCTTGGCGTCGGACAGGCTTCCGAACAGGCCGGACAAACGTTTCCAGACGACAATGCCAGCATTGGCGAGGACCGAATGCGGCAACAGCAGGCCTTCCGTCTTGCGGTCTTCGCTGACGTAGCCCAAACCATATCGGTGAATAGCATCGCCGACCGAAGAGATGCGGGCAACCTGCCCATCGATCAGCACTTCGCCGCTGGTGACCGGAATTCGTCCCATGATCGATTTGGCGAGTTCGCTGCGTCCGGCTCCGATCAGGCCGTAAAGGCCGAGAATTTCACCCTTGCGGACTGTCAGGTCGACATTGCTATGACCGATGGCTGTCGACACGTCTTTCAGCTCAAGGGCCACCGGGTTGGTTGACGTGTCGCGCTTTTGCCAGCCGCCAGCGCTTTCGTTGCGGCCAATCATGAAACGCACGAGATCCTGACGACCAAGACCTTCGAGTGATTGGCTCTGGCAGGCATTGACGCCATCACGCAGCACGGTAACGCGGTCGCAAATCTCCAGAACTTCTTCCAGCTTGTGACTGACGAAAACCAGACTGACGCCATTGTCCCGCAATCTGCGCAAAACCGTAAACAGCGTTTTCGTTTCATTTGATGTTAGTGATGCTGTCGGCTCATCCAGCAGGAGAACGCGGCTTTGTAAGGACAGGGCTTTGGCAATTTCGACGAGCTGCATCTGTGCAACGGACAGGTCCATGACTGGTGTTGCCGGATCGATGTCGAATTCCAGTGCATCCAGCCATTTGCGTGCCGAACGGTTTAGTTCGGCATAATCAATTGGCTTGAGCGCGTGACGGGTTGTTTGTTCGAGGTGAATGTTTTCGGCAATCGAAAACCGCGGAATGAGATTGCGTTCCTGGTGAACAACGCCAATTCCTTTTGCCACGGCATCGCGCGTGCTGGAGAACTGGGCGTCCTGTCCGTTGACGAGAAGCTGGCCAGATGTTGGGCGATGAACGCCGGTGATCACCTTGATCAGTGTCGATTTGCCAGCACCATTTTCCCCAAGCAGGGCATGTATCGAGCCCGGCATAAGGGAAAGGGACACGCCGTCCAACGCCTTCACACCCGGAAAACGTTTTTCGATATTGATAGCTTCGAATACGGGAGTGACGGTCATTGTCATGCCTTTCTCGACACGGGGGCCGTGCCGCGCAGCTTGTTGACGCCAACGGCCGCAAGAATGAGTGCTCCCAACACGACCTGAACAAGGAACGGGTCGATTGAAAACAGCACCAATGCCTGAGTGATCAGCGCAACCACGACAACACCGAGGAAGGTGGCTGCAACGCTGACATGACCGCCCGCCAGAACTGCACCGCCAATGACCGGTGCGGCAAAAGACAGGATAAGCCAGTCATCACCAATCGACGGCTGTCCGATCTGCAGACGTGCGACCAGCAGCATGCCAGCACAGGCGGCAAGCAGACCCGAGATCGAGTGTGCAACGACCACGACGGTGCGGACCGAAATGCCGGACAGGGAAGCTGCGTGTTCGTTACCGCCGACAGCCAGAATGAAACGACCGATTGGGAGACGATTGAGCAGATACCAAAGGCCGATGGCGACGATGATAGTTGGCAGTGCCAGCATGGGTATTGCGCCAAACAATGTCATGGAACCAAGTTCCTTGACGCTGTCAGGAATGCCGTAAAACGGCTGGGCACGGGTAATACCGAGGTTGATGCCCTTGTAAATGGACAGTGTCGCAAGCGTGATCACGAAGGCGGATATGCCGGTGATGCTGATCAATACACCGTTGAGCATGCCGCAGAGGACGCCGATCCCAAGCGCGAGAACGGCTGCAATCGGGGCTGGAAGCCCCCATATTTCCATCAGTCCGGCAAAGGAGATTGCCGCAAGACCGCCAATTGCACCAACTGACAGGTTCATCTGTCCGATGGCGATGATGATCATCTGCGAAAACCCGATCAAGGCATTGATGGAAATGGCCAGCAGCAGTGTCTGAATGTTGAAGGATGACAGGAAGTTCGGGCTGAAGCTACGGATCACGATAATCGCAATCACCGTTGCAAGCAGCGGTCCGAACCAGTCTGCTTTGGCGAGGCGGGAAAGTTTGAAATTTGTCATCGATCGTACCTCAGGCAAGGTTATGATAGGCAAGGTAGCTGCGACGCGCCTTGTCCATGAACACTGCGACGAGAAGGAGAAGACCAAGGAAGGTCTGTACCCAGAAATCACCGATCTGAAGCAGTAGAAGGCCACCGGTCAACAACGTGACGAGGGCGGCACCCAGGCAAGTCCCTAAAACAGGTGCCTTGCCGCCGTTCAGCAGCGCGCCACCCAGCACAGGGCCGAGGAAAGCTGGCAGCAACCAGTCCTGCCCCAGCTGACCAGCCATCGATGGAATGGCGGCACCATTGCGGGCAATGAGCATCAATGCGGCGATTGCGGCGAGGGACCCCGACAGCATGTGGCACAGCACGGTGATGCGACCAACACGAACGCCGGACAGCTCTGCAGCTTCCGGGCGCGCACCTGCGGCCAACATTTCACGGCCGAGAACACTGCGGTGATAAAGCCAGGTCAGCGCAATGGCGACGGCGATGGTTATCAGCAGCAGTGGCGAGAAGTAGGTGAAAAATTTCATTTTGCCGAAGGCGGCAAATTCAGGCGGGAAATTGCGATAGGCTTCTGCTCTGGTCAGGAACACCATGACACCGAAGAATATGCTCATGGTGGCCAGGGTAATGATGAAGCTGTGCAAGCCGGTGCGAACAACGGTGAAACCATTGACGAAACCAAGCGCGGCACCCAGACCAATACCGCTCACGATGGCCAATGGCCATGGAAGTTGCAGGATCTCGATGGCGTAACCGGTAAACATGGCGGCACAAACGCCGATGGCGCCAACCGCGAGGCTCAATCCGCCGGTGACGATCACCGTCATCATGGACAGACCGATCATGATGTTGACAGCAGTGTTACGACCAAGCGTGAAAAGATTGAACGGGCTAAGGAAACCCTTCGTCGTCAGGCTGAAAACAAGGACGAAGATGGCGATCAGCAAGATCAACCCGAATTCGTTGGAGACAAAAATACTGGTGCGGGACGTTCCCGTGCCGAAGGCTGGACGGCTTGTGCCGACTTCTGAGGGTGCTGGAATTTGTTGTGATGACATGGGTGTTCCTTCGAATTCCGGTCGTGGGGACAAGGCGCAAACGCCTATGCCGGACGGGGCAGATCAGACGACGCTCCGTCGACGCAAGGAAGAGGCTTCGAGAAGCCTCTTCCCCCTTCGAACTCAAAAGTCTTAGTTGCAGCTCAGATAGGTGGCGTCGAAGCTTTCGAGCAGCTTCTTGGTTTCGTCACGCATCGAATTGACATAGCTATCAACCTGGCTGGCATCGATGAAGGCGGTGCCGGAATCGATGAATTTGCTGGTCAGTGCGTTGGTCTTGAATGGCGCGTCTGCTTTGACCGTGCAACCCGAGCGTAGCTTGTTGACGGCGTAGGAGCCGACATAAGCCTGACCATACGGGTTCTGCAGCATGGTGCCGTCGACGAAGCCGTCTTTGATGGCCTGAAGCACAACCTGGTCATGGTCGATACCAACCATCTTGATGCGCTTGTCGCCGATTTTGCGCAGCGCATTGGCGGCAACGACTGATGGTACCCAGGCAGTTGCGATAACGCCGTCTACTTCGCTGGCATGCGCTGCGAGGTAAGCATTGATCTTTTCTTCAGCCGGTTCCGGCGCGTCAATGTCGGCAATAACCTGCACGACTTCATTGCCGGTTTCTTCCGCAGCCTTCTTCACTGCGTCGATACGCAGCTGCGTATTTGGGTCAACCAGGAAGCCGGTGAGGTGCAGGATGCGCTTTTTGCCTGGCCCCAGGATGCGGGCCAGTTCCTTGGTGCCGATATAGGCCGAGTTACCGGTGTCGGTACCCAGGCAGAAGGCTGCAGATGATGGATCTTTAAAGCAGCCGCCAGCCGCGATCACTGTTGCATCGTTGGATGTCAGCTCTTCTGCTGTCGAAACGGATCCAACCGGGTCGCCCGGGAAGATCACGAAGCCATTATATCCTTGTGAAAGGAGGCTTTCGAGCAACTGGTTCTGCTGGGCGAGTTCCCATTTCTGCGGCACCTTGTAGTCAGCCGACTGCAGGCCGAATTCTTTTACAGCATCAGCGCCGCCCTGTTCCCAGGCCGCGAAATAAGGGTGTGGGCCTCCCGGCACCAGTGCAACAGTCGTGTCGCTTGCCTGTGCGATACCCGTCAGGCCGACACTCATTCCCAATGCAGTCACAGCCGCAAAGCTACGCAATCCATTCAACATGAGTTTCCTCCTCATTGTGTTGAAACCTCCTCAACTCTGTCAGGTGTCTGATTAAGCGCCCAAAATGCGGGCTGCTCCCAACTAGCCACTTGCAAGAACGGCTTGGACACTATAATACTTGTATACAAGCTGCAAATGGAATCTTTGCGGCCATCGTTTTTCAGGATGAGGTGAGATGAAGCGCACTTTGACCGAGTTGCCGCAGATGGTTGATCAAGGCTCCGTGCAGAGCGTAACCCTGGAATCTGCCGGTCTGGAAGGGCTTGAGCTGGTTCTGGATCGTCAACGTTCCGCCTCGGATCAGGTTCATGCTGCGTTGCGTCGCGCCATCATCGAAGTCCGCCTTGCGCCTGGCAGTCCAATCAGCGAAAACTCGATTTGTCGGCAGTTTGCCATCTCTCGCACACCTGTGCGCGCCGCTATCCAGAGATTGTCCGAGGAAGGGCTGGTGGATGTTTATCCGCAGGTCGGCAGCTTCGTGGCGCCGATCCGGCTAGCTGGTCTTCAGGACAGCCATTTTGTCCGGCGCTCGCTGGAAATTGCGCTGCTGCGCGAAGTTCTGCCGTTATGGACGTCGGAAATGAGCCGCGCGATGCGTCAGTTGATCCGTGAACAAGAGCAATTTATCGCCGCAGGTGACGGTGATGGATTTTTCCGCGCCGATGAGGAGTTTCACCACCTTCTGGGCACCTTTACCGGTCGCGAGGGGGTTTGGCAGGCCGTGCTGAGTGCCAAGGTTACGCTGACGCGTTTCCATCGCCTGTGGCAGACGGCCGAGCGTCTGCCGGATGTTATCGCTGAACATCTGGCAATTGTGGACGCACTTGATCGTGGCGATGGTGCTGCCGCCGAGCAGGCGCTTGTCACGCATCTTGATATGATTTTCGTCATTTTCGGACGGATGTCTGAGCAGCAAAGAAAAAATCTGGCCGTTTGATAACGGCAAGTGGAGGGGAGTTTCAATGGAATTGAAGGGCAGGATCGCACTGGTGACCGGTGCGGGAGGTGGTATTGGCCGCGCTATCGTAAAAGCGCTGGCTGCGGCGGGAGCCCATGTGCTCGCGGTCGATCGTGATGCCGCTGCAATCGAACAATTGGGCCCGATTTGTGAGCCTGTTGTCGTTGACCTCTCGGACCCTGCCGCCATTCAGCATGCGATGAAGGGTGTGCTTGAGCGCCATGGTCGCGTGGATGTTCTCGTCAACAATGCCGGCATACTTTCGCCAAACAAACTTGCGGGTACCACGCTGGAGGAATGGCATCGGTTGATGGCCATCAATCTGGATGCTGCCCTTCTGCTGACGCAGGCAACCATTCCCGCGATGAAAGAAAATGGTTGGGGACGCGTCATCAACATCTCGTCATATGCCTGGAAATCCGGTGGTCTTACTGCGGGAACGGGTTATGCGGTGTCCAAGGCGGCACTTGTCGGTCTGACCTATTCCACGGCCCGCGAGTTGGCCTCTGCTGGCATTACCTCCAATGCCATTGCGCCAGCTTACGTCGTTTCGCCCATGATCATGGAACAATTGTCGGAAGAAGATCGCAATCGCCAGCTTGCACAGATCCCGGTTGGTCGCCTGTGTGAACCTGAAGAGGTTGCCCATGCCGTGCGGTTCCTCGCATCACCTCTGTCCGGTTTCATGACCGGGGTGGTGATCGATATGAACGGCGGTTTGCAGTTCGGCTGAGCAGGCGTGTCCGCTGCTAAAGCGGGCCTGCACTCGCCGTCAGGACATAATCTTGTTATTGTAGATTGGAATTACAGTGCCGGGAAACCGTCTCTCACAAACAGCGCTTGCCACCCTGCCAGCCGATATCTCGGTTCCTGGCTATGACCGGTCGAAGGTAACACCGGGTATTGTTCATCTCGGTGTTGGCGCTTTCCACCGCGCACATCAGGCGGTCTTTGTTGATGATTGCCTTGGACGTGGTGAGACGGATTGGGGCATTGTCGCCGCTTCGATGCGCAGTGCCGACACGCGTGATGCGCTCGCACCGCAGGACAATCTCTATACCTATTGCGAACGCAACGGGCAGACCGTGACTTACCGGGTTATCGGCTCAATCCTCGAAATTCTGGTGTCACCAGAAGATCCGTCAAAACTGATCGACCGGCTTAGCGATCCTCGTGTGCGTATCGTAACCCTGACCGTGACGGAGAAAGGCTATCTCGCCAATCTGTCCGAGCGGACCTTGCTGCGCAGCCATCAGGATGTGCAGAACGATCTAGACGCTACCAAGGCACCGCGCTCGATCTATGGAGTGCTGATCGCCGCCTTCAGACGTCGCCGTGCCGAAGGTGCCGTACCACTGACACTCGTCTCCTGTGACAACCTGCCATCTAATGGCAAGGTGCTGAAAGCGCTGTTGGTGGAGTTCGCGGGTCTGACCGATTCAGATCTCGCAGATTACATAGCGCAGAATGTATCCTGCCCTTGCGTGATGGTAGACCGCATCGTGCCAGCGACCACGGATCAGGATCGTGCTGCAGTAAACCAGGCGCTCGGCGTGGACGACGCCTGGCCAGTTGTTGCAGAGCCCTATTTCCGATGGGTCATCGAGGATCATTTTCCGCATGGTCGCCCCGAGCTAGAAGCCTCAGGCGTCGAATTTGTCGACGATGTCCAACCCTACGAGCACATGAAGCTCCGGATGCTCAACGGGGCTCATACAGCGATTGCCGCCATTGGCCAAATCACTGGACTCGAAACGGTTGCCGATGTCTACGCAGATCCGCGTGTGCGCCGGTTCATCGATCGGTACTGGAGCGAAATAGACCCGACACTGCCATCGCATCTCAATGGTGCGACCTATGTCGGTGGTCTGCGTCAGCGTTTTGCCAATCCTTCGCTGCGGCACAAGGCGGTGCAGATTGCGTCCGATGCCTCGCAGAAGGTGCCGCAACGCATATTGTCGCCACTTGCTGAACTAATTGATCAGGGCAGACCGCATGGTGCGGTGCTGATCGCCGCTGCCTTGTGGATCTGCTCCTGCACGACCAAAAACGAAAATGGTGAGCCGATCATCATCAACGATCCGGCATTCAACCAGTTGCCGGTTGTCGATCAACAGGCGCTGCCGACCGAACAGGTCGTCGAACATTTCCTGAAGTTCGATCATGTTTTCTCAGCTGAGTGGAGAACCAGATCCGGCTTGACCGAGGCGCTGGCTGCTGCGTGCCACGCCATTAAGACACACGGTGCGCTTCGCGCCATTGAAGATATTGCCTAAGGGAGGAATTCATGCAGGAAACTTGGCGCTGGTACGGCCCGAACGATCCGATCACGCTCGAACATGTCCGCCAAACCGGTGCTACCGGCGTGGTGACGGCGCTTCACGAGATTCCCGATGGTACATCCTGGCCGCTTGAAGAAATCATCAAACGCAAGGAGATGATCGAGGCGGCCGGTCTTGAGTGGAGCGTTTGCGAATCCATTCCGATGGAGCAATGCGTAAAACGCGGTGACGGAGATGCGCCCAAGGCGATCGCCCGCTGGAAAGAAACCCTAGCCAATCTCGGTCGTGCCGGTATCCCCACCGTTTGCTACAACTTCATGCCTGTGGTTGACTGGACACGTACCGACCTTCGCTGGCGCACCGAACGTGGCACTGGACTGGCCCTGCGTTTCGAGATGACTGATTTCGTTGCCTATGACGTATTCATCCTCAAGCGTCCCAATGCTGCTGAAAGCTATGATGCCAACGTCGTTGCACGTGCCGAACAGCGGGCAAAAGCGATGAGTGATGATGAAAAACTGCTGCTGGAGCGCAATATCATCGCCGGCCTGCCGGGCGGTGCACTTGTGCAGACGCGGCAATCCATCAATAGGCTCTTGGAATCCTTCGGCGGTATCGATGCCGTTACAATGCAGAGCAACTTGCTGGCCTTCCTGAAAGAAGTGGTGCCTGTTGCAGAGGAACATGGTGTTTATCTCGGCATTCACCCGGATGACCCGCCATTCTCGCTTTTCGGTCTGCCGCGTGTTGTATCGACGCCGCAAGATGTTCGCAGCATCCTGTCTGCCGTCGACAGCCCTTACAACGGTATCACACTGTGCACCGGGTCTTACGGTTCACGTCCTGATAATGACCTGGTTGCCATGGCGACGGAATTTGCACCGCGTATCAACTTTGCGCATCTGCGCAATGTTACCGTCGAGGCGGATGGTTCGTTCTTTGAAGACGACCATCTGGATGGTAGTACCGACATGGTGGGTGTTGTCGAGGCGTTGTTGCGTGAGGAACGCCGTCGCGCGGCAGCCGGTGATACCCGCCGCGCAATTCCACTGCGCCCAGACCACGGGCATCTGCTCGGTGACGATATCGATAAGAAGACCAACCCCGGTTACTCCTATATCGGCCGCGTTAAGGGCCTGGGTGAGCTTCGTGGCGCGATCCGCGCAATTGAGCGCCAACTCGACAAAGAGGGGGCGGCGGCATGATCGGGCGGCCACTTGGAAACACAGGCCTTGAACTCAGTACATTTTCGTTCGGAGCCGCCGGTATCGGCAACCTCTACCGCGAAGTATCGCGTGAAGATACCATGGCCACGCTGGAAACGGCGTGGGAGGCTGGTATTCGTTATTTCGACACGGCCCCGCATTACGGACACGGCCTTTCGGAGCGTCGGCTGGGCGACTTTTTACGCGACAAACCCAAGGGGTCCTATGTCCTGTCGAGCAAGGTCGGCCGGTTGCTGAAGCCCGTCGCAGAGGAGGACATTCCCGATCACGGGTTTGTCCGTCCTTTGCCGTTCGCGGTGGTCCATGACTATACCTATGACGGTATCATGCGGTCCTATCAGGACAGCCTTGCCCGTCTCGGGTTGAATGGCATTGATATTCTTTACATCCACGATCTCGAAGCGACCACGCTCGGTGCGGATTATGATCGCCATTTTGCAGATTTTGTCGAAGGTGGTGCACGGGCGCTTGAGGAACTCAAGGCAAGCGGCGCAATCAAGGCCATTGGCCTTGGCGTGAACGAGGTGCCAGCCTGCCTCAACCTTCTTGCGCGGGTGCCGCTGGATGTCATCTTGCTTGCTGGTCGTTACACGCTGCTTGACCGTTCTGCAGAAGCCGAGTTGCTGGCGCGTTGCGAGGAAACCGGGACGCGTCTTGTGATCGGTGGCGTTTTCAACTCTGGCATTCTTGCGACCGGTGCCCGGCCGGGCGCTACCTTCAATTACGTCGAGGCATCGCCCGATGTGATGGAAAAAGTGCAGGCTATGGAAGTGGTTGCGCAGTCGGCCGGTACGACGCTTGCTGCCGCCGCCTTGCATTTTCCGCTGCGCAATTCGCTGGTGGTGAGCGTACTGATTGGCACGGCAAAACCTTCCAGCCTTCTGCGTAATGTTGAACTTTTCGACCAGACCATCGCAGAGACGGCTTGGGCGCAATTTGAAGAGCATACGATCGGTACGGAGGGGTAAATGGCAACAGAGCTGATCGATACACATCAGCATCTTATCCTGCGTGGCGATCTCGGTTACGCATGGACTGAAGAGGTCCCGGCCATTGCGTCCGGCACTTTTGACCAGAATGTCTACGCTGAGCAAGCTGCAGGCTGCAACATCACCGCCACCATCTTCATGGAAAGTGGCGTGGATGACGTTGATTACCAGAGCGAGGCGCGGCTGGTGTCAAGACTGGTCGGATCGGGTTATCCCAAAATGCTGGGTGTGATCGCCAGTTGCCGTCCTGAAACCGATGAGGGTTTTGATGCCTGGCTGGAAGAATGCGGTGACCTCAACGTGGTGGGTTTCCGTCGTATTCTTCAGGTCATGCCGGATGATCTCAGCCGCAGCGAAACCTATCGGCGCAATGTTCGCAAGATTGGCAAGGCCGGGTATCCCGTCGATCTCTGTTTCGATGGACGGCAGCTATCGATCGCCTACGATCTGGTTCGTGCTGATCCCGATACCGTGTTCATCCTCGACCATTGCGGCAGGCCGGATATTGCTAGCGGTGACTTCGCAGCCTGGCGTCAGGAGATGATCAAGCTTTCTGAATTGCCGAACTTCTGGGTGAAGCTTTCCGGTTTGCCGACATATTGCCATCCGTCCGGTTCGAAGATCGATGATGTCAAACCTTACAGCGACACTGTCCTCGAACTGTTTGGCCCGAGCCGTATGGTGTGGGGTGGTGATTGGCCGGTCATTGATGTCGGTGGCGGTTTGGCCAACTGGGTCAACATCACAACAGAACTGTTGTCAGGCCTGTCGGCCGACGAGCGGCAATTGATCGGCACGCTCAACGCGAAACAAGTTTATTTGGGCAAGCGCTGATCAATAACGACATCTGATGCCGCGTCCCAGAGGCTTTGGACTGTCGTAACATGGGGTGCGCGAGCAACGGCTTGCGTGCCCCATTGCCTATAGCGTCAACAGAAACCGTTGAGCTTGAGGATCTTGTGTGCGTCGATGGCTGCACGCAGATCGTCTTCCGAGTTGCGGTTACCCTGATTGGCATCGGGATGATGCATTTTCAGTTTTTGTTTGTAGCGAAGCCTGATTTCTTCAGGCGTTGCATCCTCTGACAGTCCAAGCGTTTCGAAAGCCTTTGCTTCCAGCACCTTCAACTTGCGCTGCTTAAGTTGAGCTTTTTCACGCTGACGCTGTTCCGCATCCTTGCGGGCATTGATGGTTTTGGCAGAGCCGGAACGGGCGGATGACGGCAGCGGAGCTTCCGACGGTTTGTTGACGGGTGTGCCAAAGGTGCGGCGACGGCCTGTCGCTGCTTCCTTCTGGTACCGCGCGACGACGGGGTCGGACAGTTCAACTGCGAAGTTATATCCGCTGTTATATTCCTTGGTGTGCTTCGGACAGAACAACAGGTAGAGTCCTTCGCCGTCCCTGCCAACGGGGGCACGGTGCGCGCCTTCGTTTTCGCAGCCGTCCCATTGGCACTTCGGGCCAAGCGGCTTGCTTGATGCAGCCTTGGTTTTTTTGGTTGACCTTAAGCCGACGAAAATTTTTGAATCAGATGTCATGAGCGCCTTATAAGTTGACTGGGATCAACTGATCAAGAAAACAGCGCGTGACATCCATCTATTTTGTTAAAATCATGTGAACCGTTGCAAATTGTCCCATGCACCATGTGCCGATCTGGAATATCCGCTCATAGAACAGCAACAAATGTAAAAAGCCCGGCGCGGCGGCCGGGCTTCGAACTGGTATTTAGTGGTGATGCTCAGGCATGTCCTTGAGCTGATCTTTTGTCCATGCCGTCACGGCGTGAATGTCACCGTCCTCGTCGCGCATGAAATCCAGATCGCTGAGCGGAACCGCAACAGGTTTTGCACCGATGCCGAGGAAGCCGCCGACGTCGATGATGGCCTTACCGCCTGCGCCTACACCGTGAATGTGGTCGACCTTGCCAACCTTGTGATCGTCAGCACCGTAGACTGTCGCGCCTTCCAAAACTGCTGGCGTGAGTTCAGTGGTCGTGAGACGAACGTGATTAGTGTGATCCATGGTCGTTTTCTCCTCTTGTTTGGAGTTAGAAAAACGTCCATGCGGGCCATCGGTTCCAAAAGTTTTCGCGTAGCCGCAGACACTAAAGGTTACGATAACCGTTATAATGTCTGTTGCACGGTCACCGTTTGATGGAAAAATTAACCGGAACTGTCGGTCTGTTTCAGGCAAATCCTGCGGATAAAAAACGTGCGACGGAGACGACAGCGTGTCGTCTCCATCCTTGTACACTCGGCTCTCATCATCAACGCTCACGGCAAAACTGCTGTCAAAAAAGTATCGGTTTAATTTTCGCCATGATGTAGATGCCTTGAATTTCAGGGGTTATGGTCTTGTTAATGATGAAATTTGCAAATTGGAGGTTTGCAGATTTTGCCGCAGACATTGTGCGCTCGGTGGGAGGAAACGCTGTGCAACCCGATCTGGAACTGGTCCATATCCGCAAAGGCGAAAGCTTCGCCGCGTGGAGACACGGCTATCCGTTTCGCACGGTTCGCTGGCACTATCACCCTGAATATGAAATTCATCTGGTTGTTGCGACCTCAGGTCGTTTTTACATCGGTGACCACATCGGTCGCTTTGAACCTGGTCAGTTGATCATGACCGGCCCCAATCTGCCTCAAAACTGGATTTCCGATATCGAGCCTGACGAAATCGTGCCTGCCCGCTCGCTGGTTCTTCAGTTCCCGCAGAAATTTGTCGACGACAGTGTTGCCGGCATGGCGGAGATGGAAGCCATTGCACCGCTTCTAGAGCGCAGCCATCGCGGCCTGCTGTTCGACAACGTCACGAGTGACAAGGTGCGCCCTTTGATCGAGAAATTGATCGAGACACGCGGCATCATGCGGTTGGCACTGTTTTGGGAAATCCTTGATGTCCTGGCAAATGCGCCCGAACCGGAAGTGCTGGCCAGTCTGAGCTATGAACTGGACCTGTCGAATATCAATGAAAGCGGCATTAACAGGGCCATCGCGCACCTGCGTGAACATCTGACCGACGATATTGATGAGCGCGATCTCGCTGACATGGTTGGGCACACCGCCAGTTCCTTTTCACGGGCTTTCAAACGCCATACCGGAACAACGCTAGTTCGTTACAAGAACCAGCTGCGTGTCGATTTGGCCTGTCTGACACTGTTGACGCGTCCCGAAGTCAAGATTGCCCAAATCTGCTACGAGATCGGCTTTTCCAATATTTCGAATTTCAACCGGCATTTCCAGAACCTGAAGGGAATGTCGCCTTCGCAATTCCGCGCGACCTTTAAAGCCAACGGAGCATTTAAAGCCGCCGGATAAGCGCCACGATCCATATCCCGTACCGGGACAATAGAATTCGGAAAGCATGGTGCTTTCCGGAAACGGCCGGGCTTTGCCTGCCGTTCAAAGGGAGGAAAAACTGACATGAAAAGAGCTTTGACAGCATTGTCGATCGCCACCGTCGCGCTGACCGCGGTGCCTGCCTTGGCGCAGGACGCCAAGTTGAAGATCGGCATGACATTTCAGGAAATGAACAACCCTTATTTCGTCTCGATGAAGGAAGCGCTGGACGAGGCAGCGAAATCCCTCGGTGCGCAGGTTATAGTGACAGATGCCGCCCATGACGTTGCCAAGCAGATTTCCGACGTTGAAGACATGTTGCAGCAGAAGATCGACATTCTGCTTCTCAACCCGACAGACTCGGCCGGCGTGGAGGCCGCCGTCAATGCAGCCAAGGCACAGAATGTGGTTGTTGTTGCCGTTGATGCCAATGCCAACGGCCCGGTTGATACATTCGTTGGTTCCAAGAACAAGGATGCCGGTTACCAGTCTTGCCAGGCTCTCGGCAAGGCGCTGAACGGCGAAGGCGAAGTCGCAATTCTCGACGGTATCCCGGTTATTCCGATCCTGCAGCGCGTGGAAGGTTGCAAGGAAGCGCTTGCCGAATTCAAGGACATCAAGCTGGTCGATACGCAGAACGGTCGTCAGGATCGCTCGATTGCACTCGGCGTTGTCGAAAACATGTTGCAGGCACGTCCAAACCTCAAGGGTATCTTCTCGGTCAACGACGGTGGTGCCATGGGCGCACTTGCCGCCATCCAGGGCTCGGGCCGCGACGTCAAGCTGACCTCGGTTGATGGTGCACCGGAAGCCGTCAAGGCGATTGCCGAAGGTACGCCATTCATCCAGACCACCGCACAGTTTCCGCGTGACCAGATCCGCGTAGGCCTTGCCATGGCGCTGGCACAGAAGTGGGGTGCGCGCGTCGTGCCGAAGGAAGTGCCAATCGACGTCCGTCCAGTCACCAAAGAAAACGCTGCCGACTTCAGTTGGTAAGCGCCTCCCGAGCGCCCTCGCCGGAGACGGCGGGGGCGACTTTTCCAATCAAACACGGGAGGAACAGATGCTACAGCTGAACGGCATCAAAAAAAGCTTTGGCAGGATCGAGGTTCTGCATGGGGTGGATCTCACCGTGCAGGCGGGTGAAGTTCACGCGCTACTGGGTGAAAACGGTGCTGGTAAATCGACACTGATGAAAATCCTGTGTGGGATTGTGAAACCCAGTGAAGGCGAAATCCGCATCAACGGCGAGGTTCGCCATTTCAGTGATTATAATGAAGCGATCGATGCCGGTATCGGTGTGGTTTTTCAGGAGTTTTCGCTCGTTCCTTATTTGAACGCGGTCGAAAACATGTTTCTGGCGCGCGAGCTCAGCAACGGGCTTGGTTTCATGAAACGATCGGCGATGCGCAAGCGCGCCGCCGAAATCATGAAACAACTCGGTATCTCCATTCCATTGAATGTGCCAATCCGCAATTTGTCGGTTGCCGAACAGCAGTTTGTAGAGATTGCCAAGGCACTGGCACTCGACGCCCGTATTCTTGTGCTCGACGAACCAACAGCGACGCTGACGCCGGCCGAAGTCGAACATCTGTTTCACGTCATGCGCAGCCTTCGAAAACAGGGTGTCGCGATCATCTTCATTTCGCACCATCTCGAAGAAATTTTCGAGATTTGCGACCGCATCACTGTGTTGCGGGACGGTGAATTTGTGGCCTCCTGTGCTGTCAGCGACGTCAATCAGGCACAGCTGGTCGAAATGATGGTTGGTCGCCGGATCGAAAACAGCTTCCCGCCAAAACCTGTCATTCCTGCCGATGCCAAGACTGTTCTTGAGGTGGAAGAGGTCAAGCTCACCAGAAGCGGACCGGTTTCCAGTTTTCACCTCAAGGCAGGAGAAATCCTCGGTTTTGCCGGTCTGGTAGGTTCGGGTCGTACCGAAACAGTTCTGGCGATGCTTGGTGCCTATCGGGCCGCGCGCTGCAAACTGTTGATCAACGGTGTCGAGATACGGTTTGCCGATCCGTCCCAGGCACTGGAGGCGGGTATCGGTCTGCTTCCTGAAAGTCGCAAGGAGCAGGGGCTGATCACCAGTTTCCCGATCATGCACAATGTCTCGCTGAACAATTACGGCAAATACCTGATCGGCCACTTCTTCATCAACCGCTCGCGTGAACTTGCCGATACTCGCACTGCCATGCAGAGGGTGCGTGTGAAGGCGTCAAGCCCGCATGCGCGCGTCGATACACTGTCCGGTGGCAACCAGCAGAAAGTGGTGATCGCCCGCTGGATCAACCACAACATGAAGGTGTTGATTTTTGACGAGCCGACCCGCGGCATTGATGTTGGCGCCAAAACCGAAATTTACCAGCTCATGCGCGAATTCACCGCCCGTGGCTATTCCATCATCATGATTTCGTCGGAACTGCCTGAAGTGATCGGCATGTCCGACCGGGTCTGTGTTTTCCGCTCAGGCGGGATTGTCGCAACGCTTGAAGGCGATGCGATCACCTCTGAGCAGATCATGACCCATGCAACAACCGGGAGGACACAACATGTCGCATGACGCGGACGCTCTTACAGGCGCTCAGGCGGAGGCCTCTGCCACGCCGATCTGGAAGACCATCATACAGTCGCCTTTGGCCTTGCCACTGGCTGGCTTGATCGTCGTTTCGATCCTGATGGGTTTCGCCTCAGATAACTTCTTTTCCGTTTCCAACATTCTCAATGTCTTGAGACAGGTATCGATCGTCGCCATTCTGGCGGTTGGCATGACATTTGTCATCTTAACCGGCGGTATCGACCTGTCGGTCGGAGCACTGATGGCGCTTGCCGGCACCATGGCGGCGGGGCTGATGGTACATTTCGGCATGCCAGGCTGGGCCGGACTGCTGTCCGGCGTCGCTATTGCCATCGGGCTTGGCCTTTTCAACGGAATTCTGGTGGCATGGGGCCGCATGCCGGCCATCATCGTCACTCTCGCCACCATGGGTATCGCCCGTGGAGCTGGGCTTATCTATTCCGGCGGCTACCCGATCTCGGGCCTGCCATCGTGGATTTCCTGGTTCGGCGTCGGTCGTGTTGGTATTATTCCGGTTCCTGTCATCGCCATGGTCATCATCTACGCATTGGCGTGGCTGCTGCTGGAGCGGACTGCATTTGGTCGCCATGTCTATGCCATTGGTGGCAATGAAACGGCAGCACGACTGTCGGGCGTCAAGATTGGTCGCATCAAAATTGCGGTTTACTCGATTTCCGGCCTCACGGCGGGACTTGCAGCCATCATTCTGACCGGGCGCCTGATGTCGGGCCAGCCCAATGCCGGCGTTGGTTTCGAGCTCGATGCCATTGCGGCCGTGGTGCTCGGCGGCACTGCAATTGCCGGTGGCCGGGGTTTCATCCTCGGTACGCTGATTGGTGCTGTCCTGCTCGGCATCCTCAACAACGGCCTCAATCTGATGGGTATCAACCCCTATCTGCAGGACATCATCCGTGGCTTCATCATCCTGCTCGCTATCTACATCGCCCGCGAATGGCGCTGACGAAATCTCAACAGCTTTTCATAACGTTAGGAGAATAATATGGCTCAATCACTGCAAGGCAAAATCGCGGTTATAACAGGCGCCGCTTCCGGCATCGGTCTGGCAACGACCGAGAAGCTTCTGGCCAATGGCTGCACGGTCGTCATGGTCGACTGGAACGAAAAAGCGCTCAACGACCTGGTCGCCAAGCTAGGTAAAAATGCCATTCCTCAGGTCACCAACTTGCTGGATGCCGACAGTTGCGCTGCGATGGTTCCCGAAATCCTCGAGAAGGTCGATCATATCGACATTCTCTATTGCAATGCCGGAACCTACATCGGTGGCGACCTGACAGAGACCTCAGCCGACGAAATCGACCGCATGCTCAACCTCAATGTCAATGCCGTGATGAAGAATGTGCATGCAGTTGTACCGCATATGAGTGCGCGCAAAACCGGTGACATCATTGTCACCAGCTCGATTGCCGGCCATTTCCCGACCTATTGGGAACCGGTCTATGCCGGTTCGAAATGGGCTGTGACCTGCTTCGTTCAGACCATGCGCCGCCAGCTCATTCCGCATGGCATTCGTGTGGCCCAGGTTTCCCCCGGGCCCGTTCTCTCGGCCCTGCTTGCTGACTGGCCGGAAGAAAACCTGCGCAAGGCCAAGGAATCCGGCAGCATCATTGAAGCGAGCGAAGTTGCAGATGCTGTGGAATACATGCTTACCCGCAACCGCAACGTCACGATCCGCGATATGTTGGTCTTGCCGACCAACTTTGACCGGGTTTGAGTCTGGTCGGACTAGTTTGCCGAGCCGTGCTTTGAACAGCACGGCTGGCTGTTTCACTCCGGCGAGGGATAGGATCGTATGAGCAGTTACTTTATCGGTGTCGATGTTGGCACAGGTTCGGCACGCGCTGGCGTGTTTGATGCGGTTGGCACGCTTTTGGCCTCCGCCAAACACGACATCCTTATCTTTCGCAATGATCATGGGCATGTCGAGCAGTCGAGCGCCCAGATTTGGGATGCGGTGTGTACGGCTGTTCGTGATGCCGTCACATCGGCGGCGATCGATCCCTCGGCCGTGGCCGGGATCGGATTTGATGCGACCTGCTCACTGGTGGTGCGGGGCGCATCCAACGGAGTGGGCGATCCTGCGCATCCTGAACGCGATATCATCGTGTGGATGGATCATCGCGCGCTTGAACAGGCACGGCGGATCAATGCCACAGGACATATGGTTCTGTCTTATGTCGGCGGTGTTATCTCTCCGGAAATGCAGACGCCGAAACTGCTTTGGCTGAAGGAACATCTGCCTGAGGTGTATTCCAGTGCCAAGCACTTCTTTGACCTGACGGATTTTCTGACCTGGAAATCGACCGGTGCATTGGAGCGATCTTCCTGCACCGTGACCTGCAAATGGACCTATCTGGCGCATGAGGACAGGTGGGACGAGACCTATTTCCGTACGATAGGGCTGGATGACCTTCCTGATGACGGTTTTCGCCGGATTGGTCAAAGTGTCGTGCACCCGGGAACGCCATTGGGCAACGGCCTGAACCAGGAAGCGGCTGATGCGATGGGACTGCGCGCTGGCATTGCTGTCGGGGCAGGATTAATTGACGCCCATGCCGGTGGCGTTGGGACTGTGGCGGCAAAAGGTGGCTTGCAGGATGCATCATCCTGCCTTGGTTACGTGTTTGGCACATCGTCCTGCACCATGACAACGACTGCCGAGCCGACATTTGTGCCGGGTGTCTGGGGCCCGTATTTTTCCGCCATGGTGCCCGGCATGTGGCTGAATGAAGGTGGTCAGTCGGCCGCCGGTGCGGCCATCGATCAGTTATTGAGCCTGCATCCCTACGCGGGCAAGGCGTCGCAGGAGGCAAAACAGGATGGTACCAGCTTGGCGCCATGGCTTGCGGCGCGGGTGCTGGCTGGCGTCGACAGACCGTCAGATGCGGTAAATCTTGCCGGACAGTTGCAGGTAGTCCCAGAATTCCTCGGCAATCGCGCACCTTTTGCCGATCCATATGCACGCGCCGTTGTGATGGGGCTTGGCATGGAAAGCGGTGCGGACAATCTTGCCGCACTTTACATCGCCGGGCTTTGCGGGCTTGGTTATGGACTGCGCCAGATCATCGAAACGCAGGCCCAAAACGGCGTCTCCGTTTCCACGATCTCTGTTTCCGGCGGGGCGGGAACACATCCGCTAACCCGGCAGATTCTCGCTGACGCAACGGGAATTCCCATTGAGGTCACGGCCTGCTCTGAGCCGGTTTTGCTGGGCGCAGCCATGCTGGCGGCCGTTGCCACCAAACTCTACCCCGATTTGCAGGCCGCAATGCCCGCCATGTCCACTGTGGCTGGGCGTAGCGAGCCGGTGCGTGATGCGGCGCGGGCGCTGCACGAGGCACGTTACCAAGCATTTCTGAGAATACAGACACTCGCCCGTGAGGTGCGAAAAGACATTGAGCCATTGTTGCCCGCAGCCTCGGGCTAAGTGGCAGGCACATATATCAGGGAGGAACCAGCATGCAGTTTTCAGGGACATCGGTCATCATCACGGGCGCGGGCAAAGGCATCGGTCGGGCTTGCGCCCGTATCATGGCTGAACGCGGTGCCGAAGTCATCGCCCTTAGCCGCACCACGTCGGATCTCGACAGTCTGCGTGACGAGATTGGAGGTCGTTCGATTACGGTTGATCTGGCTGACCCGGCTGCAACGCGCAAGGCTATGGCGGAGGCCGGCACTGCTGACTTCCTGATCAACAGTGCCGGTATCAATGTTCTCGAAACAAGCTTTGACATGACCGAAGCGGGCTATGAGGCGGTGATGGGCATCAATTTGAGGGCGGCCCTGATCACCAGTCAGGAGTTTGGCCGTGCCCGCCGTGCTGTTGGCGGTGGCGGTGCGATTGTCAACATAACCTCGATTGCCGGACATCGCGGTTTTAACGAACACTTGTGTTACGCAGCCTCCAAGGCCGGTCTTGAAGGTGCAACACGGGTGTTGGCCAAGGAGTTTGGCCCTTATGGCATAAGGGTCAATTCCGTTGCGCCAACCATCACTCTGACAGAACTTGCAATGGCTGCCTGGAGCGATCCGGAAAAGTCTGCACCGATGATGGTGCGTCATCCGATCGGCCGTTTTGCCGAGGCCGATGACGTTGCCCGCACCATCGCCACGCTGCTTTCGCCCGATACGGCCATGGTCAATGGTGCCGTTATCAATGTCGATGGCGGTTTTCTCGCCGTTTGAGGGACTGCTCAATCGTTGAGGCGTGGCGCTGATCGTAGCTACCGCCTCAACGACGTCAGGCTTAGCTGCTGTGCAAGGTTTGAGAGGGTGTGAGTGGGAAAATCAATTTGATCGAGGTGCCCTGTCCAAGGGTTGAGTGGATACGGGCCTCTCCGCCACTTTGGCGAACAAAACCATAAACCATTGCCAAGCCAAGGCCCGCTCCACCATGTTCTTCACGGGTTGTGAAATAGGGCTCAAAAGCCTTGTCGACCGCTTCGGGTGTCATTCCGATGCCTTCATCGGTCACATCAATGATCAGTACATCTTTTTCCGATGAAGCGCCGATAGAGATCAGGCCACCCTTTGGCATTGCTGCGGCGGCATTCAGGCAAAGATTGAGGATCGACTGCTCAAGAAGGGCAGGGTCAAGCGGAATGGTTGGCAATTCCTCGTTGATATGAAGTGTAATATGGCATTTCGATCCAACAGCAATCTCCAGAATATCCGCCATGCCACGCAGCAAGCTGGCGACGTCGATGTGCTGCGCGTGGATCGGTTGTTGGCTGCCGACCGTCAACATGCTCGAGGCAAGTGAGCGCCCGCGGTCGGCGGCTTTGCGAATACGGGTGATATGGCGTTTCTGACGGTCATTGAAACCGGCCTCGCGTTCCAGCAGGCCGAGACTGCCCGTTATGATGCCGATCATGTTTCCGACTTCGTGACTGACCTGATGGGTCATACGCATGATGCCATCCAGTCGCTGGGCCTTTACGGCTTCTGCTTCCTGGCGGTCCAGAGCGGTGACATCACGCGCCAGCATGACGATGCCGCCGTCCGGCTGGCGTGAGAGTGAGATTTCAATGACCTGCCCGTCAACGCGATGCCGGATAAAGATGCGGTCTATCAACGCGCCGCGGTCACTATCTGATGGCAACAAGGACGGATCGATTTCCGGAATGGGCTCGACAAAACGCCGTAACGGTAACTTGCGTGAGGAACCTGAG
Organism: Rhizobium sp. BIGb0125; assembly: GCF_024810055.1. Taxonomy (NCBI): domain Bacteria; kingdom Pseudomonadati; phylum Pseudomonadota; class Alphaproteobacteria; order Hyphomicrobiales; family Rhizobiaceae; genus Rhizobium; species Rhizobium sp. BIGb0125. The sequence goes on from NZ_JANUDV010000007.1 coordinate 35,319, forward strand.
CGGCCAACAAGCTCGATAATCCGGCGGTTCATGGTAATCGGCCGGCCGCTCGGGTCAAACAGCGCGATGCCTTCATTCATGTTGCGGAAGGTTGAGCGGATGGTTCGGGCCGCAGCCTCTGCGGTGCGGCGCAGCCGTGAGACACGATCAACGCTGTCATGAAACGCGCGAAATGCGTCGAGCAGCTGAATCAGTTCCGTTTCCGGCCCGCGATAGGATGGCGGGCCAACATCCTTATCACCCTTGGCCAGCGCGTTCATACCATTCGACAGCGTGACGATGCCGCGTGAGACACGCATGACCGAGCGAATGGAGAAAACCGCCATGACCAGCACTAGGAAGGACGCAAGCGCGACGATGACCAGCAGACGGCTGAGCGCATCGGACGTGGAAAGCAAATCCTCGTTCAGGCCACGGGCAATTGCATCGCTTTGGGTTTCGGTGGCGTGGGAAAGGTCACGCGACACGGTGTGAAGTTTGGCGACCGAGGCGCGTATTGCAAACATTTCAAGGAGATACTGAGTCTGTGCCTTGAAGACGCGCTCATAATGCAGCAGTTCGAAGGCGGCAAGGCGTTGGCCCGGATATCCTTCCTGACGGGCAGTTGTTTCCGAGACATAACGACGGCGCAGTTCGCCGAGCTGGAAAAGGCTGTCAGAGGTTGAGGCGGCTTGCACGATGCCGTTCATGCGTTGGCGCAGATTGGGGTCTAGAATGCCTTTGCCGGTGGCGATTTCGCCAAGTGCGGCGGCAGCATCTGCCTTGTGAACCTGCGCTGCATCAGCATCCTTGACCAGATCGAGCGTCTGTGTGCGAATTTGCTGCAAGAGTTCCGCAATTCGGTCGCTGGCAAACCCCGGAATGCGTCGCTCGTCCTCTTTCGGTGTTATCATGGAGAGCAGGCTGTCGACCTGCTGCACCACCGAGCGGCTTTCGCTGGATACCCGGTAGGGCGAGGCGGCGTTCATCAAGAAGGGTGCGCTTGACACCAGATCCGACACCTGCCGCGAAACTAGCGATACCTTGCCGAGGCTGGAAAATGCCTGCACACCGTAAGCGGCCATCTCATCACGGGCCCTTTGCAAACCATATATGGCGATTGCCGAGAGGCTGAAGACCAGAACGCAGATAAACACAATCGCAAAAGGCAGGCGGAACGCAATCGACGACAGAAATGAACGATTGATCACGGGGACAGCTCGGCTTCGTCGGTATGCAGCACATAACCCTTGCCGCGTCTGGTCTTGATGTGGCGCGGCAAGTCCGGGTTTCGTTCGATCTTGCGGCGCAAGCGCAGAACCAGCACATCGACATTGCGGTCAATGTAGCGGTCGCTTTCTGAGCCCAGGCGGTCGAGGATTTGTGTGCGACTGACCGGCTGGTTCGGTGTTTCCGCCAGGATTTCAAGCAGCGCAAATTCCGCTGTTGTCAATGTCTTGCTGCGATCGACAAGACACACGGCCTGATGGGCGTCATGATCAAAAACCCAATCCCCGAGATGCAGGGCCGAGCGACTGTGATCGCGTTCGCTGTCTTTTTCGTGTTTCAACGATGGAATGGTCCTGCGCAACACCGCCTTGATGCGCGCAGTCAGTTCGATTGGCTCGAAGGGTTTCACCACATAGTCGTCGGCGGCGGTTTCGAGGCCAAGCACCCTGTCAATGGCGCTGCCCGCTGCCGTTACCATGACAATGCCGATATCGACCTTTGTACGCAATCGCTGGGCAAAGGTCCGACCGGATGTGCCGGGCAGGTTATGGTCCACCAGCACGAGCTGCATGGTGTCCGTTGCCAAAATTGCGTCCGCTTCCTCGGCAGATCGCGCGCAGGTCGGCACCCAACCCTCAGCCTCGACCAGATCGGCAATAAGTTCGGACATGTCTGGATCGTCCTCGACGATCAGAATCTTTACCTTCTGATTGAGCACTGCGTATTCCTCCCGCAGCTATCATAAGCACGCTCTTTGCGATCTTCAAAGCTTCGGTGATTATCGGAAATGTCATATTTGTAACAAATGTCATGTTGTTGGGCGCTTTGGTGAAAGATTGGTAACCATTCTTCGATTGCGACGGCGGCAGTATCTGACATGCTATATGCGGAGATTGGAACGGGGAGGTTCCAAGCAGGGAGGCTCAATTGAGAGCAGTGACCGCTTTTGCGGCAAGCATGGTCGTATGGCTGTGCGGCGCAGGCCATGGCATGGCCCAGTCGAAGTTGAACGTCCTGTGCGGCGTCGACGAGGCTTGGTGTGTGACCATGCAAAAAGCATTCGAAAGCAAGATGGGTGTCGAGATTTCGGTGGTTCGCAAGAGCACTGGCGAAATTCTCGATCAGATCCGCGCCGAACGTGCACATCCGACCATAGACGTGTGGTGGGGCGGTACTGGCGATACCCATTTGCAGGCCAGCTCGGAAGGTTTGCTCGAAGAATACCACCCCGCCAACCCGAATGACCTGTTGCCCTGGGCACAGAATTTTTATGCGATGTCAGGGTCGCGCTCCGCCGGAATTTATGCCGGTGCGTTGGGCTTTGCTTACAATACAGAACTGCTGGCTGAAGCGGGGCTGCCAGCGCCGACCTGCTGGAAAGATCTGGCAAAGGATATTTATCGCGGCCATATCCAATCGGGAAATCCGAATTCGTCGGGCACGGCGTTTACCTTGCTTGCCACGCTTGTGCAGCTGTTTGGAGAGGACGAAGCCTTCAGCTTCATGGCAAAACTTGATCGCAACGTCGTTGCCTACACCAAGGCAGGTTCAGCTCCGGTCAAGGCAGCCGCCCGGGGAGACGTGTTGATCGGAATTTCCTTCATGCATGATGCGGTGACGCAGAAGATTGAAGGGTTTCCGCTGGCCATCGTCGCGCCCTGTGAAGGGACCGGATATGAGATTGGTGCGGCCAGCATCATCAAGGGCGCGGCCAATCTGGCTCTTGCACGTGCCTTTGTCGACTACGCCTTGAGCCCGGAAGGGCAGGCAACCGGTTTTAGCGCCGGTCAAAACCAGGTGCCATCCAATGCCAAGGCAAGCCTGCCGCTGACGGCGCCAGACATATCGATGATCAAGATGGTGGATTATGACTTTGCCACCTTCGGTCTGCCAGAAGAACGAAGTCGGCTGTTAGCCCGCTTCGACAATGAAATCCACCCGACGCAATAGGGTCGGCAATTCAAACAACAAAAACAAATAGCGCAGCACTGCAAGTGCTGCGAACGGCAGCGCCATGTTCAAACGCTGTCCCCCATTCAGACGCAAGCTATAGGAGGATACCCATGCGACTGACTATACTGACCAGCCTGCTTTTTGCCGGTACTGCACTTGCCACCACCGGCGCTCAGGCCGCAGGCGAGCTTAACCTGATTTGCTCGGCTGACGTTGTTATCTGTGAGCAGATGAAGGGCGACTTCGAGAAGTCCCATGACATCAAGGTCAACATGGTGCGCCTGTCGTCGGGCGAAACCTATGCCAAGGTTCGTGCAGAAGCGCGCAACCCGAAGACCGATATCTGGTGGGCCGGTACCGGCGATCCGCATATGCAGGCTGCATCTGAAAACCTGACGCTGGAATACAAATCGCCAATGCTTGACCAGTTGCAGGATTGGGCCGTGAAACAGGCAGAAAGCACCGGTTACAAGACAGTTGGCGTTTACGCCGGTGCGCTCGGTTGGGGCTACAACACAGAAATCTTCAAGTCCAAGGGCTACAAGGAGCCGCTGTGCTGGGCCGATCTTCTGGCACCGGAACTGAAGGGCGAAATCCAGATCGCCAACCCCAATTCCTCCGGCACAGCCTACACGGCACTCGCTTCACTGGTGCAGATCATGGGTGAAGACCAGGCCATCGACTATCTGAAGAAGCTCAACGCCAATATCTCGCAATACACCAAGTCGGGTTCTGCACCGGTCAAGGCGGCTGCGCGTGGCGAGACTGCGGTTGGTATCGTCTTCATGCATGATGCGGTGGCGCAGACGGCAGAAGGCTTCCCGGTCAAGTCGATCGCGCCATGTGAAGGTACCGGTTATGAGATCGGCTCCATGTCGATCATCAAGGGTGCCCGCAACCTCGACAATGCAAAGGTCTGGTACGACTGGGCGCTGCAGCCGGACGTGCAGTCTCGTATGAAGGATGCCAAGTCCTTCCAGTTGCCGTCCAACAAGACGGCCGAAGTGCCGAAGGAAGCGCCGAAGTTCGAGGATATCAAGCTGATTGACTACGACTTCAAGACCTATGGCGACCCTGTCAAGCGCAAGGCTCTCTTGGAGCGTTGGGATCGTGAAGTCGGCGCTGTCGCCAACTGATCCGAGACGTGACGGCCGATACCCCGACCTTTGGTTCGGGTATCGGCCTCAAGTTCATTCATCAGCATAAAAATAGCGAGGTTGGCCATGACGCGTGGCAATCGCAGGCTGGACGTTGTCCTGATGCTTGGGGCAGTGGCCCTGTTTCTTCTCCCCTGGTACCGCATCGAAGGCGGCTTCTACAGTTTTCGCTGGTTTTCGGAGTTCTTCTCCGCGTCCAGTAACGCGCCGGGTGTTCTGCAAATTCTTGTCTACGGCAAGCCGTGGCTGATTGGTATTGCGCTGATCTTCCTTGGTGCATGTGCTGTCAGGCCAATCGCCGATCCAATGCGACGCGGCAAGTTGCTGGCATGGATCGGTGCGATAGGTCTGTTGTTCCTTAGCCTACAGGGACTGGCGATCGGTTTTACCGGCTGGACATGGACCATCAGCGAGACCCTGTTTGGCCAGCTGGCTGATGGTCAGCCGTCGATTGGTGCGGGTGGCGTCTTGATGTCGCTGGTCTTTGTGCTGTTGTTTGCTTTCGGTCTTGCCGAACGCGGCGTGATGAAGGGTGATGCCTTTGTCGTCGGTTCGATTTCGGTGCTGGTTTTCCTCGTTACCGTCTTCGTGTTCTATCCGATTGGCAGCATGCTGATTGCCTCGGTTCAGGACTTTGACGGTTCGTTTAATGCCGATGGTTTTATCCGCAATATCCAGGATCCAGGTATCTGGAGCCTCGGCTGTGTGCTCGGTGAAGAACGCTGCGGCGTCGCGTGGCGGACATTGTTCCTCGCTTTGATGACTGCGTTTGGCTCGACGGTGCTTGGGCTTGGTTTTGCGCTGGTCGCAACCCGCACCCGTTTTCCGTTCAAGAAGGGGCTGCGCCTGCTGACGGTGTTGCCGATCATCACGCCACCCTTTGTGATCGGTCTTGCGCTGACGCTTCTGTTTGGCCGCGCCGGTGTTGTCACGCAGGGACTGTCTGATCTTTTTGGCATAGAGCCGGGTCGATGGCTTTATGGCCTGACCGGCATCTGGATTGCCCAGGTTCTGTCCTTTACCCCCATTTCATTCCTCGTGCTGATTGGCGTTGTTGAGGGTGTAAGCCCATCGATGGAAGAAGCGTCGCAGACGCTGCGGGCCGATCGCTGGCGTACCTTTTGGCGCGTGTCGCTGCCGCTGATGAAGCCTGGCCTCGCTAACGCCTTCCTCATTGGTTTCATCGAAAGTATGGCTGATTTTGGCAATCCGCTTGTGCTGGGTGGAAGCCATGGTGTTTTGTCGACTGAAATATTCTTTGCGGTGGTCGGTTCGCAGAATGACCCGTCACGCGCGGCTGTTCTGGCTATCATCCTGCTGTGCTTCACACTATCGGCTTTCCTTGCCCAGCGTTTCTGGCTTTCGGGCAAAAATTTCGCGACGGTTACCGGAAAGGGCGACAGTGGTGCCCACATTGCCCTGCCGCGCGGCCTGTCGATTGGTGTACACGCGGTTGTCGTTCCGTGGATGCTGTTCACCATCGTTGTTTACGGCATGATTCTGGTCGGTGGTTTTGTGAAGACCTGGGGTCTCGATAACTCTCTGACCTTTGCACACTATATCCGTGCCTTCTCGGTCAGTTTTGCAAACGGCTCCATCGCCTGGACAGGTGTCGCCTGGAATTCGTTCTGGACGACAATGGAGATTGCGTTGATTTCGGCGCCGCTGACTGCTGCTGTCGGCCTGCTGACAGCCTATATCATCGTCAGACAGAAATTTGCCGGTCGCAATATCTTTGAATTTGCCCTGATGATGAGCTTTGCCATTCCCGGTACGGTCATTGGCGTTAGCTATATCATGGCTTTCAACCTGCCTCCGGTGGAGTTGACCGGTTCGGCTCTGGTGCTGATTGCCTGCTTTGTTTTCCGTAACATGCCGGTTGGCGTGCGCGGCGGCATTGCAGCGATGAGCCAGCTCGACAAGAGCCTTGATGAAGCGTCGCTGACGTTGCGGGCCGACAGTTTCCGCACCATTAGAAAGGTCATCCTGCCATTGCTGCGTCCGGCCATCACGGCGGCGCTGGTCTACTCCTTCGTGCGTGCGATCACCTCGATCAGCGCCGTGATTTTCCTCGTCAGCGCGGAATACAACATGGCAACCTCCTACATCGTCGGTCTCGTCGAGAACGGTGAATACGGCGTGGCCATTGCCTACTCCTCAATGCTCATCGTGGTGATGATCACGGTCATTACCGGCTTCCAGCTGCTGGTCGGCGAGCGTCGTTTGCGACGTGAAAACCGTATCGCAGGCCTGCAGCCAGCAAACTCCGTTCCTCTGTCTCAGGAGAAAACAGCATGATTTCCGTAAAACCCGGTTCCGTTACCTTTCAAAATGTTCGCAAGACCTTTGGTTCCTTCGTTGCCATTCAAGACCTATCCCTCACCATTGAGCCGGGAACGCTGGTGACACTGCTTGGTCCATCCGGTTGCGGCAAAACGACAACGCTGCGCATGCTGGCGGGTCTTGAACACCCGACCGCCGGACGCATCTTGATTGGCGGCAAGGATGTCACCATGCTGCCTGCCAATGAACGTGACGTTTCCATGGTCTTCCAGTCCTATGCCCTGTTCCCGCATATGACCGCGCTCGACAATGTCGCTTATGGCCTGCAATCCTCAGGGTTACGTAAAGCAGAGGCGCGGGAAAAGGCTGAAGAAGGCCTGAAACTGGTTGGTCTTGCGGGTATGGGTCACCGTCTTCCCGCCGAGCTTTCAGGCGGTCAGCAACAGCGTGTTGCTGTTGCCCGCGCGCTGGTGCTTGAACCACAGGTGCTGCTGCTTGATGAGCCACTTTCCAACCTTGATGCGCGTCTGCGCCGCCGGGTCCGTACTGAAATTCGTGAGCTGCAGCAGCGTCTGGGTTTCACGGCGGTTTACGTGACGCATGATCAGGACGAGGCGCTGGCGGTCTCCGACCGCATCATCGTGATGAAAGATGGCGAGATCGCACAATCGGGCTCGCCACGCGAACTTTATGAAGCGCCAGCCTCATCCTTCATTGCCGACTTTATGGGCGAAGCGAATGTCATTGGTTGCGAAGTGGTTGGTATCGAAGGTCCAAATGCGCTGATCCGGGTCGGTGGTGTCGATCATCGTATACCGGCTCGTGATGCAAAAACCGGAACGGCACAACTGGCTGTTCGCCCCGGTTCTATTTCGATCGGGCAACCCGGCGGTCAAGGGTTGGCCGGTCGGGTGCTGCACAGCGCATATCTGGGCGGTCATGTCGAATATGAAGTCGAGACGGATGTCGGCACGCTGTTCATCATCGATCATGCGGTTGAAACCAGCCTTCCGCCGGCCAGTGATGTGACGCTCGGGTTCAAAAGCCGCGGCATTGCCTTGATCCAATCTTGAATTCAACCAAGTGCATAGGAATGATGAAATGACCAAGCATGATATCGGCCTCGATCAACGCTTCGAACTGGCGAAGTCTCTGGCCGCAGAAGCGGGCGCCTTGGCGCTCGATTACTTCAACAAGCGCGATACGCTTGTTGTCGAGACCAAACGCGATCTTCAGGACGTCGTGTCGATTGCCGACCGTAATGTCGAAACCTTTCTACGTGAAAGGGTGCTCGCGGCCATTCCGGAAGACAGCTTTCTGGGTGAAGAATTTGGTCTGCAGGACGGAACATCGGGTTACACCTGGGTGGTTGATCCGATCGATGGCACGGCGCCCTTTGTCAACGGCTTGCCAACATGGTGTGTATCGATTGCCGTGTTGCGTGGTGGTGTGCCAGTGATCGGTGTCATTCAGGTGCCTTGCATGAACGAAACCTACGCCGCAGCAGATGGCATGGGTGCGACGTTAAACGGTAAATCGCTCGAACTTGATCCAAGCCGCACCATCCAGAATTCAATGACCGGTATCAGTTCCAACACCATGGTGACGCCGGAACTGGTTGGCTCGATCATCACCGATCTGCTCGCCCGTGGCGGCAGTTTTATCCGCAACGGTTCGGGTGCCCTGATGCTGGCCTATGTCGCGGCCGGACGCCTCGTGGGATACTACGAACCTTATATGCGCGCCTGGGACTGCATGGCCGGTTTTTGCCTCGTGAAAGAAGCCGGTGGCCGCTTTATGCCATTCCCGGCAGAAGGTGAAGCGCTGCTGAGCGGCCATCCGGTTCTGGCTGGCAATGTCTCTGCCTATGATGAGCTGATAGCGCTGCACAACACGTGCTACGTCACGCCCGCTGCAGCCGTTGCGTAGGGCCAGGAACGGGAGATAGTCATTCACAGGATTGGCGATATCAAGCGCTGCTGCTTGCTTGCAATCAATGAACACGTGTGCAATATTGCACGCGTGTTCAAATCGATTTGATGGTGATCTCGTGGAAAGCTTGCATTACGCCGATACGCTTCAGGCTCGCGCCGATCTCTGCCGTGCGGTCATCCGCTCCGCCGGAGAGCTGGTTCTTAAGGGTTTTCATGGTGAGGCCGAGCGCAGTGTTTCGATGAAGGGTCCACAGGATTTTCTCACCGTGACGGATGCTGCTTCCGAGGCGCATATCCGCAGCATGATTGAAAAACATTTCCCGGATGATACCTTCTTTGGTGAAGAGGGTGGCGGAAATATCGGTGCCAAGGTCTGGGTCGTGGACCCTGTCGACGGGACTGCCAACTTTGCGCGGGGCATCCCGCATTTCTGCATTTCGATTGCCTATGTTGAAGATGGTCGAACAGAAATTGGGGCCATCTACAACCCGGCGCTAGACGAGCTTTATTTCGCCGTTCGCGGCGAAGGCGCGACACTCAATGGCAAGCCGATCAGTGCATCCGGAACCCAGCGTTTCGATGCCGCGTCCATCGAAATGGGATGGTCGACACGGGTATCCAACGATACCTATCTCGGTGTCGTCAAAAATCTGCTCGATATGGGGACCAATGTCCGACGTGCCGGATCAGGCGCACTTGCTCTGGCCTATGTCGCGGATGGCCGGTCAGACGGTTATCTTGAGCTACATATGAATTCCTGGGACTGCCTTGCCGGACTGCTGTTGGTCAGTGAGGCTGGAGGCGATGTCTGCCCGTTCTTGGAAATTGGCAGCCTTCGTGATGGCGGGGCAGTTCTGGCCGCCGCGCGTGGCGTCGCAGCAGGCGTAAGCAAGGCATCCGCCATTCCGCTGGCGGTGGTTGAAGCGAGCGGCGCGAGACCGGTTTCGTCGGTCGCCTGAATAAATTTGCAGTGATGAATGACGGCGCAAGCGCCGGTATGGAGGAATGGATTATGGACGGACCGGTTTATGCAAGACCCGCAATCAGCAAGATTGCCGAAGGTCTCGGGCCGCACAATGCCACGCTTTATATCGGTGGTAGTGATGGCGCGCGCGATATTGGTCTGCTGCGGCGCCACGGCATTACCACGGTTGTCAATTGCGCCGTCAATCTGGACATCAATCTGGTGCGGGGCGCCGACGAGGACGGTGATCTTCTCGCCACAGGTTACGGCGATATCCGTTATTACAAACTTGGCCTGATCGACGGGGAGGGAAGCCCGGATACGATGATGCTGGGTGCCTACTACATTCTGGATGGGGCTCTGCGCCAGACCATGCCGAAACGGGCGACCTATCCGTTCCCCGATGGCGGCAATGTACTCGTCAATTGCCGTAGTGGTCGCAGCCGGTCGGTGTCTCTGGTGGCGTTGTTTCTCCATAAACAACAGCCTGAACTTTATCCGACGCTTGATGATGCCGTTGCAGCCATCCGTGAGCGCCGCGAATTGCGTCCGGACGAATGGTTTGAAACCCCGAAGCCGAGCCTTTATGAAGCGGCGCGCCGCGCATCCGACTGGATTGATCTCGTCGAAGGCCGAAAGAAGGCTTGATCATGGGTGCAAGACATTTTTCGCCGGTCGCTGTTATCGCAGACGCACATTTTCATGATACGTCGGCAGATTTTGGATTTACCGGTATCAATGTGGATGGCCAGCAACTGACCATGCGAAGCTGGTCAGATACACGCCAATCGACCCGCGTTTTTAACGAAAGCGCTGACGCGCTGCGCGCTGCCCTCGATCAGGTGGCTGCCCGCAACATCCGGCATGTTGTGCTGCTTGGCGATTATACCGATGATGGCCAGCGTGCCACAACGGAAACGTTGCGCGGTTTGCTACAGGACCATACCCATACCCATGGCACCGCCTTTTACGCCCTGCCGGGCAACCACGACATTTTTGGTCCACAAGGTCGCCATCATCAAAAGGAATTCTTAGGGGAGACGGGGCACAGCCTGTCGATAACAAGCAATCCGGCCGTGATTGATGACGGTGTGGCATTCAGCGATGCCATGTATTGTGAAGGATATCCGTCGGGTCTGAACCCGATGGCGGCATTCGGTTATTTTCGTCGTCCGGAATATCTGCACTGGGAGACACCCTTCGGCACAAGCGATGCTGCCGACGACCGGGTTTATACCGTGACCTCGCCTGATGGCAGCAATGTCTATCGCCTGATGGACGCCTCCTATCTTGTTGAACCGGAGCCGGGCCTTTGGTTGTTGATGATTGACGCCAACGTATTTGAACCGCTGGACGGGCAGTTCGAGCGTGGCGAGGAGGCTGCCTTTACCGACAGCACATCTGGCGGCTGGAATGCGATGCTCAGGTCCAAACGCTTCATTCTGAATTGGATTGCTGATGTCAGCCAACGGGCAAAGCAGCAGGGCAAGACGCTTATGGCGTTCTCGCATTACCCGGCGCTCGATCCGTTTGACGGAGCTTCCGGTGCCGAGGCGGTATTATTCGGCGAAACCAATGTCGTACGGCGCACGCCTGTGAAGGCTGTCGAGGATGCATTGCTCGCCGCTGGCGTCACGGTTCATTTCAGTGGCCATCTGCATGTGGAAGGTGTGACGAGACGAGGAGCCTCCGGCCGGAGCCTGACCAATGTTGCGGTCCCGTCACTGGTGGCTTTTCCGCCAGCCTTCAAGGTTGTACATGCCTCGATGACTGAGGTTGCGGTTGAAACCGTTGAAATGTCAGACTTGCCCGTCAACGATCTCCTATCGCAAGGATATGGTCGAGAGACCGATATCCGCGGCGAACAGCGTGATCTGGCCTTTACCGCCGGTCACTATGGTGACTTCCTGCGACAGCACAAACGCGCTTTGGTGCGGCATCGTTATTTCGTCAAGGAATGGCCCGCAGATATAGTTGCGGCAATCGGCAACAGGCCCGTCTGGGATGTGATCTCCTCGCTTGGTGTCACGGACGAGACTATGCCTATTCGATTTGATGGCTTGGCTGATCTGCCGATGTTTGAATTGATTGCAGATTGGTACTGTCTGCGACAGGGCGCGTCGCTGGCCTTGTCGCATATCGAGCCGGAAAGGTTGATGCTTTACCGTTCGCTGGCATCGAGGTTCGGGCGGGCTCCCGGAGTTCATGACGGCTCTCTCTCGAGTTTCCTTGGGATATTCTTCGGGGCTCTCGGGCTTTTTCTTGATCGTGCCGAAGGAGGAGCGCAGAATCTGGTTCTGTCGATCCCGACGGTTGGCGACGTCGTGCCGGCATAATTGTCGATATGAGGTGAGTGCATGGAATCGGCCATCGTAAGCATCAACCTGTTTGGCGCAGTCGCTCTGCTGCTCTTTGGTCTGCGTCAGATTAAGGACGGCATGTCTAGAGCGCTGGGTGCAAAGTTGCGGACCGGCCTTGCTGCCGGCACACGAAGCGGCCCTCGTTCATTTGCTGCCGGTTTCCTTGCAACCGTTGCGCTGCAAAGCTCGACAGCCACCGCCCTGATGGTCGCATCCTTCGTTGAGAAGGACATGATCGTGCCAGCAATGGCGCAGATCGTCATGCTTGGTGCAAACATTGGAACAGCGACCACGGCGTGGATCGTTGCCTTGGGTCTCGGTTGGTTGTCGCCGCTGCTGATCCTGGCCGGTGTCGTGTTGATGCGCATGACCTCTTCAGCCAAGCAGGGCGCTGGCACGGCGCTTGTGGGTGTCGGTCTCATGCTCTTGTCGCTGCATTTGCTGTCTGCGGCCACCGATCCGCTGCGTCAGTCGCCAGTACTCAATCTTTTCATCACCATGCTGGGTAATGCCTGGCCGGTTGCTTTGATGTTTTCAGCAGGTCTTGCTGTGCTGGCGTCGTCCAGCCTCGCGGTCGTTATTCTGATCCTGTCTTTGGCTGCGAGCGGCAGTATCGATTCCAGTCTGGTGATTGTGCTGGTGCTTGGCGCTAATCTCGGCGGTGCCGTGCCGCCAGTTCTGGCGACCATGAAGGCATCGATTGCCGCAAGGCGTGTGACGATTGGCAACCTCATCATTCGCGCCATTGGTTGCGCCGTTGCCATGCCACTTGCCGGTTATGGTGCCGCGATTTTGGAACTTCCCTATTTTTCGCACCAGCAGCTCGCAGTTGATGCGCATCTTCTGTTCAACATTGCCGTGGCGCTGATTGCCTGGCCATTGTCACCGTTCATTTTGCGACTGACAGCGGCCATCCTGCCGGACAAAAAAACCGGCGATGATCATCGCAGCTTCCTTGATAGTCATGATCTCGACCAGCCGGTTGCAGCTCTTGCCGGTGCCAGCCGCGAAGTGATGCTGGTTGGCGATCTGGTTGAGCGCATGTTGCGTCAGGCTGCAGAAGCAATGCGCCGTAACGACCTTTCGCAACTGAGTGAAATCAGTGCACTTGAAGGGCGCGTCGACCGAATTCAGCATGAAATCAAGGTGTTCGTGTCGCGGGTCGGGCAAGGGCAGTTGAGCGATGAGGATTATCGTCGTTCAATGGATATCGTTGAATATGCAATCAATCTTGAGCATATCGGCGACATCATCGAAAAGGGCATCCGGCCGGAAATTGCCAAGAAGGTTAGCCTTGGTTTGACCTTCTCTGAAGACGGCCAGCAGGAATTGCTGCGCCTGTTCACCATCACGCTCGACAATCTGCGCATGGCCCAGACGGTTTTTTCGACGAAAAATTCTGAACTGGCGCGCCGTCTCGTCGAAGTGAAGGAAGATGTTCGTCGACTGGAAAAGCAGTCATCCGCCCGCCATTTGCAGCGCCTGCGGGACGGCAGGGCCGACAGTATCCAGACGAGTTCTCTGCATCTCGATTTGTTGCGAGACCTCAAGCGCATCAATGCCCATGTCGTGGCGGTGGCGCTTCCCATTCTCGATGATAGCGGCCTGCTTAACGAAAGCCGTATCCGGCAAGTCAATTAACGCATGAAAGCCAGTTAACGGGCGGTTGTCCGCTCCACCATGCTGACCGGTACGACCTGCAATCTGGTTTCCGGTTCGTCGCTGTCGAGCGCGGTCAGGACCTTTTCAGTCAGCGCATCAAAGGACTGGGCGATGGTGGTGAGCTGATAACTTTTCCAGCCGGCCTGGGGGATGTCGTCAAAACCGACAACCGAAAGATCCTGCGGTACGCGGCGCTTCATTTCCAATCGGGCGGCGTCGAGGAAACCGAGCGCCAGCAGGTCGGTGACGCAGAATGCGCCATCTATATCCTTGTCTTTCAGCAATTCACAACCGGCCTGATAACCGCTGTCATAACTGGTTGGACCGTTAGACCAACTGACAACTTCAATGTCTTCGCTGTCCATCCGTTTGGTAAAGGCCTTGGCGCGGCGAAGCTGTGCCGGGGTCTGGCTGCCACTGGTGACGACGGCAACTTTTTTGCATTTCGCAGCCCGCAGCCGCATTGCCGCCAGATCGGCGCCGTGTGAATCGTCACTGAGAACGATATTGGTGTCGGTGCGGTCCACGCTCTGGTTGATCAGGATAAGACGCACGCCATTGGCAATACATTCATCCACGATCGAGGCCGGTGGTTCACCTGACAGTACAACGATTGCCTGCGCACGGAACTCAAAAAGCAGTTCGATCAGCGGTGCGATATCTTTGCGTGCATCAGCGGCGTTCAAAAGAAGGCACTGTGAACCACGACGCAAAAGCGCAAGGCTTAAAGCATCGAGTTGTTTGGAAATGAACGGCGAACTGAGATTGGCACCGACCACACCAATGAGATTGGAACGATCATTGTTCAAACCCTGCGCCAGACGATTGACGCGGTAGCCAAGATCTTGCGCCGCTTTCAGAACCTTCTTGCGCACCGCTTTCGACACGCTGCCGCCCGGGGTGAATGTTCGTGATACGGCCGAGCGAGATACGCCAGCCCGTTTTGCCACTTCTTCCGCCGTTACAAAGCCTCGGGCCATGCATTCCCCCTGATATTTTTCACTTCATCACAGGCCACAAAGTTGGGGTTTTTCCAATCCCCAAAATGTCGAAACACGCGTTTGTGGTGCGAGAATTTCTCGTAACGCGTGGTCCGGCACGTCCATTGTGACGTCTCTGTTCAACTCTGTCACAGACACGCGTGATGTCATTTTTATCTGACGGGCTTTCCCTCTGATCACGTGTGCAATAAATATCCAAAATATACATAAAATAATCAAGCAAAATCAATTAATTATAATATTGATCACGTGTGCAATTTTATCATTGACAAAACCTTCATGAGGATTGATCATCCAACCATAGTCGAAGGCAGTGGGGCTCAAAATCCATGCCTTGGATAAGCAGGAGCGCCCCTGATTGGGCGTTCACCAAGGCTGACGGGTCGGGAGTCCCGTCGGGAGGATTGAATACATTGCTGATGCCCACAGTGCCCAAAATCGTATTTACGCGATTTGGGTGGAGGGATTTTGCGCGCTTTTCATCGAGTGGCGCATGACATCGCAATGGAAGGCCTGGGGAGGAATGATGGCTCTTCTAAGTGACACAAACAAAGCCGATGCGGTGGAGCAACGCGCCATAGGTTCACCTTCAGCGTGGCAGGCTTGGCGCTATCGGCTGAAGATTGCGCTGCGAGAGCCGACGACATTGATCGGCGTTTTGACCGCCTTGCTGTTCACCTATCTGATTGTCGTGCCGATCATATCGATCGTGCTGGATTCTGTGCGGGTGCAGTTTGGTCATGAGCGTCGGCTTGGCAAGGATGTCGGCGATCTCACGATGTATTATCTCGACCGCTCGTTTTTCTCGCCGGTCGCAACGGACCTGTTCTGGCGGCCGCTGGCCAACACGCTGACAGTGGCGCTAGGCGCAATTTCCCTGTCGCTGGTAATTGGCACCGTGCTGGCTTGGCTGATCAGCCGCACTGACATGTTTGGCCGTCGCTGGTTCGCGACTGCGCTGATCGTGCCTTACATGTTGCCTGCATGGACATTCGCGCTGGCCTGGACAACCCTGTTCAAAAACCGCACCGTGGGTGGCCAGCCGGGCTGGTTTGAGGCCATGGGCCTAACCCCGCCGGACTGGGTTGCCTATGGGCGTTTTCCAATCACCATCATTCTGGCCCTGCATTACACGCCGTTTGTCATCCTGCTGTTTGGTTCTGCCTTGCGCCGGTTTGACTCGCAGCTTGAAGACTCGGCCCGTATTCTCGGTGCGCGTCGTTATCAGGTTGCCATCCAGATCATCATGCCGTTGATGCGCCCGGCGCTTCTGTCATCGATGGTGCTGATTTTTGCAAAGTGCCTTGGCGAGTTTGGTGTGCCCTACGTTCTGGGTCTGCCAGTGAAGTTCGAAGTGCTGTCAACGTCGTTGTTCCGCAGTATCGCCTCGCGCCAGACGGGTGTTGCCGGTGTGGTTGCCGCATCGATCATGTTGATCGGTATCATCACCTTGATGATTGATGCACGGCTGGTGCGGGAAGCACGTCGTTTCGTGACGATCGGTTCCAAGGGATCAATGAACCGCCAGAACCGCCTCGGCAAACTTCGCCTTCCGGCAACCGGGTTTGCTGCGGCCGTCTTTATCTTGAGCGTTGGCATGCCGTTGCTCACGCTGGTTCTGTCGACTGTCATGAAGGTGCCTGCGCGTTTCACCTTCGACAACTTCACCCTCGATTACTGGATCGGCACCAACCTGCACACGGTTGCGCTGCAGACAGGCGTGCTATTGAGCCCTGATCTGTGGGCGGCTGCCAAAAACACCATGATGATCGTTGGTTTCGCATCACTGACTTCAGGTGTGCTTGGTCTGCTGGTCGGTTATGTGGTTATCCGTACACCAGTGCGCAGTCTGTCGGTCTATTTGCGTCAGGTAACCTTCCTGCCATATCTGGTCCCGGGCATTGCCTTTGCGGCGGCCTATCTGTCGCTGTTTGCGGTACCGCGTGGTCCAATGCCTGCGCTTTATGGCACGGTGACCATCCTGATACTGGCGCTGATTGCTGATCAGATGCCCTATGCGTCGCGTGCCGGTATTTCCGCCATGACGCAGCTGGGCAAGGATCCGGAAGAAGCGGCACAGGTTGCTGGTGCTGGCTGGTTCCGCCGCATGATCTCCATCGTGATTCCGATTCAGAAGGGCTCACTGGTTACCGGCGTGCTGCTGCCCTTCATCTCGGGCATCAAGGGCCTCAGCCTCTTCGTGATCCTGGCGGTACCGAGCACTGATGTTCTGACCACCTTTTCCCTGCGACTGGTCGACTACCACTACACCCAGGCAGCCAATGCCGTGGTGTTGATCATTGCCGCAATTGCCTATTTCGGCACGCTGTTGGCCCAGAAGCTGACACGCACAAATCTTGCAGAAGGACTTGGAAGCTAATGCCTACAATCAACCTGCGCGGCGCGCAGAAAAACTATGGTGTGAACTCCGCAAACGCGGTTGCCGATCTTGATCTGGAAATCCGCGACGGCGAATTCATGTGCCTGCTCGGTCCTTCTGGCTGCGGCAAGACCACGACCCTTCGCATGATTGCGGGGCTGGAAAACCTGTCGGGTGGCGAGATCAGGGTAGGAGAACGGGTGGTCGACTCCGTACAACAGGGCGTCTTTGTACCACCGGAAAAGCGTGAAATGGGTCTGGTGTTCCAGAGCTATGCGCTGTGGCCGCACCTGACGATCGAGCGCAATACCGATTTTGGTTTGAGACTGCGCAACTTGCCGAAGGCCGAACGCGAAGCGCGGGTAGAGCGCGTCATGCAGGCTCTCGATATTGCCAAGTATCGTGATCGTTACCCGTCGCAGCTGTCCGGTGGTCAGCAACAGCGTGTTGCGCTGGCTCGTATGCTGGCGGTCAATCCGGGCGTGCTTTTGCTCGATGAGCCATTGTCCAACCTTGATGCGCGCCTGCGACTTGAAATGCGTGCTGAGCTGAAACGTCTGCACAACGAGTTCAAGACGACGATTGTTTTCGTGACCCATGACCAGTGGGAAGCGATGACACTGGCAACGACGATTGCTGTGATGAACGAAGGCACATTGCAGCAGATGGGTACACCAAACGATATCTATGATCGTCCGGCAAACCGTTTCGTTGCCGAATTCGTCGGTAGCCCGCCAATTAATATTCTGACCTTCGGCAAACCGGGCGTGTCTGACATTGCCGACAAGGCCGAAGCCTATTTCGCGAAGAATTACCCGAAACTGCGCGGCATCGGTTCGGTTGGTATCCGGCCGGAAGCGCTGGAATACACCTCAAAACAGAAGTCTGTGCCGGAAAACAATTTCGGCGTGGAGATGACCGTTACTGGCGTACTGCCAACCGGTGGCAGCTGGATCCTCGAATTGAAGAGCCAGAACCACACGCTGTTTTTGACGACGCATGCCCTGCCACGGATCGACAGCGGCGAGCGGGTATTTGTGCACGCGCCGCTGGAAGCCCTGCATGTCTTCGACGCGGATGGGCGTCGGGTCAACGAGGCGGACACGGTGCTGAGGAAGAATAGTTACAACTGAAATTCACTGATCATTGGGGCGCTTGCTGGAGGAGAAGCAGTATGAAGCGTAACGTGAAGGGATGCATGGGCCGTTTTTTGTTAACGGCCGCGGTTTTGACAACGCTGGGGGGCGTGGTGAAGGCGGAGGAGCCTTTTAACCTCGATGCCCTGGTTGAGGCCGCAAAAAAAGAAAAGCCGATCACTGTCTATGACAGCACCGGCAAGATTGTCGAAATGGCTGCAAACTTTGCCAAAAAATACGGACTTTCCGCCGAAGGTTCGAAGGTCAAGGCAACAGCACAGCTTGAGATGATCATTCGTGAGGCGCGTGCCAACAATATTCAGGGCGACGTGTCGATTATCAGCGATGCTCCAGCCGCCATGGCGCAGCTGATACCTCAAGGATTTGCGGAAAGCTGGCTGCCACCGGATCTCGCAGACAAGATCCCTGCAGAATACCAGTCGCCGTTGACCGTGGTGAACAGCGCCAATGTATGGGCCTACAACACTGAACTGTTCGACAAATGCCCTGTCACCAACATCTGGGAGCTGACCGAGCCAAAGTGGAAGGGCAAGGTTGCTATGCAGGACCCGCTCGGCAAGGCTTCCTACGTCGACTGGTTCAACCAGATGGCCAAACACGGCGATGACAAGGTCGCAGCCGCTTACAAGGAATTCTACGGCAAAGACCTTGAAAAGGGCGAGGAAACGGCAACGGCAGCTTGGATCAAGGCGCTCGCAGCGAATGCTCCGCTTCTGACCGACGCCGATGCGGCGGCTGCAGATGCGGTGGGTGCACCGGGCCAGTCTGAGCCATTCATGGGGCTGATCAGCTCTGCCAAGTTCCGCGACAATGCCGACAAGGACATGAAACTCGGCCTCTGCAAGGATTTGAAACCATGGCTCGGCTGGCTTTATCCCGGCGTTGGCCTGATCACCAAGGGCACGGACAGTCCGAACGCTGCCAAGCTTTTCATGCATTACGTGATGACTGCTGAAGGCATCGCACCGCAGGCAATCGACGGAAAGATGTCCACCAACCGTGATGTCAGCCTGCCTTCGGACGAGCCTTCCGGCATTGGCGCGGTTCTTGATCAGGTGCTGCCGTACAGCATGGCAAGCGCTCTCGAAGATTGGGATGCGCGCGAGGACTGGCAGGATTTCTGGCGGATGAATTACCGAAAATGAATGGCGATGTGGAGTTGATATCATGACCCAAACCAAACGAACCAAGCTTGATCGGCGCAAATCGGCGGTATCCGCCGTTGCACTGCTGGTTGCAACAGCTCTCAGTGGCGCGGCCCATGCTGAAGATGCCTTTAATCTTGACGCGCTGATCGATGCGGCTAAAAAGGAACCACCGATCACCGTTTATGCTGTCACCGGCAAAATCGTTGATACCGCGAAGTCTTTCACCGAAAAGTATGGTGTTCAGGCCAGCGGCAAAAAGGTGAACGAAGCAACGCAGATCGAACTGATGATCCGCGAGCACCAAGCCGGTAATATCGTTGGTGACGTCAGTGTCGCCACCGATGTGGCCTCCGCCATGGGCGAGTTGCTGCCACAGGGTATCGTTAGCAGCTGGACGCCACCGGATCTGACGAACGACATTTCCAAAAAGCTGCGCGATCCGCTTGTTGTCGTCTCAGACCCTCATGTGTGGACATATAACACCGAAAAATACGACAAGTGCCCGGTCAGCAATATCTGGCAACTGACGGAACCGCAGTGGAAGGGCAAGCTTGCTATGCTCGACCTCTTCGACAAGCCGCTTTA
Organism: Rhizobium sp. BIGb0125; assembly: GCF_024810055.1. Classification (NCBI taxonomy): domain Bacteria; kingdom Pseudomonadati; phylum Pseudomonadota; class Alphaproteobacteria; order Hyphomicrobiales; family Rhizobiaceae; genus Rhizobium; species Rhizobium sp. BIGb0125. Next base: position 55,112 of record NZ_JANUDV010000007.1, read on the forward strand.
TGCCGACTGGTTCAACCAGATCGAGACCCATCACGATGAGGATGTCGCCAAGGCCTATGAAGCGCTTTACGGCAAACCGCTTGATACGACCAATCAGACGGCGACGGCCTCCTGGGTGAAGGCATTTGCGGAAAATGCGCCGCTATTGTCGGATTCTTCGACCGTGGCAGAAGCTGCCGGGGCGCCGGGACAGGCCGAACCTTTCTTCGTGATCACGTCCACGGCAAAATACCGTGACAATGAATCCAAGGGCCTGAAGCTTGGTCTTTGCACTGGCGTACAGCCCTTTACCGGCTTTCTGTATCCCGGTTTTGGTCTGATTGCAGGCCAGACGAAAAGCCCCAACGCCGCAAAACTCTTTGTACGCTACCTGATGACTGAAGAGGGCATCGCTCCGCAAATCGCCGACGGCAAGATATCGGGCAACTCGAAGATTGGCCTGCCAGCAGATGAGCCATCGGGCATCGCCAAGCATCTCGACGAGCTGATGGCATTTGATGCGAGCACCGCTGCTGAGGACCTGGACAAGCGTGAAAGCTGGCAGGATTTCTGGCGGGTCAACTACAAAAAATGAAGCACGGGGCAGGCGGGAGGCCTGCCCTATTTTCCTTGGGAGGGGAAGTCATGCGCAATGGAAAGCATATGATGCGGGTGCTGCTGGCCACCAGCCTTTTGGCGGGTGTCTCAGCGGGATCTTTGCGGGCCGAAGAAGCCTTTGATCTCGATGCTCTGGTCGCTGCGGCCAAGCAGGAAAAACCAATCAACATCTACGACAGCACAGGCAAGATCGTCGAGATGGCCGAGAACTTCAGCAACAAATATGGGCTGAAGGTGACCGGCATGAAGGTGTCTGCCAATAGCCAGCTCGAAATGATTATTCGTGAAAGCCAATCCAGCAATGTGCAGGGTGATGTGGTGCTGATCACCGACGCACCGGCTGCCCTTGCGCAGCTTTTGCCGGAAGGTTTTGTCGAGAATTATCTGCCCGGCGATATGGCGTCAAAAATTCCTGAGGAGTTTCAGGACCCATTGGCCATTTCGACCAATGCCAACGTCTGGGCCTACAATACCGAGGCTTACGACAAGTGCCCGGTCAGCAATATCTGGGAACTGACGGAGACAAAGTGGAAGGGCAAGGTTGCTCTGGTCGATCCGCTTACCAAGGGCACCTACACCGATTGGTTCAACCAGCTTGAAACACACGGCAACGACAAGGTCGCCGCCGCTTACAAAGCGCATTTCGGCAAGGATCTGGAAACGTCAGAGAAAAGCGCCGCTGCCGCATGGATCAAGGCACTGGCACAAAATGCGCCACTTGCCACCGATGGCGACGACCCGGTGGCTGAAGCCGTTGGTGCTGCTGGCCAGAAAGAACCGTTCATTGGGCTGCTAAGCTCTGCCAAGTTTCGCGATAATGGAGACAAGGGATATAAGCTCGGCGTGTGTGCCGACCTCGATCCGTGGGTGGGCTGGACCTACATCAAGCTTGGTCTGATTGCCTCCAAAACGAAAAGCCCCAACACCGCCAAGCTCTTTGTCCATTACATTCTGACGGAAGAAGGCATTACACCGCAGATGAAGGACGGGAAAATCCCGACCAATACCGACATCAAGGTGCCGGATGATGAGCCATCGGGTCTTGCAAAGGTCGCCGATAAGCTACTCGGCTATCGTTCGGCAACCGGCCTCGACGACTTTGATCGTCGTGAAGAGTGGCAGGACTTCTGGCGGGTCAATTACAAGAAGTAACGTTGTCCGGCGCGGTTTTGGCCGCGCCGGCTTTTCCATCGCAAAGAGGTAAAACATACATGTCGACCGACAAGAATTCCACCAGCCCGCAGCCTGCTTCAGAGGATGCACTTGCCCGATCCCGACGATTGATGGAGCTTGCGAAATCAGCGGCACTTGCAGTTCGTGCGCCGCTTCTGGAGGCTTTTCGGTCGAACATGACGATTGATTACAAAGTCGATCTGCATGACATTGTGACAGTCCATGACAAACGGGCCGAGGCGACGATCCGTGCCTTCATTCTGGAGCGTGAGCCTAATTCGGCGATCATGGGTGAGGAAGGTGGCCAGATCGGTTCAGGTGACATCCAGTGGTATGTCGACCCGATTGATGGCACCGCAAATTTTGCCCGCGGTCTGGCATTCTGGTGCGTATCGATTGCAGCTGTCATTGACGGTGAGGTGGTTGCCGGCGCGATACTGGACCCGATGGCAGATCTGATGTTTGCCGCCGATCTTGAATTTGCCTATCTCAATGATGAGGCGATCCGTTCCCGTTCGGTTGCCGATGAGGCCAAGGCAACCCTGATTACCGGTTATCCGGTTTCGCGTGACTTCCGTCTGGACGGCAAGGAGGTAGCTCTCGCCAATTTTGGGGTGCTGGTAGAGACCTTTTCGACGCTGCGTCGTCCGGGCAGTGCAGCCCTCAGTATCGCCCATGTCGCAGTCGGTTGGGCTGATGCCGCCACCGGGTTTGGGGTCAATGCCTGGGACGTGGCAGCGGCCACGCTTATTCTCAAAAATGCCGGTGGCCAGTATGAGCCGCTGACGCTGGGCAAGGTGGCGCCGGGTTCACTCGATTTTCTGTGCCCCGGTTACATCGCAACAGGCGAAGGTGCGAACTATCCGGCGCTTGAGCATGTTGCCCGTTCCATTTCGGAAACCCGTATCGCCAAGGCTAGCCAGATACAGACATCGACCCGGGTCGGATAATCGGGTTGAAGCAATCAAGGTAAGCCGTCATTTGCGGAGGAAAATATGCAGCACATTGAAACCAGAAAACCGCAGATGCCGGAAAGCCGCGAACTGCCAAAACTCAGCCTGATCTACGAGCGTCATCCGACCTATGGGGTCGATCTGTTTATTTCGGGTAAGGAAGGCGCAAGCGATCTCGATCTTTTGCGTCGCAACGGTATTACCACCGTCGTCAATTGCGCTGTCAATCTCGACTTCAACTATGTCCGTCAGCCGCAGGTCGTGTCGGACCACGAAGGCAGCGTATATGGGCCGGGCGAAATCCGTTATTACAAGATTGGCTTAATCGATGGCGATGGCAATCCGGACACGCAGATGGTGGCGGCTCATTATATCTTCCGGGCGGCGTTGGAGCAGATACTTCCCGACAAACCCTCTTATCCTCGTCGGGAACGTGGCAGCGTGCTGGTAAACTGCCGCGGTGGCCGGTCCCGTTCTGTTGCCGTCGTTTCGCTGTTTCTGCACCTGACCCTGCCGGATGAGTTTCCGACCCTGGAAGCGGCAGTCGACCATGTCCGCGCTCGTCGCGAGTTGCCGGAAGATGAGTGGTACAAGGCACCAAAGCCGGTGTTGGCGAATGCGGCACGGCGTGCCGCCGAATGGATCAAGATGATCGACCGCTCGGCCTAGGGGTCGACATGATGCTGGGCAGACTGGATGAAATGCTGTCCGGCTAAAGCTCGTCCAGACTGTCGTTCAGTGCCTCGATGCTGCGCAGTCTGGCGCGGCCCGCGATATTTGCTTTTTCCAAGCATCTGGTGATCAGCAGATGGCAGAGAGTGAGAACCGATGTGTGGTTGAACAAGGGACCGGGCGCTAACGTCTGGCAGTGAAGATGCCAGGCTGCCGTGGTCAGCAGCGGAGCGCCTTCATCAGTGATGTAGACGAGCTTTGTCTTTGATTTTCCAATCTGTTCCAGCAGCGTGTCCATGGTTGCGACACGACGGCGAAGACCAAACAGAATGACCACGTCATCGGGGCGGAAACTGACGAGGTGCTCTCCCAAGGTTTGTCCGGGGCCCGGGATGGCGACGATGTTTTCGATCACCTGAGTCAGTTGCCATTGCATATAGGCTGCGAACGGCTGGCTGCTGCGAAAACCGATGACCCAAACCTTTCTTGCCGCCAATGTTGCCTCGGCAATGGCATCGATCTGATGATCAGTGATTGACAGGAACGTTGCCTCGATATTGACGATGCCTTGAGCCACATGCGCTTTGACCGACTGGGTGGATGATGCATCCGCTGAAGTCGTCAGAAACAGCCGTGATCCTGTCTGTTTTTCGGTGCGGGCATGGCGACGGGCTTCTTCGTAGTTATCGTACCCCAACCGTTGCACAAAACGCGAAACAGTAGCTTTCGAGACATGGGCCAAGGCCGCCAGTTCCTGTGCAGAATAGCTCGCCAATTCGCCGGGAAAATCGCAGACAAACTCACCAAGCCGGCGTTCTGCGGGGTGAAGCTCGGGAAGCGCCTGTCTTACGCGAAACAGAAACGACTTTTCTTTCGGCACACCTAACTCCACCAGATTATCTGCTGTCGCAGTTTTGACAGGCGTGGCGGTATTAGCAACCAAAATGCTTCTGGATGATGAATGTCGGTGGGAGGGCGCTCTCACGAGCATGCCTCGCGAATGTTGTCCGATCTGTCTGCCATGTGACGTAGCAACTGTTCAACCGCAGTACTGATCGGTGCAATAACTGGTATCTTGAAGCGAGGGGCAAGCCCCACAGCCGCCTGCCCCAAGGGGCCGCCGCCAATAATCACGGCCTCAGCGCCATCCAGCTCGAAAGACTGCTGCACGGTTATCGCCAGTGCGTCTTCAAGAGCGATGGCATTGGACGCCAGTTCAAGCGGGTCGTCAGGGGTCAGACGGGTGCCGGTATAGAGATGGCCAAGGCCAAGGCCGATTGCCTTGCTGGAGAAACTCGCCACGAGATCAGGTGTCACGGTGGCAATACCAAAGCGGCGTCCGCCCTTCGACGCTTCCAGCATGCCCGCTTCGCAAATGCCAACCACGGGAATATCGACCAAGGGCCGCAACTGGTCGATGCCGGGGTCACCAAAGGCACTGATAATGATGCCATCTGAGCGGGAGGCCGCTGCGAGCCCCATTTCCACCACGCCAGCGACGGATGCGGCAAGTTGCCGATCATCGATGATCATCGGCACACCACGCTCTGCGGTGACGCCATCAATCGTCACGCCAGGTGGTAACAGGCCACGGGCAATCTCCGTCATCATCGCCGTCGTGTGCTTTGATGTATTAGGGTTGATGAGGGTTATATGTGTCATGTCATTTGGGGCGTCCGGTACAGGGACGCCCACCTCCCTTGTTCATTTTTATTTTTGGAACACGATAAGGCAAACGCTAGGTGTATTGAAGGCAGGCAACCTGCCCATTCGTGTCAGTGCCAACCAGCCTCGGCACCGTCGAATGGCAGCTTTGCACCGCCTGCGAGCAGCGCGGTGCAAAGGAGCAGCCGGGTGGCATATTTGCGAGATCCGGCGGTGATCCAGGAATGGTGATCAGGCGGTCGCGGCCGTGAGCAAGCTCAACGCGTGCGCCAAGCAGCCCCTTGGTATAGGGATGTCGAGGGTTCTTGATAATGTCGCTGACCGTGCCTTCTTCAACAATGCGACCCGCATACATGACGGCGATCCGGTCTGCGACCTCTGCGGCAACGCCGATATCATGGGTTACGAAAATGACCGACAGTCCATATTCCTTTTTCAACTCGCGGATCAGCAGCAGGATCTGTATCTGCACGGTTGCATCCAGCGCGGTGGTTGGCTCATCGGCCAGAAGAACCTTCGGATTGCAGGCCAGCGCCATGGCAATCATTGATCGTTGCAACATTCCGCCCGACATTTCATGCGGATAGTTTTGCAGGCGGCGTTCAGGCGAGGGGATTTTTACCTTCTGAAACAGGGCGAGCGCACGCTCTGCGGCCTCCTTTCTGGAAACTCGCTCGTGGCGCATGATGGTTTCCTCGATCTGTCGCCCGAGAGTATAGACCGGATCCAGAGCCAGACGGGGTTCCTGAAACACCATGGAAACGACCGCGCCACGAAAATTGCCCAATTCTCGTTTTGAAAGGCCGGTGATGTCACGGCCGCCGACGACCATAGAGCCGTCCATTGTTGTGCCTTTGGGATGTAGCCGCAAAAGCGAGCGCATCGTTACGCTTTTGCCAGAGCCGGATTCGCCGAGCAGTGCGACGACTTCGCCGGATTGCACCGAAAGACTGACGCCGCTCACCGCTTTTACCGGACGGCGACCGCGATTGAACGTCACCGAGAGATTGCTGATATCGATCATCGGACTAATCATCTCATGCCTCCATCATGGCGTGGGCCTTGCTGTGTCCCGATCCCGAAAGGGACATGAGACAGGCGGCCTGTTGCTGCGCAGATACATTTGCAAGCGGCGGAACGGATATGCTGCAGATCTCTTCAGCGAGGGAGCAGCGGGTATGAAAACGACAACCTGACGGTGGGTCGATCGGGTTTGGCGGATCACCCGCCAGTGGTGTCTCCATTGTTCGTTCTGCGGGATCCATCTTGGGCATGGATGCCAGAAGGGCGGCAGAATAAGGGTGTCTGGTATGGTCGAAAATCGCGTCGCGGCTGCCGATTTCTGCAACCTTACCCAGATACATGACCATGACCCTGTCGCACATGAAGCGTACGACGTTCAGGTCGTGCGAGATGAACAGGTAGGTCAGGCCGAAATCACGTTTCAGATCGAGCAGAAGATTGAGGACCTGCGCTTCGACTGATTTATCCAGCGCGGACACGGCTTCATCGAGAATGACCAGACGCGGTTCCAGAGCCAGGGCGCGGGCAATGTTGACGCGCTGGCGCTGACCGCCTGACAATTCATGCGGATACCGTCCTGCAAAACGGCTGGGCTCAAGTCCGACGCGATGTAGCAGGTCATGAGCCCGCGCCAGGGCCTTGTTGATCGGTACACCGTGAACCTGTGGACCGAAGGCGATGGATTCTTCCATGGTGAGGCGCGGATTTAGTGACGCGTAACTGTCCTGAAACACCATCTGGACCTGACGGCGATAGTCCGTCAGCGGCAGGGTGCCACCAACCGTTTCACCGTCAAACAGCAATTCGCCTTGGTCGGGTTTGATCAACTGCATCAACAACCGTGCCGTCGTGGATTTGCCGCACCCGCTTTCGCCCACCACGCCAAGGGTTTCGCCCTTGAGAATGTCGAAATCGACACCATCAACGGCGCGCACGACCTTTTTCGGTTGAAACAGCCCGGATGATTTGACCGGAAAGTGCTTCAATAACCGACGTGCCGAAATCAGAGGCTGCGCCGGTCCGCCGCGATCACGCGGATCTTCCTTATCATTTGTAAGGTCCATCATGACTTCACATCCATGGCTGAGCGCAGCCCGTCAGAGAAAAGATTAAAGCTGATCGATGTGATGAAAATCATCACTCCCGGCAGCGCTGCGACCAGTGGATTGACGTAGATCGCAGTGCGCAATGTATTGAGCATCAGTCCCCATTCGGCATCCGGTGGGCGGGCACCGAGACCGAGGAATGAAAGGCCGGATGCGAGGATCATGGATACCGAAATCAGGCTGGTGGCAAAAACGAAGATCGGGCCGAGGACATTGCCCAGAATATGCACGCTGATGATAGTCGGAGCACGTGCACCGGACGCGCGGGCTGCATCGACATAATCCAGCCCTCTGACCTGTGTTGTCACACTTTCTGCGATACGAGCGATCTGGGGTATAAACACAACGGTCAGCGAGACCATGGCATTGGCAAGGCCGGACCCGAGGGCACCCGACAGTGCAACAGCCAGCAGCACTGAAGGAAAGGCATAAAAGACGTCAACGGTGCGCATGATCAGCGTGTTGGTGAGACCGCCAGCATAACCGGCGATGATGCCGATTGTCGAACCGATGACAAAGGCGATCGGAACCGGGACAACGCCCATGATCAGCGATAGTCGTGTGCCGTAGATCAACCGAGAGAGCATGTCGCGGCCCAGCTCATCGGTGCCCAGCCAATGGCCGGGTGTTCCGATTGGCCGCAGCCGACGAATGACATTGGCTTTGGTCGGGTCGTGAGGTGCCAGATAGGGTGCAAAAAGGGCGATAGCAACGAGCAGCACGATGATAGAAAGTGCTATCAATGCCACCGGATCACGACAGATGCGTTGGACGACGCCATGCCAGAAACCGGGAGAGCGGGTGATGCTCGGAGCATCGGTAACGGGATCTGCGGTAATGACTGCCATGCCTCAGCTCCTTTGAATGCGCGGATCGATGGCGCTTTGCAACACATCGACGATCAGATTGACGAAGACGAAGAAGATCGCGAGCACGAGGATCGTGCCCTGCAGCACCGGCAAGTCGCGAGTAAAAATGGCACCATTCAGCAGAAAACCTGTGCCGGGGTAGGAGAACACGGTTTCGATAATGATCGAGCCACCGAGCAGATAACCAAGTTGTAGGCCCATGACAGAAATAGCTGTTGGCGCGACGTTGCGCACCACGTGCCGCAGAACCTGCCTGGTCATCAACCCCTTGGCGACTAGAGCTTGCGTGAAATCCTGCGCCAGAATATCGGCAACCAGTGAGCGGATCGTCCGAGCGATAATGCCCATCGGTATCACCGACATGGTGACGGCTGGCAGGATCAGGTAGCGGATGTAATCCCAGCCAATGGTGCGACCGTCCGAACCACCGGGTCCGCCGCCCATGGCGGGAAGCCAGCCGAGCGTGACCGAGAAGATGATGACCAGCACCATGCCCAGCCAGTAATGCGGGATGCTGACGCCGAGCATGGAAATGGCCGAAGCGATACGGTCAATCCATGTGCCGCGAAACACACCTGCCATAAAACCAAGAGCGGTTCCCAGTGTGAAGCCGATGAGCGTTGCAGCCACAGCTAGAATGATGGAGTTAATCGAGGCTGAGACGATTTCGCCGAGGACCGGACGACCGGTGGCAATCGACATGCCAAGATCACCCTGCAGGGCGCGCCACATCCACATCAGATATTGTATGGGTAGAGGCTGGTCGAGGCCATAGAAGCTACGCATCTGTGCCTGGAGCTCAGCCGAGGCATCGGAAGGCAGTACGGCGGCGAGCGGATCGCCCGGGGCGATGTGGATCAGCAGGAAGCATACGACACTGACGCCTATGGCGACCGGTATGACATGCAGAAGTCGTTTCAAACCATACGCCAGCATTGGTCCTCGCTTGGAAATGGGTTGGATCGGGCAGCTGGGATATGCCGGGTATCCGGCATATCCTTTTCATTGCGATGGATCAGGGTTCGATGGTGATTTGCGAAAAATCCTGGAACCAGTTCTGTGCCTGCACGAAGCCTTTGACCTTTGCGGACATGGCGCGTGTGTTGACGTCATGGGTGACCATCAGGAACAGGGCATCGTTGACGTATTTTTCGTGAACCTGCTGCAGGACCTTGTCCTGTTCTGCCGGGTCAAATGCATTGCGGACCTTATCGAACAAGGCATCCATTTCCGGATCACAATAGAAACCCCAGTTGGTGCCAGCTGGCGGTGCGAGATTGCACTGTGACTGACGGATCATCGCGCTGAACGGATCCTGGATGAAGTAACTGTAGTTGACCGCGGTGCCGCCCTTCGAGCTGGCATCCTTTGCCCCTGCACGCCAGATGTTGATGACGGTGTTCCAGTCTGCCACTTCGAACTCGACGTCGATGCCGATTTCAGCCAGCGTCTGTTGGATATATTCATTCATCGCCAGTGGCAGCATCTGGCCGGAACCGGACGAGGAAATGATAACCTTGGTCTTCAAGCGTTTGTCCGGGCCGTAACCGGCTTCTTCCATCAGCTTGGTGGCGGCCTCGACATTATATTCGAGTTTGAAATCTGGCTTGCCAAACCACTGATGACCCGGAGGCAGATATCCCTGGGCTGGCACTGAAAAACCACCCAGTAACTCGTTCAGGCCGTCGCGATCAACGGCGAGGTTTGCGGCCTTGCGAACCCGGATGTCGTTCCACGGTGAACCTTCGATACGCGAAAGGTGCCAGGTCCAGTTATGCGGATAGGCATTCGTGACGATGTTGAAACCGGTATCCTTGACCGACTGGGCCGAATCCGGTGCCGGAGCCTCGATCCAGTCCACTTCACCAGAGCGAAGGGCTGCGATGCGGGTGTTGGCTTCTGGCAACGGGATCAGGACGAGTTTATCGAGCTTCGGAATGCGGTTTTTGTCCCAATATTCGGTGTTTGGCGTCAGCTCCGCCCGCTCACGTGGCGTAAAGCCATTTTCAAGTTTCCATGGGCCGGTGCCGGACGGTTTTTGCGCTACCGCCTCCCAGCTCTTGCCCTGGGCTTCCCAGTTGGCAGGAGACGACAGCAGGATCCAGCTCAACTGATAAGGCAGGGTTGCATCAGGGGTCTTGGTGGTTATCTCGACGGTAGTCGCGTCGACGGCCCGGTAGCTTGCAACTGCGGGAATACGTGATTTTCCTTGCGCGGATTGACGTTGGTCGAACTGCGGCGCGTCGGTCTTCAGCAATTTGTCGAGGTTCCAGACGACAGCCTCGGCATCAAACGTGCTGCCATCGTGGAATTTGACGTTTTCACGCAGCTTGAATGTCCATTTGGAGTTGTCAGCCGGATCAACATTCCAGGACAGTGCGAGGCCGGGGGTGAGGACCGATGGTTTGTCGGCGCTCGACAGATCCCATTCAACAAGCGAGTCATAAACGGTGTAACCCATGAAACGCTGACCTTCGCCGCCCTGATCGGTTTGACCTGTGGTCAGTGGAATGTCCGAGGCGGTCATGCCAATACGCAAAGTGCCAGCGGCCAGCGAAATACCTGCATTTGTAGTGATCAGGGCCAAAGCAGTGGCGCCGACCAGCATGGAGTTTTTCAATCCGCGCAGAATGGATGGTTTGGTCTGTATCTGCCTCGCAATTTGCATCATGCTGTTTCCCTCTTGTTGTTTATGCTGAACCTCTGTCCAGTCGTTTTGTGAGAAGCAGTTTTCATGCCAGTTTATGTGAAAATAGAGTTTCATTTTGTTTTACAATTGTTTGGGTTGCAATTGGAAAGAGTTGTGGCAATCTGACGCCGCTTATTGTTTGCTTAAAACTCGTGCTGCTTCTAATGAAGATGCACAATTGTGCGCCGCGGAGATGAACCATGGATACGAAACGATATCACTCACAGTTTGGCGGCTTGCCGGGCCAGACAGAACTTCTGTCGAGCAAGGCTGTTTTTACGACCGCCTATGCCGTTATTCCGCGTAGTGTGCTCACTGACATTGTCACCAGCGTTCTGCCGCACTGGAAAGCGACGCGCGCCTGGATCCTTTCCAGACCACTGACCGGTTTCTCTGAAACCTTTTCGCAATATGTGATGGAAGTACAGCCGGGTGGCGGTAGCGACCGTCCGGAGCCGGACAAACGTGCACAGGCGGCAATCTTTGTCGTCGAGGGTGGCATGGTCATCGAGTACGATGGCAGTGAACATACGCTGCGAAGCGGTTCCTTTGCCTATATCCCTGCTGGTTCATCGTGGAAATTGCACAATCCCGGCACCGAGGCTGTGAAGTTTCACTGGGTTCGCAAGGTCTTCCAGGAGGTTGAAGGACTGGAACTTCCGCCAGCGATTTTCGCGCATGAAGATGAGCGCTCGCTCTCGGCCATGCCCGGAACGGATGGCCGCTGGGCGACAACCCGTTTCATCGATCCCGATGATGTGCGTTACGACATGCATCTCAACATCGTGACCTTTGAGCCAGGCGCGACCATTCCATTCATGGAAACCCATGTCATGGAACACGGCCTTTATGTGCTTGAAGGCAAGGCCGTTTACCGGCTCAATCAGGATTGGGTCGAGGTCGAAGCCGGCGACTTCATGTGGCTGCGCTCTTTCTGCCCGCAAGCGTGTTATGCCGGTGGACCGGGCCGCTTCCGGTACCTGCTCTACAAGGATGTGAACCGCCACACCTCGCTCTGGTAGTCTAAGCAAGCGGGATAATTATCCCTAAGAAACGCGTGTTGCATCAAGCCAGATTTGTTTTGGAGCAGCACGCGTTTTTGTTTTTGTGCAAGGATTGTATGTGCTGGAGCGATTTATCAGCCCGTTACAGAGGAAATTTCATGAACCTTTGCGAAGGGGAGTTTCTCGGTCGCGATGTCGCATAAATGCCTGTGGTGGGTCAGGTAGATGACCTGTCCGACCTCAGCCATCCGCCCGAACAGCCGGAATACTTCTTCTGAGCGGGGTTCGTCGAAGGTCTCCATAATGTCGTCAGCGATAAACGGCACGGACGGGCGAGCCATGGCGAATTCTTCATATCCGGCCAGGCGCAGTGCCAGATACAGTTGAAATTGCGTTCCCTTGGACATTTCAACGGCAACCTTGGAGCCGCCGTTTCGCGGCAGGCCGATCAGGACTTCCTTGTCTTTGTCTGGTCGCGTTGCAAGGCCGTTATATTCTCCGCGGGTGATAAGGCGAAACGCCTCTGATGCCCGGTTCATCATCGCGCTTCGATGTTTGTCGCGATAGGCACGAATGCCATGTTCAGCGATCAGATTGCCGCTGCGCAGCCGCAGATAACGCAGCGCAAGATCTTCGACCTCCAACAGCAATGTGCGGCGCTGGGCTTCAAGACGTGCGACGGCATCATCGCCACCAATCGCCGACAGGCGCTCGGCCGCACGTGCCTTGTTGGCAAACAGGGTCTTTGAGCGTTCATCGAGAGCGTCAAGGCGTGCCACAAGTTCGGCTTGCTCGCGCTGTAATTCGCTCAAATCGACATCGGATGCACTGTCCATGGCAATATCCAGCGACGGCATCTGCATCTCGCTGAAAATCTGCTGTTCCAGCTTGTGCTGCTGGGCCACTAACTTGTCTCTGTTGCCAGACTGGTCCAATGCCTGCCGCACCTCTGCCAGTGTCTCGACACCAAAAAACTCGGTCATCTGGGTTTTATGTGCGGCGTGAAGTGCGATCTCGCTGTCCAGGTTCTCACGCTCAAGCGCCAGACCAGCAAGGGACTGATCCCGTTCCTGCCGTTTTGTGGCGACGTGTCTGGCTTCGTCAAGACGCTTGATCAAGGTTCTGGCTGCGGTGAGAGGATCGGTGTCGTCACATGTGTCGCCGAGAACCTCATATATTTGCGCGACAGTGTCGACGAAGGATTTCTGGTTGTTTTCCATCGATGTGATGCGGTGGTGCAGGTCGGCCTGTTCACGCAAGGCTTCGGGCAGGGCAACGACAACGTCGAGAAGTTCTCTGACCGCGCCAATGCTGTGTTGCCTGTCTGCAAACCACGTGGTCATCAGTGCATTTGACCAGCCGCGTTGCCACTCCTCAGAAGCTTTCGCGGCTCCATCACGTGTTGTCTTGCGCTGAGAAACAGCCGTTTCCAGTTCCGCAATGCGTTTGTCGGCGTCCACTCGTTTGGCTTGCAATGCCGTGTGGTCAGAGAGCAGGTTCTCCGCAGCCTGTGTCATGGCGGTGAGATCAAGTGCGTCCATCTCAACGCCACTGGCACTTAAGGCCTTCGCAAGGCCATCCTGTTCTGTTGCAAGTGCTGTTCTTGCCTGTTCGACGCTGTGTAAGGTCTGGCGTAAATCGTCCCAGGCGGCCAATCCGGCGGCGTGGCCTTCTGCCCATTGGCTTGTTTTCGCCAGCCAACTGGCAAGGGAGGCGTCTGTTGGGAGCTCGATTTCAGAAGGTGTCTCCGACTGGATTTCGTGGCGCAGCGTCGCAAGTTCGCCATTCGTTTCTTCAAGCAATTGACGCTGTCGCTCATTATTGGCCGTGGTTACAGCGAGTGCTGCCGTCAGGGACCGCAGTTCTTCCAACTCCTTGGCTCTGTCGAGACGGGCGGTGACAACCTCGTCGGTTTTTCGCATCTGTTTTTCAAAACGCGCGGCGGTTTCCCGATCAAGTGCGGCGAGGTGCTGCTTCCAGATTTCATCCCGTTCGGTAAGGGTGAGCTTAGTCTGCTCATCATCCAGAATGCTGGCTGATGCGCGCAAGGCTGCAATCCTCGCGGTTTCCTCGTCCTGGCGGGTCGTAAGCTCTCTTTGCCGTTCGATGATCTGGGCGCGACGTTGCTCGATCGCGGAAAGCCGTAATTTCCATGTTTCACGGCGATCAGCTGACGGTAAGGATATGCGTCTGAGGGCGTCTCCATCACCCGACCATGGGAAAAGTCTGGCGACGGCATCGTCGAAAGCCTGACGTTTGGTGGTCAGACTGCGTTCCGCAAGACGCAATTCTGCGGATAGATTACCGTTTCGCACTCGGTTCAGCGTCGATTGAAGCTGTGCCAATCTGCTGGCGTTGAGCGCAACGTCGGCTACATCCAGAATTTTACGGGTGCGTTGCTCGTTCTCCAGTGCTTGTTGTGCCGCGACGTGTTCTTTTTCAGCGGCAAGCAGAGCAACATCAATGCCTGATTTTTCGCTGATCAGATCGCGTAGCATTCCTATCGTAGCCGCCTGTATCAGCAGTGCATTAGGGTCCTTAACGTCGGTATGCCCCAAGGATGCCAGGATCATGTCGAGCTTGCGGGTTGCCTGCGACAATGCCTCTTTTCTTTTCGGCAAATCCTCCTCTGCCGTGGCATAACGTGCTGCAGCATCGGCCAGTTGATCGATCCGCTCGGCAGTGGCCAGTAGATGCTCATCGGTAACCAGTTGGGCCAGTTCGCCGCGAAGTGTTTGTTCGCGTTGGTCAAGGCCGGTCAACCGCGTCTGAAAGCGCGCCTCTTCGACAACAAGATTGGGGAGTGCCGTTGCCCATTCGTCTGGTGGCCTTGGCAAATCATCATACTGCGAAAGCTGGTCTTTGCCGCGGTTGTATTCACCAACAAGCGGATGGGTGCGCAGAACGCGCGCAATCTCATCCTGCCGTGTTTTTGCGGCACTAATCTCCTTCATCACGGCGTCATAGGCCGCCTCGGCCTGTTCCAGTTCTGCCGTCAGAGCTCGATAAGCAGAAGCCTGCGTATCGATTTCATCGCGCTGCGATTTAAGGTCTGCGATTTGTCGCTTGAGGCTGGCAATTTTTGTCGAGCTTGCGCGCTTGCGGAAAATACCATCGGCTTCACTGGTGGCCGCTTCGAGAATGGAACTGACGCCTGCCAGGCCAGCACTGGCCGAAAACAGCAATTCGCCCAAGTCGCCCTTGCTTTCCAGAATGGCGTTGCCGCCATCTTCCAGCGTCTGGTCGTCGAGCGAAAACATCATGCGATAAGCATCACGGCTCAGACCGGCAAGCGGAACACTGAGCGCGCCCTCATTGAGCGGTTGGCCCTGTTCGTTCAACAGTGAGTTGTTGCGCTGCTTGATACGTTTGAATTCATGGGCCTGACCATCGAATTCGAGGCAGGCACCAATCTCCATCGCCTTGCCCTGATGCAGGAAACCGTATCGCGTGCGTTCTTCGATGCCGAACAGCAGATCGAGATAGGCATTCAGCGAGGTCGATTTTCCTGCCTCGTTGAGGCCGTAGATAATGTGCAGGTCCGGCGTGCCGGCTTTGTGCTCGCCAAAGTCGATCGAATAATCGGTAAATTTGCCATAACGGGTGAGATCGAGCCTGCGCAGACGCATCAGTTGATCTCCGACGCTTCCGGTTTTAACCGGGCGAGGATGTCATCACTGCCTTCCGCGAGAAGCTGGTCAACCAAGGCTTCAAATGCCACTTCATTATCGCCACTGAAGGCTCGTGCCTCCGGTGGCAGATCATCGCGCAATTCCTTGACCAAATCCCTTACTGCTTCACGAATGCCATGTTGTTTGATGATGTCGTTACGCATCAACTCGCCAAGCTCGAGTACCGGATCGGCGGCCGTATCTCCACTCGTGACACTTGTTGGGGCTATCGTCGCCACTTCGATCTTTTCAATCCAGGTCCGTCCGAGGCTTTCGGCACGTTGTTCGGTTTCTGCCAGTAACAGGTCTCGATCACGACGCAGCTGAAAGGACAGTGGTGTTGCCCCTGTCAGTCGCAGGCGTCCAACCAGATGCGTCGAGTTTGCTTGATCCCGGGCGTTGCCCATGGCCGCCTCAATCAGATCTGCGGTTTCACGCCAGGTTTCGGCTGAAGACAGGTCCACCGGGATGCGTTCAAACTGTGCGATGCTGGTTGCGCGCTCTTCGATGGTAAGGCTGCGATCATCGTTGACTGTCACCAGGGTGACGGTCTTTTCGCCGTTTTCATTGATGTCGCGGCCCTGCGGCATGCCCGGCATGATGACGGTGCGCTCACCCTTATGCTGTGTGCGGGCATGGACGTGTCCAAGAGCCCAATAGTCGAAATTCCAGTCGTGCAGGTCAGATACCTTGCATGGCGCGTAAAGATCATGACCGGGCGCTCCGGCCAAACTTGTATGCATGATGCCGATATTCACCGCGTCCGGTGTGGGGCGATGATATTTTTCGAGAAGGCTTTCCGGCGCATGCGGTTTGGCAAAGCTCAGGCCATGAATGGCGAGCGTGAGGTCCCCATGGGCAAAATCAATGGTCTGAGGCCGTCCGCCAAATACGGTGACGGAAGGTGGCATGATCAATTCCTGGGTGATGCGGGACAGGGCATCATGATTGCCACGGATGACAAAGGTGGCGATGCCTGCCTCATGCAGCCGACGCATCTGGCTTGCCAGAAAGCGCGCAGTTTTCATCGAGGTCTGGTCACCGTCATAGAGATCACCGGCAATAACCAGCGCGTTGACCTGCTCATCGATACACAGATCGACGATGGCTGCAAAAGCTTGCCGTGTGGCGTCACCAATCAGCTCGGCAAGATCGCTGTTTCGCAATGCCAGAGAGCGGAGTGGAGAATCGAGATGAAGGTCGGCGGTATGAATGAACCTGAACGGCATGCGACATTTTTCGAGGAATTCACCGGCAAAGTAAAGTGACGAATGTCGTCAGTGGTCGCGCAACAACAAGATAACTGTTGGTCCTATCTGCGGCCATAAAAATTCCGGCCGTGCGGACACGGCCGGATTGGTGGGCATGGATAGTTGGTAGAAAGACCTACGCTGCGCCCCGGTACTGTATCGGGGAAACATTATGCGTTTGGGTCAGCCGGAACTGGCCAAGGCGGTTGGAGAGGGCAGAGACCTCCGTTACCAACGTATGGGAGGCGGCGTTGGATTCCTCAACCATTGCAGCGTTCTGCTGGGTGGCCTGATCCATCTGGTTCACCGCAGCGTTGATCTCCTGCAGACCGGTTGATTGTTCGCGCGCGGATTGCACAATCGCCAGGACATTCTGGTTGATCTGCTGCACCTCCGCGACAATCGCCTGCAGCGCTGTGCCGGTCTGTCCAACCAATGAGACACCACGTTTTACATGATCACCAGATGAGGAAATCAGGCTCTTGATTTCCTTTGCTGCCTGCGCCGAGCGTTGGGCAAGTTCACGAACTTCCTGCGCGACCACCGCAAAACCCTTGCCGGCCTCACCGGCACGGGCGGCCTCAACGCCGGCATTGAGGGCGAGTAGGTTAGTCTGGAAGGCAATTTCATCAATGACGCTGATGATGTTGGAGATGGATTGCGAGGAGTTTTCGATCTCACTCATTGCATTGACGGCTTCGCGCATCACATCGCCGGATTTCTCAGCACCAAGCCGCGTGCGTGTGACGAGATTGCCGGCTTCTTCAGCACGGGCGGTCGAATCTCTCACCGATGTTGTGATCTGCTCCAATGCTGCAGCTGTCTGTTCGACCGATGCCGCCTGCTGTTCGGTGCGGCGGGCAAGATTGTCCGCGGCGTTGCGAATTTCTTCCGAGCCGGATTGGATTGTTGAGGCGTTGTCGCGGAACGACAACATTGCCGCCTGCAATTTCTCCACGGAATGGTTGAAGTTGCCGCGAATTCCGTCGAGCGCCTGACAGAAGGATTCGTCAAGGCGCACGGTCATGTCACCTTCGGACAGCCGCTCCAGTCCACCAGCCAGTCGGGTTACAGCAAACCGGACTTCTTCTTCCTGCACGGAATTGATCCGCTCACGTTCAAGACGCTCCGCCTCTTGCGCTGCGCGTCCTGCCTCGGCCTCGGCTTCGAGTTCCACACGGCGGCGGTTGTTCTGAAGCAAGATTTCAAGAGAACGTGACAGGTCACCAATCTCGTCATGTTTTTCACGGTCACGAAGATCGACATTCAGATTGCCGCTGGCAATTTCGTTGGTTTCACCGATCACATTGGCAATGCGGCCAATGAAGCGACGGGCAATCAGCCAACCGGAAAGACCAAGCAGCGCAATCGCCCCGGCGGTAATGAAAGCTGCACTCCACATTATGCTATAGAGACCGGCAAAGACCGTGTCTTTCGGGATAAAGGCAATCGCATACCAATTCATCTCGGGTGTGAGTTGGACCGGAGCGGCAATCGAGAAATAGGTGGTGCCATCCGGCGCCGTCATCTCCTCTTCGGTGCCGGAATTGGCGATGATCTTGGCCCAACCTGCAACAGCATCGCCTGCGTTGGATATGGATTTTCCGACCAGTGCCTTGTCCGGATGGCTGATAATATTGCCCTTGGCAGTTACCAGCGCCAGAAAACCGGTGTCCATCGGATGGATTTTTGAAATCGTCTCGTTGGCGGCGGCAAGCGAGATGTCGATGCCTGCAACGCCAACAGATTTGCCATTTTCAATAATCGGCATGGCAACGGATGTGATGAGCACGGTCTTGCCATCAACCGGGTATTCATAGGGTTCAATGACAACCGTTTTCTGGCTGTCGCGGGCCAGAAGGTAATAGTCGCCAGCGCCAGGTACGGTGTAATCCACAAGTGGATCGTGTGCGATCTTGTCGCCGCTACGCGACATGTAAGGAACGTAACGTCCTGTCGCATCATGGCCCGTCTGCCCGGTGTTATCGGCGTCATGGCCGTCGAAAGCGTTCGGCTCCCAAGCTGTCCATGTGGCCAGAAGGGCGGGGTTGTCGCGAAGGGTTGCGGTTAGCATGGCATCAGCCGCTGTACGATCGGCCTTTTGCGCCGTTTGCATCGCTGTCAGGCTGGAGCGAATGCCGCTCGCCACCTGGACGGCGTTGCTCATATCCTTGGCGATCCCGGCGGCACCCGATTCCGTGATCTGTTTCATGCGAGTGATGCTCGCTTCCCGCATGTCGCTGTAGGTGATCGAGAATAGAATTCCAGCCGCAGCCGCTGTTGTCAGCACCCCAGCTGCTGCAACAGAGAAAATATTGCGACTTGTAGCAGATCTGAAAATCATGACGCTCCCCCATATGAAGTCACGGAATACTCCTCCTCGAAGTTGCCGTGACTTGGAGCGGACAACCCTCGGTACCGGTAATCGGTGAGGATCGCTCCAAATGTATGTATATTATATATCTGTTATTAATAATGCGTTGTTTGCCATCGCCTGAAAGACGGTGCGAAATAAGGCCTTTCACGACTTTAGGCCCGGGCAAGCGGTGGTGGTTTTGCCTCATCCTATTGCGAATACGATAAGACAGTCGCCTGCCGTGCACTTAGTGGGACAGGGTGGTCAAGTGGTGTGAATTTTATGATTGTATTATTGTCATTTTGTGATATTACCCATTTTAAGGATTAGGTAACGCAAAAGGGGAGGTTTGCATGCCGGCACTGGAGGGATTGCGTGCTGTTGTCACCGGAGGCGCGAACGGTATCGGTCTTGCTATCGCAGTTGGTCTTGCAAAAGCTGGGGCCACCGTTGGCGTCCTCGATCATGATGCAGGACGTTTGGACGTTGTGATCTCCGAAAATGCGGATGTTGATCTTGTCGCTCTGGCCTGCGATGTCAGCGACCGTCAGGCCGTTCATAAGGCGATTAATACATTTGCCGCAGATGGCGGTCTCGACATTCTCGTCAACAATGCCGTTGTTTTCCATTATTCGCCACTGGCAGAATTTCCCGAACATGAAGTGCACCGGATGCTGGATGTTGGCATCAAGGGTTTTCTCTGGGCAACGCAGGCGGCGACGCCGTTCATTGAGAAGAGCGCAAACGGCAGCATCATCAATCTCTCATCCATTGCTGTTTCGATGGCTGTTGGCCGCACCTCGGTTTACACGACAATCAAGGGCGCAATCGATGCTTTCACGCGCCAACAGGCTGCCGAACTGGGCGCCAAGGGTGTGCGGGTGAATGCTGTTGCGCCCGGCTCGGTGCGCACGCCCGGAGCCAGCGCAGTCATTACGGATGCTGGCTGGGCGCAACGGGAGGCGAAGTCGCTGCTCGGCCGTTTGCCTGAGGCGGAAGATGTTGCCAATGCCGTGGTGTTTCTGGCCTCGGATGATGCGCGCTGCATTACCGGCGTATCTCTGAAAATCGACTGTGGAATGTCAATCGCGGGCGCTTGAAGCGCGGCCGCGACGGGTTTGCCAATTTGCATGAATGGAGGCGGGCTGTCCCTTTCTGGGCGCCCGAACCCTTGCTCATGCCTGCCTTCAGGCGGGCTGACCAAGGGCCAAAAGGGAGAGAGTTCAATGAGAAGCAATGCGCTATTGCGCGAACTTGTCGCTCAGGCAAAACCTGAAGGCGGCTTCCCGGACGAGGTCCGGGCAAAGGCAGCCACCTGCCTTGCCGACTTCATCTCCTGCGCAATCGAGGCTGCCGATCTACCGTGGAGCAGGCAGGCACTGGCTGTCGCGGTTGGCGGCAATGGCCCGTGCGCCGTGATTGGTGAGGCGGCGACTGTTGGTGCATTGGATGCAGCCTTCGCCAATGGCGTTCGTGGCCACGGCCTGGTGCGCGAAGACATGCATGCCGGCAGTATCAGCCACATGGGTGTCGTGGTCTGGCCTGTTGTTCTGGCGCTCGTTGCCGAAAACCCTGACCTTGTCGCAGATCCACTGGAAGCAGCTATTGCGGGTTATGAAATCGGCGGTCGGGTCGGGCGGGCGCTGATAACGCCAGATATGGCGCGGCGTTTTCGTCCCACGGGCCTGATAGGCCCACTTTCAGGCGCACTGGCTGGCGCAATATTGCTTGGTCTCGATCAGGACAAGACAGTCAACGCGCTGGCGCTTGCTGCAAATGCCTTTGGTGGTCTCAACGAATGGCCGCATAGCGGCGCTGACGACATGTATTTTCACCCCGGTTTTGCGGCCCGCAATGCACTGAGTGCTGTGAAACTTGCCGCACTCGGTGCCAAAGGGTCAGACAGCGCGCTTGATGGTGTTGCCGGCCTGTTTCCCGCATTTGGCATTCCGCTGCCGACTGAGCGTATCTCGCTTTATCCAAATGGCACGTTTGAAATCATGGCGGTTTTCAACAAGGAAGTGCCTGCCTGCAATTTTGCACAGTCACCTTGTCAGGTGGCTTTGGCAGCCATCAACCGGGTGGGAGATGGCGATAGCGTCGAGAAGATCCACCTGTCGACCTACAACGCCGCGCTGAATTATCCGGGCTGCAATTATCGCGGTCCATTTGAGACGCCGTTGCAGGCAAAGATGAGTATTTTCTTTGGCATGGCCGCGACGATTGCCCGTGGCGAGATTGCTGAGGCCAATTATGCGCTGCTCAATGATGCAGCGATCACAGACCTGATCGACCGCACGACCATCACGGTTTCCGATTGGCTGGATGGAGCCTTTCCGGCCCGTCAGGGCGCGGAACTCCGGTTAGAGACGAAGCGGGGTGAGGTGATCGTTGAACTCCTTGATGATGTGCGTTCAGCGTCGCCAGAACTGGTTCGCAAGAGATTGGCCGATGCCGCGGCAACTCGCCTGGGCAAACAACAAGCGCAGCAAATCGAACTTGCCATTGAAAACCTGACGAAGAGCGGGGCCAGCGCACGCGCTGTAGCGGCGCTGGAACAATTATGCCGAACTGGAGGAGGAGAAAGAGCCGTATGAGCGACTTTCAGATATTGATTGAGAGCATCTTGCAGCTCCTGATTACAGGTGTGCTGGTTGGTGCGCTTTACGGGATGATGTGCGTGGGTCTGGCTATGATCTTCGGCATCATGCGCGTGATTAACTTCGCCCAAGGCGATTTCATGATGCTCGGCATGTACGCGACTTATTTCGCGTTCGGCGCTTTTGGCATTCAGGCCTTTTTCGGTGCTGAACTTGGCGCCTATGTTGCCGTCATGGCAGCAGCGCCTGCGATGTTCCTGTTCGGCTGGATCATCCACCGTTTGATGATCCGTCGGGTGACGGGAACACGGACTGTGGGCATGGAGGCCGACGGCCACTACGCACAGCTCATCCTGACGCTTGGTATTGCCCTTATCCTGCAGAATGGCGCGATGATCCTGTTTGGTGCCGATCTGGTATCGATCCGCACACCGCTGTCGAGTGACGCATGGGCACTTGAACCGTTTGGTGAAAGCATGCCGATCCTGCTGTTCTTCAACAAGTCGCGTGTGCTGACGGCGCTGTTTTCGGCCGTCGCCATCATCGGCCTGTGGCTGCTGATACAACGCACCTTCCTTGGCAAGTCACTACGTGCTGCGGCCGACAATGCTGAAGCTGCGACCTATATGGGCATCAATGTCGACAAGTCGCACCGTGTGGCCTTCGCCATTGGTACTGCGGTTACGGCGATGGCCGGCGGTCTGCTTGCCACCAACTATCCGTTCAGCCCGTTCGTCGGTCTCGAATACGTCATCATCATGTATGCGGGTGTTGTTCTCGGCGACATCGGCAGCGTCATCGGTGCCTTCTGGGGCGGCATGCTGATTGGTCTCATCCAGCAGTTCTCGACACTCGTCCTGCCCACCCAGTTGCAGAATGCGACAATCTTCGTGTGCTTCCTGCTGGTTGTCATGCTGCGACCCCAAGGCCTGTTCGGCCGCAACGTGGAGAGAACCTGATGAATATGTCTGTTCTCAAATCTATCAGGGTCTTCTTCGCGTTAGCGCTTGGCTACATGGTGCTTGCGATCTTTGTGACCAATTCCTACTACCAACTCATTTTGACGCTGGTACTGATCTGGGCCATTTTTGGCCTGAGCTGGAACATCTTCAGCGGTTATACCGGGCTTGTGTCCTTCGGCCATGCCAGCTTTTTCGGCATAGGCGCCTTTGCCACCGTGCTTGCACAAATCTACTGGGGTCTGTCGCCCTGGCTGATGTTCTTTGTGTCGGGTCTGATCGGCGCGGTTGCCGGTGTTCTGATTGGTTTTCCAACCTTCAAGCTGCGCGGCCACTACTTCGCGCTCAGTATGCTCGCCTATCCGCTGGCACTGATGTACGTCTTCCAATGGCTTGGTTTTCCTGAAGTCAGCATTCCACGTGTCCACGACAATCCTGCCGCTTACATGCAGTTCACGGATGGTCGGGTCTACACGCTGATTGCCATGGTCTTCCTCTGCGCCGTTGTCGTGCTGTCGCGCGCAATCGAAGCCTCTCGTTTCGGCATGGCGCTTATCGCCATCAAGCAGAACGAGGCAGCTGCCGAGGCTGCCGGTATTGATACCCTGCGATGGAAACTCAAAGCTATCGCGCTGAGCGGTGCCATTGCCGCGATGGCCGGGTCGCTCTATGCCGTCGTCATTCTCGTCATTACACCGCAGTCGGTGTTTGGCATGCTGGTCTCTGCGCAGGCGCTGACTGTGACGATGTTCGGTGGTGCGGGTACCTTGTGGGGGCCGATTATCGGTGCGTCCTTCCTGATCCCGATTGCCGAAATCCTGCACGCGGAACTCGGCAACTTCCTGCCCGGTATTCAGGGCGTGGTTTACGGTGTTGCCATCGTGGTTCTGATCACCGCTGCACCGGAGGGCATGTTCTGGAAAATTCGTGACCGTTTGCGTAGCCGCAAGGAAGAAACGTCACCTGTGATCGCCGATCAGCCGGTGGCTGCCAATGTCACACCGCTTCCGGCCCGGGAAACCCGAGCACTCAACCCCGAAATCGTCCTCGACGTGCGCAATATGTCGAAGAACTTCGGTGGTCTGAAAGCCGTGCAGAATGTCAGCTTCCAGGTCAATAAGGGCATGATCCTCGGCATTATCGGCCCGAACGGTGCTGGCAAGACCACGCTGTTCAATCTGCTCAACGGCTTTCAGCTGCCGAGCGAGGGTGAGGTTATGGTTGATGGCGTCAATATGGCGCGTCGTAAACCGCATGAACTGTGTCAGGCCGGTGTCGGCCGCACGTTCCAGATCATGCGTCCGTTCACCCGCATGAGTGTTCGCGACAACGTGAAGGTCGGCTCTTACGTCACCGCAAAAAGCGAGGAAGAGGCAGAGACCATCGCTGACGATGCACTTCGTCAGGTCGGATTGTTGCATATCGCGCACCAGCTTGCTGGGGGTCTCTCGACCAAGGACCTGCGTCTGATGGAACTTGCCCGCGCTTTGGCCGGAAAACCACACATCCTGTTGCTGGATGAGACATTGGCAGGGCTTGGCAAGGAAGAGGCGGTCGAAGTGGTTGCCGTTATCCGTCGGCTGTCAGCGTCAGGTGTCACGGTCGTGATTATCGAGCACACGATGCATGCCATGGTTCAGCTGGTTGATCGCTTCCTTGTGCTCGATCACGGGCAGGTCATTACCGAAGGACTGCCGCAGGAAGTTACCCGGGATTCACGGGTTATCGAGGCCTATCTTGGAAAGAAATGGGTGGCAAATGCTTGAGATCGAAGACATCACCGCCGGCTATTCATCATCCATCGCGGTTCTGCACGGCGTGTCACTCACGATCGGCCAGGGCCAGTTCATCTCGGTTGTCGGTCCGAATGGTGCGGGCAAGACCACGTTGTTCAAGGCAATTTCTGGGATCGTTCCATTACGCGGTGGTCGCATTCTCTGCGAGGGACAGGATATTTCCAACCTTGAGCCATCCAGTCGACCACATCTGGGCATCGCCCATGTTCCAGAGGGACGGCAGGTGTTTCCGTCGATGACGGTGCTTGAAAATCTGGAAATGGGTGCCGCGACCGAAAAGGGCCGCCGCGAATGGAAAGAAAATCTTGAGCGCATATACACCTGGTTTCCGGTGCTGAAGGAGCGTGCTGGCCAGTATGCCGGCACATTGTCGGGCGGTCAGCAGCAGATGCTGGCCATAGGTCGTGGTTTGGCATCATCTCCAAAGCTTTTGATGCTTGATGAGCCATCCATGGGACTTGCTCCATCCACCGCCGATCTTGTGTTCGACAAGATGATGGAGATCAGGCGTGACATAGGTCTTTCGATCCTGCTGGTGGAGCAGCGGGTCGCCGAGGCCCTGCAATTTGCAGATCGCGGATACGTTCTGGAAACGGGACGAATTGTGCTCGAGGGAGACGGAGAGGCGCTGAAGGCCGACGACCGCGTCCGTCAGGCATATCTTGGAATGTAACAAAGCAATAATGTGTGGAGGAGTGAACACATGAAAAGCAATGCAAAATTCTTTCTGACAGCAGCACTGGCATCAACAGTGCTGAATGCCGGTTTGGCGCAGGCCCAGACGGCAGAACCAATCCAGATTGGTTTGATCGCGCCGACATCGGGCATTTATGCCCGTCCGGGTCAGGTCATGAAAATGGGCGCCGAAATGGCAGTCGAGGACGTCAATAAAGCCGGCGGCATCGCTTGCCTGGGCGGCGCGCCTCTACAGCTTGTCACTATCGATTCAGGCGATTCCGTTGAAAAAGCCACCAACTCTGCCCAGCGCATGGTTGCGGACTTTCCGGGCCTTGTCGGAGCAACTGGCGCTTATCTGAGCTCGTTCACGCTCGCGGTCAGCGAAGTAACGGAACGTGCTAATCTGCCGCTTCTGACCTTGTCCTATTCCGACCTCATCACCAGCCGCGGTTTCAAGAACATCTTCCAGACTTCTGCGACCGCGGGTGTGCAGGCACAAATCGCATTGCCGATCATCCTTGACCTTGCCGAGCAGCAAACCGGCACGCGTCCAAAGACCGTGGCGATCATCACCGATAACACGGCTGCATCGCTTGCCTCTGTTGATCGCATGAAGAAGGGCCTTCTGAAGGATGTCGGTCTTGACCTGTCCTTCGAGCAGGTGTTCACGCCGCCGCTGGCGGACGCGACCTCGCTTGTGCAGCAAGTGCGGCAGCAAAAGCCGGATCTGCTGTTTTTCCTGCCGACGGTTATCTCAGACAGCAAGCTGATCCTTGAGAAGATGAAGGAGTTCCGGGTCAACACACCTGTGGTTTCCTTTGGTATTGCTATTGCCGAACCGGAAGTACTCAACACCATGCAGGCCGACCTGCTTGAAGGCGTGATGTCAGCGGTGGCGAACTGGGGCACCAAAGGTCAGGAAGACCTGATCAAGCGTCTGAACGAAAAGTATGGCGAGCCATGGATGACGCAGAATGCCATCTCGACCTATGGCGATATCTGGTTGTTCAAGGATGCACTGGACAAGAGCTGCAGCCGTGACCGTGCCGCTCTTGGTGAAGCGTTGAGAACGCTGAATGCCGGTCCGGCCAAATATTTCCCCGGCGGTACGCTAAGCTTTGACGACAAGGGCCATCGCGAAGGCGCCAGCCTGACGATCATCCAGTGGCAGAAGGGTATTCCGGTTACCGTTTATCCTGACGATCTGGCGCTTGCAAAGCCGATCTGGCCGAAATGATGATGCTAGCCCGGACATCGTGTCCGGGTGAGGACGTCATAACCGGGGCGGTTCAACCCGCCCCGGCTCTGGATACTGCGCCGCGCGCTGCAAGCGTAAAGAGGATGGAATGGCTGACGAGACATATGAAGTTCTTGCCGTGAAATATGCCCATAACGGGCGGCAATCTTCGCAGAATTTCATCGGCGGTGATGAACATGACCGGCCGATGCCACTCGACTATTTTGTGTGGGTGATCCGCAATGACAAGCGCACCATCATTGTCGATACCGGCTTTAATCCGGACAGCGGCAATCGCCGAGCGCGCGAACTGACCACACCCGTCAATCAGGCCCTTTCGGCCGTGGGTGTGGATTGCGCCAGCGTACAGCACGTCATCATTACCCATATGCATTACGACCATGCCGGCAACAACGACATGTTCCCCAATGCCTGCTTCCATATGCAGGAAAGCGAGATGCAATACGCGACCGGTCCCTGCATGTGTCACCACACGCTAAACCACCCATATGAGGCCGAGGATGTGACGGGCATGGTGCGCCGCGTTTACGCAGGCAAGGTCGCTTTTGCAAATGGGGACGACCAGCTTTTTCCCGGCGTTTCCGTACATCATATCGGTGGCCATTCGCGCGGCCTTCAATGCGTGCGTGTCAACACGGCGCGTGGCGCAGTCGTGCTCGCCTCTGACGCGTCCCACCACTACGCTCATATGAATTCCGGCCGGGTTTTCCCGACTTGCGACAGCGTTTCACAGACGATCGCTGGCTACGGACGGCTGATGCAGCTGGCCGGTGAGAAGCGCCTGATTGTTCCCGGGCACGATCCGGAGGTGCTCAAACGATATCCGGCTTACAGCAATCAGACCGAAGGCATGATTGCCAAACTGGATGTCGACGAATTAACAATCTGATCGATAATTTTGTATTATTGACATATTGTATTACTGCAATGTAACGTAAACTTGATTGATGATCCGGGAGGAAAATCCGATGATCCTTGAAATGCGTGTCTACTACTGCGCCCCCACCAGACTGCCAGCTCTTCTCGACCGTTTCCGTAGCCATACGCTCGGCTTCTTCGACAAATATGGCATCGAACAGGTGGGTTTCTGGACGACGCTTGTCGGCAGTGACAATCACACGCTCGGTTACATTCTCAAATGGAAAAGCATGGCCGAACGTGAAGAGCGCTGGAACGCATTCCAAGCCGACGCTGACTGGATCGCTGCGCGTGCGGAAACCGAACGCGAACGCCCGATCGTTGCACGGGTGGAAAACAGTTTCCTTGCTCCAACGGATTTTTCCGCCCTGCGTTAACGGCAGGTTTTAAAACCACTTCTGGCATTGGGCCGGAGCGCGATGAAAACAGGTGAGGTTAGACAATCAGATGGCCGGAAAAACAATAGGCTTCATTGGATTGGGAATGATGGGCGCGCCGATGTGTGCATGCCTGGTTAAGGCAGGATTTCGCATTCTGGTGGCGGACGCAGATCCGGCGCGGGTCAGCGCGATCTGTGATGAGCTATCCGTATCGCCATTAACGAAAGATGTGGCGGGTGAGGTTGATGTTCTGATCACCATGCTGCCGAATTCCAAGATCGTTGAAACGGTTCTTCTGGAAAATGGTTGGGCAGCAGCGCTGCGCAAGGGCTCGCTGGTCGTCGACATGAGTTCGTCCGAGCCGGTGCGGTCGCGTGATCTGGCGGCAACGCTCGAAGCTCAGGGGCTGGAATATCTTGATGCTCCGGTTTCCGGTGGCGTCAAGCGAGCCCGGGAGGGCACACTTGCCATTCTCGTGGGTGGCAAGGAAACAGTGAAAGCCGAGACCATGCCGGTGCTTGAAGCAATGGGCGGCTCCATTCTGTTTATCGGTCCGGCCGGGTCTGGCCATGCGGCCAAGGCGCTCAACAACTTCGTGTCAGCGTGCGGGCTGATGGTGACGGTTGAGGCGCTGCATGTTGCACAGCGCTTTGGCATTTCGCCTGAGGCGATGACGGATGTGCTCAACGCCTCATCCGGCAAGAGCAATACGTCTGAAAACAAGGTCAAACAATTTATGTTGTCGGGCACCTACGGGTCCGGTTTTTCACTGCATCTCATGGACAAGGATCTGGGCATTGCCCGTGCCTTGGCGCAATCGGTTGATTATCCGCTGACCTTCGGACGCAACGGTATCGACCTCTGGCATGAGCAGGCAGGCGAGGTCGGCCCAACTGCTGATCACACCGAAATGTATCGCCTGCTCGAGCAGGAACAGGATTGAGGGTTTCGCCATGATCGTCCTGGACAAGTTTTATATTGATGGTGCCTGGGTTGAGCCAGTTGGTGGCAGCACCATGGATCTCATCGATCCCTCAACCGAAAAGGTCATTGGTCGGCTGTCTCTCGGCAATGAAGCGGATGTTGACAGAGCCGTGGCGGCCGCCAAACGTGCAGCACCGGCCTTTGCCGCCACGACCGTCGAAGAACGCATTGCTTTGCTTGAGCGGATTCTTGCTGCCTATAACAGTCGTTATGATGAGTTTGCCGAAGCGATGCGTGTGGAAATGGGTTCGCCCATTACCTTTGCAACAAAGGGGCAGGCGGCGCGTGGACCTTTGCATATCGAGGCGCTGCTGAAGGTCCTGAGAGACTTTCGTTTCGAAGAGGACATGGATAGCGGCACGCGCCTGCGGCACCAGCCGGTTGGCGTCTGTGGTCTGATCACGCCTTGGAACTGGCCGGTCAATCAGGTCATCGTGAAGGTAGGGCCAGCACTTGCTGCTGGCTGCACGATGGTTCTGAAGCCCAGCGAATTCTCCGCCATCAGCACGGTTCTATTTGCCGAAGTCTTGCATGAGGCGGGTGTGCCTCCCGGTGTCTTCAATCTCGTCAACGGCGATGGTCCAACGGTTGGCTCTGCCATTGCAGCCCATGACGACATTGCCATGGTGTCCTTTACCGGTTCGACCCGTGCTGGCATCGAGGTGGCGCGGGCAGCGGCTCCGACGGTCAAACGGGTCGCGCAGGAACTGGGCGGCAAGTCGGCCAATATTCTGCTTGATGACGTTGATCTTGAAGATGCTGTGCGTCGAGGCGTGGCGGCCTGCTTTACCAATTCGGGCCAATCCTGCTCGATCCCCACCCGTATGCTGGTGCCCGCGCATCTGATGGACCGCGCGTCCAAAATCGCCGCGGACGCCGCGGATGCCTATCGTCTTGGACCGACGGATGCCGCCGATACCCAGCTCGGCCCGGTCGTCAA
Organism: Rhizobium sp. BIGb0125; assembly: GCF_024810055.1. Taxonomy (NCBI): domain Bacteria; kingdom Pseudomonadati; phylum Pseudomonadota; class Alphaproteobacteria; order Hyphomicrobiales; family Rhizobiaceae; genus Rhizobium; species Rhizobium sp. BIGb0125. Next base: position 84,653 of record NZ_JANUDV010000007.1, read on the forward strand.
TCGCAGCCAGTTTGATCGTGTCCTGAGCCTCATCAACAGTGGTGTGGCAGAAGGAGCAACACTTGTTGCTGGCGGTGCTGAACGTCCTGAAGGTCTGCCAGACGGCTATTATGTGCGCCCGACAGTGTTCAGCGATGTTGGGCCGGACATGGCCATTGCGCAGGAAGAAATCTTTGGTCCGGTTCTGTCGATCATTCCCTATCGGAGTGAAGATGAAGCCGTCGCCATTGCCAATGGCACATTTTACGGCCTTGCCGCCTATGTCCAGTCGGCAGACCGTGAGCGGGCGCGAGCTATTGCCCGGCGGCTCAATGGTGGTCAGGTGCATATCAATTATCCGCCTGCTGACTTCGGTGCGCCATTCGGTGGTTTTGGCCGCTCGGGCAATGGCCGCGAATGGGGCGAGGCGGGACTGCGCGAGTATCTCGAAACCAAGGCGATGATTGGATACGGAGCCGGCGAATGAGCACGGTCATCCAGGTCAGCCCGATAGCAATAACAGTGATAACGAGGGAGGCACATCGGAATGCCAACTGAAAGCGAAATCTTCGCCAAAGGGTTCCAGAACCGCAAACGCGTGCTGGGCGCAGCCCACGTCGAAAAGTCGTGGGAAAATGCTGACGATTTCAACCGGCCAGCCCAGAGGCTAGTCACGGAATATTGCTGGGGTGAGGTCTGGGGCGACGAACGGTTACCGTTTGAAACCCGTAGCATGCTCAATCTCGCCATGCTGACGGCCATGAACCAGCACCACGAACTGGCGGTGCATGTGCGCGGTGCCTTGCGCAACGGCGTGACACCAGACCAAATCCAGGCCGTTTTGTTGCAGGCCATGGTCTATTGCGGCGCTCCGGCGGCTCTTGCCGCGTTCAGAACTGCCAGCACGGCCATCAAGGAATGGCAGGCAGAGCAGGCAAAGGCTGGTGAAGCCTTGAACGGAAGCGGCAAATGAACTGTCCGCGCGCCAGTGCCATTGGCGATGGATGAGCGTGAGTGAGGAAAACGCGCCCGCAATGCCAGCATTCTGGCAACGGAATTGGGTGCTGTATCGAGGATAAGCAGGATGTCTAATCCGCAAGTGGGATTTATCGGACTTGGCAATATGGGAGGACGCATGACGCGCTGCATCGTGGCAGGCGGCGTCGAAGTCCTCGGTTACGACAAGGATGCGCAGGCAGCAGCGCGTTTTGGTGCGACACCGTCCCAAAGCATTCGGGAGGTGATGGAAGGCGCAGATATCATCCTGCTTTCTTTGCCTGACAGCGTCGTGATCGAACGTGTCGTGGAGGGCGAAGATGGAGTTCTCCAGCATATCCGCCCCGGACAGGTTGTTGCGGATATGAGCACGGCGTCGGCCGCCTCGACCAAAAGACTTGCCCGTCTTTTTGCGGAAAAGGGTGCGTTCCTGGTTGATGCCGGAATTTCCGGTGGCGCTGCCGCTGCCGAAAAAGGCGCCCTGACGCTGATGGTGGGCGGCGACGCCGGCGCCATTGAACGGTTGCAGCCCGTGTTTTCGCTGATTGCCAGCAAAGTGATCGTCATGGGCGACTGCGGCGCGGGTCACACCGCCAAGCTTCTCAACAATTTCCTCAACGCCGTCAGCCTTGCTGCGACGGCGGAAGTCATGGTGGCGGGCAAGAAGGCCGGTCTTGATCTGCACAAGCTGCTGGATGTGCTCAATGCCAGCAGTGGTGTTAACTTCGCAACGCTGAACCGCTTCCCTAAGATTGTCGACGGTGATTATCTGGAAGGCGGCCTGACCAGCAAGCTGATGACCAAGGATGTTTTGCTCTATTGTGACATGTTACACGAACTAGGCGTTTCGTCTCTCAACTCTGCCGGGCCCATGGCCAGCTTTGGTCTTGCGACTGCGCTTGGTTATGGCGATGTGATCAGCAATCGCGTCGTTGATGCAATCGGGGACATTTCGGGCGGCGTTCGCCTGCACAACAAAAAGGACTGATGTGATGAAGATTTTCCATGGCCGCCAGACTGGCGCGGTTTCCGAAGTTAGATCTTCGACATTTACGGGAACGGTTCATGCTGACCCGATCATGCCGACGACCGATGGCGTGACAATCAACAATGTGTTCTTCACGCCCGGTGCACGTACCTACTGGCACACCCATGAGACCGGGCAGGTGCTGACCGTTGTTGCCGGCGAAGGCTGGGTTTGTGTGGATGGTGAACAAGCTCAACGTATTCGTGTGGGAGATATTGTCTGGATTCCAGAGGGAGAGCGTCACTGGCACGGTGCAACGGCCACGAGCTACCTCCTTCACACTGCCGTTTCTATCGGCAAGACCGTGTGGGAAGAAGAAGTGACGGCCGAGCAATTCGCATCTGCAGGTGCCTGATCACCGTCCGGTACGGCATTCCACGTGTAGACTACGGGTCTTTATCGTCGGCGGACACAACTTGTTACAGACCTGCGGATCATGTAAATGTCGGATGGTCATAATGTAATATAGGAATTACTGATGGTTGTGCGTGGGGTTGCCTTGCAAGCGGATACGCTCCGCCGGCAGATAGAAAACGCCGTACGAGACGGCATCACCTCGGGTCGATATGCTCCGGGCAGCCGCCTCGTCGAGCGTGAATTGTGCGAGGAGCTTGGTGTAAGCCGGACTTCTCTGCGCGAGGCACTGCGCAAGCTCGAAGCGGAAAAGCTGGTGGAAATCGTCCCCCACAAGGGGCCAGTTGTCGCCAGCATTTCGCTTGAAGAAGCCGGCGAAATTTACGCGCTTCGTGAATTGCTGGAAGGTTTTGCTGCCCAGGAATTTGCAACGCGTGGCTCGGATGAAGACTTGAATGCCTTTGGCCGCGAAGCGGCGGTTCTGCGCGGCCACGCACTTGCTGGCGAAACGGCCGAGGTGCTTGAAGCCAAAAGCCGTCTTTATTCGATCATGCTCGGGCGCTGTGGCAACACGCTGGTGCGGGAGGTCCTCCAGAGCCTTTTCTCACGCATCAATATTCTGCGCGCAACGTCTCTTATGCACCCCGAACGGATTTCCCAGAGCCTTGCAGAAATCGATGCACTCACGAAGGCTTTACAGTCACGCGATGCCGAGGCCGCACGGAAGTACGCCTCGCAACACGTGAAAAACGCGTCGATTGTTGCCCTGAAGTTACTGGGTGAACAACAGAAGGCGGCCTTAGTGGACAGCTGAGGCGTCCCCAAACAATACAATCGGCTTCTCGCCTTCCGTCGTCACGAAGGATCGTTATCGGAGTGTCCTCTCAATGCTGTATCAGCAATGAGAGGACACTCCGCTTTTATTGAATTGTCAGTCCCTGACACTACGGTTCAATGCCGGGATGTTGCGCGCCTATTCTCTGAACAGGCTGCTTTATTTCATCTTTTAGCCCTTTATCCCAGCGACAACAAAACAGGTGTCATAGGATTGACTCAATAGTGAAACCGGTTACATTCGTCGATGTAAACGGTTTCATAGTGTATATCCGTGCTTGGAGGAGCAAAATTTCATGTTTAGACATTTGATGGCTGCCGCTGCGATGGTGCTTGCGGCCGGTACGTCCGTGCACGCCCAGGAGCAGAGCTTCAAGATCGGTCTTTCCAACTCGTTCGTCGGCAGTGAATGGCGCACGCAGATGATCGAAGAGGCTCAGGCTGCTGCAAAGGCTTGGGGCGATAAGGGCGTCAAGGTTGAGGTTGTTGTCCAGAGCGGCAATGTCGATGTGCAGGGACAGATTGGCCATATCAGGAACTTCATGAACCAGGGCGTTGATGCGATCCTGATCAATCCGGGTAGTCCGACTGCTTTTGACCCAATCTTTGCGCAGGCCAAGGCACGCAACATCCTCGTGATCGCGACAGATGCGGAAGTGTCCTCCAAGGATGCCATCTATGTCGGCATCGACCAGAAGGCATGGGCTGCACAGTCCGCGCAGTGGCTTGCAGATACATTGCAGGGCAAGGGCAGCGTTGTTGCGATCAACGGCATTGCAGGCAACCCTGCCAACGAAGCGCGCGTTGCTGGCTACCGCGAAGTATTTGCCAAGTATCCTGACATCAAGGTCCTGAACGAAGCCAACGCGAGCTGGGACCAGGCGCAGGGCCAGCAGGCCATGCAGAACCTTCTCGCAACCTACCCTGATATCAGCGGCGTCTGGGTTCAGGACGGCATGGCTGATGGTGCATGGCGCGCAATCGAAGCCGCCGGCAAGGCAAAGGACATTGCTGCGACGGGTGAAATCCGCAAGGACTTCATGACCCGCTGGGAAGCCGAAAAGTTCAATTCCGGTGCTTCAGTCAACCCTCCCGGCGTTATGGCCAGCGCATTGAACGTTGCTGTGCTGAAGCTGCAGGGCAAGGAATTCAAGGACGGCGTTTTTGGCGGTACCTATGGCAACGCCATCTATATTCCGATCCCCTTCGTGAACAACGAAAACCTTGCTGACAACATCAAGGCTGCAGACGGCAAGCCAGGCTACTGGTCTGTGACTGCAACCGTGACGCCTGAACAGGCTGGCGAGTTCTTCAAATAAAATGGCCTTCGGGCTGGCGATAGCCGCCAGCCCGGATTTCACAATTCGAATGCGGACAATGTGTGTTTTCCCATGTCCGCCAATGACAAGTACAATTCGGAGACATGCGATGGCGAACGCTTTGGACGCGGCCGGCATAACGAAGAATTTTGGTGCCGTGCGTGCCCTGACAGCCGGTAAGCTGACGGTCGGCCGTGGTGAAATCCACGCGCTGCTCGGCGCTAATGGTTGCGGCAAGAGCACGCTATGCAAGATTGTGGCGGGTGCAGTAGCCCCGACCAGTGGCGCCATCAAGTTCAACGGCAGCGAAGTACACTTCAAAAGCCCGCGTGACGCCGAAAATGCAGGAATTGCGCTTTTTTATCAGGAGTTGAGCCTGATCCCGCAATTGTCCGTGGCCGATAACATCTTTCTCGGGCGAGAGCCGAAGCGCGGCGTGTTTGTCGATCGCAAGGCCCTGATCGCCGAGGCGCGCAAGTTGATTGCACTGTTTGACGGTGTTGCCGGCGAAGGGCTTGAGCCGGATGCGATTGTCGGCAACTTACCGCCGGATCAGCGCCAGCTTGTCGAAATTCTTAAAGTTTTTGCGCAGAACGCCAGCCTGATGATCATGGATGAGGCGACGGCAGCACTTGACGGCCGCCAGTCACAGCGTTTCTTTGAAATTCTCAGGGCCAAGAAGGTCGATGGTGTCTCCACCATCATGATTTCCCACCGTCTTGACGAAGTATTTGCCGTTTGTGACCGCATCACCGTGATGAGGAACGGCGCGACAATTTCTGAACTTGATACCTCCACTACCACCCGTGAAGCTGTTGTTCATGACATGGTTGGGGATGTTCGCGCTGCACCGGCTCGCCAGCAGGGATGTTTGGCCGCTCCAGCCAGCCTAAAGGTGGAAAATGCGATCAGCACCGGCGTGCGTGGTGTGACGCTTGAAGCCTATCCGGGAGAGATACTCGGTCTGGCGGGTCTGCAGGGACAAGGTCAATCGGCCCTTTTGAAAGGGCTGTTCGGTGCCAATCCCTTTACATCTGGGGATGTGCAGTTTGCCGGCCAGAAGGTGACCATCGCCAAACCGGCACAGGCCGTCCATAACGGTTTCGCCTATGTCTCTGGAGACCGTGGCCGTGACGCCTCCTTTCAAGGGCGTTCTATTTTTGAAAATCTCGTCGCCGCTTTGATGGTGCGCGAAAAGAAAAAGCTGATCCGCCCTGCCACGCTGAAACCGCGTGTGCAGAAAGTCGCTGACGATATGAAAACGAAGTTTGCCGGCATGGATATGCCGATCGGCACGCTTTCCGGCGGCAATCAGCAGAAGATCTTCATTTCCCGCTGGCTGGCAACCGCGCCGAAGCTGCTGTTGCTGGATGATCCGACCAAGGGCATCGATCTTGGTGCCAAGGCAGACCTTTTTGCCCTAATGCGCCAGCAGGCCGATGCCGGTGCCACCATCCTTTTCTACTCGTCCGAGGACGCGGAAATTCTCGAATATGCCGACCGCATTCTGGTGTTCAACGGCGGTCGTATTTCGGCAGAACTGACCGGAGAAGACATGACCCCCATCAACATGACACGCGCCGCCTATGGAGACGTCGCATGAGTTCGTCCGGTATCTTACGCAAGCAACCTTGGATCATAACGCTTGTCGTTCTCGCTATTCTTGTTGCGGTCAACACGTTTCTGCAGCCCACATTCATTCAGCCGTCGGTGTTGCAATCCAACCTGACGACATTTCTTCCGCTCATCCTCGTTGCCATCGGCCAAACCTATGTCATTCTCGCTGGCGACATTGATTTGTCGGTGGGCAGCATCGTGGCACTTGCCAATGTTGTTACGGTCAGCGTGATTGCGGCGCTTGGCGGGTCAGCCGGTGCTGTGTTTGCAGGAATGGCGGCAGGTTGCATTGTTGGTCTGGTATGCGGACTGGTCAATGGCCTGTTCATTTCCGGCCTGCGCTTTCAGCCGATTGTCACGACCTTTGCCACGGGCATCATTTTTGCCGGACTTGCTATCTGGGTGTTGCCGCAGGCTGGTCTTCCGGTCCCTGAAGCCTATTGGCAAACCTATTCCGGCAGCTTCATCGGCTTGCCTTTTGTGGTGTGGGTTCTGTTCGCCGGTATTGCCTTCACACTGATCGTGTCGCGTATTCCGTTTCATGTGCATCTGTTGGCGGTCGGCGGCAATCGCACCGGTGCTTTTCAGACTGGTCTTCGTCTCTCCGGTATTCGTATCGGCGCTTACATGATCTCCGGCCTGTTTTCGGCGCTGGCGGCGCTCTGCCTGACAGGTGAGACCGCATCGGGCGACCCATTGCTGGGCGCAAGTCTGGCGCTGTCATCCATTTCGGCGGTAGTTTTGGGCGGAACGGCGCTTTCTGGCGGGTTTGGCAGTTCGACGGGGTCGATTGCTGGGGCGCTGGTGCTTGGCATGATCGGCAATGTGATTTTCTTTGCGGGCTTGCCCTTCGAGTACCAGACATTGGTGCAGGGTTTGATTGTGCTGACGGCGCTTGCCGGTGGCGTTCTGGTGACGAGGCGTTGATATGACAAATCCGGGCTTGCAAATCAAAACTCTGCTCACCGATCCCTTAACCATTGCCATTGGCGCATCTGTTTTCCTTCTGCTGGTTGGCGAATTGTTGTCACCGGGCTTTGCGCAGGGCTCGCAGATCGTTCGTTTGCTGACTATTGCCGCCATTCTCGGCATCGTCGCGGCAGGTCAGAACCTTGTGATCCTTGGCGGACGTGAGGGTATCGACCTCTCGGTCGGTGCCATGATCTCGCTCGGCGCTGTTCTGGCTGGCAACATGATGAACGGCCAGAATGCCGGTATTCCGCTCGCCATTCTGGTCGCTGGCGGCATTCCGTTCCTGATCGGTCTCGTCAATGGCATCGGCATTACCTTTGTGCGTATTCCTCCACTGGTCATGACACTTGGCATGACGGCGGTGATCCAGGGCGGACTTGTGGTGTATTCTCAGGGCGTGCCATCGGGTGCGGCAGCGCCGCTGCTGGCCGGTTTCATCAACCGTCCGCTGATTTTCGGCATTCCTGGCGTGCTGTTCGTCTGGTTGGGCATTGCTGCCATCATGCTGTTCATGCTGCGCAGAACGGCGTTTGGATTTGCCATTTACGCTATCGGTTCAAACGAACGCGCAGCGACACTGGTCGGTCTGCCAGTTTCCCTGATCCGCATGCTGCTCTATGGCCTGTCCGGTCTGTTTGCGGGGCTGACCGGGGTCTGCGTGATCGGTTACACCGGCACGTCCTTCATTTCGGTTGGCGATCAATATGTCCTGCCGTCGATCATCGCGGTTGTCATTGGCGGTACTTCACTGGCGGGCGGCGCCGGTGGATATGTCGGAACAATGGCCGGAGCTGTTGCGCTAACCATCCTGCAAAGCGTACTGATTACACTCAACTTAGATGTATGGGCCCGGCAGATCATATTCGGTGTCACGTTACTTGCGCTGATGCTGCTTTATGGCCGCCAAAAGCAGCTGCGTGTGTAACAGATGAGCAAAGAACAAGGTTCGAATATCCGGGAAGTTGCAGCCATTGCGGGCGTGTCGATTGCGACCGTGTCGCGCGCGCTGCAGCAACCCGACAAGGTGCGCCCTGAAACCCGGAAAAAGGTTTTCGATGCCGTGAGGCAAGCGAACTTTGTGCCCAATGCCCAGGCGGCCAGTTTCCGACGCCAATCCAACAACACCGTCATTCTCCTGGTTCGTGATATCGGCAACCCATTTTATCTCGAAATCTACAAGGGTGTGGAAGAAGCGGCCAGCGAAGCTGGATACAAGGTTCTCATGGGTGATGCCCGCAACGATGTGAACCGGGTAGCAAATCACATCGATATGGTCCGGCAGAAACATGCCGATGGGCTGATCCTGATGACGGGCCAGTTTCCGACAGAGCTTTTGGATCAGGTGGATAACCTGCCGCCAATCGTCATAGCCTCGGAAACCGTTGCCGGCATCGCGCTACCAACCGTCAAAGTCGATAACCGCGCGGCATCCAAAAATGCCATGCGTCACCTCATCGAGGCCGGACACAAGCAGATTGTGCATCTTGCCGGTCCGTTCCCGGAGACGTTGGCGCAAGAGCGTTTTGATGGCTACCGCGATGCTCTCACCGAGGCCGGGATCGATTACGATGAGACGCTGCTTGTCAGCGGTGACTACAGCATCGAAAGCGGCCGTCAGGCAATTACCGGCCTTCTGGAGCGCGGCATTTCCTTCACTGCCATCTTCGCATCGAGCGACCAGATGGCGATTGGTGCGATCAGCGAATTGCGGGCGCGTGGCCTGTCGGTGCCGGGTGACGTGTCGGTCACAGGTTTCGACGACATCATCTTCGCCAATGCGTTCGAACCACCGCTGACAACTGTGCGCCAGCCCCGTCAGGAAATGGGTCGCAAGGCCATGGCGCTGATGGTTGAGCGGCTGAACGGCAAACGGACAGCCGAGACAATCGTAATGGATACAGAACTGGTGGTGCGCGGCTCGGTGGCGCGCTGCCGACCGCGGCAGCCTTAGCTGCGATACCTGAAATTGTGAATGCAAGGAGAGTATGGATATGAAGACGATCAAAGGCCCGGCGATTTTCCTCGCGCAATTTGTTGGAGACGAAGCCCCCTTCGACACGCTCGACAATCTCGGCCAATGGGCAGCTTCGCTCGGCTACAAGGGCATTCAGGTGCCCACAGATCCCAAACTCTTCGATCTGGAAAAGGCAGCGGCGTCCAAGGCCTATTGCGATGATGTCAAAGGTCGCCTTGCAGAGCTCGGTGTCGAGATTACAGAGCTTTCCACCCATATTCAGGGCCAGCTGGTTGCGGTTCATCCTGCCTATGACGAGTTGTTTGATGGTTTTGCGCCGGCTGTATTGCGCGGCAAACCGCAGGCGCGCGAGGAATGGGCCGTCAATCAGCTGAAATATGCGGCGAAAGCCTCGCAGCATCTTGGTCTTTCAAGCCATGCGACTTTTTCCGGTGCCCTGGCATGGCCGTTTGTATATCCATGGCCGCAACGTCCGACCGGCCTCGTTGAAATGGCCTTTGCCGAGCTTGCCAATCGCTGGAAACCTATTCTCGATACGTTCGATGAGAACGGCGTTGATCTCTGCTACGAGCTGCATCCGGGTGAAGACCTGCATGACGGCGTGACCTTCGAGCGTTTTCTGGAAGCGACAGGCAATCACGCACGGGCCAACATCCTCTATGATCCGTCCCACTTCGTGCTTCAGGCGATGAACTATCTGGATTTCATCGATATCTATCACGAGCGTATCCGCGCCTTCCACGTCAAGGATGCCGAGTTCAATCCGACCGGCCGATCCGGCGTTTATGGCGGCTATCAGGGCTGGGTTGACCGTCCGGGCCGGTTTCGCTCGCTGGGCGATGGGCATGTCGATTTCGGTGCGGTGTTTTCCAAACTCACCCAATATGACTTCGACGGATGGGCGGTTCTGGAATGGGAGTGTGCCCTGAAGCACCCGGAAGATGGTGCGCGCGAAGGGGCAGATTTTATTCAAAACCACATCATTCGCGTGACTGAGCGGGCATTTGACGATTTTGCCAAAAGCGGGGTGGATGAAGCCGCCAACCGTCGCATCCTTGGTCTGTGAAAGGTAATCCCATGTCAGTAGGCACTAAAAAATTCGACAGCCGTCGTATTCGTCTCGGTATGGTGGGCGGCGGTCAAGGTGCATTTATCGGCGCGGTTCACCGTATCGCAGCGCGACTTGACGACCGTTATGAGCTGGTGGCCGGGGCGCTCTCATCCGATCCCGCCCGCGCCAACGCCTCGGCCGTGATGCTCGGTATTGAAACAGATCGCTCCTATGCTTCGTTTGAAGATATGGCTGTGGCTGAAGCGGAGCGCGCCGATGGTATCGAGGCCGTCGCCATCGTGACGCCAAATCATCTGCATTTTGCCCCCTCAAAGCTTTTCCTGGAAAAGGGCATCCATGTCATCTGCGACAAGCCGGTGACCGCGACGACCGAGGAAGCCAAGAAGCTGGCCGAAATCGTCAAGGCGTCCGACAATTTGTTTATTCTGACGCATAATTACACCGGTTATGCCATGTTGCGTCAGATGCGAGAAATGATTGCCAACGGCGCCATCGGCAAGCTGCGTCATGTGCAAGCGGAATATGCGCAGGACTGGCTGACGGAAGCGGTGGAGACAACCGGCGTCAAGGGTGCGGAGTGGCGCACGGACCCCAGCCGTTCTGGCGCGGGCGGCGCGATTGGCGATATTGGCACGCATGCTTTTAACGCTGCAGCATTCGTCACGGGTGAAATTCCCGAGAGCATTTATGCTGATCTGACATCCTTCGTGCCCGGACGGCAACTAGACGACAGCGCCAATATCCTGTTGCGATACGCCAGTGGTGCCAAGGGTATGCTGTGGGCCAGCCAGATTGCTGTTGGCAACGAAAATGCACTTTCGCTGCGTGTCTACGGCGACAAGGGCGGGCTTGAGTGGCACCACCGCGTGCCAGACGAATTGTGGTTCACGCCCTATGGCGAACCGAAGCGGCTGATTACACGCAATGGCGCCGGGGCAGGCCCTGCCGCCAACCGCGTCAGCCGAGTGCCGTCCGGCCACCCTGAAGGATATCTGGAAGGGTTTGCGACGATCTACCGTGAAGCCGCAGATGCTATCATAGCAAAGAGGGAGGGGAATACATCGTCTGGGGAGGGGATCTACCCCGGTATTGACGACGGCCTTGCGGGGCTTGCGTTCATTGATGCGGCAGTACGGTCCAGCCAGACCACGTCTTGGGTCGGGATCGACATCTAACCCGCAGTCTATCTGAAACAGACGACACCACACATTCGAGGCTGCTTTTTCACCTCCGGCTGCAGGGCCGGGGAGGGTGGCGCTTGCGTGTCGTTTACCGCTCAAACGAAAAGGGAGTTACGCGTTTGAAATCCTTGAAATCAACATTCACAGGTATGGCACTGGTCGCAGCAATGGCGGCAGGTATCGCAAACCCGGTTTTGGCTGAAGACAACAAAACCTTGCCAATTGCAGCGCAGATGTACACATTGCGCGATGCAGGCACGCTTGAAGAGCAGTTTGCCATTCTCAATCGCGCCGGTGTCTCAGCGGTGGAAACCGTCGACATGCAGAAGGTCAGTGCAAAAGAACTGTCTGCACTGCTTGAGAAACACAAGATCAAGGTGATCTCGTCACATGTGCCGATCGACAAGCTGCGCGGCAATCTGGACGACGTCATTGCCGAGCAGAAGGCCGTTGGCAACCCTGTTGTGACCGTGCCTTACCTCAAGCCGGAAGATCGCCCGACTGATGCTGCTGCATGGACGGCATTTGGCAAGGAGCTTGGTGGTTACGCAGACAAGCTGGCTGCTGCCGGTTTGGCCATGTCCTACCACAATCATGACTTTGAAATGGTCAAGTTTGACGGCAAGACAGCACTTGAGCTTCTGCTCGATGCTGCCGGTCCAAAGCTGCAGAACGAGCTTGATGTCGCCTGGGTAGCACGCAGCGGCACGGATCCTGCAGAGTTTCTCGGCACGTTGAATGGGCGGGTATTTGCGATCCACGCAAAGGACAATGCACCTGCGGGGACCGCGGAAAATGAGCGTGGTTTTGCCACCCTCGGCACCGGCGTCCTAGATTGGAAAAAAATCTTGCCAGCGGCCAAAAAGTCCGGTGCGAAATGGTTCATCCTTGAACATGACATGCCGCTTGATGCCGAAGCCGTCCTGACCAAGGGCAACGCCTTCTTCAACGAACACCTGCCGACAATTCAGTAAGACGGCTAAAAAATCGATCAGTTAAACTGACAATTGGCCACTATAAGAACTCCCCGGCAACTGGTTTACCGGGGAGTTTTTGCGTTTAAGAAGACTGTATTGCGGGGAAGCTCTTTCTAGCTACTCATGTGCCATTCAAACCTGCTAAAAATTTTGATTTCTTGATAAAATATGAGAAACATTTCTCATATTCGAAAATGGTGATTGTGAAATTATAACTTAAGAGTCTGAAAAATATCGATTATAAATTTATTTCTGTTGCTTGACTTCGATAAAGAATGATCGTTTTATTTGAGAATGCATTCTCAAAAATGATTGCTTGAAAAATGGGCAAACAAAGGATGCTTCAAACAATAAAGGGAACATGACATGTCTCGCAGGATCATCCATACCTCGATTTTCGCGGCCATCGCGGCGCTCTCGATTTCAACGGCATCTGCCTTTGCGGCAGAGACAGACCTGACCAAGCTTCTGCCGCAGGAGGTGCGTTCCGCAGGTGTGCTGCAAGTTGGCGGACCGACTGCAATCGCACCTTACGTCAAGGTCGACAGCAAGGGCGAAGTCAGCGGCGTTATCGTGGAACTCATGCATGCCGTTGGCGAAAAGCTCGGTGTTGACGTGAAGTTTAACAACATCGCCTATTCAGCCTTGATCCCCGCACTTCAGGCCGGTCGTGTTGATGTTGGAATTGGTACGTTCACCGATACGCTTGCACGACAGGAGCAGGTTGATTTCGTCGATTACATCCTCACCAACATGGTGTTGATGGGGCGGCCGGAAACAGAGGAAAAGATCACCAAGGTCGCCGATCTCTGCGGTCAGACGGTAGCGTCGCCCAGCGGCACAACCTCCGAGCTTGTCATGAAAGCACAGGCCGAAAAATGTAAGGCCGAGGGCAAGGAAGCACTTAATATTCTGATCGTTCCGACCCCTGCTGAGGCCCAGCTGCAGGTTGAGACCGGCCGTGCGGCGACCTTTGTTCAGGCCTACGGTGTCGGTATTGGCATTGAGGCATCTGGTCAGAACCTCGTAATTCTTGGAGAGCCCTTCCGCCCGGAATATCATGGTGCAGGCGTGAAGAAGGGTAACAAGGAGCTGGCTGACGCACTGATGGCAGGTTTCCAGGCAATCATGGACGACGGTACATACGCCAAGGTTCTTGAGAAATACAAACTCTCCAGCCTCTCCCTGAAAGAACCGGTTTTCAACGGCACCTCCACCAAGCCTCTGGCTGAGTAAGGTTACCGAAGAGACCAAGGATAAAAAGCATGGCCGTACAGACTTCCACTGAACCAAAACTTCTCCCACCCAGACATCCATGGCGCGTGATCACCGCAGTCGTCGTTATCGCCATTCTCGCAGCTCTTTTCCTGTCGCTGGCCGGAAACGAGAACCTGCAATGGAATGTCGTGTGGAATTATCTTTTCGATGAAGCGATCCTGTACGGCCTTGTAAACACAATCGTGCTCACCGCGCTGTGCATGGCAATCGGCACAGTCCTCGGTGTTGTTCTCGCCATCATGGCGATGTCCGGCAACCCTGTGCTGGAATGGGTGGCGCGGGTTTACATCTGGTTCTTTCGTGGCGTTCCGCTGATTGTCCAGCTGGTATTCTGGTTCAATCTTGCTCTGCTCTGGCCGCGTATCGGTCTGGTTGTTCCGCTGTTCGGTATCGATTATTCGGTGTCGACCAACTTCTTGATCTCGAGCTTCGTGGCATCTGTTCTCGGACTTGCCCTGCACGAGGCGGCCTATATGGCAGAAATTGTCCGCGCCGGTTTTCTGGGGGTCGATCACGGACAGACCGAGGCAGGACGTGCTCTGGGTATGAAGGACGGCAAACTCATCCGCCGCATCATTCTTCCCCAGGCCATGCGCATCATCGTGCCGCCAACTGGTAATGAAGTCATTTCACTGCTCAAGGCAACCTCGCTTGTCGCGTTCATCGCCGGTGGTGAACTGATGACTGCGGTTCAAAATGTCTATTCGCAGAACTTCCGGGTCATCCCGCTGCTGCTGGTTGCGACCTTCTGGTACCTCGTCGTCACCACTCTCGCCAGCCTGCTGCAGGGTTACCTCGAACGCCGTGTCGGCCAGGGTTTCACCTCCATGGCACGCAAACCGCGCAAGGCATAAGGAGAAAAGAGATGGTCGCTATGGTGCAGATCCACTCCCTCAATAAGTATTTCGGCACGGTACATGTGCTTAAAGACATCGACCTCGATATTGAGGCCGGCAAAGTTACATGTATTATTGGCCCATCGGGCTCCGGTAAAAGCACTATGCTCCGTTGCATCAACCGTCTGGAAACACCGAATTCCGGCACCATTACCGTTGATGGCGAACTGATCGGTTATGTCCGGGAAGGCGCCAATTTACGGGAGCTTTCCTCAAGCCACATTGCTGCCCAGCGCGCCCGTATGGGCATGGTCTTCCAGCGGTTCAATCTGTTCCCGCATCTGACTGCCGTGCAGAATGTCATGGAGGCACCGGTCCAGGTGAAGGGCGTGGCAAAGGCGCAGGCTGAAGCCGAGGCCCTCAAGCTGCTTGAGCAGGTTGGTCTCGGGCACAAGGCCCATTCCTATCCGGCCGAGCTTTCCGGGGGGCAAATGCAGCGCGTAGCGATTGCCAGAGCGTTGGCGATGAAACCTGAACTCATCCTTTTCGACGAGCCAACCAGCGCACTCGATCCGGAACTGGTGGGCGAAGTGCTGGATGTCATGCGCGAATTGGCAAAGACCGGCATCACCATGATTATCGTGACACATGAAATCTCGTTTGCGCGCGAAATTGGTGACCATCTGGTGTTCATGGCCGACGGACAGATCGTTGAAGCCGGGGAACCAAAGGAAATGCTGGCCAATCCACAGCATCCACGCACCCGAGATTTTCTGGCGCGAATCCATTAACAATTCCGGGTTGCAAAAAATGCAAAAAAGAGGGTTTGCCGCATGACACCGCCCAATTCCGGAAAGCCGGACGAAACACCTTTCAACGCCCGTGTCATGCTTCGCCGTGATCAGTTGATCGATGCGATGGAAGAGCTTCTCAACGCTGGTAAGTTGCCTGCAACGATGAGCGATCTTGGCAAGGCGGCCGGTATGTCGACAGCGACAACCTATCGATATTTCCAATCGCTGGAAGAGGTCACCCAAGCCTATCTGATCCGTATCATGACAGAGCTGCGGGACTTCTCTGTGACGCGTGAGGAAACAGGGACTGCACTGCTCTACGTGATCAGTCGGTTCTGGGTCGATGTGGTGATCGAGCACGGACAGGTTCTTGTCCAGGTGCGTTCACGCAAGGGTTTTCTGGAACGCATGCACCGACAGGTTGCCAGTACGGTTCTTGGCGTCGAGGCGCGCCGCCGCGCTCTGCTTGGCGCGTTGGCAGAGAGTGGGCTGCCCTCGACCATGCTGGAAGATGCCGCGATGCTCTACAATACCATGTTCGATCCGCGCGATATTCTCGACCTCATCAATATCAGGTCTCTGGACGCTGATCGCGTTACCCATGTCCTTATCTCCTCGTTCGTAGGCGCCCTGAAGGGGTGGCACGCCGGGGTTACTGAAGATCGCACTCCTGTGGGTGCAACGAAATAAAGGAATGACGTCATGATTGGCTTTAAGATCGGAACGATCGAACGCCGTGTCGATCAGCGTATGGTCGAGCACTTCAAAGCCTTGCCTGTTGCCAATGTCAGCGATTGCATGTCGCGTATGTCGGGTTTCGGTCCACGCATCCGCCCGATGCATCGCAAGGGTGTGCTGGCAGGCTCTGCCGTCACTGTCCGGACCCGTCCCGGTGACAATCTGATGATCCACAAGGCGCTCGATATAGCATTGCCGGGTGATGTGCTTGTCGTTGACGCCGGGGGCGATGTCACGAATTCATTGATGGGTGAGTTGATGCTGTCGCACGCGATCCAGCGCGGTTTGGCAGGCGTAGTGCTGGATGGCGCGATACGTGATCTGGCCTGGATCCGGGAACATGACTTCCCGGTGTTTGCCGCCGGTGTAACGCATCGTGGTCCTTACAAGGACGGTCCGGGCGAGATCAATGTGCCGATTTCGATCGATGGCACCGTGGTACACCCGGGCGATCTGGTCATCGGAGACGATGATGGTGCGCTGGCGATTGCTTTTGACGAAGTTGAAACCGTCTATTCGGCCGCACTGAAAAAACATGAGGCGGAAACCCGCCAGCTCGTGGCGATTGAAAAGGGCGAGAACAATCGCGCCTGGGTCAACGAAGCGCTGCGCACGCACGGCGTGCTCTAAACCGACTTTTAAAATCTGTTCGAAATGCCAGATCGTTTGACTGGAAGGAGTATCCGCATGCTTAAAATTTCCAACGCGCTGACCCGTATAAAGCCTTCTGCGACGATTGCGGCAACACGCAAGGCGCGTGAAATGCGCGCGCAGGGCATTTCCGTCATCGCGCTCAGCCAGGGCGAACCGGATTTCGATACGCCCGAGCATGTCAAGGAAGCTGCCTGCGCGGCGATCATGAAAGGCGGCCTGACCTATCCCCCGGTGCCCGGTTTGCCGCAGTTGCGTCAGGCCATTCAGCGCAAGTTCGAACGTGACAACGGGCTGGCCTACAAGGAAGACGAGATTATCGTCTCCAGCGGTGGCAAACAGGTGATTTCCAATGCGCTGCTTGCGACGCTCGATGCAGGCGATGAAGTGATCATCCCGGCGCCTTACTGGGTCTCCTATCCAGAGATGGTCGCTTTGTTTGGCGGTACGCCGGTGATTGTCGCAGCCGCTGCTAGTAACGGTTTCAAGATGACCGCTGAGCAATTGCGTGCGGCGATCACGCCGAAGACACGCTGGTTGATGCTCAATTCACCGTCCAATCCGTCCGGTGCCGTTTATTCTCACGATGAGATGAAGGCACTCACCGACGTACTCGTTGAATTTCCCGATGTGATGATTATGGCGGACGATATCTATGAGCACCTGATCTACAATGATTTGCCGTTTGCAACACCTGCTGCGGTCGAACCGCGGCTGAAGGAGCGTACGCTGACGGTGAACGGCGTATCAAAGGCCTATGCGATGACCGGTTGGCGTATTGGTTACGCGGGCGGCCCGCGTGCATTGATTGCCGCCATGGAAAAGGCGCAGGGGCAGACAACATCCGGTGCTTCAGTACCGGCACAGCGCGCGGCCATTGCCGCTCTTGATGGCGAACAGGGTTTTCTTGCTGAGCGTCTGCAGTCGTTCCATGAACGCCGTGACGTTGTGGTGGATATGCTCAATGCAGCAGATGGAATTCACTGCCTTGTGCCAGAAGGTGCATTTTATGTTTTCCCTTCCTGTGAAGGTGCACTTGGCAAAGTGTTCAATGGCCGGGTTTTGAATACCAGTGAGGATTTCACTGCCGCCTTGCTGGAAAGTGAAGGCGTTGCACTTGTTCACGGTGAAGGTTTCGGATTGCCGGGACATTTCCGCATTTCCTACGCCAGCGATATCGCGGACCTGAAGGAGGCCTGCCTGCGTATACAGCGTTTCTGCGCCAGCCTTCAGGCTGTTGCCGCGTAAAATCAAAAAGGGAATTTAAACATGTTGAAGAATGTAACTGTCGGTACTGCAACTGCGGCCCCGGGCGCCAAGGCGAAAGGCGTTATCGAGGTTGCGCCACTCGCGACCGGGGAGATGGTGACGTTGCCGGTCCATATCATCAACGGCGCAAAAGATGGCCCGCGTCTGTGGGTCAACGCTGCCATTCACGGCAATGAATTTAACGGTGTCATCTCTGCCCTGCGTCTGGTTGACAAGCTCAATCCGGCAGAACTGTCTGGTGTGGTGATCATCACCCCGATCAGCAACCCGCTGGCCTTTTTTGCCAAGACCCGCTTCACGCCGCACGATGGCGGTAATCTGGGTGAAAGCTATCCTGGCAAACCGGTCGGTCCGATCACCAAGCAGATCGCCTACCACCATTTAAACGAGATCAAGCGGAATGCAGATTACCTCATAGACCTGCATGCGTCTGGCGTCACCAATTGCTCCAAATCCTACTCCGTCCTGAAATATGCCGGACATCCGGCGACTGAAAAGCGTGCGCTGGAACTTTTGCTGGCAAATGGCATCCATCTCAATTGCAGTGTCGATACGCTCGGCAAGAATGACGAGCCGGTACCTTTGACCGGTTCACTCGACATGGAATGTATGGCGCTGGGTATTCCATCCTTTATGCTCGAACTGGGCCATGCCAACCGAGTTGAAGAAGAGATTGTGCAGAGCGGTCTTTTTGGGCTGGAAAACAGCATGCGCCATCTGGGTATGGTCGATGGTGAGGTAACGGTTTTTGCCGACCAGATCATCACTACAGAACGGTTTATCGTTCGTTGCACTGAAAGTGGACTGGCTGTCCAGGCCTGCAAACCGCATGATTATGTCAATGCCGGTGATATCCTGACGCGTATCTACGACAGTTTCGGTACGTTACTGGAAGAAGTGCGGGCTGAAAAGGACATGCACATTATCAGCCTCAAGGAAGACTGCGTCGCAACCTCCGGCGACCGTGTGGTGTTTGGCGCTGCTTAATGGCGCGAAAGTTCTCGCCGCGAACTGTAATAACACGGAGAGCCCGGGTGATTGGCCGGGCTTTGCGTGAACCGCACCAGCGGAAGCTGAAATTCTAGCGGAGGGTAATTTCGCTGGAGAGCTGAAAACCGACACCATGGATAACATGGATGGGCAGTTCGGCACCGCTTTCGCGCACTTTTACGCGCAATCGCTGCAAGACGGCGTCCAGACTGCGGGTGTCCGCAAGCGTCTGATATCCCATGGCGAGACCGAGTTCGTGGCGGCCAATGATCCGCTTACTGTCTTCTGCCAATTTTGAAAGCAATGTCGCCTCACGGCCAGACAGTTTGATGACCGTGCCCTGCGGAGAGGTGAGCCGCTGGCCGACTCGGTCTATCGACCACTTGCCGGTAGGCCGGGCAGGTTGTGCATTCTTGTCGCTCTGGCGAAGCCGGTCCGCCAGATTTTTGATGGCAAACACCAGTTCATCGCCATCAACCGGTTTTGTCAGGTAGAGATTTGCGCCTTCTGAGTAGCCGCGAAGTTTATCGTCCCGCAATGTGCGGGCGGTCAGCATGATGATGCCAATATTGGTTGTCTTCTTCAGGCGCTGCGCTATCTCAAATCCACTGGTATCCGGCAGATTGACGTCGAGTATGGCGACGTCAAAATCCTCCGTGCCCAATGCCAGGTCAAATTCCTTGCCGTTTCCCACGGCTGTGACGGCAAAGGTGTTCAACCGCAGAAAATCAGTCAATCCCTGCTTCAGATCAAGGTCGTCTTCCACGAGTATGACTCGGACCGGCCCATTTCCGCTTTGACGCGTGGCATGAGTTGGTGGGGTAGATACTGGGGGCATTGAACTGACTTTTGACTGTGCATTACGGGCTGTGGTGAGCGCGTGTGATAATCACGCGGCGAGTGCTCCAATCGAAACCGATGGATTGGGCGCATATTTATTTGACTGATAATTCACGCCAAAACGGGCAAAACAATGGTCGCTTCAGTGCCACCGTCTTTACCGCTTGAAAGTGAAAAGCGTCCCGCATGGGCGTCTGCGGTACGTTTGACAAGTGACAGGCCAACGCCTGTTCCTTCGATGTGAGCAGAATTTGTGCCTCGTGTGTGGTTCTCGATCAGGTCTTCAACGACTTCTGCTTCGATACCTATTCCTTTATCCCTAACCCGGAAATGCACAGTCTCGTTATCCCTGAAAACGTCCAGCCAAACCTGTGTTGATCCAACCGGGGCGGAAAACTTGAATGCGTTTTCGAGCAGGTTGATAATTGCCAATTTCAACATCTCGCTATCGGCGCGAATGAATGCCTGTTCGACGTCCGGGGCGATTGAAACATTCAAGGTAACGCCGTGCAGCAAGTCACGCGCACTTATGACCGCGCTCATGGCGGCATTGCTGACGCTGATCTCTGACAGTGCTGGCTGAAAGGCTGAGCCTTGCAGTTTGCTTCTGGTGAGATTGACTTCTAAAACCTCGACCAGCCTCGCAACGCCGGAGTGGGCGCGGTCCAGTCTCTGCCGATTGGCCTCATCGTCTTTTGGCAAGGTCAGACCAATGCTTTGCAGGTTGGTTCTGATCACGCCGAGCGGCGTACGATACTGGTGGGAAATGACTTCCATGAACCGGACTTGCTGTTCCTGTGCCTGCAGTTCGGCGCAGAGTGCCTGTTCGGCCACCCGTTTTGCTTCCACCAGCTCCCCCGTTCTTTCGCGAACAAGATCATTGGCATGGTGTTCGGCGGCACTTGCTGCTTCCAAAGCACGGCGATCGGCATTGCGAGCAGCTGTTTCTGCGTTGCGCAACCGGACCGCCAGCGAGCCGGTTAAGAGTGTAAAGTGGGTTATGCTGGTTGCGGCATAAGAGCCTGCCACCCAGCTGGGGAGTGAGAGAATGCCATACCGCTGGCTGTTCGTCGCAATCAAACCTGCCCAAAGCAGGCCGAATGCCGCGGAGTTAAGGCCAGTTTGTGCATTGGGTTGCCGAAGGAAATCGATAAGGGCGACCGACATGGCCATTGTGGTGAGGACCAAGATGACCGGTCCGGCCAACAGCACAAAAAAGCGGTTTACCCCGAAAAGCACGCAGAAAACACCGACAATGCCGACAATAGCTGCGAAGCGGAAATAGAGATCGATCTTCGGGTAACGTGGGTCGAGGTCCAGAATGGCCCTTATCGATAGCGCACCAGCGGTCAGCCCAAACCAGGAGGATGTACTCGACAGGTAGTCGTTACCGAGGCCACCATTGTCGAAAAACAGCAGTCGCGCCATGCCGAGCGCGCCAAAATAGGTCGAACTGACAGCCAGAATGTCCAGCATCAGGAAAATGTAAAACTTCTTTCTGTCGAAGTAGAAAAAGAACAGCTGGATAACCAGCAGCACGCCCATGCCACCAAACCACATACCACGAACGAGGTTCTGGACGATGGATCTGTAGTCATAATAGCTGGGTGATAGCAGTTCCGCCGAGACGTTGAGGCTGGCGTCCTTGTTGTGCGCCCGGATGTAAATGATCCGCGTCTGGTCTGGAAATAACTCTAGAGGCAAGACGTTTGCCGACGTATTGAAGTTGGCATTCAGGCGTGGCGAATGATCGCCCATCTCAAAGCGGTCGAAATCCGCCTCCCGCATTCCGGGCTTTTCAACGCCGACATAAACTTCCAACTCGTCGGTAAAGTTCGGCATGATCGACAGAAGAATATCCTGCGGTCGCTTCACGCCTGCTGGCAGTGTCACGGCAAATCGCAACCAGGCGGAGGTGCGCACAAAACCGAGATTGACGTCATGGCCTTCAATAGGCGCGAACAATGCCTGGTGTTGCAACATATCCTGCAACGTCAGTTTTTCGTTCTTGACGAGTGCGACGTCGATAAAGCCATCCAAAGGCACGGAACCATAGAGGTCAGCAGGAACTTGCTGAATGCGTATGCCGTCCGAAGTCTCGCCCGCGAGCAGAGAGGTGGCGCTGATAATCAACGCTGTCAGCGCGGACAAGAGAAGTTTTGTTATCGACACGAACTGCAAGGCCTGTTCATTTGATGGTTCTGTCCGATCTGTGCCTGTGACGGCACAATGCGAATGTTTTCGCGTCGCTCGGTACGGTGATGTTGTCAAGCACAAGTGGTGAGTGAGGTGCGAAATTTGCCACTTCTGCGGGACATGCCTGTGGATGCCCTCATAAGAAAAGAGCGGCGGAAAACCGCCGCTCTGAGTTTTTTATTGCGATATCAGAACTTCACGCGAAGCTTTGCGTTGGCACCGTGATCGTATGCGTTTGAGCCGATCTGTCCGTTATAGGTGAAGCTGAGTGTCGATGCCGGGGTGATGGTCAAGTCCACACCTGCCTCGAGCAGTG
Organism: Rhizobium sp. BIGb0125; assembly: GCF_024810055.1. NCBI lineage: Bacteria > Pseudomonadati > Pseudomonadota > Alphaproteobacteria > Hyphomicrobiales > Rhizobiaceae > Rhizobium > Rhizobium sp. BIGb0125. The sequence continues at coordinate 106,864 of NZ_JANUDV010000007.1, forward strand.
CCGCATTGCGGTCAACTGGCGTGCTGGTCACGGAGAAGCTGTCACCCGTGGCAAAACGAGCCGAGGATACCGGGTCTACGTCACCAAAGGCATGCATCCAGCCGATGGTGCCGCGTGCCACCGATGCTACACCGGCAATATCCAGATCTGTAGATGCACGCAGACCGACAGTGGTGAAGGTCGTGTTCATCGAGGAATCGTCAACCGTCAGCGCAGCCGTGCCGCCTGTTTCGGTAAAGCCATCCGTTCTGGTGCGAGAATGCGCCAAGGCTGCAAAAGGCTCCAGTGCAGACTTGCCGACGTCAAGACGGTAGGCCAGTTCGCCATAGGCATTGAAGCTGCTGCCGTCATAGTCGCCGGACAATGTCTGGCCAAGCGCCGTGATGGTACGGCTCGTATCAACATTGTGCCAGGTGTAATTCAGGCCAGTGCGGAATGCGACCGGACCCCACTTCGTACCAGCGTAACCGCCAAGGTGGTAGTTGGTGCTGGCGCCGTTGCTGCTGTCCGTGTCGAAGAATGACCGGCTGTAGCCGCCGAGCACACCAACACGCCAGTCGCTACCGACCATCATGTCGCCACCGAAGATCACGCCGCCATTGGCCGTATCCGTATCGGAACCGCCGTCAACGCCGCTGACCTTACCCCAGGAACCAAAACCGTTGACCCAAGTGGCGAAACGATCGGTATCGAAGGCTTCCTTGGGCTCGAAAGCAGCAAAACGTTCGTCCGTTGCTGTTTTCTTCTCTTCAGCATAACCGAGTGCCATCGAAGAAGGTGCCGCAACACCGTCAGTCACGGCGCGAACACGGCTGTTCAGGGCGGTGTTTACGGCGCGGTTCGTCTGGGTGAAGGCACCTTGTGCCGTCGCATAAACATCACCGGAAAGCTGCTGGTAAGCCTGCAGAGCTTCGTCTTCGCTCAACTCCAAAAGGTCGTTGTAAAGCTTCAACGAAGCGCTATCTGGTGTCTGGTCCAGACTGTCGAGTGCGCCTGCGAGCGACTTCTGATTGCCCGTTCGTGCAACCCTGCTGAATGGGTTCGGGTTGGTGCCGGTGTTGCCGGAACCCTTCACCGAGACATTCAAGTACGCATTGTAGTCGTCATATGACGTGGTGATATCCAGAAACGCCGAAGACGTATTGATGAGCTCGCTGAACTTGCCAGTGAGACCGCCGTCTGCGTTGAGGATGGTGTATTTTTGGGTCTGCTGGTAGCTCGTTGCATCGTCCAACGACGTCACCTTAACATCGGCGCCGTCGTAGATCGATGCTGTGCCGGTAACTTTTGTCAAATCGCTCGATGCGTGACTTAAATCGACAGCATATGTGGATCCGTCTTTCAGCGTCAGGTCGCCATTGATCGTCAATGTGCCGATTTGGTTGTGGAAAGGGGCTCCGAAAGTCGCCATTCGGCTGTAGATAACGGTGTTCAAGCCGCCTGGAGAAAGGATACCGCCATCTGTGACGGTTGTTGAGCCGATGGTTCCTGTACCGCCGATGGTTCCGCCATTGCTGGCTTTGACTGTACCGCCGAGGACATTACTGACCAGCAGTTCGCCGCCTTTGACAGTGGTGGTGCCGGAAAAACGTGCGTTGTCACCAGACAAGGTTGTGACGCCAGCAAGTTGCCTTATGTTACCGTTCCCGTTGATATCAGGTGCAAAAGTGTAATTGCTGCCGGTGTGATTGAAAACGATAGTGCCTGTCTGTGTATTCGGGCCGAATTTGATGGAATCTGTCTTCAAGGTGCCAGCCGCAGCTGCGATTTCCGTTTCTGCCGCACCGATGTTCAGTGTTCCTGTAGTACCATCTCCGTAAGCGATGTAGGTCGTGCCATCATAGCGACCATTTTGCATCTGCGTGCCGACTGTGACCACGGCGTCGTCACTGATGGTAAGGGTGCCGTCACCGAAAAAACCAATGTATAATTTTTCGCTGTTATTCCACACGGATTCGGAACCAGTGACGTTGACTTTGCCGGTGCTGCCGGAGAAACGCCCGATGTGTGCCTCGGCATTATATACGACGCCACCTTGTTCAATATTGAGGATGCCTTTGCCTTCGAAACCGACGTCAAGAATGCCGGGCATGACCCACTGAGAGCCATGACCTATGATGTTGGCTGTACCGACACGATTTTCCCGATCGCCAATAATGCCGTCTGTGCTTTCTGCAAGCCCTCCATACATGACGTTGAGGGTACCATTGGCGGCCACCAGTGCGCCAGTGTTTGTCCATATTGATCCTGGGCCAAATATATTCACTGTACCTGTTGAGGTATCGGAAGCGCCAATTGTGCCTATGTTGTTTTTTACAACGCCACCGTTTTCGATGAGGAGATGGCCGTTACCCTTAAAGCCAACAAACAGCATATTGGAGGTTTCCCAGCTCGTTCCGCTTCCTGTAACGTTAACAGAGCCTGTGTCTCCGAAGGAATGCCCAATGTAGCCCTCGAAATTGGTGAGTTGTGCGCCATTCGAAATAATGAGATCCCCATCACCTTCCTTCGCTACATATACCTCCCCGATGACGTCGGTGTTTTCCGTCACGAAGTTTATGCCGTTGTATATTTCGTCTGCCCAAGCGAAATTGGATGCCGTCAACAGCATCGTTGAGGCAAGTAATGCGTTGCGGCTGATTTTCGCTACCTTATTAAACCGCCGGCCTATGTTGACTGGCGTCATTGAATTCTCATGCATGTCTGCCCCCGCAGAAAAGACATTGAAGGCACTTTGCCTGCAATGAGCGATATGTTCGCGCTATGCATGAGATTCTAGACAAGCCACTGAAAAACTATAACTTTTTTATTCGTGACAATTGTTACGATATGTAACGATACGCAAGAGAAAGCGTGTCGGCGCAGCCACAGAGAATATTCTAATATTGGCCTGCAGGGCGGTAAATGAGGTGCGACCGCACTTCACCACCTGATTTATGCAGCCGTTACGCTCGATGATTCGCGACGTGATAATCGCAAAAATAAAGCCCGTATTGGCGCGGTAGAAAATGCCAGTTGAGTTACCGCTAATGAAAGCGCTTCAGATATCTGAGAGTGCCTTCAGATTGGATCTTTTGGCGAGGTGGAGGGTGTTGAACTTTCGCGTACAACGATACGCGGTGTTACAACAAAGTGCTCCGCAGTATTCCGGCCGTTGATGCGTTCGATCAACAGTCGCGTTGCCTGAAGGCCAAGCTGTTCTCCTGATTGGTCGATGCTGGTCAACCTGTTCTGAGCAAAGTCACAAAACATCGTGTTGTCATAACCAACCACGGCAAGGTCCTCAGGGATCGACAGGCCAAGCTCTCTGGCGACGCTGATGACGCCCAAAGCGATGAGATCGGTCCAACAGAAGATGGCGTCGGGGCGCTGTGACGCTGTCAACATGCGGCGTGCGGTCAACTGCACGTCGCGAAGCGTCTGCGAGGAGTGTACGATGTTGATATATTTTCCAAGGCCGGCTTCCATCATGCCACGACGGTATCCAACCTCGCGTTGTGTCAGAATGGTGGAGGTGCTGGAAATAAGGCTGAGCATCGCAATCTTGCGATAACCGTTTGCGGCCAGATGCTTGACGACAATCATCGCGCCTTGCTGATCGTGATTGTTGACCGTGTCAAACCCCTGAGCCTCCGGGTCATGATGTCCGATGGCGACGAGAGGCTTGCGTATTGCGATATTGTTCAGATTCTCCCGGTCTTCAGTCGAACCGATCATCAACAGGCCGTCCATCTGGCGGTCGATCATCGATTCCACCATCGCCAGTTCCGTTTCGATCGACGAATGGCTGATGCCGATCATCGCTCGATATTGCGTTCGCTCAAGTGCGGTATTTACGCCGGTCATGATGTCGGCAAAAAACGGATTTCTGATATCGGGCAGCAGCAAACCGATCGTGTAGGTCTGTCCACGCATGCCACGTGCGGCTGCAAGTGGCCGATACCCAAGCTTGTTCATTGATGCCCGGACATTGGCGCGCAACGCGTCGGATACACCATAGGCATCGCGCAGGACTTTTGAAACTGCGGCCACAGAAACACCAGCGTCTTCAGCGACTTCCCGGATTGTTACCCGGCCGCCACGTGTTCCTTTTTCACCCACAAATGTACCTTTCAATCGTGCCGTTTGCATGCCTAACAAAAGCCTTTCAACAGGCTGGGGCAATGTCTTTTCACTCTATCGGAACAAATTGGGTTGCCAAACGGAAAAAAGTGTAGAACGATATACGTAGAACATTCTACATGAATGATTGCAGCTGGATTTGAGGGAGGACGGCATGCACGACAAAGTGTCAACGCACGCCCGGAGAGACAATTCAATCACCAATTACCCGTGGACAGCGCCAATGGTACGGCCACTTGCGGATAAGGGAGAGGGAACGCCTGCCTCCTTCCTGCAGAAGAGTTTTGTTCTGGAAAATAAGACCGGGAAAGAGGTTCTTCGCATCAGTGCCCTAGGGCTGTATCGGGTCTTCATCAATGGTCAGCGTGTTGGTAACGACCTGCTGACCCCCGGTTGGACAACCTACGACAAGCGCCTGTCTTACCAGACCTATGAGGTCAGCGATCTGCTGGTGGCTGGCGAAAACACCATCACCATATGGCTGGCGGATGGCTGGCTGCGCTCGCCACTGATGTGGGGCAAACATCGCTTGACCAACACCTGGGGTAGCCAGATCGCGGCGATTGCAGAGTTGCGAGCTGGCGAGGGTGATGCCGGTCTGCTGCTTACCACTGATGCATCCTGGCAGAGTGGCACTTTGCCGGTTGTCAAATCGGGTATCTATTTCGGCGAGGCATTTGATGCGCGCGTTCAGCCGAAAGTGACGGCTGGCTCCGAGGTTGTGGCGTTCGACCCATCAATCCTTGTGGCACATGAAACCACGCCGGTGCGTGAAATGACGCCGATTGCGCCGCTCAAAAGCTGGACGGATGCGGAAGGTCGCACCGTGCATGATTTTGGCCAGAATGTTGGTGGTTACGTTGCCTATACGGTTAGCGGCGATGCGGGTGACAGCGTCCGTGTCGAGCATGCTGAAGTGCTGGACAAGGACGGCAATTTCTACAACGTGAATTACCGCACGGCAGAATCTCACACCATTTACACGCTGGCTGGCAAGGGCGCCGAACAATACCGGCCGCACTTCACCTTCCACGGTTTCCGTTATGCCCGCATCACGACAACCGGTAATGCGAAGATCTCAGACGTTTACTCCGTTCCTATCAGCTCGGTTACCGAGCAGAAGGCCAGCTTCACCTCTGGCAATGCGCTGGTAAACAGGCTGGTTCTCAACACTGTGTGGAGCCAGCGCGGCAACTTCATCGAAGTGCCAACCGATTGCCCGCAACGTGATGAACGCCTCGGCTGGACGGGGGATGCCCAAGTCTTCGCAGGCACTGCGCTCTATCTGGCGGATGCCCATGATTTCCTTGCCAAATATGTACGCGATATCATGGCGGACCAGCGTGAAGACGGTTCTGTGCCGCATGTGGTGCCGGATCCGACACGCCAGCAGCCAGAGTTTTATCCGGGCTTTTATGGTTCGACCGGCTGGGGTGATGCCATTGCTGTTATTCCGTGGCAACTCTACCTCCATTACGGCGACAGGGACATTCTTGCCGAGGCACTGCCAGCGATGATCCGCTGGGTCGATTTTGTCTGGTCGATCAGCGATGGTCCGATTGTTTCGCCGCCACGTCAGTGGGGTGCCCGGGGCTTTTCGTTTGGTGACTGGCTACAGCCATCTGGACCTTCGGCAAAACCGCTGCCAACGATTGGCGATGACGCCGCAGCAACGCTTTATCTCTACATCACCGCAAATCTGGTGTCGCAAATCGCGTCCATAACCGGTGATGCTGCCGTGGCACAACGGCTCGCTGATATGGCAGCTCAGGTCAAGACCGCCTTCCAGCGTGAGTTCATCACCACCTCCGGCCGTCTGGCCTATGATGACCAGACGTCCTATGCGCTGGCGATCGTTCATGACCTTATTCCAGACGAGCATCTGGAAGCGGCCAAGGGCTATTTCAAGGCGACGATTGCTCGTTCCGAGGGACGTATCGGCACAGGTTTCATCGGCACGCCTGCGCTGTTGCCAGCTTTGCTGAAGATTGGCGAGGTGGGACTGGCTGCGGATGTGTTCCTGCAGGAAAATGTGCCCGGTTGGCTCTATCAGGTAAAGATGGGCGCAACGACGATCTGGGAGCGGTGGGACGCGGTCCAGGCGGATGGCACAATCTATAACCCACAGATGAACTCGTACAATCACTATGCCTACGGCGCTGTTTGCCAGTGGTTGTTTGAGGCTGTTGCCGGCTTCCGCCCGGATGCCGCCGAGCCCGGTTTTGCCACCATTGTCTTTGAACCAACCATCATTCCAGATCTGTCTCCGGTTCAGGCAAGCCACCAGTCTCCACGCGGTTTGATCTCTGCCGGATGGTCCGTTAATGGCAACACTGCGCTTTATGAGGTTGAAGTGCCACAAGGTGCACGCGGCGTGTTGAAACTTGCCGATGATTACACCGACGTGACCGTTGACGGCGCCACCTTTACCGGTCGCGATCTGGCGCCGGGCAAACATTCCATCAGCTTTAAATTCATTCCGCCGGTGCGGGCGGTCAAAGAGGACTTCATGATTAACGCCCGTACGCCGTAAGGCGAAGGGCAAAGGCGTCAGCAGGCCTGCGGAGGGGTGGGCCAACAGGGAGGAAACCAATGCTGAAGACCCATAGAAGACATGCCTTGATTGGTTTTGCTGCCGGTCTATTGACCATGACGGTGCTGTCCGGCCCTGTCATGGCAAAGAGCACGGTGACCATGCTCATCGACAATGGCCCGAATACCGTGGCTCTGGCGGAAGCATTGGTGAAGGCATTTGAGCTGAAAAACCCGGATATCACCATTGATATCGAAACGCGGCCCGGCGGTGGTGAGGGAGACAACATCGTCAAAACCCGGCTGGCGACCGGGCAGATGACGGATATTTTCTATTATAATTCCGGATCGCTGCTACAGGCGCTGGCGCCGCAGCAGACCTTGATGGATTTGAGCCAAGAACCGTTCATGGCAAACGTTTCTGACAGCTTCAAACAGGTTGTAAGCGTTGGAGATGCTGTCTTTGGCGTGCCGATCAGTCCGGCGGAAGCGGGGGGCATTTTCTATAACCGTGATATTTACGCGGAACTTGGTCTTGATGTCCCCAAAACATGGGCCGAATTCATGGCCAACAATGAAAAGATCAAGGCAGCTGGCAAGACCGCGCTTATCCAGACCTACGGTGACCCTTGGACCAGCCAGCTTTTTGTTCTCGCTGACTTTTTCAACGTGCAGAAGGCGGCACCCGATTTTGCAACGCAGTTTACTGCAGGCGTTGCCAAATTTGCCAAGACACCAGCAGCAACACAAAGCTTCGAAAGGCTGAAGCAGGTTCATGATGCGAATATCATGAACGAAGATTTTGGTGCGGCGACCTACAATGACGGCCTGCGTATGCTGGTCAATGGCGAGGGCGCTCATTACCCGATGCTGACCTTTGCCATACCGGCCCTTTCAGACAATTACCCCGAATTGCTCGACAAGGTGGGATTTTTTGCCCAGCCGGGCGATGATGCAGCCAATAATGGTTTGACCACCTGGATGCCGGGCGGATTCTACATTCCCCAGACATCCGCAAATCCTGACCTTGCCAAACAGTTCATGGCCTTTGTCGCCAGCACCGATGGCTGCAAGGTTCTGGAAGATACCGTCGGTATCAACGGTCCCTTCCTGATCAAGGGATGCGAGCTGCCGGAAAAGGTAGCGCCAGTGGTTGCTGACCTGCTGCCATATTTTGCCGAAGGCGGCCAGAACGCACCCGCACTGGAATTCCTCTCCCCCGTCAAAGGCCCGATCCTCGAACAGCTGACTGTCGAGGTCGGCTCAGGCATTCGCGAGCCAGCGGATGCCGCCGCACGATATGACGAAGATGCGCGCAAACAGGCACAGCAGCTGGGCCTTCCGGGCTGGTGAGCCGATACCATACAATACAGTCCAATATGGAAAGCAGGACATGACAAAACGCAAAACTGCCCTGACGGCTTTTGCCGCTGGCCTTTTCACCCTGACTGCACTTTCAAGCGCAGCCTTGGCAAAAACCAACCTGACCATTCTGGTGGATAATGCCTCGCACACGATTGCCATTTCCGAAGCTTTGGCGACGGCCTTTCAGGAGAAAAATCCTGATGTCGCGATAGACATCGAGGCGCGCCCCGGCGGCGGGGAAGGCGACAACATCGTCAAGACCCGGCTGGCAACCGGCCAGATGACCGACATTTTCTGGTACAATACCGGCTCGCTGCTGCAGGCATTGGCACCGGAGCAGACACTTGTCGATCTCAGTGCCGAACCGTTCATGGACAATGTCGCTGACAGCTTTAAACAGGTGGTGACGGCAGGTAGTGGTGTTTACGGCGTACCAACCCGCCCCGCTGAGGCCGGTGGCATATTCTACAACCGCAAGATCTACGAAAAACTTGGCCTGTCGGTTCCGACGAGCTGGGCAGAATTCATGAGCAACAACCAGAAGATCAAGGAAGCGGGTATCCCCGCCGTTATCCAGACCTATGGTGAACCCTGGACAAGCCAAGTGTTGCTCTTGGCTGACTTTTACAATGTGCAGAAGCAGGTGCCGGACTTTGCCGAGCAATATACCGCAGGGACGGTGAAATTTGCCTCTACCCCTGCTGCCGTGCGCGGTTTCGAATATCTCAAGGAAGTCTCCGACGGCGGGTTCTTCAATGAAGATTTTGGCGCTGCGCGCTACGAAGATGGTCTGCGTATGATCGCCGAGGGCGAGGGCGCCCATTACCCCATGATCACCTTTGCCATTCCGGCACTTTCTGATGGTTATCCTGACCAGATCAATGATGTCGGCTTTTTCGCATTGCCCGCCGCCAAGGCTGAAGACACTGGCCTCACCGTGTGGATGCCGGCTGGTTTCTACATTTCCAAGACATCGGCCAATATTGATGTTGCAAAGCAGTTCCTCGCCTTCGTTGCAAGTCCGGAAGGATGTGCAGCGCAAAGCAAGGCCGTGGCGATTAACGGCCCCTACCTGATCAAGGGCTGCACGCTGCCTGACAATGTCGTGCAGTCGGTGACCGATCTTCTGCCCTATTTTGAAAACGGCAAAAATGCCCCGGCGCTGGAGTTCCTCTCGCCGATCAAGGGACCGATCCTCGAGCAGCTGACGGTGGAAGTTGGCACCGGTATTCGCCAGCCAGCCGATGCTGCAGCACTTTATGATGAAGATGTCCGCAAGCAAGCACAGCAGCTTGGTCTGTCCGGCAGATAAATGCCGATAATCCGGTTGCTTCGGCAGATTTGCCCGAGGCCACCGCCTTTGTCTCTGGAGTCCTCATGGTCGCATCTGCTGTTTCAACCCTGACCACGCGTCGGTCGTCCTATCCCGGCTGGTTTTACCTGCCGGCGGCGGTCATCTACGGCGTGCTGTTTCTTCTGCCGACATTTGCATCTTTCTACTTCAGCCTCACACGCTGGAGCCTGTTCAGTTCAAGCTTTATCGGTTTTGAAAACTTCATTCAGTTCTTCCGCGAACCCTTTCTCATTCAAGGCCTCGTTAACACCATCATCTATGCGGTGATCACCTCAGGTCTCAAGGTTGTCATTGGAATGTTGCTGGCGGTGATGCTGACCAGCCAGATCATGGCGCGTGGACTGTTGCGGTCACTGGTGTTTTTCCCCGTGCTGGTGTCGACCATCGGTGTCGGCATTACCTTCACTGTTCTGATGCACCCCACACAGGGGGCAATCAATGAAGGTCTGGCGCTGTTGGGAATAAAAGGTCCTGGCTGGCTGACAGACCCCAAGCTTGCATTGTTCTCAGTTGCGCTTGTTGATGTCTGGAAGGGCGTGGGTCTTGCAACTGTGATCTATATTGCCGGCATCGTGGCCATTCCAAAAGACTACTACGAGGCGGCGCGCATCGATGGCGGCACCAAGCTGCAGAACTTTTTCTACATCACCTTGCCGCTTAGCCGACCTGCCACGGCAACCGTCATCACGCTGTCCTTCATCGGCGGACTTCGAACCTTCGACCTGATATGGGCGATGACAAAGGGCGGACCGGGCTTTGCTTCCGATACCATCGCCTCGGTGATCTACAAACAATACCAGTCAGGCTTTTTCGGACTGTCGACGGCGGGCAATGTGGTGCTGTTTATCCTGATTGCCATCCTTGTTGTTCCGATCACAATCTTCCTCAATCGCAGGGAGGGACATCAGTGAAATCCCGCGCTTCCACCATTGGCGGCATTGCTGCTCTACTCATCTCCTTCGTCGTTTTTGTCATCCCATTTGCGTTCATTGTGCTGATGGCATTCAAGGACAGGCGACAGGCCAATCTGCTGGATTTCTCCTGGCCATCAGGGTTTCATCTGTGGGACAATTTGGTCACGGTGATCACCACGCGAAACTGGATGCTGGTGACCGCTTTCATCAACTCCACCATCCTTACCGTTACCAGCGTGACGCTGCTTGTCGTGTTCGGCGCTATGGTCGGTTTCGTCCTGGCGCGTCGCAAAACCCGCTGGAACCCGTTGGTGGAGTTCCTGATCCTTGCCGGATTGATGATCCCACCTGCGGTGGTACCAACCATCTGGCTGCTGCAGGGTTTGAAACTATTCGGTACGCTGCATGGCATGGTGCTGATTGAGGTCGCCTATAACCTGCCTTTCACCATCATCCTCTACCGCGCCTTCATTGCGACCATTCCACGCGATCTGGATGAGGCAGCGATCATCGACGGTGCGCGGCCGCTGGATGTGTTTTTCAGGGTGATCCTGCCGCTGTTATGGCCAGTAACGGTGACCAATATCGTGGTGCAGTCGGTTGGTATCTTCAATGACTTCACGAACCCCCTTTATTACCTGCCGGGCAACGCCAATGCGACGGTTCAGCTGACGCTCTACAATTTCCAGAGCCAGTTCAACACGTCCTACAATCTCCTCTTCACCAACATCGCGCTGATTACCATTCCGCCTTTGGTCGTCTTCCTGTTTTTCAACCGTCAGATTGTGGCAGGCATGACCGCCGGCGCCGTCAAAGGATAATTTCATGGCTGGTCTTTCTCTCAAATCCATCCACAAACGTTACGGCGAACTGCCCGTCATCAAGGGTGTGGACCTGTCGATCAAGCATGGTGAGTTCGTCGTTTTCGTCGGCCCGTCCGGTTGCGGAAAATCCACCCTGTTGCGCATGATTGCCGGTCTTGAAGACATCAGCTCGGGCGAACTGCATATCGGCGACAAGCTGTGTAATGATGTCGAACCGCGTGACCGCGGAATTGCCATGGTGTTTCAGTCCTACGCGCTCTATCCGCATATGAGTGTCTATGACAATGTCGGTTTCGGCCTAAAGCTGGCCAGAACTCCCAAGGATGAGCGCGACCGCAAAATCCGTGAAGCCGCACGTATCCTGAAGATGGAACACCTGCTGGATCGCAAACCGGGCCAGCTGTCAGGCGGCCAGCGCCAGCGTGTTGCGATTGGTCGTGCAATCGTGCGGCAGCCGGAGGTGTTTCTGTTCGATGAGCCGCTGTCCAATCTTGATGCGGCCTTGCGTGTCGATATGCGGATGGAAATTTCCAAGCTCCACAAAGAGCTTGGCGCGACGATGATCTATGTCACGCACGATCAGGTCGAGGCGATGACACTGGCTGACAAGATCGTCGTGCTGGACGCTGGTGTCGTGCAGCAGGTTGGATCGCCGATGGAACTTTATCAGCGCCCCGCCAATCTCTTTGTTGCCGGTTTCATTGGCTCACCGAAGATGAACTTCGTGCCGGTACGCGTCGACAAAGTAGAGGGCAGCCGGGTTACGGTCAGCGGACAGGACGTCGTCAAGCTGACGGTCGAAGCCGACGCACGCTCAGTGAAGACCGGTGATCAGCTGACGCTCGGCATTCGCCCGCATGACCTTGCTCCTGCTTCCGATGGTTCCATCGTTGGCCGGATCGGTCTGGTTGAGCGGCTTGGCAATGAGACGATCGTCAGCTTGGAATTGCCATCCGGTGCTCTGTGGCTTGCCGTGCTGGACGGCGACCAGCCTCTCAAGCGCGGGGAAAGTCTGGCGCTAAGTGCTAACCCGACCAAGGCTGTGGTTTTTGATAGCGCTGGCAAGTCGCTGCTGGCAGATGTCGGTTAGGTGAATTGCAGTTCGCGTAGCGTTCTCCAGATCAGGAAACACCGGTGTTGTATGCCGGTGTTTCTATTTTTGGGAGGGTAAGGTTCAATCAGGACACTATCGGCATGATCAATTCTGAAGAGCTAGCGTTTGCCTTGACGAAACACCACTTATCGATTTGAAACCGGATAGACCATTGTTCAAGCCGATCGCACCGACGCGGCAAGGCGATTTCGAAACTGGTGATGTCATCAATTGCCAGAAGGCTTGAAAACTACCGACAGGGCAAATGTAATGTTTACGACCAAGACGATTGAGAACACCGCCAAGGCGTCGTTCTACCGCGAACTGAACAGTCAGCTGGAAGGGCTTCTGCATGGCGAGCGCGATTTCATCGCCAACGCAGCCAATGTTTCCGCGCTAGTTTTTGGTCTCGTACCGGATCTGAACTGGGCTGGGTTCTATTTCCTGAAACAGCAGGACGAACTGGTTCTCGGTCCCTTTCAGGGCAAGGTTGCCTGCGTGCGTATTCCGGTTGGCAAGGGTGTTTGCGGCACCGCAGTTGCCGACGCCAAGACACAGCTTGTGCCTGACGTTCACGCTTTTCCAGGTCATATTGCGTGCGATGCGAATTCGCGTTCGGAACTGGTGGTGCCGCTGGTCAAGGATGGGCGCATTCTCGGTGTGCTTGACCTCGATAGTCCGCTGCCGGGTCGCTTCGACCTGGAGGATCAGGCAGGCTTTGAGACACTCGCCGCACTCTATGTCGCGGCAAGTGATTTCTGATCTGTCAGCTTAGCCTTCAATCTACCGCGACCATGACGTCTGATGCCTTTATAACGGCATAGGCTTCACCACCAACCACTAGACCCAATTCGTTAACAGCGGCATTTGTGATGGATGACGTCATAACAACGCCATTGCCGATATCAAAGCGCGCATGTGCGGTTGTCGCGCCCTTGGTTACTTCCACGATTTTGCCCTTCAGGGTATTGCGTGCGCTGATCTTCATGAGTTTCTCCAGCTATGCTGAACCCAGTCGTAGCTGTTGCGTAATGAGAAACCGAAGTAAAGTTTTCACGCCCTAACCTCGCCTCAGGAACAAACACCGCGCGACTGCAGTTGAACCCGAGGTCTGAAGCAGGTCTTCGAGCGATTGTTACGGGTGCGTCCATGAACAGAGACAAGCTCTCTACCTACAAGCAGAAGCGTGATTTCAAGGTGACCAAAGAGCCAAGCGGTTCGGGTCGTCCGGAGAGCTCAAATCGCCTGCGTTTTGTTATTCAGAAACACGATGCGACCCGGTTGCATTATGATCTGCGACTGGAATTGGATGGGGTTTTCAAATCCTGGGCAGTGACCAGAGGCCCGTCGCTTGATCCGCGTGACAAGCGTCTGGCTGTCGAGGTAGAGGACCACCCACTTGAATATGGTGACTTCGAGGGCACCATTCCCAAAAAACAATATGGTGGCGGCACTGTCATGTTGTGGGATCGAGGCTACTGGGAGCCGGAAGGCGATATGACAGCCGAAGAGGCTTTAAAAAAGGGTGACCTGAAGTTCACGCTGGAGGGTGACCGTCTGCATGGCAGTTTTGTGTTGGTTCGCATGCGTCATGATCGAAACGGTGGCAAACGCACCAACTGGCTGCTTATCAAGCACAATGATGACTTTTCCGTTGAGGGGGACGGCGCCGCCGTTCTCGACAATAACATGACGTCGGTCGCCTCCGGCCGTTCCATGGAAACAATCGCGTCTGGCAACGGCAGGAAACCCAAACCTTTCATGATGAAGAGTGGCGATATCGAAGCCGATGCTGTCTGGGACAGCAATAACGGCCTTGCTGCAGACAAACGAAAGTCAGCATCTGTTGGTGCTCAGAAATCGGGCCGTCAAAAATCAAAAATCCCGGCTTTTGTGCCGCCACAACTTTGCCAGACCTTGACGCGGCCGCCTGCAGGCAAAGGCTGGCTGCACGAAATTAAGTTCGACGGTTACCGCATTCAAATGCGGATTGAAGATGGTGAGGTAATCCTGAAGACCCGCAAAGGTCTTGACTGGACAGAGAAGTTTAGTGCCATTTCCAAGGCCGCGTCCGGCCTTTCTGATGGTATCATCGATGGGGAAATCTGCGCCCTTGATGATCATGGCGCACCGGATTTCGCGGCACTACAGGCAGCACTATCCGAAGAGCAGACCGGTGGCCTTGTCTACTTTGCGTTTGATCTGTTGTTTGACGGCGAGCAGGATATTCGCGACCTGCTACTGACCGAGCGTAAACTACGGCTGGAAACTCTGCTTGCTGAGGCCGATGCTGACACACGCTTGCGTTATGTCGAGCATTTTGAAACCGGTGGCGATGCGGTTCTGCGATCCGCCTGCCGTCTTTCGCTTGAAGGTATCGTGTCGAAAAAAAGTGACGCGCCCTATCGTTCCGGGCGGACTAACAGTTGGGCGAAATCCAAATGCCGTGCTGGCCATGAAGTTGTCATCGGTGCCTATGCCACAACCAACGGGAAATTCCGCTCCCTGCTGGTCGGTGTCAATCGTGGCGATCATTTTGTTTATGTCGGCCGGGTGGGCACGGGTTACAGCGCCAAGGTCGTGCAAGAAATTTTGCCGAAATTGCGGGAAATGGAGACTTCAAAGTCTCCCTTTACCGGCGTAGGTGCACCGAAACAAAGCGCTGATATCGTTTGGCTAAAGCCAGAACTTGTCGCGGAAATCGAGTTTGCCGGATGGACTGCCGACGGGCAGGTGCGGCAGGCTGCCTTCAAGGGACTGCGGGAAGACAAACCCGCGGCAGAAGTCGAGGTTGAGATGCCTGCAAATCCGCAAAAATCCGATGTGCCTGAACCACAAAAGGGCAAATCAGCTCGGCTGGCCAAAGGTAAAAAGGCGGAGGTCATGGGTGTGATGATCTCACATCCTGACAAACCGCTGTGGCCGGATGCGGGAGATGGCGAACCGGTAAGTAAGCTGGCGCTTGCGCATTATTTCCAGTCTGTCGGTCCGTGGATGATTGGCCATCTCAAGGGACGCCCATGTTCGATATTGCGGACACCTGATGGTATTGGTGACGAGCAGTTTTTCCAGCGCCATGCCATGCGCGGCACATCCAACCTGCTGGAACTTGTGACAATCAGTGGCGACAAACAGCCATATCTGCAAATTGACCGCGTTGAGGGACTGGCGGCGATTGCGCAGATTGGTGGCACGGAACTTCATCCGTGGAACTGTGATCCTGGCCGTATCGAAGTGCCTGGCCGTCTGGTGTTCGACCTTGACCCTGGTCCGGGTGTCGAATTTTCCGCAATCGTTGCTGCGGCGAGAGAAATTCGCGATCGGCTGGAGGAGGTGGGGCTGATCGGTTTTTGCAAGACCACCGGCGGCAAGGGCCTGCATGTCGTGACACCACTTGCTGCGCCCAAAAGCTCTGGCCCCGACTGGGACGATGCCAAGGCCTTTGCCCGTAATCTTTGCGAACAGATGGCCAGCGATAGTCCGGAACTCTATCTGACCAAGATGGCCAAGAACCAACGGGATGGCCGAATTTTTCTGGATTACCTGCGCAATGACCGCATGGCGACGGCAGTGGCTCCGCTATCTCCACGCGCTAGGCCGGGAGCGACGGTTTCCATGCCTATGACGTGGACTCAGGTCAAATCCGATCTGGATCCCAAACGTTTCACCATCCGCACAGTGCCGGGCCTGTTGCAGAAGACCTCTGCCTGGCAGGATTATTGTGACAGCGAACGTTCACTTGCACAGGCCATAAAACGTCTGGCGAAGATCAAGGCCATATCTCCGGAGTGAGATGTGGATCGGTCGGTACATTATTTTCGTGACCGTTTTTCTCCTGCCAGCGATTTACGCAGTGCATCCATGATGTTGATGACGTTGTCGGGCGGTTCCACTGCCGGCTTTTTTGTTTTGGTTTTTGAGGTCTTTTTCAGTGCTTTTTTGCGGCTTTCGATAATGTCGAGCAACCGATCCTGCACGGGGTCAATGACCATTTTTGCATCCCAGTCACGGGTCTGTTTTTTGATCAGTTTCCGAACGAGAGACAGGGTGTCGGGCTCCGGTTTTTCATTATCGATGCCATCAAAGTAGCTTTTTTCATCGCGCACCTCGTCACCATAGCGCAAGGTCCACAACACAATGCCTTTACCTCTGGGTTCCAGCATGACAGCACGCTCGCGCCGGGAGATGACCAGCTGTGACACGCCGACCATTTTTCGCGCTTCCATCGCATCACGAATAACTGAAAAAGCTTCCTGACCAACCGGTTCGTTTGGCGACAGATAATAGGGCGTGTCCAGCCAAATCCAGTCGATACTGTCTCGTGGCGTAAACATAGAAACGTCTATCGTCCGGGTACTGTCTAGGGCGACATTTTCCAACTCGTCATCCTCCAGCATGACGTAGTCGTCTTCACCGCGGGGATAACCCTTTACCTCATCCTCCTCTTTCACCGCTTTGCCGGTTACAGAATCAACATAATGGCTGACAACGCGGTTGCCGGTGGGTCGATTGAGAGTGTGAAAACGGACTTTGTCGCTTTCAGATGTCGCTGGCACCATCTGCACCGAACACGTCACCAGTGACAGCTTGAGATAACCTTTCCAATAAGGGCGAATGGCCATGGCAATCTCCGTTTAGCTTGCTCGCCGTGTTTTGCTGGCGGTGCGTTTGGGCTTCGAGGCAGTCTTGTCTGCTTTCTCTCCGGTGTCGGCTTTTTTTCCTCTGTTGGCGTTGGCCGCAGACCGTTTGTTTGTGACTTTGCCTTCGCCCATACCTGCACTTTCACGGAGTGCCTTAAGCAGGTCGCCTGGCTTTGACGCGACCGGTGCTTTGCGTTTTGGTAGCGACCGACCTTCAATCTTGGCCTTAACCAGTTCGGTTACTGCCGCCTCGTAACGATCATCGAATTTGCTGACGTCAAATTTGCCTGTCTTGGTGCCGATGATGTGTTCGGCAAGCTCCAGCATCTCGCCTTCGATCTTCAGATCGGGCAATTCTTCAAAAGCCTCTTCCGGGGAGCGAACTTCGTAATCGAAATTGAGCGTTGAGGCGATCAAACCGTCATGGTGAGGACGAATGAGGACAGTCCGCAGGCGACGGAACAGCACGGTGCGGGCGATGGCTGCGACGTTTTCTTTTTCCATGCCTTCACGCAACAATGCGAACGCTTCAGCTCCCATTTTCTCGGGTGCCAGGTAATATGGTTTGTCGAAATATACATTGTCGATCTGCGAGCAAGGTATGAACGCCTCTATCGTCAGCGTTTTGTCGCTATCGGGAATGGCTGCTGCCACTTCCTCCGGCTCAAGGACGACATAACGCCCGTCATCAATTTCATAACCTTTGACCTGATCGTCACGCTCAACAATATCCCCGGTTTCACCATCGACAAATGCTCGACGTACCCGGTTTCCGGTTTTCCGGTTGAGCACATTAAAGCTGATGCGGTCTGCCGACGACGCGGCGGTATAGAGTGCTACTGGACAAGACACTTCGCCGAATTTGATGAAGCCTTTCCAGTTCGCGCGCGGGGAAACCATATGCTTGTCCTTTCAGACTTTGGCAATGTGGTTCAACAGCGCAGCATGGATAAACGTTCCTTGTCGAGCGCAATCATCTGCAGAATTAGATAAGATGGGTTAATGAGCAGAACTTGGTTTGCCCCTGACTGAATTGATGAAGCTGAGGATCGCAATCACAACACCACCCAGAACGATGCCGAGAATTGCCTGCAATACGGAGGCAGTGAGCCAGCCAAGAACACCCGGAAGCACAGGGGTTCCGTTTTGCACGGCGTGGGTCGCCTGCTCGATGATGTGTTCCGGCAGGTGAAAACCGAGGCCGGCAAGGCCGTGCACAATAATACTGCCGCCGACCCACAACATAGCTGCCGTGCCAACCAGCGCCAGAACCTTGAGAAAAACCGGAACGCCTTTTACGAGGCCTTCGCCAAACGAGCGCACAAATGAGCGGCCGGTCTTGGCCATATGAAGTCCTATGTCATCGGCTTTGACGATGACGGCGACCACGCCATAGACGGCAACGGTAATGAGAATGCCGACACCCGCCAATACGGCCGCTTGCGTGTACATATCAGACGTCGAAACTTCTGCCAGCGTCAGCGCCATGATTTCAGCAGAAAGAATAAAGTCGGTCCGTATCGCGCCGGAGACCTTCTGCGCCTCCAGTGTGGCCTGATCAACGATTGCGCCAGTTGAAGCCATGTCATGGGCCGCATGCGGGAAAAATGCCCCATAGATTTTTTCGGCGCCCTCAAAGCATAAATACATGCCGCCAATCATCAACAGTGGCGTTATCAGGAATGGCGCAAAATATCCAAGAAGCAGGCAAATCGGTAGCAGGAACAGCAGCTTGTTTCGTAGTGAACCAAGCGCAATACGCCCGATGATGGGAAGCTCGCGGCTTGGCGAAAGCCCAATGACATAGGCTGGCGTGACGGCGGTATCGTCAATGACCACACCTGCGGCCTTGACACTTGCCTTGGCGGTCTGGCCAGCAACATCGTCGAGAGACGCAGCGGCCAGCTTGGCTATTGCTGCGATATCATCAAGAAGAGCAATCAGGCCAGTCGCCACGGGTATTCTCCATATTTGCGGGGGTTGGTTGAAACAATCAGCGGGATTTAGTAGACACCGGCAGTTGTAGAGAGCCTGAGTGTTTCGGGCAATCGGAAACAGGCGTGCAGCTGCCAGATTTTTCCCTCTATCGAAGCAAACGTGGCTTTGGGATCAGGCGTTTGAAAACGTTGCGCTTTTTATGGTGACGGCCGAGATCGACGTCGCTGACAAGCTTCGCACCGCCTTCCCGTCGTTCCAAGACTACCTTCCTGCTGTGAAAGGCCTCCAGCTCGGCCCGATGCGCGACACTCAGGATCGTTGCGTCAGGCAATTCATCGATCAGCGTCTGCATGATCTTGTCCTGGCTTTTTTCGTCCAGTGCGGAAGTTGCTTCGTCAAGCACGATGATATCCGGCCTGTGAAGCAGCAGGCGCGCAAATGCCAGGCGCTGTTTTTCGCCACCAGACAAGGTTTGGTCCCAAGGGGCGTCCTCTTCAATCTTTGCGCCCAGATGGCCCAGTCCCACCTTGTCGAGCGCCGATTTTACCTCATCAAGTGGCCATTCATCCGATGCGCCGGGATAGGCAACAGCACGACCCAGTGTTCCCGAGGGGATATAGGGGCGTTGCGGCAGCATGAACAACCGTTTACCGGGATGCACGTCGACGCTTCCTTCACCCCATGGCCACAGGCCGGCGATGGTGCGTACCAGCGTGCTTTTCCCGGAGCCGGACTCGCCCGATATTAGGACCCGTTCTCCCTGGTTTATCAGGACTTTGGTCTCTGTGACGACAGCTGTGCCATCGTTCAGCGATACAGAGAGATCATTGAGGCTGAGAATGGCCTCGCCCTGAGTGTCGCCGTGTTTAACCCGGCCGACCGCGTCGCTTTTCTCGGCGCGTTCCAGTCCATCGAGCGACACCATCAGCGATGCCACACGCCTGGCACTGGCATTCCAGTCTGCGAGTCGGGGGTAGTTGTCGACCAACCAGCCAAATGCACCCTGCACAATGGCAAAAGCCGATGCCGCCTGCATGACCTGTCCCAGCGACATGCTTCCATCAAGAAACTTCGGTGCGCACAACAGAATTGGAACGACAGGTGCAAACAGGCTGGACACCTGCGACACCAGTGTTGTGCGCATATATTGCCGGGCAATCAGTGCCCATTGATGAAGCACATGGGAGAAGGTTTTGTTGAGGTCGCTGCGTTCTTCTTCTTCGC
The DNA here is from genome assembly GCF_024810055.1 of Rhizobium sp. BIGb0125. Lineage (NCBI taxonomy): Bacteria > Pseudomonadati > Pseudomonadota > Alphaproteobacteria > Hyphomicrobiales > Rhizobiaceae > Rhizobium > Rhizobium sp. BIGb0125. The sequence goes on from NZ_JANUDV010000007.1 coordinate 126,870, forward strand.
CGCCCAACAAGGCGATACTTTCACCATTTTCCCGGATACGTGTCAGCGTATAACGGAACTCGGCTTCCGCCTGGTTTTTCACTTCCGAAATCCGCACAAAATTGCCTGCAATCACCACCATTGAGGTCGATGTGATGGTGGCATAAAGGATCGCGGTAATGACGAGAAAACCGGGGATGGTGACGGTGGTTCCGGCGATGGTGATGGTCAACGCACCACCAATGGTCCAGAGAACAACGATGAAGGTGGACGCAGACAAAAATGCAGAAACGACGCCAGCGACAAAATCCACGGGCGCCTCGGTCGCAATCCGCAAATCTTCAGACATGCGTGCTTCCGGGTTTTTGTGGTCGCCGCCTATCAAATTGAGCTGATAGTAACGACCGTTCGCCAGCCAGCGATTGATGATCCCTGTTGTTAGCCAGGAACGCCAACGGCGCTGTATCTTCATACGGAAAAATACCTGGATGACGACCAGCGACATGCTGCCAAACACAAGCGGTATGAAGATAGCACTCAAGAAGTAGACGGTGCTAGCGTCGCGTTTTTCGATGGCATCGAAGAGGTTTCGGTTCCACACATTGATGCCGTACTGAAAAACGACATTGGTGCACAGCAAAGCCACCAGCACGATCGAAAATGGCCAGGCAAGCTTTTCACCGCTTCGGCTCCAGAAACCACGCGCGCTTTCCCAAAAACGGGACAGCAGATATTTGCGACGTGCCTTCTCTTTTTCTTCGGCTGTGAGTTCCCGTTCTGGCAACGGAGCATCAGGTGTTGACGCGGCACTTGTGTTCATTCTTCGCCTGCTCAGTCTTTGTGAAATAGGTTGTTGTTGCCGGGGTAGACCTTGGCAGGCAGTTTCAGGGCGGTTTCCCATCAAATGGTCGCCACTGATCTTGGTTGAAGGGTTTTTTGGTAGATGGTACTGGCGAGATGGCGCGTGTCATGGGTGAACGCTTCCATGGTCCAGCTGCATATGTTTGAGAGAGTTTTCTACGGTTTTTATGTCATCGGCCGTAACAACCGGAATGGGGTCTGAAGCAATGGCCTCCAGCACTTCCGGCGAAAGTCCGCCATTGCGCATTACCCACTCCATCGCTTCGCGGGTTTCCCGCTCGGCACGCAACTGCGCGTAAAGCGCGAGGATCAAACGATCTCTGGCATCAAAACGTTTGTGGCTGGTTTGTTTGGCAACTTTCGTCATGGTTCATGTCTCCGGTATCTATTCCACAGTTCGTTGGTCATGCTGTTGATCTTGAGAGTGGAGATAGGACCCAGCCCGGATGTGTTTGTTCCCTGTTCTGCTTTAACAGCCAGACACGCTCATGGTTCCCTAAGGGAGGCTTGAATAGAAATGGCGTGACATCAGGCAATGGTTAATCTGTCAGAATTCAATCTGAATACGATTGTCAGCGATAACTGTTACTAGAGACGGTATTGGACAAATATTGATATTCGTCAAATTTGACACGAGCATTTCCAGCGTTCAAATTCATGTTGAGCACGTCAACCGCAGTTTGCAGAGTAAGAAATCTTGAGCCCAGCGAATGTTGAGCATCATATTATTCGTTCATCGCAACTGAGCCGTGAGAACAATTACGAGTATTGGCGAACAGGCATTGCCAGCCTGTTTGATGCCACTCCCACGGATAATGATTTCAATACTTTCAGTGCCGATCTGGCGACCTATAATCCCGGCCAGTTCCTGATCGGCAAATCGTCGGCGAGCCCGCAGCAGTTTCATCGGTCCGGTGCCCTGGTATCCGCAACTGCGGTCGATCACCTTTTGGTGCAGTTCTACGTGAAAGGCGAGTGTTCGTATAATGCGGATGGGGGTTACGGTAAGGGAGTAACGGGCGACATCGTCTGTTTCGATCTCAGCCGCCCGATGCAGTCTTACGCCAGCAATATGGACATCATCAGCCTGGTCATTCCACGTCAGATGATGCGGTTGATGCCAAAAGTTGTTGATAATCTTCACGGCGCGCGCGTTGAAGGTTCATCGACACTTGGGGTCATTCTCAGCGATTACATGCTGTCTATCGCACGGCGTGCGCCGACATTAAGCCAGACGGAGGGGCAGCTTCTGGTGGAATCCACATCTGCCTTGTTGTCCAGTGCATTTACCGGTGCCGTTACCACGCGGTTCGATACGCTGACGCATGTAAACCTGCAAACGATCCAGACATTCATCGAGCGCAACCTGACAAACTTGTCTCTGTCGACCGATATGATCATGTATCAGTTTGGCTTATCGCGCTCTGCGCTTTACCGGCTGTTTGAACCGGTTGGTGGAGTTGGTGAATATATCCGAGAGCGTCGGCTCAAGCTGGCGAGATTGAAACTGGCATCGGTCGGGACCGGCCGTGGAGCAGTGGCGAAACTTGCCTATTCCTGCGGTTTTTCCAATGAGGACACCTTTTCCCGCGCTTTTCAGCAATATTTCGGCATTCGCCCCAGTGAGGCCATTCGGGATATCGGCGCTGCTGCGCAGCTGAAAAATATGTTGGATGGTGATGCCGATAATTGGATGCATAACTGGCTCGACAAATTGCAGATGCGCCAGTAATCCAAAGTCCCCTCAGGGTTTCGTACAATAAAAAACAGGCATGTGGGGCAGCTTTATTCGCAGAGGTTGTAGGCGCAAGCCTTTGAATTGTTGGCATGATATCGGTTGATCCGACATTATATCCCAATCTTCCCTCATATCGTCCCAACCCGGTTTCACCGGGTTTATTTTTGGTGGCTCAGAAGGCACGACCTTTTCTCGATTGAGGCGGGAACCTAATGCCGGTCGCAATCATTATGCACGTCGGTGTTAGAAGGCCAGTTTCACAGCGCCCAACACCAGTCATTTCCTGCAAGGGAAAGACATGAGAGTCACGGTGCTTTTGATGGGAAAAGCACAGGAAAATGGGGATGTGCCGTAAGAATGCATATGTCAGATCAGGATCCAATATTGCTTCACCTCCACAGCGAATTTTCACCGGTGATCGTGCTTGCCGATTTTGAAAAGGCCGACCGCGCAGTGTGGTCCTTCAAGCGGGAACTGGTTGAGACGGAACAAAATTTTCTCTGGTTTTGCGATGACCCGTCTGAGGCGGCTTCTGAGGCGGCAGATAAAAGCATCCGGCAAACCAATCGCCATCCAGAACGATTTTTCGATTGGTTTTGGCAGTAAGACAAGGTCTTGTCAGGCGGGAGTATTCGTCAAGCCACGAAGAGGGTTGGCGGCCAACCCCTTGGCGTGAGAGGCTCCCTCATCAGAGCAGGCTTATCAGCTCCTCAAAAGACAGTCTCTGGAAATTCGGCTCGACATATCGTCGATGTGTATGAATGAACCTGCCGTTGCAAAGGCAAGTTGCGCTGATCGTGTGATCAGGCATGCAACGAAGACAGCCAATGGCTGTCTTCGTCAAAAACAAACAGGTTGCTTATGCAGCCTTGTTGTCACCGTCGAAATGGCCGCACCAATCGCTACCGGTTACGACCGGCCACAGGCCACGCGCATTGGCGTCTGGCTGCGAAACCGGTGGGTTGAAACGACAGAGGCCAGCGTCTGCGGCAACTGTACCAGCATTTGCGGCGTGGTCTTCATAGAACGAGCAGGCTTTGCAGGACGCTTTGTTCGACATGTGTAGTTTCCTTCTTTGTAAAATTACGCAGAAACATGAGATTGATACTCATTTTTTCTAGAATGATTCTAAAGTAGGATTTTCCGTTTGGCAATCTGTGCGCGCAATTTTTTGCCACGAATGTTTAAGTCAGTGGTGCAGCGAGAGAGGTTTTTCGCTTCTCAAAGCGCTGCAAAACAATAACAAGCACGCGTTTTTGTGCGCTGTTGACGTGGAAAATATCGCGGAAAATGCTGTGCACCTACGTGCTAAACATTCTACATTTCGAATATTATTGGACGTTTATTGGCCAGTTTTTCTAATGCACATATGTGCAATGTGTCATTTGGCTGTCATGTGATCTGCCTATGGTCGCCCCGTGAATACGAGAGGGCGCCAAGATGGTGGACATAAGGCACGTAGAAAAAGATGCACGCCTTGCATCGGGCAATGCGCCATACAGACGGTTGCGACATCATCTCACGGTCATAAGCCATGAGCCGGTAATGTTCATCGGCATTGCTTTGGCTGTCGTGTTCCTGCTGTTGATCCTCGCGCCAGTCATTTCGATCCTCGTCAATGTGGCTATTGTGCAGATTGGCGATGCTGCGCGCACTCGAGCTCCGGAAGGCGCATTCACCCTCTATTATGTGACGCGTGCTTTCGTCTCGCGCATGTCGAGCATCCTGCTGTGGCAGCCGATGTTGAATACCGCCTCGATTGCTATTGGTTCTATTGTTCTTTCCATGTCAGTTGGCGGTGTACTGGCCTGGCTGGTCAACCGCACAGAGCTGCCGGGACGTCGCTGGTTTGCGACGGCACTGATCATTCCGTTCATGCTGCCGACCTGGACGCTGGCGCTTGCCTGGACCACAATTTTCAAGAACCGCACGGTTGGCGGTCAGCCCGGTTGGCTGGAGACGCTTGGTTTTTCAACGCCGGACTGGCTGGCTTATGGTCGGTTACCGATGATCATTATCCTGTCGTTGCATTATGCGCCCTTCGTCATTTTGATCCTGGGCAGCGCGCTGCAGCGTCTTGATGCCCAGCTGGAAGATTCCGCACGTATTTTGGGTGCCAGCCGTCGCCGCGTGGCATTTCAGATTGTGCTGCCGTTGATGCGCCCCGCACTTTTGTCCTGCGGACTGCTGATCCTTGCCGATTGTATCGGAGAATTTGCCGTGCCTTACGTGCTTGGCCTTCCCGTCGGTTTCGACACGCTTTCGACTTCGCTCTATCGCGCAATCTCCACGCGGCAGACCGGCATGGCCGCAGTGATGGCCGCGGTCATCATGGCGATTGGTGTGGTCACACTCTACATCGATACCAGAATGATGCGCGAGGCGCGCCGGTTTGCGATCATCGGTGGCAAGGGAGCGATGGATCGCCGCCGTCCGCTGGGGCGCTGGCAGATGCCTGCCACTATTTTCACGCTGGCATTTTTTACCGTCGGTGTGGTGATCCCGCTGCTGACCTTGTTTCTGTCGACCATCATGCGTGTGCCGGGTCGTTTCTCGCCCGAAAATTTCACCTTCGATTACTGGATCGGCGCCAACCTCGACACCGTTGCCCTAAGAAACGGCATTCTGATGACGCCGGAATTCTGGAGCGCTGGCCTCAATACCCTGGTGATCATTGGCGTGGCCTCACTTGCATCCGGTGTTCTCGGCCTGCTGGTCGGGTATGTAGTCATTCGCAGCCCCTTTGCCGCACTTGGTAATTTCCTGCGCCAGATTACGTTCCTGCCATATCTGGTGCCAGGAATTGCGTTTGCAGCTGCCATCCTGACGCTATTTGCGGTGCCGCGTGGTCCGCTGCCAGCGCTATACGGTACGTCGATTATCCTTATTCTCGCACTGATTGCCGATCAGATGCCATTTGCCTCGCGGTCCGGCATTGCGGCCATGGCGCAGCTGGGCAAAGAGCCGGAGGAGGCTGCTCGCATCGCGGGTGCCGGTTGGTGGCGTCGTATGTTCAGCATCGTGATGCCGATCCAGAAACGGGCGCTGGCCAGCGCAATCCTGCTGCCATTCATCTCCGGCATCAAGGGCGTCAGCCTGTTCATCATCCTGGCCGTGCCGGCAACCGATGTCCTGACCACCTATTCGCTGCGTCTCGTTGATTACAACTACACCCAGGCAGCCAATGCCGTGGTGCTGATGATCGCGTTCTTGGCGCTGTTCGGCACCATTCTTATCAACCGTCTCACCGGCAATGGCATTGCCAAGGGACTGGAGAGCTGACATGCCCGATATCACCCTGACCAATGTCACCAAGAATTACGCTCGCCACGGCAACGCCGCCGTCGAGGGCCTGAACCTGACTATCGCAGATGGCGAGTTCATGTGCCTGCTAGGACCATCGGGTTGTGGCAAGACCACGACATTGCGCATGATTGCGGGCCTTGAACATCTGAGCGACGGCGAAATCGCCATTGGCGATAAGCTTGTGGACAGTGTTCCGGCCTCCGCCTTTGTGCCGCCGGAAAAGCGCGGCCTCGGTCTGGTGTTCCAGAGCTATGCGCTCTGGCCGCATATGACCGTGGAGCGGAACATCGATTTCGGGTTGCGCCTGCGCAAGCTGCCGGAAGCGGAGCGTCGCGCCAAGGTCAATGATGTGATGGAAAAGCTGCGCATCCGCGATTACGCATCGCGTTATCCCGCGCAGCTATCCGGTGGCCAGCAGCAGCGCGTGGCATTGGCGCGCATGCTGGCGGTTAATCCCGGCATCCTTCTTCTCGATGAGCCTCTCTCCAATCTCGATGCTGCGCTCAGACTGGAAATGCGCGCCGAATTGCGTCGTCTGCATGAGGAGTTTCGCACAACAATCGTGTTCGTCACCCATGACCAGTGGGAAGCGATGACGCTTGCCACCACCATTGCCGTGATGAGTGGCGGGCGTTTGCAGCAGTTCGGTGCGCCCGATGATATCTATTCACGTCCGGTCAATCGGTTCGTTGCGGAGTTTATCGGCAATCCGCCAATCAACATGATCGCTTTGGACGGAACACCAAGCGGTGATGGCTTTGCCGCCCGCCTGTCCGAGAGCCTTGACTTGACGGGCGCAGCGTCGATCGGACTGCGGCCTGAGGAAATTTCCCTGTCAGAGACGTCAAACGCCGTGCCACTTGGCGCGTTGCGGCTTGAAAGCATCATGCCGACCGGTGGCAGTTGGATCATCGAACTGTCCCTTGGTTCAGAACGACTGTTTCACTCTACGCACAGCAGGCCAACCGCAAAGCAGGGTGACATCATCAGCTGTTTTGCGCGCCGCGAGGGTCTTTACCTGTTCGATGCTGCTGGCCAGCGTTTCGATACGACCGAAATCCGCGCCCCAAGCGCGGCACACCCAGCCGGAACCGAGCGTCCGGCACTTCTACTCGCATAACCTCACGAAAACATCTTTGTTCAAATCACTCAAAGGAATACCGATGAGACATTCCCGTACTTTGCTCTCCTCTCTGATGCTGTCTGCCGCTGTTCTGTGTGGCGCGGCCAATGCCGGCGCCGAAGAGGCTTTCGATCTCGACAAGCTGATTGAAGCCGCCAAACAGGAAGCGCCTATTACCGTCTACGACTCGACCGGCAAAATCGTCGAACAGGCGAAGGCCTTTTCGGAAAAATACGGTGTTCAGGCTACTGGCGTAAAATCCAGCGCACCAGAAACACTTGAAATCGTCATTCGCGAGGCCCAGGCAAACAACGTCAAGGCTGACGTGGTTATTCTGGCAGATGCACCTGCGGCACTGTCGCAGATCGTTGCCAAGGGTTATGCAAAGAGCTGGCTGCCAACAGATCTGGCAAAGGATATCCCGGCGATCTACCAGGACCCGCTGACAATCGTTCTTGCGCCGAATGTCTGGACCTACAACACGGCTCTGCATGACAGCTGCCCTGTTTCCAACATCTGGCAGCTGACAGAAGCCGAGTGGAAGGGCAGGGTTGCTATGCAGGATCCGCTTGGCAAGCCGTCCTATACCGACTGGTTCAACCAGCTGGCCACCCACGCCGACAAGGCTGTTGCCGATGCCTATCAGGCGCAATATGGCAAGCCATTGGAAACTGACGAGACCAGCGCTACCGCTGCCTGGGTCAAGGCGCTTGCCGCTAATAGCCCGCTGTTGACCGATTCCGACGGTGCGGCTGCGGAATCGATTGGCGCTCCTGATACCAAGGATAGCTTTGTTGGTCTGGTCAGCACGGCCAAGTACCGTGATAACAAGGACGGCATGAAGCTTGGCCTTTGTGCAGGTCTGTCTCCTTTCTCCGGCTGGACTTACCCTTCGCTTGGTCTGATTGCGTCGGGCACAAAAAGCCCGAACGCAGCAAAGCTGTTCCTGCGTTACATGATGACAGCTGAAGGCATCGCGCCGCAGGCGAAGGACGGCAAAATGTCGACCAACACCACCATCAGCCTGCCAGACAGTGAGCCGTCGGGCGTTGGCAAGGTTCGTGACCAGCTGCTTTCCTATGACGCCTCTACCGGCGCCGGTGACTGGGAAGCCCGTCAGGATTGGCAGGATCTTTGGGCCTTGAACTACAAGAAGTAACTGTCGAATATTTGTGACAATACTGGCAGGCCTTGTTTCTAGCCAAGGCTTGCACCATTCGTTCGAAAGAAATCATGCTGACTGTCGATGAACTGAACCTCCGTGAAGCCCTTTTGCGCGAAGTTGCCACCTCTGCCGGTGCTGTTGCCCTTGCTGCCTTTCATGCCCGCAAGCCCGGCGATTTTACGCTCAAGGGACGGCAGGATTTTCTCACCGAGGCAGACGGTGCGGTGGAAAGCCATGTGCGAGCCCTGATAACAAAGGCATTTCCCTTGGATGGGGTTTTGGGTGAGGAAGCCGGTGGTGGTCTGTCCGACAGGCTGTGGGTGATTGATCCGATTGACGGAACCGCCAATTTTGCCCGTGGCATTCCGCATTTCTGCATTTCGATTGCCTTTCATGAACACGGTGAAACACTGCTGGGCGTGATCTTTAATCCGGCGTCCAATGAATTCTATTTTGCCCGCAAGGGGCAGGGTGCGACCAAAAACGGTGTGCCGCTTACGGCCGCGAAAACCGAAGCCATTACCAATGCATCGGTGGAGATTGGCTGGTCTCCGCGCGTTGAGAGCGCTGATTATTTGGCGGCGCAGCAGCGTGTGCTGGAAAAAGGCGCCAATATTCGCCGTGGCGCGTCGGGTGCGCTGGCCATTGCCTGGGTGGCAGAAGGCCGCACGGATGGCTACGCCGAATATTATATGAACGCCTGGGATTGCCTTGCCGGTCTGCTGATGGTGCGTGAGGCCGGTGGTGTAACCGGAGCCTATCCGGCGGAGCAGGCCGAATTGCTGACCGGTGGCGCGATCTTTGCCGCAGCCCCCGGTGTTGCCGTCGATTTTTCGCAAGCGATGCGGATTGCCATAGCGGATGAAGATCGCAAGGGAGAGGCAGCATGAGTGCTTCTCCGCGATATGAACGCCCGCATCTTAGTCTGATCGAGAGCAACCTGCCCGGCTGGGATGTTGATCTCTACATTGGTGGACGTGAAGCCGTCTGTGATCCGGCCTTGCTGGCCGAACATGACATCAAGATTGTCGTCAACTGTGCGGTGAATTTTGACGTGAATTTTGTCTCCGGCGGTCAGACGGATGAGAATGGCATTCTGGCGTCCGGTCCCGGATTGCTTCGCTATTACAAGCTTGGGCTTGTGGATGGCGCGGGCAATTCCGACACCATGCTGCTGTCGGGGTATTACCTGCTGCGTGGCGCACTGGACCAAACCTTTCCGGAACGGGCCTCCTACCCGCATCGGGAAAAGGGCAATGTTCTTGTAAACTGTCGTGCCGGTCGCAGCCGCTCTGTGGCCTTGGTGTCGCTATTCCTGCATCTGGAAATGCCAAAGACTTATCCAACACTGGCGGCTGCAATTACCCATGTCCGCACCAACAGGCAATTGCGTACCGATGAGTGGTTTGAAACGCCAAAACCGCAATTGATCCGAGCGGCGGAACAGGCAGCTGATATGATCCGCCTTGTCGAGGCAGGAAAAAGAAGGGCGATTGCATGACCAACCGGCCGCCACAGAGTTTTGCGAGTGCCATTGAAGTGGCACGGAAGGCAGGCGTTTCGCGCTCCGCCGTTTCGCGTACCTTCACGGAAGGGGCGAGCGTCTCTGAAGAGACCCGTCGCAAGGTTCTCGCCGCGGCCGAGGAACTGAATTATCACGTCAACCATCTGGCACGTGGTCTATCGCAGGAAAAAAGCCGGCCGATCTGTATTCTGGGCGGTGATCTTCACGCGCCCTATCAATCGGCGCTGCTGGAAGCCATCACCCGGCGCATTCAGGCGGTCGGTCGCGCTGCAATGGTCATCAATACGGCGGGTGATGAGGCCGATATTCAGTCCGCGCTACACCAGACACTTAACTACCGTGCCTCAGCCACAATCGTTCTTTCGGGCGCGCCGCCAGTGTCACTGGTGCGAACCTGTATCGAAAGCGGCCAGCATGTCATTCTCATCAATCGTGCGGGACAGATCGAGGAGGCGGACCATATTAGCCTCGATCACGAGACCGCGATGAAAGATGCGTGGCACATGCTGGCCCGCGCGGGCTGCAAGTCCTTTGCGATTGTTTCCTCCACCAACGGGTCTCCCAGCCTGCTGGCCCGCGAACGACTTTTCTGCGACGTGGTCGCCAAGGCAGGCTTCGAGCCACCGCAGGTGATCAAGGCCGGCTCCACCAGTTATCGCAGCGGCGCAGAGGCGGCGCGGCGGTTGCTTCCTGGCGCAACACCTCCGGACGCAGTTTTTTGCGTGACCGATCTTCTGGCCTGCGGTTTTATCGACGTGGCGCGCAATGATTTTCAGCTGAAAATCCCCAGGGATCTCTGTGTTGTCGGTTTTGACGATATCGAGCAGGCCAGTTGGGAAGGGTATGCAATCACGACGTTTCGTCAGCCGATCGAAGAAATGGCAGAGGCGATCGTGACGCGCCTGACGGAAGAGCGTCTGGACAATCCGGTCGGTCACGTTACGACCTTCCGGGCGTTTCCCGTATGGCGCAAAACCGTGCGTTCGTGATGCCTGTCGGGCCGATCAACCCGCCGTGGCGCGGCGTCGGACATCATCAAATTTCAAACCGAACCTTGCCAGATATTTGCTCAGCCGGTCGGCGTCATTGCTGCTTTTTTTCTCAAGGCGGCTGTTAGCGAACAATGCACGGCCTGCAGCGCTGGCTGTCCCATGCTCGCAGCATGTTTTCAAAACAGTGGTGAGTTGAGCGACATCGAAAAGATCGAGTGCTGCGACGGCTTCTTGGCCGAGGACATCGACAAGGATTTGGTCTGCTGCGCGGCCTGAAGGGGCGCCTCCCCAGGCGGCCTTGAGGCGTTCTGCCTCATGACGAACGACCTCGACGGTTATTCTGCCTTGCGGCGCAAGTGTTGCCATGCGCATGACCGATGCCGATAGATCACGGAAATTGGCGCTCCATGCGGCTTCCGGGGAGGTTGCGAAAATTAGATAACGTTCGCGCGCTTCCTTGTTGAAGGTCACGTTGTGGCCTTCCTTTTCCAGAAAACGGCGCAGTTCGAAATCAAGGTTAGGCTCGATATCTTCCTTGCGTTCGCACAGTGCAGGCAGCTGGAAGGTCCAGATGTTGAGGCGGGCAAACAGGTCTTCGCGGAACCGGCCTTTTTGCACCTCTTCGCGCAGATTGCGGTTGGTCCCTGCCAGCAACTGGAAATCGGCCGATGTTTCCTTGTCCGCACCAACAGGCAGAAACCTCTTTTCCTCGATGGCACGCAGACACATGGCCTGCTCATCCAGACCAAGCTCGCCGATTTCGTCGAGGAAAAGCACGCCCTTGTCTGCGGATTTCAAAAGGCCAGCCCGCTCACCTGAGGCGCCGGTGAAGGCACCCTTGACGTGACCGAACAGCGCCGACATCGCCTGATCACCGCGTAACGTGGCGCAGTTGACCTCAACGAATGGACCCGTGACCTTTCGCTCGGCTTTTTTCAGTTCGTAAATCCGCTTTGCCAGCTGGGATTTACCTGCACCCGTCGGGCCGGTCAGCAACAAAGGTGCAACCGAGCGCATCCCAACCTGTTCAATCTCGTCAATCATGCGGTTGAAGGCGGCGTTGCGCGTCGAAATCCCGGACTTCAGAAACGAGGTTGCTTCCTCTCGCTCAGAGGCAAAGCGGGTGGCGATTTCATCGTAACGAGAAAGGTCAAGGTCGATGACGGTGTGCTTGCCAGCATAATCGCCTGGCAGTTCATGGTCGCGTGGCGGCGATAGCTGCAACAGGCGGGCGGGAATGATGCGGGCTTCCGTCAAAAGGAACCAGCATATCTGCGCCACATGCGTGCCGGTGGTGATGTTGACGAGATAATCCTCTGTGTCTGGATCGAAATCATACGTGCGGGCAAAATCACGCAGCTTTGTGTAGACCTCCGAGAAATCCCAGGGGTCGGTGAGATTGATGATGTTCTGACGAACCTGGGTCGCGGGCGAGACGGTCTCGATATCACCAATGATGGTTTCCGCCAGCCTGCCAAACTGGGTGTCGTGGATCAGCTCAACACGATCAAAAAACATGCCGGGTTGCTGAGTCAGCGCGACATTGGGCCGCCAGCGGCTCCATCTGTCCTGGCGTCCGCCCATATCCAGTGTCGTCCCCAGAATGCTGATAGCAACACGTCGCTTCATGTATTATCCAAAAAGATAAATCTTATATTACTGGATAATTTAATGAGATTGCCGTTGATTGGCAATTCTGGATGTTGAAAAAGCTTTCGAATTTTTTAAATGATTAAAATCAAAGGTTTGAATTCGCTTTCGCTATGTTTTCGCGCCGTCGAAAGCAAACTGGCACGCCACTTGAAATGTATCTGGCAGAAACAAACAAAAAGGTGCGGCCATGGTGAACACGGCAATCTTCAAATCTTATTTCGGCAAGCTGCTGCCGCAGACGGATGCCGTCAATCATGCTAGCGCCGCTGCCTATGCCCTGACGCCGCGTGAAGCACTTGCGCAGTATGCGGAGACAGGAACGTTCAATGACACGTTTTACGCCAATGCCGGTGAGCAGCTGGATGCGGTGGTGAAGCTTGCTTCAGAGGTCGAGCCGGAATTTCTGGCGAAACTGGCAATCTATGCGGCTGAACAAGGCCATATGAAAGACATGCCGGTCATGTTGCTGGCAATGTTATCCGGCTTTGAGAGCGATGCCTTTACGCGTGCTTTCCCGCGGGTGGTGAGAAGCGGCAAGATGTTGCGCGGTTTTGTGCAGATCATGCGTTCTGGAACTGCGGGCCGCAAGTCGCTTGGAACACGTCCTAAAAAGATGGTTCAGGCATGGCTTGATACACGTACGGTGCCGCAATTCCTGCAGGCGATGGTCGGCAATGATCCTTCGCTTCCGGATGTTATCCGTATGGTGCATCCAAAGCCAAAGGATGCGGAACGTGCAGCATTGTATGCATGGGCAATCGGCAAGCCATACGATCTTGCTGCACTGCCAGCCGAAGTGAAGGCTTTCGAGGCATTCAAGCGGGATACCAGCCGGGCTCTGCCAGCTGTGCCGTTCCAGATGCTGACCTCGCTCAAGCTGACAAAGGAGCAGTGGGCGGAAGTGGCACTTAGCGGATCCTGGCAGATGGTGCGCCAGAACCTCAATACATTTGCCCGCAACGGCGTGTTTGAGGTGCCCGGTATTGCTGAAAAGCTGGCCGCCAAACTCGCTGATCCGCAGACGGTTCGCAAGGCGCGGGTGTTTCCGTACCAGTTGCTGGTTGCCTGGCATATGGCTGGGCAGACGGTGCCCGGCGAAGTTGCCGATGCATTGCAGGACGCAATGGAAACCGCAATTTCCAGTGTGCCGGTGTTCAAAGGCAATGTGGTGGTCTGCCCTGACGTATCGGGCTCGATGGGTTCGCCAGTGACCGGGTACCGAAAGGGGGCCACGTCAGCGGTTCGTTGCATTGATGTGGCCGCTCTTGTGGCAGCCTCGTTCCTGCGGCGTAACCCGCGTGCACGGGTACTGCCGTTTGAAAACCGGGTGGTGGACGTAAAATTGAACGGCCGCGATAGCGTGATGACCAATGCTGCAAAGCTTGCGGCCATCGGCGGCGGCGGAACCAATTGCTCGGCACCGCTGCAACGGCTGGTGAAGGAAAAGGCCAAGGTCGACCTCGTGGTTTTCGTTTCGGACAACCAGTCCTGGATCGATGACCGCGGTGAAGGCCAGGCGACAGGCATGATGGTTGAATGGGCGCGGATCAAGCGACGCAACCCGGCTGCAAAGCTGGTGTGTCTCGATATCCAGCCCTACGTCCAGACGCCTGCCAAGGCCGCGGATGTCTTGAACATCGGTGGTTTTTCCGACGCCGTTTATGACGCTATAGCCAACTTCGCGGCGGGCAAGTCCGGTGCAGGGGAATGGCTGCGCCAGATCGAGGCGATCGATCTTTGACATTGTCCTGCGCCACCAGTGAAGGGCGCAGGATACCGTGACGAATGCCGATTGGAACTACAGACTGTTAATCTCCAGGTCGCGGGTTCGAATCCCGCCGGGGTCCCCATTTATGACCCCGTAGCTCAGCGGATAGAGCAGGCGTTCCAGCAATTTTTGTCGTCACGGACAGAATGAAATGCATGGCGAATACCGAAAGAAACTACATCGAAAAGTGTTTCTTTCAACCTCTTGTCGCCGTGAGCAACACTGGAAGACGTGGCGAATGCCGGGGAAACTACATCGGTAAACCCTAACGGGGAGCGGATTCGAACTCCGCACCGCCAAATGCCGAAAGGTATGGACGCGGAATGTTTCCTCATTCTGGTCGCCACGACCGAAATGCAGCGGCGAATGCCGAACGGAACTACAGCCTCCACGTTAGGGGTGGCTTGATGGGTTCGACTCCCATCCCCGGCAGCGCTCTCTGGCACGAGCGGAGCCCCCCATGTTTCGTTCAACCTCGTCGCCGCTGCCTTTCAATTTTGAAAATGCCGGAAGACGGAACGTTGTCCGGCAATGATGAATGAATGAGAAGGACTGCGAACGCAGAAAAGAAGATGGTTGAGATCGTAAGCGGACAGGATTTGATTGACGCGGGCATGCCGCAGGGCAAGTGGTTTCGCCCGGCGCTGGATGCCGCCAACAGGGTTTTGAATGAGGGCGGTTCGATGAGTGCCGCGATGGCGACAGCGCTCGCATTCCGGCCAGCCCCGACTGTACCGCTGAAAACGGATGGCGATGTCGAGATCTATTCCAACATCCGTGCCGAAAACGTGTTCGAACAAGACAATGTCGAGAAGGTCAATGCTACCATGCGGGCGCTTGTCCGCACGCCTGTTGTGCGCGCGGCGGCAATCATGCCGGACGCCTGCCCAGCCGGACCGGTGGGAACCATTCCTGTTGGTGGCGTGGTTGCTTCCGAGGCGATCCATCCTGGCATGCATTCGGCCGATATCTGCTGCTCCATGGCAATCTCGATCTTCCCCGGCGTTGATCCAAAGTCGTTGCTGGATGCGATCCACTCCGTGACGCATTTCGGGCCTGGTGGTCGTGCCGTTGATCAGCGTGTCAAACCGTCCGAAGCAACATTGGCGGCTTTCCAGCAGAACCCGTATCTGAGCGGTGCGGCGTTGAATGTTGGTATCGAGCACTTTGCAACGCAGGGTGACGGCAACCATTTTGCCTATGTCGGAACGATGAAGTCGACCGGCGAGACGGCACTGGTTACCCATCATGGATCGCGAGCGCCCGGTGCCCGGCTGTATGAACGTGGAATGAAGGTGGCAAACAAATTCCGTGAACAATTGTCACCGGAAACACACCGCGACAATGCCTGGATTCCGGCGGATACCGAGGAGGGTGATCTTTACTGGTCGGCTCTGCAGTCCATCCGCCAGTGGACGAAGGAAAACCATTATGTGCTGCATGACATGACGGCGGAAAAGCTGTCTGCCAAGGTGTCGGACCGTTTCTGGAACGAACATAACTTTGTGTTCCGAAAGTCAGACGGTCTGTTCTACCACGGTAAGGGGGCGACGCCTGCCTTTGATGGCTGGGCTGAGGATGCGACCGATCTGACGATCATTCCGCTCAACATGGCGGAGCCGATCCTGATCGTGCGTGGCTCCAATGCTGCTCATGGTCTGGGTTTCTCACCGCATGGCGCGGGCCGTAACTTTTCGCGTAGCGCTCATTTGCGGCGTCTCGCGGCGGAATATGGCGCCGATTGCCGTGGGCTGAGCCCGAACAACATTGCCGACATCATGGCAAAAGAGACGGCTGGACTGGATGTACGCTTCTTTTCGGGAGAAGCGGACGTGTCCGAACTGCCGGGTGCCTACAAGTCGGCGGCCAATGTGCGTTCCCAGATCGAACATTACGGCCTTGCCGAAGTGGTCGACGAGGTGATCCCGTTTGGAAGCATCATGGCTGGTGACTGGCAGAAGAATGCGCCATGGCGTAAGAAACGTCGCTGAATATCGGGCGAGGCGGCTGATGCCGCCTCGTTCAAGCACGCCCGTTAAGCTGGGCCGGTCAGGCCGGACCAAGCAGGATGAAGGTCTCGCTTTTTGACACACCTTCGGTGCCGCGCACCGTTGAAATCAGCTGGTTCAACTCGGACATCGTGGATACCTCGATTTCGGCGACTGCATCCCAGACACCATTTGTATTGGAAAGAGACGCCACGCCCGGCAAGCGTTTGATGGCCGACACTGTGTGCTTTGGTGAGCCGGACACTTCAACGAGGATAAAGGCTCGGATCAGATCGCGGCTGATGTCGTCTTTCAACCTGACGGTGAAACCCTTGATGTCGCCTGATTCAATCAGGCGATCGAGCCGCTTTTGAGCGGTGGCGCGGGCGACACCAAGAATCTGCGCAAGCTGTGGAACCGACGCCCTGCCATTGATCCGCAACTCCGCAATCAGCCGTCTATCAAGGTCGTCCATTTTTTACCATTTCGTCAAATGACTTACTATTTCGTTATTATATGAAATTTTCGAGCACTTTGTATTCTTTTTTGTTCTCGTTTCTCGAATTACCAATTGTCATCGCTGAGCAAGAGCTGGCCCTCGAAAAAAGCGGGATAATCCAAAAGAGTGGGCCGGTTGATAGCAGCAATTCGAAGACATCGAAGCTATACACACGACGTCCTGCTATGAGCCGGGACATCTTTTTGGGAGACGACCTGCATGAAACTTACTCGCGCAATTTACGGCCTTTTTGTTGCTGCGACCCTCTGCTTGCCTTTCACAAGCGCACATGCTGACGATCTGGAAAAAGTCCAGAAAGCCGGCAAGCTTTCGATTGCACTGTCGGGCGTTTTCCCTCCGTTCAGCTTCGTTGACGAAAGCAACAAGGTTGTTGGATTTGACGTCGAGATCGGTTCTGAAATTGCCAAGCGCCTGAAAGTGGAACCGGAAATCATTACCACTGCCTGGGA
Source organism: Rhizobium sp. BIGb0125 (assembly GCF_024810055.1). Lineage (NCBI taxonomy): Bacteria > Pseudomonadati > Pseudomonadota > Alphaproteobacteria > Hyphomicrobiales > Rhizobiaceae > Rhizobium > Rhizobium sp. BIGb0125. The sequence goes on from NZ_JANUDV010000007.1 coordinate 143,937, forward strand.
TGGTATTATCGCTGGTCTGGTCACCGGCCGCTACGACACCATCATCGGTTCGATGAGCGTGACCGAAGAGCGCAAGAAGGCAGTGGACTTCGTTGGTCCTTATTACCGCTCCGGTCTTGCGGCCTTTGTTCGCTCTGGTGCTGGCGTTGCCAATATCGATGAACTGAAGGGCAAGAATGTTGGCGTGACACTCGGCGAAGCCGCAGAAAAATGGGCTCGCGAACAGAACTTGTTTGAAGTGCGTACATACAAGGGGCTGCCGGAAATGCTTCTTGACCTGACGGCTGGTCGTGTCGACGCCATCATCGCTGATGACGTTCCGGTTTTCGTCGCCATTGCCAAGAACAATACGCCAGTAGAACAGGTCAAGGATGAGCGCATGCCACGTTACGACGTTGGTATTGCTGTCCGTAAGGGCAATCCCGAACTCGCTGCCGCCATGCAGAAGGCACTGGACGACATGATGGCTGATGGCACCTATGAGGCCATTTCGAAAAAGTGGATCGGCCAGGACGTTCGTTAATCCACGGTTTGACGCGCTAACGCCTGATGTTTCGCGGGGCGGGAAATGGATTGCAGTGCAAACTGCCTGACATTTTCCGCCCAGTCATTCGATCCGTTTACAGAGATCGGGCTCCGAAATGTTCGGTTGCCAGGTCCGAGAGGCCGCAATGGACTTTCAATTAATCTGGCGGATAACGCCCTTCGTATTGGAAGCCTCGCTTCTAACCATCCAACTCACGGTCTGCTCGCTGGCGATTGGTCTTGTTGTTGCGGCTGTGGTGGTAACCGGCCGGTTTTCGAGAATAACGGCTGTCCGTTGGGCCGCCACGATTTATGTCAGCATTCTGCGCGGCACGCCGCTGTTGGTACAGCTGTTCATCGTATTTTTCGGTGGGCCGCAGCTTGGTTTTGAACTCACCCCGTTTCTGGCGGGTGTCCTGACCATGGGCTTCAATATCGGTGCCTACATGTCAGAGGGTATCAAGGGAGCCATTATTTCCGTTGATAAGGGGCAATCCGAAGCCTCCCGCTCTCTCGGTTTTGGCCGGTTCGATACGATGCGTCTGTTCGTGCTGCCGCAGGCCGCACCGCTGATGATCCGCTCGCTGGGTGTGAACACGGTCATCCTGTCCAAAAGTACCGCCCTTGTCTCGACCATCGGCGTGGTTGAACTCACCTATTCGGCGCAGCGGTTTGTGACCTCCACCTACAAGCCATTCGAGGTGTTTGCTGTTGCGGGTGCTGCTTATCTCGCCATTGTTGCAGTCATTTCGCTGACCGTACGTGGAGTGGAATATCTGTTTACCTCCAAAGGGGAGGTTCCAGCATGAGTTTCGATTTCAGCGTCGTACCGCCCTATTGGGAAATGCTTCTGATCGGCCTGCTCTGGACGGTTGTGATTACCGCCATCGCTGGCACCGTCAGCGTCATCTTAGGTATTGGCATTGCCACGACAACACTCTATGGCCCACGCATTGTTGCAGCGCCTGTGCGTGCCGTTATCTTCCTGTTTATGGGAACGCCTCTGCTTCTGCAGCTGTATTTGCTGTATTACGGCCTGTCTCAGTTGGGCGTTCTGTTGCCGGCCTTCTGGACAGGGGTTCTGGGGCTTGGCCTGCACTACGCAGCTTATAACGCAGATATTTTCCGGGCATCGCTGAAGGCGGTCGATCCGGGCCAGGCGGAAGCAGCGCGCTCCCTGGGCTTTGGTCACCTCGCCACGTTGCGGCACTTCATCATTCCGCAATCTTTCCTGACGGCACTGCCGCAGGTGGGCAATAACAGCATCATACTGCTGAAGGATACGGCTGTGTTGTCGGTGCTGGGGATAACCGAACTTGTCCTCAACGCTCAGCGCGCCATCAGCGAAACCTATCGTCCGTTCGAATTCTATCTGACCGCAGCTGTGCTTTATTACGTCGTCAATCTGGTGATGGAATATCTGCTCCGTCTCGCGGCCCGCAAAGTGGAAGCCATTCGATGAAAGCTCAAACTCCCATGATCGAACTGCGGCATATCCGCAAATCCTACGGGCCTCATGAAGTGCTCAAAGGCATTGACCTGACGGTCGCTCGCGGCAAGATCGTTTCGATTATCGGCCCAAGCGGCTCGGGCAAAAGTACCCTTCTGCGGTCGATCAACATGCTGGAGGAAACATCTTCTGGCGAAATCTGGCTCGATGGCCAGATGGTCAATCGTCCCTTGAAGGGCCGTGCCTTCGAAAAACACATCAACCATATCCGTCAGGAAATGGGCATGGTGTTCCAGCAGTTTAACCTGTTTCCGCATCTGACTGTTCTGCAGAACATCATGATTGGCCCGATGCGGCTGAAAGGGTTGAGCAAGGTCGAGGCGAGAGATCGCGCCAACGCGTTGCTGGCAAAGGTTGGCCTGGCCGAAAAAGGCGATGCCTATCCGGCACGTCTGTCCGGTGGACAGAAGCAGCGCGTGGCAATTGCCCGTGCATTGGCAATGCAGCCAAAGGTGATGCTTTTCGATGAGGCGACGTCCGCGCTGGACCCCGAACTCGTTGAGGAAGTGAACCAGGTCATGAAACAGCTGGCGGCTGAGCACATGACCATGTTGATCGTTACCCATGAAATGCGCTTTGCAGCCGAAGTATCCGACCACGTCATGTTCATGGACGGCGGTGTGGTGGTCGAGCAGGGCGCCCCAGATCAGGTCCTAACCAACCCGGTGGAAGAGCGTACGCGCTCATTCCTCAGAAAACATCTTTCGAACTAAACGGAAAAAGCCATGACAAGCGAACAAAACTTTGCTTCCCGCGTCGGAAGCGAGATCGATGGTGCTCGCGTGCGCGAGTTCGCCTTACGGATGACCTCTTGGAGAAGCGAAACAGGCACAGTCGGTGAATCGACCTTCGCGAACCGCCTTTATGAGTTGCTTCAGGAAATCCCTTATTTTCAGCAGAATCCCGATGACTTGCGGCTTGTCGCCAGCCATGGCGATCCGTTGACCCACAATGTCGTGGCGCTGGTTCGCGGAACCGGCAAGAGAACACTGGCACTTGCAGGTCACTTCGACACGGTGTCGACCGACAACTACCATGATCTCAAGGACCTCTCCTGCGAGAGCCTTGCGCTGAAAGATGCGCTGATCAAGGACCTGTCAGCCCGGGACGACCGCTCTGAACAGGAAGAACGCGCCCTTCAGGACCTGTTGAGTGGAGACTTTCTGCCCGGTCGCGGCTTGCTTGACATGAAGAGCGGTCTTGCGGTGGCGGTTGCGTGCATCGAGAAATTTGCCGCCGATGCTGATCGCAAGGGCAATCTGATGTTTGTCTCGACGCCGGACGAAGAGCGGGAAAGCCGCGGTATGCGTTCGATGCGTGATGCCTTCCCGTCACTTGTTGATGATCTTGGCATCGAAATCGAAGCGGGCGTCAATCTCGACGTGACCTCGGATCAGGGTGACGGTAGCGAAGGTCGCGCGGTTTATGCTGGCACAATCGGAAAACTGCTTCCGTTTGCTTTGGTCATCGGTTGCAGCTCGCATGCTAGCTACCCCTATGAAGGCGTCAGCGCCCAGGCGATGGGGGCAGGCATTCTCGCAAGGCTTGAGGGCAATGCTTCACTGGCCGACAAGGATGAAAACGACGTCTCTCCACCGCCGATTTGCCTTGAAGCGAAGGATCTTCGCAGCGGTTATGAGGTAACCACACCGGAGCGTTTTTGGATCGCCTTCAACTGGCTCTATCACGCCATGAGTGCTGATGAGCTTTTCGCGCGTTTTACGCAGGAAGTGATGATCGGTGCGACGGAAGCCGTCGAAAAATTCTCTGCGGCATCCGCAGAATACAGCCGCCTTGTTGGCCGTAGTGCTGGTGCAACACCTGCCAAGCCAAGGATCGTGACTTTCAAGGAATTGAAGGCAGCTGCAGGTCGTGCGTTTGGAGATGGTTTTGAGGCCGTATACCGCACAAAGGAACAGGAGCTTGCGCATATCGACAACCCGCTGGTTCTTACCCGTGAACTGACGGAATGGCTTGTGTCGATTGCCCGCGTTTCGGGCCCGGCCATCGTGATCGGCTTTGCAGGATTGCACTATCCGTCCAGCCGTCTGCGGATGTCCGATCGCAATGACCGCCTGTTGTTCCAGGCTATTGAAGAGGCACGCGCTGGTCTTGGCAATGATCCATCGAGAAGCATCGTGTGGAAACCCCACTTCCAGGGTATTTCCGACATGAGTTTCCTCGGCCTTGCGGCAAGCGGAAGCACGATTGTTTCAGAAAATACGCCGATTTCGCGTTTGATCGATTTGCCGCCAGCGAATGCCAAAAGCTTCCCGACCGTCAATCTCGGACCTTGGGGACGCGAATTCCACCAGAAGCTTGAACGCGTGCATGCTCCCTATGCATTCGAAGTTCTGCCGGGTCTGGTGATGGACATTGCCCGCACGTTCCTGGGCGACAACAGCACAGAAGCCTGATCAGGGTGGACCAACAATGGGTGGTGAAAGCCACCAAGCAATTGTGAGGATAGATCGAATATGACTGCCAATCAGAACCTCAATGTCGTGCCGTTTGTCAGCGTTGACCACATGATGCGCCTTGTCCTGAAGGTTGGAACGGAAACATTCCTGACCGAACTTGCTGACGTGATCGAGGAAGATTTCCTGCGCTGGGAACAGTTCGACAAGACGCCACGCGTCGCGTCTCATTCGGATGAGGGCGTCATCGAACTGATGCCAACCAGCGATGGTACCCTCTACGGGTTCAAATATGTGAATGGCCACCCGAAAAACACCAAAGAAGGGCGCCAGACGGTCACTGCCTTCGGTGTGCTTTCCGATGTTGGCAACGGTTATCCGATGCTGCTGTCGGAAATGACCATTTTGACGGCGTTGCGCACGGCGGCGATGTCTGCGGTTGCCGCAAAACATCTTGCACGCCCGAACTCCCGTACCATGGCGATCATCGGAAATGGCGCGCAGAGTGAATTCCAGGCCTTAGCGTTCAAGGCGATCCTCGGTGTCGATCAGCTGCGCCTTTATGATCTGGACCCAAGTGCGACGGAGCGTTGCGCCCGCAACCTCAGCGCCAAGGGTTTCTCGATTACCAAGTGCGCGTCGCCGCAGGAAGCGGTGGAGGGCGCCGATATCGTAACAACGGTCACCGCCGACAAGCTGAATGCGACAATCCTTTCCGACAATATGGTTGGACCTGGAATTCACATCAATGCGGTGGGTGGTGATTGCCCAGGCAAAACCGAACTTCACAAGGACATCCTTTTGCGGTCGGACATATTTGTCGAATATCCGCCCCAGACCCGTATTGAAGGCGAAATTCAGCAGCTAGACGCGGATTATCCGGTCAAAGAACTGTGGGAAGTGATTGCTGGTAAAAAGCAGGGTCGTGACAACGAACGCGCCATAACCCTGTTTGACAGCGTTGGTTTTGCAATCGAGGACTTTTCAGCTCTTCGCTATGTCCGCAGCAAGCTTGAAGAAACAGGCCTGTTTGTTGACCTCGATCTGCTGGCGGACCCAGACGAGCCGCGCGATCTCTACGGCATGCTGTTGCGATGCGAGGCAAAGTTGCAGGCCGCCTGAACATATCAAAGAAAGATGCGGGCGAATTGCCCGCATCCCCAAAATCAGACTGTCATCTTTTGCCGAGGATTTGTTTGGCAATTGCAGATGCCGCCTCAACGTGAGCGCGGCAGGCTAATGCTGCCGCTTCCGGCGCATTGCGTTCGATTTCAGCAAAAATTTTGCGAATTTGCGTTGGTCCGGATACCATGCGGTTTCCAGTATTAGTCGCGGAGATCAGGCATGGTTGAGTTTCGAACCTGATGCAACACACGCATTCTCTTGACACCTCACGCGGTGTCCGGTGAATTCGGTTCCGTAACGTTGCACCTGATTTCAGCTCTCTGATTTCAGCCATTGAAGGAGACTTCCGCCATGGCCCTGTCCGAAACACTTCTTGCCAAACTGAAAGACCCCACGTTGGCCACCGACAAGGCGTTGATCAACGGTCAATGGCAGGCGAGCGGTGAGGGCGGCGCGAGTTTCGTTGTTACCAACCCGTCGACCGGTGAGGTGATTGCCACATTGCCCGACATGACCCGGGCCGATGCTGCACGCGCCATTGATGCAGCCCACAAGGCGCAAAAACTCTGGGCAAAAAAGACGGGCAAGGAGCGCGCTGCGGTGCTCCGCAAACTTTATGACCTGATGGTTGCCAATGCCGATGACCTTGCGGCGATCCTGACCATGGAAATGGGCAAGCCGCTAACCGAGGCGAAGGGTGAAATCCTCTATGGTGCGGCCTATGTCGAGTGGTTTGGCGAGGAAGCCAAACGGGTGTATGGCGATACCATTCCCGGCCACCAGCCGGACAAGCGCATTATCGTGCTGAAACAGCCGATTGGCGTGGTGGCCTCCATCACTCCATGGAATTTCCCCAATGCCATGCTGGCGCGAAAATTTGCACCTGCTGTTGCAGCGGGCTGCGCGATGGTCTCCAAGCCTGCAGCTGAGACACCGCTGTCTGCGCTTGCGCTCGCGGTGCTGGCTGAAAGGGCCGGTCTGCCGGCCGGTGTGTTCAATGTTGTCACCTCGAGAAAGTCTGCAGACATCGGTCTGGAATTCACCGAAAATGACAAGGTTCGCAAGTTGACCTTCACGGGCTCAACGGGGGTTGGCAAGATACTGATGCGTCAAGGTGCCGAACAGATCATGAAGCTGGGCCTTGAGCTTGGCGGCAATGCACCCTTCATCGTGTTTGATGATGCAGACCTTGATGCTGCCGTTGAAGGTGCAATGATCTCGAAATATCGCAACAACGGCCAGACCTGCGTCTGCGCTAACCGCATTTACGTTCAGGCCGCGGTTTATGATGCCTTTGCCGAAAAGCTGGCTGCCAAAGTTTCTGCCATGAAAGTTGGCGACGGATTTGAAGAAGGCGTCGTTGCTGGCCCGCTGATCACCGAAAAAGCGGTCGAGAAGGTGGAGGAGCACATTGCCGATGCTCTGGAAAAAGGTGGCGCCATTGCTGTCGGTGGCAAACGTGATGCACGGGGTGGACTGTTTTTCCAGCCGACCATTCTGACTGGCGTCACATCGGCGATGAAGGTGGCGAAAGAAGAAACCTTCGGGCCGGTTGCGCCGCTGTTCCGGTTCGAGACGGAAAGTGACGTGATCGACATGGCCAATGACACGGAGTTTGGCCTTGCTTCCTATTTTTATGCCAAGGATTTGTCACGGGTCTTCCGGGTTGCCGAGGCGCTAGAATATGGCATGGTCGGTATCAATACTGGCTTGATCTCCACCGAAGTCGCACCATTCGGCGGTATCAAACAATCCGGCCAGGGCCGTGAAGGCTCGAAATACGGCATCGAGGATTATGTCGAGGTGAAATACCTCTGCCTTCAGGTGGATGGCGTTTAAGCTTCGCCGGATCAAACCGCAGCGGCACATTGTGCCGCTGTTTGTTCCTAACGCGGCGATTTGTTGTCATGTCCGTCTCCCTTCGCTCACTGTAGCGTTCAAAGATCGCACTATCAGGAGTTGAGTGTGCAAAGCTGGCATCGACCAGCTTGACCAACTGTTTGAACTGCGTAAATTCAGCAAGAAATTTGACGCTGATGACGCAAAACTGATGGCTGTCATGTTTCTCAGGCCAGTGAATGAGGCGATTAAAGAGGTCATGTCAGTGGTGAGTTAAACCGCCTGTGACGGGCTCTTCAAGCACATTATCCGCCTCTGTCGCCGGGCTGTAACTGTGTGTCCTTATGCTCAGTCCGCTTAATAGACGTGTCACGCACATTATTTCATTATACGCAATAAAATATCAATTATTGGTGCAATTGTTACGGCGCTAGTTTGGCTGCAATATCCGTGCATCAGACGAACACGTGTCGCCTGAAACTGAAACACAGGTTTACGGGCGTCACTCACATGAACGAGATTTTTTCTTCCATTACCCGCCGTCGTGCGTTGCTAACTGCAGGTGCTGCTGTAGCCACTTTGGCGATTTCACCAAGACGTACATATGCAGCAGATGCTGCGCCTAACTCCACTTCGACAAAAGGAAACACTCAAATGGCTACTATCACCACCAAGGACGGCGTTGAAATCTTCTTCAAGGATTGGGGTCCAAAGGACGCGCAGCCAATCGTTTTCCATCATGGCTGGCCGCTGTCGTCGGATGACTGGGATGCACAGATGCTGTTCTTCCTGTCGAAGGGCTATCGTGTTGTTGCCCATGACCGTCGTGGTCACGGTCGCTCGGCACAGGTGGCGGACGGTCACGACATGGACCATTATGCAGCCGACGCATTTGCTGTCGTCGAGGCCCTTGACCTGAAGAACGCCGTTCATATCGGCCATTCAACCGGTGGCGGTGAAGTTGCCCGCTATGTTGCAAAACATGGTCAGCCCGCCGGTCGTGTTGCCAAGGCTGTCCTGGTGTCCGCCGTACCGCCGCTGATGCTGAAGACAGACAGCAACCCTGAAGGTCTGCCGATCGAAGTGTTTGACGGCTTCCGTTCCGCACTGGCTGCCAACCGCGCCCAGTTCTTCCGCGATGTACCGGCTGGTCCTTTTTACGGGTTCAACCGTGATGGTGCGACGGTCCAGGAAGGTGTGATCCAGAACTGGTGGCGTCAAGGCATGATGGGTGGCGCAAAGGCCCATTATGACGGCATCAAGGCTTTCTCTGAAACCGACCAGACCGAAGACCTGAAGGCGATCACCGTTCCAACGCTTGTTCTGCACGGCGAAGACGACCAGATCGTACCGATCGCAGATTCTGCCCACAAGGCGATCAAGCTCCTGACGAACGGCACGCTCAAGACCTACCCTGGTTTCTCTCACGGTATGTTGACGGTTAATGCCGATGTTCTCAATGCTGACCTGTTGGCCTTCGTAAAGGCCTGATTTTACAGCTGACAATGAAGGATGGCCGCGGTACTCTTGCTGCGGCCATCTTCAATTCCATTTTGCCGTAATGTGATTTGCTACGATGATGAAGTTAACTCCCGAACTTGTTGCCCTGACCCTTCGAGAAGTCAGCGATGATGGACCGGAGCCGGGCTGGACGCCACTTTCCGAAGCGGAGCTTGATCATCTTGTTGATGGGATCGAGCGTGAAGCGGGCAATGATCCTCTGTTGGTATTTGCCTACGGCTCGCTGATCTGGAAACCTGAATTTGAAGCTGTCAGTCGTCAACGCGCCACCGCCTATGGTTGGCACAGGTCATTTTCATTGAAGATTGAGCGCTGGCGGGCCAGCAGCGATCAGCCCGGCCTGATGATGGCACTTGAGCGCGGCGGTCAATGTGACGGCATTCTTTTTGAACTGTCAGCGGAGCGTCGACGTCAGGATTTGCGTGCCCTCGTAGCGCGCGAGATCCGGTACCGGGAAGTCATAGATATGGTCCGCTGGGTTTCGGTCTGTGCCGAAAATGGCACCCGCAAAGCACTGACCTTTTGGGCCAGCACCAAACGGAGCGGGTTGACGCAGCCTTTGCCAATTGAGCAGGCCTCGCAGTTGATTGCCAGAGCTTGTGGTCAAGGTGGTTCTTGCGCCGAATATCTGCACAACACAATTGTCGACCTTCATGCCGAAGGCATACGTGACCGCAATCTGTGGCGTCTCCAGGCGCTGGTGGCTGCGGACATTATCGCAGCCCAGACTACCTGAACCTACAGGTCACTTGATCGACATCACTCCAGCATCACCATGTGGGATGCGACCTGCTCTTCGAAAAACTTCGAGAAGGACGCGATGCGTGGCGGCAAAGCCTGATAGGGCGGATAATAGAGTGTCAGCCATAAATCCGCCGGCGCCCATCCTTGCAAAACATGCACCAGACGCCCGGTTCTGAGGTGCTCGGAGATGTGGAAACCGGGCAACATCGCGACACCCGCACCATCTGCCGCCATATCGGCCAGCACTTCACCATTATTGGCGCTGAATGCGCGGCCGGCCGAGATTGATATGCTGGAACCGCCATCCGATAGAGCCCAGGTTTCCCGTCGGCTTTCGCCGCTATAGGCAAGGCAATCATCCGGTGTCAGCTCGCTTGGATGCTGCATATCGACAAACCGGCTTCCTGGTGCAGCGACCAGAATACGCGGCACGACACGGATTTTACGCCAGATCGTGAATTTGTCCGATGGTTGCGATGAAATACGGATTGCCAGATCAAAGTCATCGTCAACGATGTTCACCAGTCCGTCCGACAAGGAAATCTCAAAGCTCATCTTTGGATAACGTTCTCTAAAGCCTGACAGGATCGGCGGCAACACGGCCTTGCCGAACCACGTTGGAGAACTGATGCGCAAGCGGCCTTCATCGGCCTTGTGTGCATTTCGCACATCCTTGCGAGCATTTTCTAGGGCCTCGACCGCAGGCTGGATTTGCGCTGCGAAAACAGCGCCATCCGTCGTCAGTGAAACCTGCCGCGTCGTGCGCACAAACAACTGGACGCCAAGGTCGTCCTCAAGCGCGGCTATGGCGCGCGTTACCGCGGCCGGCGTCATATTCAGTTCGCGGGCCACCTGGGCAAAATTGCGCTTTTCGGCGGCCAGCAGGAATGTTTTCAGGGCTCTGTAATCGTTCATCTCTATTATTTCAAAAAACGCAATTCATTCGAAAGAAATATTGCAATTCCGCGCAGTAATCAACCCGGCTAAAACTCTACTCAACGAAACGGACAACGCCAGTGCAGAAAGGCAAAGATTATGATCAAGGACATCAAGGGATTGCATCACATCACATCGATGGCATCTGATGCACAGCAGAATAACAGGTTCTTCACCGATACGCTCGGTCTGCGCCGCGTGAAGAAGACAGTTAACTTCGACGACCCAAGTGTCTACCATCTCTATTACGGTGACGAGAATGGCACACCCGGTACGGTCATGACCTACTTCCCATTCCGCAACATGATGCTCGGTCGTCCGGGTGTCGGTGAAGTCGGAGAAACACAGTTTGCTGTTCCAAAGGGCGCACTTTCCTTCTGGAAAGACCGCTTCACGGCGCAGGGTGTTGGTGGGATTGAAACCGACACGGCTTTCGGTGCCAACCGCCTGCGTTTCATTGGCCCGGATGGCGATGCTTTCGCTCTGGTCGAAACCGCAGATGACAAGCGCGCCGGCTGGGTCGGTGAGGGTGTCTCGGACGATGTTGCCATCCGCGGATTTAGCGGCGCGCGTTTCAATCTGCACGATACGGCTGCGACCGCAGAACTTCTCAGCTTCATGGGTTATGAACGCACAGAGGCTGAAGGTGACGTGACCCGGTTTGTCATTCCTGGCGGCAATGGTGCAGATACGATTGATTTGGTCTCGCTTCCAAAGACACCGTTTGCGCGTCAGGGCGCGGGCTCGGTCCATCACATAGCCTTTGCCGTCGACAACCGCGAAAAGCAACTCGAAGTGCGCAAGGCGCTGATGGATACGGGTTACCAAGTCACACCGGTGATCGATAGAGACTACTTCTGGGCGATCTACTTCCGGACGCCGGGCGGCATCCTGTTCGAAATCGCCACCAACGAACCCGGTTTCGACCGGGACGAAGATACTGCCCATCTCGGCGAAGCACTGAAACTGCCAAGCCGCTATGAAAACTTCCGCGATCAGATCGAGGCCAATCTGGTTCCGATTGCGGCGTAAGACTGGGGGTTTCAACCCCATCCACTGACCAAAACATTATCCGCCTTTCGAAACGGCTGCCTGAGGCAGGCAGCCGACCTCCGAAGGTATCTCAAAACTCAATGCCGCTCATCGGCACTCAAATTTAAACGGAGAACCACCATGTCTAAGCTCGAAGTCCTTACCCCTGCAAACAGCCAGCTCATCTTCATCGACCAGCAGCCGCAGATGGCGTTCGGTGTTCAGTCGATCGATCGCCAGACACTGAAGAACAACGTGGTTGGTCTTGCCAAGGCAGCCAAGATCTTCAACATCCCAACAACAATCACCACGGTTGAAACGGAGAGCTTCTCCGGCAACACCTTCCCTGAACTGTTGGCGGTTTACCCCGAAAATGACATTCTCGAACGCACCTCGATGAACTCCTGGGACGACCAGAATGTTCGCGATGCCCTGGCAAAGAACGCCGCCAAAGGCGCCAAGAAGATTGTCGTTTCCGGCCTGTGGACCGAAGTGTGCAACACGACCTTCGCTCTTTCCGCTCTCCATGATGTTCCAGACTATGAAATCTACATGGTGGCCGATGCGTCCGGTGGTACCTCAAGCGATGCACACAAATACGCCATGGACCGCATGGTTCAAGCCGGTGTCATTCCAGTGACCTGGCAGCAGGTTCTGCTTGAGTGGCAGCGCGACTGGGCCCGCAAGGAAACCTATGACGCTGTAACCTCGCTGGTGAAGGAACACTCCGGTGCTTACGGCATGGGTATCGACTACGCAGTCACTCACGTTCACGGCGGTGCCGAGCGCGTCAAGCATGGCAAACGTATCGGTCCTAACCCAGCCAAGTAAGGCCTGATCGAACCGCTCCGATAATCCCCTGTCGGAGCGGTTTTTCATTCAAGAGAGGAGTACATTCCATGAAAATCTATCTTCTTTCCCTCGGCGCAGGGCTGCTTGTCGGTATCGTCTACAGCCTGCTCAATGTCCGTTCACCGGCTCCGCCGGTCATTGCGCTTGTCGGCCTTCTTGGTATTCTCGTCGGCGAACAGCTCATTCCTTTCGCAAAGACCCTGATCAACAAGGAGCCTGCGGCAGTTTCCTGGATCAACCAGATCAAGCCGCACATGTTTGGTCATTTGCCCAAGGGGGATGATGACGCCAAAGTGATCGCGGCTCGCAACAACTCGACACCATCTGACGGTTGACGAAGTAGGTGCCGCTCAGGCATCCGGTGTTTCCTTTCAAACGTCAATTTTTGCATTGATCTTCATCACCATCATAAAGCCTGGAGTTACGCCCATGTATCCCGACCTGATCCTCCACCACGGGCTGATCACAACACTCGACCGTTCAAACCCGCATGCGACGGCCGTCGCGATCAAGGACGGCACATTTCTTGAGGTTGGCACGGATGCCGACATCATGGCACTGGCCGGCCCCGACACCAAAATCATCGACCTGAAGGGCAAACGGGTGCTGCCGGGCCTGATCGACAACCACACCCACGTGGTGCGCGGCGGCCTGAACTACAACATGGAACTACGCTGGGATGGCGTGCGCTCGTTGGCCGATGCCATGGATATGCTGAAGCGCCAGGTAGCCATTACACCTGCCCCGCAATGGGTGCGCGTGGTTGGTGGCTTTACCGAACACCAGTTTGCAGAAAAACGCCTGCCGACCATCGAAGAGATAAACGCCATTGCACCGGATACGCCGGTGTTCCTGCTGCATCTCTACGACCGCGCACTTTTGAATGGCGCGGCCCTTCGCGCTGTCGGTTATACCAGGGACACACCAAACCCGCCCGGCGGCGAGATCACCCGCGATGCCAATGGCAATCCAACCGGCATGCTGCTGGCCAAACCCAATGCCGGCATTCTGTATTCAACACTCGCCAAAGGCCCGAAACTGCCGCTCGACTATCAGGTCAATTCGACCCGTCACTTCATGCGCGAGCTAAACCGGCTGGGCGTTACCGGCGTGATCGATGCGGGTGGTGGTTTCCAGAACTATCCCGATGACTATGAGGTCATCCAGCAATTGTCGGGTAACAACCAGATGACAGTGCGTCTGGCCTATAACCTGTTCACGCAAAAGCCGAAGCAGGAAAAAGAGGACTTTCTCAACTGGACGAGCTCGGTCAAATATAAACAGGGTAACGACTATTTCCGCCATAATGGGGCAGGTGAGATGCTGGTCTTCTCCGCTGCCGACTTCGAAGATTTCCGCCAACCGCGTCCGGAGATGGCCCCGGAGATGGAAGGTGAACTGGAAGAAGTGGTGCGGATCCTCGCCGAGAACCGCTGGCCATGGCGTCTGCACGCTACCTATGATGAGACCATCAGCCGGGCACTGGATGTGTTCGAGAAGGTCAACAAGGACATTCCGCTCGAAGGTCTCAACTGGTTCTTCGACCACGCCGAAACCATCTCGGACCGTTCGATCGACCGGATTGCAGCGCTTGGCGGTGGTATCGCCACCCAGCATCGCATGGCCTATCAGGGCGAATACTTCGTTGAACGCTACGGTCATGGTGTTGCCGAAGCCACACCACCGATCAGGAAGATGCTCGACAAAGGTGTGAATGTCTCGGCAGGTACCGATGCCACGCGTGTTGCGTCCTATAACCCTTGGGTATCGCTGTCATGGATGGTCACCGGCAAGACGGTGGGTGGCATGCAGCTTTATCCACGCGCCAATTGCCTGGACCGTGAGACGGCGTTGCGCATGTGGACCGAGAAGGTCACATGGTTCTCCAATGAAGAGGGCAAGAAGGGCCGCATCGAGAAGGGGCTGTTTGCCGACCTGATCGTGCCGGACAAGGACTTCTTTGCCTGCGCCGAGGACGAGATTTCGTTCCTCACCTCGGAACTGACTATGGTCGGTGGCAAGATCGTTTACGGGACTGGTGACTTCAAAACGCTTGATGAGAACGATGTTCCGCCTGCGATGCCCGACTGGTCACCTGTGCGCAAGTTTGGTGGTTATGCCGCTTGGGGTGAACCGGAAGGCGCAGGCGCCCGCTCACTACGCCGTACGGCTATTTCGACCTGCGGCTGCGCCAGCGATTGCGGTGTTCATGGTCATGACCATGCCGGTGCATGGACCTCGAAACTGCCGATTGCTGATCTCAAGGGCTTCTTCGGCGCGCTTGGATGCTCTTGCTGGGCTGTATAAGCTTTTAAAACTGATCGGGTGACCTGTTGGTCGCCCGATTTCTATTATTGCATATTTGACAATTAAATCTGAATTATTGATGCAATTGTTGTTGGCGAATTTCGAGATCATTATCGCTCCATCAAAGGAACACAGCGCCGCAACGCGGTGACAACAGCTGGAGCAAGCCATGAACCTTCTTACCTCCTCTTCACTCCGGCGGCAGGGACGTCTTGTCGACGTGATAACTGCTCCGGCTACACGAACGGTGGCACTGCTAGCTCTTTGTGCCGCTTATATTCAGGGACCTCTGACCAAGATTTTCGACTTCTCCGGCGCGATTGCCGAGATGGAGCATTTCGGTCTTCATCCTGCATCGGCCTTTGCAGTTGCCGTCATTATTTTTGAACTGGTGGCATCTGCCATGGTGGTGTCCGGTCGCCTTCGTTGGGCTGGCGCATTGGCGCTGTCAGGCTTCACACTTCTTGCAACAGCCATTGCCCTGCGTTTCTGGGAAATGGCGCCCGGCATGGATCGCATGATGGCGACCAATGCCTTCTTTGAACATCTCGGCCTTGCTGGCGCATTCGTGATCGTTGCGGCGCTGGATCTGACAAAGGGAGAAGGCAAATGAGCAGCACAAAATCCTCCGGCGGCAGCTTTGCCCCACTCGCGCAACCGGTTTTCGCGGTTCTCTGGGCTGCCACGGTTCTTGGCAATACCGGCAGCTTCATGCGCGATGTCGCCAGCTCCTGGCTGATGACTGATCTCTCGGCATCTCCTGCTGCTGTCGCCATGGTGCAGGCGGCAGGTACTCTGCCGATCTTTCTTCTCGCCATTCCTGCCGGTGTGCTCACCGACATTCTGGATCGCCGCAAGTTTCTAATCGCCATTCAGCTTTTGCTCGCTTCTGTCAGTCTCAGCCTGATGGTTCTGGCGCAGACCGGGATGTTGTCGGTCAGTGCTCTGATCGGTCTGACATTCCTTGGTGGTATCGGTGCCGCGTTAATGGGGCCGACATGGCAAGCCATCGTACCGGAGCTGGTAAAGCGCGAGGATGTCAAAAGCGCCGTTGCCCTCAACTCGCTCGGCATCAATATCGCTCGTTCGATTGGTCCGGCTGCCGGCGGCCTGCTTCTGGCAGGGTTTGGAGCCGGGATAACCTACGGAGCCGACGTTGCGAGTTACATATTCGTGATCGCCGCACTGGTCTGGTGGCCGCGTGCGAAGAATGCCAACGACGCCCTGCAGGAGAACTTCTTCGGCGCGTTCCGGGCTGGTCTTCGTTACACACGGGCAAGCCGTCCACTGCATATCGTTCTGGCGCGTGCTGCTATCTTCTTTGCTTTTGCCAGTGCGGTCTGGGCTTTGCTTCCGCTGGTTGCCCGTCAGTTGCTGGGTGGCGACGCAAGCTTCTACGGTATCCTGCTGGGTGCAGTTGGTGCCGGTGCGATCGGTGGTGCCTTGGTTATGCCAAAACTGCGTGACCGCTTAAGTGCCGATGGATTACTGCTCGGCGCGGCTATCATTACGGCAATTGTCATGGCTGTGCTGTCACTCGCCCCACCGAAGTTTGTCGCGATTATCGTTCTGCTGTTCCTTGGTGCTGCATGGATCACTGCCTTGACGACGCTGAACGGTGCTGCACAGTCAGTGTTGCCAAACTGGGTTCGTGGTCGTGGTCTTGCCGTTTACCTGACCGTGTTTAACGGTGCAATGACGGCGGGTAGCCTTGGATGGGGTGCGGTTGGTTCGGCTGTTGGTATTCAAGCTACCTTGTTGATTGGCGCAGCCGGATTGCTGATTGTCGGGTTGATCATGCACCGCCTGAAACTGCCTGCTGGCGATGCTGACATGGTGCCTTCGAACCACTGGCCAGAACCACTCGTTGCAGAACCTGTTGCTCATGACCGTGGCCCTGTTCTGATCCTGATCGAATACCAGGTTGAAAAGCAGCACCGCCGGGCTTTCCTCAAGGCACTCGACACGCTGTCCCAGGAACGCCGCCGCGATGGTGCCTATGGCTGGGGTGTAACGGAAGACTCTGCCGATCCGGAGAAGATGGTCGAATGGTTCATGGTTGAATCCTGGGCTGAACACCTGCGCCAACATAAGCGGGTTTCCCACGCCGATGCCGACCTGCAGAGCAAGGTGCTGGCCTACCACACAGGACCGGAAAAACCCGTGGTCAGGCACTTCCTGACGATCAACCGGCCCGGCCAAGCCTGATTATGATCGATAATGATGAGAGGGGCGCCGCGCGCCCCTCTTTCAGTAAGTGACGCTTCTGGCGCAGGGCCAAATCCCCATCTCTTTTCAAAAAAGGATTATGAAAATGGACATTGGTAGCGAGGCCGACGGCCTGACAAGTCTGATTGCACCGATCCTGAAGCCGCTTGCACTGGGCCTGGAATTTTTCGGGGTTGGTGTGATTTTGGTTGGCGTTGCGGTTGCAACGGGCATCTATCTTCGTGACCTGACATCGGCGGCCAAACAGGATGCCTATGATCGTTACCGCGCCAATCTGGGGCGCGGTATCTTGCTGGGTCTCGAAATTCTGATCGGTGCCGACATCATTGCAACGATTATATCGCCATTGACCTTCGAAAGTGTCGGTCTTCTTGGGCTGATCGTGCTCATTCGTACATTCCTGAGCTTTTCGCTTGAAGCCGAAATTGACGGCCATTGGCCATGGTCGCGATATTCACAGCGTGGTGCGGAAGGTCGGTGATCTCGACAAACTGCGCCCTCGCATTGTAGGGCGTATCCGTCAAAGGGTGGTTGGAACCATCCATGGTGGCAATCGTCGGTCGGCCGACGGATGGCATGTTCGATGTCGATGGTTCAAAAATGACGGCAGTGATGTTGTTCAGTGCCATGCACGGAGCCGTAGACGAGGCGGTCGCTGATCCCGCAAAAACGGACCGCGACAGGCTTTTTAAATCAGTAAAAAATCTCTCTCTGCGTGCGGTTGTGGCAAACCGGGACTAATGCGCAACTCTATTTTTTTCTCGGTAGAGATTGTTAACAGTAGAAATCATTTTCTACTTTCCGGAATGTCTGAGATATTCTAGTCAAACGCGTAAAAGCTCAGCAGAATTCACCTTTTTGTGAAGTTACCTCCGCCGATTGAAAGAGGGCGGTAATGATTTTGCTGTATCAGGATATTCATACTCAACCTAGAGGGCGCAAATCCCTCGAAAATGAGATATGTGAATAAATCGGTGGTTGTCGTGTCCTAGGTTTGAAACCCGAGATATGATTGCCGACTGACAGGCAAAAAACGCAGATGCTGGTATCGGGGGAAAGGTTGTGACCGTCCTTAGTCGGGGAGAAAATGCTTAGGATCGTGTCCATCGATGAGCAAAGGCTGACGACAGCCGCTGACTTGCTTGCCAAAGGCTTTCCCGAAAGGGATGCAGGCTTTTGGGCTCGCGGGGTCTACCGCCTGCATGCCTATGCCCGAGACCATGATTTCGCATCGGTCGGCAGCATACTGCTTGCCAAAGACGAGCCGGTTGGCGTGTTGCTGAAAATACCCGGCTATCATATGACGACGGGCCAAAAACTTCTCAATCTTTCAAGCTGGTATGTCGACGCCAGGTATCGCTGGTTTGCGCCACGCATGCTGCAGGAAGCGATGGCGGACGACACGTTTGTTTACACGGACTTTTCTCCGTCTGAAAATGCTATCAAGCTTAACCAGAAACTGGGTTTTCGGACCTTTGCCTCCAGAAACCTGTTGTTTGCGCTGCCGTTTACTGCGCTATTTGGCCGGAATGCTGGCACAGTTCTTCCGATTGATCAGGTTCCCGAAGGGGGGCTATCGGCGCGCCAGGTGGACGGCATCAACCTGCATATGAAACTCGGCTGTATGGCGCTGGCAATCAAGCTGCACGACACCTATCATCCGGTTATTCTCGATGTGATTTCCAAACGCAGGATACCGATGGCAAGGGTGCTTTATGCAACCAGTGCCCAGACTGTCGTTGATAATCTGCGTCCGCTTTCACGCTTCCTTCTCAAGCGCGGCGTTCCGCTCTTGAGCATGGTTACTCCAGCAGATGTTCAGGTTAGACACGCCATCAATCCGTGGCCGGCGCATGCCTACCAGATAAAAGGCGTGTGGCAGGACGACGTTATTAACGAGATGTTTTCGGAGCGCGTGTTTCTCAACGCCTGACGACAAGCGATCAATTTAGGAGAGTACAAATGTTAAGTGAGAGGAAGGCCGACCAGGACGTTTCAGAGGCGGTCTTCGGTTACCTGGAAGGTCGCTTCCCCAATCTGGTTCCGTTGAGCGCAACAACGCCGTTGCTGGAAGGCGCCATAGATTCTCTCGGCTTTCTGGAGCTGATCATGTTCCTGTCGGAACGTTTCGGCATATCGATCGATGACGAGAATTTTGACTTTATGGAGTTGGCGACACCTGCCGGCATTACAGCTTTCGTGGAGCGAACGACCCGGTGATTTCGCAGCCTGTACTCCTGCACGACCTTCTTGCTCCTCACATTTCTAGTGACAAGATTGCGATCATCAATGGTGATCGCCGCATCACTTACCGGGAGACGGGCGATCTGATTGCCAGATATGCTGGCGCGCTCGTCGCGGAAGGTCTGCAGCGGCGAGACAGGGTTGCAATCTTTTTGCCACGCGGCATCGAGGAAAGTGTCGCTATATTCGCGGTCAGCCGGGCATCAGGTGTGTTCGTCCCAGTGAACCCGTTGCTGCGCGGTCAGCAGATCTCCCATATCGTCAGCGATTGCGGTGCTCGATTTGTCATCACCAGCAAAGCGTCAGGCGATATCATCGCTGAATGTCTCGCTGATATTGACGATGTTACCGTTCTGTATGTTGAAGATATTTCCGATGCCGACCGTCTGACAGTACCTTCAAACAATATTGGCGAAGATCTCGCCGCCATCCTGTATACATCTGGCTCCACCGGCAAACCCAAAGGCGTGATGCTGTCGCATCGCAATTTGCTGGCCGGGAGCCGGATCGTTCGCACCTATCTCGGCATCACCGCAGACGACCGTATTCTGTCGATTCTCCCCTTCAGCTTCGATTATGGTCTCAACCAGCTTCTGACATCGGTGGAACAGGCCGCCACCATCGTCATTCTCAGCTTCCGATTTGGTGACGACATCACCCGTGCGCTGCGTGATCACCAGATCACCGGATTGGCGGGTGTGCCGACCGTATGGGCGATCCTGACCAAAACGTCGCCGCTGCTTTCGAAGACGGAACTTCCGCATTTGCGTTATATCACCAATTCCGGCGGCTCGGTGCCAACCAGCACGGTTACAGCACTTCGCAAGTTGCTGCCGCAAACACAAGTTTTCCTGATGTACGGTTTGACGGAAGCCTTCCGTTCGACCTTTCTGCCGCCGGAGGAACTCGACCGCCGTCCGACGTCGATTGGCAAGGCTATTCCAGAGTGTGAGGTCTTTATCGTAACAACATCTGGACAACGGGCTGCACCGGGCGAGCCGGGCATTCTCGTCCATCGTGGCCCAACCGTGTCACTTGGTTATTGGAACAGGCCCGAGGACACGGCCAAGGTTCTAAAACCGCATCCGTTCCACGATGCCGAGATCGGCGGCGAGATTGTCTGTTATTCCGGCGATCTGGCAGTGCAGGATGACGAGGGCTTTTTCAGCTTCATCGGCCGCAATGACGCGATGATCAAGTCATCGGGCTACCGTATCAGTCCCTCTGAGGTGGAGGAGGCTGTGATGGCAACGGGCCATTTCAGGCAGGTCGCGGTGATTGGATTGCCGGATGAACTGGCCGGCCAGAAGGTTCATGCGCTAGCAGTTGCCGGGGCCGATGATGTCGATGTGACCACCGTCTTGCGGTCTGTGGCTGCCAGCCTCGCATCCTACATGGTGCCGCGCGTGATCGAGGTCGTTGATGAACTGCCGGTCACGCCCAATGGCAAGATTGATTACCAGAGGCTGGTGAAAGAGCGGGTGGCGTCGTGAGTGAAACCGAGCGCCCCAGACCGTCGCATGGCTATAATCTTGCTGCTTCCCTTTTCCAGACGGACGGCCCTGATCTCCTGATTGGCGGCGTGACGGTTCGTGAGATAACCGCAAAAACCGCAACTCCTGCCTATATTTATGATGCTGCTCTCATGCGCCGGACCTACCGGCAGCTAGCAGCCGCATTGGACGGGTTTGCCACGATCCATTATTCGGTGAAGGCCAACCCCAATCCGCAGGTCATCAAGGTTTTTGTTGAAGAGGGCGCTGGCGTTGAGATCGCGTCAGTCGGGGAATATCGTGCTGCGCTGGCGGCAGGTGTGGCGCCAGAAAAAATTCTGTTTGCCGGCCCAGGCAAACGCGTTCGGGAGCTGGAAGAGGTCCTAGTCGGCGGTATCGGCGAAATTCATGTTGAGAGTTTTGAAGAGATCGAACGCCTTAAGGTGATCGGTAAGCCGGTGCGGTGTTCTCTGCGGATCAACCCGGTGCCGACCGTGCAGGCCGGTGCCATGCGTATGGGTGGCAAGCCGACAGCATTCGGATTTGATGAAGAAAATCTACAAGCTGCCTTGGATGCCGTGTCCAACGTTGAGACTATCGACCTGGTCGGTGTGCATGTTTATGGCGGCACGCAAATTCTGGACGAAGCAGCACTTCTGGAACAATGGCGTCATGCGATTGGCATTGCGTCACGGATTGCTGCGCAGTTGGACAAACCGCTTGAAACGGTCGATCTCGGTGGTGGGCTCGGCATTCCCTATTACGTCGGCGACAAGTCCCTTGATCTGAATGTCATCGCGGCTGCGGTTCCGTCGCTGATTGCGTTGATGAAGGATGATCCACTCCTGTCATCCGCCAAGGCAATTGTAGAGCCGGGTCGTTTCCTTGTTGGACCTGCGGGCGTTTACGTTGCCGAAGTCAACTCGGTGAAACACTCACGCGGTACTTGTTTTGTGGTGACTGACGGTGGCATGCACCACCATCTGGCGGCATCGGGTAATCTGGGACAGGTTATCAAGCGCAGTTACCCCGTGGTGGCGCCAGCCCGTATGAATGAAACAAAATGGGCACCGGTGACGATCGCCGGCCCACTTTGCACGCCACTCGATATTTTAGCGCGTGATATCCAGATGCCGGACCTGAAGGCCGGTGACCTCGTGGCCGTCCTGCAATCAGGCGCCTATGGCATCACGGCAAGCCCGATCAACTTCCTGTCGCATGACCGTCCTACCGAGGTCATTGTAGAGGATGGGCAGGTTCGGGTGCTTGCTTAACGTTCGACGACAAAATGATAATGCGCGGCTTCCTGTGAAAGCCGCGCATTGTTTTTGGTCTAAGGTTGTTGTCAGGCGTCGTCGCTCTTGTCGAGTTTCTTGGTTGCGGCACCTTTCGAAGCGCCAGCAAGGCTTCCGGCAAGCAGTGCCTGGGTCGGGTCTTCACCCTTGAAACCAGCCTGAGACAGGATTTCATCAAGGATCGGCTTCTGCGCAGTGAAGCTGAGTAACTGGCCCGAGAGATCATTCAAGGCACTGCCACCGCCGTCACCTTCACCGCCCTTGCCGCCAAGCGCACCTGCCAGATTACCGGCGCTGAAAATGCGGATGTCGGAAATCTTCTCGATTGGCTTCATGGCTTCTGCCAGTGCCTCTGGGATGATTTCGATGCGCGCGCGGGCAAGTTCGTACTCGATGATATCACCGGACAGGGCGTTACGGGCATCGTTACGGGCACGTTCGGCCTGGGCCTCAGCGTCGCCGAGTGCGATCACACCTTCTGCGCGGATCTTGGCGGCCTGAGCCTCAGCCTCTGCTGCGATCTTTGCTGCGGCAGCCAGGTTTTCCGCTGCGGCACGTTCCGCTTCTGCCTTGACCGTGATGGCTGTTGCATCCCGTTCTGCGGCCTTGCGGGCATCGATAACTGCAATGCGCTTGGCGCGTTCAGCAATTTCCACTTCACGCGCGGTCACAACCTGTTCTTCGGCGGTAATAGCGGCAGCCTTGGCTTCATCGGCCTTGGCACGAGCTGCCTGTTCTTCCTCTACCTTTTCGGCAACGGCAATCGCCGCTTCGATGCGGGCCGTTTCGGTAATCTTGCGGGCTTCGGCTTCACGTTCTGCAATGCCGCGTTCAGCTTCGATACGCGCTGTTTCACGGGCCTGACGGGCCTGTGCGTCACGTTCTGCGATACCGCGTTCAGTATCCAGCTTGGCGGTTTCTTCGCTGAGGCGGGCAGCCTGTTCGATCTTCGCGGCTTCGGCGCGTGTTTCCGCCGTCTTATTGGCGATGTCGCGTTCCTGGTTCAATTCTGCGTCACGCTGTTCGCGCTCAATGGTTAATCTGCGCAGAGAGGCTTCACGGTCTTTGGTGGCGATTTCAACCTCATTGTCACGAACAATCTGGTTACGCTCGCGCTTGCGCTCTTCGGTGATCTTGGTCAGCGCCGTCAAACCTTCGGCGTCGAAGGTGTTGTTCGGGTTGAAGTGTTTGATGTCGGTCTGGTCGAGACGCGTCAGCGATACGGATTCAAGTTCCAGACCGTTCGACTGCAGGTCATGGGCAACGGCGGCCTGCACCGATTTGACGAATTCGGCACGCTGTTCCTGCAGGTCGCGCAGCGACATGGTGGCTGCAACGGAGCGCAGACCGTCAACGAACTTGGCTTCGACCAGTGCTTTCAGCGCATCGGCATCATTGGTACGGTCACCGAGCGTCTGGGCGGCAAGAGCAATGTTTTCCGCATCCGGCTTCACGCGGACGTAAAATTCGGCGGTGATATCGGCACGCATACGGTCCTTGGTGATCAGAGATTCATGTTCCGATCTCTTCACCTCAAGGCGCAATGTGCTCAGCGATACCCAGGAATACGAGTGGAAGATTGGCAGGATGATAGAACCACCGTCCAGCACGACTTTTTTGCCGCCAAGACCGGTTCGGACATAGGCTTTATCGCGCGTCGAACGGGTGTAGAGCGATGTCATGATAATGCCGATGACGACAATCGCGGCGATAATAACCCCGGCAATAAGGCTTAGAGAAAAGAAATCCATCGTGTGTTAACCCCCATTTTGCCCATTGTTGGACAAGTTAAGTTCCGCCGGTGCCGGGATGGCTTCAAAAAGCCCCTCGGAACCGTCGACAATTAAAATGTGCTCGCCGGTTGCAATGGTGTATCCCACTGCCGCTTTGGCGCGCAAGGAGTGGATGTTATCGTATCGGTCCTTGACCCTGACGGTGCCAGGATTGCCTTGATCGAGCGGACCGAGGGTGACTGTTCCGACCAGTCCAATGAAGTCAGACTGGTGCAGCACACTTGTTTCATCACGCGGAATGATCTTGGCCAAGGCACGACTGGCCCAGCGGGTTACTGGAATGGCTGCTGCCAGTGCTCCGGTTATCGCCGCATAATCCGGCATTGGGCCAATAATGGTCGCCGACGATATTGCCTGTATGACAAAACCGGCCACTGCAAATGCTGCCAGAAGAATGACGGCGAGCACCAGGACAGGCACCCCGCCGGCATTGAGCCAGGACATCCAGCTGCCAAGCAGGCCGGAATGCGACTCTCCGGGTGTGTGATGGCTAAAACCATTATCAAGAAGCGAGGAGACGGATGCGCCGAGCAACATTGAAACAAGTTCCACAATGCCAAGCCCGGCAATGACCAGCAATGCTAGCCAGAATGCAGCCGTACCCGGTTGGACGATTGTTCCCATTAGCGTTGCCCTTCACGGAATGCCTTGAGACGCGCATCAATGGCGTTTTGTCGCTGCAAGCGGCCAAGCTCCTCAATTTCGGCGGCGCCGTTCGTGGGTTTTGCTGGCGTGCCGGTAACCCGCTCAATGGCATCCAGTGCGTCTGCAAGGCGCTGGTCATTGCGCTGCGATGGTGTCGAATCCACGTGTGCTGCAGTTTTGGCTGCTTTCTGTGCGTCCTCAACCCGTTTCTGGGCGTCTGCCTTGGCTGAGGCGATACTGCGCAATGTGGCCTCTGCTTCGGTGATCTCGGCAGCATTTTCCATGATGGCTCTGCCAAGTGCTTCGCGCTGGGCCTCCAGATCGATCTGCAGGCCGGTTGCGGCACGCGCCAGATCTTCGCGATTATTTTCCAACCCGACCTTTATCTTTTCATCGAGGTCCTGAATTTCGTCATCCAGATCCTTGGCCTTGGCCTTCAACCGATGACCGGCTGCAACCGCGACGCCCAGTGCTGCACGGGCTTCCTCGGCGATTTTCCCAATCTCGCGGACGGCCTGCTGAGCAACGGCAACCGGATTGTTTGACTCAGCTGTGTCTACGGCGTTGTTGACAACACCAGCGATGACGCGCCCGAGCCGGGCAAGAATGCCTTCATTATTCATGGAAGTCTCCTTGTTCGGTTGAAAGCCGGACCTTATTCCGGCGTGGATGGTCACTGTGTCTTCCTCAAATATGAGGCGTGCTTCAGTAAAATCAGTCCAGCCCTCCTGATAACCCCGCACCGCGTAAGGCACGACGATACGGCCGTTGATCGTGGCGATGCTGACCGTGTCTGGTCCTTTGACGGAAAACAGTTTGGCATCGAGAGGAATGCTCTCGACGGGTTGCTCAGGGTTGTGATGGCTGTGGTCGCGCAAAGCCAGTGTCGCCATGCGCGAGGGCAGGCCGGTCCGGGCGCGGATGATTTCATAGGCTGCGGTGTGCAGCGCAACCAGATTTGCGCCTTCTGTCTGGTCGAGAATACTCATCGCATGCCGGTACGCAGACAGGGTCTCCCGCAGGGAAGCCAGATCCTGCTTTGTCGGTCCGAGCACCAGAATGATGCGAGAAAGAAGCCTTGTGATCATGCTTAAATATATAAAGCACTTCATTTGTGCTTTCAATGCATGCCTAAAAATATTTCTTGCTCTGGTTGCGTGTAATTACGGAACTTACACGCAGCTTCTTCGCGATGCCATGCGGCGGTTCAATTACGCGTGTATGCCTGCCTGCGGGTAAAATACCAGCATCGAATTACATCGCTCGCCAACCCAAATGATCGGCTGAATTGACCTTGAAAAGAAAACCGCTGGTTTTTGGTCTGTGACAGAGTTTGTCACATATCTGTTATGTCGTGAGAATAGTGAGGTCGCATCTTAATCAACCCCTGCGATCATATGACGTTCACCTCCGAGGCAGCCCAGGCTGCGGTTTCTACTGCTGGCCTGAGTTTCCAGTATTCCCAGACGGAAATCCTCAAGGGCATTGACCTTTCCCTGACCCGGGGTCGCACTTTGGCGCTTCTGGGGCCTTCCGGCTGCGGCAAGACAACATTGTTGCGACTGATTGCAGGTCTGTTGCAGCCGACAGCTGGTTCTGTGTCGATTGCGGGCAAGGTCGTGGCTGATGCGGGCAATTCGATTTTCGCACCGCCTGAAAAACGCAATCTCGGCATGGTGTTTCAGGATTATGCACTGTGGCCGCATTTGACCGTGGGAGGCAATGTATCCTTCCCGCTGGAAATGCGCGGCATTGGCAAGAGTGAACGACACCAGCGCACTATTCGCGCCCTTGAGCGTGTCGGTCTGGCTGCTTTCGCGGATCGACGCCCAAGCGACCTGTCCGGTGGCCAGCAGCAGCGCGTGGCGATTGCCCGCGCCATTGTAGCGGAACCGCAGTTGATCCTGTTCGACGAGCCTCTGTCCAATCTTGATCGCGAACTGCGCGAAAACATGGTTGGTGAACTGGCAGAACTGATTGCCTCGCTGCAACTGACGGCCGTTTATGTCACGCATGATCATGCCGAAGCGCTGACGCTGGCCGATGAAGTTGCGGTTATGCGCAGCGGCCATATCGAGCAGCTGGCCTCGCCGGATTCCCTGATCGGTAGCCCGGCAACACCTGAAGTCGCGGACTTCCTCAGACTTGGCGGTCTGGCCGATATCGAGTGGAAAAACGGCAACTGGTTCCTGGCTGGCAGCACCTATCAAATTGCCGACATGCAAAACCCGTCCCGTAACCGCGCTCGTATCCTCATTCCGACACGTGCCGTGTCGGCCGACGAAGGTCGTGGCAGTTTCCAGGGCGTGGTGCTGCGTTCGCAGTTTCGTGGTGATGGCCATCTGGCGGTTGTCTCGCCGCCCGGCCTGCCGTCCGTCGAGCTTCAGCTTCTCAGCCAGGTCCGTTTCAGACCGGGCGAAACAATTCCGATTTCCGTCGATGTCGATCAGATCCACTGGTTCGGTGCCGATGACCAGATCACTCAAAAGGAGAGAGTTGCAACATGTTGAAATCCCTCAAGCACACCGCTTTTGGCGTATTGGCTGCCATGCTGATGGCCGGTACTGCCCATGCCGATATCACCGTCTACACCGCTGGCCCGCAGAACCTCATCGACAAGATGGCAGCCGGGTTTACCGCGCAGTCCGGCATCAAGGTTAATGTCTTCCAGGCAACAACCGGCAAGGTCATGGCCCGTATTGAGGCAGAAGCTGCAAATCCTGTCGTTGACATCGTCATTTCCGCGTCTTGGGATACGGCAACCGACTTCGCAAAGCGTGGCTGGCTGGTGTCCTACACAAGCCCTAACGCCGAAAAGGTTCCTGATTCCCTGAAGTCCGACACCGCTGTTGCACAGGGCGTTTCTGCGCTCGGTATTGCGTGGAACACCAAGAGCGGCACACCGAAGCCTGCAGAGTGGGCTGACCTGGCAAAGCCAGAGTTCAAGGACCTTGTGAACATTCCAGATCCTGCCCAGTCTGGTTCTGCTTTCGAACTGACCGGCGTTCTCGGCGCTCATGACGACTTCAAGGTCTTCAAGGACCTGCAGGCAAATGGCGCGATCATTGCCGGCGCCAATGCTGAAGCGCTTAACCCAGTTTTGCAGGGTGCAAAGGCTGCTGTTTTTGGCGCTGTTGACTACATCACCTATGGCAACAAGGCCAAGGGCGAAAGCATTGACGTTATCTTCCCTGCTTCCGGCACGGTTATCGCACCGCGTCCTGCCATGATCCTGAACTGGTCCAAGAACCAGGATGAGGCGAAGAAGTTCATCGACTACATGCTGTCGGACGAAGGCCAGAAGATGGTTGCCGCAACCTACCTGATGCCAGCACGTACTGACATCCCGGCTGACCGTCCGCTGATCAGCGACCTGAAGCTGCTCGACTACGATGCGTCCGCCATCTACGGCAAGCGCGAAGAGACCCTGAAGAAGGTTTCCGATATCTTCGGAACAAACTGAGTATAAAAGAATGCGTGCAAAGGATATTGGTGGTGCCGCGCCTGCTGCCTGGCTTGCTGCCTGTGGCCTCGTAATCGTCGTTGTCGTGCCTTTTGCCGCAATCGTACTCCAGGCGATCTTTCCTCAACTCGGGCAGGGCTCCTTTTCGGAGCCCTTCTCGCGGCTTGCTCAAACCCTTGGGGATAGCAAGCTTTTGGGCATGACCCGCAACACGCTGCTTCTTGGGCTATGTGTGGTGATGGCGTCGGCCGTTCTAGCGGTGCCGCTTGGTGTTGCGCGTGCACTGTACCGCATTCCGTTTGCAAGAGTGTGGGATATCCTGTTGCTCGTGCCCTTCATGATCCCTCCCTACATCGCCACACTGGGCTGGATCATGACATTGCAGCCGCGCGGTTATCTGCAACAGCTTCTTGGTTTCAATCTTTCGCAATTCCTGTTTTCGCTGTTCGGCATGACACTGGTCATGACCTTCAACACATTTCCGGTCGTTTATTTTGCTGTGTCGCGCACGGTCGAGGCGGTTGGTGCCCGTTATGCGGATGTCGGCCGTGTATTCGGTGCGACGCCAACGCGGGCATTCTGGCGAATTACGCTGCCTCTGTCGGCGCCCGGTCTTGCCGCAAGTCTTCTTCTGGTATTTGCCGCCGCCATCGAGGAATACGGCACGCCAGCAGCCTTGGGCAGCCGTGCCGGTTTCCCGGTTCTTGTAACCGGCATTGATACACGGGTCAGCGACTGGCCGATTGATTTGCCCGGTGCTGCCATCCTGTCATTGGTGCTGGTAACTTTGTCGCTGCTGGCTTTCCTCGTCCAGCGCTGGATCCTCGCGCGTCGTTCCTATCAGACCGTGGTGGGCAAACCGCAAAACAGTGACAAGCGCGCGCTTGGTGCCTTCACAGTGCCTGTCATGGCGGCATTTGCTGTTGTGGCATTTCTGGCAACCGGCGTGCCGATGCTTGCCATTCTCGTTACGTCGCTATCGCGTACCATCTCGGGCGGTCTTGCCGTAGACAATGTAACGCTAGCAAATTTTGCCGCCGTTTTCAGCAACAGCGCCGGTGCGCTGGGTGCCTTGGTGAACAGCCTGACGCTTGGCGTCGGTACTGCTATCATTACCGGTATCATCGGCGTTGTCTCGGCTTATACAGTTGTAAAGACCAGAATGCGCGGACGTGTCCTGATCGATATCATGACCGTCATTCCCAATGCCCTTCCGGGTATTGTGGTTGCCGTTGGTTTGATCATGGCCTGGAACATGCCCGGCCTGCCATTCACGCCCTATAATACCGCCTTGATCCTTCTTCTGGCCTATTGCTGTATTTTGCTGCCACAGACGGCGCGTTACGCAACCGCTGCATTTGTGCAGCTCGGTGACAATCTTGAGGCAGCGGCGCGCGTGTTTGGCGCTAGTGGACCTGTCGCTTTCCGCCGTATTCTGCTGCCGCTGGTGTTCCCCAGTGTTGCCTCGGCAATGCTGCTGGTCTTTGCTCTTGCTTCTCGCGAACTGGTTGCCTCAGTTGTGGTGGCCCCAGTTGGCATGCAGACGATTGCCACCTTTATCTGGCGTCAGTTCGAGCAAGGTTCAGTCGGGATCGGTATGGCCATGGCCTTTGTTACGATCATTCTGACGACACTGTTGCCGTTGCTGTTCTTGCAACTCCTGAAGAAAACAGGATTTGTGGTCGATTGAAACTTAGCTTGCGCGTCAAATCGCCTGCCGTTCATCGCGAACGGCAGGCGATTTACCGGTATGGGCTGGGCCATTGTTTTCGCTACCTCTTGACGCCAATTGCTGAATTCTGATTATGCAACGGTGGTCGGGCTGACCGGCAAATTACCAAATGCGTAGCAACTGCTTATTTTAAAAGGCAAAACTGGCTTTGAGCACAGTATGATACCCGATTATCTCGACACCAGGCAGCTGGAAGCGTTTGTCGCAGTGGTATCTATTGGCAGCATGACCGGTGCTGCAAAAGCGCTCGGAAAATCCCAATCGGTCATGACACGGCTGATCCAGGACCTTGAAAAAGAACTGGGGTTTCCGGTTCTTCACCGCAACGGCCCGCGTATCATACCAACCGAACAGGGACTGGCTTTTTTTGCTCAGGCGGAACTGTTTCTCAGTGGTTTGCGTACCATCAGCGAAGGTGCGCGCAAGATTGCCGTTGATGCCGCTCGGCCCATTGAGGTCGCTTCCGTCCCGGCTCTCGCCGCCAGCATTCTGCCTTCGGCTTTGGCGTTGCTGGAGAGTGCATCATTGCCCTCGCATATCCATGTCAAAAGCACGGCGTCTGAAAATGTCGTGCAAGCTGTGTTGGCGCGTACGTCAGATATTGGTATCGCCAGCCTGCCGCTCGATAATTCGGGGCTTGATGTGCACTGGATTGGCGAGTCCCCCTGCGTGGCGGTCGTCAGTAATGATGATGAATTGGCAAAACACAGCGTCGTAACACCTGAAGACCTGCAGGGACGGCGGTTGATCGTATCAGCCAACCCGTACCGGTTACGCATGCGTATCAACCAGACCCTTGAAAAGCATGGCGTGCAACCGGGCGGCATCATTGACAGCAACGCGACCTATGTTTCGCTTGCCATGGCACGCTCCGGCCTCGGGATTGCCGTGGTGGAATCGGCAACGATTTTCGGGCTTCCCGTCACTGACGTTACAGCCATTCCCTTGTCCTTCAGCATCCCGTTCCACTGGGGTGTCATTACCGCCTCTGGCCGACCGATGGGGCAGACGATCACCGCGTTGATTGAAGCGATAGAGGTGAGTTCCAAGGCGCTTCCGGGGTTTGTCAAACACTCGGACAAATTACTTCTGCAATAAAGCGTGTGAGCGATCAGCTGTGGCTGATTCCAACGTGCACCCCTTATCCGAAACTATTTTCTGGAATTCGGCGTCTCATTGGAACGCTCTTGAGCACGCGAAGTTTTGCGAGTATCATCTTGCTAATTTCGCATAATTGATAGCTTATATTTCTATATTCAGAATTTAATTGAAACAAATCGACCTTACGTCGGACGCATAGAATATCTACCATTTAGATAGATTAACCGACTTTCTAAAGCGCAGGGCTTGCATATGCGCTGGCGTAGTTGGGGCACATCGGTCGGATCACGCAGACATCGCGTGCAGCGGTATATTTTAGGGTTATACGAAGGGAATTATGATGCTTTATTCTGTTGCGCGTCGCCGGATTTTAAAGAGCATGTGCGCAGTTGGTGCGCTGGTCGCTGCGACAACATTCGCAGTACCTTCATGGGCTGAAGGCAAGCCGGGTGGCACGCTGATTTATCTCGAAAAACAGGCGCATACGAGCCTTTATCCGCCAGCTGCTGGCTTTTATCCGAACGGGGGCCTCCTCAACCAGATCACCGACAAGCTGACCTATCAGAACCCGCAGACGCTTGAGATCGAGCCGTGGATTGCCGAGAGCTGGGACGTCAATGCTGATGCAACAGAGTACACATTCCACCTGCGTGACGGCGTAACCTTCTCTGATGGCACACCGCTTGATGCCGCTGCTGTTGCTGCCAACTATGACGCATTTGGACTTGGCAACAAGGCGCTGAAGCAGACGGTTTCGGAAGCAATCAGCAACTATGAGCGCTCGGAAGTGGTTGATGCCAAAACCGTAAAGTTCCACTTCAAGGCGCCAGCACCTGGTTTCCTTCAGGCAACAGCCACCCCGACATCCGGCCTCGTTGCCCTGTCGACGCTGAAATTGTCGTCGGATGAACTCGGTCAGGCGCCCAACATCATCGGTTCCGGCCCGTTTGTTGTCGCCAGTGAAAAGCTTGGTACTGAAATTCAGCTGACGGCGCGTACCGACTACGCCTGGGGTCCCGCGAAACTGAAGCATCAGGGTCGTGCCAATCTTGATGGCATCACCATTTTGACGGTGCCGGAAGATGGCGTGCGCATCGGTGCACTGATCTCCGGTCAGGGCGATTTCATCCGCCAGGTTCACGCCTATGATGAGGCGCAGGTGAAAGCAGCTGGATATACCGTTTATGGTGCACAAACCCGTGGCACGACCCACGCTGTTGCCTTCCGTCCAAGCAATCCGTTGGTTGCAGATCTGAAGGTCCGTCAGGCCCTTCTGCATGCCACGAACAGCCAGGAAATCATCGATACGCTGTTCTCCGACAACTATCCCAAGGCTCGCTCACCGTTGTCGTCGGTTTCTGCCGGTTTTGTTGATCTCAGCAGTGACCTGACCTTTGATGCTGCACGCGCCAACGCGTTACTGGATGAAGCGGGCTGGAAGCCGGGTGCTGACGGGATTCGTGAAAAGGATGGTCAGCGGTTGTCGTTGGGTGTTTATGAATCGCTCAATTATGCCCGTAGCAAGGAAACGTTACAGCTGCTCGCCCAGCAATGGAAAGCCGTTGGCGTCGAACTGAAACTGCTGGCTGGTGAAGCCGGTACCCGCACCAAGGATGATCTCGATCCGTTGAAGACACCGCTGGTGCCGACAAAAGTCGAACGTGCTGATCCGGAAGTTCTCAAGAGCCAATATTATCCGACAACGCGCGACCAGTTGCGCCAGAAGGGTGGCAAGGGCGAGGGCACGACGTTTGTCGACGTCGACTTGAACGACATTCTCGACAAGATCGCGTCGGAGCCGGATACCAGCACGCGTCTTGAATATACCGGTGAAGCGCAGAAGCGTTTGATCGAACAGGCTTACGTCATTCCGCTGTTTGAAGAACCCCAGTCCTTTGCGGGCGCGCCCTATGTCAAGGACGTCGCTTTTGAGGCTGTCGGTCGGCCTGTCTTTTATAGCGTGTGGCTTGATCGATAGATCAGGCCATTAACATCGAAACAAGTGTGGTCTGAAGCATTGTCTCTTTCCCGATACCTCGTCTCGCGCATTGGCCAAGCTGTGATCGTGTTGTGGGCCGCCTTCACCCTGTCATTCCTGCTGTTGCAGATGATGCCGGGTGATGCGGTCTTCATCAAGTTCATGGGGGCAGACTTCGTGCTGACGCCGGAGCAGCTTGCGCATATTCGTGAAAGCTATGGCGCCGACAACCCACCGCTCGAACGTTATTTCAGTTCGTTGGTCAATACGCTGTCCGGCGATTTCGGGTATTCGATTGATGCCGGTGTTCCCGTCAGCGCTTTGCTTGCCGATAATGTGTTGCCAACCTTCAGACTGGCTGGCCTCGGTTTTGTTGGTGCGGTTCTGCTGAGTTTCGTCTTGGCCTTCCTCTCTTATTTCTCGCCTTTCTGGTGGTTGCGACGTTTCATCACCGCGCTGCCGTCACTGTTTGTCGCCATTCCTGCCTTCTGGCTGGGCATGATGCTGATCCAGATCTTTTCGTTCAGGCTTGGGCTTGTTCCTGTCATCAATCCCGGCCCTTGGGTTGGACTTATCTTGCCAGTGGCAACGCTTGCGGTACCGATCAGTGCGCCGATTGCGCAGATTTTGATCCGCAATATTGATGACGTGATGACACGGCCGTTCGTTGCCGTTGCCCGTGCCAAGGGCGCTTCGCTGCGCTTTGCGTTCTGGCGTCATGTGCTGGGCAATGCGCTGCTGCCGGTATTGACCATATGCGGCATGTTGTTCGGTGAACTGCTCGCCGGCGCGGTTGTCACAGAAACGGTCTTTGGACTGAACGGTATCGGTCGACTGACCGAAGCCGGTGTCGCCACTCTCGATGTGGCTGTTCTGCAGGTCGTCGTCCTGCTGTCAGCAGCATGTTTCGTTACGATCAATCTTGTCGTGGACCTGTTCTATCCAGTGTTCGATCCACGGCTGCGCAAGAGCATGAGGGCTGCCTGAGATGTCTCCTGTAGAAGAACCGGTCACGGGTCTGCACAGTCGGGAAAGATTTGCCGGACTGCGAGAAAAGCTCGGCTCGATCCGTATTGCAACGGCTCTCGCCTATCTGGTTCTGCTCCTGGCTGTGCTTTGGGCAGTCGTCCCCGGCCTGTTCAGCAGCTATGATCCTATTGCCAGCGTTCCCGGCCAGCAGCTTCGTGCACCAAACTTGACGCATTTCTTCGGTACCGATGCCTTGGGCCGTGATGTGTTTTCACGTGTTGTGCATGGTTCCGTGCATTCGTTAAGCGGTGCGTTCATCGCAACCGCTGTCGGGTTTGTTGTCGGTACCGCTCTCGGTCTACTGTCCGGTTCGGCGGGTGGTATTGTCGACGAAATCATCATGCGCATTGTCGATGTTCTGCTGTCCATCCCGGCGCTGCTTCTGGCGCTGACCATTATCATCCTGCTCGGTTTTGGCACGCTGAATGCATCGATCGCAGTTGGTGTTTCGGCGATCGCAGCCTTCGCGCGCTTGATGCGTTCCGAGGTGATCCGCGTTCGTGCCAGCGATTATGTCGAGGCAGCCATCGGCAGTGGCGGCACCTTGGCGAAGGTTTTGTGGCGGCATGTCCTGCCCAACGCATTGACTTCTGTTGTCGCCTTTTCCGCGCTGCAGTTTGGCTCGGCCATCCTGCAATTGTCGACGCTGAGCTTCCTGGGATATGGCGCACCACCACCCACGCCGGAGTGGGGATTGCTGGTCGCGGAAGGCCGCAACTATGTCGCAACGGCTTGGTGGCTGACCGCCGCGCCCGGCCTTGTTGTGGTTATCGTGGTGCTTGCCGCCAATCAGATCAGTAAATCGATGAGGAGCCAACGATGACGGTTCTAACAACGTCTCCTAATGGCGTGGATGCCTCGCTGCCCATCCTCGAGGTGCGCGATCTGTCTGTCTCTTACGGGGCGGGGCGCACCGCAAACACGGCTGTGCACGGCATATCGTTCAAGATCAATCGTGGTGAAACCCTGGCAATCGTCGGCGAGTCCGGTTCTGGCAAAACCACCACCGCGCAATCGATTATTGGTCTGTTGTCCGGAGGACGTATTGACGGCGGTCAGGTTCTGCTAAATGGCACCGATATTGCCGGATGGTCTGACCGGCGATTGGACGGTCTGCGCGGTTCGCGCATTGGTCTCATTCCGCAAGATCCCGGTAGCTCTCTGAACCCGATCCGCACCATTGGCTCACAATTGGCTGAGATGTTCCAGATCCATGGACATCGGCTAAGCAAGGCTTCCCGCAAGGCCAAGGTCTTGGAGTTGTTGGCCAAGGTCGGTTTATCGTCTCCTGAACTGCGTTATGACCAATACCCCCATCAGCTGTCGGGCGGTATGCGGCAGCGCGTGCTGATTGCCATGGCGATCATGCTTGAACCCGACTTGATCATAGCCGATGAGCCGACAAGCGCCCTGGATGTCACCGTCCAGAAACGTATCCTTGATCTGATCGAGACTCTCAAACGGGAAACCAACGCCTCGATCCTGCTGATTACTCATGATCTGGGCGTTGCGTCTCGTGCCGATGCGATCGTGGTCATGCATCAAGGGCGTATTGTTGAAAGTGGACCCACTGCCGAGATCATTGCATCTCCCAAAGAGGCCTACACGCAAAGGCTGCTTTCCGATGCGCCGGCCTTTGCGGGCAATAACCGCATCCGCAATCTGGATAGTACCAGCATCCAGACGGATGATGTTGTGGTGGTTGAAAGTCTGAGCAAGCGCTTTTCTTTGCCGGGCAAGTCGGACGGATTGCTTGCCGTGGCCGATCTGTCATTTCGTGTTGCCCGTGGTACCACGCATGCGATTGTTGGTGAATCCGGCAGTGGAAAAACCACGACGATCCGCATGGTCACCGGCTTTGAGAAGCCGACGAATGGCCGCATCGTGATTGGTGGTGAAAACCTTGCTGAGCTCTCTGGCGAGAAACTTCGCCAGTTTCGACGCAAGATCCAGCTGGTCTATCAAAACCCGTTCAGTTCGCTGGATCCGCGCCAGACGATCTTCCAGATCGTGGATGAACCGCTTCGAAATTTCGAACGGCTTTCTCCCGACGAGCGTGCCAAACGGGTGCAGAATATGATCTCGCGCGTTGGCTTGCCGGCGGATGTACTTGATCGTCATCCCGCAACCTTGTCCGGTGGCCAGCGGCAACGTGTGGCCATTGCCCGCGCGCTGATCCTGCAGCCCGAGGTCGTGGTGCTGGATGAAGCCGTTTCGGCATTGGATGTGACCGTACAGGCCAGAATTCTTGCACTGTTATCTGAACTTCAGCGAGAGTTTGGCCTGACGTATATTTTCGTCTCGCATGATCTCGCGGTTGTCCGTCAGATTGCCGACACGGTGTCGGTGATGCGCAACGGGCAGGACGTCGAACACGGGCCAGTCGAGACCGTATTCGGCAATCCCCAGCACGCTTACACGCAGGAACTGGTGGCAAGTATCCCAACGCTTCGCCAGTCGGCCTGAGCAATGTTGATACAAGCGCATTTTCGCAGCAGTCCTCGCCTTTCCAAGAGATGTTCATGACTCGCCTTAGCCCCCAAACCTTGGAAGAACTTGAAGAGAGGCTTGCCGAAGACCTTCTCTGGCTGAACCGTCCCGCGTCTTCCTG
This sequence comes from Rhizobium sp. BIGb0125, assembly GCF_024810055.1. Taxonomy (NCBI): domain Bacteria; kingdom Pseudomonadati; phylum Pseudomonadota; class Alphaproteobacteria; order Hyphomicrobiales; family Rhizobiaceae; genus Rhizobium; species Rhizobium sp. BIGb0125. Next base: position 180,358 of record NZ_JANUDV010000007.1, read on the forward strand.
GGTCAAGCCGCGCGAGCATCAGGGTCAAAAAGTTCTCGATGTAGCGGTGATTGGCGCCGGTCTGTGTGGCCTCATCGCAATGGCGGCACTGAAAGGCCATAGCATCGAGAATGTGCGCGCCTTCGACCGCGCACCGGCCGGACAGGAAGGTCCCTGGATCACCTATGCCCGCATGGAAACTTTGCGCACGTCAAAGGTCCTTCCGGGTCTGGCGCTGGGGCTGCCTGCGTTGACTTTCCGGGCTTGGTACGAGGCGCAATTTGGCCGCGAAGCATTCGAGGCAATGTCATTGATCCCGACGGCGCAGTGGATGGATTATCTCATCTGGTATCGCCGGGTTCTTGAACTGGATGTCGTCAATGAAGCGAGTGTGCAGGGAATCACGCCGCGTGCGGACGGACTGTTCGAAATTGCCTACGCCGACCCACAAGGCGACCATGTGGAATATGCCCGCCGGGTGATCATCGCAACCGGGTTGGATGGTTTGGGAGAACCTTTCCTGCCCGCCGTTGCGCACCGTGTTCCGGAAAAATATCGGGCTCATGGTGCCGCGATAATCAATATGTCGATGCTGAAAGGCAAGACTGTTGCCGTCATCGGGTCCGGTTCCTCCGCAATGGACAACGCAGCTGCCGCTCTCGAAGCAGGGGCAGCGCGGGTTGATGTGTTTGTCCGCCAGAGCAGTCTCGCCAAGGTCGATCGTCTCGCCGGAATTTCCGGCATGGGTACGCGCTACGGCTATTTCGACCTGCCTGATGCGGACAAGTGGCTGATCATGCACGAGGCCAGCAAGGTGGGAACGCCGCCGCCCAAACACAGCGTTTTGCGCGTGTCAAAATGGCCAAATGCGCATTTCCATCTTTCTAGCCCGATAGACGACATTGTCGAAACGGCTGCCGGGGTTAAGATCACCACGCCGAAAGGCCTTTATGGTGTGGATTTCATCATCTTTGCCACCGGCTTTGGTATCGATTACGCCAAGCGGCCAGAATTTGAGGCCATTACCAGCAATGCCCTTTTGTGGGGAGAGGCTTACACGCCACCGAAAGCACTTGGAAATGCTGGCCTTGCTGCGTCACCTTATCTCGGCGCTGCTTTTCAGTTCATGCCGAAATCCGATGCTGAGCAGGACCGCTGGATCAGCCACGCCTATTGTTTCTCGTTCCCGTCTCTGTTGTCGCACGGCAAGATCAACAGCGGCATACCGTCGATCAACGAGGGTGCAACCACGTTGTCCAACGGTATTGCGCGGTCGCTGTTCGTGGAGGATCGCGAGCAGCTTCTGGCGCAATTCCACAGCTACGACAAAAGCGAACTGACTGGCGATGAATGGACAGATGCGGACGAGACCGCGAACGAACACCGTCGCGCCATCAAATAATCAACAGATCCATCAGGAGTTATCATGACCAAGAAGACCATTTATTATTTTCATTCGCTAAGTTCCCCATGGGCCTATCTTGGTTGGCCGCAGTTCAAGGCATTGATCGAAAAACACGATCTGAACGTTGTTGTTCGCACCACGACTGTTGTGCCGGAAAATGGTGGCGTTCCACTTCGTACGCGCCCTGTCGCCCGTCAGGATTATCACGCCATTGAGCTGGACCGCTGGCGCAAACGTCTCAACATGCCGCTGGTGCTGAAACCCAAACATTACCCGACCATTCCGCATTTTTCCGCACGTATGGTTCTGGCCGCTGACAGCCTTGGCCTGCCGGCGCTTGACCTTAGCCACGCGCTTTTAAGCGCAGTCTGGGCGGAAGAGCTCGACGTCAAGGATCCAGAAGTGCGTATCGCCAAGGCCAATAGTCTCGGCCTTGATGGCAAGCTGCTACAGTCAATGGAAGAAAGCCCGGAGATCATTGCCGCGTGGGAAGAAAGTGAAAACGAAGCCAAGGAGCGTGGTGTATTCGGCACGCCGACCTGGTTCTACAAGGATGTGCCTTACTGGGGGCAGGACCGCCTGAGCTTCCTCGACGAGGCACTCTCGGCAGACTGAGACAGTCCGCCTGACAACAGCGAAACAGCATTTGGGAATTGCGACTATGGATCTTGGTTTGAACGGCCGGAAGGCTTTGGTGTGTGGGGCAAGTGAAGGTATCGGCTATGCCGCTGCAAAACTCCTCGAGTCGGAAGGCGTTAATTTGGTTCTCGTAGCGCGCAATGAAGAAAAGCTGGAAGGGGCAGCGGCGGCATTGAAAGACCTTCATGCCGTCAATGTTGATTATGTGGCGGCAGATCTCGGTCATAAGGAAGAGCGCGCCAAAGTGCTCTCCTATTGCAGCGATCCTGATATTCTCATCCACAATGGCGGCTGGCCGCGCACCGAGCGCGATTTCCGCAAGTGGAGCAATGACGACTGGCTGCGCGCACTCGACCTGATGATGCTGTCGCCGATTGAACTTATCACCGGCGTGATTGATGGCATGGCAGAGCGCAAGTTTGGGCGGATTGTTGCTGTGACCTCACGCTTCGTGAAAGAACCCAGTGCGGAGTTGGCTCTATCGACCAGCCCGCGTCTTGGCTTGTCGGGGTTTATCACCGGGGTGGCGCGGAAATATGCAGCTCATAACGTGACCCTCAACACCGCCCTGCCGGGCATCATAGCCACGGAAACGCAGTTTCAGCACGGCCGTGATCTGGCGGAAGCGGCGGGCAAGAGTTTTGATCAGATATGGGCGGAGCGTTCTTCGACCAATTCAGCCAATCGTTTTGCAACGCCTGAGGAATTTGCGTCCCTTTGCGTGTTCCTGTGTTCTGCTCATTCGGGCTTCCTGACCGGCCAACACATCTTGAGCGATGGTGCCGGTTATCCGGGCGTTTTCTGACGGCTGAAGCAGCGGCTTTCGGCGTTACCGCCGAAAGCTTTACAAAGCCTGAGAGGGCTCTCTCTCAGGATGCGATTTGCTTGGAAATTTCGCAACGCCCCTCGGCGCAGCCAACAGTGTCATCTGCTTTGGAGGCTGGCGACAGGTCAGGCACTTTCTCCGCGAGCGCCATGGCAATTCGGGCGCCTACAGCCATGTCGTCCTCAACCCCGAAGATATGATGCTTGATCGCGCCATCTCTTCCGATCAGGATTGAGGAGGGCGTGCCACGCAGGCCAAAGCGCTGCATGGTGATGGGCGTATCGGTTCGTTCGTCGGGCAAGTCTACCCCCACCGGGTGTTTGATGCGGTATTCGTGAAGAAATGCCTTGAGGGTAACCGGGGACATTGCGGCATGGTGTTCGAACACGGTGTGGATACCAATGACCTGGAGATCGGTATCGGCAAAGATACGTTCAATCTTCTGAACCTGCGGTATCGATTGGCTGACGCAGCCAGGGAAAAGAAGCTGAAAGCTGTGCAACAGCACCGGGCGCCCACGCAATTCGGCCAATGTCAGAGGATGGGAAACGTTGAACCATTCGCTGATTGCCAGTTCCGGGGCGTAAATCAGATTGGAAGTAGCCATAAGTTTGATCCTTTCAGGGAAGGCGGGCCGTGAGGGAACGACCCGCCCGCCGGATGGGTATTACGCGGCGGCTCGCGTAAGCTTCACACCCGGGAAATCGACCGGAACATCCAGCGCCACATTGAGGTAGTTGGTGAAGAGGTTGAGTGCGATATGTGCAAGGATTTCGACAATTTCTTCATCATCGAAACCAGCATTGCGAAGGCTTGCAACATCGTCCCCGGTGATGTCCGCCCGGTTCTCAACAACCTTGATCGAGAAATCGAGCGCGGCCTGCGTTCTGGGATCCGGCGATCTACCTGCCTGTGCTTCAGACATCTCAATCTTGGTCGCACCAGCTTTACGGCCGAGACCTGTATGTGCGGCAAGGCAATAGTTGCAGTTGTTGCGATCGGCTATGGCAACCGCAATCTGTTCACCGAGCTTGGCACCCAGTCGCCCTCCGCCGAGTGCGGCAAACGAGCCCCACATGCTGGAAAGCGCTGACGGCGAATTTGCCACCGCTTTGAACATATTCGGCACTATGCCGAAGGCCGCCTTTATCTCGGAGAGCTTTTCAGCCCTCGTGCCTGTTGCGCTTGATGGTTCAATGAGAGTAATTCTTGTCATGTTCTTTCCTTTCAATGCCTGGAGGGGAGGGATTGCCGGTTTGGTGATGGCAGTCACTGAACCGGCGCTTGTTTTACTCGCCAGGCATGACCTTGCCGGGCAGACTGAGATCGCCAGATGCAACCTTGAAGACGTTGCTGACGCATAAGAGTGGGGCGTGCAGATTGCCGTTCACCTTCAGGCCGGCTGTCACACCATCAAAAGACGCTCCGACAATGCCATTGATCAGGGATAGCGGGATTTCGACGTCGACCCGATCGCCCTTGAAATTTGTAGGATACTCTGGACTGTCAATCAGCAATGGCACGCCGGGCCAGGTTGCAGGAACCTTTGGTTTCGTACCTTCGGGAATGTCAATCACTTTCAAGCCACCGCCACAGGCTTTGTCCTGCGCCAGAACCACCCAGTGCGGATGCCAGATATGACGGTTCTTGCCGCCATTGGCTGCGTCGTCGAAGTCGGGATGGAAGGTTACCGCGAGTGCGACAAGTCCCTGCTTGCTCTCAAAGCCGATTTCGCCACTATCGAGACTAGTTGGCCAGACATAGGCATAGACGCTCGACCCTTCGAACTTGCCTGTCGCATCGGGTTTGTCCTTGCCTGCTTCACCACGCACGCGGGTTGAAAAGAGTGCAGTGTCGCCCTTGGCTGTGATCGTTGTTTCAATGATGTCGAAAGATGCCTGCACCGCCTCGGTTGGCTTTGCCGTGACCGAATGGGCGGATGCTGTTGCCAGCCATAGTGATGCCGTTCCGGCGATGAGTGCGCCGGCTGCGATTTTACCAAACATCGATAGTCTCCTTTTTTGTGTTGCCTGGAGGGTTTTCACCTATCCTTTGTTAAAAGCGGTCCAGGTGGCAGCCTGGACCGCCGGATCGGCGATCTCATGTTCGCGGCAATCGACACGGATTTCCCGTCGGCCGAATGCTGCGTCTACGAAATGACAGTGATGCGGGCGAGCCGCATCAGAATGTGCGAATGGTGCGAAATATCGACAACTGACGCACATGCGCTGAATGGGGATCGCATCATTCTGTTGTAAATGACTGATCATCTTGACTAGCGTGATCAGCAGGTCTTCCTGCTCATGAGATGCCAGGGCATCAACCGCATCCCTAGCCGCCCCTGATACAGGTTCTGCTACGTCAAGAACCGCACGCCCCTTGGTTGTGATCTCTACTGTTACCGAGCGCTTGTCGATGCCGTCACTGTTTTTCGCTACCAGGTCTTTACGCTCAAGCGCGGTGATGGAATCTGTTGCCGTCGGTTGAGATACACCAAGATTGGCGGCAATTTCCTTCACAGATAGCCCAGCCGCGCGCCCTTCCAGCAATTCAAGAATTGAGAGTTGGGTCGGGTTCAGGCCTGATGTTTTCGCTCGGCTCCAGTCTTCGTTGCGCATGACTGTTGCGATACGGGCAAGGCCTTCCCGAATGCGATGATTGACCGAGCCTGGGTTCTGTGTTGTTTCCATGTAGTGAATATATATAGGAGTCCTATTTTGTTCAAGGCCAATAATTATTTACTTTGTTGGTGGCGCGCCAATACCGGTATCGGAGATCGGGCCATGTGGCTGTTCGGGATTATGTGAGTGGGTGGCCTTCTCAACCATTGCCGGTCCTGTAAAGCCGCTCGCACCGTAAAATGCGAAATGCAGCCCCCAATAGCCCGTGGCAAACACCACAAGTGCCGCAGCAATGCCGCCGGGTATGGCAGGCAGATGGATTTTCAACGATGGCAGAAAGTGGGTCACCCGGCATTGATCACAGGCCACGGCGACCAGAATGGCCATTATCAGACCGTGTCCGATCAGGTCGACGCGTCCGAAAGGCCAGACGGCAGCGGTGAAGATGATGATGAGCGCAATGGCCGAAAGACGCCGGATCAGAGGGGTCCACAAAAGACCAAACCCCATGGTGAATTCCGCAACGCCGGCCATCGGAATAAAGACATCGCGCGGCAGTCCGAACGTCAGGAACGGCTTTTCCAGGATGAGGGGGTAAAACCAGTCGGGATAGGCGAATTTCTCAAGGCTGGACCACATCAGGGCGATTGCGAGCCCCCATCGCAATGCCTCGAACCGATGTGAGCGGAGCTTTTCGTTTTTTGATGGCTCCAAGATGAGATAGGCGGCAACGCCAGCGCCAAGCGCCAGATAATCGAAGAGATGGAAGAGGTCATAGTCGCGGATCGCCAAAAGCCATAAGGCCAGAATTCCGATACCCGCCAACGGCATTGTTATTCGAAAAAAAATACAGGCGGCGATGGCCAGTTGCAGCCATGAAACCCACTCTGCCGGCGTCCGCAGGTCAGGTGTTAAATATACGCCGCCCACCGAAAATATAGCTACAAAAAATGCCCCGACCGTAACGCGCACATAGTCGTCGAGCCTTTTCCACAAAACATCAGTACTGCGGTCCAGCGCGTCATGAACCCTGTTGCCGAGCGGACTGATTTCAACAAGGCGCGTCAGCACAAAAAAGACGACGACAAGTGCAATGCCGATCCAGAACCATGTATCCTTGAGAACAATGGACAATGATTGTGGTGGGGCACCCACGATATAGGGTGCGAACCATTTGACATGCGCCTGTGCAGATGTGCTGGCAAACAGCAGCGCGCCCGTAAAAATGGCGCCTCTTCCCAATGTCCATACCATGGTCATGCCCCCTTCAAACCTGATCTCAGGTTTTCTGCCCGACCCCGTAACGTGTGGCTGAATGTTTCAGGGATAAAAATGGTGCCAGGCCAAGTCGAGCCTCTTCCATTTTTTGCCAGAGGCTGGCCTCCTCCAGGGAGGGGATCGTGACCGTCTCACCACGGTCAAACCCTGCAAGTGCTGCCGTTACCATTTCGTCGGCATCCATCATCATGTCTGCTGGGATGACGTTGATATCGATGCCTGCACGATCAAAGATTTCCGTGCGGGTGAAGCCGGGAAGTACAGCCTGGATCTGAACCCCGCGAGGTTCAAGTTCAACGGCGAGGGCTTGCGTCAGTGCAAGAACAAATGCCTTGCTGGCAACGTAGGTCGGGTTGAAGCGTTCCGGCATCAAAGCCACTACGGAAGCGATGTTGATGATACCACCCTTGCCACGATCTGCGAATGTCTTGGCAGCGGTCACCGTCAGCGTGTGCAAAATGTCAACATTGAGATAGACCATGCCGGAGAGATCCTCGGCATCAGATGAGAGGACCGAGCCTTTCGGCCCTATCCCTGCACAATTGACGATCAACTCCAATGACTTGTCCTCATATATGGCTGACAACACGCGTTTGATGTCATTGGATTTGGAAAGGTCTGCGGGAATTGGCGTAATCGAGACACCATGTTTTTCTGAGAGTGTGTCGGCCAATTGATTAAGCCGGTCGATATCTCTGGCGACAACGACGAGATCAAAATCTCGATCAGCGAGCTTTTCGGCATATACGGCGCCAATGCCCGATGACGCACCGGTAACAAGAGCAGTTTTCCTTGTCATGTTCTGTCCTTCCCTGAGACGATGAGACGTAAATGATCTGTTCGTTTTGGTGCCGGAAGCAACGCACATACATTGCTCCCGACCACGCAGATCAGCCCTTGATGAAGGCAAGCAGATCCGGATTGACGATTTCAGGATGGGTGGTGCACAGGCCGTGAGGCAGACCAGCATAGGTCTTCAGAGTACCGTTCTTGAGCAGCTTGACGGAAAGTGGCGCAGAATCCGCATAAGGCACGATCTGGTCATCATCGCCATGCATCACCAGTGTTGGGACGGTAATGGCTTTCAGATCTTCCGTGAAATCGGTTTCGGAAAAAGCCTTGATGCAATCGTAGTGCGCTTTTGCACCGCCAGCCATGCCTTGCCGCCACCAATTTTCGATGACGCCTTGGCTGACCTTGGCGCCCGGCCGGTTATAACCGTAAAAGGGGCCGGCAGGGACATCGAGAAAGAACTGGGCGCGGTTGGCAACCAATGCTGCCCGGAAACTGTCAAACACCTCAATCGGTAGTCCGGCCGGGTTCTTGTCCGATTTGACCATGATTGGTGGCACGGCACCGATCAGTACCACCTTTGCCACTCTGCCAGATTTTGCGCGGGCAACGTAATGGGCGACTTCACCGCCGCCGGTTGAATGGCCTATGTGGATGGCGTTCTTGAGATCAAGGGCATCCGTCAGCGCTACAACGTCGGCGGCGTAGGTGTCCATCTCGTTTCCGGTCCAGGTCTGTGTTGAGCGACCATGGCCACGCCTGTCATGCGCAATGACGCGGTAGCCCTTGTCGAGGAAATACATCATCTGGGCATCCCAATCATCCGCGCTGAGTGGCCAGCCATGATGGAAGACAATTGGTTGCGCGTCTTTTGGACCCCAATCCTTGTAATAGATCTCGGTTCCGTCGCTTACTTTTACAAATGACATGACATGGTTCTCCGATGGATGTGTGGAAAAGTGTGTTGTGGCGTGGGATTGGTTGGGCAGAGCCATGGCGGCGGCGACGATACCGCTCGCCATAATGACCTCACGGCGGGTTAGCCGCGACGCAACGCTTACGGCTGTGAATTCACTCATAACGCCCTCCCTGATGATTGATCGTTCACGGAAAACAGATTGAGCCGAAGACGGGGCTATGGCGAGTAAAGCGTCGTAAAATGATGCAAACGCCCGACACGGTCATTTTATGTCGTTGTTCTATCTGTGTTAATATCAAGAGAGCGCCGGCCTGCGACCTCGAGGAGTGCAAGTGCCGTCGTCAAGGGTGACCCGTCGGAACCCTCAGTAATGAGCCTGTTATGCCTGTCGTCTTGAAGGCGAAGTGTTACAAGATGGGCTGGGAATATGGCGACTGGTTTTCCACTGTCGAGGAACGACGCAAGGAAAGACCGTGGTTTGCTGTTTTCAAAATCCCAAAGGTGTCGCGACATTCCGAGACAGAATATCGCATCGAAATCCTCAAGGTCGATCTGCTCGAGACTAAGTGTGTCCGCAAGTTCTTCGCGTGCCACTCTGTCATCCATAAATCGCCGCACTGCTTGGTGTTGCGATGCCTTCTCCCTGACATCTGACAATTCTGGGTATTCACCTGTCAGCGTGGTGAGAACAATGTCAGCGCCAAAATCCTTGAAAAGATAATAGACCGGTGCAAAATCGCTTAATGTGATCTTCGAATTTGCTGCTTGGTCACTGTCGTTCGCTGCAAGGATAACCAGAAAACGGGTCGGCTGAATGCCTTCCATTGCGATCTCCTCAACCTGGAAGAAGATGATGGCTCGACTGACCGGCGTTGACGAGTTGAGAGTTGTAAATTGGTGTAAAGGAAGGACGGGATACTGCTTGTCGGTAACGAGGCCAGTTAGGAGGCGTTTTGTCTAGTCGATAGCTGCTTTTCATAGAGACCACAGGCAAACACGCTATCTTCCACCGATTTTAGCAGAGGAATGGCACCAGCCGACTGAGCAAACTCATAAGCAAGTGCCAGGGTCGAGCGCGCTTCGCCCAGGTCTGATGTTTTGAGCTGGATTTCTGCCTTGGTCCGCAACATTTCAGGCTGCCACCATGCCACGCCAGAGGCGGCGCATTTTTCCATTGCGGTATTGATTACATTCATGGCCTCGACGTTGCGACCAAGCCCGGACAATGCTCTTGCTTCTGTTGTGATGAACATTGTTTCAAAAAGGTTGAAACCGGCATTGCGAAGCGATTGCAGACCGGATTGTATTTGTGACAGGGCAGTTCTGTCGTCTCCCTGCCGCCGCAAAAGTTCAGCTTCGAAACACACCGCATATGTTCGCCAGACATCAAGCATCGTGGCTTTGGTGTGCTCTTTGAGTAGAGCAATGTACTCAGCGGCCAGACGGTCTTGTCCAGACATCAGAGCAAGTGGGCATGCCGCTTCTGCAAGGGCATTGGTCAGCGATGCGTAGTGGCCAACGGATTGGGCGTATTCCAGGGTTGATACAACATCTGCCATGGCCTCCTGTTGTCGTCCTAAAAACCATTTGCAGCGCGACAATATGATCTGAGCAGTTACCCGCTGGTCGAACTGAAAACGGATAACGTGCCCCGTCGATGGCAGACCCTGATAATCACGCAACATGGTCTCGAGGTATGTTTCACTTTCGGCATGGCGCCCGAGCCAGTGTAATGTCGCACCTCTGATCCGATTGCCGATGACTATATCGGCAGGATCGGGCGATGAAATTGCAAGTTTGGCAAACCGCGTTGCCAGATGAAGGCCAGTCTTAGGTTCCGCCCGATTGATGGCATCGACCCACAATCCCCATATTGCGCGCAGTTGATGGTCCACGTCGCCGAGTCTTTCTGCGATATCGGCAGATTCATTCCACGCTTCCACACCCCGACCGGGTGAAGCCGCCGTGATGATCTGCGGCCACCCCATCGCAGTATAAAGTTTCATCCTGCTCGCCTCATCAATACCGGGATTTGCGTTCAGGTAATCGATCGACGCTGTAACGGCCGAGATGCATTCGTCGTAAAGCGAAAGCTTGAAAAATAGCGGCAATGCCGCAACGGTCAGTCTTGCACCCAACAGCTTGTTGCCACCCGTCGACAGTGCCCAGTCGAGACATGCGCGCAGACCCAGAACAATATGGCCAAATTCCTCGACGGCCTCTTCGGTGGTTTGGCTGTAAATTCTGGCTGAAGATGTATCGAACAATTGCAGGAGATATGTGCCGAACTTTTCCATGGCAGGGCTAACGCCGTGGGTTTGAGCCAGTTTTTCCGCAGCATAGATGCGCGTGGTGTCAAGCAAACGGTACAGCTGGGTGAAAGCCGAGGTTTCCGCCACCACGAGTGACTTTGCGACAAGGGCGGCCACGAGATCGTAAGTGTCATCACTCAGTACCGCAGCTGCGGCAGATATGGAAAAACGTCCTCTGAAGATGGAAAGTTCGTTCAGACCCCGTTGTTCGTCCACGGCTAACAGCTGGTAACTCCAATCGAGTGTTGCGCGCAGTGTTTGGTGCCGTGGCAAAGCAGTGCGTCGACCACGGCTCAAGACCCTGAAACAATCATGGAGCGATGCTGCAAGCGACAAAATACTCATCGATTCCAGCCTGCCGGCCGCCAACTCAATCGCCAAAGCTATTCCGTCAAGCCGTGCACAGATGTCGATGACAATAGGCACGTCCATTTCTGTCAGTTGATATCCACCGAGACAGGCATCTGCGCGTTGTACAAAAAGCTGGACCGCAGGAGAGGCGAGTGCTTCTTCGAGTTTGACTGTTGATACTGGGACATCAAGCGGCAGAAGACGATGAACCCTCTCACCGCTGGCACGAAGAGGCTCACGGCTCGTTGCCAAAAAACGTGTGTTTGACGTTCGTTGTAGCACAGCCTCTACGAAGTCCGTTACATCGTCGATCAGATGCTCACATCCGTCCAGAAAGATTGTGACAGGCCTTGTTTCCAGCGTGGCACAGATGGTCGCCAACACATTGTCAGAACGGTATTTGAGGCCAAGGCTGGAGGCGACGGCTGCAGGCACCAAATCGCCGGATGCGATATCCGAAAGTTCGACTTTGATGATTTCAAGTTCGCCCGCCAACTGGCTGACGACGGCTTTGGCCACGGTTGATTTTCCAATTCCACCAGGCCCCGTAATTGTGAAAAGGCGACTCTTGGGAAGCTGTTCAAGAATTCCCTCGATGATCTGGTTACGACCAAAGACCTTTTGACCACCATCGTCAGGCGTGGGTGGTCGGATGGGTTCGCGCTGGGTGTTCTTCCTATCCCGGATCACCTCGCCAACAAATGTGTAACCTCTGCCGGGAATGTTGGCGATGAACTGTGGTTCTGATTTGGTGTCACCAAGGGCTTTCCGAAGTGCAGACAAATGCACCCGCAAATTGGCTTCATCAACATATGTGTCCGGCCATACGTGTTTTACGATTTCGTCGTTGGTCTTGAGTGTGCCGGGGGTTGAGATAAGGAAAAGCAAAATGTCTATCGCGCGGCTTCCCAACGCAACATTCGCTCCATCCCGCTTCAGGCTGCGCCTGGCAGGTACGATCGAAAAGTATGCAAAACGCAGTTCTTCTTCCACTGCGAAACCTCAGCAATTGGTCCTAATGCGAACGGATTAAGCTGCACTGTTGGTGTTCAATATAAAAAATAGAAATGCGCGATAGATTTTGCGGCTGTGTCAACTGTCTGCGTGAACGCTGCCCGCGCAGACTATGGGAAAGGCTGCGGTTGGAGTTACGTCCCGTCATTTTCCGTATAAAATGTCTCTCCGACAAAATCATGAATGGAATTTTGTATTTTGTCTATCCGGTGGCTTGGTTGTTGAGCGGCGCTTGCGCTTAAACCGTGAGGGGGATGACAGCTGTGGTTACGGAACCTAAAAGGCGTAGAATGGCTTACAGATAAAGATAAGCCTGATGTCAGACGGAGTTAGAAATTGAGTGTTGCCTTTGTCAAGGAAGAAAGTGCCGAAGCAGCTTCGGAAACCCTGCTTCCTGATCGCCCTATTTCACCTCATCCCAATCTCGTGACAGAGGCGGGATTGAAGGCGCTTGAATTGCAGTTGCAACAGGCGCGTGAAGCCTATGCTGTCGCCAATGCCATCGAGGATGTCAACGAACGCCGACGTCAGGCGGGCAATCCCTTGCGGGATTTGCGTTACTACTCGGCCAGAGTTCATACGGCTCAGTTGATGCCGGTGCCGTCATCAACCGACAAGGTTGCCTTCGGCAACACCGTTACCTTCAGTCGGGATGACGGACGTGTGCAAATCTATCGGATTGTCGGCGAAGATGAGGCTGATCCGACAAAAGGCTCTATCTCCTTTGTCTCTCCTGTGGCCCGGCTTCTTATCGGCAAGACTGTCGGTGATGTGGTGCAATCGGGAAATCAGGAAATCGAGATCATCGAAATCGCATAAACGTTCACGCGACGGCATGACAGATGATTGGCGGGTTGAGATCAAACTCAACACAGGCTATCTGGTGCACACCCAAAGCTGATCTTCCACAATACAAGGTACGTCTCCCGTATGATCCCGGACTTTCTCGTCACCCATTCCGGTGGCTTCCATGCCGATGAACTTCTGTCCAGCGTGATCCTGACCCGGCTGTTTCCGAAGGCACGTATTGTCCGCAGCAGGGCGCCTGAGTGGATCGCGTCGGGCGAAGATCGCATCATCTACGATGTCGGCGGTGCGTATGATGCCGACAAGAACATTTTCGATCATCACCAACGCGGCGCGCCATTGCGCGAGGATGGCCAGCCTTACAGCTCTTTTGGTCTGGTGTGGAAGCATTACGGTCGCGACTACTTGGTTGCTTCCGGTCTGCCGGTAGAACATGTTGAAAAGGTTCACGCATCATTTGACGAAAACTTCGTGCTGCCGATTGATCTGGTCGATAATGGCGCACTCAGCCCCTCAGGCGTTTTGGGCGGGCTAACACTCCCTGTATTGCTTGAGACACTCAAGCCTGTGTTTGACGACACTGATCCTGATGCAAGCGACCGCGCTTTCCACGCAGCTCTTGGCGTGGCGCGCAGCTTTGTCGAAGCCAGAATTGCCCAAAGCGCCTCCAAAATGCGTGCCGAGGCGGTTGTTCTTCAGGCAATCAACAATGCAGGGGAACGGCGCGTTCTGGAATTGCCAATGGGCATGCCATTCCGCCCAACGATCATCAAGGCCGGCGCCGATCATTTGCTGTTCGTGGTGCATCCACGTGAAAAGGACTGGTGCCTGACGACCATTCGTCGCGCCGATGAAGGCTTTGAAGTGCGCGCTGATTTTCCCGCCGCATGGGCGGGCCTGACCAATGGCGATCTGGAAGCCGCAAGTGGTGTGGAAGGTGCAAGCTTCTGCCACAATGGCCGTTTTGTCGCCGCCGCCCGTACCCGTGAGGCCGCGTTGGCCATGGCCGAGATCGCGGTCCGGCAAGCCCTCGCGACGGAGCAGGCTTCACCGGCGACAGTCGAATAAACCGGCCTCATGCCGTCACTTTCTGCGAGTGACGTGTCACTGCGAAAAGGAGATTGTTATGATTGAGAGAATTGGACTGACTGATCGCTGGAGTGATGCAGTCGTTGTCGGAAACCTGATTTTCCTGTCCGGTCATATCGCTGAAAAGACCCGTGGCCAGTCGGTCAAAATCCAGACTGAAGAGGTGCTTCTCGATATGGAAGACACGCTTTCAAAGGCTGGCGTGACCAAGGACAATCTGGTGAGCGTCAATATCTATCTGGCTGACATGTCCGGATTCGATGAAATGAATGAAGCCTGGGACGCCTGGGTGTCGAAGGGCCATGCACCAACCCGCGCAACGGTAGAGGCTCGTCTTGCCCGCCCGGACCTGCTTGTGGAAATGACTGCGATTGCAGCCAAGTAGGGTGTAGCGAGGTTATCCGGCGATAGTGGCTTTGTTTCTCATATTATGGAAACCAAGCTTCTCGGATATCTCGTCTGCTGCCTTGATCAAGCTTTCGAGATAGGCGGTGCGATTACGCAAGCCGTCTTCTCGTGGCGCAACGAGGCAAAGGGTGGCGATGCAAGCGCCATCCGCCTGATAGATCGGCACGGCAAAACAATGGGTGAAGTTCTCGACTTCACTGTTGAAGGTAAAGAAGCCGTCGCGGCTGGCCTGACGCACCTGTGCGATGAATTCAGCCGGTTCCATACGCCTGCCGTTTGGCAGAATGAAATCTTCCGCCGGGATAAGATCAAGGATCTGCTGGTCGCTTAAATGCGAAACAAGCAGACGGCCAGACGCCGTCCAGGCGATGGAAACCAGTTCACCAATATTGGATGAAATGCGAAACGGGCGAATGCCTTCGCGCATCATGGCAACGGTATATTTGCGGCCTTCAAGCAAGCACATCTGTGCGGTTTCTCGGGTCTCTTCCGCAAGCCGGATGAGCATGCGGTCGCATTCGCGCATCAGATCGAATTGTTCGGCATAGGCTGTGCCGAGGAAGTAGAGGCGGCGGCCGAGATAAACGCGACCGTCTCCTCCTTCGTAGTCGAGCATGCCGTGGCGCAACAAAAGATTGATCAGTTCATAGACTGACGATCGGGGCGCCCCGATTTCCGAGGCGATCTCGTTTGGCCGCATGGGTTGTCGCTTCACGCGCAGAAACTCGAGGATCTCGAATGCGCGATCCAGTCCCCTTGTGCGTCGCGATACCGTATCGGCTGGCGCCTCGGTCATGCTGTTCTCCAAATCTTGTCAGCCGCGGTCGGCGCGGTAAGCAATGCAGTCGACTTCTACCTTGCAATCGACCATCATACTCGACTGAACACAAGCGCGGGCTGGTGGGTTGGCGCCGAAGTATTCTGCGTAAACGCCGTTGAAGCTCCAGAAGTCGCGCGGATCGTCCAACCAGACGCCAACACGGACCACGTCTTCCACGCCGTAACCGGCCTCATGCAGGATGGCAATCAGATTTTCGATTGCCTTGCGGGTCTCGGCGACAATTCCGCCGCGAACGATTTCGCCATTTTCCATAGGCACCTGACCGGAAACATGCAGCCATCCATTGGCTTCAACTGCTCTGGCGAAGGGAAGGGGCTGTCCGCCTGCACCGGTTTCACCCGCACCGTAACGCTTGATAGTCATTGCATTCTCTCTTTTCTTTTAGTTGAAACTGGATGTCTTGAGGAATTCGGCAAGCCGCTCGGTTTTCGGCTTGATGAACATTTCCTTGGGATCACCTTCTTCACAGATGACGCCTTGGTTCATGAAGATCACACGGCTGGACACCTCATATGCGAAGCGCATTTCGTGGGTGACGAGCAACATGCTCATGCCGTCTGCGGCCAGGCCCTTGATAACCTGCAGCACTTCACCAACCAGTTCGGGGTCAAGGGCCGAGGTGACTTCGTCGAACAGCATCAGTTGGGGTGACATGGCAATGGCACGGGCAATGGCAACACGTTGCTGCTGGCCGCCCGAGAGTTGGCCGGGGAAATGGCCGCCACGCGAACCGAGGCCGACGCGCTCAAGCCACTTTTCGCCAATGGCGCGGGCTTCGTCACGGCTCTTTTTCTTGACCTTGACGAGACCGAGCATGACGTTTTGCAACGCCGTCATGTGCGGGAAAAGGTTGAATTGCTGGAAGGCCATGCCGGTCATGGCGCGCTGTCGGGCAATTTCCTTTTCGCTTTTACGTTTGCGGGTGTTGCCGGAGTATTCGTAACCGATCTCTTCTCCCGCTAGGCGGATATGTCCGCCCTGGAATTCTTCCAGCATGTTGATGCAACGAAGCATTGTAGTCTTGCCGGAGCCGGAAGAGCCGATGATCGAGATGACCTCGCCCTCGTGCATGGTGGTATCGACGCTTTTTAAGACTTCGAGCGGGCCATATTGCTTGCGCAGCCCCTGAATTTCGAGAAGTACCTTGCTCATGACATGCGGCCTCAGGACGGGACAGCCGTCTTGCGTTCGACGTATTTGCCAAAACGCTCGATGCTGTAGTTGATGACGAAGTAGAGAAGCCCGGCGAAGAAATAGAACTGCAGGCTCATGAAATTGCGGGAGATGATCTCTTGCGTGCGCAGCAAAAGCTCGGCAACGCCAATCACTGAAAGCAGGGTCGATGCCTTGACCATCTCCGCTGCCGTATTGACCCAGGCCGGCAGGAACTGCCGCAACGCCTGTGGCCACAGCACATAGGCAAAGGTCTGGCTGAAGGACAGGCCGATTGCCTTGGCGGCCTCGGTCTGTCCGTTGGGAATGGCCTGCAGGCCACCACGGACGATTTCGCCGACATGCGAGGAACAAAAGATGGCGAGGGCAAACACGCCCGCCTGAAACGGTCCAAGTTCGATGCCGACAGCTGACAGCACGTAATAGCTTGCAAGAACCAGTACGAGAACCGGTGTGCCACGGATGAAGTCAGTGTAGGCGCGGACAAAGAAGCGCAGCACACGATTGCCGTAAACGAGGGACAGGCCAACGAACACACCGAGTACTGAGCCTGCGAGGATCGACAGAAGCGAGATCGATACCGTGACGCCGAGGCCTTTGAGGATGACGTAACGCGCCAGCCAGACCTGATCAAAAAAAGCGGGGAAATCCATCATGACATCACCTCGGAACGGCCAGACGGCGCTCGACAAAACGCATCAGCGCGGCGAGCACAAAACAGGTGGTGACGTAGAGACCTGATGCGACGATCCAGGTTTCGACGATACGAAACGTCTCGACATTGATCTTGCGTGCTTCGAAGGTCAGTTCCGGCACGGCGATAGCCGCAGCAAGTGATGTGTCCTTGAACAGTGAAATGATCGTAGAGGACAGCGATGGCAGCACATTGCGGAACATCAGCGGTGCGATGATCGACATGCGGATCTGCATCGGCGTCAGGCCGATGGCGAGACCTGCTTCGGTCAAACCGCGCGGGATCGACAACAAGCCGGCCCGAAACACTTCGGCCAGATAGGCACCGGAATAGATCGCTAGAACGGCGACAAAACTTTCGATCTTGCCAAGCCGCACGCCAAGTTGCGGTAATGCGAAATAGGCAAACAGCACCAGCACGAGGATCGGCAGGTTGCGAATGATAGTGACATAGGTCGCAGCCGGAGCCTTGATCCAGACATTCTTAGAGATCAGCGCGAAAGCGACAAGCAGACCGATTAGCGCACCGATCAGAATGGCAACAAAAGCAAGGCCAAGACTGAGTAACAGACCTTCGAGAAGCTGGTCGAAACTGCGCCAGACGGCGGCAAAATTGAGCGTGTAGCCCATGGCGTCATCCTGCCATAGTAGAGTGAGCGGGACGAAGGGCTGTGCCCTCCGTCCATATGAGACAAGCCGGTGAGCTTATTTGTATTCGACCGGGAAGCCGATCTGTGGCGGTGCAAGTTCCTTACCGAACCAAGTCTTGTACGAGTTCGCATAGAAATCGAACTCGACGCCGGTCATGGCTTCATGCAGGGCGGTGTTGACGAAGTTCAGCCAGTCCTGGTCGCCACGCTTGACGCCGCAAGCATAGGTCTGTGGGTTCCAGCCGTAACCAGCATCCTTGTAGCGGCCCTGGTTCTGGGTCATGTACCAGGCAAGTGACGACTGGTCGGTTGCGGCAGCGTCGGAGCGGCCGGATTCCAGAGCCTGATAGATCAGGTCAACGGATTCGTACTGGTCAACCTTCGCATCCGGCAGAGCGGCATGAACCATGGCTTCAGCGTACACATTCTGCAGAACCGAGATGGTCACGGACGAACCAGCGGCCTTCAGAGCTTCATAATCAGCATATTTGCCGTCTGCCTTGAGCATCAGGCCTACGCCTTCACGGTAATAAGGAATGGTGAAGGCGATCTGCTGCGCGCGTTCGCCTGTTACCGTCATGAACTGGCAGGTCAGGTCAACCTTGTTGGTGGTGATGTTTGGAATACGGGCGTCAGACGACTGGTTGACGTATTCAATCTTGTCTGGATCGCCAAACAGCGCCTTGGCAACGATGCGGCCCATATCAACGTCAAAACCCTGCAGCTTGTCGTCGGCGCTCTTGAAGTGCCATGGCGCATTGGTGCTGCCTGTGCCGAGCACAAGATGGCCGCGTGCAAGAACTTCATCGAGTTTGCTGCCGTCGGCAAGAACCGGAGTGGTGGAAAGGAATGTGGCGGCAACCAGAGACATGATGCCGGTGCGGAAAGAAATGGTCATGGCGTTCCCCTATGAACTGAACGTTTCCTTTTATTCCAATATAATGGACACGTGTCTGTTTTATTGGATTGACATATCAAGTATCATGGGGGATGTATTGTCAATAGGTGTAGGTGATAATTGGTGCGGCGCCGCAAAGTGATGTATTTTGCGGCAGCTCCGTACTTGCGAAGACAGAGGAATTTATGCCCTTCTCGACCAGCGACATTGACGTAACCAACACGCCCGCAATCCTCGTTGACCTTGATATCGCAAAGGCGAATGTCGAGCGTTTTCAGAGCTATGCTGATCAAAATGGATTGCGGGTAAGACCGCATATCAAGACACACAAATTGCCTGCATTGGCAGAGATGCAACTTGCTGCCGGAGCAATTGGTATCACCTGCCAGAAAGTGTCGGAAGCAGAGGCGATGGTTGCAGGCAGCGACGCAATCACCGATGTGCTGATCACCTACAACATCATCGGCAGCGAAAAGCTGGAGCACTTGAAGGCGCTTGCCAGAAAGGTAAAGCTATCGGTTGTTGCTGATAGCGCAGAGATTGTGGATGGGCTGTCTGCGACGTTCGCTGGTGAGGCGCAGCCGCTTGCCGTTCTGGTGGAATGCGACACCGGTGCCAACCGTTGTGGTGTTCCGGCGCCTGATGCGGCTCTGAAACTTGCAGCCTATATTGATGCGGCGCCGGGGCTCGTGTTTGGCGGTCTGATGACCTATCCGCCCGCTGGTGGGGAGGTATCGGTGGAGCGCTTTATGGGAGAAGCGAAGTCGCTTATCGAGGCGCAGGGCATCGCTGTTCCGGTGATCACATCGGGCGGCACGCCGTCGATGATGCATGCTGCCGAGGCGCCTGTCACGACAGAGTATCGTCCGGGAACCTATATCTATAATGACCGCTCGCTCGTATCACGCGGCGTGACGACGTGGGATAATTGCGCCCTGACGGTGCTTGCGACGGTTGTTTCTGTGCCAGCACCAAACCGTGCGATCATCGATGCTGGTTCCAAGACGCTAACATCTGACCTTCTTGGGCTGACAGGCTATGGTCATGTGCTCGGTCGTGATGACATCACAATTGATCAGTTGTCCGAGGAACATGGTCGTCTTGTCAGTACCGGTTCCATCGGTCTGAATGTCGGCGATCGCCTGCAAATCGTGCCGAACCACGTTTGCGTGGTAACGAACATGGTGGATGCTGTTTTCGTAACCGGCGCTGGTGTGTCCGGCGTTGAGAAATGGCCTGTTGCCGCCCGTGGCAAGATTGTCTGATGCTGGTTGAGTTGAAAGCCTCTTGCCGCTTATGCGTGGCAGGAGGCTTTTGATACGGTGGCCATCGGCTAATAGCTGACCGTCACAACAACCGTGTCATTATATTGCCCCGGCGTCGGCGTGTTTTGTGCCGGAACGCGACCGTAGACGGTTACGCTCTGTGATGTCCCGGTTCCTGTGCCGGTGACCACCTGTCCAGCGGCACTGCCCCAGACACTGGATCGAGCGGCGTCCCTGTAGAGCCCGTAAATAACCGATGAGCTTCCCAAGACCATCTGCCGCGCAGCAGGCGGGCTATTGCTCAATCCGCCATTGAGGGCAATGCTGTAGGCAAGGTTCGCAGTACAGGTCAGTGTGATCGCCCCGTTTGCATCGACTGCACTATTGAGAACGCCATGGTTGCCGAAGTTGATCGACTGCGCCGACACAAGGCACGCCGGTTCCACAGCCGCCGTTACGTTAAACGGGACCAGTGTTGGATTCTGAGTAACGTCAGAGCAATTCGGTGCCAGCAACGTATAGGTCGTATAGGTGAAGCTGGTTTGCGCGCCAGCGAAACTCGAGAGATAGATACCGCGCGCAGCAGATGCCTGACTGGCTAAAATTCTGCCGTAGACGGTGCGGCTGGTGCTGCCAAGCAGTGGCGGCAGAATGGGTAGCAACAGGTCGATAGGCGGTGGCGAACCCAGTGCCGTTTGTGTGGTGGAACCCCAAGGTGTTGTTCTTCCGGCATTTTGATACAGTTGATAATTGAGTATGTTGCTGCCCTGAAGCATGCGGCGGATGCCGCCGGATTGGCCGCCACTGCCTGCGTTGATATTGGGGCAGATGCGCACCGACAGGCCTAGTGCCAACGGGTTGGTGCAGGTCACATTTAATGTGGCCGTTGTATCCACGGCCGCGCCGCTTGCCAGATTGACGAAACCGAAATTCATATCCGTCATACTGAAGCTGCATGTTTGCGCCAGCACCGGTGCGGCGCAAAGAAAAGCTGCGATGGCAAGGCCTGCACGGGTCAGCATCATCATTGAACGCTCCTGCATGTCGCTTCAAGGGTTGCACGGGTCTCCGTGGTCGATCCAATAACGATCTGCGCCTCGCAGTCGCCTTTGGTCGGCTGATGAATAAGAAGTCGGTGCTTGTTCGAGACGTTTTCGAGATAGGCCTGTCCGTCGTAGCCGACCACAAAACTACTTTCGTCATTGCCATCGATGGTGCCGGAAGACCCTGTTTCGATGACATCTCCGCTTTCTGATTTCAATGTCACCAGCGCGACGTGACCGCCGGTCTCCACTTTGAAATCAACGACGGAACCGCCGCCTTCCGTCGGAATCACCGTCTGTTTGGTTCGGTCAATTCGCGCATCGATTGGCAGGTTGGCCGGGTCGAGCGTGATCATGTTAGCATCATAAGACCGCAAGTTCGGAAGCAAGATCTTGCCGCGGCGGTTGGTTTGGCCGATGGGGCGGTTTTCCAGCGAAATCTCGACACCCGGCGCGCCGGCATCAACGACGGCGAAGGCATCATCGATACGGTTGCCAAAGAAGACGTCACCACCAGCCAAGGCAACCGATCCATCCAGTTGTACGTGGCCTTGGGTGCTGCCGTTGAATTGATCGACACCGGCTGCAACCCGTGCAGCGCTGCCGCGATAACTGGCCGAGGCCGAAATGATATCATTGTTGCCGCGTGAGCCGCGCAATCGCCATCCATAACTGCCCTCGGTCTGCTGCTCGGATTTGACCGCATCCGCCGTGACGGAATAACCATCGGCGCTGGACGAGAAGCCTGCAGCGGTAGAAATGCCACCGCCGAATGTCCAGGAAAGACCGGCAAAAATTCCATAGGACTTTTTATCCGCCAAATCCTTGTAGGCGGTGACAAAGACGTTGCCGGTTTCGCCGATAGGCCGTGTGACAGAAAGGCCGAGCAGCCGGGACTTTCTTTCATCGAAAGTTTCCAGCTGCGTGTAGGAAAAGTTGAGACTTGCTTCATCGAAGCTGAGTTGGGTGGAGAGGGAAATCTGATCAAGCGAACGCGCCGGGCGGGCGTTCACCAAGTTCAAAGCCGTTGCATTTTTCGATCTGGTTGCCGCGACGGATGCCATGTCATGAAAATCGCCGAACGCCCGCTGCGAGCGCGCAAAAACCTGCATTCCCAACAATTCTGCTTCGACGCTTGCCGATAGCTGATAGCCACTGTCTTCCCGGAAGTGGCTGGTGGCACCCGAAACTGTGCCCAATCCGAATGCGCCGAGTGTGAAAACACCACCAAGCCCGACATTATAAAATTCCTCGCCGCCTTCGGCATGGCCTTCTACGGTCAACTTGTTGGTCAAGCCGTACCGTACGGTCGCGGAGCCGAGAAAATTTTCGTCATAGTCAAATGAGGAGATGCCGTAATTGTTGCGGGCAAAACCAAGTTCGGCGGAAAAGTCGATGAGGCCGGGTGCCAGCAAATCTGCCGATGCAAAAAACGGCGTTTCCGACACGGTCTCTCGTCCCAGCGCATCGCGCACCACCAGCCGTGCATTGCCGGCACCGCTGACCACGGGAAGGTTTGTAATGGAAAATGGGCCTTCGGGCACCTCCTGCGAGATACGTCTGATATTGTCGACATAGACATCAACGGTAGAAGGCACCGCAGCAGAGCCGGAAAAATCAGGCATTGGCATCGTGACAATATCCGGACGCAGATCGAAGTTGCGACGTATCTGTATTCCACCCATCCGCATCGGGCGTGTCCATGTCAGCCCGCCTGTGATCAGGTCGCCTGCTCTATAAGTCGTCAAATTATCTTCATCGGAATAGCTCCAAGTGGTGTCGAGGCGTTTGCTGTCAAACTGCTCGATCTTTGAGGTGCTCAGGACCTGGGAGGATGACAAGACACCGAGTGGGCCAAAAACACGGCTTTCCAGCAAGGCCGAGACGCCGTTATATTCGACAATGTCCGACCAGCTTTTACCGCCGGATGATCCGTAGATCGTGTAATTCACCAAACCTCCCAGATCGCTCGTGGCCCGTTCTTTTTTTTCTTCGTCCTCTTGCGTATCGGTTTGGCCGGAGGCGTCGATGACCTTGCTGGCGCGGGCTTCCGTCGAAAGCGAAAAATAGATGGACTGGTTGCTTTCGTCGTAACGCCAGCTGACATCCGGCAGCTTGGCGATATCAACCCAACCATCGGCACCGACAGCAGTTTCAACCGGGATAATTCCGACATTTCTCAATTGAACCGGCTCAATCAGGAGTGAGCCGGTGCTGTTTTGACGAAAGGTGGCGATCAGTTCTGTTGAAACATCGTTGATATAGGCTTCAAGTTGTAACTCTCTCACCTCCTCGGCGGCAACAGAGGGGGGTGAGGCGTCAGGAGGTAAATCCTGATCCTGGGAAAAACTGCGCGATGAAATGATCGTCAAACCTGCAATCGTCAAAACGGCAAGGCTAACCGCCCTTAACGCGCGCCGTCGCATTGACAGGGCCGCTTTCGCTATCTGCGGAAATTTTCAGTGTGCCGCCGCCTCGCTTGCCGCCCGCTGCCGGCACCAGCCAGGTTGCACCGGATTTTCCGAGTACATAACCGACAAGTCCCTGTTGCTGGGCCACCGCTTGACCACTTCCATTGAGCAGCCTGATATTGGCGATGCGCAGGCGCTTGGAGCCTTTATTGGAGACGGTAACCTGGTAGCCATTGCCCTTGGGTGTTACAGACCATGTTGGCTGGGCCTCGCTGGCATCGTCTTTCGAGAAAAAGACCGGGATAGAATGGCGGACAACGAGATTGATGGTGCCGGATCGAAGTTTACCCTGTGTTGGCAATTCATCGACCATGACGCGGTAGCTCTCTTCAGCCTTCACAGGCGCCTTGGAGAGCCGCACGATGCGGACGAGATTTTCCGCCCCGGGTTTGAGTTGTGTGATCGGTGGGCTTGCAACAACATCGTCTACCGCCGTTAAGACATCCGAGCCGTTTTGCTGGGTCCAGCGGAAAATCCGGACCTGAACATTGATCGCTGTTTTGGCATCATTGCGGATGCGCAGATTGGACGTCGCCGCTGGTGCTCTGAGATCCAAAATAACGGGTGAGACCCGTAACGAGGTTGCGTGAGAAGGTGAAACATACAAACCGGCAAGTAACGCAGCCGCTAAAGTAAAAAGACGCATATGCGATCCTCCCTTTGGCGATCAATAAGTGAGTGTGGCCGTCACGGTATCCGTGTAAGTGCCAGGAGCAGGGGTGTTTTGGGGCCCAACACGCCCATAGACAGTAAAAGGCTGTGCTGCGCCGGTTCCTGTCCCGGTTAACCTGTCCGTGCCTACCGTGTTGCCCCAAACAAGTGAGTGTGCGGCATCTCTGTAGAGGCTGTAAGCGATTGTGGCCGACGCGGGGCCGGTCATTAAACGGGTCGTAACTGTTGCGCCAGTCCCAGCGCCCGCACTTAGACCTAGACTAAATGGCGTGCCCGTCGTGCATTGCACGATAATCTGGCTGGTTGCATCTACATTGGCCGCGAGGACACCGTTGGTGCCAAAATTGAGATTGGCGGCAGAGTTAATCTGGCAGGCTGCCTGAATGGTGATCTGCACCGTGAAGTTCGTCGATGTAGACGTCTGCGCAAAGGCGACGGCTGGCAGAAACATCAGTGAAACAAACGGAACAAAATAGCGTATTGGTGCGAACTTCATGCTCTCTCCCTGTGCCATTGCACCGCAATTTGGCCGGCGCCTGGCAATGAACGAATACTCCAATAACGAGTAATAAGAACTTGCTAATGTTCACTTAGATTGGGTTAACAAATTCTTAATTTTCGAACCCGAATAACTACCGGGCGAAATTGAATATGTAGTACAATTACTTATCGAGAATTTGGTGGATTTTGCGGGGTAAAATTGTTTATTATCAATGTATTAATTAGCTTCTTCGGAAATTGTCTGCCCGGCAACTGGCAGCCACATCTGCCAACTGTTTTTGCGGCCTTTGCGATTATGTCTTTACCAGGCGTCAAATTTGCCAACTGAAGAGGCGCTGTATCAGGTTTAGATTTCCTTGATGACAGTTCTCGGACCCCGCCTCGATAAGCGCCCGTTTCCGTTATATCGCTGGCATCAATCGGCACGAATTTAAGCATTTAGAGGTTTGCGGCTTAACCACCCTGCGCAGCGCGGTTTTTCAAAGCTTTTCGCTGAAACTGAAGTAATATTTTTTTACTGAAATGCAGTATCTTGCAAGTCGGCCTTTGTTGACGTACTCGAAACCTGCACGACCCTTGGGCCGATTAACAATACCGTTTGGTGGCGCTGCGTTTCAGCGCCATACACATTATGACGTTGGGATTACGATGAACCTTTATTTGGATTACCTGGCTGAGATCAAAAGCAGAGAAACTCAAGGGCTCGCTCCCAAACCGATTGATGACGGAGCTCTCGTCGGTGAGATCATTGCGCTGATCAAGGATGCAGGAAGCGAACACCGCGCCGATGCCCTCAAATTCTTCATCTACAACACGCTGCCAGGCACCACCAGTGCTGCAGGTGTCAAAGCCGCGTTCCTGAAGGAAATCATCCTTGGCGAAGCGGTCGTACCCGAGATTACGCCAACGTTTGCTCTCGAACTCCTATCGCACATGAAGGGTGGTCCTTCGGTCAAGGTTCTGCTCGATATCGCGCTCGGTGACGATGCTGCAATCGCAACCAAGGCCGGTGATGTGTTGAAGACCCAGGTCTTCCTTTACGATGCCGACATGTTCCGTCTGCGTGATGCCTACAAGGCTGGCAATGCCGTCGCGAAGAGCGTTCTCGAAAGCTATGCCAAGGCTGAATTCTTCACCAAGCTTCCTGACGTCGAAGACGAAATCAAGGTTGTGACCTTCATCGCAGCTGAAGGCGACATTTCGACTGACCTTCTGTCGCCGGGTAACCAGGCGCATTCGCGTTCCGACCGCCAGTTGCATGGTCAGTGTATGATCACGCCTGAAGCACAGGCGGAGATCGTTGCGCTGCAGAAGCAGCATCCTGACAAGCGGGTTATGATGATCGCCGAAAAGGGTACGATGGGCGTGGGTTCGTCGCGTATGTCCGGCGTAAACAACGTTGCGCTGTGGACCGGCAAGCAGGCCAGCCCTTATGTGCCTTTCGTCAACTTCGCGCCAATCGTTGCGGGCACCAACGGTATCTCGCCGATCTTCGCGACCACTGTCGACGTGACCGGCGGCATCGGTATCAACCTGAAGAACTGGACCAAAAAGACCGGTGACGATGGCAAGCCGATCCTCAACAATGATGGCAACCCGATCCTGGAACAGCAGTTTTCGGTAGAAACCGGCACTGTTTTGAAAATCGACGCGAAGGGTAAAAAACTTCGTGATGAAAATGGCAACGAATTGGTTGATGTTGCTGCGGCCTTCACACCGCAGAAGATGGAATTCATGAAGGCTGGTAGCTCCTACGCTATCGTTTTCGGCAAGAAGCTCCAGACATTTGCCGCCCAGACCCTCGGCGTTGAGCCGACTGCGGTCTTTGCGCCAAACAAGGAAATTTCAATCGAAGGCCAGGGCCTGACAGCTGTTGAAAAGATCTTCAACCGCAACGCTGTTGGCGTGACGCCAGGCAAGGTATTGCATGCTGGCTCCGACGTCCGTGTAATTGTAAATATTGTTGGTTCGCAGGACACCACCGGTCTGATGACTGCGCAGGAACTTGAGGCGATGGCGGCAACCGTCATTTCGCCGCTGGTTGACGGTGCTTATCAGTCCGGTTGCCATACGGCTTCCGTTTGGGACAAAAAGGCACAGGCCAATATTCCAAAGCTGATGTCCTTCATGAACAACTTCGGCGTTATCACTGCGCGTGACCCGAAGGGCGCTTACCACTCGATGACCGACGTCATCCACAAGGTGTTGAACGACATCACCGTGGATGACTGGGCAATCATCATCGGCGGCGACAGCCACACCCGCATGTCCAAGGGCGTTGCGTTTGGTGCAGACTCTGGCACCGTGGCGCTGGCACTGGCCACCGGTGAGGCAACAATGCCAATCCCGCAGTCGGTCAAGGTGACCTTCAAGGGCACGATGCAACCGTACATGGACTTCCGCGACGTTGTTCATGCCACACAGGCGCAGATGCTCAAGCAGCATGGCGACAACGTCTTCCAGGGCCGCATCATTGAAGTTCACCTCGGTACGCTTCTCGCTGACCAGGCCTTCACATTCACCGACTGGACGGCTGAAATGAAGGCCAAGGCGTCGATCTGTATCTCGCAGGACGAGACCCTGATCGAGTCGCTGGAAATTGCCAAGTCGCGTATCCAGATCATGATCGACAAGGGCATGGACAATGCTGTTGGTACGCTGAAGGGCCTGATTGCCAAGGCGGATCAGCGCATTGCCGAAATCCGTTCGGGTGAAAAGCCTGCTCTGAGCCCGGATGCCAACGCAAAGTACTTCGCAGAAGTCGTCGTGGATCTCGACATCATCAACGAGCCAATGATCGCTGACCCTGACGTCAACAATACAGACGTTTCCCGTCGCTATACGCACGACACGATCCGCCCGGTTTCTTACTACGGCGGCACCAAGAAGGTTGACCTTGGATTCGTTGGTTCATGCATGGTGCATAAGGGCGACATCAAGATTGTTGCCCAGATGTTGAAGAACATCGAAAAAACTGCAGGCAAGGTTGAGTTCAAGGCACCTCTGGTGGTTGCAGCACCGACCTACAACATCATTGACGAGTTGAAGGCTGAAGGGGATTGGGAAATCCTGCAGAAGTATTCCGGCTTCGAATTTGATGACCTGAAGCCAAAGACTGCCAACCGTACCGAGTACGAGAACATTCTCTATCTTGAGCGTCCAGGCTGCAACCTTTGCATGGGCAACCAGGAAAAGGCTGAAAAGGGTGACACGGTTCTCGCAACCTCGACCCGCCTGTTCCAAGGCCGCGTTGTAGAAGACACCTCGGAGAAGAAGGGTGAATCGCTTCTGGCGTCGACCCCGGTCGTGGTGCTGTCGGCAATTCTTGGTCGCACGCCAAGCATTGAAGAGTACCGCAGTGCGGTTGACGGCATCGACCTGACCAAGTTCGCGCCGCCAAAGACCACACCGATCGATAGCCTGTCGGTTCACTACTAAGATTTTGACCTGAAACGCAGTGCCCCGAAGTTGAAGAACTTCGGGGCACTGTTCTTTTGTGCGGATGTTTGCCGGACAACTATTGTCGACGCTAGAAATTGACCTGCAGGTTGGCATGGGCCGCATTGGACTGGAAACCACTGGCAAACTCGCCAGCATAACTCAGTGTCAAACGTGCGGATTTGGAAAGTCTGGCGGTAATGCCAGCTTTTACCAACAGTGAATCCCGCGGCATGGTCACGCCTTCCAGAATGAAAGGTGAGCCACCCTCAAATGCGAAAAATGAGGTGGGCGAAAGATCACCGATTGCGTGGCGCCAGCCCAGCATGCCGGATACTATCACCGGCATATCAGTTGGCAGGTTGGCAGCCCAGCGCATGCCTATGGTGGAGACGGTCAGGTTGTTGGAGCCGCCGGCAACAGACAAGGCTGCGACACCGCCATCTTCACGGAAATTATCCGTATTGAGATTGATATAGGCAAGATTGGCGAAGGGCTGCAACTTGACATCATCCAGTTGCAGCGTCCAGGAAATGTCGCCAAAGGCCTGAAGAGTATCGCTGCCATAATCGGCCGTCAGCCGGTCGGTAAAGGAGCCGAATGCGATATCACGTTTGGTCGAGATATCGTTGCGCGAGTAGATGGCGCCGCCGAGTATATCAAGAGGGCCGAAGTCACCGGCAGCATATAGGCCTGCATGATAACTGTCCGCAGTGGCCTCAGAACCTGCGGAAAGAGAGCTGTATCCGAGAATGCCGCCGAGACGCCATCGTTCTGAAATGGAAAAATCAGCGCCGATGAGCGAGCCCGCGACACGGGTATCAAGACCGCTGGCTACACCATTTTCAGAAAAATTACCTTGGGCAAATATGCCGGTTGTCCAAAACGACAGCTCTTCCTGATCTGCCCAGGGTCTGGCGATCAGCGGGTTCATCTGATCCATGATCGCGTCACGGGGAAATTGGCTTTCCCAGAGGAATGCGCTTTTGAGAGATGCGTGAACCTCGCCGTTAAGCTGTGAAAAGGCGGTCTCGGCGGTTTCTATATTGAGAGGCAACACCGCCATGAACAGTGCATTTGTCGATCCCAGACTCTCAACGGCTGCTGCGGTTACGCGTTCATTTTGTGTCAGGGCAACATCAGCAAAACGCACAGTATTGCGATCAAGTCTGAGATCCACTGTGGTGGGATTGTAGGTCAGTGTCGGGGAAAGAAACGCAAAGTCGCTGGCGATGGTGTCGAAATTACCGGTAATGCTGCCGGCCGACAGGATCGTGTAGGCCGTGGACAGGCCATAGGTGTTGCTTGCTGCACGAATATCGAGCGTACCACCTTCGATATCGATTGTGCCGATGGCGTTGACCTGATCCGACAAACCGGTTGAGGTAATATCCACCTGGTAGGTCGATCCGATGCGGAAGGTCAGGTCACCATTTACGGAAACGGTTTGCAGGCCAGGACCGGGGGACAGAATGCCACCGGCATTGATCACCAATCCGCCGGAGACACCGCTGCCGGACAGCAAGCCGCCGTCAAAAACATCAATCGTTCCGGTGACTGTTCCTTCATTGATGAATTCACCGCCGCTGACGCTCGCCGCACCACTGATAATGCCGGTGTTTGAGAAGGAACCACCACTGTTGGTCAATGACGCAACTGTACCGTCATTCGACGCAGTGCCGGAATTGGTGACCGCGCCTGTCGTTGCACCGCTGTTATTGGTAAATGTGCCCTGATTGCTGATCTCGACGGAAGCAAGCGTTGCATTGTTGACGACCGTGCCGCCATTGATTGTCGTTGCGCCCGTAACCTCGCCACCACTATTGTTGGTGAAAGAGCCAGCGTCATTTTGAAGGGATGCGATGGTTCCGGCATTGGTCACCGTGCCGGAATTTCTGATATGACCCGCGATGCCGTCCGAGTTGTTGATGAAGGCTGCAGCGGCTGCAACGTCGGCGTCGGTTATCTCGAAATTGTTGGTGACTGTCCCGCCAGTAATGGTGGTCTGTCCAGTGATTGTGCCACCGGCATTGTTGACGAAGTCTCCGGCCGTGTTGGTCAGCGAGGCGATTTCGCCGGCATTTGAACTGTTGCCGGCATTAGTAACGGCACCGGCCGTGCCATCCGTTGTGTTGGTAAAGATGCCACCAGCCCCAACACTCACGGCATTCATCTCTGCATTGTTGGTGACAGTGCCTCCGGCCACGGTTGTTGTGCCAGAGACAGCACCGCCGAAGTTGTTGGCGAAACTTCCCGCATCGTTTTGCAGGGATGCGATGGTACCGGCATTGGAGACTGTGCCGGAGTTTCTGATGTTGCCAGCCGTTGCGCCGTTGTTGTTGACGAAATCTGCTGCCGCGGCGACATCTGCATCTGTCATCTGGAAATTGTTGGTCACCGTTCCGCCGGAGATTATCGTCTTTCCGGTGATGACGCCGAGGTTGTTGTTGGTGAAGTTGCCTGCCGTATTTGTCAATGAGCCAAGCGTGCCGGCATTCGACGCCGTACCGGCATTGGTGAGTGCACCTGCAGTGCCAGTTGTGTTATTGGTAAAGGTCCCGCCGGAGGACACAGAAACATCGCCCACAGTTCCGCTGTTGGAAAGTGCAGTGGTCGCTTCCACCACAGCACTACCTAGGCTGCCATTTACCGCAACGTTGCCTGCATTCAATTGCAGTTTGCCGTTGAGCGTTCCATCAATAAACAGGTTGCCGCCATTCAGGTCGATATCGGAATTCACGACGCCACCAGCATTGATGCCGAGGCTGCCGGAGTTGATCGTGCTGCCACTGGTCACCGTAAGTGTCCCGGTATTGGTGATGGTAACATCGCCGCCATTTACACCAAGCTGATTGACGGTGACGTTATTGGTGACCTGCGGGGAACCAGTGTTGACAGCCGCTGCATCATTTGCGCCCGGCAGAGCAGGTGTCCAGTTCGTTCCGTTGCTGAATTCATTGTCCTTATTACCGGTCCACACCGACTGCGCAAACGACGGCACGACAAAGGCCAGTGAGGCTAATGCTGTGAAAAGCCCGAGACGTCGAGCCAATACCGGAAGCAGTTGATGTGTCATTTAGCGACCGATGCTAACGAGCGCCGACAACCATCGGCGGGCAGATAACGACTCGTAACCAAGCATGGTTAATGAAGTCTTAACTGTCAACGTGCGGCGGCTTTGCTCGATCCCCTGATTCACAAGGGTTTCACGCCAGATAAAGCACTCAAAAACGTGCCTGGTTTATCGCAGGAAGTTGCGGAACCGGCGCAATGCCAAAGTGAAGAGAATGACGGCAATAACCAGCAGGGCAAGCAACTGCGGCCACACAACATCAAGGCCGGCACCCCTGAACAGCACCGCCTGTGCGAGGATGACGAAATGGGTGTTGGGTGCAAGCAGCATGATGTGCTGGATGATGTCAGGCATGCTTTCACGCGGTGTCATCGCACCTGAAAGCACCTGAAGCGGCAACAGTACCAGAATAAGCAGCAGACCGAATTGCGGCATCGAGCCCGCGACGGTCGCAAGGAATATCCCCATGGATGTCGTTGCAAACAGAAACAGTGCCGTTCCCAGCAGGAAGATGAACGGAGAGCCCTCAATCGGTACGCCAAGCAACCCTTTGACCACCCCAAACAAGGCAAAACCTGCAGCAACCAGCACCACCAGGCCCATCGACCAGATTTTGCTGAGCATGATTTCCGTGGGTGTCACCGGCATGACCAGTAGATGTTCGACGGTCCCGTGCTCACGCTCACGGATCAATGCAGCGCCCGTCAGGACAATCGACAACATGGTGATGGAAGTAATGATGTTATTGATTGAGCCGAACCACGACTTGTCGAGTGACGGGTTGAAACGTGCCCGAAGCGTCAGGTCTACGGGAACATTGGTTTGGCCGCGATACCGCTCCAGAAACTCATTGACCTCACTCGTCACGATCGACTGGATGTAGCTGCTGCCACTGAACGCCTGGCTCATACGTGTTGCGTCAACATTCAGCTGGATTGCCGGATGCTGGTTTGCCAACACATGGCGCTGGAAATCCGGGGGAATGTTGAGGGCGAATGTATCAAGCCCCGCATCCATTCTGCGATCCATCTCACTGATGTCGATCAGCTTCGGCGGCACGAAATAGGGCGGCGTGAATGCCGTGCTGATGCGGCCGGAAAGAGGCGATTGGTCCTCATCGACAATTGCAATTGCGGCATTGTTGAGCGTTTCGGGCAGGGCGCTTGATCCGGTATAGATTTGCAGACTGAATGCGTAGAGGATCAGCAGCACCAGCATCGGATCGCGTGCCAGTCCACGCAATTCCTTTAAACCGAGCTGAAAGATGTTGGATGAAAACATGGCTCAGCTCTCCTGCTTTTTAAGAAGCACGGCACCGAGTGTCGCAAGGATTGGGATGGCGATCAGCAGGGGGATAAAGGAACCGGCAAGGCCTGCAAAATCAAGCGCCTTGGAAAAGGCGCCGCGTGAGATGGTCATAAAATAGGTGGTGGGGTAAATTTCGCCGATGAAGGCACCCGCACCCTGAAGGGATGAGACCGGGTCGGTCATACCGGAATATTGCGTGGCTGGAATAAGTGTCAGCAGTGCAGTTCCGAAGATTGCTGCGATCTGACTAGACATGAATGTCGACATGAAAATGCCGATCGAGGTCGCAATGATCACATAAAGAAGGGCCGCTGCCGCGTAGGCAACAAAGCTGCCTGTGAAGGGAACGCGGAAGACTAGCGTCGCAAAGGCAACCAGCAGCAGGAAATTCATCACGCCTAGAACAACGTAGGGGATCTGTTTGCCGAACAGGAATTCCAGCCGTGTGACGGGGGTCACATAGAGGTTGATGATGGATCCGAGTTCCTTTTCTCGCACCACGCTGAGGGCTGCCAACATGGCCGGGATGAGCATCAACAGAAGCGGAATGACTGCTGGCACCATAGCAACCAGACTTTTGACATCAGGGTTGTAGCGAAAGCGTGTCTCGATGGAAAATGTGCCGCGGGTTGCCTCCGTGCCGTAAAGTTGTCTTGCCTTTCGGGTGAGCCAATCAGCATGCATGCCTTGGACGTAGCCGCTCACAGTTTCCGCCCGTTGCGGCATGGCGCCGTCGATCCAGGCGCCGATTTCGACGTCATCGCCACGCTGCACCTTGCGCCCGAAACCCGGCGGAATTTCAATGGCCAGACTTATCTCGCCATCACGCATCCGCTTGTCCATGTCGGCATAATCGCGAATGGGCTCTTTTTCGATGAAGTAGCGGGATCCGGCAATGTCGAGGACATAATCCCTGCTTATGGTGGTATCGTCCCGGTCTAGTACAGCGAATGTCAGGTCTTCGACATCCATATTTATGCCGTAACCGATCACAAACATCAGGATGACGCTGCCCAGCACCGCAAGCGTGGCACGAATGGGATCGCGCTGAAGTTCAAGTGCTTCGCGCCGCGTGTAGCTGAACATGCGCCTGATATCGAAGAAGCGTTTCTTGCTCATCGCCTGCGGATGGCTGGCAGCGGCAAGTTTGGTTATATCAGCCGTCTGAGAGGTTTTTGCCTTATCGGTCTTGTCCGAAGCCGTGATGCCCGAGGCTTCCTCCAGATAGGCGATGAATGCATCTTCCAGCGTGGGAGAATTGCGGCTTTTGGCAATGGCGGCTGGCGTGTCGCTTATCAACACCTTGCCTGCATGCATTAATGAAATGCGGTCGCAACGCTCCGCTTCATTCATGAAATGCGTGGAGATGAAGATCGTTACATTGTCTTTGCGGGAGAGATCGGCAAGGATTTGCCAGAATGCATCACGCGCGATTGGATCAACACCCGAGGTGGGTTCGTCAAGGATCAGCACATCTGGTGAATGGATCATGGCAACGGCCAGCGACAGGCGCTGGCGTATGCCAAGCGGCAGCCCGTCCGGCAACGTATCCATCACGTCTTGCAAGGTGAACCGTTGCGCCATTTCATCAATGCGTGTCGGAATGGTTTCGTCAGGCAGTTTGAACAGGCGAGCGTGCAAATCAAGGTTTTGGCGAACGGTCAATTCGCTGTAGAGCGAAAAAGCCTGGCTCATGTAACCGACACGGCGGCGCACCGCCATGTCACTCGCATCGACCTTGTTGCCGAAAAGCTTTGCCTCGCCTTCGCTGGCGGCCAGAAGGCCGGTCAACATTTTCATGGTTGTTGATTTGCCGCAGCCATTGGAGCCGAGAAAGCCGAAGATTTCGCCGCGTGGAATCTGGAAACTGACATTGTCCACGGCGGTAAAACTGCCAAAGCGCATGCTCAGATGGCTGGCCTCGATGGCATATTCCTGCGTGCCGCCGGTTTCTCGAGGCGGAATAACGACATCGACATGATTACGGCGTTCCGTCTCTGGCAGCATGGCAATGAAGGCGGCATCAAGATTGGCGGCCCCTGTGCGTTCAAGCAGTTCTGAAGGTGTGCCAGTGTCGAGAACCTTGCCGGCGTTCATGGCAACAAGCCAATCGAAGCCTGCGGCTTCTTCCATATAGGCTGTCGCGACGATAACGCTCATGCCCGGCCGTCCGACACGGATCGCGTCAATCAGTTCCCAGAACTGCCGCCGTGACAGCGGATCGACACCAGTCGTGGGTTCATCGAGGATCAGCAAATCCGGATCGTGGATCAGCGCGCAACAAAGGCCGAGTTTCTGTTTCATACCACCGGAAAGCTTGGCTGCCGGCCGGTCAGCAAAAGGGCCAAGACCGGTACTATCAAGCAGTTCGCGAATACGGGTTTCACGCTCCTGTTTGTCCTGGCCGAACAGGCGGCCAAAAAAATCGACATTCTCGAAAACAGAAAGTGTTGGGTATAGGTTTTTGCCCAGTCCCTGCGGCATGTAGGCAATGCGGGGGCAGGTGGCATTGCGATGTTTCGCATCGGAAATGTCGCCATCGAGAACTTCGACCTTGCCCTTCTGAACAGCCCGTGCGCCGGAAACGAGTGACAGAAGGCTGGATTTTCCAACGCCGTCAGGGCCGATCAGTCCCACCATGCAGCCTGACGGGATATCCAGCGAAACCTCGCTCAGGGCAATCGTTTTTTTGTAGGTGAGAGTGACGTTTTGGAGCCGTACCACAGCGTTCTGACCGCTTTTGGCGGAACTCGAGGCAGTGCTGTTGTTTGTGTCAGCCTCGTTCATCGCGGCGCCGTTATTTTACAAGGTTCTGTTCGAGATTTTGCGGCCATGTTGCTTGCGCATCCAGCCGGACATACGCCATGCCCGGTAAGCCGGTTTTGACGTACTGGATGTATTTTTGCAGCAATTCCTGCGGTATTTGGGCGCGAACCCGGAACGTCAGTTTCTGACGTTCTTCTTCAGTCTCAACCGTTTTGGGCGTAAACTGCGCCACATCGGCAACGAAGGACACCTGGGCAGGGATGGTCAACTGGGGAGCCGCGTCCAGCACGAGACGTACGTCTGAACCAATTGAGGTCCGGCCAGCTTCTGCCGTTGGCAGGAAGAAGGTCATGTAGACGTCGCCAAGGTCCACGAGGTTCAAGACACGGCCACCGGCAGACAGAACCTCGCCGGGCTGTGCGATTCGGTATTGAATTCGCCCGTCGCGGGGTGCCGTCAAAGTGCTGTCGGCAATATCGGTTTCGATACTGTCAATTTGTGCCTTTGCCGCATCAACAGCTGCTTCGGCATCCACCACTTGCGCCTTAGCAGCATTGATGCCTGCATCAGAGGCAGCAAGCGACGCTTCTGCCGCAGCAAGTGTTGCCCTTGCAGCCTGCTCGGCCGCTTCGCTGTCATCGGCGACCTGCTGTGACACGGTATTGTTGGTCAATAGTTGCCGCGAGCGGGCATTGGTCTTCACTGCGGAATCGAGCTGGGCTTTGCGCTGTTCGATGACGGCTAGTGCAGATTTTCGTTCTGCCTCACGCTGGGCAACGAGGCTATGGGCCGTATCGACCGATATCTCCGCGCGGCGCCGCTGTGCTTCGGCCTGTCGTTTGCTGGCTTCCAGCTGGGCGGTGTCCATTTGTGCAAGTGGCTGGCCAGCCTTGACGAATTCACCTTCGCGAACCATCAACTCCTTGAGCCTGCCAGCTGTTTTGGTGGAGATGTCAATCTCCACGGCCTCTATACGACCATTGCTGGAGACAAAGCCTGCGGGCAAATTATCACCCCGCAGAACGGTCCAAGCGTAATATCCGACGCCGATGGCAATAACGGCGATGACGCCCCAAACCCAACCTCTTGCAGCTTTGAACATTACACTTAATCCGATTTATGGTTTTCGTGACTATGCATTAAGGGTTGAGGAAATGAACACCCTCTTGAGAGCCATGTCAAACGGCTTGGTGCCGCCACGCAATATAAATTTTCACATCTCAAAAAGGGCCAAGCCTTTGGCGCATTTTCGAAAATTGCAAAAAGTCAAAAGGCATTGACCGCTTAACTTCGTGGTATCGACATGGCGGTGTTTGGACATGTCGGTGGTGCTGTGGCTTTGCCGGCATTTGGAGATACGCAACTGGTCAATCAAGATTGATCTGAAAATCTCTTTAAAAAATTCAAGGTTTATGCGCCGTTGATGCGGGTTTTCCGTGTGAAGGTGTTTGGGGAAATCTGGAGCAAACCGGGCTATATCAAAAGTTCTTCTGACCCCATCAAACAACCTATCGTGCTAGGTCTGGTTCAGTCGACGATGGTCCGGCCTTTGCGGGATCGTAGTGCGGCTTCGAACAATGCCGAGTGTGCTCATGGACCTGCCGAAGATAAAAGCGCTGATTGATTTTGTCGGGCGAACCAACGTTACCGAACTGAAGGTCACGGAAAAGGACGTCACCGTTCGAATTTTCCGAACTGGCCACGAAATCTCTGCTGCAACGGTCACGACACCGACTGACGGCGTTCACGCTACTCTGCCGGATACGCAAACGGCACCCTCTCACAACAACAGTTCTGGCACATCCGTCCGTGCACCGATCTTCGGTGTTTTGCACCGTGCATCTGCACCGGGCCAGCCGCCATTCGTCAATATTGGCGATGTGGTGGAAGAGGGGCAGACACTTTTTATTATCGAGGCCATGAAAGTATTCAACAAGATCGCCGCGCCCTGTGCTGGCCGTATCACCTTCGTTACGGATGTTGATGGCGGAGAGGTCGAAACCAACAATTTGCTGGCGGAGATTGCGTGATGGCAGAGAATTTCGCCAGCTCTGATCCACTCTTTGATACGGTGCTGATTGCCAATCGTGGTGAGATTGCTGTGCGCATACAGCGCGCCTGCCGCGAGCTTGGCCTGAAGACAGTTTCGATTTGCTCTGAGGCTGACAGGCAAGCCTCCTATGGCGAAACGGCAGATCATTTTGTCTGTATTGGTCCTGCCAATGCGCGCAGAAGCTATCTCAATCAGGATGCCATTCTTCTGGCCGCCCGGTTAACCGGTGCAGGTGCCATTCATCCCGGTTACGGTTTTCTGTCCGAGAACACGTCATTTTCGGCAGCCGTAGAGGATGCCGGACTGACCTTTATCGGTCCAGATGCACGGTCCATTGCCACCATGGGTGACAAGATTACCGCTAAGAAGGCGATGATTGCCGCGGGTGTGCCATGTGTGCCAGGGCCGGATACGGCGCTTCCAGATGACCATGCCACGGTTGAGCAGATTGCCCGTGACATTGGTTATCCTGTCATCATTAAGGCCGCAGGCGGCGGCGGTGGGCGTGGCATGCGGGTGGTTCAGGAACCATCTGCGCTGATCGAAGCAATGACCCTGACGCGTGAAGAGGCGAGACAGGCCTTCGGCAACCCAGCGCTCTACATGGAGAAGTTTCTCCAGCATCCCCGTCATATTGAGATACAGGTGCTTTGCGACACCCATGGAAATGCGGTTTGGCTTGGGCATCGCGATTGTTCAATGCAACGGCGCCATCAAAAAGTGGTCGAAGAAGCCCCGGCCCCGGGTATTGCAGCCGATATCATTGAGCCTGTGGGTTTGGCGTGCGTGGAAGCCTGCCAGCAGATTGGTTATCGCGGCGTTGGCACGTTTGAATTTCTGTATGAAGATGGAAAATTCTACTTCATCGAAATGAATACCCGTTTGCAGGTCGAGCATCCCGTTACCGAAATGACCAGTGGTATCGACATCGTGCAGGCCCAGATCAAGGCGGCGCAAGGTGTACGACTCGATCTTCAGCAGGATGATGTTGTCTGTGATGGACACTCTTTCGAGTGCCGGATCAACGCCGAAGATCCCGATACATTCCTGCCATCGGCAGGGGCTGTCACAGACATTGCCTGGCCGCAAGG
Organism: Rhizobium sp. BIGb0125; assembly: GCF_024810055.1. NCBI lineage: Bacteria > Pseudomonadati > Pseudomonadota > Alphaproteobacteria > Hyphomicrobiales > Rhizobiaceae > Rhizobium > Rhizobium sp. BIGb0125. The sequence goes on from NZ_JANUDV010000007.1 coordinate 218,734, forward strand.
CGAAGGAGTCCGGCTCGATACCCATATCTATCCCGGTTACCGGGTGTCGCCCTATTACGACTCCCTGATCGCCAAGTTGATCGTGCATGCGCCGACGCGGGCTGAGGCCATCACCAAGATGCGAACCGCGCTCGCCGGGACACGCGTTGAAGGCATTTCAACCAACCTGCCTTTCCTGCGTGCCCTGTTTGAAGACGCGGCTTTTGCCCAAGGCGAAACGGACATTCATTATCTAGAAAAGTGGCTGAAAGCATGGAGAGCGGCATGAGCAGGCTCGATTTCACCGATCCCGCCTCTCTTGAAGCTCTGACGGAGATGTTGTCGGCTGCCGGTGTCGAAGGCTTGGAAATCTCCACGCCAAATGCGCAGTTGCGGCTGGTTATTTCCGTGCCAGAGACCGTGAGAACGTCTCCGTCTGCCGTGGCTTTGAAACCGACGAATGCGACATCCAGCACGACGGTGAAGGCACCGATTGCCGGGCATTTCCATGTGTCACATCCGTCTCTTGCCTCTGGGGCGGGTCAATTCCCCCGCTCGGTTGTTGCGTCCGATGTGATTGGATTTATCCGTATCGGCCAAATTCTCGTGCCCGTCCTTGCCGGCCGCACTGGCTTGTTAACCCGTCAGCTCGCCGAGCAGGATGCTCTGGTTGGCTTCGGTGATGTTTTGTTCGAACTCGGGCCTCAATCATGATTGCCAGATCAAGTATCCTTGCGACGCACCATGAAATTCAGCCTGTCGTTAAAGGTCGGGCAAATATTTCCTTCATCGGCTCACGCTCCTTCCTGCTAGAAGCGCCGGGTGAATTCGATTTGCCGGCACAGCGCTTTATCTGGGCGCTTTCGCAAACTGTAAGTGCATGGGCTGATGTCGCGGAAGTCATTCCCGGCATGACCAACCTTCTTACCCTTTTCAAGGAAACGCCTGCAGACCCCGATGCTGTCGTCGGCCGTCTGCTGGAAGCATGGGACAATGCCGCAAGTATCGATCTCTCGGGAAAAACGGTTGAGATACCGGTTCACTACGGCGGTGAATACGCAACGGATCTTGCCGCATTATGCGACTTTTCCGGCTTAAGTGACCGTGAGATTGTACGCATTCATCATGAAGCGACATACAGGGTATTTGCGCTCGGTAGCGCGCCCGGCTTTGGGTATCTGCACGGACTTGATGGCCGTATTTACATGCCACGCAAAACGGTGCCGTCCATCAAGATGGAAAAGGGTTGCGTGACAATTGGTGGCATGCAGACCGGTGTTGCCATGCTGACCGGTCCCAATGGCTGGAACTCAATCGGCTATGCGGATTTGAAAATGTTCGATCCAACGTCAGCGACACCGGCGCTTCTGGCACCTGGCGACACTGTCCGTTTTGTGCCAGCGAGGGTAGAGCTATGATCGAAATCCTCGAAACCGGCCCTTTTAATACTGTTCAGGATCTCGGACGTCCGGGCTTTCGTAATATTGGTGTCACGGCTGGCGGCGCCATGGATTCGCTTGCTGTAAAAACCGGCAATATTCTTGTCGGGAATGAGCCGGATGCGGCTGTCATTGAAGTGCAGACCTTTCCGTTCAAATTGCGTGTTTCTATGCCGATGATTTTTGCGGTAACCGGTGCAGATGGCCTGGTTCTTCTGAATGGCAAAGACGTGTTGCCATGGTGCGCTCATCTGGCCAAGGGCGGTGATGTGCTGGAATTGCGACAACCGGTTAAACGCGCCCGCGCTTATGTTGCTGTTGCCGGCGGATTGGATGTCCCGGTGCTGATGGGATCACGCAGCACGGCACTGCGCGGCAATTTCGGCGGCAATGACGGAAGGCCGCTTGCGAAGGGTGATCATCTGAAAACTGGCACGCAGGAGAATATTTTGCCACTGCCTGCAAGTGGCTTGGCGGTGGTGGAGCCATCACAAGCTTTGGCCAATGTCTTTCCTGACATCGTTGAGGGCGTGTTGCAGGTTCGCGCTATTCCGGCTGGCGAACATCATTTGTTTGCCGATGATGGTGAAGCCTTCTGGGGGCAGGTCTGGCGTATCTCGTCGCGCAGTGACCGCACAGGTTACAGGCTTTCCGGCGAGCCCATCAAACCGACCGAGACCAGAGAAATGCGCTCGCACGGCGTCGTTCCAGGCGTTGTACAGGTTCCGCCTGGTGGGGAGCCGATTATTCAGATGAGCGATGCCAATACCGCTGGTGGTTATCCGAAGATAGCCGGTGTGATCGAGGCTGATCTGTGGCGGCTTGGACAGGCAAATCCCGGCGGAAAGATCAGGTTCGTCCGGACCAGCCACGAAGAGGCACGCCAGGTTGAGCAAGCGGTAAAAACCTATCTAGAGGACATCAAACGGACTGCAGACATGGTCAAGCGCGCTTTGAAGGCGATGGCCTGAGCAGCAACCGGATCAAGAGGGAGGAACTGATGAAAATCGATCTCAATTCCGACATGGGTGAAGGTTTCGGCCCCTACCGCTTGTGTGACGATGACGCGATGATGAAGCTGGTGTCATCCGCCAACATTGCCTGCGGTTTTCACGGCGGTGATCCCGATACAATGGCGCGCATGGTGCGTTTGGCCAAGCAGAATGACGTTGGTATTGGTGCGCATCCGGGTCTGCCAGATCGAGCCGGTTTTGGCCGGCGTGAATTGCCGTTTCAACCCGATGAACTGCGCCACCAGATGCTCTACCAACTGGGCGCACTGATCGCGATTGCCAAGAGCGAAGGCGTTGAGGTTGGCCACTTCAGTTTCCATGCGGCGATGGGCAACATGGTCAATCGTGATCCGGTGCTTGCCGACATGATGATGAACGCCATTTCGGCTGTTGATCCCAAGCTGGTGGTCTTTGTAACCCCGCAAAGTGAAATTGAAAAAGCCGCCAAACGGGCCGGTTTGAAAACCCTTGCCCTGTTCCTGGCCGACCGTGCCTATGACGCTAAGGGTAACCTTGTTGCCCGTGGTCTTCCAGGTGCGTTGGTCAAAGATGAACCATCCGTGCGTGCCCGGGTTCGCCGTTTTCTGACCGATGGGACAGTTGAGGCTATCGATGGCGCCATTCTTGCCATGCCGGCTCGGTCAATTCTTGTGCATAGCGATACGCCGGGTTCGCTGGAATTGGCCGGTATCGTGCACAGCGAAATCATTGCTTCAGGTGCGACCCTCGCGCCAGCCGCAGAACTTGCGTCTTAACAGGCCGCTCATCGGCCTTCTCCTTCATCTCACAGAAAGATCATTCCGATGCCTTCTACCGCTGACAGATTGAAAAACGTCTCCATATCCGCTTCTGCTGCCATGACACAGCGTGCCAGAGAACTGGCTGCGCAAGGTATCAAGGTTGTCAGCCTGTCGTCTGGGGAACCGGATTTTCCGACACCTGCCCATGCCATTGAGGCCGCCCATGAAGCTGCTCTTGGGGGCCAGACAAAATATCCGCCTATGGATGGCACACCGGGGCTGAAGGCTGCTATCGCCAGAAAGTTCAAGCGCGACAACAACCTCACCTATGATGCAAGCCAAATCATCGTATCCGGCGGCGGCAAGCAGGTTATTTTTAATGCCATGCTTGCGACCTGTAATCCGGGTGATGAGGTGGTTATTCCAACGCCGTCATGGGTGAGCTATGCCGACATCGTCAAGTTTGCCGGCGGTGTGCCGGTTCCTGTTCCCTGTGTTGAAGAGACCGGCTTCAAGCTGCGTGCAGAAGATCTTGAAGCGGCAATCACGCCGCGTACCAAATGGCTGCTGTTGAACTTCCCGAACAATCCAACCGGTGCTGCCTGCTCACGGTCGGAAATGGCCGCAATTGCAGAGGTGATGTTGCGTCATCCGGATGTCTGGATCTTGACCGACGATATTTATGAACATCTCGTTTATGATGGGTTTGAATTCGGCACGATTGCTGATGTCGAACCACGTCTCTATGACCGTGTTCTGACGATGAATGGCGTTTCCAAAGCTTATGCGATGACCGGCTGGCGTCTCGGGTATTGCGCCAGCGGTTCAAAGGAACTGATTGCGGCGATCAGCAACGTGAACGGTCAAAATAGCGGTGGTATCGCCACGGTTACGCAGGCCGCAGCCATTGCAGCGTTGGATGGACCGCAGGATCTGTTGAAGGAACGCGCTGCAATCTATCGCGAGCGTCGCGATCTTGTGCTGGGCAAGCTGGCGGAAATTGAGGGTCTGCGTTGCCACAAGCCGGAAGGTGCATTTTACCTGTACCCGAACATGTCCGGGCTGATCGGCAAGACCACCAAGGGTGGCCGCAAGATTGAAGGTGACGTCGATTTTGTCATGGGGCTGGTGGAAGAACACCACGTTGCAACCGTTCAGGGCGCGGCCTATGGCATGAGCCCGTATTTCCGCATTTCCTATGCCACTAGCGTCGAAATGTTGAACGAAGGTTGCGCCCGTATCGCGCAGTACTGCAAGGATATGCGCTGATCAATTTGATCTGCCGGCCTGAATGTTGGGCCGGCAGGTAACTACCTTACAGTTTCAACTTTTCGGTCAGCTCGACCAGAATGTCCTTCACGGCAAATGCCGGTTCCGACAAAGAGTTCTGGTCGGATGTGCATAAGGACAGGGTTTCCTCGATACGAGGAGACAAGATACGACAGATCAGCGGTTCGCTTGTTTCTGAGACGATACGGTCGGCGATCGCTTTCGGCATGATGGTTGCGCCAAGACCATTGGCAACGGCACGTGCGAGAGTTCTGACAATCTCTACCTCTGCGACAACCTTGAGGTTGATGCGGCTTCGGGTAAAGGCCGTATCGACAGCACGGCGTACAAAATTGTACGCAGGCGGCATTAGCATCGGCATACCGTCCAGCGCGGCAATCGGCACCGGTTTTGAGTCCGCCTCGATGGCAAAATCCCGGTGCGCCACCAGATAAAACTCTTCACTCAGCAGTGGTTCGAAACGCACGCCCTTGATCGGGCCGACGCCATGAATCAGGGCCAGCTCAAGGCGGCCGTTCATGATCATCTGGCTATAGGTCTGTCCGACGCTTTCGGTCAGGTGAATGAGAATGCCTGGATGACGTTTGCGTGTTTCGGCCAGGAGATCGACCGACAATGTTGCTGCACTGCTGAAGGGTACGAGACCGACGGAAACCCGTCCGGCAATCGAGTTTCCAGCCGCCGATGCATCCACCTGTGCCTGTTCCATCTGGCGCAGAATGATCTGCGCGTGACGGTAAACAGCGTGGCCGGCATCGGTCATCGTCACACCCTGCTGGCTACGGATGAGCAACTTCTGGCCAAAATGTTCTTCAAGCGCTGCGAGCTGCTGGCTGAGGGCCGGCTGTGCGAGATGCAGAATATCTGCCGCACGCGTGATGCTGCCGCTATCAACAATGACGATGAACGATTTTAAACGTCTTATATCCATGTTTTTTCAAATGGTTTTGGGTGGCGCGCAGATTACAGGCTCGGCCAGGTTTTGCAATGCAGGCCCTTGTATGAATTTCGTAATTCGCTGTGGTGGATTTTCGCCAATCCCGTACGGAAAAGCTGTTTTCTGCCCTCCATAAAAGTTCCTTATTACTCCAAAAGTAATCGGTCTTAGGCAAGAGCCCAAAGCTTAGCTAATGTTCATGGCAACAAATAAAGGGGATCAGAATGCCATTCTCCGATTACAAGACCGCTTTGGTCACCGGCGCTTCATCCGGTATCGGCGCAGCAGTTGTAGAGCGGCTCCGTCGCGAAAATATTGAAGTTCATGCTGTTGCCCGCAGTGCGGATGCGTTGAATGAACTTGCAAATCGTACTGGCTGCATAGCGCATGCTATAGATGTTACCGATCGAGCAGCGCTTGCCACTCTCTCCGAGAAGGTTCAGTTCGATATTCTGGTTAATAATGCCGGTGTCGACAGGCCGAAAAAATTTCTGCAGGCTGATGCCGACGACATTGATCTTCTTGTCGATGTGAACCTGCGTGCGGTTCTGCATATCTGCCGCCTGATCGTTCCGGGCATGGTGGAGCGCGACCGCGGTCACGTCATCAACATTTCGTCGATTGCCGGCAATTACAACTTTGGAGGAAACTCCACCTATCACGCCGTCAAGGCTGGTGTTGCCATGCTGTCGAACCAGTTGCGGCTGGATGCATTTGGCAAGCGTGTCCGTGTGACGGAAATCTGCCCGGGCCGGGTTGCGACGGATATCTTCAATCACGTTCACGGCAATGACCCGAGCGTACGTGAACGTTTTATCGACGGTTTTGAATTGCCGAAGGCCGAAGACATCGCCGATGCAATAGCCTTTGCCATCGCAGCACCGGTAGCTGTCAATATTGGTCACATGGAAATTACGCCGACCTTGCAGGTGATGGGCGGTCTTCAAACTGCCAAGCCACAAACTGCCGCGCAGTCTGATGCCACCAAGGAGCCAAAGCCGTGAGCGGCTTTGATCTGATGTCCGTCCTGAGCAATCAGGAGTACATCGGGATGCTGCTCCACGGCATCAAGATCACATTTGCTATCTTCCTTGGCTCGTGGTCGCTGGCCATGTCACTAGCGCTGGTGCTGTTGTGCATCCGCTTTTCGCCGTTCAAATTCGGTGATCGTCTTGTTGCGGCATATGTTTCCTACCATCGTAATGTGCCGACACTGGTACAGTTGATGTTGTGGTACTTCGGTATCTTTACGTTGCTGCCGTCGGGACTGACAAACTGGCTGACGGATCATAACGCCGAAGCAGTGTTTGCCGTGGTAGGGCTTGGACTTTGTCAGGCCGCCTATTTCAGTGAGGATTTGCGGTCAGGTTTGCGCTCGGTCAGTCCGGGGCAGATGGAGGCGGCAAAAGCACTGGGGCACGGTTATCTGTCGGCCATGCGCTTCATCATCATGCCGCAAGGTGTGCGTAATGCATTGCCGCCGCTCATCAACCACAGCGTTTCCCTGTTCAAGAACAGCAGTCTTGCTCTGGTTATCGGTGCGTCCGAATTGACCCATGCGGTCAAGGAAATTGAAAATCTCAGCTTCCAGACCTTTGAAATCTATCTGGTTGGAACTGTTCTTTATCTCTTCTTCTCGCTGTTGATCATGGCTGCCGGAGCTTATCTGTCGATGCGTCTGGATCCTGTATGGAGGGCACGGGCATGATCGGAGATATGATCACCATCATCCAAGACTACTGGCTGCTTTTGTTGATCGGTCAGTACCCGAATGGTCCGCTTGGTGGCCTTGCCAACACGCTTATTCTGTCAGCGCTCGCTATTGCCTTTGCGTTCCCGGTCAGCATTCTCATGGCCATGGCACGCCTGTCCAAATGGCGCATGGTCCGGTGGCCGATCACAGCGCTTGTTTATGTCACACGCGGCGTACCGTTGCTGATGCTGATCCTGTGGACCTACTTCCTCATCCCGTTGTGGACGGGCGCTGATGTACCAAGCTTCGCCATTATGCTGGTGACGCTCGTTGTCTATCAGGGCGCATTCCTTAGCGAGGTTGTCCGGGCTGGTATTGTTGCCCTAGGGGCAGGCCAGATGGATGCAGCAAGAGCGCTGGGTCACAGCTATCTCAGCGCCATGCGTTTTATCATCCTGCCGCAGGCGCTCTATAACATGATCCCGAGCATGATCTCGACCTTCGTTGCGACGATTAAGGATACGACGCTTGGTTATGTCATTAACGTGCCGGACCTTACCTTCGCGGCAAGTCAGGTTAACAACCAGCTTCTGACGCAGCCCTTCCAGGTCTTCCTCATTCTGGCAATCGTTTATTACGCCATCTGCTGGAGCCTGACCTATCTCGCCAATGCTGTTGAGCGCCGTATTGCCAAGCGTCGCGCGGGTGTGGTTGCCCGCCCGCAACCGGAAACGCTGGCGCAGGCCAAAATCATAACGGAGCAGCCATGACCACGACATCATCATCGAAAGAGCAGACGATCCGTATCTCGAATGTCTGCAAAAGCTATGGCGACTATCAGGTTCTGAAAAATGTTGACGCTGAGGTGGCGCGTGGCGAAGTGGTGGTCATCTGTGGTCCCTCGGGTTCCGGAAAGTCGACGCTGATCCGCACCGTTAATCGTCTTGAGGAAATCAACAGCGGTTCGATCACGCTGGATGGCCAGGACATTCATGCGGCGACAAAAACGAAGGAACTCAACCTGCTGCGTAGCCGGGTTGGTTTCGTGTTCCAGAGCTTCAATTTGTTTCCGCATCTGTCGGTGCTGGAAAATGTGACGATCTCGCCCATCCGCGTCAAAGGTGTTGCACCTGATGTAGCCCGCGACAAGGCATTGAAACTTCTGGATCGAGTTGGTCTGGCCGACAAGGCTGGCGCTTACCCGGCTCAATTGTCCGGCGGTCAACAGCAGCGTGTGGCGATTGCCCGCGCTTTGGCGATGGAGCCTCCGGTCATGCTGTTCGATGAGCCGACAAGCGCGCTCGATCCTGAAATGGTTGGCGAAGTGCTGGCCGTGATGAAGGGATTGGCCGCAGAAGGCATGACCATGATGTGTGTCACGCATGAAATGGGCTTCGCCCGCGAAGTTGCCGACCGCATCTGGTTCATCGATGCCGGTGAAATTATCGAAAAGGCAACGCCTGAAGAGTTTTTCACCACACCACGCCATCCGCGCGCGCAGCGGTTCCTTTCCGATCTGCGTCACTGATACCAAGCAAAATCATAAGAGGAGAACTGCAATGAACTGGAAATGCTTTACACTCACCGCCATTCTCGCTGGTACAGCCCTTGCGACGCCTGCCGCTGCGGATCAGCTGGATACGATCATGTCCAACAAGGTTTTGCGTTGCGCGACCTTCGCAGACGTTGTTCCTTTTGCTGCTCCCGATCCAAAGACCCGCGAAATGGCTGGTTTCGACGTTGATCTTTGCAATGCCATTGCCAAGGAACTCGGCGTAAAGGCTGAGGTCAAGCCTGTGTCGGTTGAAGCCCGCGTACCAGAGGTCAAGCTCGGCCGCGTTGATATCACGGTTGCCAACCTTGCCTATACACAGAGCCGCGCAGAGCAGATCCAGTTCAGCGATCCCTATTACCTTGCCAAGGAAATGTTGATCGTGCCGGTTGATGATGCCGGTCAGAAGAAGGCCGACTATGAAGGTCAGCGCGTTGCCTCCACCAAGGGCTCGACCTCTGAAATGTCGATCAAGCTCAACAAGTCCGATCCTTTGACCTTCCAGGACACTGCGTCTGCCTATCTCGCCGTTCAGCAGGGTAAAGCCCGTGGCATGGTTGCCAACACCATGACAACGACGAAGTTTGTCAACGAATCCAAGACCAAGGGCAAGCCAATGCGCATGATTGAGGAGCCAATGCTCTATCAACCGATCGGTATTGGCATGGCCAAGGACAATCCAGCTCTGACAGCCAAGATCAACGAAGTGCTGAAGAAGCTCGATGCAGACGGCGAGATCAACAAGATTTGGGACAAGTGGCTTGGCCCGAATACCGAATACAAGATGACCCGTACCGACAAGGTGGTTCCACTTTCCGAACTGAAGTTCGACCCGATTCCTTGATCCTGCCGGGCTAAGGCCCCTCAGCATCCATTGAAACACACACATCAACATCAATGCGAGCGGCGGGACGTTCCCGCCGCATGCCTTACCGTGGGAGGTTTTTATGATCCACATTAAAGATATCGCAGAACGGCCAAGCAAAGAAGACATCGAAGCGCTTTCGAAGTTCTCGCCTGCAACCATCCATGAGGCACAGGGTCGTAAAGGTGCACTTTCCTCCCGTTTGAAGCCTGTCGACTACAAGATGAAGCTGTGCGGCCCTGCCTTCACGGTGAAATGCGCCCCGCGCGACAACATCATGCTGCAGCTGGCCATCAACTATGCCAAGCCCGGCGACATCATTGTTGTTTCGGCTGGTGAATATGAAGAAGCCGGTTCTTTCGGTGACGTGCTGGCCAATGCCTGCCTGGCAAAGGGTATCGGCGGTCTGGTAACGGACACCGGTGTGCGCGACACACTGCAACTGCGCGACCTTGGTTTCCCGGTATTCTCTCTCAGTGTCTGCATCAAGGGCACTGTGAAGGAAACGATTGCAGCGGTGAATGACAGCATCATCGTTGGCGGCGAAATCATCAATCCCGGCGATATTATCGTTGGTGATGCCGATGGTCTGGTTGTCGTGCGCCGTGAAGACGCCCAGGAATCGGCGCGTCTGTCGCAAATCCGCGAAGATGCCGAAGCTGGTTACATTGAAGCCTACAAGCAGGGCAAATCGGTTGTCGAAGTCAGCAATCTCGAGGCCGTGTTGAAGGCCAAGGGTCTGGTTGTCGATATCTGATCATGTGGTGTTGCGAGGCAGATCTGCTGTTTCGCGCCATCGCCAGTGATCCCATGAGAAAAGAGGAACGGTGTGCTGGGTGTCCGATACCGTTCGTCCCTTGAATGAAATGACACCTCCTTTTAAGGAACAAGGTCTGATGACGTCTCGACTATTTGATTTGTCCGGTTTGCGTGCCTTGGTGACGGGTTCGTCGCAGGGGATTGGACTGGCTTTGGCGCAGGGTCTTATCGAGCATGGTGCATCTGTTGTGCTGAATGGCCGTGACAAGGTGCGGCTTGGCGAAGCGGCGGCAGCGCTGAAGGCTGAAACGGGCGTTGCTGTCGATACGGCAGATTTCGACGTGACGGATGCTGACGCGGTCAAACGTGGTGTCGAGGCGATCGAGCGGGATATCGGACCGATCGATATCCTGATCAACAATGCCGGCATGCAGTTCCGCTCACCGCTGGAGGATTTTCCAGCTGACCGGTGGGAACAGTTGCTGAAGACCAATATCTCCAGCGTGTTTTATGTCGGTCAGGCGGTGGCGCGTCACATGATCAGCCGTAGTCGCGGCAAGATCATCAACATCGCCTCGGTGCAGAGTGAACTGGCCCGTCCGGGGATCGCGCCCTACACGGCCACCAAGGGTGCTGTGAAGAACCTGACACGCGGCATGTGCACCGACTGGGCCAAACATGGCCTGCAGATCAATGCGATTGCGCCGGGATACTTCAAGACACCGCTCAATCAGGCACTGGTCGATAGTGAGGAGTTCTCGTCCTGGCTTGAGAAGCGCACACCGGCTGGCCGCTGGGGCAATGTCGATGAGCTGGTGGGCGCGGCTGTGTTCCTGTCGGGCAAGGCATCGTCGTTTGTGAATGGCCATACGCTTTATGTCGATGGCGGGATTACCACCAGCCTTTGAGTTTTGGCCCGTGAGCCAAAGAGCCCTTTTTGACATCCCATGATGGCGGTGATGGCGGATGCATGCCCATCGGCCATGACCACTGACCATGCCCACCGACCATAACCGCGTGAGCGGTGTTTATCTTTTGGAGGAAACCATGAGCAAACCGGACATTCTGATGACGGGTCCATACCCGGAATGGGATCAGGTGGAGTTGGATGCACATTATACGGTGCACAAGCTGTTTGAAGCCGCCGACCGCGATGCATTCCTGAACCAGCATGGCGACAAGATCCGTGCGATTGCCACCCGTGGTGAACTGGGTGCGTCTGCCGAACTGATCGGCAAGCTGCCGAAGCTCGAAGTGATCTGCGTCTACGGTGTCGGTTTTGATGCGGTTGATCTGGCAGCCTGCCGGGCTCGCGGCATTCGCGTTACCAACACACCTGATGTGCTGACCAATGATGTGGCCGACCTTGGTGTGGCAATGATGCTGGTGCAGTCACGCGGCATCATCGGCGCAGAGACCTGGGTCAAGGACGGAAGCTGGGCGGAAAAGGGCCTTTATCCGCTGAAGCGCCGCGTCTGGGGCCGCAAGGCCGGTGTGCTGGGACTTGGCCGTATTGGCTTTGAAGTCGCAAAGCGCCTCAAGGGCTTCGACATGGACATCGCCTATAGCGATGTCGAGGCAAAACCCTATGCGGATGGCCTGACCTATATTGCCGATCCGGTGGAACTGGCCCGGCATGCCGACTTCCTGTTCATCACACTGGCAGCCTCTGCTGTCACCCGCCATATCGTCTCAAAGGATGTGATTGCCGCACTTGGACCTGAGGGCATGCTGATCAACATCTCGCGGGCCTCGAACATCGATGAGGAGGCACTGCTGGAAGCACTGGAGAACAGGACGCTCGGTTCGGCAGCGCTTGATGTGTTTGAGGGTGAGCCAAAGCTCAATCCACGTTTCCTGCAACTCGACAATGTGCTGGTTCAGCCGCACCATGCGTCTGGAACCATTGAGACCCGCAAGGCCATGGGCAAGCTGGTACGAGACAATCTCGCCGCGCATTTTGCCGGGTCTGCCCTGTTAACACCTGTTCTGTGAGAGAAGCCATGAAAGCCGTCGTCATACATGCCGCCAAGGATTTGCGTATCGAGGAGAGAGACGTCGAACCTGTTGGTCCGGGTCAGGTAGAGGTTGCCATTGAAGCGGGCGGCATTTGCGGCTCTGACCTGCATTACTACAATCACGGTGGTTTTGGCACCGTGCGCATCCGCGAACCAATGATCCTCGGCCATGAGGTGGCCGGTACGATCAAGGCGCTGGGTGAGGGTGTCTCGGGGCTTTCCGTGGGCGATCGCGTTGCGGTCTCGCCAAGCCGTCCGTGCAATGACTGCGAATATTGCCTGAAGGGGCAACAGAACCACTGCCTCAACATGCGGTTCTATGGCAGTGCCATGCCGATGCCGCATATCCAGGGCGCGTTTCGCCAGAGACTGGTGGCGCAGGCCTGGCAGTGCCACAGGGTAGAAGAGGGTGTCTCGATCCATGAAGCGGCGATGGCTGAACCCTTTGCCGTCACACTGCATGCGGTAACACGGGCCGGCGCCCTGACCGACAAGCGGGTGCTGGTAACCGGCTGCGGACCCATTGGAGCGCTGGCGATCATTGCGGCACGGGCACATGGGGCGCGTGAGATCGTGGCGACCGACGTAATGGATGCGGTACTGAAGAAGGCACTCGGCGTTGGTGCTGACCGGGTGATCAATGTTGCCGACAATGCCGATCAACTCTCGGCCTATTCTGCCAACAAGGGATATTTTGACGTTCAGTTCGAAGCGTCGGGCAATCAGAGCGCTGTGCGGGCAGGTCTTGAGGTTCTTCGTCCACGCTCAACCGTTGTACAGCTTGGGCTGGGTGGTGATGTGTCGATCCCGCAGAACATGGTTGTTGCCAAGGAAATCGAGATGAAGGGCACGTTCCGGTTCCATGAGGAGTTCGGGCTTGCGGTCGACTTCATCAACAAGGGCCGTGTTGATCTCAAACCACTTCTGACCGCAACCTTTCCGCTCAGCGAAGCCGTCACCGCATTCGAAACAGCAGCAGACAGAACAAAGTCAATGAAAGTCCAATTGGCGTTTTGATCCGCCAAAGAAGAAACACGGTCAGGCAGATGGCATGACCTTGTGCAACACAAGCTTCCCCGTGCCTCAATGGTCACGGGGAAATGCTGATCAACGGTCGATAAATCGTGCCTTTTTGTTTTTCCGGCGTTGCCGACGTGACGGCTGCGATTTCTAAGAAAAAATTCCTGACAAACTGTACCGCATCATCCATTTGATCCAATTGCATGAATCCGGTCTGGACCATCACGGCATCATTATTTTGACCACAGGAGGTTCATTGCCCCCGATTGACTCATGACAGCAATAGGAACAAAAAGAGAACAAATAAACTTTGCCCCTGCAAGATCATTGAGAGGATCGCATTCGCGCCATGTCGGGAATAATCGCCAATTCCATGCTGTCCGGGCTTTGGGAGCATATTGAGCGTCTCGAAGGCACAACCATGCGCAAACGGCAGGTTCTGCCGTTCGGGGTTCCGGAGATTGATGACAGATTGCCGGGAGGCGGACTGGCACTGGGTGCGCTGCATGAAGTGGCCGGTCACGGCAATGGTGCGGTGGATGGAGCCGCGGCTGCGGTGTTTGCCGCCGGTATTGCGGCGCGCACACGCGGCAAGGTGTTGTGGTGTGTGACCCGCGCCGATCTGTTCGCGCCGGCCCTTGCTCAGGTGGGGCTTGATCCAGGCCGGGTCATCCATGTTGAAGCCGGGGATGAGAAGATGCTGCTTGCCTGTTTCGAGGAAGGGCTTCGTCACGGCGGGATTGGGGCCGCGATTGCCGAGGTCACCCGGCTTTCCATGGTCGCATCACGCCGGTTGCAACTGGCCGCAGAACAGTCGGGTGCGATTGGTATCGCCATTCGCCGCTGGCGCCGCCAGAGCGAGGCGGAGGATTTTGGCCAGCCGACGGCTGCGATCACGCGCTGGCGTGTTTCGGCAGTGCCGTCTTCGCCATTGCCGGTCGCCGGTATCGGCCGCGAGCGCTGGTTGCTCGAACTGATCCGGGCACGGGCAGGGGAGTGTTTCGATCTCGAAGTGGAGAGTTGTGATGGTCAGGGTTGTATCGCTGTACCTGCCCCGTTGGCCAACAGACCGTCTGAGACGGCTTTCGGGCACCGCTACGCCGCCAATCGATAAACCACTGGTGCTTGCTGGCCGTGATGGCCGACGTCGTTCTGTTGCGGCTCTCGACGCCAATGCCAGCAAGCTCGGACTGTCTGTCGGCATGGCTTTGGCCAAAGCGCAGGCGCTGGTACCGGGACTGGTTGTTGTGGATGCGGATAGTCGGGGAGATGGTGATGCGCTTGAGCGACTGGCCTTATGGGCGCTGCGATTTTCTCCTGTTGTTATGGTTGATCCGCCGGATGGGCTGATTATCGATACGACCGGTGCAGACCATCTGCATGGTGGCGAAGCTGTGATGCTGACGTCGATGGTCCAGCGGTTCGCAGCTGCCGGACTAGAAGCGCGTGCGGCGATTGCTGACACAAGAGGGGCGGCGCATGCTTTTGCGCGCTTCACGACCAAAACAACCCTTGTTGTGCCGCCGGGGGAAAGCTTGCCATTGCTTCGTCGTCTGCCGCTTGCAGCCCTTCGTCTGGAACCACAGACCGTAGCAGGCCTGCAGACGCTTGGTTTTGAGCGGATCGGTGATCTCATTGACCAGCCAAGGGCACCGCTCACCCAGCGCTTTGGACCGGAAATCGGCCGGCGTATCGATGAAGCCCTTGGTCGTTCGGCCGAGCCCATAGATCCAATCCGTTCGCCGGACCTGCCGCAAGCGCGGCGCGTGTTTGCAGAGCCGATCGCTGCGGCAGAAACCATTGCCCGCTATACGGAAAAGCTGGTGATAGCCTTATGCGCGGATATGGAAACCAAGGGGGTTGGCGCGCGCCGTATCGACCTTCTTTTTACCCGCGTTGACAACAGCATACAGGCGGTTCGAGTTGGTCTGGCCCAGCCGGTTCGCGATGTGAAGCGCCTTACCCGATTGCTGTGCGACAAGATCGAAACGGTTGATCCTGGTTTCGGTATCGAGCTCATGACGCTGGTCGCTTCGGCTGCCGAACCGCTTGAGCATCGCCAGGCCATATCCTCGCTGGTGGAGGAGGCCGAGCCTGACATGTCTGATCTAGTCGACATCTTGGCCAACCGTGTCGGTGCACAACGCATCTATCGTTATGCCTCGGTCGAAAGCGATGTGCCGGAGCGTTCGGTCATGCGGGTTTCGCCGTTCTCGTCGCAGCCGACTGCGGGCTGGAAGGGAAGTTGGCCCCGCCCACCACGGCTTTTACAGCATCCCGAACCGATCGATACAATGGCGCTGCTACCCGATCACCCGCCCGTGTCTTTTGTCTGGCGGGGAATGCGACGGCGTGTGCGGCGCGCCGATGGTCCCGAGCGGATTTTTGGCGAGTGGTGGAAACGCGACGCGGAAATGATTGCTGTCAGAGATTATTTTCGGGTTGAGGATGATGCTGGCGAGCGGTTCTGGATTTTCCGGGCGGGCAATGGCGAGGATGCCGATAGCGGCTCACATGATTGGTTTCTGCATGGGATCTTCGCATGAGTAACCTGCGATATGCCGAACTTCAGGTGACCAGCAATTTTTCCTTCCTGCGAGGGGCATCGTCTTGCGAGGAATTGATTGCAGAGGCGAAAGAACTGGGCATTGAGGCGTTGGCGATAACGGACCGTAATTCGCTGGCTGGCATCGTGCGTGCGCATCAGGCTGCCAAGGACACTGGTCTTCGACTTGTCGTCGGGTGCCGGCTTGATCTTGCCGATGGCATGTCGATCCTTGCCTATCCGACCAACAAAGCAGCCTATGGCCTGTTGTGCCGCCTTCTCAGCCTTGGCAAACAACGTGGCGGCAAGGGCAAGTGCCATCTGGAATGGGCTGATGTCGTTGCCTATGGCGACGGTTTGATTGCTGTTCTTGTGCCTGATGTTGCTGATGATGTCTGTGCTCTTCGTCTTCGTCGGCTGCGCGAGAGTTTTGGCGACCGCGCCTATATGGCGCTGACGCTGCGACGCAGGCCAAATGACCAACTTCGGTTGCATGAACTTGATAATCTGGCGGCAATGAGCCGTGTGCCAACCGTTCTCACCAATGACGTCCTGTTTCATCATCGCGAGCGACGGATACTTCAGGATGTTGTGACGGCCATCCGGCATAACGTTACGATTGA
The DNA here is from genome assembly GCF_024810055.1 of Rhizobium sp. BIGb0125. NCBI lineage: Bacteria > Pseudomonadati > Pseudomonadota > Alphaproteobacteria > Hyphomicrobiales > Rhizobiaceae > Rhizobium > Rhizobium sp. BIGb0125. Next base: position 235,207 of record NZ_JANUDV010000007.1, read on the forward strand.
TGAGCTTGGCCACCGGCGGGAGCATTTCGCCGATCGTTATCTGAAGCCGCCAGAAGAAATGCTGCGGCTTTTTCCAAGCTATCGGGAGGCGCATGCCCGCACGCTTGAAATCGTCAAACGCTGCCAGTTCAATCTCGATGAGCTTTCCAAACAGTATCAGTATCCGGAAGAAAAGCTTTTTCCGGATCTGACACCGCAGCAGTTGTTGGAAAAATACACATGGGAGGGGGCAACTAGGCGTTATCCCGATGGTCTTCCGGACAAAGTTCGAGCCAGTCTTGAATATGAACTTAGGCTCATTCATAAGCTCGAATATGCCGCTTATTTCCTGACTGTGAATGCAATCGTTCGGTTTGCCCGCTCCAAGGATATTTTGTGCCAGGGACGAGGGTCGGCCGCCAATTCTGCGGTCTGTTATGTCTTGGGAATCACGTCCATTAATCCTGTCGACAGTAACTTACTGTTTGAGCGGTTCGTCTCAGAAAATCGCAATGAACCACCGGATATTGATGTCGATTTTGAACATGAACGCCGGGAAGAGGTGATCCAGTGGGTATATGATACCTATGGTCGGGATCGTGCGGCTCTTTGCGCAACGGTTATACGCTACCGTGCCAAGGGTGCGTTGCGTGATGTTGGCAAGGCCATGGGCCTGACCGAAGATCTGACAAAAACCTTGTCCTCACAGGTGTCGGGCTGGTCGGAAGGAGTAGAGGAAAAACACGTCCGAGATATCAATCTCAACTGGGATGACAGGCGGTTGAAGATCACTCTGGATCTTGCTCGTCAATTGATCGGTTTTCCCCGCCACTTGTCGCAACATCCCGGTGGTTTCGTATTGAGCCGCGATCCGCTTAATGAACTGGTGCCCATCGAGCCTGCGGCAATGGCTGACCGGCAGGTGATCGAATGGGATAAGGACGATATCGACATCCTGAAATTCATGAAGGTCGATGTCCTGGCTTTGGGCATGTTGTCGTGCCTGCGCCGCTGCTTCGACTTTCTACGAGAAGATAAGGGTATTGATGAAAATCTTGCGAGTATCCCTCAGGGCGATGAAGCCACCTATGACATGATCTGCAAGGCTGACACGCTGGGCACGTTTCAGATCGAAAGCCGGGCGCAGATGTCGATGCTGCCAAGGTTACAGCCCAAAGAATATTATGACCTTGTCATTCAGGTGGCGATTGTCAGACCCGGGCCGATCCAGGGTGACATGGTGCATCCCTATCTAAGGCGCAGGCAGGGGAAAGAAGAAGTCAGCTATCCGAGACCTGAATTCGAAGAAGTTCTCAGCAAGACATTGGGCGTTCCGCTTTTTCAGGAGCAGGCCATGCAGCTCGCCATCAAATGTGCCGGTTTTACCCCTGGAGAAGCGGACCAGTTACGCCGGGCAATGGCCACATTCAAAAACACCGGCACCATATCCACCTTTGGCATCAAAATGATCAATGGCATGGTGAAGAATGGTTATGACAGAGAGTTTGCGGGAAAAATATTCCGCCAGCTTGAGGGGTTTGGTTCCTATGGTTTTCCTGAAAGCCATGCGGCAAGTTTCGCACTGCTGGCCTATGCCTCTTCCTGGCTGAAATGCTGGCACCCGGATGTCTTCTGTGCGGCACTGATCAATTCGCAACCGATGGGGTTTTATGCGCCGGCACAGATCGTTCGCGATGCCCAAAACCATGGCGTGGAAATCCGTCCTGTCTGTGTGAATGCCAGCCGCTGGGATTGCACGCTTGAATCACGTGATGGCAATGATGGGCGCTTAGCGGTTCGGCTTGGTTTGCGGATGGTCAAAGGGCTTTCCAACAATGATGTTGGACGGCTGATTGGTGCTCGAGCCAACCAGCCCTTCGTGTCTGTCGATGATCTGTGGCAGCGATGTTCCATACCTGCCTCCGCATTGGTTGAATTGGCAGAAGCGGATGCTTTCCGGCCATCATTGGGTCTTGCACGCCGCGACGCACTCTGGGCGATCAAGGCATTGCGCGATGAACCACTGCCACTGTTTGTGGCTGCCGCAAGACGGGAAGCGGTATCCGTGGCGGAACAGAATGAGCCGACTGTCGCTTTGCGATCAATGCCAGCGGGCGGTGAGGTTGTTGAAGACTACAGTCATGTCGGGCTGACCCTGCGTAACCATCCAGTCAGTTTTTTGCGGGCCGATCTTGCAAGGCGGAGAATTCTGGCCTGCGCGGATGCGGTGGCGTCTCGTGATAAACAATGGGTCGAGGTTGCCGGGATCATATTGGTGCGCCAGCGACCCGGATCGGCCAAGGGTGTGATGTTCATCACTATCGAAGACGAAACGGGTGTTGCAAACGTCGTGGTCTGGCCCAAGGTGTTTGAGAAACAGCGCAGTATCGTCCTAGGTGCCAGCATGTTGGGCATCAAAGGTTATATTCAGCGGGAGGGGGAGGTGGTTCATGTCGTTGCCCGTGAATTGATTGATCTTTCACATGATTTGGCAAGTGTTGGAGAACGCGGCGAGCCATTTCCCCTGCGGCATGGGCGCGGGGATGAGTTCCATCATGGCATGCCGCCGCCGGATCCAAGAGGCCAGCCAAAATCGGGCACCATCCTTACGCCTCACAGCCATCGGGGTGAAATCCGGGTCAAGACGCGCGACTTCCGATAGAACCTGGCGTTGCTTGCCCTGCAATGGCGACTCTGTTAGCCCCAAGGTTGCCGTATACGGATTGGAACAGCATGACTTCACAACTCGACTTCTTTGCATCGTCCGGCAAAACTGCAAGCGTGAGCATTGGCAGGTCCCCGGCGCGTGCGCGGGGACGACAGGAAGAGGTTCCAGTCGATAGCGAGGCCATGGCCCGACATCTCGAATCCACCGGTGATTATCGCATTTTGCGCAAGCTTCAGGCGCCGCCGATCGTTAAACATCCGCGCCCGGAATTCCCGCGTCGTGGCATTATTCTCGATACGGAGACAACCGGTTTGAATTACCGTTCCGATGAGATTATCGAGATCGGGCTGGTGGCTTTCACCTTTAACGATGACGGCCAGATCGGCGATGTCACGGATATTTATGGCGGTCTTCAACAGCCGAGCGTTTCGATACCGCCAGAGATTACACGGCTGACAAGGATCACCGACGATATGGTTGCCGGCCAGGTGATTGACCGGGATCGTATGAATTCTCTGATTGAACCGGCTGATCTGATCATCGCGCATAATGCCGGTTTTGATCGGCCGTTCTGTGAGGCCTTTTCACCGGTTTTTGTTCATAAGGCCTGGGGCTGTTCGGTCGCTGAAGTCGATTGGTCGGCACGGGGTTTTGAAGGTAGTAAACTGGGGTATCTGATTGGGCAATCGGGTTACTTCCACGATGGGCACCGTGCCGTCGATGACTGTTTTGCCCTCCTTGAAGTGCTTGCCTTGCAGCGCGCACCCGCCGTGACCACACCGTTTTCGGAACTGCATGCCGCCAGCCAGTTGTCCCGTGTTCGTATCTATGCCGAAAACTCGCCCTTCGACATGAAGGACCATCTCAAGGCACGCGGTTACCGGTGGTCGGATGGCTCTGACGGTCGACCGAAATCCTGGTGGGTGGAATTGCCGGAAGAGAAATTCGACGAGGAATTGCATTTCCTGCGGAACGAGATTTATCGCTGGGAGGCCGATCCTCCCATTCGGCGTCTAACCGCTTTTGATCGTTTCCGGGCAGGCTGAGACAGGTCAAAGACCTGTCTTGATAACCACCTTGCCGTGGCTGGTGCGCGGTTTGCGCAGATAATCCCAGGCTTTTATGTACTCTTCCATCGGGTAGACCCGGTCAATGGAAGGTTTGATGCGCCCGTCTTTCAGATGCTGATAGACAAAAGCCTTGCCGCGCGCGCACATGTCAGGATTTTCAACGTAGTTGAACAGTGAATAAGGCTGAAAGGTCGCGTTTTTCTGGAACATGTCCTTCATTGATAAGACTGGCGGCTTGGTGTCGAGCGTGCCGTAAAAATAGATGCGCGCGTCTCGGGCCAATGCCGGACTATATTGCGCAATCATGGTTTCGCCCACCGGATCGAAGGCGGCATCGATGCCCTTGCCACCGGTCATTTCCAAGAGTTGTTCAGCAACGGATGGGCCTTTGCCATCGGTAACGACAACATGGTCAGCACCCTTCGTTTGCAGGTAGTCGCGATTGGCCGCAAAGCGCGTCGTGCCGATCATAGTCGCACCTAGAATGCGTCCAATTTCCAACGAGGCAGTTCCGGCTGTACTGGTTGCTGCCGTCGCCAGCACGTGATTGCCAGCTCCCACCTTTGAGATTTCGGCCAGCGGAAAATAGGCCGTCATATACTGCATCCAGATGGAGGCGCTTTCCACAGCCGAAAGTCCATCTGGTGCAGGTGTTACGTAGCTGGCATCAATGATCAACGTCTCGGTGCTCGCGCCGCGCTGGTAATAGAAGTAGGGCAGGGTGCAATAACGATCGCCGATTGCGATCCCTTCGACACCATCTCCCACCGCTTCCACAATGCCCGCAGCTTCCATGCCGATCCTGGCGGGAAAGTCATGGAAGCTGAAGGAGTAATTGTCCAACATCAGATCCATGTCGCCCCAGTTCAGGGCAAAAGCCTCGACCCTTAGCCTGATCTCTCCAGGTCCCGGCTGTTCGACGGGGACATCCACGAGTGAAAGCCCCTGATAACCGGAATAGCTGTTGATGACCCAGGCACGTGCCATGGCTTTTGTCCTTCCTGTAAAACGATGTCGGGATCAGGCCTTCGTTGTGTGCAGATCACGTGGCAGCGAGGAGAAAATCTCCGGGCCATCGGCGCGCAGGATGACGATGTCTTCCAGACGAATACCGAAACGGCCGGGCAGGTAGATGCCGGGTTCGATGGAAAAAACCATACCTTCTCCGAGCACCGTTTCCGAGGTGGCAGTGATATAGGGTGGCTCATGGCCATCAATACCCATGCCGTGACCGGTACGGTGCACGAAATAAGGGCCATATCCGGCTTCGGTAATAACCGAACGTGCCGCGGCATCGACCTCTTTTGCTTTCACGCCAGGGCGGGCGGCTTTGATAGCGGCCTGAACTGCCTTTTCGACAATGGCATGAACTTCTGCATAACCTTCCGGCGCCTCACCAACCACGGCCATGCGGGTAATATCGCTTGGGAAACCATCCTTACGACCGCCAATGTCGATTACGACAGCATCACCCTTTTGGATGATCCGATCACCGGTGTGGTGATGGGGAAATGCACCATTGCCGCCAGCACCGACAATCCAGAATTTTGGATCAGCACCTTCCGAGGCAAAATGTGCACGGATTTCTGCGGCAACTTCGTTTTCGCTGAGGCCTGCACGCAGCGTGGCGAAGGCCTTTTGCATGGCGCGGTCGGCGATGCCAGCATTCATTTTCAGCTTTTCATATTCGCTGGCATCCTTGCGCATGCGCAACCCGCCGAGGGTCGCCGGTGTGAACTCGCTTTTCGTGTTGTCCGGCAAGGCATGCAGCAGCAAAAGAGCAAAATCGGCGCGCATGGTTTCATCCAAGGCGACCACGCCAGGCGCAGTGGCGCCGATGGCTTCAAGCGCTTCCTTCAGCGCCTTGTCCGGTCCCTGGTCGTCACTCCAATTGAAGAAAGATATGTCGGTATGCTCGCGAGTGCCGTCCGCATTGAGGGCCGGCATCAAAAATGCTTCCTTGGTTGGCGAAACCAGCAGCAGGCAAGGCCGCTCATCTGGCATTGGGTGAAAGCCCAGCACCCATTCCATATGTGAACCGGGGCCAACGGCCAGCAGTCCCGTACCCGTTGCCTTCATTTGTGCGCGCAAGGCGGAAAGCCGGTTTTGTGTCTGGTTGCCCATTATGTGTGTCCTCCTAGTTTGCCGCAATAATGATACGGCTGCCAAAGGCGGGTTCGTCACTGCCAAAGGCATCAAATTTTGCCATTTCCGTTTCTGATGGTGGTTCGCAGGACCATTTGCGCCCCGGTCCCCAACCGCATTGCTGTTTGAGAAGGGCGGCATATTCTGCCCGTTTCAACGCTGCAATCGACGGATCGATTACCGGTACACCGAGCTCTTTTTCAAGCTCTTTGTAGAAACCGATTTCCATGGTGCAGCCAAGGATGAGTGCCTCTGCATAACCTTCTTCAACGGCCTTGCGACCCGCCTGTTTCAGTCGGCGTGCCGTCTCGTCATGGTCTTTCTGGAAATCATCGACACCAAGCCCGACCTCGTAAAATCCGGCAAGACGTTCGTCATGGCCGTATTCCACGACATTGGCGTGCATCTGGTTTACCCATTTGCGTCGGCCGACAATAATACCGAAGCGATTAACGAGGCTGGCGGCGATCTCGCAGGAAGCCACACATGGTGCTGTGATGATCATGTCACCCGAAATTTCGCGGGCGTCATGCAGGGCCGTGTCGTAAAAACAACCGATGGCAAGCGCGTCAAAACCTTCCTGCGCGGCGGCTCTGACCGCCCGCATGATGCCTCTGGTGACCAGTGCCTCGTAGGTCCGAAACTCGATATGCGAAAAACCGTACTGGTCTTTCGGCAAGGCGGTTACATGCACCTCAGTGCCCGGCAGTTTATGGTCACGTGCCATCTCCGCAAAGATGGCATCGACCTCAGGATTTGCGGCAACCGGATTGAGGTACATGATCTTGAGAGGTTTGTTGGTCATGGCGCGTCCTCAGACCTTGTAACCATGAACATCGGCGGCCCGTTCAGGCGTAATGAAGCCATTGCGAATATCTTGCGCGACCAGTTCCGGATCACGTTCTTTCGGGTTGCCCAAGCCGCCGCCGGTACCGGTAATGATGCGGATTACATCATCCTTGTCGACACGAATGCCGGATGCATAGGCGTGACGTTCCTGTGCGCCATCCTTGCGCATCACAAGGGCATAGTTTGCCGTTCCTTCATTGCCGCCATCCAGCGACCACGGCATGATGCGTGAACGGGTATAACCGAGTGTGAGAAAGGAGTTATCGCGTCGAATGCGGTAATCGATGCGAATGCCGTGGCCGCCTGACCATTTGCCTTCGCCGCCCGGTTCGGTGTTCAACTCCATGCGGTCGATGATGAGACCGTTGCGGGCTTCGGAGATTTCCGCTGGGCAATTATAGGTCTCTCCATGCACGCCTGAGAAGATGGCGCTGTTACCGTCGCGGCCTTCTCTGGCACCCCAGCCACCAATCTGAGGTTCAATGATGGTGTATTGCCGGCCGGTATCCGGGTGAATACCGCCGATGAAGGTTCCGGCGATGGATGAGAAGTGACCAGAGGGTAACTTGCCCGGCATATGTGGAGCAAGGCAGCGCCAGACCAGATCGTAAACGCGAATGCCGACTTCGTAATAGAAGCCAACGGCGGCCGGTTCCTTGGCATGGAATACGGTGCCTTCTTTTGTCAACACTTTCAGCGGACGGAAGGAGCCTTCATTGGCCGGTGAGGCAGGGTCGGTAAGCGCCTTGAAAATGACCTGCATGCTGACCAGCGTGTCATCGCGTCCGGCGTTGAACGGGCCATTGTCCTGATCCGGATTATCGCGCAAATCTACAATGAATTCATCGGCCGAGACGGTGATGGAAACATTGAAGAAACGTCCGTCATCCTGCTCTTCCGAAAGTGAGTAGGTGCCGTGCGGCAATTTGGCCAGTTCGGCACGCGATACCTGTTCCCCGAAATTCATGAACTGCACCATGGCCGCTTCAAAGGTCGAAACGCCGTATTTGACCGCCAGTTCTTCAAGCCGTTTGGCGCCGATGCGAACCGAGGCGATTGCCGCCCAGAGATCGCCTTCCAGAAAGTCCGGCATGCGGGAGTTGGTGGTGATGATCTCGAAAACCGGACGGATGGGCTGGCCACGGGAAATCATCTTGATGGCAGGCAGGCGTAAACCTTCCTGGAAAATTTCCGTTGCCTCCGACGACAAGGATCCCGGCGCCATGCCGCCAATGTCGGAATTGTGGGCAATGTTCGCTGTCCAGGCAATGATCCGCCCTTCGGAGAACACCGGCATGACAACGATCAGGTCGTTGAGGTGGGTCACGCCGCCGTAATAGGGGTCGTTGGTGATGAAAACGTCACCGGGTTCAATATCGCCGGGCTCGGAGAACTTCTGAACAACGAATTTTACCGACTTGTCGAGAACTCCGATGAAGCCCGGAATACCTGCTCCGGAAGAAGCCAGATGGCCCTTGGCATCGGTAATGCCCGTGCCCATGTCCAAAACTTCGTAGATGATGGAACTCATCGCCGTTTTGCGCATGGCGGCAAACATTTCGTCAGCCGTGGCCTGCAATGAGTTCTGAATGATTTCAAGCGTGATGGGGTCGTGGATTTGTTCTGCCATGTCCAACTCCTTCAGGCGCCAAGATGGATGTGAATGTTGCCGAAACCATCGACCTCGACGCGATTGTCGGGATGGATGACGATGGTGGTGCCAGGATCTTCAATCACGGCCGGGCCTTTCACCTGCATGCCGGGCTGCAATTTTGTGCCGTCGTAGATCGTAGCGTCGTGAACACCTTCCAGAGCGTAATCGACTTTGCGGGTGCTTTTGGTAGCTGGCGATGCGTCGCTGTCGCCAAGCGGCTTTTCCTGCATCTTCAGTTTGCCAACCTCAGCAAAGGCCACGAGGTGAATGCCGACCAGCTCCACCGGTGCCTTGAGACGATAGGTGTATTCACGCTCATAGGTTTCGTGGAAGTCGGTTTCGATCTCTTGCAAGCGTGCCTGCGTGATCGTGCCTCCATCGATCAGAACTTCCGTCGTATGTTCCTGGTTCTGGTAGCGGAACTTGCCATAGCGCAGGAACTTGACCTTGGTGGCGTCGATGCCTTCGGCGGCAAACTGCTCCTTTGCCAGCGTTTCGCTTTCGCCGAACAGGTTTTCGATCATTGCCGCAGCACCATCTTTCAGGTCGGCCAGCTTCGTCACGAAATAATCGCGGCGCAGATCGGACATCATCATGCCCCATGCGGAGAAAACCGATGCACCTGCCGGAATCACAACCTTTTTGACGCCCAGTTCCATGCCCAGTGCCACGGCATGCATGGCACCGCCGCCGCCAAACGCCACCAGGGTGAAGTCACGCGGGTCGAAGCCACGGTTCAGCGACACCAGCTTCAGCGCGTTGACCATGTTGTTGTTGGCAATACGGATAATGCCACGTGCTACCTCGTCGGCAGATACGCCAAGCTTACCGCCAACGGCATTCAGCGCCTTTTCAGTCGCGGCCATATCGGCCTCGACCAAACCGCCGCAGAAATAATCACGGTTGATACGTCCCAGCCAAAGATTGGCATCCGTTGTTGTCGCTTCCGTGCCGCCGCGGCCATAGGCCGCAGGTCCAGGCATCGCGCCTGCCGATTTCGGACCGACATGCAGCTTGCCGAAATCATCTACCCAGGAAATCGAGCCGCCACCGTTGCCGATTTCCACGAGGTCGACGACCGGTACCATGATTGGATACCCGGCGGAGGTGCGGTCGCGCTCGATCCAGTAATCGGTCATGATGCGGACCTGACCGCCTTCGATCAGCGAGCATTTTGCCGTCGTGCCACCGATATCAAGTGCCAGCACATTTGGTTCACCAATTAGCTTGCCCAGTTCTGCGGCACCCCAGAAACCGGAGGCAGGGCCCGATTCAACCATGGTGATCGGGATTTTAGAAACCGAATCTAGCGAATCTACGCCGCAGTTGGACTGCATGATAAACAGGTTGCCATCAAAACCCTTGGTTTTCAGGCCATCGTTCAGCCGTTTGAGATACCGTTCGGCGGCTGGCTGCACATAGGCCGACATAACAGTGGTGTTGCTGCGCTCATATTCGCGCCATTCACGGGTGATCTGGTGTGAGGAGACGACCGCCACTTCTGGCCACAGCTTTGCGATCTCGGCAATAACAGCCTGTTCATGCGATGGGTTGGCATAGGAATGCAGGAAGCAGACGGCGATGGCTTCAACGCCATCATCCCGGAAAATCTTCAAAATCTCCGGCAGTGAGGAAAGATCAAGCGGCGTTACTTCCTCGCCTTTGTAGGTAAAACGTCCCGGCAGTTCACGACGCAGATAACGCGGCACAAAAACTTCGGGCTTTTCATAATGCAGGTTGAAAAAGTCCGGGCGGTTGCCGCGGGCAATTTCCAGCGTGTCACGGAAACCTTCTGTGGTGATCAGGCCAACTTTGACGCCCTTGCGCTCTGTCAGCGCGTTGATGACAACGGTGGTGCCGTGGGCAAAAAAATCCACGCTGGCAGGATCAATGCCGCCCTTGTCCAGAACATTGAGAACACCCTGTTCAAAGTTGGGAGGAGTGGTGTCCGACTTTGCGGTGGTGATGGTTGCTTCACCGGTTGCGTGGTCCGTTTCGAAGCAAACGAGATCGGTGAACGTGCCACCGACATCAGTCGCGACGCGAATGGTTTTTCCGCTCATATCAGTGTGCTCCAGCCTTGTTCTGGGTGTGAAGAAGCATGCAAATGGTGCCCGGCAATTTCAGCGCTTCAGCTGCAGCCACACGCTCTGGCGTGTAAAAACCGGTTTCATGCAGGCAGTTGAGGGTGCCGATAACATTGCCGTCGACGATGATCGGCACGTTGATGACGCTGCCCAGGCCGAGCGATTTGATGATCTCGTGGTCATCGAAAACTGTGGCAATGTCTTCGATCGTGTTGGCGACAAAGGTCTGCTTCTGCTTGAGGGTAATTTCGGACCAGCGGGTTTCATTGTAAGGTTTGGTACCTGAAACGGGATAGACATCTGGCAGGCCGGAATAAACGCGCTCGGAGTTTTTACCCACGGTGTCTGCGGTCATGATGGTGAAGAGCTTTGCGCCGACAAGCTTTTTTGTCAGAGCTTCCAGCGCCACCATGGCCTTGTGTGGCTGATCTCCAGCTTCAGCGAGTGCGGCATTGAAATCGCTATAGTCAGTCATTTGCATTTTCCTGCTCCATTAGGCGATCGCGCAGGGCCGCTTCATCGCGGCTGACGACCGGAACTGCGCCGATAAGCCGGCGTGTGTAGGCATGTTGGGGATTGGTGAAGATGGCGTCCGTGCTGCCGATTTCGACGATGCGGCCTTTTTCAAAAACGGCGACACGGTCTGCAATATTGCGCACCACGGACAGATCGTGGGTAATGAAGAGGTAGGTCAAGCCACGCTTGTCCTTCAGCTCTTTCAAGAGTTTCAGCACGCGTGCCTGTACAAGCACGTCGAGTGCGGATGTCGGTTCATCCAGAACGACCAGTTCCGACTGGCAGGCCAGCGCACGCGCAATGGCGACACGTTGGCGCTGGCCACCGGACAGGGCCGATGGAGACCGTTTGCGGAAATCTTCCGGCAATCCGACTTCTTCCAGCAGTTCACCGGTGCGTTTGTCCCGTCCGGACTTGTCGCCGATATTGTGAACGTCGAGAGCCAGTCGCAACGAGGCGCCAATGCTGCGGCGTGGATTGAGCGATGAGAGGGGATTTTGCTGCACAAGCTGAATGTTCTGCCGATGTGTCTGCGTCCGTTTTGCCGGAAGCGTCTCGCCTTTGAAGGCAACATCACCTGACGTGGCCGCATAAATGCCTAAAATGATGTTGGCGATCGTGCTCTTGCCGGAGCCAGATTCACCAACCACAGCCAGGCATTCTCCGGCATTGACGTCGAAGGAAATATTTTCCAGCGCCGTGACGTCTCGGCCGGCGACATTGAAGGTTTTGGAGATGTTGCGAACGGATAGAAGCGCGCTCATGCAAGAAGCTCCTTTTCGCTAAAGCCTTCATGCGCGATGAGCGGCGCACTGAAATGCGCGGGATCGTCATCGATGTCGGGAATACCGCCGCCGGTGATGCGTGGAACGGCAGACAGGAGAGCGCGCGTGTAAGGATGGCGCGGATTATCAAACAGGGTTTCGGTCTTGCCCTGCTCGACGATGTTACCCTTGTAGATGACGTAAACCCGGTCTGCAAATTCCCGCACAACACCAAGATTGTGGGAAATGAACAAGACCGACGTATGGTGTTTTTCCACCAGCTTACCCATCAGTTTCAGCGTCTGGGCCTGTACGGTCACATCAAGTGCTGTTCCCGGCTCGTCAGCCAGAAGCAGGGCAGGATTGTTGGCAAGCGCCATGGCAATCATCACACGCTGGTTCATGCCACCGGACAGCTGAAAGGCGTAGGAATCCAGAACCCGTTCAGGTTCGTTGATGGCCACATCTGCCAGTGCCTGAAGCGCAAGTGCACGGGCCTCGGCACGTTTGACATCAGGCCGTGCGCGTTTGAGAACTTCGTGAAACTGCACCTCGATGGTGTAGACCGGGTTTAGCGACGAGGACGGATCTTGAAAGATCATCGACATATCCGTGCCGCGTAACGCCTTGCGCTGGCGTGCAGTCATGGCGTTGAGGTTGCGACCTTCAAACTCCAGTCCGCCGGTGATCTTGGCATTTTTCTGCTCCTGCAGAAGTCCAAGTACGATGCGGGCAGTTACGGATTTTCCGGAGCCGGATTCACCGACCAGCGCCACCTTTTCGCCCTTGGCGATGTGCAGCGATATGCCGTGCAACACCGCGTTGGTACCGGAAAAGCTCCTGAAACCAAGCTTGAGGTTTTCGATTTTCAGGGTTGGGGTTTTCATTGATCCACTCCCAGAATTTCGCGCAGCGCATCGCCAATCAGGTTGAAACCGAACACCGCAATCAGAATGGCAAGGCCCGGGAATACGGTCAGCCACCAACTATCAGGCAGATATTTTGCACCTTCGGCAACCATCGAGCCCAGATCCGGTGTTGGCGGCTGTACGCCAAGCCCCAAGAAGGAGAGTGAGGAGGCGATGAGAATAACAAAGCCGAAATCCAACGTCATCTTGGTGAGGATCGAGGGTACGCAGTTCGGTAGGATTTCCCGGAACATGATGTGCAGACGCGAGGCGCCGATCACTTCGGCGGCAAGCACATAACCTTCTTCTTTTTCGGATCGGGCAAGGTTGTAGACAAGGCGTGTGTACCAAGGCCACCACATGGCAGTGACCGCGATCATGCCGTTTGTCAGTGTCGGTTCCAGGAGGCCCATCATCGACATGGCAAGAACCAGTGGTGGGATAGACAGGAACACGTCGGTGATGCGCATCAGCACATATTCCGTCCAGCCGCCGAGGTAACCGGCGGCAAGACCGATGGCGACGCCGACCGGAACTGCAATCGCCAGCACCACGATGCCGAGGATCAGCGATACCCGGTACGCATAGATGATGCGGGTAAAGAGATCACGGCCGACAAGATCAGTGCCGAATATGTAGGGCCATTCAGGTGCCTTGTTGAAGTTCAGGAAATCGACGACAGCACCCTGATGTTCGGGGAAGGGCACGATGAAGTCGGCAAAAACCGCCGAGAATACCACCAAAGCCACAAGCATCAGACCGATCAGGGAAAGCGGATTGCGCACAAGTACAAAGAGGGTTTTGCTCATGCTTTCCCCCTTGCAAGGCGAATTTTCGGATTGATGACGGAGACCAGCAAGTCAACGACGAGATTGACGATGAGGAACATGGCGGAAATGATCAGAACCGTGCCGATAATGGCGTTGAGGTCCTTTCGCAAAACCACTGCGACGCCGTAACGTGACAGGCCGGGCCAGGCGTAAACAGCTTCGATGAGGAACGCATTGCCGAGCATGGCCGCAAAATCGAGACCGATGATCGTCAAAGACGGGATCATCGATGGCCGGAAGGCATATTTGCGTGAAATCCGCTTTTCCGGAAAACCATAGGCCTGCGCCATTTCGATATAGGGCTTATCGTAGGTTTCCACCATGTTGGAACGGACCAGACGGGCGGCCTGTCCGATGCCGGAAAGGGCAAGCGCGAAGGCTGGAAGAATGAGGTGCGAAAGGGCGTCAACAAAGGCGTCCGGGCGACCTGCCAGCAACGTGTCGAGCAACAAGAAGCCGGTCACAGGTGCAATGGTGAAACTGTCTGCAATCCGTCCTGCAATCGGGAAAATAGGCAGGTAATAGGCAAAGACGAGCATCAGGATAACCGCCCAAACGAAGCCGGGAGCAGACACGCCGAGCAGCGTTATCAGGCGGATTACGTGATCCACGACGGTGCCACGAAACCGAGCGGACAAAACACCAAGCGGCACACCGAGCAGCACCATCATGATACCTGACACGATGACAAGTTCGAGCGTGGCCGGCAGGAATTGTGCGATGTCGGCTGTTACCGGACGGTTGGTATAAAGTGAAATGCCGAGATCACCGCGCAGAAGATTACCGATGAAATAGCCATATTGCTCGATGAAGGGTGCATCGAGATGCAGCCTTACTCTCAGAGCCTCAACGGCTTCAGCCGTGGCATTAGGGCCGAGCGCAATGCGCGCCGGGTCGCCGGGAATGATCCGGGCTATGGCAAAGATCAGCAGGGACACGCCAAAAAGGACGATAAGCGACGTACCCAGCTTCTTCGCGAGAAGATGCAGGACAGGAAACATCTGTTTTTCTTTCAGAAAGTTAAAGGAGTGCCGGACGGGGGACCGCCCGGCACATCATCTTTACTCGTTCATTTCCATCAGACGGAATGTGAAGCCAAACGCTGCAAGAGGAAACGCCTTGGCAGGATCGGTGAGCGCTGGAACTGACACCTTGGGCGAGGCAGCAAAAACCGAAATCTGATCCTGACCATAAATGGACGGGGCGATGGATTTCAGCTTGAGACCAAGCTCCTGATAAATCTTCGCACGTTCTGCTTCGTCGGTTGTTTCACGGCCCTTGTCGAGCAATGCGTCAACCTCCGGGTCCTTCAGATGTTCTGGCGACATCCATGTGCCGGCAGCGGTTGAGTGATACATGCTGTAAAGCAGCGTATCAGGGTCTCCGGTCATTGTGTTGACGAAGACCTGGCTGATTTCAGGTGTGTTTTCTGCTTTCGTCACCTGTTCGGAAAACAGCGCCCATGGCATTTTTTTGACGTTTGCCTTGATGCCCAGTTGGCTGAAGTTGGCCTGCATCAGCAATGCAAAACGCTCTTCCAACGGCACCTCACCAATCCAGGAGATATCCATCTTGATGTCTTCTGGCTTGTATTTGCACTTGGCCAGATGTTCTTTGGCCTTGTCCAGATCCTGCGCCAGTGTCTGGTCTGCAGGCAAGGCACCCATCATGCCGACCGGAATAGGACCGGTGGCAGCACTGCCCTGCGAGATCGTGTCATTGACGGCCACGATTTTGACGGCGGCGTTGTAATCAAAGGCGTAGGATACCGCGAGGCGGCATTCCACGTCGTCGAATGGGGCCTTGGTGGTGTTCATCTTGACGTAGAAGCCGGATGTACCGCGCTCGGTTAGCAGTTGAGCGCCGCTGGCCGCTAGAGATTTCAGGACTTCCGGTGGCAACCACTGCGAGGAAATTTCATGCTGGCCCTGCGAAATCAGGGTTCTGACGGTTGCCGCCTCCAGACCGTAGCGCAGACGTACCGTGTCTGGGGCTTTGGGCGGCACGCCAAGGAAATAACCGGCATTTTTAGCCATCACGGTTTCTTCCTGCGGATTGTGTGAAACGACTTTGTAAGCGCCGCTGCCTGCTGCATGACCGGAGAGGTAAGCCTGTCCCCAGTCCTTCATGTCGCCTTCGCCGTCACCCAGATTTTCGAGAACAAGTTTCTTGTCGACGATTGGCAGGCGGGTCAGTGCCGAGATGAAGGGGGCGTCCTGTTCGGCGAGCGTAAATTTCACAGTGGTTGCGTCAATCGCCTCAACCTTTTCAACCTTGGTGAACAGGTAGGAAAGGCCAGCACCCAGTGCCTTCATGCGCTCTAGCGAGAACACGACATCGTCTGCCGTCAACGGATAGCCGCTCTGGAATTTGATGTCGTCGCGCAGTTTGAACGTATATGCCGTTCCGTCAATTTCCCAGCCGGTCGCGAGGTAGGGATCGTATCCAGGTTGTCCCTGTTTGGGGATGACCAGCGCATCATAAACATTGAACATCAGGATGGAGTCGGCATAATCGGACGCCTTGGCCGGATCCAGCTCACCCACGGGCGATTCATCCAGCCTTAGAACGGTCTCTGCCTGTGCGTATCCGTAGAGCGATGCGGTAGCAATCAATGCTGCTGATAATAACTTGAAACTGTTTTTCATTTCCTGTTCCCTTTTTTTGTTATGGGCTTTTTGGACTTCATGGGAGGCGTCTTGGAGCCAATGACCGGCTGCTTGGGCGCGCTGCGTCGGCTGGCCGCGCGCGTCACAACAAGGCTGTCGCCGTTGGTGTTGGTATGGTCGTCACCAAAAACATCCATGGTGCAGGTGTGGAAAACCGTCGTTGTTCCCGTGGTGTGGTTCCAGGTGGCGTGGACCCGTGTCGACGGAAAGTGGGCGGAATCGCCTGCTTCCAAAATCATGCGCTCGCCATCAATCTCGATGGTGAGGGCACCTTCCAGCACGAAGAATATCTCTTCCCCCTCATGCGACATCGGCTCGCTTCGATATCCCGGCGGCTCGTGAATGAGGGTGCTGCGCAAAACATTGCCGGGGAAGGCTGCCGACAGGCGCTCATAGGTGACGGCACGACCAGCTTCGCCCCCAAGGCCGTAGGCCTCACGGCTTTCCCGCCGGGTAACCGAGGAGCTGGGTTTCTGCGAGTTGAAAAATGAACCTGCGTCGACTTTCAGCACGCGACATACAGCGACCAGTGAGGTGAGGGAGGGAACTGTAATTCCGCGTTCGATCTGGGAAATGAAACCGACCGAGAATCCTGCCTTATCAGCAACTTCCTGCAGGGTCAGGCCTTGCTCCTTACGGCAAAGGCGCAACCGTTCTCCCAAAGGCTGAATGTCGGCTGCGCTATGCGCAGGGCCGCTTACAGGATTCATTTTTAGTTCCACTCTTTTTTAGTATTACTACAATCAAAGGATTGGAGTGGGTTTTTGTCAAGCATTTTTTAGGCATGCTAAAATTTCAATCTAAAATTGATTTATCGAGTAATGAAAAGCCACTGCCTCAGATGATCCCGACGCTATGAAACAAACCGGTGGATGTGGGTACAGTATTTTTAGTCCACCTATTCATATCTAAAGCATCTGATTTGCTTGGCTTTTATGATGTGCATCTACCAGGCAGAATGCTCTGAATGTTTATGGTTGTCAGTCGATTATCGGCATCACGTGCTGCGGGTGAACTGTTCAAATCTCGATTTCCCAAAGGTCGCTCTCTCAATGGAGTACAACTTATGATGTGTTGTCTGAGTGATGCCGCGTCGGCGTTTAGATATGTGATGGCAGTGGCGGTTTGGTTTTTCTCAGGGTGAAGAGCAATACAGCAGCAAGGCTCGCGGCAACGAGATTGCAGCTCATACCCCAAACGAAGGCAGTGGCGTATAAGCCTTGCTGTTCACTTGGAGCCACGCCGCTCGAAAGCACCGAGCCAAAAAGAATGCCGGTGACTGCAACGCCGAGTGCTGCTCCTGCCTGCTGAAGCGTTGAAATCATGCCCGAGGCCATGCCAGCCTGTCGTTCACTCACAAAACCAAGCACGAGGTTAAGCAGTGGCGTCATGATCATTGCCTGAGTCCCTCCGATAAGGATTAGGACGGGAATAAGATGTGCGATGACCAATCCTGCCCCCGCCACCCACACCTGCATGATCATTGCGGCAAATGACAGGGTGTAAACCAAGGCGCCGACTGCAATTGACAGCGCGCCGAACCGTGCGAACAGGCGTGGTGCGATGATCGACATGACGACGAAGGCAATTGAACAAGGCACAAAAATGCTGCCAGCCTCAAGCGGGTTGAGGCCGAAACCGGTTTGAGCAAGCAAGGCAAAACATAAAAAGAATGACGAAGACGTGGAGTAGATCAACAAAACAAGCACGCCGCCTTTTGCAAAGCGTGCTTGGCGCATGAGTGCCATGTCCACCAAGGGGGCGTGTCCCGACAGTCTTCGTTTTTCCTCATAGTGATAGAACACCAAAAGCAGGGTGATTGCGCAAAGCAGCGAGACACTACTCCAGATTTGCCAGCCATGTGTGGGCATTTCAAGGAGCGGTATCAGCAGTGCTGTCAGACCGAGGCTCACCAAGGCCACGCCCGGCCAGTCCATTTCCGGACGCTGTTGTGAACAGGTCTCCGGGATGTGAAGAGCAGCGAATATGGCAAATATCCCAACAGGCACGTTGATCAGAAAGATTGTTCGCCAGCCGAGATCGAAGACGTTGGCTTCCACCAGCAAGCCGCCAAGGATCTGCCCGGCAATTGCTGCTAGGCCAAGCGTCATCCCAAGCAGGCCAAAGGCTTTGCGTCCAGCATCTCCTGGGAAGTTGATACGGATCGATGCGTAAACTTGCGGGAATAATAGTGCTGCTGCCAACCCCTGGAATACACGCGCGGCAATCAGTATTTCCACGCCTGGCGCGATCCCGCAAAGCAGTGATGCGGTTGTAAATCCAGCCATTCCAGTGATGAATAACCGACGCCGACCGTAGAGATCACCAAGCCGGCCGCCGGTGATGAGCAATACACCAAATGCCAACTCGTAACCTGCAATGATGTAGCCAAGTTCTGACAGGCTTGCACCCAAGCTGGACTGCATAGACGGAATTGCGACATTCACGACGAATAGGTCAAAGATCGTTACAAACCCTGCGAGAAGCAACACAAAAAGCCCGAGCCAAGGCAGAGGCGCTGTGGGATTTCTTCCGGTTTCCGGTTGGTGCGAAACGTGTCTTGTCCTTGTTTCGCTCGTGCAGATTTCAGTGCTCATCTTGCGTCCCTTTGTTGTGACGCGGTAGATGTGGCTCGAATGTGAAGCTGTTACAATTTAACTTATTATACTATTACAGCCAGCAATAGGTTGATCATGAGAATTCTCGACAGAACCAGGCCCGATCTTGCCGAATTTCTGCGCGCGCGCCGTGAGCGGCTGGCGCCTGGAGATGTCGGATTGCCGAGAGCAAAACGTCGGCGCACGCCGGGTTTGCGGCGCGAGGAAGTTGCCGCACTCGCTGGCGTCGGTCTTACTTGGTATACATGGTTGGAGCAGGGGAGAGAGATTGGCGTCTCTTCTGACTTTCTGGATAATCTTGCGCGAGTACTCAAACTCGATGCCACGGAGCGCCGGCATTTGTTTCTGCTGGCGCATGCGCGTCCACCAGCGGAGCCAGGCATTACCTTTTGTTCGGTGCCACCATTGGCTGCGAGGCTGGTTTCAGATCTTGCACCTCACGCCGCCTACATCATCAATCTACGATGGGACGTATTGACGTATAATGGCCCTGCCGATCATCTTTTTGGCTTCGGCAGACATGAACCGACGCGACGCAACCTTCTCTGGATGCTGTTCACCGATCCGGTTTTACGGAACACGTTTGCGCAATGGGAAAAGGACGCCCCTGCGGTTCTGGAAAGCTTCCGCCGTGATTATGCAGGCTCGCGTGACGAGGTCGGCATGCGTCACCTGATCGATGAGTTGGAACATGTATCGCCAGAGTTTAAGGCCATGTGGCGTCAACAGGACGTACTTGCCCCCTGTACGGGTGTTCGCACGCTTGCGGTCGATGGGACATTACTGAACTTTGAATATACGTCGCTGCTAGTCGATGGTGGGCAGCATCTGCGGCTCATTGTGTATGCCTTGACTGCGCCAGCGTCTTTCTGAACCACGGTCCGCTTTCAGGTGCCGGAAAAAACAGCCCCGGCCAAAAACGCCGGAGCCGTTCAATAGGCTAAATCTACACTTTAGATCACGCCGTGCGCCCGCATGGCTTCTGCCACGCGAATAAAGCCGGCGATGTTGGCGCCAAGCACGTAATTGTCTTTCGCGCCATATTCTTCAGCTGTTTCTGCACAGCGGTCATGAATGCCCTGCATGATTTGGCCAAGACGCTCGCGGGCAGTCTCGAAGCTCCAGCTGTCACGGCTGGCGTTCTGCTGCATTTCCAGTGCCGAGGTGGCAACGCCGCCAGCATTAGCCGCTTTTCCCGGTCCGAAAAGAATGCCTGCCTCCTGAAACGCGCGAACTGCATCCGGCGTCGACGGCATGTTGGCGCCTTCCGCGACGGCAATCACACCGTTGGCAATCAGGGTCTTTGCATCGCGACCGGATAATTCGTTTTGCGTAGCGCAAGGTAGCGCAACGTCACAAGGCACGTCCCAGATCGAGCCGCTACCGGATGCAATGAAATGGACGCCCTTGGACTTGACGCGGGCATATTCAGACATGCGTTCACGGCGTACTTCCTTGATCTCCTTGACGAGGTCAAGATCGATGCCTTCTTCGTCAATGATGTAGCCGCTGCTGTCAGAGCAAGCGACGACGGTTGCACCATAGCTGATAGCCTGCTCCATGGCATAAATCGCCACATTGCCTGAACCGGAAACGGTAACCTTCTTGCCTTCGAAGTCGGTGCCTTTTCTTTCGAGCATAGCGCGTGTGAAATAGACGGCGCCGTAGCCGGTCGCTTCCTTGCGCACCAGTGAGCCGCCATAGCTCAGGCCCTTGCCGGTGAAGACGCCTGCCTCAAAGCGGTTGGTCAGGCGCTTGTATTGGCCAAACATCCAGCCAATTTCGCGGCCGCTGACACCAATATCGCCAGCAGGCACATCGGTGTGTTCGCCGAGATGACGATAAAGTTCGGTCATGAAGGATTGGCAAAAGCGCATGATTTCGCCTTCGGAACGACCCTTTGGATCAAAGTCCGAACCGCCTTTGCCGCCGCCAATCGGCAAGCCGGTCAAGGCGTTCTTGAAGATCTGTTCGAAGCCAAGGAACTTGATGATGCCGAGATTGACGGAAGGGTGGAAACGGAGGCCGCCCTTATAAGGACCGAGTGCCGAATTAAACTGCACGCGGAAGCCACGGTTGATCTGTACCTGACCCTTGTCATCAACCCATGGCACGCGGAAAATGATCTGACGTTCCGGTTCGCAGATGCGCTCGATCAGGGCATCGGCGAGGTAACCGGGATGTTTGGAGACGACGAGGCCGAGGCTTTCCAGTACTTCGCGGGTGGCCTGATGGAACTCCGGCTCCGCAGGATTGCGCTGCAGGACCTGGGCTAGAATGGGTTCAAGTTTCTCGTCGACGGTCGCCATGGCGACACTCCTTTCATCATCAATAAGAAGGCATGAGGGCCGCCGGTTTTCAATCGGCAGACCCCTTGGGACAGTGCTCTCGCAAGGTGCCGGATGCATCGCCCGTCATCCGTGCCTGGTGGCTAGCGGCGGGAGTTAGTGCATATCGGCTCAGATGCACGACGTTGTGCATCTGACGGTGTTTTGAACTGAATACAGGCAAATTGCCGCTGCTGTGGGCAAAATGGAGGGGTGGCGCCAAAATGAGTCTGAGTCCAAAAGCGGCAAATGATCAATTGATAGGCTTATCGATTTAATTTTTGCGCCTTACAAGGACGGAAGTCCTCATTTCGGTACTCGCGTTAGATTTGAGTTATGCCTTGTCCGCAATCAGCGGGTTGTAGCTAAAGGGCTTGCGTCCAGCCGGTAGCCTTACCGGTGCTCCTATTAATCTCACGATGCAAATATTCTGGCGGCATCCGCTCAAAAGGTCTTTCAGTAATTGTTGATGTAAAAATGTACGAACAAGTACGTATGTGGTTGCAAAACAGATGCCAGCGGCACTATACCGCAGTCTCGGGAAGAAATTCCCTTCGCTGTCGTGCGTGGGAGGGCATGGTGGTAATATAAGAAAGTCCTTGCAGAGGGCGCTCCCTGAATTGCTGGTCATCTGGACCGGCCAAGATGTCGGCGCCCGTTCGAAAGCAGTGTGGTGACCGTAATTGAATGTGATCTCCGCTTCTGCTTCCGTCGCTGTGGGCTTTGACTGTCGACTCTGTCGAATCCACAATTGGAGCTAGAGATAAATGAAAGCCTCTAAAGGCATCCTGTCCCCGATAGCCAGGTTATGGCTATTCGTGCTTGGCGCCGTTCTCATTCTCGCCGGTCTGTTCTTTGCCGCTGCTGGCGGCAAGCTGGTGTCGCTGGGCGGTAGCTGGTACTTTCTGATTTCCGGCATTGCCATCGTCGTTGCCGGTTTGCTCGTCATGATGCGCAAGCCCGCTGGCGCACTTCTTTTCTGCCTGGTTACAGCGGCTACGGTTGTCTGGGCGTTGCTGGATGTCGGCCTTGAATTCTGGCCGCTGATCTCGCGTTTGCTGGCCTTTGGCGTTGGTGCGACCGTGGTCGTGCTCAGCGTGCCGTTGTTGCGCAAGGCTTCCGGAAAGACACCGGCCTATCTGCCGTCTTTTGCCATCGCGGCGCTTCTGGCGGTTGTCTCAGGAGCCGGATTTGCTGGCATGTTCGTGCCGCATCCGACCGTTGCATTTAACGGTACCGTTGCGCCTTTGACGCCAGTTGATCCGGCCAAGGAGCAGAAGAACTGGGAGGCCTACGGCAACACGACCGGTGGCTCGCGCTTTGCAGCGCTTGACCAGATTACTCGCGATAACGTCAAGGATTTGACCGTTGCCTGGACCTACCAGACCGGTGATACGCCCATCAGCCCCGGTGGCGGTGGTGCGGAAGACCAGTTGACACCGTTGCAGGTTGGTGACCGCGTATTCCTGTGCACACCGCATAACAACGTCATCGCTATCGATGCGGACACGGGCAAGGAAATCTGGAAAAACGAGATCAATGCCAAGTCGTCCGTGTGGATGCGCTGCCGTGGTCTTGCCTATTTCGATGCGACCCGTCCGCTTGAGCAGCCAACCGTTGATGGCTCGACGCCGGTCACAGCAGCCACAGTTCCGGAAGGTGCTCTTTGCCAGCGCCGCCTGCTGATGAACTCCATCAATGCCGAGCTTTTTGCAATTGATGCCGACACCGGCGCATTTTGCCCTGATTTTGGCACCAACGGCCGCGTCGATCTGAAGATTGGTATGGGCGATGCCCCTGATCCGCAATATGTGCTGACATCAGCGCCGACGCTTGCTGGTGCCACTGTTGTTGTCGGCGGTCGTATTGCCGACAACGTTCAGGTCGATATGCCGGGCGGCGTCATGCGCGGTTTCGATGTGATCACTGGCGAATTGCGTTGGGCATTTGACCCGGGCAATCCTGAAATCACCAAGCTACCTCCAGAAGGTCAGACCTATACACGTTCGACACCGAATGTTTGGGCCGCAATGTCCTATGATGCAGCATCGAACACTGTATTTTTGCCGGTTGGTAGCCCATCAGTTGACCTCTACGGTGCGACGCGTACGGACCTTGACCACAAATACGGTGCGTCGATGCTGGCGCTGGACGCCACCACAGGTCGCGAGAAGTGGGTCTATCAGACCGTTCATAACGATCTCTGGGACTTTGACGTGCCAATGCAGCCGTCATTCTTCGACTTCAAGAAGGCTGATGGATCGACTGTTCCGGCCCTGACCTTCGGGACCAAGGCTGGCCAGATCTGGGTGCTCGATCGTGCGAACGGTCAACCTCTGACGGAAGTCGCCGACGTGCCGGTCAAACCAGGTAAAATCCCGAACGAACCTTATGCTCCGACACAAAAACTATCGGTTGGCATGCCGCAGATCGGTGCGCAGACGTTGACGGAAAGCGACATGTGGGGTGCGACGCCATTTGACCAGCTGTTGTGCCGCATTGCCTTCAAGGGCATGCGTTATGATGGCGTCTACACCGTTCCGGGAACAGATCTGGCGCTGAATTTCCCAGGCTCGCTTGGTGGCATGAATTGGGGCGGTTTCTCCACCGATCCGACGACAAACACCATATTTGTCAACGACATGCGCCTTGGTCTGTGGATTCAGATGAAGGAAGCCGCACCAAGCACTGCCGTCAACAGCGGTTCGGAAGCGACCAATACCGTCATGGGCCTCGTGCCGATGCGCGGTACACCTTACGCGGTCGACAAGAACCGTTTCCTGTCGGCGCTCGGTATTCCGTGCCAGGCCCCTCCCTATGGTTCACTGACTGCCATCGACATGGACAGCCAGAAGATCAAGTGGCAGGTGCCACTCGGTACGGTTGAAGATACCGGTCCTATGGGTATCAAGATGGGTCTTCCAATTCCGATCGGCATGCCGACGATTGGTGGCTCGCTGGCCACGCAGGGCGGTCTGGTATTCTTTGCCGCCACCCAGGACTACTATCTGCGCGCCTTTGACAGTGCGACAGGCAAGGAAATCTGGAAGGCTCGTATGCCGGTTGGAAGCCAGGGTACGCCGATGACCTACAAGTCGCCAAAGACTGGCAAGCAGTACATTGTCATCTCGGCCGGTGGTGCACGTCAGTCGCCTGATCGCGGCGACTATGTGATCGCCTACGCGCTGCCAAACTAAGCCGTCAGGCACATTTTCTGGAAAAAGAAATGCCCGGCCATGCGCCGGGCATTTTTATGGAGCAGCCCACCGGCTGCCGGAACAGTCCGTGGTGACATAGGCCAATACGGAATCGACCACCATCTGTCTGTGCCGCTGGTAGATATCGGGTACGGAGAGGTCGCACTGGAAGAGTGTGCCGAATGTATGTTTGTTGGTAACGCGGAAAAAACACTGCGAACTGATCAACATGTGCAAATCAAGCGGTTCGATATCGCGGCGAAACACACCCGTTTCGCGACCACGGGTGATGATATCTTCCAATGTTTTAAGCACGGGCGGGCCCGCATCCCCGATCGCCTTCGATTGCTTCAAATGCATGGCCTGGTGGATATTTTCATTCATTACCAACCGCACAAAATCGGGGTTGGCCTCATCGTGGTCGAATGTGTGTTCAATCAATTTTTTCAGGGCTTCAACAGGAGAGAGTGCCTCAAGGTTCAATTCTCTCTCAAATGTCCGAGCCTGAATATAGGCCTTCTCCAAAACCGCAAGATAAAGGCCGGTTTTGCCACCGAAGTAATAATAGATCATCCGCTTGGATGTCTTGGTGCGTTCGGCTATTGCATCAACCCGCCCGCCAGCCAGTCCGAGAGCGGCAAATTCTTCCGTGGCCGCTGCCAGAATGTCTTCCTTGGTTTTGTCGGGATCATTCTTTCGCGTCTCGCGCTTTGGACTTCGCATCTAAGGTCAGCTTTCTTCGCATCTAAACAGGAACATCCGCTGGTAGGTCCATTTCGTATAAAATGCGAGTGGAAATAAGGCCAGTCGATCGCGGCTGGGCTGCCTGTGGTCATTTCAGCATCCTCTGTATCGCCGATAAATCCTATATGGCATTTCGTGATCCTGTCCTTTTCAGGACTGTCGGATGTGTCTGTCTAGTGGTTGAGTGCGGCTGTGAATTGTAGGGTCCTAAGGCCTTCAATTCTTTGAGTAGCAGTCAATGTTAGCAATCCCGATGGGCTTTATATTTTGGTTTGTCCCGACCGCTGACTTTGATGTGAAAAACCGCAATTCCAATCATTAATTTATTAAACTAACCATTGACGAGCGATAGGTGTTCGCCTAGTGATACCGCTGAGATCGGGAGCTCTCGTTTGTTTTAGGAGGACAACATGACCACGATTCTGAAGCCGACCCGCCGCCGTTTTGTACAGCTGACAGGTGCCGTTTTGGCATCCAGCGCGCTGTCAGCACCTGCTATAGCGCAGGAAAAACAGCTAACGATCATTTCCAACCGCGGCAACGCCGGTCAGCGCAAAGCGCTTGAAACGATTGCAGCTGAATTTGGCAAGGCTGTCGGTGCAAATGTCACCGTCAATAACATGGATCACGAGGCGCATAAGACCGCGATCCGCAACTATCTCGTGGCAAGCCCGCCGGATATCTGCTTCTGGTTCTCCGGCAGCCGTATGCGTGGTTTTGTGCAAAAGGGGTTGTTCGAGGACGTTTCCGATCTCGTAGCCAAGGAAAATTATGCGGATGTGCTGGGCGGTACGCTCGGTTCCGTTACTGTTGATGGCAAACAATATGGTTTGCCGACCGGCGGTATCCTCTGGGGTCTGTTCTACCGCCAGGATACGTTTGACCAGCACGGTCTGACCGTTCCAAAGACATTCGATGACTTCTTTACCTTGGCTGAACAGTCCAAGAAGGCTGGCATCATTCCCATGAGCATGGGCACCAAGGATCAGTGGCCTTGCGGCGGGTGGTTCGACCACATGAACCTGCGTATCAATGGTCTTGAGCATCACATGGATCTGATGAACGGCAAGGTGAAATACACCGATGCATCGCTCAAGGATGTTTTCGACAAGTGGGAAGCGTTGATCAAGGCTGATTTCTTCACGCCAAACGGTTCGTCCTACGAGTGGGATCCTGCCGCGGCCAGCCTGGTGCAGAAAAAGTCCGCGATGATGGATCTCGGCAACTTTATCAAATATGCGTTCCCGGCCGAAGATCTGCAGCATGTGCGTTTTGCGCCTTTCCCGACGATCAATCCGGGCATGGACCAGTTCGAGGACTTCTCGGTGGATTCGATCCACATGCCGTCGGGTTCGAAGAACAAGGAACTGGCACGTGAATTCCTGGCTTACTTCTACAAGCCGGAAAACCTGAGTGCTTACCTTGCGCCGGAAGGCAATGTGCCTGCCCGCAGCGACTGCACGATCGGTGACGATCCGATCCTGAAAATGGCAGTCGCTGAGCTGAAAAACGTCATGGGCACTTCGCAGTATTACGACCGCGACAGCGATCCTGATCTTGCGCAGGCCGGCCTCAAGGGCTTCCAGGAGTTCATGGCAAAGCCTGAGCGTCGCGAGCAAATCCTGACGCAGATCGAGCGTACCCGCCAGCGCATCCACGGCTGATCACCGCTTCGTTTCAAAAGGAGGTGGGCTTGTTCCACCTCCGATCATTTCCATAGGATATGCCCATGTCTCTTTGGTGGCGCAGCCATCGTAACTGGCTGACACCCGCGCTGTTGCTTGCGCCGGGCCTGATACTCTTCCTCGTTGTCATCATTGCCTCGTCGCTTGAGACGTTCCGTATCTCGTTTTACGACTGGGACGGCATGGGCCCGAAGACATGGGTTGGTCTTGGCAACTACCGTGAACTGTTCGACGATCCGCAGTTCTATGTATCGCTGAAGAACAACACGATCTGGCTGATCACGTTCCTGCTGGCGCCACCCGCCGGTCTGGCGATCGCGCTTCTGGTCAATCAGAAAATTGCTGGCATGCGATTTATCAAATCGCTGTTCTTCATGCCGCTGGTGCTGGCAACCGTCACGGTTGGTGTGATTTTCGGATGGTTCTACGATCCGACCTTCGGTCTGCTGGCCATCATCTACCACGCATTCGGTGCGGAGGCGCCAGCGCTTCTTTCCGATGAAAACCTTGTGACCTTCGCTGTTGTTGGCGCTGCCCTGTGGCCACAGATCGCCTTTTGTATGGTGCTGTTTCTGGCCGGTCTCAACAATCTCGATGAGGAATTGATCGGTGCTGGCCGTGTTGATGGCGCGAAAGGCTGGCAGATGCTGCGCCATATCGTTCTGCCGCAGCTCAGCCAAGTTGCCTTTATCGCCGTTGCCATCACCGTTGTCGGTGCCCTGCGGTCGTTCGATGCGATCTCGGTGATGACCGCCGGTGGTCCGTTCGGTTCCTCCATGGTGCTAGCCTACCAGATGTATGATCAGTCGATCTTCTCGTACCGTTTCGGTTATGGGGCTGCGATTGCCACCATCCTCTTCCTCATCATGTCCATATTCATTGCCTGGTATCTGCGCGGGCTGATCAAATCCGAAAAGAGGAGCTGATCCGATGTATCCTCGTCCCATACCCGAGAACAAAAAACTTGCCCGCTTTGGATATATGGCTGGCGTTTCGCTGGTGCTTGTCCTGTGGCTGTTGCCATTGTTTGCCGTCATCATGACGTCCTTCCGGTCGTTTGATGACGTAATGGCCGGAAACTACTGGGGCTGGCCCAGCAAGTTCAATCTCGTCGAGAACTATGTCGCGGTCTTCGAACAGACCAAGATGACCCGTTATTTCATGAACAGCCTGATCATTACGGTGCCCTCGGTCATCATGGTTCTGGTGTTCTCGACGCTGACCGGTTTTGTGCTGTCGCGCTATCGTTTTCGGGGTTCGATGGTGATCTTTGCGATCTTTGTCGGCGGTAATTTCCTGCCGCAGCAGATCATGATGATTCCGATCCGCGACCTGATGGTTTCGATCGGCCTCTACGATACCTTCTATGCGCTGATCCTGTTCCACGTTGCCTTCCAGACCGGCTTTGCCACACTGTTCATGCGCAACTTCATTGCCGCCTTACCGGACGAACTGTTCCAGGCGGCACGTGCCGAGGGTGCGTCACCCTGGCAGACACTGATCCACATTGTCGTGCCCCTTGTCCGCCCTGCGCTCGCAGCACTTGCCATTCTCGCCTTCACCTTTATCTGGAATGACTATTTCTGGGCGCTGGTGCTGACGCAGAGTGATATCGTCAAACCGGTTACTGCCGGTCTCTCCAACCTCAAGGGTGAATGGGTTTCTGCCTGGAACATTGTTTCGGCCGCCACGATCTTCGTCGCGATCCCGCCGGTCATCATGTTCTTCCTGATGCAGAAGCACTTCATTTCGGGCCTCACCATGGGAGCGGTCAAAGGATGACTGTTGCCGCCCAGAACCCGACGCCCACCAACCAGACGAACAATAAGGACAAGATCGGCATGAAAAGCGTCGAACTTACCAATGTCGAAAAGCACTATAGTGGTTTCCACGCGCTGAAGGACATCAACCTTACGATTGAGAAGGGCGAGTTTATCGTGATGGTCGGTCCATCCGGCTGCGGTAAGTCCACGCTGCTCAAGACCATTGCCGGTCTTGAAACCGTGACCTCTGGCACGCTGACGATCAATGGTCGTGATGTGACTAAGGAAGAGCCGGGCGATCGTGGCATAGCCATGGTGTTTCAGTCCTACGCGCTTTATCCGCACATGACGGTTGGCGAAAACATGGGGTTCGGCCTGAAGATGGCAAAACGGCCAAAGGCCGAGATTGATGCCGCCGTAAAGCGTGCTGCCGAAATCCTGCGTATTACCGAACAGCTCGATAAGCGGCCAAAGCAGCTGTCCGGCGGCCAGCGCCAGCGCGTAGCGATCGGACGGGCTATTACGCGTTCTCCGGAGGTATTCCTGTTTGACGAACCGCTGTCCAATCTGGATGCGGCACTGCGCACGCAGATGCGCGTGGAACTGTCGACGCTGCATGCCGAGCTTGGCTCAACGATGATTTACGTCACCCACGATCAGGTCGAGGCGATGACGATGGCCAGTCGGATCGTGGTGCTGAACAAGGGGGCAATCGAACAGGTTGGTTCGCCGCTTGAGCTCTATGCCAACCCGATCAACCATTTTGTCGCCGGTTTCCTCGGTGCGCCGCGCATGAATTTCTTTGAAGGTCGTGTCGTGACCGTTTCGGGCGACCGCATCAGCGTCACTGTCGAGGGACTACCGGAATTGCAATTTGCCGATATCGCCGACGTGAAACTTTCAGTCGGCGACAAGGTCAAGGTTGGCGTGCGTCCGGAACGGTTGAAAACCGGAGAGCAGACCGGGGACGCCAGTTTCGAGGCGAAAATCCGCCTGATCGAACATCTTGGCCGCGAGACGATCCTTCACGTTGATGGCGGTCCTGTGGTCACAACCGGCTCCGACACGGGCACCCAGAACATTACTGTTCAATTGGGTGATGTCGTTGCCTTTTCCAACGGTCAGTCGGTGAAGGTTAGCTTCGACCTCTCGGACGCTTACCTCTTCGGGCCTGACGGCAAAACGATCACTCCTGCGAAAGCCGCCACCCGCACTTAATTTAATTTGGAGTTTTGAAGATATGAAACGGTCCAATCCAGCGCCGCTTTCGGCTTGGCGCACGCTTAACCTTGACGATTTTTTGCTTGGCGTGCCGCATTATCCTGAGCATGTCGATGAAAGCTACTGGCAGCGTGATGCCGAGCGGATGAAGGAACTCGGCTTCAACACGGTGCGTATGGGCGAATTTGCCTGGCACATATGGGAACCCTTTGAGGACAAGTTCGACTTTGACCTGTTCGACCGGGCGATTGAGGTGCTCGGCAAGGCTGGCATCAACACCGTGCTCTGCACACCAACGGCGACACCACCGCGTTGGTTGACACATAACTATCCTGAAGTGCTGCGTGTTGACCGCAACGGCCGTCGGGCAAGCCATGGCTCGCGCCAGCATTGCGACACGACCAGCCCTGTGCTGCGTCACCACAGCCGCCGCATTACCAAGGCAATGGCCGAACATTATAAGGACAATCCCTATGTTATCGGCTGGCAGACAGACAATGAGCTGAACACCACGGTGTCGGAATCGTTCTCGGATTCTGCCGCACTCGCGTTCCGTAATTTTCTGCGTCACAAATATCAGACGATCGATGATTTGAACTTCGCCTGGGGCGGCCATTTCTGGGCCACTGCCTATGACAATTTCGATCAGGTCGTGTTGCCAATGCCGATGGCACCATCCTATTTGAGCCCCGGCCACGTCCAGGACTATCACCGCTTCCTGGCTGTAGCGACCGCAACCTTCCAGCATGATCAGGTCAAGATCCTGCGTGAAACCAATTCCGACTGGTTCATCTTCCACAATCTCGGCAATCTCACCGACATCGATTTCCGTGGTCAGTTTGGTCAAGACCTCGACTTCATCGGTTTCGATATCTATCCGATGCTCTATGACGAGTTCCGCCGGACGGGCGGCCATGCCGCAACCCAGGCCCTGCAGATGGATTTGTGCCGCAGCTATTCCGGCAACTTCATCGTGCCGGAGCAGGCATCCGGTCTTGGCAGCCAGCCTGCCTTCACGACGATGACACCAGAGCCCGGCGAAATGCGCCGCATGGCACTGTCATCCGTGGCGCGGGGTGCAGATGGTCTGATGTTCTTCCGCTGGCGCCCGGCGCATTTTGGTGCGGAAATCTACTGGATGGGTATTCTCGACCACGATGACGTGCCACGTCGCCGTTATGAAGAGGCACGTCATTTCGCTTCGGACATCAACAAGATCAAGAGCAAGTTGCTGGGCACCAGTGTTCAGATCGATATCGGCATTGCCGGCGCGGACTTCGACAACCAGGAAGCCCACAAGACTTATCCGATCGGCCTGCCGTCGCCGGTGGAAGATGCAGTTCATCTGCATCGCTTCGCCTATCAGAACGGTTATGCGACCGGCTTCGTCCATCCGGAAGACGACCTGTCTCGCCTGAAGGTCTACTACATTCCGCATTGGGTCATGTGGGATAATGCCTGGACACCAAAACTGCGTTCCTTTGTTGAGGCGGGCGGTACGGTGATTGTTGGTGCGATGACCGGCACCCGGGATCGCAACAACCACATTATTCGTGAGCAGGCACCGGGCGCACAGCTTTGCGAATTGACCGGAGTGAGGGTTGAAGAGTTCGGCCGTGTTGTGGCGGCTGGCGGGCAAGGTCTTTTCCAGCGCAATGCGCCTGATGCCGGCATGTATGTGCCGCCGCAGGTTCTGCCGTCTTCGTCGTCGGAACGGTCCTACAAGATGCAGATTGGCAACCGAGAGGCGACGGCCGAACATCTCTACGAGACCATCGAAATCGCTGACGATGTGAAGGTCCTGGGGTCCTGGTCCGATCGCAGCCTGGCTGGAAAACCGATGCTGACCGAGCGCAACGTCGGGCAGGGACGTGCGATCTATCTCGCAACCTATCTCACACCTGAGGTGGTTGAGCTTCTGGTATCGACTGTCATTGCACAGTCGGGTGCCGAGCCTCTGGTTGAAGATTTGCCATCCGGCGTCGAAGTATCGCTCCGCACGGCAGAAGATCGTCGCCTGCTTTTCGTCATCAACACGACAAGCGAAAGCCGCTCTTTCAAGGCACTGCCTGCTGGTCAGGATCTGTTGACGGATTCAGCCGTGTCAGGCGCAACTGAACTGGCTGGCTACGGCTGCCTGGTGATTGAGCTCAGCTAAGTCTCCACCCTCCCAGGAGAGTGATGCTTGAGCTATCAAGACGTGCGGGGAACTAGGTGCCCCGCACGTTTTTGTATCTGCGTAGCGGGCTGGTCAGACTGCTGTTTCGTCTGCGGCCACATCGACTTCGAAGTCGAACAGTCGTTGGGTCGCGAGCGCTGCAGCACCCGGACTCCAGAAATTGTCGCGCTCATCCGCTAGTATGGGTGGCGCCTGCATAAAACAGTATTTTCCCAGCGTTTCCGTCATCGGGTCGAGCAGGAAGGCCCCGAATGCGGTTGCCTCGCCACCTGCGATAACGATTTCCGGGTCAATCGTATTGATCTGGGCTGCAAGCTGGATGCCGATCTGCTCGCCTGCATCCCTCAGAATTGCACGTGTTTCGGCATCACCCTCTTTAGCAGCTTCCAGCATGTCAAAGCGGTCCTTGGCGGCAGGCAAGCCCTTGGTTTTGCGCCACCGGGCAACAATGGCGGGTTCGGAATAGGATGCCTGCAGACAGCCTCGTTGACCGCATTCGCAAAGCGGTCCTTCCAGATGTTGTTTAACGTGCCCCAGTTTGCCGGCGTGGCCATGCGCACCGCGCAGAACCACGCCATCTGCCACGGTTGCAGAGCCAATACCGGCACCAATGGCGAGTGCGATAAATGTGCCGACGTTGCGGCCAAGCCCGAAAAGGTGGTGAGCCAGCGCAAAGGCAATCGTGTCATCTTCCATCCATACGGGGATGCGCGATTTTGCAAATAGCTGCTCGGCGAAGTGTACATTGTTCCAGCCAAAACGATGGCTTTTCAGACAAATTCCGTTGCGATTGTCGATGATGCCGGGCATTGAAAAACCAATGCCTGTTACTGGGCCGATCCCTTTGGGCGCATTGGCAATCAGGTGTTTGATTGCCTGATGGGATGCCTCGACAATTGTCTCAGGACGGGTGTTGGAATAGTCAATCGCGTGAGACAGGATTGGTGTTGTCGAGAGGTTCGTCAGGATGCACTCAATCCTGTCGATGTTCATCTTGATGCCGATAGCCGCATGACCATCATAATTTATGGCCACTGGTGTCGGGCGTCGACCGCTGGCACCACGTGTCGTTTCCTGCTCGATGAGGTAGTTTTCCTTGACGAGATCGCCAACAACGAAGGTGACCGTGGCCCGGCTAAGTCCCGTCACATCAGCGATTTCGGCCCTGCTCAATGGACCTTCCCGGCGCAGCAAATTTAGGACAAGGCGCCGGTTCATCGCGCGCGAGGTTCGCTGATCAATCTTGAGCATGATATTCCAAGGTCACTGCTGCCGGGCAGCAAATAATTTACGGAGTTGATTCTGCAATCGGCCAAATAAATACCATAACCGGACAGATCACGCTGAAAAAACATAATTTTCTCAACCGTACATTGGTGTCGTGTCGTGACGATGGTGCGATCTAGTTGCGGGTAAAGTCGCCGCAGGTCTCGGGGCCGAAGGCCCAGCCAAGTATTGTAGAAAAACAGCTTTATTCGAATTTTGCACGTAATTGGTTGAGATTGTCATGCGTTGCGGTGGCGCGCGCCGTATTCCTTGCGGAGAACCGGAAAGTGAGGAGATCACCGATAACGGTTGCACCAATCAGCCAACTGGCCAATTTCGACGCCACAGCCATGGAATGCAGGGCAACTGTTACCTGATCGCGGAACAATTCATTGAGCTGAGTGCCGGACACCAGAACGGTTGAAACGCCAATCTTGCCAGCGTGCTCTATCAGCGCGGCGATATCCTTACGGCGGGTCGCGGCATGAAAAATCACCAGTGTATCGCCCTTGCGAAGGCCAATCATGCTGTTGGCAAGATCAAAGCCGCTGCTTGCAACGGTCTGCGTGACAAGGCCAGCACGCAACAGACCGGTGGCCAGATGGCGTGCTGGTTGTTCCGCCACGCCAATGCCGAGACACCAGACGGTTCCGGCATTTTCAAACAGTGTCACCGCCTGCTCGATAGCGCTAGGATCAAGCGCTTCGCTGGTTGCTTCCAGTATTTCGTGTGCGGCTGCGAAGATGGCATCGCGGGCCGCCAATGCGTCCGGCGCCACGGAATTGATCTTGTGGCCAAGGCGTGTGCTGGGCGATGTGTGGGTGGCGATAGGCCGATTGATCAGGCGTTTCAGTTCCGGCAGGCCAGAAAAGCCCAGACGGCGGGCCGTGCGAATGACGGTGGCATCGCTGGTGTCGCTCGCGGCCGCAATCTCACCTGCGCTGCGAAATGCCAGATCGGCTGGCGCCAGCGTCAGCAGATAATCGGCGACGCGACGCTCGGTC
Organism: Rhizobium sp. BIGb0125; assembly: GCF_024810055.1. Lineage (NCBI taxonomy): Bacteria > Pseudomonadati > Pseudomonadota > Alphaproteobacteria > Hyphomicrobiales > Rhizobiaceae > Rhizobium > Rhizobium sp. BIGb0125. The sequence goes on from NZ_JANUDV010000007.1 coordinate 269,350, forward strand.
CGTGTCAGCGTGCGCGCATTGGCATCGTAATGGCGGCGCAGAAGTGCCGAGGCTTGGGCAACGCCCGAATCTGTGTGCGAGGGGTCGGTCATTGGGTTTGCCTAACACAGTATGGGAATGCCGTCATTGTCAGGACACTGCGGCAAGTGGCAGGCAAAGTGGTGTGCCGTCACTCGGGTGAGGGATGACCATGGCCGCCACGCCAAACACGCTTTTTATCAGCTCTGCGGTCAGCAGTTCCTGCGGATTACCGGCAGCATGAATGCCACCGTCGGCAACCGCAATAATGTGATGGGCAAACTGAGCGGCATGATTGAGGTCATGCACCACCATGACAACGGTGCGCCCTTGCTGCTTGTTGAGTTGACGCAGCAGTTGCAGGACTTCCATCTGGTGCGCGATGTCGAGATAAGTTGTTGGTTCATCGAGCAGCAGAATGGGTGTTTCCTGCGCAAGTGCCATTGCGATCCAGGCGCGCTGGCGTTGACCGCCCGACAGACGGTGCAGCGGTTGGTTTGCCAGATTGGCCAGGCCTGCGTCGGCAAGAGCAGTATCGACCACCGCTTCATCATGGTCGCTGGAGCGCGCCAGTAGCGGCTTGTGCGGGTAACGACCGAAGCGGCACAGCTGGCGAACTGTCAGACCATCCGGTGCGACAGGATTTTGTGGCAACAGCGCCATGATGCGGGCAACAGCCTTGCGTGGGCTTTGAGTAATGTCCTTGCCATCCAGCAGGACCGTGCCACCAACAGGGTTCAGGACCTGTGCCAAGGTACGCAGCAATGTGGATTTACCGGAGCCGTTGGCACCAATCAGTGCCGTAATCTTTCCGTCCGGGATTGCCAGCGACACCTGATTGAGTACGGAGTTATTGCCATAACCGACGCTCAAGGTTGCAGCTTGTAAACGGTCCTGTTGGATATCAGCCACGACGGCGAGCCTCCCAAAGCAAGAGGAAGAAGAGATAGGGTCCACCGATCACCGAAGCGACAATGCCGGCCGGAATTTCATTTGGCAGTGCCACCAGTCGTCCGATCAAATCCGCCAACAGAAGTGCCAGTGCCCCGGTCAGTGCGGTGGCTGGAACGAGATGGCGGGCATGTGGTCCCACCATAAGCCGAGCGATATGGGGCGCCAGCAAACCCAAAAAGCCGATGCTGCCGACGCTTGCGACGGCGCCTGCCGTCAAGACCACTGCGGTCAAGACAAGGCTGGCGCGTAAAAGATTGGGTGAGATGCCAAGGCTTTTCAGCGTATCGTCACCGAAGGCAGAAATGTCGAGAACCATGGCGAGCAGAATAACCACGGGCAGGCAGGCGAGAAGCCAGAACGACAGCGATAGAATGTCGGAAATTGTGCTGCCGTAGACGCTGCCTGCCAGCCAGACCATGCTCTGGTCGATACCCCGTGGATAACGCACCATCAAAAACTGCATCATGGCTTGTGCCAGTGCGCCAAGCGAAACGCCGACGAGGGCCAGAGTGGTGACGCCACCGCCAAGGCCGCGACCGATCGCCAGCAGCAGGGCGGCAACGGCACCAGCGCCGATGATAACACCAACCGGCACGCTCCAGATGATCCAGGCTGGTGGTGCAAAAATCAGTGCCAGCATCGCGCCGAGACCCGCGCCCTTGGTGATGCCGACGACATCGGGCGAGGCAATCGGGTTTCGCAAAGCTACCTGTAAGAAAAGACCTGCCAATGCGAGTGCAGCACCGGAGAGAATGGCGACGATGACGCGGGGCAGCCGATATTGACCGATGATGAAGGCATCTGGTCCGCCGAAAAGACCCGCCAGCACTCGGTTGAGAGAAAGCGGGACGGCGCCAAGGGCCATACTGACCAAGGCAAGCAGAACGAGCAAAACCGCAAGGCCAACGCATACCAGCGTGGTGCGCAAGGGCTGAGATGTTGATGGATCAACCAGCGCTGCGTTCATTGATTGCGGTTTCTCCACGTGATCAGCAGAAATGCTGGTGCGCCAAGAATGGCAGTGACGATGCCAACCGGCAGTTCGGCCGGGTAAGTCGCGAGTTTGCCACCAAGATCGGCGCCGACAAGCAGCAGCGGACCTGCGACGGTGCTGAGGCTCAGTACGGTGCGCAAGTCTTCACCGACGAGGCTTCTGACGATGTGCGGCACCATCAGTCCGACAAAGCCGATAGGGCCGGCAACGGCGACGGATGAACCGGCGAGGACAACGATCAATATTGACGCAAGGCCACCAGTTCGCTGGGCATTCTGGCCAAGCGATTGGCCGGTGCTTGCATCCAGCGCCAGCAGACCGAAATGATGGCCGCCTGCAATGGTGATGATGATGCCGATGACTGTGAATGGCAGAATGATCAGAACCTTTGACCACTGGGCAGAGGTGACAGAACCCGCCAGCCAGTAGACAATGTCTGTGGACGCATTGTTGGCAATGAGCACAGCCTGCACCAGAGCGGCGAGCACCAGTTGCAGGGCCACGCCTGCGAGCGCCAGTTTCAGCGGCGTGATGGCGTTGGAAAGCGAGAGCACCCACATGATGAAGCCGATGGCCGCTGCGCCAGCAAAAGCCGGTAGCACCGTTGTTCCGCCGGAAAGTCCGGGGAGTGCAATGACGCAAACGACAATCGCTAATGCTGCGCCACCATTGATGCCGAATGTCTGAGGTGAGGCGAGCGGGTTTCTGGTCAGTGCCTGGATCAGTACACCGGCGACAGCCAGATTGGCGCCGACCAGTATGGCAAGCAACACGCGCGGCAGGCGAACATCCCAGATCAGCGCAGTTTCCACCGAACTATCAGGCTGGAACAGGGCGGCAAGCGATTGCTGGATGGTGAGGCCAGCGGCTCCCACCATAAGATTGCCGATAGCCACAATTGACAGCAGTACCAGCAGAATACCAAACAGCCGGACCGGATGGCGGCGAAAAGCTCCGCTCCAACCGATCTTGGTGTTTTCATGGGCAGAATGCCCCGTGGCCCTCTCGGCCTTATTGGACATTGAAAACCTTGTTCAATACGTCATTGGCAATCAGTTCCGCGGTGCGAAGATCGCGGAAACGGGCGTATTGATTACGGTTCACTTCAAAGACTAGATTATTCTTTGCGGCGGCAATGGCTTTCCAAGCGGAATTGTCCTGCACGCGGTCGAAAATGGTGCCGCCTGGATCGGTGGCAACAAGCAGAACATCGGGATTGACGGCAACGAGACGTTCCAGACCAACGCCACTTTCAACCGGTTTGTCGGCCTTAATGGCAGCTTCAACGCCGATGGCTGCAAAGATCGAGCCACTGAAGGAATCGGACGTGTGCAAAGACCAATTGTCGGCTGTGGCAACGGCAAGCATGAATTTGCGATCATTGCCGGCCGGGATTTTTGCGGCGATGGCGGCCATCTTTGCCTCATGGTTGGCAACGACCTTTTCACCGTTGGCCTTGTCACCGATAGCATCCGCGATCGTTATGACGGCATCCTTGATGTCCTTGTAACTGCCATCCCAGCTGTTGAGAACGATGGTTGGCGCGATGGCACTCAACTGTTCGTAGATTGCGCCATGGCGGCGTTCATCAGCAATGATGAGGTCCGGCTGCAGTGCGCTGATCAGTTCGAGGTTTGGTTCCAGGCGAGTGCCGACGGAGCTGTATTCGATCTTTTTACCGAGGTTCTGCTCGATGCGATCCGGCTGATTGTCATCGGTAATGCCAACAGGCGTCACTCCAAGCGAATCCAATGCCTGCACAAAGGAAAATTCCAGCACGACGATGCGAGCAGGGGTGCCGGCGATCTCGGTTGCACCCAGTTCGTGGGTGATGGTGCGCGTCCCCTGCGCCTGGACCGGTGTCGTCGTGAACGCAAACAATGTTGCTGCAAATGCTGCGCAGAGTGCGCGCAAAGTATGGTTGGAAAAGAGGCGAGTCAGGGTCATGTGTCTCTCTCGGCGGCGGGGCCGCGATGTCTCCAAGGCGATGCCACGGCGGCGTCACGTTGGCCTGACTACACATTTGTAGTTTTTATTTCAATATACTTTCTTCAATTGGTCATGTTTTAGATCGGCGTAATCTACCGAGGGAGGTGCCGTGGCCATAGTCCATACGACCCGTGATTTGCACGGACTATGGCACACTGATACAGTCGACTAGCGTAACGAATACCCACCGTCACTGAACAAAGTGCTGCCAGTCATGTTGGTGTTGTCGAGCAGAAACAGGGCTGCATGCGCCTGTTCGTCGACCGTCGCCGGGCGTTGAACGAGGCAAAGTTTGCTCCAGTATTCATAGGCTGGCTCACGTGTTTCCTGCGGTCGGTTTCGCCAAAGGTCGCTATCGGTGGTGCCAGGGGAAAGGCAATTTACCCTGATCGGATTGAGTTCAATGGCAAGCCCGCGGGCCAGCCCTTCCAGCGCCGAATTGCAGGCGGCATAGGCTGGTGCACCAATCGGACGGACCGAGGCAGCACCCGACATTAGAAGAACAGATGCATTTGGTGCCAGACGGGGAAGGGCAGCGTGAACAGCCCAGTACTGGCCCCAGAATTTTGCCTTGAACAGGTCTTCGCTGGTGGTGATGTCACCGTCTGTAAAGGAACCGGTCTGGTAAGACGCGGCCGGTGTAAAAAGGCCTGAAAGAATGGGCGCTTCTGCGAAAAAATCACGGAGCGACGTCTTGTCGGTAATCTCCACGGTGCGACCGGAAGCCCGATCTCCCAATGTTGTAAGTGTCGTGGCAAGCCGCTCTGGCGACCGTCCGCCGAGAAAGACGTGGTCGCCACGTTCAATGAGTTTGCGGGCGAGGGCCAGTCCGATGCCGGACGTACCCCCGATGATGGTGTAGGTTCGATGTGTGCTCATGAGCGCAACCATATTCTATCTCACAAACGACTTGGAAACGCATAATTTTCCTTCGATTGCCGAACAGAATTCGCTAATAGACTGCCATGCGACATCGATCTGGCGACGATATTGGCGTGTTTCTCATGGTCTGCGAGGCGGGCAGCTTCGTTGCGACCTCGCTTCGTTTAAGGCTCTCGGCGTCAGCTGTGGCAAAGGCCATCGGCAGGTTGGAAAGCCGCCTGGGCATTCGGCTGTTTCAGCGCACGACACGCGTCCTCAATCTGACGGCGGAAGGTGTGGTGTATCGCGATGTATGTTTACGGGCACGCAGCGAAATAGAGCGCGCTGAAGTGGCCATCGCAGGCCTTATGCATGAACCGGCCGGTACGCTTCACGTCAGCCTGCCGCCGCTCTTCGGCGCAAAAATTATCGCACCGGCGCTCTATGCGCTCTGCCGAGAATGGCCAAACCTTGATTTCAGTATTTCAACATCGACGGAACCGAGCAATCTCCTGGATGGCATGACGGATCTTGCTGTCAGAATTGGCGAGATACCCGATGTCAGCGGCCTGACCGCTCGATCTTTGGGGCTGCAGCAAATCGTTCTATGTGGTTCGCCCAGCTATTTCGAGACACGACCCATGCCACAAAGTGTAGCGGATCTCGACGATCACGATGTGATCGCAGCGCCGCGTCAGGGCAAACCCGCACCGTGGCAATTTCGCAGTCTCGACGGGGAAATGGTGAACTGGCACCCCAAGGCGCGCCTTGTGCTTGATGGGAGTCTATTGACACATTCGGCGATCTGCGATGGGCAGGGGCTTGGCCTTTTGCCACGCTGGCTTGTACGAGATGAGTTGGTCAGCGGTCGGCTAGTCTCCTTGATGGACGATAGGATCGCCGGACATCTGCCGATTCATGCAATCTGGCCTGCATCTCCTGTTATGTTGCCCCGCCTGCGGGTCGCCATTGATGCCATCGTGGCGGTGACACGGCCTCTCTTGAAGGATGGCACACTGGGTTGATAGTGCTAAGCGTCAACTTCCTCGCTAATCGTTGCGCGGATCGATGGACCGTGTGTGGTCATCCAGACGGCCAGAGAATCCAGCGTTGGTTTCAGTGTGCGGCCAAGTTCCGTGATTTCATATTCGACTCTTGGCGGCATTTCCGGATAGACCGTGCGTTTCACCAAGCCCTGTTTTTCGAAAAGCCTGAGGTGACGGGTCAGTTCCTTCTGGGTGACGGGCGTCGCTGCACGTTGCAGGGTGCCAAAACGCACCGGCTGGTTTTCAACAATCAGGCGATAAAGCACGGGGATTGCCCATTTGCCGGAGATGAGATTGACGAAATCAACCATTGGGCACCGTACACCTTGTTCAATTTGCTCCATGCGTTTTTTCATTTTTTTCCTTTAGTAGCAATTTGGTGCCTACTATACAAAAGATACTAAAGCCCTGACAATCGTCTCGCATCAAAAAAGGAGACATATTATGGGACGCCTTGCAGGCAAACACGCGCTGATAACCGGTGGGACCAGCGGCATTGGGCTGGAAACGGCGCGCCAATTCCTGAAGGAGGGTGCAAAGGTTGCCATCACCGGCCGCTCAGTCGAACGGTTGGAGGACGCAAAACGTCAATTGGATGGCGATGTCATCGCAATTGCCAACGAGGCGGGTGATATCGCGGCACAACGTCAACTGGCAGCACAATTAAGTGAGGCATGGCCAGACCTCGATGTGGTGTTCATCAATGCGGGCGATGTGACACACCGTCCGCTGGAAGACTGGGACGAGGCAACCTATGACGCCTTGTTCGCGACCAATCTGAAGGGGCCGTTCTTTCTTGTTCAGGCGCTTTTACCGCTGTTGAAGGCTCCGGCTTCGGTCATTCTTTGTGGGTCTGTTTCTGCTCATATCGGCTTGCCGCAGTCCAGCGCCTATGCCGCAAGCAAGGCTGGCCTTCTGTCACTGGCGCGGACCTTGTCCGGCGAGTTCAAAGACAGGGGTGTCAGGGTCAATGGATTGAGCCCCGGTCCAACCGAAACACCTGCCCTTGGCAAGCTTGGTCTGGAAAGTGACGCGGAAGAAGCGTTGCGCCGTGAAATCCGACAGCTGGTGCCCATCGGTCGTCTGGGCACGCCACTGGAACTTGCCAAGGCCGCAGTATTCCTTGCATCCGACGAAGCATCCTTTGTTGTCGGAACGGAACTGCTGGTCGATGGCGGGGTCGGAAGTCTCTAGCGAGCAATCCATTCAGCCGCCCTTTCGTGAGGGCGGCTGGCATAGGGAACCAACACGCTGGGTACGCTGGCTTTTATTTTGAAGACTGGCGTGCCGCAGCCTCAATCACATCTGCAACTTTTTCCGGTTGCGAGGCAAAGACCGCGTGGCTTGCTGTTATTTCGGTAATCGCACTGCCTGCACGTTTGGCCATGTCACGCTCTAGCTCGGGATTGATTGAACGATCCTGCGTCGCGACGATCGCCCAGCTGCTCTTGGCCTTCCAGGCAGGGTCACCGATCTTGGCAGAGAAGGATTGTTTGGATGCAAAAACCTGCGCCTTTGCCATAAAAGCCGTTTCATCCTGAGGAAGGTCCGCCGCAAAGTCTTTCGCGAAAGCTGCCGGGTCGAGATAGAGATACTGACCGTCGAGTGTCTCGCGGATATTCATGCCCGAAGATGGCTTGGAACTTGCCAGCGACAACAGGCTTTCGCCCTTGTCCGGTTGAAAGGCTGCCACGTAAACGAGGCCAGCCACCTTGTTGTTATGTCCCGCTTCGGTAATGACCACGCCACCATAGCTGTGGCCGACCAGCAGGGTCGGACCATCTTGCATGTCAAGCACCCGGTTGGTTGCAGCAATATCGTCGGCCAGCGAGGTGATTGGTTGCTGGACAATCGTGACATTAAACCCCCGCTTTTCGAGAATTTCAGTTGCCTTCTTCCAGCCTGACCCATCGGCAAGGGCGCCATGGACGACAACAATGTTTTTAACGTCGGCTGCATGAGCGGCAAAAGCGGCAAGGCTGGCGACGAAGGCCACTGCGATTGTGGAAATAGAACGCTGCATGGTGAAGTTTCCTTTTTGAGAATGGGTTACGGGGCAGGCATCAGCCGAATGTGAAGGCGTAGGCTTCCACACCGGGATCAAGGAAGCGGATTTCGAATTTGCGGGTTGTTACGTCGCCGGATTGGCGAATAAGCTGATAAAGTCTTGTCGAACTGACCGTGCCGTAACCGTCGGCATCAATGTCTGCACCATGGTGTGCACCCGGTGCTTTGCCATCAATGGTGACCTGGAAACGGATGGGTTTGCCGGCCTCACCGGAACCGAGGACAAGATGCAGGTCACGGGCGCTGAAGCGGGAGACGATCTTGTCATCCGGCTTGGTCGATACGGCCTGTTCCGGGTCTATGGTCCATGTGCCGGCCAGACCCCATTGGTTGAGATCAGGGTCGTCGACAGAATAATCAGTGGCGACGCCCGGCTCGACGGTTTCCGGTGAGACAAAACCGGTCGCGCGTTGATAACCGAGATAGGTTTCGCCAGAGCGGATATTCTTGAGATCTGGGCTTGCCTCAGCCCCCTGTGCGGCAGGGTTGACTGGTGTGCTTGCCTGCATGTTGCTGCCGGCTTCGTGGATCAGATCTTGAATTGCCTGTTCCGTTTGGCGGTAGTTTCCTTCGCCAAAGTGGTGGTACCGGATCTGACCATTTGCATCGATCAGGTAATGGGCCGGCCAATAGTTGTTTTCGAAGGCACGCCAGATCTTGTAGTCGTTATCAATTGCAACGGGATAATCGATCTTGAAGTCGCCAACCGCTTTGCGGACGTTGTCGATTTTCTTTTCAAAGGCAAATTCCGGCGCATGAACGCCAATGACGACGAGCCCCTGATCCTTGTATTTTTCTGCCCAGGCGCGGACAAAGGGAACGGTGCGAATGCAGTTGATGCAGGAGTAGGTCCAGAAGTCGACAAGGACGACCTTGCCACGTAATTGCTCCGAGGTAAGCGGTGGCGAGTTCAGCCATTCAACCGCACCGCTAAACGATGGTGCGCGACCTTCAACCGGCAGATTGGCTTGAAATGACGTGGTCAGGTCCGCCGGTGCCACGAGTTTGCCATTGCTAGCCACGTCAAACGAACTGGAACCGTCTGTTTTGGGATGAACGCGATCAAGGATGGCCTGTTCGAAGGCAGATGTACTGGCATAGGAAAGCCGTGCGAGCAGGCCGGTATCGAGACCAAGGGCAATCACCCCGACACCTGCCAGAACAGCAACTCCCAGAGCCTGGCGAATGCGTTCGCTAACCCCAAGAGAATTCTTGAGAGTGGCGAAGACTTTACCGCCGAGCAAAAGAGCAAGACCAAGAGATGTGGCGGCACCTGCCGCATAGGCAGCCAGCAGGAAGGTCGTTTCGAGATTGGCACCCTTGAGAGCTGCTCCGGTCAGCACAAGTCCAAGGATAGGGCCAGCGCAGGGCGCCCATAACAGGCCGGTTGCAACACCAAGAATGAGTGCACTGACAGAAGAGCTTGCCGAGCCGGGTTTGCCACGGGCATTGATAAGCCGGTTTCCAAGATCGACAACAGGCCGTGTGATGACAGCCGCAATCTGTGGCGACAGCAGGCTTACGCCGAAAATCGCCAGCAAGCCTATGGCGGCAAGCCGCCCGTATTCATTCGTATGGATTGCCCAGCTGCCACCAACGGCTGCCAGCGTTGCCACTAGCGCAAAGGTTACCGCCATGCCTGCGAGCATCGGCAATGTATCGCGCAGAAATGGCTGCCCGGTTCGGGCAAAGATGAAGGGAAGAATGGGCAGGATGCATGGGCTGAGAATGGTCAGGGCTCCGCCCAGATAGGCAATGATAAGAAGCGTCATCGTCGTCTCCTTGAAACGTGGAGCTGGTGTGATGTGATGATCCTAAAACCAGCGATGACGCCAATGTGGTCGTCACGACGTATCCCGCATGTGTCCGGTCGCCCTGCAAAATGTATCGAATTGTATCTGGGAGCCTAAAAGCTACATGCTCATGCAATTTCGGTCGTCAACGACACACCGGAGATACATGGCACGGGCTTTCTCTTGATCGTGATTATGCAAATCGGAGAAAGCTCATGAGCAACGAAATCAATCTCAATCGCCGTCACTTTTTCGGTGTCGCCGCAATGGCTGCCGCTGCCGTCGAGCTCGGCGTTCCCGCCCTGGCAAAGGCTGAAGCCGCAGTCGCACCGCCGCAGACGGCGATGAGTGCCGCAACAAAGGCGGATGGCCATACAGAATTTGCGGCCTTGAAGCAGATTGATGCTGGCGTTCTCAGTGTCGGTTACGCGGAGGCAGGTCCCGCTGACGGTCCCGCGGTTTTACTGCTGCATGGATGGCCCTATGACATCTACAGCTATGTCGATGTCGCGCCAATTCTGGCATCGGCGGGCTACCGGGTGATTGTACCTTACTTGCGTGGATACGGGACAACCCGGTTCCTTTCCGGCGATACACCGCGCAACGGCCAGCAATCGGCTCTCGCTGTGGATATGATTGCACTTCTTGATGCACTTGATATCGAGACGGCAATTGTTGCCGGTTACGACTGGGGTGCGCGCACCGCTGATATCATGGCGGCCCTCTGGCCTGAACGCTGCAAGGGGCTGGTGTCTGTCAGCGGCTATCTCATTGGCAGTCAGGATATCAACAAGAAGCCGCTAGCGCCTGCGGCCGAACTATCATGGTGGTATCAGTTTTATTTTGCGACAGAACGGGGTCGCGCCGGTTATGCGGCCAACACCCGTGATTTCGTGCGGCTGATCTGGAAGACAGCGTCTCCAACATGGGCGTTTGACGATGCGACTTTTGATCGCTCAAGCCCGGCTTTCGACAATCCTGATCATGTTGATATCACCATCCATAACTATCGCTGGCGGCTGGGACTGGTGGAGGGTGAAGCACAGTACGATGCCTATGAGCAGCGGCTTGCCAAACTGCCTGTTATCACCGTCCCGACCATCACCATGGAAGGTGATGCCAACGGTGCGCCCCATCCTGACCCATCGGCATATGCCGCGAGATTTTCCGGCAGGTATGAACACCGCAATATCACTGGTGGCATAGGCCATAACCTGCCGCAGGAAGCACCACAGGCATTTGCGCAGGCGGTTCTCGACATTGGCAAGTTTTAGGAGCCAATATCTTTTCTTGTCAGAGTAGATTACGCATGCGGTATAGCACCGCGTGCCAGCCCCAAGACGTTGAAGACATTCATGGAACACATAGACCACATTCTGGTCGTCGATGACGACCGTGACATCCGCGAACTGGTTTCGAGCTATCTGATAAAGAACGGATTGCGCACAACGGTGGCCGCTGACGGGCGGCAGATGCGGACATTTCTCGATAACAACACCGTCGATCTGATCGTGCTCGATGTCATGATGCCGGGCGACGACGGGCTTGTTCTGTGTCGTGAACTGCGGGCTGGCAAACACAAGGCGACACCGGTGCTGATGCTGACTGCGCGCGATGACGAGATGGACCGGATCATCGGGTTGGAAATGGGGGCAGATGACTATCTGCCCAAACCGTTTGCTGCGCGTGAACTTCTTGCCCGCATCAAAGCGGTTTTGCGCCGGACACGAATGTTGCCGCCAAATCTGCAAATCAGCGAAGCAGGGCGTCTGTTGACCTTTGGTAACTGGCGTCTGGATACGGTCGGCCGCCATTTGCTTGACGGAGAAGGAACGGAAATTGCGCTCAGCGGTGCGGAATACCGTTTGCTGAGGGTATTTATCGATCACCCGCAGCGGGTGCTCAATCGCGATCAACTGCTGAACCTGACACAAGGTCGCGATGCCGAACTGTTTGACCGTTCGATCGATCTTCTCGTCAGCCGGTTGCGGCAGAGATTGGGTGATGATGCGCGTGAGCCAACCTACATCAAGACCGTCCGGGCGGAAGGCTATGTCTTTTCCGTCCCGGTCGAGATTTCGGAAGCCAGGACATGACCAGCGTTGGCAAAATCGATGCTGCAAAAAACGGGGCTGACCGCCAAGGCTGGTGGCCCGGTACGTTGCGATCAAGGCTTTTCATCATTCTGTTTGCCGGTCTGGCGATCGCCTACAGTCTTTCTTTCAGCATTCTGTTCATTGAACGTTACATGTCGGCCAAGGCGGTGATGCTCGGCACGCTGGAAAGCGATCTGGCAACATCTATTGCCGTTATCGACCGCCTGCCAGCGGATGAAAGGTCACAATGGATTGACCGGCTCAGCCGCGGAAATTACCGTCTCGTTCTGGGGCCGGGTCTTGCCGGCATACCAGACATGTCAGGCCGTGCTGCTGAAATCGCCGAGCGGATCGAAGAGGCGGCCGGCCACCGGTTTCCGCTTAAGGTTGAGGCAATTCCCGGTGATGACAAAAGACTGCAGGGGCATGTTGTCCTGTCTGATGGCTCGCAGCTGACGATCGATGTCACACCGCGCGGTGTCATGCCGATAGCCAGCTGGCTTCCTTATGTGTTCGCCATCCAGATGGCATTGCTGATACTCTGCACGTGGTTTGCGGTGCGTCAGGCGATCCGTCCGCTTGCGGATCTCGCGGCCGCTGCCGATGCGGTGGATCCCAGCAAACAAGGCGCGCCGATGAGTGAAACTGGCCCTGCCGAAGTCGCACGGGCAGGGCGTGCGTTTAACGCCATGCGAGACCGGATTGCCCACCATCTGGAAGAACGCGTGCAAATTCTGGCGGCGATTTCGCACGATCTGCAAACACCGATTACCCGGATGCGCCTGCGGGCCGAAATGGCGGACGATACGCCTGAAAAAGACAAGCTGGTCGGTGATCTCAGTGAAATCGAACGACTGGTGCAGGACGGTATTGCCTATGCACGCAGTTCGCATGGCAATGCTGAAAAGCTGTCGCGGATCGATCTTTCTTCGTTCATCGACAGCATCGCCTACGACTATCAGGACACCGGCAAGGCAGTCCGTGTCATCGATCTTGTCAAAGGCACGGTGGCTACCAAACCACATGCGTTGCGGCGGATACTCACAAATTTCATCGACAATGCGATCAAGTTTTCCGGGGCCGCCGAAATCAGCGTGATACAGGGCAATCAGGGGAAAACGGTTATCAGCGTTCTCGATCGTGGTCCGGGTATTCCCGAGGATATGCTGGAGGCTGCCATGCAGCCGTTTTTCCGATTGGAGCAATCCCGCAATCGCGAGACTGGCGGGACGGGGCTTGGTCTGGCGATCGCCCAGCAGCTTTCAGTGGCAATTGGTGGTTCGGTGCGTTTGTACAATCGTGATGGTGGCGGATTGGTTGCGGAACTCACGCTCGACTGAGCGCCCCGATCATTGAATAAAGCCTTGGAATTGTACGTCAAAGTATCTCGCGCTCCCGGCCCTACAATAGCTTACATTTCAATGATTTTCTGAAACACGCAGGATACGTCGATCCGTCAAAACACGCCTTGTCAGCAACAAAGGAGTGTTTCCATGACCCAGATTGAAAAGGTTCTCTATACCGGAAAGACCCACACCACAGGTGGTCGTGATGGATTTGTCCGTAGCGATGATGCACAGCTTGATGTGAAGCTGTCGCCACCGGGAACCTCAAAACCCGGCACCAATCCGGAGCAACTGTTCGCAGCTGGCTGGTCGGCCTGCTTTATCGGAGCAATGGGGCTGGCTGCGGCCAAGCGAAAGTTGCGTCTTCCCGAGGGAACGGCTGTCGATGCCGAGGTTGATCTCGGGATGACCGGTGATGCCTATTTTCTGCAGGCACGTCTCAATATCAGCCTGCCGGGCCTGGAGGCTGAACTGGCGCGGGCGCTCGTTGAAGAGGCGCATCAGAATTGTCCCTATTCCAAGGCAACACGCGGCAATATCAACGTAGAGCTCAAGCTGATTTGAAGGGAGGGCGACATGCGAAAGATGGTCATTCTGGCTGTTGTGGCGTCGGTGTTTGCCGCACCGTGCATCTATGACATTACCTCGACAGAACCTTCAGCGCTCGCAGGTCTGTTCAGCCTTGCCATGGCCTATTGAACACAAGAAAGAAAGCGTCTCTTGCCGGTGGGCCGAGAGACGCTGCATTTAACCGCGACCAAGCGATGCCGACGTCGTGAGGCTGCCTTTGCGTGAGTACTCACGTGCAAGGTCGATAAATGCCCGCAGCTTTTGCGGAACGTGCCGACGGCCCGGGTAATAAAGGCAGAGAGCGGGCGTGGGCGGTGTCCAATCGCTAAGAACGATCTGCAGATCGCCGCTGTCCAGATGGGGTGAGATCGCGCGTTCCGACAGATAGGCAATACCTGCACCGCTGAGCGCGGCGTCAAGCATCAAGCCACTTTCATCCAGTACCATGCGTCCAGGTACATCAAGCGCATGGCGTTCATTGCCCTTGGAAAATTCCCAGCGATAAATGCGACCGCTTGCCATGCGCGCGCGAATGCACTCATGCATCAGCAGGTCCTTGGGATGGTGAGGTATGCCACGCTGTTTGACGTAATCTGTCGAGGCAACGACGACCTCGCGCATGTCAGGAATGATGGGCACCGCGATCATGTCTGGTGGTACGCGATCTTCCAACCGGATGCCGGCGTCACATCCGTTGGCGATGACATCCACCAGTTCCGAATCCGTGACGATCTCGACATGCATGCGCTGAAACCGTCTGAGATATTCGAGCACCAGAGGCTGGAGAATGAATCGCGCGGCACCCAGTGCCATGTTCAGACGCAACACACCTGACGGTTCTGCCACATGCTCTCCGGCATTTTCAAGCGCACCTTCAATTGCAGCCAATGCCGGGGCAATTGTCTCGATGAACTGCTCGCCGGCTGCGGTCAGCACCACGCTGCGGGTGGTGCGATTGAACAGACGAACGCCCATACGCTCTTCAAGACCCGCAACTGCGTGACTAAGGCCTGACGAGGATACGCCAAGTTCCCGCGCCGCTGCCCGGAAACCGCCCCTCCGGGCAACAACAGCAACCGCTTCAAGTTCGGCGAGGCTTGCCTTGGTCATTGCGCAATGTTCCTCATCAGCCCGTGTCTTATTGTGTATCTAATAAGATCGATGACGTCGACGCATATTTCTGTCAACAGCCAAGGAGGCCAAGACATGCGAAACATCGACAAGATTTACATCAACGGTCAATTCGTCACGCCTGAAGGCACAGACATATTGAAGCTATTCAACCCGGCAACCGAGGAAAAAATCGGAACAGTGAGGCTTGGCAATGCAGGTGACACGCGTGCCGCTATCACTGCCGCCAAACGGGCTTTTCCAGCGATGTCACGCACGAGCAAGGCAGATCGTATTGCCATGTTGCATCGTTTGAGTGCGGCGGTTCGGAACCGGACGGACGACCTGACCGCGGCCATGACCGATGAATATGGTGCACCCGCCTACTTCACCGGCTTTTCCGTGCAGAACACCGCATCGATCTTCGATGTTATGGCCGAAACGGTCGAGAACTATGCCTTTGACAGGCAGGCCGGTTCCAGCGCCGTTAAAATGCTGCCACTGGGTGTCATGGCAGCCATAACCCCATGGAACAGCAACTTTGGTTTCATTGCCACGAAGCTGGCCCACGCCATTGGTTCAGGTTCCACCGTCGTGATCAAACCTGCCGAACAGAGCGCTATCCAGACCCAGATATTGCTGGAATGCCTGCATGCCGCAGATCTGCCGGCTGGTGTACTGAATGTTGTAAACGGCCTTGGCCCGGTTGTCGGAGCAGAACTCACCACACATCCTGATGTCGCTTCTGTCAGCTTTACCGGTTCTACTGCTGCTGCAAAAATCATCCAGCGTGCGGCCATTGAGACGATGAAACGGGTTGTTCTGGAGCTAGGCGGCAAGGGGCCGACAATCGTGCTTGACGATGCCGATCTGGATAGAGCGATACCGGTTGCCCTGATGAGCGGCTTTGCCAATAGCGGCCAGGCCTGCGTTGCCGGAACCAGAATACTGATCCCGCTTTCGCGTCGTGACGAGATACTGGCGCGATTGAAGAGCGAGGCCGAGAAGCTGAAGGTTGGAAATCCCGGTGATCCAGATGTCAGGATCGGGCCGCTTGTCAATGAACGGCAGTGGCAGCGTATCCAATCCTATATCGAACTCGGCAAGCAGGAAGGTGCGACTGTTTTGACCGGTGGCGAGGGGCGCCCGGACGGGATCAGTAGAGGGTGGTTTGTTCGCCCGACAATCTTTGCCGATGTGACGAACGACATGAGGATCGCCCGCGAAGAGATATTCGGGCCTGTTCTGAGCGTCATCACTTACCGCGATGACGACGAAGCAATCGAGATCGCCAATGATTCCGATTATGGCTTGCAGGCCTATGTGCTTTCTGCCGACACAACCCGCGCGCTGGCTG
This sequence comes from Rhizobium sp. BIGb0125, assembly GCF_024810055.1. Classification (NCBI taxonomy): domain Bacteria; kingdom Pseudomonadati; phylum Pseudomonadota; class Alphaproteobacteria; order Hyphomicrobiales; family Rhizobiaceae; genus Rhizobium; species Rhizobium sp. BIGb0125. Next base: position 285,551 of record NZ_JANUDV010000007.1, read on the forward strand.
TTGCTGACCGGTTGATCGCCGGCCGGGTCATCATCAACGGTGCACCGCATGATCCTCACGCGCCGTTCGGCGGCTTCAAGCAATCGGGCATTGGTCGCGAAATTGGCGCTTATGGTCTGGATGAGTTTCTGGAACCGCGCGCCATTCTGGTTCCAACCTTGTAATCACCCCAAAAACAGACCTGCCGACGGCTGGACGATCGGCAGGCCTGTCAGTTCCGATCGGTACGCGGCTTATGAGTTGGCGAAGATCTTTTTCCAGAATTGCCCGTTCGTCAGGAACAGGCCGAGCAGGATGAACACAAATGTGACGGCAATCATCAGGCTGGAGACAGCAGCGATTGTCGGGTCCTGCTGGAATTCAAGGTAATGATAGAGCGCAACGGGAAGTGTCTTAACCGCGGGCTGCACCACAAATAGCGTTGTTTCCACCTCGTCAAAGGATGTGATGAAGCAGAAGAACGATGCGGACAGCAACGCCACACGCATTTGCGGCAGGGTCACCAAAAAGAACGCGCGAACCGGGCCGGCGCCCAGATCGCGGGCCGCTTCTTCCAGTTTGGGATCGACATCTTCGAGAGCGGCGAGGAAGATGATCACCACAAATGGGACCACAAGAATGACATGCGCAAGCGCGATGCCCGGTAGAGTGCCGAACAGTTGCGAGCGTGTCGTGACAAACAAGATGAATAGACCAAAACCCAGCACCACGCGTGGTACGACGAGCGGCGCAAGCAGTACGGAGCGAAGGACTTCGCGCCCCCGGAAACGGAACCGCGAAATGGCGTAGGCGGCGGGTATGCCGATCATTACGATGACGAGGGTTGCAAGTATAGCGACCGCCAGAGAACGCCACAGGCCTGTGATAAAGCCCTGATTGGCAAGCGCCTTTTGAAACCACGCCAAAGTCAGGCCGGGTGGCGGCCAGGCATTATAGGCGCTGACATTAAATGCATTGATGATCACAACAATAATAGGCGCGGCCATGAAGACCAGCGTTGCGCCGAGAATGATATTGAGGATGGTGCGTTTCAACGCGTCGCTCCTTCATAACGGAACAACCGTCCGAGGCGACGAAGGCTGAAAAGAACAAGAACGGTGATGCCAAGCAGCGTGAGACTTTGGACCGCGGCCAGTGCCCAGTCGAGACTGCCGATATTGTCATAGATCAGCCGCGGCAGGGTCAGCACACGTCCACCGCCCAAAATGGAAGGTGTGACGAAGGCAGAGGCGGCAAGCGCAAATACGATCTCGATTGCCGAGAGAATGCCGGGCAGCGTCAATGGAAAGATGACACGCAGCAATACCTGCACGGGGTTCGCCCCCAGATCTCTCGCCGCTTCGATGCCACTGGGTGGCAACTGATTGATGGAACTTAACAGCGGCAGAACCGCAAATGGCAACATCACATGCACCATGGCAATCAGCGCGCCAAAATCATTCAGCATCAGTCGAAACGGGCCAAGGCCAGCAATACCAAGCACGGAGTTCACCAGCCCTTGGCTGGAGAGCAGAACGATCCAGCCGTAGGCCCGCACAATCACGCTCATCAACAGAGGTGTGAAAAGAACAGTGAAGGCAATGCCGCGGGCCAGCGGTGATTTCAGTTGGTTGAGTGCAAAGGCAACCGGGTAACCGATGAGGAGGCAGAAAAATGTCACACGGGCTGCCAACCACAGGGTGGTCCAGATGACCTTCCACGAAAACGGGTCGGTGATGAACCGTGCCCAGACTTCCAGCCCGATAGCTTGCCTGCCGGAGAAGCCAAAGCCGATGACCAACGCCAGACTGGCGATAAACGGCAGTGCCACCAGCACAACGACCGGTGAGATCAGCAGCAGCCAGGGTGAGCGCTCTCGGAGGGTCATTTCGATGATGTCTCTGCCGGCGAGCGATTGAGCAAGATTGCGGCGTCATTTTCCCAGCGCAGACCAACCTGTTGACCGGCTTCGGGCAGTGCGCCTGAGGGGGCAAGTGCCGAAACGTTCAGCTCGTCGCCACCGGGCAGGCCGAATGTGTAGAGAACCGTCGTTCCCTGAAACAAAGTGCGCAACAGTGGAAGGCTGAGTTTGGCGTCTTGTTGTGTGGCGAGATGTAACCGTTCAGGGCGAATGGAAAGCAGCACCTTGTCACCGACGGCCAGTGTTTCCTGGCCGATCAGCACGAAAGTCAGCCCTTGCGCCGAAACGTGTGCTTCATTGCCGTTTTTGGCTGTCACTTCGCCGCTCAGAACATTGGTCTGCCCCATGAAGCGGGCGACAAATTCGGAGGCAGGGCGGTGAAAAAGCGCCAGTGGTGTATCAACCTGTTCAAAACGCCCGGCATTCATCACAGCGACGCGGTCAGACATCGCAAGTGCTTCCTGTTGATTGTGGGTGACGTACACAAAAGTGGTGCCGGAGGCGCGTTGAATGCGAACCAGTTCCTGCTGCATGTGCAATTGCAGCTGCAGGTCCAGAGCGCCCAAGGGTTCGTCAAGCAACAACACCGCAGGATCATTGACCAGCGCACGGGCGATAGCCACACGCTGTTGCTGGCCGCCTGACAATTGGGAAATGGCGCGCTGTCCGTATCCCTCAAGCTTTACTGTTTCCAGAATGGCAGAGACGCGGTTGCGTATCTCATGTTTTGACGTGCGTTTGAGCTTCAGCCCGAAGGCGATGTTATCAAAAACACTCAAATGAGGAAAAAGGGCAAGCTTCTGGAACACCATATTGGTCGGCCGGCGCTCCACGGGAACACCGATGACCGACTTGCCGCGGATGGTGATTTCACCTTCTGTCGGTGCTTCCAGACCCGCGATCATGCGAAGTGTCGTGGTCTTGCCGCATCCCGATGGCCCCAACAGGGAGAAGAACTCTCCCTGACGGATATCGAGGTTCAAAGGTTCAACGACGGTCTGGTCGCCAAACTTTTTGCCGACATTGCTTAGGCGTATGTCGATGGCTGCTGCCGTCACGACAGGTTCGCTTTCACGCGCCGGTTCCACTGGTCGAGCCAACCCGCATGGTTTGCAGCGATCTTCGCGTAATCCAGTCTCAGGGCCTTGGCGAGTTGCTCGCTGGAGACGGCCGGATCATTGGCTAGTTCTTCTGGCAGACCACTATTATCTTTCAGGACAGGTACAACTGAGGCAGTGACCGCGTAATCGATGATGTTTTCGCGTGTCAGGCTTTCATTGATCAGGTTGCGGCCAACGCGCAGCTGATCATCCGTGCTGCCGTTCAACAGCTGGAAACCTTCAGGGAACAGGATTTGCCCTTCTTCCGGTATCGCATAACCGAATGGTGCGCCTTCCTTGATCCAAGGCAGTACAATACCGCGGAAGTGCGGTGCAATCCAGACTTCACCACTTGCCAGAAGCTGCTGGATCTGGGCGTTGGAGTTGAACAGCGAATGGATGTGGCCGGACTTGGCGGCTTCTTCGTAAATCTTCAGCGCAGGTTCAATGTCAGCGATGCTGCCGCCATTGGCATAGGCGGTTGCAAGCACGCCATTGCCTGTCCAGAAGCCATCGAAAGTCGCGACACGTCCGTGATACTTAGGGTCGAACAGGTCTTTCCAGGACTTCGGTGGTTCCTTGACCTTTTCGGCATTGTAGATGATGCCGCCGAGGTCAATCCACGGGAATGCGCCGACGTCGTTTGGCAGGCGAAAGTCGTCGTGGATATTGTCGAGGTTCTCTACGTCGGCAGCGTTCAGTGCCACCCATGCATCTTCGGCGAGGCCACGTGCGGTGTTTTCGAGGTTGAAGAAACCGACATTGATCGGTGGAGGGCTGCCTGCCTTGCGGGCGGCTACAATGGTGTTGAGCACCGCATTGGATGAGCCCGGTGCAACGGTGATGCTGACGCCGGGATTGGCAGCCTGAAATGCGCTCGCAACCTTTTGCGGTACAATTTCCTGCGCGCCTGTCCAGACCTGCTGCTGGATCTGAACATTATCGGCTGCGAAAACGCTGGACTTACCAGCCAGTGTCAGTGCGGCGGCTGAGGCGCCTGCGGCACCTAGAAAATGACGACGTGAAAGCGTGTGGGTCATGGATTTTACCCTGCGTTGGGGAGATTATTGGGGGCGGGAGGAAACAGTAATGTCGAGCGCTCTCGTTGCGGTCAGCGCCTGATAGATCGAGCAATTATCGAGGTAGAGCTGGCGTAGACGGTTGGCCTCGGTCTGATCGATACCTTCGACTGCGACGTCGAGATGGAGCGAGCCGAGGTTTGTCTGACCCTCGACCCGCTGGAAACGGGCATCAATATGCACATTTCGAAATGCGGGCAGATCAGGCTCAATTGCGCCTCTGAAAACGTTCAATGCACAGGTGACGAGCGCGCCACCAATCAGGTGCGAGGTGCCTGCTGCCTGTCCGCGACCACCTTTGCCAGCGGTTGCGTCGGTCACGATCTGGAAGCTGTCATTGCCGATCAGAAAGCGGCCCGGAATATGGGTTGTCGCACCTTCAATCTGCACATCGGTGATAATCTTGCTCATTGTATTCAACCTCTGAAACGGTCACGCAGCGTTCCGGCTGCATAGTCTGTACGGAACTGCCCGCGTTTTTGCAGGATCGGCAGAACCTCATTGATGAAGATGTCGAGTGGTTCGTCGTAATAGGGCAGGGACAGGTTGAAGCCGTCGACGGCACCCGTTTCCCACCAGTGTCCCAGACGGTCGGCTAGCTGCTCGGGCGTGCCGACGAAATAGCCGCCGTCATTGCTGCCTTCGAGATGTTTGGCAATGTCGCGCAGCGTGTGGTTCTTGTCCTTGATCAGACGCAGGATTTGTTCGTAGCGGCTTCTTAGGCCCTGAACCTGATCCGGCTCTGGCAAAAGCTCATGCGGGATGGGTTCATCGGGTCCAATCTCAGACAGTTCCAGTCCAAACCAACTGCGCATCGACCCATAGACGTGATCGACTGTTGACAGTTCATGCAGTTCTTGCGCGATGTTTTTGGCTGCCTGCTCAGTGTCTGCCAGTACGGGGCAAAGGGCTGCCAGAACGGAGATTGCGTTACGCGGCCGTCCGGAACGTTCTGTTGCTTCCCTGATCTGTTTGGTGAACGCCAGCGTCTGGTCAAAGTCGTCGCCTGGTGCGTAAATCGCGTCCGCATAGGCACCGGCAAATTTCTGGCCGCTGGCTGATGCGCCAGCCTGAACGAGCAGAGGGTGGCCCTGTGGTGGTCGCGGGCTGGTCAGCGGGCCGCGTACATCAAAATAGGGCCCCTTGTGATCAATGGCGTGAACCTTGTCATAATCGACCAGTGTTCCCTGAGCCTTGTTTCTGACGAGAGCGTCTGCTTCCCAGCTGTCCCACAGCTTTCGCACCACATCGACAAATTCTGCAGCACGATCATACCGCGTCGCATGTTCGGGGATCGGGCGGTCTCCGAAGTTTGCTGCTGATTCCGGATGGAATGTCGTGACAATGTTCCAGGCCGCGCGACCTTTCGAAATGTGGTCGAGGCTTGCGAATGCGCGGGCGACGCTGAAGGGGTCCGAATAGGTTGTCGATGCCGTGGCGATGAGACCAATATGTTTTGTGGAGACAGCCAGCGCCGAGAGAAGTGTCAAAGGCTCAAAGAGCCAACTCAACCCTTTCCAAGGGTGATTGATGACCGAGAGACCGTCGGCAATGAACAGCGAGTCGAATTTGGCCGCCTCAACCTTGCGGGCGATCTCAATGTAATAATCAATGTCGAGAATTTCATTGATGCGGTTTTTAGGGTGCCGCCATCCGGACAAGTGATTGCCCTGTAACCGCATAAAAAGGTTGAGGTGGATTTCCCGCTGGGTCATCTGTTTGCCTGCACTGCTCGTCTGCAACAAAAAATAGAACTGGTACTTCGGGTGTCGGTTCTGTGTTCCAGCTCACGCCCATGCATCGCAGGCGATGAAGTTTTCAACGCGCCTCAGTTTTGTGTAACTGTATGAAAATAAGTAATTATTTTCCGATTTCGGAGTGTGTGGAAACGGACGTCTGTCCCGCTCATCTTATGTAATTAAAATCTATAAAATTTATAGGTAATATAATCTAATATCCCGACGACAATGAGAATTTCTTTGCAAACCAACGCGTGGGGAAGCGTGAATCATGAAGGGGAGGTCACAGGTCGTGCGCGGTTGCAACGGACGTTTGATGTCGGTTGTGCACATTGACGGAAATTCCCTTCAGGAACTTCCGGTTCTGCCGACTGCTTTCATCGGGAGACAGCCTTGGCCATGCATGGCTCTATCGCCAGCTATGGGTCGTTAAACAGAGAGCCTGCGCTTCGCTCAGTCTTCCCGCGCGACATTGCTGAGCGGCGAGGTGGTGCCATCTGAAAATCCGCGATAGCGCAAATGGCTGCGGTTCAGATGGGCGCGCATGGCTTCTCGCGCTTTTTCCGAAATACCGGAGCTGATTGCCTCGCAGATGGCGCGGTGTTCGACAACGGTGTTTTGAATGTAATCCGGGGTAATCAGTGCAGGATTGAGTTGTCTCGAAAAGGCTGGCTGCGGCAGGATTTGCAGGCTCATCAGACTGAAAAATTCGATAAAGGCGCCGTTATTCGTCGCTTCGGCAATCGAGCGATGGAAAATGAAATCGAGATGGTCGAGTGCGCTTTCATCTTCCAGCGATGCTTCGAACTGGCGCGCGGCATTCCAGATGTTCGATTCCTGCGCCCATGAACGGCGGGTAGCGGCCAGGCCGGCTGCATGAACCTCGAAGGCCATTCTTAATTCCAGGAGATCCATGAATGAAGTTTTCAGGCGCGCAAATGGAGCGAGCGCTACGTCTGCATCGAATGTATCCGGTTCGCTCTCAGCCACTCGGGGCGCTTGCCGGACAAACACGCCAACCCCGTGCCGTGATTCCACCACGCCGTCGGATCGCAACGCCGAGACGGCTTCACGGATGACTGTTCTACTGACGCCGAACTGCTGTGATAAGTCATTGAGTGAACCCAGCTTGAAACCACTTTCAAACTGGCTTTCGCTTATGTGGGTTTTCAACGCCTGTATGGTTCGGCCTGTCAGAGTATCCAAAGTTCGCAGTTCCTGTATCGCTTATGTTTTGCGGTAAAATCTCACTTCTGTCGGCAAGGTATCACTACTTGGCCAAGTGATGCTACCTCTTTGGTCAATTTTCGCTTTTTAAGTGTGCGCACTCTGAGGTTGAGATGGCGGCTGTACGGTATATTTGGACGATAATTTGGCTTTTATTTTAAAAAAAAATTTGTATTGCCGCACAATGTCAGAAAATTCAGAGATGAGATAGCACTAATAAAAAGGATTAAAAACATACTGTTAGAGATATTTAATGGAGTTAATTTTCAAGAGATAGTATCTCTTTGTTTGTTGTTGACAAGAGGTACTATTTCAATAATGCTCTACCTCAGAACAAGTGAGCTTACGACCAGTCAGATGTAACAAGACGGTTGGCGATTGGCTCCGGGAACGTGGTCCGCGCACACTGCGCGTTCAAAAATTAAAATGGAAAGCTGCTATGGGTGCCGTCTCCGCACGTCTCACAGAGCTGGGCATCGTATTGCCGTCGATTGCCCCGGCTTCAGGTAATTACATTTCGCACCGAGTGGCGGGAAGTCTGCTGTTCGTTTCGGGTCAGATACCCAGAATAGATGGCGTCGAGCATTTTGTCGGCGTTGTCGGTCAGGATATTTCGCCCGGCGACGGTTATCAGGCCGCCCGGCTTTGCGCACTCAATGTCATAGCGCGTGTCAACGCTGCGCTGGACGGGGATCTAGACCGGGTGGTTGCCTGTGTCCAGCTTCGCGGCTTCGTCAATGCGCCACCTGATTTCAAAGGGCATCCGGCCGTCGTTGATGGTGCTTCCGATCTTCTTGTCGAGATATTTGGAGACAAGGGCCGTCATGTCCGCACCGCACTTGGCGCGGGATCTCTGCCGCGCGGATCATCTGTCGAGATTGATGCCATATTTGAAATCGCACCTAACGCCTGACAACAAAAAGGGGAACTGGCCATGAACGGGACCAGCATGTCGGAAAAAGCCATAGAGATGACCGGCGTCAACAAGTGGTATGGCACGCTCCAGGTGCTGAAGGGCATCGACCTCAATGTCGCACGGGGCGAACATATCGTTTTGTGTGGCCCCTCTGGATCGGGAAAGTCGACTTTGATCCGCTGTATCAACCACCTTGAGGAAATCCAGCAGGGCAAGATTGCCGTTAATGGCACCGAACTCAGCCAGAAAGGTAACAACGCAGACCATATCCGCCGTGATGTCGGCATGGTTTTCCAACAGTTCAATCTGTTTCCGCATCTAACCGTTCTTGAAAACTGCATGCTGGCGCAGCGTCGCGTTCGCAAAACGCCGGTTGCCGAGGCGAGAGACAAGGCAATGCGTCATCTGGAGCGCGTCCATATTGCCGAACAGGCCAAAAAATTCCCGGCCCAGCTTTCCGGCGGACAACAACAGCGCGTCGCCATCGCCCGGGCATTGTGCATGGATCCCAAGATCATGCTGTTTGATGAGCCGACGTCAGCTCTTGACCCGGAAATGGTCAAGGAAGTGCTTGATACGATGGTATCGCTGGCCGATGACGGCATCACAATGATCTGCGTTACTCACGAAATGGGATTTGCGCGCGCTGTTGCCCACCGGGTGATTTTCATGGACCGCGGCGAGATCATCGAAAGCGCCAAACCGGACACGTTCTTCAGCAATCCGGCCCATGAGCGTACCAGAACGTTCCTCAGCCAGATCCTCAACCACTGAGGAGTGACCGATGAATTATACGTTTGATTTTACCCCTGTATTTGCCGCCTGGCCGATGCTCGCGGACGGCATCATCGGCACATTGAAGATGTCGTCGCTGTCGATGGTCTTTGGTTTGAGCCTTGGCATCGTCTTCATGTCCATGCGGATGAGTAAGACGCCCGTGCTGCGCACCATCGCCATTGGCTACATCGAACTGATCCGCAACACGCCAATTCTGGTGCAGGTATTCTTTGTGTTCTTCGGCATGCCAGCACTGGGCATACGGTTAAGCGGAGAGCAGGCGGCGATCCTAGCCATGACACTGAACTGTGCGGCCTATGCGGCGGAGATTGTTCGCGGCGGTGTGCAGTCCATTCGTCCTGGCCAGATCGAGGCGGGCAGAGCGCTTGGTTTGCACACGGTGGACATTTACCGCTTCGTTGTGTTTCGGCCTGCCATCCGTGCTGTTTATCCGGCGCTGTGCAGCCAGTTTATCCTGATGATGCTGAACTCCAGTCTGATGTCATCGGTGTCGGCGGAAGAACTGACCTATTTCGCCCAGACGCTGGACTCCCAGACCTTCCGCAGTTTCGAGATCTATCTCACCCTCGGTGCCATTTATCTTGCGCTGTCGCAGTTCTTTTCCATCGCTCTCGGCGCCATTGGCCGAGTGTATTTCTCCTATCCTGTAAAGTGAGGCAGTGCGATGATCCGTCAATTTGGTTGGGGAGAGTTCCTGTTCTTGCTGGAAGGCGCGCGTTGGACGGTCGTCCTGTCGCTTCTTGCCTTCACAGCCGGAGGCGCGCTCGGACTGGCAGTCGCACTTGGACGTACCAGCAAATGGAAATGGCTGCGTATTTTGATGGCGACCTACATCCAGATATTCCAGGGTACGCCGCTGCTCGTGCAACTGTTCTTCGTGTATTTCGGCCTGCCGCTGGTCGGCATTAAGGTGGATGTCTGGGTGGCGCTGACCATTGGTCTTTCGCTGCACACCAGCGCCTTTCTCGGTGAAATCTGGCGCGGCAGCATTCAGGCGGTTCCTGATGGGCAGAGCGAGGCGGCGCGTGCGCTTGGTATTGGTTACGTACACCGCATGGTCGATATTGTACTGCCGCAGGCATTCCGCATCGGCCTGCCAGCGACCATCAGCTTCCTGGTCAATCTGATCAAGGGTACAGCTCTTGCCGCACTTCTCGGCCTGACAGAGCTTACCCGCTCTGGACAGCTAATGGCCAACATCACGTTTCAGCCGCTGCAGGTCTATGGGGCTGTTGCACTCATCTACTTCTTCATCTGCATACCACTGACCTATTGCAGTGCACGGATCGAAAGGCGCCTGAACGCCGCTCGGTAACACAAGAACGCATGACAAAAAACCAACCAGAGGTGACACTATGTTCAATACAGCATTCACTCTTTCGCGTTCCAAAGCCCTCGGCGGATTGACTGCCGTCCTTCTTGCCGCGACCTCATTTGCGACGTCGGCACTGGCTGTGACGCCGGAAGAAATCAAGGCCAAAGGCACCGCTACCATTGGCGTACAGATGGACCAGTTCCCCTGGGGCTTTATTGATCCAAAGGGTCAGAACGACGGCTTCGATATCGAGATTGCCAACATGATTGCCAAGGAACTTGGTGTTGAGGTGAAATTCGAGCGCATCACCGGGCAGAACCGTATTCCGCTGCTGGTCAACGGCAATGTCGACTTCCTGGTGCCGTCGATGACGATTACCGAGGAACGCGCCAAGGTCATCCAGTATGTCATTCCTTATTCATCGAATGACATCACGGTCTGGGGCAAGAAAGATGCTGACATCAAGGCGAACGAAGATCTCGGCAAGTTCGTGATCGGCGTTAACCGCGGCAGCGCTTTTGAACCACTGCTGGTCAAGGTTGCGCCTCCAGACACCCAGATCAAACGTTTTGACGATGACGCAACAACCGTTCAGGCACTGCTTTCTGGCCAGGTCGATGCCATTCTTGGCAGCGTGACATACGGCATTGTTATCAAGCAGGCCGGTTACGATGCGCAATTCGACCGCAAGTACAAGGTTGCAGACAATTTCCAGGGCATGGCAGTGCGCAAGGGCGATCAGGAATTGCTGGATTACCTGACGGACTTTGTCACCCGCCACACGGCAGACGGCACGCTGGATGCCGCCTACAAAAAATGGATCGGGGTTGATCGGGCCAAGTTGCCAACGACCCTGCCGGGTGTCGATTTCACCGGCAAACAGTAACGCTGAATTTCTGCGCGGCCGCTGCGGCCGTCGCGCAGAACACCTCAATATCAACAATTCAAGAGCTTTTGGCCTCCACCTGATTGTGTGGGTGGGGGAACGGCGGACGCACGTCAAAAATTGAACGTCCCGCGCCCGGCACAACCAGCAGCTCGCTTACGGAGCATGAGTTATAAAATGGCGAAAGATGGCAAGCAGATCAGGGTCGGTGTCGATATCGGTGGCACCTTCACCGACGTTGCGATGGAGGTAGGCATCACGCTCCATTCGATCAAAGTGTTGACCGATTACTCTTATCCCGAAAACGCGATCGTCAAGGGTATCCGACAGGTGGCGGAGGTGGCGGGTGTCGAGCTTTCCGAGATCGATACGATCATCCACGGCACCACGCTGGCGACCAACGCATTGATTGAACGACGTGGCGCGCGCACGGCCTTCATCACCACCAAGGGCTTCCGTGACGTCATCGAAATGCGCACCGAAAGCCGTTTCGAACAATATGATCTCAATATTGTTCTGCCGGCGCCGCTCGTGCCAAGAAACGAACGTTTTGTCATCGATGAACGTATCGGTGCAGATGGCTCGGTCCTCAAGGCACTGGATATCGCCGAAGTGGACGCGCTGTGTGACCGCATTATTGCAGCTGGTTACGAGAGCGTCGCGATCGGTTTCATCCACTCCTATCTGAATGGCGAGCATGAAAAGGTCGTTCGCGAACGCCTACTTGCCAAAAAGCCGGATATTTCGGTGTCGATCTCGTCTGAGGTCTCGCCGCAGATGCGCGAATTCCAGCGTTTCAACACGGTTTGCGCCAATGCTTTCGTCAAGCCGCTGATGGCGTCCTACCTAAACCGCCTTGTTGGCCGGTTGACCGAAGAAGGCACGCGCTGCCCGGTCTTCATGATCCATTCCGGTGGCGGTATCATCAGCGTCGAAAGCGCCGTTGAATTCCCGGTTCGTCTGCTTGAATCCGGACCGGCTGGCGGTGCCATTTTTGCAGCCCATATTGCCAGCAGCTATGGTCTCGATCAGGTTCTGTCCTACGACATGGGCGGTACGACCGCCAAGATTTGCCTGATTGAAAAACAGACACCAAAAACATCGAAAACCTTTGAAGTCGCCCGTACATGGCGCTTCAAGAAGGGCAGCGGCATGCCGATTTCCATTCCGGTTATCGAAATGGTCGAAATCGGTGCCGGTGGTGGCTCTATCGCAACCATCGACAGCATGCGCCAGATCCGTGTTGGGCCGCACAGTGCGGGTTCCGAGCCAGGCCCTGCCTGCTACGGTCGCGGCGGTGCAAACCCGACGGTAACCGACGCCGACCTTATCCTTGGTCGTCTTGACCCGGATGAATTTGCCGGTGGCGCCATGAAGCTTGATCGCCCGGCCTCCGACAAGGCCATGGATACCGACATCGCGTCAAAACTTGAAACGGACATCGCCACCGCTGCTTACGGTCTGAGCGAAGTGGTTGATGAGAACATGAGCAATGCCGCGCGTATGCATGCGGTGGAAAACGGCAAGGAACTCTCCGAGTTCACCATGATTGCCTTTGGTGGTGCAGCACCAATTCATGCGGCACGACTGTGTGAAAAGCTCGGCATGTCGGATCTGCTTATCCCGCCTGGTGCCGGTGTTGGTTCGGCTATCGGCTTCCTGCGTGCGCCTTTCGGTTTCGAATCCGTTCGCAGTGCTTACAGCCGTCTCAGCCGGTTTGAGTCCAAGGCGATCAACCAGACGATCTCCGACCTAATTGCCGAAGCCACGTCCTTCGTTCGTTCCGGCGCTCCAGATGCCGATCCGGCACTCGAATGCACGGCTTACATGCGTTACGTCGGTCAGGGATGGGAAGTGCCTGTCACTATCGACGTCCGTGATTATGCCGACACTGACGAAAAGCTGTTCCGTGACCTGTTTGATGAACAATACGAACAATTCTTCGGACGTGTCATTGATGGTCTGGATGTCGAGATCGTTAGCTGGTCGCTGCGTGCAACATCAAAAGTCACGCCTCCCGGCCGTATTGGCAAGACCGAAAAGGCTGCCAGCGCCAAAACCAGCGGTGTGCGTGATATCTTCGATGTGCAGGAAGGCAGCTTCCAGAAAGCCTCGATTGTGTCGCGCAACGACATGAAGGCCGGCGACTGGGTTTCAGGACCTGCCGTCATCACCGAACGCGAAACCTCGACCATTATCACCGCAAGTCGCGAAGTCATCATGCAAGCTGACGGATGCCTGCTCGTACGCGTCAAGCAAAGCGCTTGAACGGAGGATTACCCATGAAAACCAATGCACTTTCCGAAGTCCACATGCAGATCATGTGGAACCGTCTGATCTCCGTCGTTGAAGAACAGGCTGTCACCCTCATTCGTACCGCTTTCAGCACCAGTGTGCGTGAATCGGGCGATCTGTCTGCCGGTGTGTTCAACCGTGGCGGCAAGATGATTGCCCAGGCTGTGACCGGTACGCCCGGCCACGTCAACGCCATGGCCGAGGCGGTTGGTCACTTCATCCGCGATATTGGCCCTGAAAACATTTTCGAAGGTGATGTCTACATCACCAATGATCCCTGGAAGGGGACGGGCCACCTGCACGACTTCACCGTCGTGTCGCCCAGCTTCCGCAATGGGGCGCTGGTGGGTTACTTCGCCTGTACCGCGCACGTTGTGGACGTGGGGGGGCGCGGTTTCGGACCGGATGCCAACGAAGTTTACGAAGAAGGTATCTTCGTACCGATCATGAAATTTGCCGAACGTGGCAAGGTCAACAAGGATCTGGTCAACATCCTGCACAACAATGTGCGTGAAAGCCATCAGGTGGTGGGTGACGTCTATTCGCTGGCTGCCTGCAACGAAATCGGCCATCGCCGTCTGATGGACATGATGGAAGAGTTTGAGCTTGATGATCTGGAGACGCTCGGCGAATTCATCTTCAAGCGCAGCTATGACGCTACAATCGAGCGTATTGCGGCGCTGCCAAAGGGCTCCTATTCGAACGTGATGCGTGTCGACGGTTACGGCTCGCCAATCGACATTGCCGTGCGTCTTGATGTTGCAGAAGATCATATTCTTGCGGATTTCGAGGGCACATCACCGCCCAGCCCAAAGGGGATCAATTGCCCGATCATCTATTCGGCAGCCTATGCCTGCTATGGCATGAAATGCTCGATTGCGCCTGAAATCCCCAACAACCACGCTTCGCTGCTGCCATTCCGTATGACGGCACCGACCAACTGCATTCTGAACGCTCAGCACCCGGCGCCAGTATCGGTTCGCCACGTTCTCGGCCACCTGGTACCGGACGCCGTACTCGGTGCGGTTCACAAGATGCTGCCGGGGCAGGTTCCGGCAGAAGGTGCCGGCGCCCTGTGGAACCTGCATGTCAGCGTACGGCCATTGCAGGGTGAGCATGCACCAGCCGACGGCGGTCAGCGCGCAGAAGTCCTGCTGTTCAACAGTGGTGGTGCTGGCGCCCGCTCGACACTTGATGGTCTGAGTGCCACCGCCTTCCCAAGTGGTGTCCATTCTATGTCGATCGAGGCGACCGAGCATGTTGGTCCGGTTATCTTCTGGCGCAAGGAATTGCGGGATGGTTCCGGCGGTGCCGGCCAGTTCCGTGGTGGCCTCGGTCAGGTTGTCGAGATATCCCCAACCGATGGGCATGAAATGCACTTCAACGCGATGTTTGACCGCGTCGATCATCCACCACGGGGTCGTGAAGGCGGTGAAAATGGTGCAGCCGGCGCCGTTCTTCTCGACGACGGAACACGTCTTGCCACCAAGGGTCGTCAGCATGTGCCTGCCGGTCGGCGGTTGATCCTGCAGCTGCCGGGTGGCGGCGGTTACGGTCCAGTCGAAAAGCGCGACGCCGATGCCGCGAAGCGCGACACTGACTTCGACTATGTGATTGCCCAATAACCCTCCCGTAGAAACCGGGCGAGAGGTTCAGCCTCGCCCGGTTTCTGGCTCAAAGATAAGGTCAAGGAAGTCGGAAATGAGTTTCGAAAACGGGCGCGCAGCAAGCATCAAATCATCCCCAAGCATGGCCATTGCCATGGCGGCAAAAAAGCTGGCGGCGGAAGGTCGCGACATCATTGATCTCTCATTGGGAGAGCCGGATTTTGAACCGCCGGAGCATGTCACCAAAGCGGCTGTCGCAGCTGTTTTGAAAGGTGGCATACGCTATGGCGCGCCAGCTGGCATGGAAAGCCTGCGCAAGGCGATTGTTCAAAAATTCAAGACCGAGAACGGGCTGGATTACACCGCCGACGAGGTGATGATTGCCAATGGCGCAAAACAGATCCTGTTCGACGCTTTTCTGGCGACACTGGAACCGGGTGACGAAGTCATTATTCCAACACCCTGCTGGGTGTCGTACGGCGATATCGTTGCCCTGCATGGCGGCAAGCCGGTTTACGTCAACTGTGGTCCTGAAGATGGTTTCAAGATTTCGGTCGGTAAGCTGAAAGCTGCCATCACGCCAAAAACCCGCTGGCTGATGTTGAATTCTCCTTCCAATCCGACCGGAGCAATCTATTCCGCCGCTGAATACCAGTTGCTCGCAGAGGTGCTTATCCGCCACCCTGATATTCTCGTGGTCTCAGACGAGATTTACGAACATGTTCTTCTGCACGACAAACCCTTCGTCTCGTTTGTCAGTGCCTGTCCGCAATTGCGTGATCGCACTTTGGTCGTCAATGGTGTGTCAAAGGCATATGCCATGACCGGTTGGCGGCTTGGATATGCGGCAGGGCCAAAGTCGTTGATCTCGGCGCTCAACAAGATGCAGTCGCAAAGCGTGTCCTGCGTTTCGTCAATTGCACAAGAGGCTGCGCTTGCAGCCCTGACTGGCAATCAGACCTTTGTAACTGATGGGGCACAGATTTTTGCCAGCCGTGCCCGTCTCATGGCGGAACGTCTGGCGAAGATCGATGGCATCGACTTCATTCCTCCCGATGGCGCATTTTACGCATTTATCGGAGTGCAAAGCCTGTTGGGTCGCAAGACGAGCGGCGGGGATGTCATTGCTGACGATACGGACTTTGCCGCCTGTCTGCTGCAGCAGTTTGGCCTTTCCAGCGTTCCCGGTGCTGCATTCGGTGCACCTGGTTTTATTCGCCTGTCGATCGCCGCATCCAATCAGGAATTGGAAAGTGCCTGTGATCGTTTGGCTCAAATGGTCGGCTCTCTAAAGGCCTGAACCATCTTTCCACCCATTCACAAGTAGACAGAGGTGACGGACAACCGCACCTCGACAACAGGAGGGTTACATCCATGAAAACCGAAGATCTGAAACATGTTTTGGGGGCGGGACTGTTGTCCTTCCCGGTTACGCATTTCGATGGCGGTGGCAAGTTCAATGCAAAAAGCTACGCCGAGCACGTCAACTGGTTGTCCGGTTTCGAGGCGGCGACCTTGTTTGCGGCCGGCGGTACAGGCGAGTTCTTTTCGCTGACACCGGAGGAAATCCCGGAGATTGTTCGAGTCGCAAAGGAAGCGGCCGGCACAACACCAATCGTTTCGGGCTGCGGTTACGGCACTGAAATCGCCATTTCCATAGCCAAGTCAGTGGAAAAGGTTGGCGCCGACGGCATTCTGCTTTTGCCTCATTATCTCATCGACGCTCCGCAAGAAGGTCTCTACCAGCACATCAAGGCAGTATGCCAGTCAACCGGCATGGGTGTGATGGTTTATAACCGAGACAACTCGGTTCTTCAGGCGGATACGCTGGCACGGCTTTGCGATGCATGCCCGAACTTGGTCGGTTTCAAGGACGGGACGGGCGACATTGGCCTGGTGCGCCAGATCACCGCGAAGATGGGTGACCGCCTGACCTATCTCGGGGGTATGCCGACAGCGGAGCTTTTTGCGGAGGCCTATCTGGCTGCAGGCTTTACCACCTATTCGTCGGCGGTTTTCAACTTCGTTCCGGGTCTCGCAGTGGAGTTCTACAAGGCACTGCGGGCAGGTGAACGGGCCACGTGCGAAAAGATCCTTATCGACTTCTTCTATCCGTTCATGGCGATCCGTAACCGCGCCAAGGGGTATGCCGTTTCAGCCGTCAAGGCAGGCGTGCGATTGCAGGGCTTTGATGCAGGCCCGGTCCGGTCTCCATTGCAGGATCTGACAAAGGAAGAAATGGGCATGATGGAAGCGCTGATCGGCAAGTACAAGCGCTGAACGAACTGTCATGGTTGCCCTTACTGCGGACAACCATGACGCATGGATAGGCTGCCTCAGTCGATGGCAGGATGGACATCCGGCGGGATCGGGCAGACATAGGGCTGCCCGTCCATTTTTTCTTCCCATTCAGCCTTTGCTCTGGCCAGTAATTCCGGCGAAACAAGAAGATCAAGTCCGGTTGCGGCCATCGCTCTGGCGGCATGGATCATCGCCTTGTGTGCACCAGGACTGCGCCCTTGCGCCACGACCTGCCATGTGTGCGGATTTGTGCCGATTGCCCAGGCCGGTGCCCAGCATTGCGCGGTTGGTGTGACACGGCTGACATCGCCCACGTCGGTTGACCCTGCGCGGAAGTGCGACTGCCCCTCAAACGACCGAAGTCCGAGATGCAAAGGTTGTGTGCCATCCACCTTGTGATTGAGGAAAACGTCCTCCTTGATCTGATAAAGCCGAATGCTGCTCTTGATTGCCTCATCTGAGAAAGTGGCTTGAATCTTCTGCGCAAAGGCAACAT
Organism: Rhizobium sp. BIGb0125; assembly: GCF_024810055.1. Classification (NCBI taxonomy): domain Bacteria; kingdom Pseudomonadati; phylum Pseudomonadota; class Alphaproteobacteria; order Hyphomicrobiales; family Rhizobiaceae; genus Rhizobium; species Rhizobium sp. BIGb0125. Next base: position 303,210 of record NZ_JANUDV010000007.1, read on the forward strand.
CCGCGTCATCGAATGGAACCGGTCCGAGAGCGGTCAGATTGTCATGGATTGCGTGTTCAAGAGTCAGATTGGGCAGGAGATTTGTTGAGGCTGAATCGAAGACGATCTCGACTTCGGTTTCCGTCATCATGGCAGCGCCTCTTGCCACCTTGTTGACCCGCTCGGCAAGGGCAAGTGCTTGCGACATTTCAGGCGCACGAACGAGATAAAGCACTTCGGCACGGGCCTGTACGACATTGGCCGCTTTGCCGCCGGTATCGGTAATCGCGTAATGGACGCGGCAATCCTGTGGCATGTGTTCGCGCAGGAAGTTGACGCCGACATTCATCAGTTCCACCGCATCAAGTGCTGAACGACCAAGATGGGCGGCATTGGAGGCGTGGGCGGCAACGCCTTTAAAACGATAATAATATTCGAGAACGGCGAGATTGTTCGTCGACCGCACACCGTTGAAAGGTGCTGGATGCCAGGTCAGCGCGGCATCAACATTGTCAAACAGACCGGCCCGCGCCATGAAGGTCTTGCCGGATCCGCCTTCTTCGCCAGGGCAACCGTAATAGCGCACCGTTCCAGGAATGTTGTTTTCCGCCAGGTGTTTGGCAAGGGAAATGGCTGCAAGCAGCGAGCCACTGCCCAAGAGATTGTGACCGCATCCATGGCCAGTTGCGCCTGTCTCCATGACCTGTTGTTCGTCAACACCCGCGACCTGGCTCATATCTGCCAGCGCATCGTATTCGCCGAGGAATGCGATGACCGGTTTGCCACCGCCATATTCGCCAATGAATGCAGTTTCCATACCGGCAACACCTGTGGTGACCGAGAAATCATGCTTCTTCAGCATGTCGATCAATAGCCCGGCTGAGCGATGTTCATGGAATTTCAGTTCTGCAAAATCCCAGATGCTGTCACTGAGGGCCGTAAACCCGGATGAAAGGCCATCAATATTGGCGTTCAACGCGGCAAGTGAAGCGGTATCAGGCATGTCGTATCCTCAGGGCAGGGGTGGAATTTCAGGCAAAAGAAGTCTGGATGGCGGACTAACGCCCGCCATTGCATCTGTTCTTGTGGTTGAGTTGTTCAGGACGTCAGATCATCGCTGACGTCCTGAAGGTGCGGATCAATCTGCGATCGATACTTCCCAAAGACGGGCGTTCGACTGCCACACTGGCTCACCGCGAAGCTTGGCGGTTGCGCCCCAGACGTCGATCATATCGTAGAGGAAAATGCCGGGCATTTCAGCCAGCATCAGCTCATGGAATTCATCGAAAATCGCCTGGCGCTTGGTCTGGTCGGTTTCGACATAGGCGGCGTTCATCAGTTCGATGGCCTTTGGATTGTCCCACATCAGCGATGCGTTCTTGTCCTTGTCACCGACATAGAAGCTGTACATCAGTGCCGGGTCGAGACGTGGCGCTACCGACTGCGAAATAACCTGATAATTGCCGGAACGACGGCGATCCACCTGTGTTGCATAATCGAGAACTTCGATCTGAACGTTAAGACCTGCCGCCTGCATCATGGCCTGCGCCATCACAGCGGCGGGGAAGCTCGGCACGTTACCGCGCTTGTTGGCGATGATGTTGATCTGCTCGCCCTTGTAACCGGCTTCTGCCAGTTCTTTCTTCACGGCTTCCAGATCGTAGGCGGGACGTTTTTTCTGAACGTCGCTGTAGTAGATGGAGTCTTCGGCAACCATGGAACCGTTGGCATGGCCGGTTTCATTCGAAGCCGCCATAACGAGCTGGTCGAGATCAAGCGCCATGGCCATGGCACGGCGAACGCCTGGCTTGCTCAAAACCGGGTCACGGGTCTGGATGTAGAACAGGTTCTTGCCGTTGTTCGGCGAAACGATCAGCTGGGTCTTGTCGTTCGACTTGAATTCGGGGATCAGGTCCGGCGAGATTTCGGCAGTGTCCAGAACGCCAGACTGCAGGCCAGCCTTGACCGTGGATGCATCAGGAATGACCATGAATTTGATGCCGTCAGCCAGCGGGCGCTTAGAGCCCACCATGCCATCTGCCTTGCCATCATTTTCCGGTGAGACATAATCATCGAACTTGGCGAGGCGGATATATTCTCCCTTCTTCCACTCGTTCCACTTGAAGGGACCGGTGCCGATTGGCTCCTTGAAGGTGCCATCAGCAGCAACAGAGTCGGGCGAGATCATGCCGGTGTAACCGCATTCAGGACGCGACATCAGGCCGAGGAAAACCGCCGAAGGCTTTTCAAGGGTCATGGTAACGGTGTTGGCGTCCACAGCCTTGATGCCGGTAACGTGGACGATGCGGCTACCGTCAAAATCACCAACGCAGGTCCATTTGGTGGCCGGGTCCATATAGCGGTTCCAGTTCCACACCACGTCTTCAGCGGTCAGCGTCTTGCCATTGTGGAACTTCACGCCGTCGCGAAGAGTAAACGTATAGGTCAGGCCGTCATCGGAGGTTTCGAAGCTCTTGGCGAGAAGTGGCTTGACTTCACCATTGTTGGCGTAGCCGACAAGGCCTTCAACGATGTGCAGGATAACGCCATCGGTATTGCCGTCGCGATTGACGCCGGGATTGTTGCTGCGCAAATCCGAGCTTTGCGCCACGACGATGTCGCGGGCGACAGCCATATTGGCCATGGTGAGCAGGACGGTACCTGCAAGCAGTATCTTTTTCATGTTCTACCCTCTTTTGTGATTGAGTTTATTGCTGGAATTGGTCCCAGCAGATGCGTGAAAGTCTGCCGATCGTTTCTAGTGATACGGTGTAGCCCGGCGTTCCGTCGGCCATGGCCTGTGGCACCTGATCGGTGAAAGCGGCGATGATGTAGAAAGGCGCGCCATCGCGGTAAACGATGCCGGCATTCATACGGCCGCGTTTGCCCGTTCCGCCCTTGTGAGCGACCAAGGTGCCGAATGGCAGGCGTGATGGAATGGCGTAACGCAGGATCTGATTTTTGAGCGTTTGCAGCGCGTAGGCACACAGCTCCATGGATGAGCCGAGCAGTTCCGCAGCTTCCGGTGACGTCTGCGCATCAAGAATTGTCTGCAGCAGAAACACCTGATCGCGTGCCGTGGTTGTCGTCACCGAACCCAAAGTGTGATCCGGCGACAGGGCCAATGGCGGAATGAGGAAACGGTGATGCGTTCCGCTCATGCCGATTGACTTGCAATAGCTGTCCACTTCCGACAACTGCAGTCGCTCGAACACCATCTTGGTGCAGACATTGTCACTCAGCACCATCATGCCGGTAATAGCATCACGCAGCGAGATGACGATGCCAGGCGTCAGGTAGCGGAACATGCCGCTGGCGACTTCCTCGGAAAAACGTTGCTCGTAGACAATCTGCTCGTCCAGATCGAGACGGCCTTCATGCACTGCTTTGAGGGCTGCCATCATGATGGATGTCTTGCGGGTGCTGGCAGACGGTGTTTCTTCATTTTCACCGCGACCGATGGTTTCACCCGTCAGAAGATTGCACACCATGAAACGGGTGGTGAAAGGCTGCGCGTTGCAAATTTCCTCAAGCGCGGTTGCCGCAGTAGCGGTGTTTACACTCATGTCCATTTTATGCCTCCAGTCGCCATTTCAGTTGCACTCCACCATTTTCGTTGAGGTCGAGAGCAGGAATTGCCTGAAGGAGACGCCGTGTGTAGGCTTCCTTCGGGTTGTCGAAGATGGTGTCACGATCACCTTGCTCGATGATGCGTCCGTCCTGCATGACGATGACGCGGTCAGCCACCTGCTCGACCACGCCGAGATCGTGGCTGATGAACAGGCACGAAAACCCGTAACGTTTCTGCAGATTTGAGAAGAGGTCGAGAACCTGCGCCCTGACGGTTACGTCAAGTGCTGAAACCGGTTCGTCGGCGATCAGGAATTTGGGACGGCGTGCGATTGCGCGGGCTATGGCAACGCGTTGACGCTGGCCGCCGGACAGTTCGTGCGGATAACGGCTGGCATAGCTGCTGTTCAGACCGACTTCTTCCAGCGTCTCGTAAGCACGCTTCTTTTTTCCTGCCTTGTCGATATCGGGCACCAGACGCAGTGCTTCTTCGACCAATGCAAGAATGGTCATGCGTGGATCGAGAGACGAGTAGGGGTCCTGAAAAACCATCTGGCAGTTCAGGCGGTAGTCGTTCCAATCAGCATCGCGGCTGCGGCCACCAAACAGGATCTGGCCACTGCTTTCCTTGACAAGTCCGGCAATGGTGCGGCCAAGCGTTGTCTTGCCGGAGCCTGAGCCACCGACCAGAGCCACAACCTCACCCTCATGAATGTCAACGCTGACACCATGCAGTGCGCGTTTCGGTGCTGCCTTTTTCAGGAAACCCTTGCGCCCGGGATAATCGACGATGATGTCGCGGGCGCTGACCATCGGCTTGGCGTCAGCCGCCAGTACGCGTGCTTCACTGCGAAACGGCAGCGAGGACAGCAGCTTTTTTGTGTAGGGATGTTGCGGCTTCTGCAGAATATCTTCCGTCGTGCCTTGCTCGACGATGACACCTTTTTCCATCACCACAAGACGGCTGGTATAACGGGCGACCATCGGTAAATCGTGGCTGATGAGCAGAACGGCCGTGCCTTCGGCGCGGGTCAGTTCCACCATCAATTCCATGACGTCACGCTGGATCACCGCATCAAGCGCAGTGGTCGGCTCATCGGCAATCAACAGGGCAGGCTTCAGAAGCATGACCGATGCCAGCATGATACGCTGGCGCATGCCGCCTGAAAATTCGTGGGGCCAGGATGTCAGTGCTCCTTCAGGGTCACGAATGCCGACACGTTGCAACATGTCGAGAATACGTTTGCGGCGTTCTTCCGGTGACAGCGTCGTGTGAAGGACAAGACCTTCCTCAAGCTGCTTACCAATGGTCATCGATGGATTGAGCGATGTCATCGGTTCCTGAAACACCACGCCGATTTCCGCACCGCGCATGGCGCGCAAGTCGCGGCTGGTCATCGTCAGGGTATCACGACCCTTATACATGATCGTGCCACCGGTTGCCTTGATGACAGGCGGCAGAAGCGAAATCAGTGCACGTGTGGCAAGTGTCTTGCCGGAGCCGCTTTCGCCAACGATGCCGAAGATCTCGCCGGATTTGATGTCGAAACTGACATTCTTCACCACTTCGATGCCGGTGTGGGAGACCTGAAGTGACAGGTCGCGAACGCTGATAAGATTTTGTTCCGTCATTTAAGGCCCCTCATACGTGGGTCGAGTTTGTCGCGCAGCGCATCGCCCAGGAGGTTGATTCCAAGAAGGGTGAGTGCAATGCAAAGGCCAGGGAAAAGACCGAGCCACACCGCTTGCTCAATGAAGGGGCGGCCAGCGGCCAGCATATTGCCCCAGGTTGGTGCAGGTGGCGGTACACCGAGACCAAGAAAACTGAGCGCGCTTTCCGACAGAATGGCCCAGCCGAACATTGAAGTTGCCAATACGGTGATCGGCGCAACGCAGTTGGGCAGGATGTGGCGGAACATCGTGAAGAGTTCACTGTTGCCCATTACGCGCGACGCCTCGATAAATTCACGCTCGCGAAGTGACAGCACGGCACCACGGACAACGCGGGCCATGGAGGGTGTGTAGGCAATACCGAGCGCAAAAATGATTCCGTATTGGTTGGCACCAAACACGGCGAGAAGACCGAGCGCCAGCAGAATGCCGGGAAAGGCCAGCAGTGCATTGTTGACGGCCATGATGACGCCATCCACCCAGCCGCGGGCATAACCGCTGATCAGGCCAATGAGCGAACCAAAAAACACGGCGAAACTGACCGTCAGAAAGCCGATCCAGACGCTGGCGCGTGCGCCGACAATGATGCGGCTCAGCACATCACGTCCAAATTCGTCGGTACCAAGCCAATGTTCTGCACCGGGTGCCGCCAAACGGGCGGTGAAGCTCAGTTTCATCGGATCGTAAGGTGTCCAGAACAGACCTGTCAGAGCTGCGAGCAGCAGGACGGTGATGAGCGTTCCGCCAATGGCGGCATTGAATGTAAGCTTTTTCATTCGGCCACCACGCGCGGATCGAAAAGAGGATAAAGCAGGTCAACGATAAGATTGACCACGACGTAGGAGAGGGCGACAAACAAAAGGCAGCCTTGAATAACCGGGTAATCACGTTGGAAAATGCTGTCGACCATCAGACGGCCAAGGCCGGGAATGGTGAATACAGTTTCGATGACCGCGATACCGCCGAGTAAATTGCCGAGGATCAGGCCGATCATCGTCCAGGTAGGGCCGAATGCGTTCTTGAACGCGTGTTTCCATAAAACGGCGCTTTCGGACAGTCCCTTGGCTCTGGCGTGGGTGATGTAATCAAGCCGCAAAACTTCCAAAGTCGATGCGCGCGCCATGCGGATCAGGACACCGGCCTCATGGATGACAAGAGTCATGATGGGCAGGACGATGTAAAGCAGGCCAGCCGTGAAGTTTTCAGACATCGAGACATAACCGAGCACAGGCAGCCAGCCGAGCTTGAGGCCGAAAAATAACAGCAGCAGCAGACCGAGCCAGAATGTCGGGATGGAAAGCAGCACCGTTGCCGTTCCAACCAACGCAAGGTCGGTAATGCTGTTTTGTTTCCAGGCAGCGATCACGCCGGCCGGAACTGCAATCAGGCTGGCAAGCGCGACCGCAATCAGCACGATTTCCGCACTGATGATGAAGCGTGAAACAACAAGTTCTAAGACCGGTTCGTCGTTGACGATGGACTTTCCGAAGTCACCAGCAAGAACATTCTGTCCCCAGATGAGGAACTGTTCCGGCATGGACTTGTCCAAGCCCAATTCGGTACGCATTTCGGCGATCTGCTCTGGCTGAGCCATGTCGCCCAGCATCAACGCTGCCGGATCGCCGGGAATAAAACGGATCAATGCAAACACGGTGATCGATACGATCAGCACGGTCGGCAACGCCATGAATAGGCGATTTAAGATAAATCGAAGCATATGTTCCCCTGAACTGGACATGCCGTTTTTTAGGCGGCTATCCATTGTTCCAATTTTTCCGGACTATGAGCGATATGGAAAAATTGCGCAATATTATGCATTTTTGTCATAGGTTTATGCATATTGTCGCAGTGATGCAGACGGGGTGAAAATCTGCATAAATTTTTGTAAACGCTTATTTTTGTGAGATATCTATCTGCTGTTTGAGTGTGTCCATCAATGCCTGTGTGGCAAGTGATGGTGGAACTCCAGCTGGTTTTGCCAAGCCAAACTCCTGTGTCGCAACAGGCACGAACTGGCGCTGAACAATCGGCAGGTGAGGGTAGAGATTCGCATAAAAACTGCTGACGATACCGACGCCGAGATTATGCGCGGCATAGGCACAAGCCGAGCTATTGCTGTGAGTTTCGATCCTGACATTCTGGCGCACGCCAGCGCGTTGGAACGTATTGTCGAGCATCACACGCTGGGGGCGTTGCCGTCCCAACATGATCAATGGTTCACCACGTAAATCCTTCGGCCCGATCTCTTTCTTGGCCGCCAGCGGGTGGTCCTTGTGCATGACGCAGACACTGACGCCACGTGCAACGGGCTCCATGGTGATACTTGTGGGTATTTCCCCCTCATATCTCAGGAAGCCGAAATCGATGACCCGCTGCTCGATCATACGGGTGATGGATGTGGTTGTTTCGAAAAAGGTTTCGATGCGCACATTGGGAAAGTTGCGCCCATATTCAGCGAGAACGGCGGGGGCAAAATTTTCCCACATGCTGCTGGGCAGGCCCATACGCACCAGATCAGGACCTGAAACGCCGGTGCGCAAGTCGTCTGCCAGTTCGGAAAATCGCTCAATACCGAGCAGCACATTTTCGGCATCTTTTGCAAGGATCAAGGCTTCGGGCGTGGGGATAAGCCGGCCCTTGTCGCGTGCAAAAAGCGTCAGAGACAGGTCCGATTCAAGCTGTTGCAACAGCCTGCTGACGCCCGATTGGCTGAGGTTCATGCTTTTGGCCGTCGCAATTGTCGAGCCTGTTGCAAGCAGGGTTTTCAACACCTCCAACTGCCGGAAATTGATCATCGGAGGCGTTCCTTCACCATTAAACCCAAGAGTTACATCCAATCTTCCAGACAGCGTAGAAAGGCAACCGCAACTTTGGAAAGTGGGGCGCGCTCACTGCTGATGAGGGCATAATTGACTGTCAAAGCGGGTTCCAGTGGTACAAATGCCAAGGGCAGTTCGGTGTATTCCCTGGCAATGAGTTCACCCACAACAGCAATTCCCAGTCCTTCCGCCGCAAGTGCACAGGCACAACCAACCGAATGCGCCTCGATGGCGGGGCGCTGTCTGAGACCCTGATTGTAGAGGAGGGCCTCCAACTCATGGCGCACAGGTCGTGCGCGGTTGAGCAGGATCAGGTCGTTGCCCTTGAGGTCCGTGACTGTCAGCCCGTCACGGCGAGAAAGCGGATGGTCACGGTGCAAGACGCAAATATTCCGCGACGGAAGCACGCGCTCATGTTTCAGGCCGGCGGTGGATTCCGGCAAGCGCGTAAAGCCGATGTCGGCCTCATCATCTGCAATCATACGTTCAATGCTCAGGTAATTGCCTGACTTCACCTCGATACGTGCGGGTCCGTTCTCTCTAAGGAGGCGTTTGATCAGGCGGGGCACCAGTGTCACGGACAGACTGGCGGGAAAAGCCAGTCGCAACGGGATTTCCTGCGAACGTCCATGTTCTAGGTCCTGTGCCATGACCTTCAGAGACGTCAGTCGGTCAGAAATCGCCCGGATTTGGGGCCCTATTTGTAAGCCTTCTCGCGTGGGGGAAAGCCTGTTCTTATCACGCTCAAACAGCCGGACGCCAAGATAAAGCTCAAGCTGCTGCAGCAATCTGCTGACATTTGATTGGGAAACGCCAAGCTCACCGGCGGCTGCAATGGTGGAGCCTGTTGCGGCAATCGCATCATAGGCATGGATGTGCCGGATGCTGATCGTGACGTCGCTATCCTCCGTCATTTCTTCTCCCGAAATTGAATAGAGCGACCCGTAAACCGCATAAGATTGCGCGCCCTAGCCAAAACGCACATTTTCACGGCACTAAGAAATCCGCTGAAAAGGCATTCGTCAATGACGACCGTAATTGAAAAAATCGCTACTCAGCTTTCCGACCGTAAAAGATTTTCGGCATTGGCGTTGCAACGAGCCACGGACGCTATTGTCGATACGATTGGCTGTATGTTGGCGGGTGCCAATGATGAGACACCACGCGCCGTGATGTTCGCCTTTGCCGGTGATATCAGTGAGCATGGTGGCTCGGCATTGGTCGACGGGTCAAAAGCATCGGCTTCAGTCGCCGCCCTGATCAATGGTACCGCCGCGCACTGCCTTGATTTTGATGATAATTTCCATCCTGCCCGTGCACATGCATCTGCAGTTCTGGTGCCAGCCCTGCTTTCCCTCGCAACCGCCGACTATGGGATAACTGGCAGGCAATTTGTCCATGCCTATCTGGCTGGCTTGGAGGCGCAGGCGGCGGTTGGTTTCGGTGTTATCCCCTCGCATTACAACAGGGGCTGGCACGGTACATCGACTGTTGGTGCAATCGGTGCGGCGGCTGGTGTCGCCGTTTTGTTGGGACTGGGCAGGGACCAGATTGCGCAGGCAATGAGTATTGCTACGAGTTCTGCCTGCGGGCCAAAGGGACAGTTCGGAACACCCGCCAAACCGCTGCATGCGGGGCTGGCGGCACGCAACGCGGTTGAGGCGGCATTGCTTGCAAAGGCCGGTGTTGCAGGACGGCTTGATATTTTCGAGAGATCACAGGGTTTCAAAGATCTGTTCGGTGGCGATGCCGCAGCCGGTTGGGATGCGCTTTCATTCGGTCACGACCACATCATCGAAACACGTGGGCTGGTGACCAAGCAGCACCCGTGCTGTGCTTCAACACACCGCGCTATCGACGCAGCGCGCGAGTTGCAGGATCAGCACGGATTTCGGGCGGAAGATATCAGGTCCATCAACACCAAGGTCGGCATTTCCGCGATGGATAATCTGACCTATCCCGACCCGCGCGATGAAATGCAGGCACGTTTTTCAATGCAGTATTGCCTGGCGACCGCACTTGTTCACGGCAGGCTGTCTCTTGGTGATTTTACACCGTCTGCCATCTTTCGTACGGACATTCGCCAGTTGATGCCGCTGATATCCATGTCGGCTTACACCGCTGCCGAAGAGGTTGGCACGGAGCGGTTACCGCATCAGGTCGACATTCACTTGAATGACGGACGGCATCTCAAAATCGAGAGATTGCATGCAGATGGCTCAATTCAGAAGCCGCTCTGCAGCGCTCAACGGCAGATGAAATTTGCAGATTGCCTGAGATGGGCTGGCCTGAATGCTCACAGTGATGCCTGGCAACAACTTATGGACATTGAAGATGCGACGTCATTTCGATCCCTATGGGCAGAGGTCAGCCACTCTCTGCGCAGATAGGTGTTGAGCGAAAGGGTAGATTTGCGGCTTACTTCGCGATCAGGACTTCGATGCCGCGTTTCTCAAATTCGCGGGCGTCGCGGTCTGAAATGCCATCATCTGTAACGAAGGAATGGATCACGTCGAGAGAACCAAGGCGCGTGAACGACGATTTGTTGATCTTGGTCGAATCCGCCACGAGGTAAACATGGGCCGCCGCTTTTATCATCGCTTCCTTTAACTGAAGGTCGGCAAAGCTTGGATAGGTCAGCCCGGCATCCAGTGCCACACCGGCTGTGGCGAGAAACAGCTTGCCCGCAAAAATGTTGCGGAAATATTCGACTGACTTGTCACCCGAAAGCGAAAGCGTGGGGGATTTGAATTGCCCGCCGGGCATGTGCACCGCAAATGATGGCACAGCACCCAATATGATTGCGATGTTGAGCGCGTTGGTGATCAAGGTCAGATCACGGCGGTTGGTCAGGCGTGTTGCAATTTCCGTTGTTGTCGTGCCGGCATCAAGGATCAGCGTTTCGCCATCCTTGACAAGGCTTGCAGCAAGGGCGCCAATGCGGCGCTTTTTGTCCATGTTTTCCTGATGGTACAGGGTCATGGTGCCGGTTTGTGGTGCGACCGTATTGAGATAGGCGCCACCATGCTCGCGCGTGATGAAACCTTCGTTTTCGAGCCTTTCAAGGTCCTGACGGATGGTTGCTTCTGATACGTGGAAGGCGGCCGCCAACTCTCTGACGCGGGCGGAGCCTTCTTCTTGAAGCCATTCAAGAATGCGGCGACGTCTTGGCTCGGATAAAAGCCCGATCATCGACTCCGAAGCATCTTGCTCGTCTTTCGCTTCCATTTGGACTTACCTAAGCTCCTGAATCGCAACCAATCGAAATTATTCGATTCCTTTTTATCGGATACTTACAGTATCGATCTGGTAGCATCAAATCCTCAATTGGCGTTCTGCTGCAACACCACGCGTGCTTGCAGTTTCTGCTGCACCTGGTCGACAACCACGGCGGCGATGATGACCAGACCCTTGATGACGGTTTGCCAAAAGGACGAAACGCCCATCATGATAAGCCCATCCGCGAGGATGCCGATGACGAAGGCGCCAACGATGGTGCCTGCGATACGACCGCGACCACCCGACATGGATGTTCCGCCAAGGACAGCTGCCGCGATGGCATTCAGTTCGAAGGTCTCACCGGTTGCCGGGTGGCTTGCCTGCAGTTGCGAGGAGATGATGAGGCCGACAAATGCGGCACACAGGCCTGAGAACATGTACACGAACAGCTTGATACGATCGACGTTCACGCCGGACAGGGCCGCGCCGCGCTCATTGCCGCCAACGGCATAGATGTGCCTGCCAAGCGGGGTACGGCTGGCAAGATAGGCCGCGCCCAGCGCCACCACCACCATGATCCACACAGAGACCGGAAAGCTGAGAAACGTGCCGGAACCGATGATGCGGAAAGTGTCAGACCCATACTCCGGATTGCCGGAAAGGTTTGGGAATGTCCGGCCCTCGGAGAACAGAAGTGCTGCACCGCGCGCGACATAGAGCGTGCCGAGCGTGGCGATGAACGGCGCCACATTCAATTTGGTTATCAGGAACCCGTTTATTGAGCCGATAAAGACACCCACGACTAGCACGATAAGGCAGATTTCGATCGTATTAAACTGCAGGCTGTACCCAATGCCGAGGAAGCCGAGATCAATGCCGTAAAGCACCAGATATCCGGCGACCATGGCGCAGAGGCCGACAATTGAGCCGACTGACAGGTCAATGCCACCAGCGATGATGACAAAGGTCATTCCGATAGCAAGCAATGCATTCAGCGCAACGTGCTTGGAAATGATCACCATATTGCCCATGCTCAGGAAGTTGGGAGCGGCGATGGCAAAGAAGGTAAACACCAGAATGAGAGCCACGAATGTCCGCATGTGCAAAAGTAGCAGCAATGCAGAGGTTCTGGACGTTGACACTCCAGTGACGGTTTTGACGTTGCCCGAGGTGTCGATGCTGCTCATAGTGTTTCAACCTTTTTAAGATTGGGAGTTGCCGCCGAAACGACATCCGCTGCGTTGGCGCCAGCTGGAAATTGTCCAGTCAGCCGGCCATTCGCCATGACGAGAATGCGATCGGAAAGGGCCAGAACCTCCTCCAGATCGGATGTGACAAAAAGGATGCCCAAGCCATCACCGGCCAGGCGCCGCATGGTGCGGAAAATTTCCGCCTTGGCGCCGATGTCGATGCCGCGAGAAGGCTCATCCATCAGAAGGATTTTCGGTTTCGTCATCAGCGCCTTGCCGATAACGACCTTTTGCTGGTTGCCGCCGGACAGGCTGGAAACTGGATGTTCCATGCTGGCGATCTTGATCGCCATGCGCTTGACGAATTCGGCAGCCTTGGCGGCCTCTGCCTTGAGGCTCAGGTGAAACCCGCGCGTGAAGTCGTAAAGAGACGACATCGTCAGGTTTTCCCGGATTGTCATGATCTGCACGAGTCCGTCGCGTTTGCGATCCTCAGGGATCAGAGCAAGACCGCGACGGATGCGCCCGGAGACACTTTGTTCCTTGAGTGGTTTACCCGAAATGAACATCTGGCCGGACGAATTCGGATGCTGTGCCATGATGCACTCAAGCAGTTCCGAACGGCCGGCGCCCATCAGGCCGTAAAGCCCGACGATTTCACCTTCTCTGACCGTCAGCGACATGTGATCAACGGCATAACCGCCAGCCGGGCTCGGCAGGCAGATGTTTTCAACACGAAACACTTCGTCGCCCAGCTCGTGCTCAACGGTTTTGGGAAACTCTTTAGATGCGCTGCCGATCATGTTGGCAACGATCCAGGGGATGTCCACGCCCTTCATCGAGCGCGATCCGGTGATAACGCCATCACGTAGGACGGTTATATAGTCGCCTATGCGAATAAGCTCTTCCAACCGGTGGGAGATGTAAACAATTCCAACGCCTTGTTTTTTTAGGTCGTTGATGACCCTGAACAGCACCTCGACTTCGGCCGCAGAAAGGGCCGATGTTGGCTCATCGAGAATGAGAATGCGGGCATTTTCCGCCAGTGCCTTGGCAATTTCAACGATCTGCTGCTGACCGATCCGCAGGTTACCGAGCGGCGTGTCGGGATCGATATTCTGTTCCAGCCGCTTCATCAGCGCTCTGGCGGCACTGGTCTGTGCAGCCCTGTCGATATGAATGCCAGCCCTGGTCTTTTCGTGACCAACGAAGATGTTTTCCGCGACCGTCAGGTTGGGGAACAGGTTGAGTTCTTGAAAAACAATGCCGACGCCATGTTTGGCGGCATCCGTTTTGTCGGTAAAAACAACCGACTTACCATCCAGTTCGATGGAGCCGCCATTCAGTTGTTCAACGCCCGCTATGATTTTCATAAGCGTTGATTTTCCGGCGCCGTTTTCGCCGACGAGAACGTTGACCGCACCCAATCGCAGGTCAAAGTCGACGTTCTTGAGTGCCTGGGTTCCGGGATAGATTTTTGAGCCATTGCGGATGGACAGGCCGATCGGATGCGGTTCGACTGCTGCAACCGCACTCATTGTGCCACCTCGATGGAGACTGGCATGATCAGTGGCTGTTCGGTTGCCGAGCGAATGACCACAGCGCCGAGGAAATTGATCTTTTTACCCTTCAGCGGCGTGTCAGCAGTGGGCAGTTTGGAAACGGCCTTGTCGTTGAGGGCGCGGCCAAGTCGGGCATATTCGATCTGGTCACGGAATGTGGAGAAATCATAAAGTGCAGTCGTATCGCGCAAGGCCGACCCCTTGACGACCGGTCCCAGTTGCAGGGTCGCGTCGGCCTTTCCATCACCATCAATGTCGATATCTGCGACGGCTGCTTTGGATGCGCGGTTTTCGTTGATAACGTTTGCTGTTCCCTTGACCGCGAAGTTCCAGCCGCCGCCAGCGCCGCCAACTCTTACGCCATGGCTCTCCCCAGCCTTGTCGAGACCGGACTTGATGGCGTCGCGAAGTTGCGTGAGATCCACGGCCTTCTGTGACAGCGCTGGTACCAGCTTGGCATCAAATGTCGTTTCGACCAGTTCTGCAATCGGTTCTGCCGCGGCGCCTGTCGCGTCGTCTTTGTTGGTCTTGACCAGTTTGCAGCCTGAAACGGACACGGCAAGCAGGCTCACCGCAACAAGGGTTGTGATTTTCATGGCGATCCGAACTTTTAAAAGCGGGCAAACATCCGGGGTGCTCAGGCACCCCGGATGGCGAGGCAGGTTTTACTGCGTCAGCGCGAATGTCTCGAGCTTTTCGGCATTGTCAGCGTTGATGAGAATGCAATCCATCAACTGCTTTTCTTCAAGGCCTGTGGAGCCGGTCTTGATGAACTTGTCAGCCTGTTCAACAGCCAGCTGTGCTTGCTGGTAAGCGGGCTGAAGAACGGTTGCCTTGATGCCACCCTTCTTGATGGAGTCACGAACGTCGTTCGAACCATCGAAACCAACGACGATAACGTCCTTGCGGCCAGCGGCTTCAAGTGCTGCATAAGCGCCCATGGCCATGGTGTCGTTGCCGGAGATCACGCCCTTGATGTCAGGATGCGCCTGCAGGATCGATTCCATAACAGTGTAAGCTTCGGTCTGCGACCAGTTTGCCGTCTGTTTGGCAACCAGCTTCATGTCCGAATATTGGTCGATCACGTCGTGATATCCCTGCGAACGAATGCCGGCATTGGTGTCGGATTCCTTGCCGAGAAGTTCGGCATAATTACCCTTTTCACCCATCAGCTTGACGAACTCTTCCGCGCCAAGCTGTGCACCCTGATAGTTGTTGGAAACGATCTGCGATACGGCAACGCCGGCTGTGGTGATCTCGCGGTCAATCAGGAAAGAAGGTATGCCCTTGTCCTTGGCCTTCTGGACTGCCGCAACCGAGGCGTCTGCACCGGCATTGTCGAGAATGATGGCTTTTACGCCAGCTGCGATAGCGCTGTCGAACAGTTCGTTCTGCTTGTTGGCGTCATCATTGTGGACCAGAACCATAGTGGCATAACCCAGTTCTTTCGCCTTGGCTGCAGCGCCATCCGCTTCAGCCTTGAAGAATGGGTTGTCATGGCTTGGTGTAATGATTGCGATAGTATCGGCGGCTAAAGCCACGCCAGACATCGCACCGGCAATGCCGAGCGCGACGACGGACATCAAAAGACGTTTCGTCAGTTTCATGGAGACCTCCCGTTGTCAAAACCACCCTCCAGCGGTTTTTCGAGGTTTAAACTATCGATTACTTTCGTTTGATGTCAATATATTTTTGAGATTTGCGGTTTTTCGCAAAATTGATGACCCAACATGCACTGATAGGATGTAAGGCGGCGCTCTCTCTTTCGTTATGGTTTGGTGGGGCAATAATTCACTTGAACGCTTTGGTGTTTCATGCGATTTGTTCAATCAAATGAAATAAATCGAAAGCATTCAAAAGCCGTTTAGTGCTTTGATGTGGTTGCCACCTCTGGGAGGAGTGGATTGTGCCGGTTCGTTTGCAAACAGATACGTGTATCGCTGTCAGGGGTCGGTCGGACTTCAATCGCCCGCTGTGCGATGTCGGTTTCGTTTCATTTCGATCTGCTTTGACACTGTCTCGTCATCACATCTGATTTTACGTTGCCGTCTGCAGAAGGCGCGCGCCCAAATATTCACATACATGGAGGAAACCTATGACAACACAACGTTTTGGCGCCGGTATCTGGCACTTCGCCACCTATCTCGATCGTTATGCCACGGATGGATATGGTGCACCGCGCAGTGTTATCGAGGCGATTGACCTGGCAGGTCAGGTTGCTGATCTGTCGGTTGTCGATATCAACTATCCATTCTTCGGCGGTGACTTTTCCAATGCGCAGGTTAAAGAGGCGCTGGATCGTAACAAGTTGGGCGTCATCGGTATTACGCCAGAGATCTATACCCGTGAATTCGTCAAAGGCTCATTCACCAACCCGGATGCCGGTGTTCGCAGACGAACCCATGAACTGGTTACAGAAGCCTGTGATCAGGTTCGTTATTTCGGTGCTGATTATGTCAAGCTTTGGCCGGGTCAGGATGGCTGGGACTATCCGTTCCAGGTTGATTACGGCACATTGTGGAAGCACTCGCTTGATGGGGTCGGCCAGCTTGCCAGCGAAAACCCCGATCTGAAATTCGTGATCGAATACAAACCGCGGGAACCACGCGTGCGCATGAGCTTTGGTTCTGTGGCACGTACACTGCTCGGTATCGAGAAAATCGGCCTGCCGAATGTTGGCATTCTTCTCGATTTTGGCCACGCCATCATGGGCGGTGAGTCTGCTGCCGACAGTGCACAGCTTGCAATCGATTATGGTCGTCTGTTCGGTATGGACGTCAACGACAACTATCGTTCATGGGATGACGATCTGGTTGCTGGCAGCCTTCATCCAATTGAACTGTTTGAGTTTTTCTACGTTCTCCGCAAGAACAAGTGGGAAGGCGTCTGGCAGCTGGATCAGTTCCCGTTCCGCGAAGACAGTGTTGCAACGGCCAACCACGCCATTGATTTCCTCAAGGCCGCCGACAAAGGGCTTGCCGCGCTTGATGTTGATGCATTGAGAGAGGCGCAGAGCCGTCATGACGCGATTGGTGCCTTGAAAATCGCCCAGAAAGCATTGTTCGGCGCCATGTAATGGCGTGCAAGTAACGGTTCGATTTCGCTTTCTGCATATCAAAGCCCGGCCGTAAGGTCGGGCTTTTTACATTTATATCTTTTAACCAACAGTCTAGCCGCTTTCCCCCTCGATCAGGGCCATTGGCCAGACGCGGCGGTAGGTGGCCGGATAGATATCCTTGTAGGCAGGCATAACAGACAGCAGACCCTCGGCAAGGCTGACGCCGAGGTCGTGTAGCGAAAGGCTGAAGCCCGTTAATGCCGGAGACAGAAACTGGGTGTGCGGACTGTGGCGGCCGATGATGGCGATATCTTTCCCCGGTTTGATGCCTGCTTCTTCCAGGCCTTTGTATAGACCCGTCACCAGCGTTTCGTTGACAAGAGTAATGGCGGTCGGGCGGGTCGGCCGGGCAGCTATCTCCTGCGCCACCGCATAACCGCCAGCCTCATTGGGGCGGGCGCGAAAGATGTATTCATCGCGCAGCGTCAGATTATGGCGAGCCAGAACTTCCCGGCATCGTTCGATGAAAATGTAACCCAGATTGAGATCGCCATGCGGCCAGACGACACCGATGTCCGTGTGTCCAGCATTGATGAGACGCTCCATGGCGGTTTCGGCCATGCCTTCAAAATCCAGATCGATCCACGGTTGACCAACGTCGGTCAGGCTGCGACCGAGTGAGATGAACGGGATGTTTTGCCGGTCGAGCAGTTCGAAACGGGCGTCGTTTCGCCGGGTTGCCGAAAGAATGATGGCATCAGCAAAACCGCGTGCCACGGTGCGTTGTAGGTAGGCGTCGGGATCTTCGGATGAGGAGCAGAGCAGCGCGACAAGATCGAGATTGTGACGAGCCAGCACCGTCTGCACGCCGTCAAAGACGCTCATGAAAAACGTGTCGCCCTGGCCAGTGATTTCCGGCCCAGTTTGCATCATGAAACCGATGACGCCGGTTGAACCCTTGCGGAGAGAGCGGCCCGACTGGTTGGCAACATAACCCAGTTTTTCTGCGGCCTCGAGAACACGTTGGCGTGTCCGAGGATTTACATCCGTCTTGCCGTTCAGCGCACGCGATACGGTGCCGATCGATATGTCGAGATGCTCGGCCAGTTGGCGAATGCCCTTCATGCTGTAACCCGTCTTTCATCACCGTTTCAGCAAACAGTATTGACAAAAAATCAGACATGTCCATAGTTACCGTAAACGTTTACGGTTTTTGCTGGAGGGCGAGAATCCTAACGTCTCAGGGAGGTTAATCTTGACATACAACGTCGTATTGTGTGGCTGCGGGGCCATGGCCAAGGGCTGGCTTCGTGCGGTGAAATCCACACCAGACTTGCGGGATGCGCTGTCGGTGGTCGGTCTTGTTGACCTTGACCTGAATGTCGCTCGAGCACTCGCAGACGAGTTCAATTTAGGCCCTGTTATTACAGGAACAGACCTGCGTGAGGTGCTGGAGAAGACCAGAGCGGATATCGTGTTTGATATCGTCATTCCAGCCGCGCGCCATTCGGTTGTCCGCACCGCCCTGGCATATGGTTGTCACGTGCTGAGTGAAAAGCCGATGTCGAGCTCGATGAGCGAGGCAGCTGATCTGATTGAAGCTGCGAAGGCCGCCGGAAAAATCCATTCCGTCGTGCAGAACCGCCGTTTCATATCGGGTGTGCGGCGTATGCGTCGCTTTGTTGAGAGTGGTGCGATCGGCGACATCACCGCCATTCATTGCGACTTTTTCATTGGTCCGCATTTCGGCGGATTCCGTGAAAAAATGGACAATGTGCTGCTTTTGGACATGGCGATCCATACCTTCGATGCTGCCCGTTATGTTTCGGGCAAACTGCCACTTTCTGTCTATTGCCTTGAAACAAACCCCCGGGGCTCGTGGTACGCCCATGGTGCTTCCGCCAATGCGGTGTTCCAGCTGTCGGATGATGTGGTGTTTACCTATCGCGGCTCTTGGTGTGCGGAAGGCGAACGGACAAGCTGGGAAGGCACTTGGCGTCTTGTCGGCACGAAGGGAATGCTGACCTGGGATGGCGAGGAAGCCTTTAGTGCTTCTATTGCGGGCGTGCAGGATGGCTTGCTGCGCGGTTTCACGTCCATTGAGGTGCCGCCGCCTGCCAATGAAGAGGAAACCCATGGGCATGCCAGTGTCATTGCTGATTTTCTGTCGGCAATCCGGACAGGTCGTACCCCTGAAACGGCCGGGCAGGACAACATCAAGAGCTTGGCCATGGTGTTCGGCGCAATCGAAAGCGCCCGGTCTGGCCGATCCGTCGATCTTGCAGCATAGGAAGAATCAGCAATGAGCGAACAGAACAGGAATTCCATCCGCGTTGGTACAATGGTCAGTGCCACAAAAGGTCAGGCGGCACAGCGCATTTCGCAGATCGCGGATATGGGTTTTGAGAGTTTTGAGCCGTTTTTCTGGCAGACGACCAATGGTCAGGATATTGCCGAGCTTGGAAAACGGTGCGTCGATGCCATCGGCGACAGGGATATTACCATGTCAACGATCGGCATGTTCGGTAATCCGCTCGAGGAAACCGAACTGGATTTGCAAACCCTGCAAGGTTGGAAAGACTGCATCGATAACGCCCATTATTTTGGTGCGACCTGCGTCGCTGGTTTTACCGGCCGCATCAGAAACAAGCCATTGCCAGAAAGCCTACCGCGTTACCGGGAAGTATGGAGCGAACTTGCCAAACGTGCCGCTGACAAGGGCATCAAAATTGCCTTTGAAAATTGTGCCATGGATGGCAACTGGGCAACCGGTGACTGGAATATCGCCCACAATCCAGACGCCTGGGAGCTGATTTTCAACGAAACGCCTGACGATAATATCGGTCTGGAGTGGGAGCCCTGCCACCAGATGGTTTATCTGATCGATCCGTTGCCGCAGATCCGCAAATGGGCGCACAAGATTTTCCATGTTCATGGAAAGGATGCCACCATTCGCTGGGATGTCATTCGTGAGCACGGAATTTTTGGAAAACACCCGTTCGTTTTTATGCGCACACCCGGGTTTGGCGACAGCAACTGGACCGATATTATCTCTGAACTGCGTCTCGCTGGCTGGTCCGGTTCCATCGACATTGAGGGCTGGCATGACCCTGTCTACCGCGATGCGCTTGAGATGACCGGTCAGGTCCATGCACTTAACCATTTGAAACAGGCGCGAGGAGGCGATTTCGTCGTCGATCCGACCTGACAGGAGTGGCCGGTTGCCTGAGGAGGCGGGCAATCGGCAAGGTGACGTGAAGATAACCCGAAGGAGGAGAACTATGGGTATCCGAAAGCATTCGATTGCCATTGCACTGGCCATGACATGTACTTCGCTTGTTGGTTTCGCCGCGAAAGCTGACGACGTAACGCTGACCCTGTGGTCTCTGGATCGCGATATTCAGCCCGCACCCAATCTGATCAAGGAATTCAACGCACAGAATAATGGCATCAAGATCGAATATCGCCAGATCCAGTTTGACGATGTCGTGAGTGAAGCCATGCGTGCCTATTCGACCGGAAAGGCGCCCGACATCATCGCCATCGACAACCCCAACCACGCGATGTTTGCGTCGCGCGGGGCCTTTCTTGATTTGACAGACATGATCAAGGGATCGACAGAGATCAAGCCGGAGAACTATTTCCCTGGCCCCCTGAAGTCGGTCACTTGGGACGACAAATATTATGGTGTGCCGAAGGCCACCAACACAATTGCGCTGTATTACAACAAGGACCTGTTCAAGGCGGCAGGGCTTGATCCGGAAAAGGCACCCCAAACATGGGATGAACTGGTGGAAACAGCTCGCAAGCTGAATGATCCGTCGAAGAATGTGTATGGCATTACGTTTTCTGCAAAGGCCAACGAAGAAGGAACCTTCCAGTTTCTGCCATGGGCACAGATGGGGGGATCATCCTACAAGGCCATCAACGGCGAGGGTGCCGTGCGTGCTCTGACCATCTGGAAACAGTTGCTGGATGAAAAGCTGACGTCGCCCGATACGCTGACGCGCAGTCAGTGGGATTCGACGGCGACGTTTAATGCCGGCAACGCCGCCATGGCGATATCAGGCCCTTGGGAAATCGATCGCATGCTGAGCGATGCCAAGTTTGAATGGGGCACGGCCTTGTTGCCAGTTCCGCAGGAAGGCGCTGAACGCTCGTCGGCTATGGGTGACTATAACTGGGCGATCTTTTCAAAAAGCCAGCATCCGGAAGAGGCTTTCAAAGCGCTGGAGTTCTTCGCGTCGAAGGATGCCACCATGTACAAGGATTTCGGCCAGCTGCCCGCCCGCGCTGATCTGCCGGTCCCACCCACCGGCAATGCGGTCAAGGACGCTGCCTTGGCGACATTCGTCGAACAGCTGAAATATGCCCAGCCGCGTGGCCCTTCACCTGAATGGCCCAAGATTTCCAAGGCAATTCAGGATGCCATTCAGGCCGCGTTGACCGGGCAAATGGAGCCCAAGGCGGCGCTTGATCAGGCCGCCGAGAAGATCAAGTCGATCGAAGGCTGACCAGCCTTCCATCTGACGTGACCGAATATCTCGTTTCCTCCCCGACGTCACTACCCGGCACTGCGGTGCCGGGTAGTCTGAAGCGATCATAAGAGGTTCTGATGAGACGAATACTCTCCAGTATAAGCGATGGTCGCGGTTTCGACCTGATGCTGGTTGGCGTGCCCTTTGCATTCCTGTTTGCGTTGGCCGGCCTGCCGCTGATCTACAATATTCTGATGAGCTTTCAGGAGGTGGACATGTTCAGCCTCGGCAGCTTTATCAGGCCATTTGTGGGCTTCGACAACTATGTTGCTCTATTCAAACAGCCGGAAACGCTGCCAATCCTGACCAATACGCTGATCTTCGTGCTTGGCTCCATCGCGGGTCAGTTCGTGATTGGTTTTGGTCTGGCCCTGTTTTTCTGGACGAGTTTTCCCGGCTCCACATGGCTGCGTGGATTGTTCCTTGTGTCATGGGTCATGCCAGGGTTGGTCGTCGGCGCGATCTGGAACTGGATATTGTCTGGTGATTTCGGCGTGTTGAATTTTTTCCTGCGGGAAAGTGGTTTGATCAGCGACAATATCTTCTGGCGCTCCGATCCCGATTTCTCCCTCTGGGCCGTCGTTATTGCCAATATCTGGCTAGGCACGTCCTTCAACATGATCTTGCTTTCGGTTGGTCTGTCCGCCATTCCCGGTGATCTCTATGAGGCAGCCGAGATGGACGGCGCCAATGCCTGGAACCGGTTCTGGACAATCACCTTGCCGATGATGCGTTCGACCATCGGGGCTATTATTTCTCTGGGTCTGATTTTTACCCTGCAGCAATTCGACCTGTTTGCGGCCATAACCGACGGTGGACCCAACAATTCCTCCAATGTTGCGCAGTATTGGGCCTGGGATCTGTCATTCCGCCAATATGACTTTGGCAGAGGTGCGACGATCTCGGTGATCATGACGGTGTTCGTGATGTTTGCGGCGGCAGTTTATGTCCGCTCGACACGGCATGAGGTGCGCGGATGAATGAAACATCTCGTAATCGTTTGATGCTGGCTATCGCTCTCGTCATGGCGGCAATCTATCTGTTTCCGCTATACTGGATGTATATAACCGCGATCAAAGCCGGCTCGGAAATGTTTGCCAATCCGCCAAGTTTCTGGCCTTCGACTGCACAGTGGGGCACGTTTACCTATGTGTGGGAAAGCCGGAATATGGGGCGGTACCTGTGGAACTCGACATTGATTGCGTTCGGGTCCGTTGCGCTGATCACCGTGCTTGGAACCGGCTGTGCTTATGTACTGGCGCGTTACAGAAACGTCTGGATTGATGCCGGTCTTTTCCTGATCTTGATGTTGCAGGTTCTGCCGGCCTCGTTGATGGTGACACCGATCTTCGTCGGCTTCACGCAAATCGGCCTGCTCGATTATCCACGTTTTGCCGTCATTCTGGCAATTGCCGCCAAAAGCATGCCGTTTTTTGTCGTGCTTGTCCGTGCAACCTTCATGGCCGTGCCGTTGGAGCTGGAGGAGGCGGCACTTGTGGATGGCAACTCCCGTTTTGGTGCCTTTTTTCACATCGTTTTACCGCTTGCCCGCAACGGCATTCTGGTCAGCGCAATCCTTATCTTCATGCAGGCCTTCGGAGAGTTCGTCTATTCCAAGTCGATGATCCAGGATGTCACTTTGCAGCCGGCAAGTGTTGGCCTCAATTCATTCATGGGGCCAAACACCAGCGAATGGAACAACATCATGGCCTACGCCACAATGTATGTAACGCCAATCCTTGCGATCTTCGTGCTGTTGCAGCGACGTATCGTCTCCGGCCTGACCTCAGGAGCTCTGAAATGACCCAGCAAATCGAACTGTCGGGCGTGAACAAATATTATGGCGCCTATCATGCGCTGAAGAACATCGATCTTTCTATCCGCAAGGGTGCGTTTGTAGCACTGGTCGGTCCGTCCGGATGTGGCAAGTCAACTCTGCTGCGTTCGCTCGCCGGGCTTGAGACAATCTCTGCCGGAGATTTGGTGATAGCGGGTGAGCGGATGAATGACGTTCCGCCCAGAAAACGTGACCTTGCCATGGTGTTTCAGTCCTATGCGCTTTATCCGCATATGACAGTGGAGCAAAATCTTACCTACAGCCTGAAAATAAAGGGCGTGAAAAAGGCAGAAGCAAAGAAGGCCGCCGAAGAGGTCGCGGCCATCACCGGACTTTCTGATCTGCTTCATCGTTACCCGAGGGAATTGTCGGGCGGCCAACGTCAGCGTGTGGCAATGAGCCGTGCGATCATTCGTAACCCCAAGGCCTTCCTGTTCGATGAACCTCTATCCAACCTCGATGCCGCTTTGCGTGTCCACATGCGCAAGGAAATCCGGGCGCTGCACGACAGGCTGGGCGCAACATCGGTCTATGTGACGCATGATCAGGTCGAGGCGATGACCATGGCAGACCATGTCGTGGTGATGCGCAGTGGCGTGATCGAACAGCAGGGCAGGCCGCTTGATCTCTATGACCGACCGGCCAACCGCTTTGTTGCCGGTTTTATCGGTTCACCCGCAATGAACTTCATTCCTGCGCGGTCATCGGCGGATGGAAAATCGCTAAGCCTCAATCTTGGTGGTGAACAGGTCATTGAACTCGGAAAGGTCTTGCCAGCCAACACAGAATTGCTGGTTGGCGTCCGGCCGGAACATCTGGTGCTGGCAGCGCCCGATGCGCCAGGGTTTGATATTCCGGTCGCCGCAGTCGAGTCGACTGGTGCAATGACCTATGTAACGTCCGCCACATCACCGGAAATCGTCGTTGTTTTGAACGGCAGGTCTCCGCTTACGTCGGATACATCCATCCGCCTGACTTTCGACCGGGACAACATTCATGTGTTCGATGCGAAAACAGAGCTGCGGATTGAGCCTGGCGTTTAAGCCATGCTCGCTTTTCAGGAAAAGCGCCGGACACTCAAGTGCAGAGGGCGCACCTTTTCCGTCCCGGTAACCAAGGTTTTCTGAGGATAAAACGACGCGGGTGGCCAACATGGAACACCCGCGTCTTTTAACATTTTTTTACGGATAGGCGGTTCCACCGTCTGGTTTGCGGGTGATCTTGCGCTCCCAGTGAATATAATCTTCTTTCATAAGGGCTTTTTCATCGATTTCAATGCCCCAGCCCGGACGGTCCGGACGCAGTTCCATATGGCCATCGACAGGCATGTATGGGTCCAGTGCCCATGGCGCATGAATATGGGGTTTGAACTCGAGGATCTTGAAATTGGGCTGGGCCGCGCAGAAGTGAATATTCACTGCTGTGGCCAATGGACCCATCGGGTTGTGCGGTGCGATGGTGACGTAATGTGCCTCGGCGATTGCCGCGATGCGCCGCATTTCACTGACACCGCCCACAACGCAAATGTCGGGCTGAATGATGTCGGCTCCACGTGCGGACAGAAGCGACAGGAACTCGAAACGTGAGTAGAGTGATTCACCAGTGGCCAGCGGCACTGTGACTTTGGATTTCAGTTCACTCCAGGCCGGTATGTGCTCCGGGCGGATCGGCTCTTCGTAAAACAGCGGGTCGTAAGGCGCGATGGCCGCGGCCAATTGGACCGCCTGATAGGGCTCAAAAATCTTGGCATGAGCATCAAAAGCAAATTCGAAATGCGATGGTGTGATGTCTCTGATCTTGCCGAACCAGTCACCCGTTTCCTTTACCAGTTCACCCCAGCGGCCGGTATGCAAGTCGCGGCGGAAGGGGCTGAGCTTGAAGGCAGTGTAACCGTAATCCTCTTGCAGTTTCATGGTTTGGTCACGGGCATGTTCTGCATCCGGCGCTGTGTAGACGCCGCAATAGACCCGCACGCGATCACGCACATTACCGCCCAGCAGCATATAAACCGGCAGACCGGCGGCTTTGCCAGCAATGTCCCACAATGCGTGATCAATGGCTGAAATTGCAGCAAGGCCCAGCGCACCAGGCGGAAAGCGGCATTGCTGGTTGAGCTTCAGCACCAGATATTCCACACGGCGAGGATCCTCGCCCTCAATCTGATGGAACAGATAGTCCAGGAGTGGCGGCAAGGCCCAGTCGGGACCATGATTGTAGCATTCGCCCCAGCCGGAAATTCCCTCGCTGGTTTCTATTTTTAGAAGCAGGCGCGGGCGATCATCGACGCGCTGCATATATGTTTTTATACCGGTAATATGCACGTTAACTCTCCTCAGGCAGCCTGCTGCTCGTTGCTGACCCGGTCAACCACGTTGCGCAGCAAGGCGCGTTCGCTTTCGTTGAGCGAAACCACGCCGGGAAGACGGACCGGACCAACATCATTGCCGAGCATGCCGAGCGCTTCTTTGACGACCGTGACATTGGCGCCGTTATTGTATTTGGTGCGAAGCGCCTCGAAACCTGCGATGCCGTCGATCAACTGGCGTGCTGTAGCATAATCACCCGCTTCCAAAGCCGTGTGGATGGCATGCGAACGTTGCGGGAAAACGTTGACGAGACCTGATGTGAAACCGCGCGCGCCGAGCGCGTAAAAGGCCGGAGCCCAACCCTCGGCAAGACCGCAAACCCAAACGGCCGGTGCATCCTGTGTGGAGCGGATGATGTCTGCCAGCAGCATGAGGTTTGACGAGGCAAACTTGATCCCTGCAATGTTGGAATGCAGTGCCAGTTCACGGAAATCAGCCACCGAAAAGCCGTCACTGCGCACATAAGCGATGACCGGCACGGTAGACGAATCTGCCAGCTCGAGGAAATACCGCGCCTGATAGGAGGGGCCTGCAAACGGGTCCATCGGGTGATGGCCCATGATGGCATCTGCACCTTCAGCAATTGCGTCTTTCGCCAATGCTTTGGCATCGGCCAGCGAGCGGCCAACAGCCGCACTGACCAGTGCCTTGCCATCTGCGGCACGGATCGTTGTGCGGTGGACGAGGCGAATTTCGTCCATAGTCAGCGTGAAAAATTCACCGGTATTGCCTGCAGCCATCAGGTTGTGCACGCGGGCTGCCGCCAGCCCCTTGATCAGCGTGTCGAGCTTCTCGACGTGAACGCTGCCGTCAGCGTGGTAGGGGGTAACCGGCACTCCAGAAATGCCAGTCAGTGCCTTTCTTACGATTTCGAGCTTCTCACTCACCCTTGATGTCCTCCCTTTTTCCAAAAACGATTGCGAGATATGTCTCGCCAGAGCGCACCACATGGTCGCGCATCTGCTTTTCTGCTCGTTCCGCATCCCCTGCTATGATGGCATCGGCAATGGCTGCGTGCTCACGCAACGCCTTTTCGCGCTCTGCGGTATCCGAGTGAATGATGCGGCGAATGCTGGCGTCATAAAACTGCTGACGCTCAATCAGCTTTGCCAAATATTGACAGCGAGATGCCTGATGGATCTGGTCATGGAATGTTTCGTTGAGCGCAATAAGCTCATCGACATCGCCACTTGATGTGGCGACTTCCATAAGGCCGACAGTGGCCCTTAACGCTGTGGTCGCCTCTTTTGACATGCGCCGGGCTGCGAGATGGCCAATCATCGATTCGAGAGCCGCGCGTGCAAGGATCATTTCCTCTGCCCAACCCATGTTGAAGCGGATGATCACGCCGCGTCGTGGCAATGCCTGAACAAGCCCCTCTGCTTCCAGCTGTCGCAACGCCTCCTTGATGGGGGTGGTGCTGACGCCAAACTGCTCCGCTAGTTGCCGTTCGTTGACTTTTTCGTCAGGGGCGAAACGACCGGCAATGATCGCGCCGCGCAGGATGCGATGCACGTGATCACGGACGGTAATCTGGAGTTGTGGGTCCAGTTTCTCAATGCGCCCCTGTGTCGATGAAAGATCCGGTAGATCAGCCATTGATGCAAAATCCTGTTGACGTGTTATCGAACTTGTGAGATCTGATATACCAGATTTCAGATCGATGTCGATATGAAAATTGTGGTTTTCAGAGGTTGAGGAGCCTCGTTGTGGAGGAGAAGAGCATGTTAAGACGCCATTTCCTGACGCTTGCCGGTGCTGTTGCCATGTCAGCAGCATTGCCTTTTGCCGCGTCAGCGGCGACGCCCAAAGATCAACTTGTCATCGCGACCAACATGTCGTCGATGCGTGGTCTGGATCCGCATGAATTGAACCAGCTTGAAGCGGCTGAAGTTGTCGCCAACCTCTATGAGCGGCTGATTGTTTTGCCGGCCGACAAGATTAACGAGCCTCAGCCGGGTCTTGCTGAAAGCTGGACTGTTTCCGAAGACGGCAAGACTTTTACGTTCAAAATTCGCTCTGGCGTGAAGTTCCATTCCGGCAATCCACTTACGGCTAAAGATGTAGAATGGTCGCTTCGCCGTTTGGTAAAGTTGGGGCTGGCGCCGTCGACAGATCTGCGCCAATGGGGTTTTTCAGCTGACAATGTTGATAGTCTGATCAGGGCAACTGACGATCAGACTGTCGAGATCAAGACCGCAGATGTGTGGAACGCAGATTTGCTGTTGTTGTCTTTGGCAAGCTTTTCCACCTCTATCCTGGACAGCGCATTCCTTGCCGACAAGGAAAAGGATGGCGACATGGGGCGTGCCTATCTGCAGACGGCGGATGCGGGTTCCGGCCCTTACTCCTTGCGCTCATGGCGTTCCAACGAAACGCTGATTGCCGAGGCGTTCCCCGATTATTGGCAGGGTGCTCCTGCAATGCGCCGCGTGCTTTTGCGTCACCTGCCGGAATCGTCTGCGCAACGTTTGCAAATCGATGCGGGCGACATGGATGTTGCGACACGTCTTTCCTCGACAGATCTGGCAGCCCTTGAGGCAGGCGGCAATGTCGAAATCCAGAAAACGCCGGGTTTTGGATTCTATTATGTGGCGCTGAACCAGAAGGACGAAATTCTTTCAAATCCTAAGGTTCGCGAGGCATTCCGCTACCTCATCGATTATGACGGGCTGTCTTCCACAGTGATGAAATATTACGGCATCAAGCAGCAGAGCATCATTCCTGCTGGTCTTCCGGGGGCAATCACCGAAAATCCATACAAACTGGATATTGAAAAGGCCAAGCAGTTGCTGGCCGAGGCCGGTTATCCAGATGGCTTTTCCAAAACCTATTATGCGACGCCGGTAACGCCGGAATATGAGGTGGCACAGTCCCTTCAGGCCAATGCTGCAAAGGCTGGTATCAAGCTGGACTTGCAGGGTGGTGACCACATTGGCAAGTTCCGCGACAGGGCTTTTGAGATATTCTCTGCCCGTTCAGGTGAACGTTTGCCGGATCCGCATGCGGTTCTCGCGTCCTATGCTACCAATGCCAACAACGCCGATGAAGCAAAGCTGACCGGTCTTCTTGCTTGGCGTTCTGCCTGGGATGTTCCGAAGGATATTCAGGACATGGTGTTGGCCGCAGCACATGAAACCGACAAGGCAAAGCGTGCCGATCTCTATGGCAAGATCAATAAGGCCTATCTGGAATCCTCGCCTGCTTTAGTCACGTCATTCCAGAGAACGGATGCCAAGGCAGTCCGCAAGGACGTGAAAGGTTATGTCGGTCATTCCACCTGGCTGACCCGCTGGGATACCGTGACAAAGGGTGAATAACTCTTTTCGGGAGAGCCTGTCTGATCGGATCAGACTGGCTCTCTGTACCTCTTTTAAGTGACGATAGTCTCACTGGCACCATTGGTGCTGTGTGCGGATTATGCTCCAGCAAGGATTTCCGAATTGAACTCCTCCCAGGCAACCGCCACAAGGGTATCGGGCAGCAGTAAAAAGCTGCTGTCCTCAATCCGAAAAATCGCCACATCATTTGCGGTGATCCTGACAACCCTGTTTGGGCTTTTGGTGATAACCTTCGTTATCGGGCGTCTTGTCCCTGCCGATCCGGTTATCGCGGCCATCGGCGACCAGGCCGATCAGGCCACATATGAGCGCGTTTACAAGGAAATGGGGCTGGATCGTCCTCTTTACGAGCAGTTCGGGACCTATCTGGTAAATGTGGTGCAACTGGACTTTGGCCAATCTCACATTACGAAAAATACGGTTTCAAGCGACCTGGCCCGTGTCTTCCCGGCAACGATTGAACTGGCGACGCTCGCCACCATCATTGGTGCAGGACTTGGCGTCCCACTCGGCGTGGTTTCTGCAGTGCGCAAGGGAACATGGGTCGACCACCTAGGGCGCGTTGTCGGACTTATGGGGTATTCGACGCCCATTTTCTGGCTCGGTACCATCGTCATCTTGGTGTTTTACGCGAAAATTGGCCTCATCCCCGGCGGTGGGCGCATCGATATTTACAATGAAGGGCTTGTCGAAGGGCCGACCGGTTCTTTGCTGCTGGACTCCGTACTGGCTGGCGAGTGGGAAGTGTTTCTGAGCGCGCTGCACCATGTTATCGCGCCCGCTCTTATCCTTGGTTACGCAGCGATGGCGTATCTTAGCCGTATGAGCCGCAGCTTCATGCTGGAGCAGTTGCGCCAGGAGTACATTCTCACCGCCCGCGCCAAGGGGCTGGGACAACGCGCTGTTGTCTGGCGGCATGCATTTCGCAACATCCGCGTCCAGTTGTTGACGGTAGTGGCTTTGGCTTATTGCGGACTGCTTGATGGCACCGTGCTGATCGAAACGGTTTTCGCATGGCCGGGTCTTGGTCAATATCTGACATCGGCACTGTTTTTTGCGGACATGAATGCAGTGCTTGGCAGTGTGCTGCTGATTGGCCTCATTTCCATCGCGATCAATCTCCTGTCGGATATTGTCTATCGCTTCATCGATCCACGGACGCGGTGATTTATCATGATGAAAAACGGATCTTTCACCACCCTGCATAATTGGTTGATCAGCGAGGACTTCACGTCTTCCCGCCAGGCCAGGCTACATAAAGCTTATGTTGCCTGGCTTGGGCTGCTGGCCAATCCGCTGGCCTTTACCGGCTTTCTGGTGGTTCTTGGATTGATTGTCGTGGCTATTGTTGCGCCCGCTATCACCAGCTACAGCCCCTATGATCAAGATCTATCGCGCGCCTTGCAGCCACTATCTTGGCAGCACTGGTTTGGAACGGATGAATTTGGTCGTGACGTTTATACCCGACTTGTCTATGGCGCGCGAACAACCCTCTACATCAGCATTCTGGTGACACTGATCGTAGCGCCCATCGGCTTCATGATTGGCGCAATGTCCGGTTATCTCGGGGGATGGGTGGATGTGGTGCTGATGCGCATTACTGATATTTTCCTTTCCTTTCCGAGCCTGGTTCTGGCGCTGGCCTTTTCGGCGAGCCTTGGACCTGGCATCGAGAATGCGGTGATTGCCATTGCATTGACGGTGTGGCCCCCAATCGCCCGCCTTGCGCGCGCCGAAACGTTGACATTTCGAAATGCCGATTTCGTCGTAGCTGCAGAGTTGCAGGGGGCGGGAATGATGCGCATTCTTCTACGTCATATCGTGCCGCTTTGTGCACCATCTGTGGTCGTGCGTCTGACGCTGAATATGTCCAGCATCATCCTGACGGCTGCCGGTCTCGGTTTCCTTGGTCTTGGTGCGCAGCCGCCTATGCCCGAGTGGGGTGCTATGGCGGCCTCGGGGCGCCAATATCTGCTGGATGCCTGGTGGCTCACGACCATTCCCGGCATTGCCATTCTCATAGTCAGTCTCGCCTTCAACCTGTTGGGTGATGGCCTGCGCGATATTCTGGACCCAAGAAATGGCTGATTCAAAAGACACAATTTTGAGCGTGGAAAATATGTCGGTGGAGTTTCCAACACTCTCCGGCGTGGTAACCGCAGTGCGTGACGTATCCTTCAATGTCGGGCGTGAGAAGGTCGGCATCATCGGTGAATCCGGTTCCGGTAAAAGCACCGCAGGTCGTGCTATCATGCGCCTTCAGCCCCCGCACGCGCTTGTCAAAGCCAAACGCATGCAGTTTGAGGATGTTGATCTCCTCAAGGCAAGCGAGCAACAGATGCTGTCGATACGCGGCCGTCGTATTGCCATGATCCTGCAGGACCCGAAATATTCACTCAACCCGGTGATGACGGTCGGTGAGCAGATTTCCGAGACGGTTATTCTGCACGAACATGTTTCGAAAAAGGAAGCAAGGTCGCGTACGCTAGCGATGCTAGAGCGGGTGAATATCCGTGATCCACAGCGTGTTTTCGATCTCTATCCGCATGAGGTCTCTGGCGGTATGGGCCAGCGCATCATGATCTCCATGATGCTGATTGCCTCGCCATCGTTGATCATCGCCGACGAGCCAACCTCTGCACTGGATGTCACGGTGCGTCAGCAGGTGTTGTCAATCCTCGATGAACTGGTCATGGAGCGCAACATTGGCCTGCTGTTCATCTCGCATGATCTCAATTTGGTACGTAGTTTCTGCGACCGTGTCATCATCATGTATGCCGGGCAAATCGTGGAAACGATTGCTGCAGCTGATCTCGATAATGCGCGCCACCCTTACACGCGCGGTCTGTTGAATGCACTGCCGAGCCTAGAGCATCCACGTGACAGGCTGGATGTGTTGCGGCGCGACCCGGCCTGGTTGGAGAACCGTTCATGAGTATGATTAAGGTCGAACATCTGCAGGTCTCCTATGGCGCTGGTGATATGCTGCTGCGCGTGGTTAATGACGTGTCTTTTGAGATTGCCGTCGGCGAAACATTTGGTCTGGTTGGCGAAAGTGGATGTGGAAAATCGACTGTGCTTGGTGCCCTTGCCGGGCGTAATCGGCAATGGACAGGGGCCGTCACCATCAATGGTGAAGTCATTGGACAGAAACGCACAAAATCGCAACTCGCCACACAGCAGATGGTGTTTCAGGACCCATTCGGATCCATCCACCCACGCCACACGATCGGCCGTACATTGCTGGAGCCACTGGAAATTCATGGCAAGGACCGCCGCGAGGAGCGGATTGAAAAAGTGTTGACCGATGTCGGCTTGCCGCACAGTTTTCGTTACCGCTTTCCGCATCAGCTTTCAGGTGGCCAACGTCAACGTGTGGCAATCGCTCGTGCGCTTATTCTGGAGCCTCGCATTCTGCTGCTGGATGAGCCGACATCAGCACTCGATGTGTCGATCCAGGCCGAGATCCTCAACCTGCTGAAAGACCTCCGGGAGCGTGAGAAGCTCACTTACATTCTTGTCAGCCATGATCTGGCTGTCGTCGCGCATCTGTGTGACCGGGTTGCGGTTATGCAGAACGGCGTGTTTGTCGAGGTCGCCGAAAAACAACAGCTTATCGATGGAACAGTGAGCCATCCCTACACCCGCGTGTTGATGGATGGCAGTCGGGGTTATGTGCCCAAGCGCAGCACTGTTCCAGCCTGATCTTCATTCTGGCGGCCTGACTGGGAGGTTAATTTATAAGGGTTGTGGCAGCGCGTGCATTGCGGACGTAATCGGTTTCAATGCCGCTTTCGCGGCCTATCGTTTGCAGTCTGTCGATGACGGTGCGCAAGCGTTCTCTCCCGCAGAATACTACGCTTCGTTTTGCTGGCCCATCTGAGGAATCTATCAAAGTTTGCCATGCATGCCAGATGATTCCAGCGTCGATGTGACCGCGTCGGTACCCGAGGCGGCTCAGTCTGGAATGTTGTTTTCCCGGCAGTTTTTAATATCCGCACCCCCTTTACGCCGAGACCTATGATCTATGCGGGCATTCGGATAGGCAAATTTACAGCCGATTGTAGGTGATGAAGGCGCGCACCGCAGGCGATGCTTCGGTTTTGCGGTGAGCAGTGGCAAGATCCGAAGTAATGTTGTTGTCAATGATCGGCACGTATCGGATAGTCGGCAACATCAGACAATTCAGCGACTTCGGTACCAGCGCAATTCCAAGTCCAACAGCCACCATGCTGGAAATGGTGGTAAAATCGCGCCCGAGTGGGCTGATGATCGGCTGGAACCCGGCCTCGTTGCAGGCGCTGATCGTGTTGTGATGAAACCCGACATCCGGTGGCTGTCGCGGTGTGATGAAGGTCTCATGTGCAAGGGCGGATAGTTGAAGCTGTTTGGCGTGGGCAAGTGGATGTTTTTCAGGCAGCACGACCACCAGCGGCTCTTTCAAAATGATGTTGGTCGTTATGCCTTCCGGTATCGGAGCCGGAGGCCTGATGTAACCGAAATCAAGCGTGCCATCTGCGATGCTTGCAAGTTGCATGCGCATTTCCATTTCCGTCAGTTGCAGTTCCACATCCGGATAGGATGAGCGAAAACTGGTGATGGACTGCAACATAGAGCCGGCATAAGCAGCCGATGCGACATAACCGATCGAGATG
This sequence comes from Rhizobium sp. BIGb0125, assembly GCF_024810055.1. Taxonomy (NCBI): domain Bacteria; kingdom Pseudomonadati; phylum Pseudomonadota; class Alphaproteobacteria; order Hyphomicrobiales; family Rhizobiaceae; genus Rhizobium; species Rhizobium sp. BIGb0125. The sequence continues at coordinate 337,015 of NZ_JANUDV010000007.1, forward strand.
CGCCCTGTCTCGCCACGGTCAAGGCGTTTGAGTGCTGCAAGTGTCGCGTCCGCGTCGGCCAGCAGCTTCTTGGCGTCGGCATAAAGCAGTTGCCCCGGCAATGTCAGGTTAACTGAGCGTTTCGTCCTGTCCAGCAGGGGCATGCCGACAATTGCCTCAAGGTTCATGATTTGCTGGCTAAGACCGGGTTGCGCAATGCCGAGTCTCGCTGCCGCACGCTCGAAGTTTCTTTCGTCCACCAATGCGGTGAAATATCTAAGATGACGAAGTTCAAAACTGTCCGCTTTGGCAATTTTGGGTCCAGCCATGGCCGTCACTTTCGAAGTGAAAATTAGAAGAATTACAAACTATGCAATTATGCGATTATCATAATTTTCAATTATGAAAATACTTATCTTTGCTTATTGGAACATTGTGAGCCCTCTGAGTAATAAGATGACAAAAAAAGTCCAGAAAATATGTCGTCTCGACATAGGACATGTGATTGGCTGTCATTTGAGGGTTTGCAACGTGGGTATCAATCAGAAGCGCAGGTCACTTTTGACCACCGATCATGTTTTGGCTGTTGCGATGGTCATGGTATGGCCGCAACTGGTCAGCGCGCAGGATTCCGGCAGCGCGGTACAGCTCGGAACAATCACTGTGCAAGGCGAAGGGCAGGAAAACCCTAAGGGACCTGTAAAGGGCTACGTTGCCAAAAGCAGTTCAACGGCCACCAAAACCGGCACGCCTATCCTTGAGACACCACAATCCGTATCGGTCATCACCCGCGACCAGATTGATGCGCAGGATGCCAAGACGCTGACTGAGGCGTTGCAATATACGCCGGGTGTTGTCGCTGCCCCTTATGGTTCTGACGCCCGGTTCGATTCTCCGACAATTCGCGGGTTTGATGGTCGCCAGGTCCAATTCCTGAATGGGCTTCGCATCATGCGCACCGCTGGTGCCGCACCGATCGAGCTCTATGGTCTGGAACGGGTAGAAGTGCTGCGCGGTCCAGCTTCTATTCTGTATGGTCAGGCCAACCCCGGTGGCCTGATCAACCAGATCAGCAAACGTCCGACATTTGATGCTTTTGGTGAGGTTGGCGTCCAGATCGGTAGTGACGACTATTATCAGACGATGTTCGATCTTGGCGGTCCGATTGCCGATAGCGAAAACTTCGCCTATCGCCTGACCGGAGTGGCACGCAATGCCCATGACGAAAGCGGATTTCTCGACAACGACCGTTATTTCGTCGCGCCTGCTTTCACTTGGAAACCGGATGAAGACACGTCGTTGACGGTTCTGACCAGCTTCCAGCGCGATAATCCAAGCTCACCATCCGGACTGCCGCCGGCCCTGACGTTGAACGCAACGGGTGTAATGCTGCCGCGCGGTTTTTATGTCGGTGATCCCTCATTTGATTTTTCCAATCGTAAACAGACCAATATCGGTTACGAATTTGAACATCGGTTTGATGAAACCTGGACCTTCAGGCAGAACTTTCGGTATTCGAACCTCGACTGGAACTATCAATCGCTTGGGATGAGTTCCGCAGGCAATGGTATGGCTGGCAGCCTCATCGCTCGAAACGCCACTTTTCAGGACGAACGTCTGAATACGTTTAATGTCGACAACAACCTGCAGGCCGAGTTTGCTACTGGCGGTATCGACCATAAGCTGGTGTTCGGTCTTGATTATCGCAATTTCGATAACAAGGTAAAAACCGAGTTCTGGCGGGCGATCTCACTTGATCCTGTCAATCCCGTCTACGGCGGGCCAATCTCACTCATTTCGCGCTCGACATATGCAGATGTGAAATCGACCCTAACGCAACTCGGCATTTACGCTCAGGACGAGATGTCCTACGATAACTGGCGTGCGACGGTTGGCTTGCGCTATGACTGGGCTAGCACGGAAGGTGGCGCGGTTTCGGCGCCTGGCACGGCTCCAAGATCACGCAGCAAGGATGATGAGAAGCCGACTGGTCGTGTTGGTCTTGGCTATGTGTTCGATAATGGTTTTGCTCCCTACATCAGCTACGCCACATCGTTCGAGCCCACGCCGGTTCCAGCCAATGGGAAATTGCTTGAACCGACCATGGGCGAGCAATGGGAAGCTGGCATAAAATACCAGCCAGAGGGATGGGACGGGTTCTTCTCTGCCGCTGTTTATGATCTGCTTCAAAAGAACGTCTCTTACCAGATTGCTTCCCTTGTATATGGTCAGTTTGACGTACGTGTAAAAGGTCTGGAGCTGGAGGGAGTGACCAGCCTTGCGGATGGTCTAAACCTTCGTGCAGCCTACACTTACATGGACACGGAAATTGTCAGCGGTCCGAACAACGGCAGACGGTACGAGAATGCTCCAAGGCATTCCGCTGGCCTCTGGCTGGATTATACTTTTGCTGAAGATACACCACTGGAAGGGTTTGGCATGGGGGCTGGCGTGCGATATGTCGGCCAGCGTTATGGCAACTCCACCAACACGTTTGATATGAGCGCCGTTACTTTGTTTGATGCAGGTGTGCATTACGAGAAAAACAATTACCGTGCGTCACTGAATGTCCAGAACATTGCAGACAAGGAATATCTCGCCAGCTGCGGTACATTCGGCTGCTATTACGGAAATGGCCGCACGGTGATGGGCAAGCTGACCTATCGCTGGTAAATACGGGCAATTGATAACGATCCGGAATGACGGTGCACACAAAACTGAACGTATCAGGCCTTGGTCGGCGACAGGTTCTTGGCCTGCTCGCCGTGCCGCTATTTGGGCGGTTGGCGCAGGCGGAGGCCTTCCCGCAGCGCGTAGCGGCCATTGATTGGGCGATGCTGGAAACCGCCATGGCGCTTGGTGTTGCGCCCGTTGCCGCGACTGAACTTATCCAGTTCAGGAAGGATAGTGTCGAGCCGCTGGTGCCGGAGACTGTCGCAGATCTTGGTTTAAGAGGTTCGCCAAATTTTGAACTTCTTTATCTCTTGCGGCCTGAGCTTATTCTGATTTCGCCGTTTTATACCCGCTATCAGCAGCAGCTTGCGGCCATTGCACCAACCATGTCGCTGCCGTTTTACGTCAAGGGTGAGCCGCCCTTCGGCAAAGCACTTGCGGCGGTCACTGCGCTGGGCGAGCGACTTGGCAGGTCCACACAGGCGCAAGAGGTACTGCAGCAGAGCGGGCATTTGCTGGAAACGATGCGTGAGCGTCTTTCAACCTACGCCAATCGTCCGACCTACATCATCAATATCGGTGATAGCAGGCACTTTCGCGCCTTCGGCAGCGACAGCATGTTTGGCGACATCCTGATGCGGCTTGGTCTGCCGAATGCATGGCGTGAGGGCTCGCGTTTTACCTTCGCAGCGCCGGTGCCGCTGGAAACCCTTGCGGAAAATCCGGATGCGCGGATTGTCGTTGTGTCCAATGTTCCGGTGGAGGCGCGCAGCGGTTTACGCAGAAGCCTGATCTGGAGCGCGCTTGAGCCGGTCAAGAGCAAGCGATTGGTGATGCTGGACAACGTCAATCCCTATGGAGGTGTGACAGCCGGCATGCGTTTTGCCAGGTTGTTGACGGAGGCACTGCTAACCAATGAGGATGCGCTGTGACCGTCAGGACAATTTGGAGCCTTGCCGCAGCAACGCTGCTTCTGGCTCTGGCACTCGCCACCTATACAGCGCTACAAAGATTGCCATTACAGGACTGGCCTGCCATTCCGTTTGATGCGGCACGAATGACGACCGACCAGATCATTCTGGCTTATGCGATATTGCCTCGCTCAGCGGTTGCCATACTGGCAGGCACCATACTCGGGCTTTCCGGCGCACTTCTGCAACGGCTTTTGCAAAACCCGATTGCCGACCCTTCTACACTTGGTGTGTCTGCGGGCGCGCAGCTTGCCATCGTCGCTGGCACGTTGTTTTTCCCGGAAGTGCTGGATGGCTACCGTGGTCTGGTCGCACTGTCCGGTTCGTTCATGGCGGCATCGGTTGTTTTCCTGCTTGGATGGCGACGTGCCTTCGAGCCCGTTTCGATGGTTGTCTCAGGTCTTCTGGTCGGCGTGACGGCGTCTGCGGTTTCTGCGGCACTGACCCTGTCGCAGGGCGAATATCTGATGTCCCTTGTCACCTGGAATGGTGGTTCGCTGAGCCAGCAGGACTGGTCGGTATCCCTGTCATTGCTGCTTCAGTTGATCGGTGGGCTGTTCCTGACCCTGCTTCTGATCCGACCTCTGGTGGTTCTGGCGATTGGTGATGCCGGTGCGCGGTCTCTCGGGGTCTCGCTTTTCGGGATTCGTTTTGCCATTGGAGCATTGGCAGTGGCGCTATCCGCAGGTGTTTCAGCTGCTGTCGGACTTGTGAGTTTTATCGGACTTGCTGCGCCGGCACTTGTGCGGGGGCTTGGTGTTCGTAAACCAGCCCATATCCTGTTTGCCGCCCCGGTCGCTGGGGGGCTATTGCTTTGGCTTTGCGACGGTTTTGTCCAGTTGCTGGCATCAACAACCAGTGAAAATTTCCCGACAGGTGCTGTGACAGCGCTCATCGGCGGCCCGCTGCTGTTGTGGCTTTTGCCGCAGGTGCGCTCCGATGATGCCCATCAATCCGGTATTGCGGAACAACAGAACCGTCGATCACTGCGGAGTCTTCTGCTGTTGTGTGCTTTTATCCCGGTCATTGTCTTTGTTGCACTGGCTGTTGCCAAAACCGCTGAGGGCTGGCTGATTTCGAATATGCAGGACTTCAAGGATGTTCTGCCTCTTCGTTGGCCCCGTTTGCTGGCGTCGGCTGGTGCCGGCGGTCTGCTTGCTCTCGCAGGCGCAATTCTGCAGCGACTGACCGGCAACCCGATGGCAAGCCCGGAAGTGATTGGTGTGAGTGGCGGAGCAGGCATCGGTTTTGCCGCCGCGATTACTATTTTCCCGGCAGCTGGCATGTTGCAATTGTTTGCCGGGGCAGGCCTCGGTGCAATCGCCGTGATGATTGTTGTGCTGATATTCTCCAGCCGGCAGCATCTTTCTCCGCAACGCATTCTGCTGGCCGGTGTTGCGGTCAGTTCCTTCAGTTCTGCAATCCTGGCGGCACTGCTTGCCGTTGGTGATCAGAGATCATGGCAGATCCTGTCCTGGCTGGGGGGTACTGCATCGACTGCGACTCCGGTTACCGCCATGGTTTTGGGCTCACTCGGCGTTATTATCCTGTTTCTGTGCCTGACGCTTTCCCGTTGGTTGACGATTATGCCGCTCGGAGCTTCCGTGCCGCAAACGCTGGGAGTGCCTGTCCGGGCAGCACGAACTCTGATGATATTGGCTGCCGGGCTGGGAACTGGCGCTGCTGCGTTGCTGGTTGGTCCGCTTAGTTTTGTGGGGCTGATGGCGCCGCATATTGCTTTCAGGGCAGGATTCACAAGATCTCGCGATCATATGCTGGCGACATTCTTGCTGGGAGCAATGCTGATGTTGATTGCAGATATCGGTGCGAGAACTGTGACATTCCCTTACGAACTGCCGTTGGGATTGTTTGCTGCCATGGCGGGCGCGCCCTATCTCATCTGGTTGATAGGCAGGCGCGCATGACAAATGTGATTGCGATTATGTATGCGGTAACGAGAGGAGCAGGGGCATGAACACTTTTGTTACATCGCAAAACGATGAGGCTTCTCCCTTGTTTTCATTAAAGGATGTATCGCTGTCTTTACAGGGCAGGACGTTGTTACAGCCCTTGACACTCGCTCTGCCCGCGAAAAGAACAGTTGGTCTGATCGGTCATAATGGCTCCGGCAAATCGACACTGCTGAAAATCCTTGCCCGTCTGCAAAACCCGACCGGCGGCGATGTTTCCTTCTGTGGAAAGCCGCTGTCGGAGTGGGGTAATCGCGAGTTTGCCCGAGGGCTTGCTTACCTGCCGCAAAATACACCGCCAGCATCGGGCATGACGGTGCGGGAACTGGTGGCTCTTGGTCGTTACCCATGGCACGGGGCGCTTGGTCGGTTCAGCACTGTTGATCAAAAAAAGGTCGATGAGGCGATTGAGCTGACAGATATCGGCCCATTCCTTGACCGGCTTGTCGATACGTTGTCGGGCGGAGAGCGCCAACGGGTGTGGCTGGCGATGCTGGTTGCCCAGGACGCACATTGCCTGCTGCTGGATGAGCCAATTTCAGCGCTCGATGTGGCGCACCAGATTGAGGTGCTGTCACTTGTTCAGCGTCTCTCGCATGAAAAGGGTCTCGGTGTTGTCGTGGTGCTGCACGACGTCAACATGGCCGCCCGCTTCTGCGACGACATTATCGCACTTCATTCCGGCAAGCTGATTGCCCGCGGCAGCCCGGATGAGATCATGACATCGCAAGCCCTGCAAAAAATCTACGGCGTTTCAATGGATGTCATCACGCATCCGGCCACCGGCAGGCTGGTGGCGCTGGCGATATAAACCGTTGCAACCGCTTTGAAAAATCTCAATTTGTCAGACGAGCGGCGGTAAACTTGTCGGTGACCAGCACGTCTATGACGCCAAGTTTCAACGCGCCGGCAATGGCTTCGGTCTTGGACTCTCCACCGGCCAGTGCCATGACGCGATTGGTCTTACGTAGCTCTTCGAGTGAAAGGCCGATAACCCGATCATTGAGTGGTGTTTCCACCGGTTTACCGTCCTTGTCGTAGAAGCGGTAGGAAATCTCGCCAACTGCGCCAGCATCGTGCAGCATGGCCATCTCCTGCGGTGAGAAGATATTGCCGGACCGGGCCAGAAGTTCTGACGGTTCGACGGCGCCAATGCCGACAATGGCGAGGCTAAGGCGGCTGAAAAGGTCCATGGTTTCACGCACAACCGGGTCGGCCAGCATGACGAGCTTTGCTTCTCGCGATGAGGTGATGCCTTGTACGAGGAGAAGGCGCGGTTCGCCACCGGTCAGCCGGGCAAGACGCGCGGTCAACTGTGTCGCATGGGTTTGCACTGACGCATCGCCCATGCCACCAAGTACCTGCACAATGTATTTGGCCTTTGCGTTTTTTAGCGGATGAATGTTGTCCACCATCCGCAGAATGGTCTGGCTCCAGCTTGAGACACCGATGATTTCATCCGGCTGAACGGTGACCTCCAGAAAATGTGCGGCTGCTTCGCCAATGCGCGCGGTAATGGCGCTGTCACGATCTTCCGAACAGTCGATAACAATGGCTTCGGTCAGGCCGTAGCGATCACGAAGGGCGTCTTCGAGCTCTGCGAAGGTGCCAGCTGGTGGAATTACCGTCGTGCGAACGATATCTTCCTGCTCGGCACGCTTCAGCATGCGCGACACGGTTGCCTGAGACATATGCATGATTTCAGCAATTTTGGACTGCCTTTTGCCTTCGATATGGTACATCTGGGCAATTCGGGCGATCAGTCGCAGCTCATTGAGCCGTGCCATGCAAACCTCCGGCAGTGAATTTTTATTCACTCATAGATGAAGGGACGGACACGGTCGAGCGATAGATTGCGTCCTGCCAGACATGCAGGCGATCCATAACATCGGAGCTCCGTGGGGTGATTGTATTGCTGTTGCGTGGCAGCGCACTGATGGCTGCCAGATCCGACCACACACCCAGTGAAAGGCCGGCAAGATAGGCAGCACCCAGTGCTGACGCCTCCGGCGCATCACATTGAATGATCGCCCGATCAAGAACATCGGCCACGCATTGCATAAGGAAAGTGTTCTGACTTGGACCGCCATCAACGTAGAGACGACCCATTGGTGTCTGCGACTGCGAGGCCATGGCTTTGAATACGTCATGCACCTGAAAGGCGATGGAATCGGTGACTGAACGCGCCATCTGCGCCCGCGTCGTGTTGAAGGTCATGCCAGAAAACAATGCGCGTGCATCGGAATGCCAGTAGGGCGCGCCAAGCCCGACAAAGGCTGGAACGAAACCGGGTCCGCCGGGGGCGGCCGTCGCGGCAAGTTCGGTCAGTGCCTGCACATCGGGAAGGCCTAGCATCTCGACCATCCATGGAAGAGAAGCGGCCGAAACCAGAATATTGCCCTCAAAAGCATAGGTCGGTTTGCCAGCAATCGACCACGCAATGGTGGTGGTGATACCTTGTTGAGGCGCAATGAAGCCGGGAAGGGTGGTCATGATTGACGACCCTGTGCCGAAGGTTGCCTTGCCATCGCCCGGATTAAACGCGCCATGGCCGAACAATGCGGCATGGCTGTCGCCAATGGCGGCGGCAATCGGAATGCCGTCCTTAAGACCCGGCACATTGCTGGTGACGCCAAAATGCGCGGCGCTATCGCGAACTTCCGGTAATGCGGACTTGGGAACACCAAACAGGGTGCACAGTTCGTCGCTCCAGACTTGGCCGTTGAGATCATATAGCTGGCTGCGGGCGGCATTGGCTGCATCACATGCGTGGACCGCGCCGCCGGTAAAGCAATGGATCAGCCAGGCATCGATGGTTCCCAGTTTTACGTTATGTCCTGCTGGTGCCCGATCCAGAAGCCATTTCATTTTCGGGCCAGGGAACATCGGGTCAATCGGCAAGCCCGTCAGTGCCTGCACGCGCGGCGCATGACCTGCGGTAATCAATTCTGCGCATGCAGATGCCGTGCGACGACACTGCCAGCTTACAACTGGGCCTAATGGCTCTCCTGTTTGTGCATCCCAGATCGTGACAGATTCACGTTGATTGGAGATGGCAATGCCGATGATCTCAACGTTCTCATTGGCCTGAATGCAGTTTGCGATTGCCTCCTGAACAGATTGCCACAGGCGAATAGGACTTTGCTCCACCCAGCCGGGTTGCGGATGCTCGATGCCAACCGGGGATGATCCGCGTGAAAGGATTTCTCCTGCGGTGGACACAAGCACGGCCTTCGAATTCGTGGTGCCTTGGTCTATGGCGAGAATGGCAGGCGTCGTCATGGCTGCTCCGGTTGAGGGGCGTTAAGGGCAGTGCGAATGTGAACCCATGCTGCGCCCGGTATCGAGTTTAGGCATGCGAGGTCATGCCTGTGAAGACTTCCGTGCAATCAGCGACACCGCTGCATCTGCTATGGCTGCAGGCGACATGCCAAACTCGTCCAGCAGGAACTCTGCAGAGCCGGTGGGGGCAAATATTCCCGGGACACCTAGTATTTTCATTGGAACAGGTGCTTCAGCCACCACACATTCGGCAATGGCAGAGCCAAGGCCACCATAAACCGAGTGCTCTTCAGCGGTCAGAATTGCACCTGTTTCCCGTGCCGCCTTTACAATCGCATCGACATCGATCGGTCGAACGGTTGCCATGTTAAGTACCCGGGCTTCGATACCCTTGGCGGCCAGAATATCGGCAGCTTTCATTATGCGGTGGGTGAGTGTGCCATTGGCAATCAACGTCAGTGCATCACCGTCACGCAAAAGATTGGCTTTGCCGAGTTCAAACGTGTGGCCTACCGGGAGCAGATCGGGAACCCCGACACGGGAAAGGCGAAGGAAAACCGGTCCATCATATTTGGCCGCCCATTCGACAGCTGCTGCGGTTTCGATGGAATCGCACGGGGCGATGACTGGAAGGTTCGGCAAAACCCGTGTCCAGGCAAAGTCTTCAATTGAATGATGCGTTGGTCCAAGTTCGCCGTATGCCATGCCGGAAGAAATGCCGACCAGTTTCACGTTGGCATTGGAATAAGCAATGTCAGCTTTGACCTGTTCCAGCGAGCGTCCCGTAAGAAAACAGGAGGCGCCACAGACGAAGGGCAGGAGGCCGCCATTTGCAAGGCCGGCACCAACGCCAACCATGTTTTGCTCGGCAATCCCGACATTGACCAAACGCTCTGGCCATTTGGCCTTGAAGCCGCCGAGCTTCGATGAGCCAACGGAGTCGTTGCAGACGGCGACGACTTTGGAATTTTCAGCCCCGAGACGTTCCAGCACTGCAACGAAAGCATCGCGACAATCATGCAGCTTTGCGGAAGGTGTTATAGCGTTCATCACGGCGTCTCCGAAAGCTCAGCCAAGGCAATTTTGTATTGTTCTGCGTTTGGCACCTTGTGATGCCAATCAACGGTGTCCTGCATGAAGGAAATACCGTGGCCCTTGTTGGTATGGGCAACGATGCAATGTGGGCGGTCGCCACGCTTTTCCAATGCCGGAACAATCTCGTTCATGGCATTGCCGCTGATTTCTGTGACATCCCACCCGAATGCCGCAAGTTTGGACGCGAAAGGTGCGAGGTCGTTGGTGTCTTTGAGGGCTGCGCCCTGCTGGAAGCGGTTGTGATCGATAATCAGCGTGAGGTTATCGAGGCCGAATTGCGCTGCGGAGGCGATAGCTTCCCAGTTTGAACCCTCCTGCATCTCACCGTCGCCCGTTAAGACATAGGTGCGATAATTAGCGCCTGTTATCTTGGCAGCCTTGGCCATTCCGACAGCAACAGGCAAGCCGTGACCCAGCGGTCCGGTGTTGGTTTCTACTCCCGGCACCTTGTTGCAGTTCGGGTGACCATTCAGGCGCGAATGCGGCTTCAGAAATGTGCTGATTTCTTCCTCCGGTATGAAGCCCCGTTTGGCGAGAGTCACGTAAAGTGCCAGCGCGACGTGCCCCTTGGACAGAACGAAACGATCGCGGTCCACATGCTTTGGCTGATCCGGCCAAATGCGCAGGACGCGAAAATAAAGGGCAGTGAGAATATCTATTGCAGACATTTCTCCGCCGATATGGCCGGCACCAGCTTCGAAAACTGCTTGAACATCGCGAAGGCGAATTTGGCGGGCGATGTGTTCGAGATCATTCGGCTGCATGAAATCTCCGTAATGAATATATATGCACTTATAGATATAATTTCACATTAAAAGAAATAGTCAAGTCTCCAGCCGCTTTTTTGCCAATGCTTTGGCTGTTCAGATTGAAAATCTGGATTTAAACGCTTTGGTGAATAGTTATGCAGTGCCGGCCGGGAGCGATTACCGTGTGCGGTCTGGCCGAAAATATCCGACAGGCAAGCGTTGTCGTGGTGTGACGCGCTCGTTCGCCACTTCGATGACAAAACAGTTGCCATGTAGGATAAACATGAATATTTTTATCATAATAATATGCCGACTAAGCGGGAAATAACGGCCACGGAAACTCCGTTTTCCAGAGGGTGTAAAGAGCGTTGATGTTATCGGGCAGTTTCACTTTAACGGCCGGTCGGGTCCACAAACCGGAACTCACGATAAAAGCTGAATGAACTGAAATGACTTATCTGCACTCGATGGTTTGCCAGACGGAAGGCATAAAGCTGAATGCGCCAGTCAAATGGCGTGGGCTTGACGGCATGATGAGTGTGTACTGGGACGCTGAGGGCCAGAACGGCGCCAATGGCTATTATCTGTCTCCTGATCCGCGTATCGTGATTTTTCTGAACGATGTGTCATCACATATCCAAATGTCGAATAAAGACAGGATAGATACCCAGCAATATCGTCCCATGATGCGGGCCATTTATGTGCCAGCGGGCGTGCCATTGTGGACGAATTTTACTGCCCTACATCGGTTCTCCCATCTCGATCTTCATTTGCACAAGGATCGCCTGCTAAGGTTCCTGTCTCCATCGATTGGAACATCGGCTGCTCTGACTGCTCTGCGCAGGCCGGTTGAAATTCAGGATATTCGTTCAATTGAAATGCTGGCCAGTCTGGTCATTGACGAGGTTTGTGAGCCATCAAAGCATGCAGTCTACGCAGAAACCCTCATCGGCAGTATTGTCACGGCGCTTCTGGATCTTCCCGAGGATGATTTTGAGCGATCTAATGGACGGTTGACGCAGGCGCAGATGAACAAGCTGATCGTCGGTATGAGCGAACGTAGCGACTGCCGAATGACCGTTGCAGAGATGGCAACGATTGTCGGTCTGTCAGAAAGCTGGTTTGCCAATGTTTTCAAACAGACAACAGGCAAGACACCGTTGCAGTGGCAGTTGGGCAAGCGTATCGATCTGGCGCAGAAAATGCTGCTGGAAAGCGATCTGAGTGTCGCTGGCATTGCAGCGCAGCTTGGATTTTCAGACCAGGCGCATCTGACGAAATCGTTCCGCCAGGTTTCAGGGCAAACGCCCGCCGCATGGCGACGCATGCAACAGCTCGGTTGAGATATCAGCCGCCAGGATCTGCCGTTACTGGTGAAAATGGTAAAAGTGCAATCTAAGACATGCTGTGCGTAAACTATCGCGCATATGGCAATAAGTGCACTTGTCTGTTAGTCTTTGCGGATGAAAAGAGCGTCGCGCACCGGTGTGAATGTTGGCTATTCACCCATGATTGTTCCGGTTTGGGTTTCAGAGAAGAAAACCATTGCGACCGCAGCGGATGCGGCGTTTCTGGCTGGGGCGGCACTAAACTCTCTCGATGGTTTTATAAAAAAGGGCCATGCCTGGTCTGGATGCTGGCGAAGCCGGTTGGCGCTTCTCTGTGCGCTATCAGCCAATCAGATGCTTGGGCGTGAGACGGACGAGGCTGCTTTGCGCGATGCCGTTTTAATGTCTCGGGTGGGGGAAAATGCCGGGCCTGCCGGTAATGTGCTGTTGGCGACCAGAATGCTGAAAACGCGGATGGACTTCATCAACTCCAAAACCCTTCAGGCGCTGGTAGAGCTTTTTTCGTTGAGGTGGGATAGCACACTTGCCGAGTTGCCTGTCGTGATTGACGAGATCATGCAGAAGCCACAGGCTGTTCCATTCGAAATAGCGGAAATGGTAGCAAGAATTTATGTCGTGCGGCCTGATGCAGAGGTTTTGGCATGGTGGCTGGCCGATTGGCTTCTGGCGCAACGCCTTGGTTGGGATTTGCCTGTTCCGCTATTGCTGACCCAACGTTATGGATCGGGATTTCGACTAAGTGGTGGCAAGGGGCGCGTGATACCCGGTGACAACGGGTTTGCGCAGGCGGTCTGTATGGCGCTGGTTCGTGGGGCAGAAGATGCTTTGCAACTTGCAAACGACATCGGGCGACGGGCAGATCGAATGACAATGAGCTCTGAAAAGATAAGAACGAAAGGTGGCGAAAGGATAGTCTGGCAGCTTTTGAACGAGGATGCCGTCTCTGCCTCAGCGCCGGGCACAGACTTGTCACGTTGGGCCAGCAGCAGGTTTTTCGAGCGTCTAGAAAGCCTCGGTGGTGTCAGGGAGCTTTCTGGCCGCTCTACATTCCGCGTTTACGGGATTTGACGATGGACGATGAAGCTGCACCCAAAAAGCAAAGGCGTGGCAAACAGGCTGGTAGCAAAATTGAAATTCCGCTTGATACCGAGCTGGAACATTTGCCGGAAGAGTTTCGGTGGAGAGAATGGATGATGCGCGCGGAGGCGATAATTTTTGCCGCGTCAGAACCGGTTCGTCGCGAAACTCTGGCCCGCGTGGTGGGTGCAAATTGCGATATTGATCGGTTGGTTGGTGATCTGCTTGCGGAAATGAAAATGAGGTCCTACGATATCGTTTCTGTCGCCGGTGGTTGGCAATATCGGACAAAGCCGGCCTATGCGCATGCTATAAAAGCTGCCAAAGGTCAAACACGGGCCATGGCACCGGCTATTTCGCACCAAGAAGCGATGGTATTGATCGCTATTGCCTATTTCCAACCCATTACACGTGGCGAACTATCCAAAATTTTCGGCAAGGAAATTTCGCGCGATACGATCGCCAGTATTCGCGGTGCAGGCTTGCTCGATACCGGGCCGCGTAGTCCTATGCCTGGCGCACCCTACACCTATGTGACGACGAAATATTTCCTGTCGGCTTTCGGATTTGAGACACTGCGTGACCTACCGGATATCGAAGCCCTTGAGGACGCAGGCCTGTTGAACAGGAAAGCCGTTGTGGTGACTGAATCGGCGGTTGAGACCATACAGGACGCAGACGAAAATTAATGCGTGCGCGGTCAGTTTCCCCGCGGATGACTTCTGCACGATCGAAGCGTTCGCCTTGGGGTCTCGAGTTCTCGGTCCTGTTGCAAAAATTCCGATTGGCAGTGAACAGATGCCCTATGCTCGTTACCCGGTTTTTGCATCCAAGTTCGGTGCGAGCAGGATCGCCACCTCGGCCAGCGCCCTCGGTCACGCAGGGGCACATCACCTCATATCTTTTAAACGTCGCGTACGCCGTTTTTCGAGCGTCCAGAACGCTATGGATTTTTGCTCCCAATTTCAATTGAAGTGCTAAGCAAGAAACTCGACGTCAAATTCTTCGCTTGCGATTTCACTCCAGAGGAAGGGAAGGGGCAGTTAACCCGCTGAACAGTTGGCCATATTCGCCTCAAGCTGTCGTGTCGACGACGTTATTTGCGCTATTATCGGTTCCCGCTCAGCTTTCGCGACGTCGAAGACCTGCTTGCCGAGCGCGGTATTGACGTTTCGTTGTAGACTGTGTCGGAATGGGCAGCGAAGTTTGGTCTCAAATTCGCTTGCCAGCGCCGGCGCCGCGCACGAGGCCGATTTGCCGACAAGTGGCAGCTCGATGAGATGGTGGTAACGATCAAGGGAAAGAAGTACTGGCTGTGGCGCGCCGTCGATGCAAACGGTTACGTCCTCGATGCCCTGCTGCAAAGCCGAAGAAACAGGGCAGCAGCCCTGCGTCTGATGCGCAAGCTTCTCAAGGGTCAGGGCACCATCCCGCGGGTGATAGTCACCGACAAGCTGCGGTCCTATTCAGCCGCAAAGGCAGAATTGATGCCGGGCGTCGAACATCGTTCGCATACCCGAAACGCCTGCCACCCGCGAGATATCACCAACAACTGCTCCGGCCTATGCCTCGAGGAGCTTTTTGCGTTTGACCTCCATGTCGATATTGCTAAGGCGCAATTCGGCCCAACAGAGCGTTTTTGGGTTAAGGTGACGACTTGCTGCATCTCCGCAATTACATCCATCGCGGCCAATATATTGGCGATGTCGCCTTGCACCTGCAAGGTGCTGGTCGGTGGCCGGGTCTTTTGCCGATCACCACTGTCTTTATAAGGTCTTGCTCGATAGGAATGAAACGGAACTTCGCCCGCCGCAGTCCTGTTGCGGGAGTGTATAGTTGAGATGAGTAGTCGATTTTCATGCCTGAAGTGGGCGTGACGCCAGGTTTCACATCGGGCACCGTGCGTTTGTCTCAAGTGACCTTGGCGCAAATCCGCTTCACGAAAGTCGCCTTGATCTTAATCCCGCTTCTATGAGTAATCCGAAATAGCTACGTTGATGTACGTGTGTTTTATAAGTACTCAAAATGTGCTACATTGACTTGAAATTACTATAGTAATATCAATCATGTTTACTTTATGTGGGGTGTAATCATGAGTCCGATCTCGGTGGCGCTGGTTGATGATCACCCCTTAATGCTTGCTGGATTGACTGAAATCCTCAGGAAACAGCCAGCATTTTCAGTCACAGCAACTGGGTCGAGCGCTGATGATATACTGGATATCGGCCTGAGATTGGCGCCAGACGTCTTTGTCGTCGACCTGATGATGCCGGGAAACATTTTCGAAGCAATCGCAAAACTGGTCGAAAAAGTCCGAACGAAAATTCTGGTGTTTACCGCAATGACGGGTAGCGATTACGCTGTGCGGGCACTTAATGCTGGCGCAAGCGGCTACGTTCTCAAAGGAAGCAGTGCGCAGGAGCTCCTCCAAGCCATCGCAACCGTCCATAGGGGCGATATGTTCATTACTCCTGCATTTGCCTGCAAGGTCATCGAAGAGCTTAAGTTGGCCTCTCTCAAGAAAATCACCGGGGCCGAAGTAAAGCTGAGCATACGTGAAGGCCAGATCATTAGGATGCTTCTACGAGGTTTCACAAATCGGCAAATTGCGGCCGACCTGCAGATCGGCGAAAAAACCGTCAAAAACTATATGACTATCCTGATGCAGAAGTTGAATGTAAGAAATCGTCTGGAAGTATTACTTGCTGCTCAGAAACTTGAAGGCGGCTCTGATACTGTCATACGTCACTAGATGCCATTCCCCTCCATCGGCACCACGACCTGAAGCTCCGTTCCAGAGCGCGGGCGCTTCCGGATTTCAACTCTACCGCCAAAGGCTTCGACGCGGTTGCGAATACCCTGCAGGCCGAGCGGCCTGCGACGGCCTTGGGCGAGGTTCAATCCAAAACCAGGTCCATCGTCGGCAATGACGACGGTGATGGTCAATGGGTCTGCTGAGGCCGATACCCGCTGGTCGCGTCCACCGCCATGCTGGAAAGCATTGTTGAGCCCTTCCTGTACGACGCGATAAAGACAGATCTTCAGCGGGTGCACGACACGCTCGGGCAGGCCGTCATAGTGCTGTGTGACCTTCGAGCCGGTTGTATATTCGTGTTGATCGACCGCCATGCCTAGGGCCGACTCCAACGTCATGTGTTCGATTTCCGGCATTACCAGTCCGGTTGAAAGCTCTCGTAACTCCGTCAAGACCTGACCTGCAATATGCGAGGGAGTAAGATCGACCTCCGAGACGACGGGCGCGCTGTCAATCGTCGTCGTACATCGGATGGGTGCCTCTGAAAATCCTCCAAGTTTGAGGATCAACAGGCTGAGCAGTTGAACGGGACCATCGTGCAGATCAGCACCGATCCGGTTCAGGATCTGCTCATTGGACTTCGTTGCATCCATTCGCGCCCTGTCGGCTGCCTTACGAAGCTCGGTATTCTGCTCCGCCAAGGTCTGGGCCTGAGCAAGCTGCATCTTCAACGTCGTCCTTTGATGAGCGATGATATTGCTCGCCCGCTGGACGATGAGGTACAACAACGCCATGATGGCGAGTGTTGTTGCACCTACGATCGCCCATGTCTGACGCTGAACCATATCGCGCTGAACGACGAATTCGTCAGCATCCTCGTAGAGCTCTCCGACTGCGATGATGTCGTGCGTACCGGCACGGTAGATCGGTGCATAGATTTCGATGAGAGATCTATCAGCCTTCTCTCCATCGCCTTCACCGTCGTCGTGGCCGTATTCAAGTTGCGCGACGACTTGACCGGCGAAGGCCCGCTTCAGATCGGGCGATGGAAACACCCTTCCAATCAGGGACTTGTTGGTGCTGTAGATGACCATCCCATCATTGCGCCAGATCTTGAATCCTTCGACCCGGCGTGCGAGGTCAGTGCCGATTAGCAGGTCGTCAAGTTCCTTGCTGCGGGTTTGGGAAACCTGTGGATCTTGTGCAGACCCCTCGACATGGCGGGCCAGGAAACCCTCCATGTAAAGGGCGCCGGACTCGGTCCTGCTTCTCAGCTGATTTTCGGCAATCTGGCCATTGAGCCACTCGCCAAGAATTGCCATCGAACTGCAGATGACCAGCCCGGCAACTATCAAAAATTGCTGTTTCAGATCAAGAGTATGCCAATAATTTAAGAACCCGGTTCTCATGTAGACAGAGCTCTTTTTGAAAGGGACGTAAGTCACATTTGTTTCCGGGCCTAAAGTCCCGGCCTCCTGAAGACCAAAGTCCATGAATGTCAGTGGACCTTTGGAACTATCTCCTAGCCTTGCCTCAAGACATTATCTGATCATCGCAGACAATGCTGAAGATTTTCTATTGGCGTTCGCAATCTCATCTCCAGAACCCCAGTCCAAAAACTGCAGCAAAGCAGACGATGCCTGCGAATGCAGGGTGGGGAAAAGCATCGCCGGAACAATAGTGTTTTCCGGACAATCCGAGGGGAGAGTAAAATGGTCACCTATATTCGGTCGGATCTCGATTTCATCTTGAAACAGATCAAAATCGCGGAAGCGGACGCCGCCTTCCGGCAAGGCACATCGACCGGCGATCCGAACAACGTCGCAAAGCCGTTATTCGGGGTCGGTGGCTCGATCCCGACCTATAATCTCTCCTGGGGGTTGCGCACCGTTGACGGGACCTACAACAACCCGCTGCATCCGGAATGGGGTGCTGCCGATAACGAATTCCCCGAACCCCTAGGCAACCAATTCAAGACGATCATGGTGCCTGCCGGTCCTGGTGGGGCCTTGGTTCCCGTCACCTATCAGCCCGGCGTCGACAATGACGGGCCTGGCTCCGCAGGTGCTGGTGATGTCTTCGACCCCTATGTCCGTACGGTCTCAAACCTGATCGTCGATCAGACGCTCGGCAATCCCTCAGCGATACTGACTGCGCTGCAGCGTGCGGGCATTGTCCCCGCAGCCCAGCAGATGACGGTAACGGCACAGATTACCGCCGCCTATCAGCCACTCAAGCCACTGTTCAACGACGTGGGGACAGCCGAGCGGCTGAACGCCGAAGCCCAGGCAGCGGCATCTGCGAGCCCCGGTAATCAGGCTTTGCAGGATGCTGCAGCAGCGACCGCGGCCAACCTGGCTACCGCCCGGGCCGCTCTCGATGCCCAGGATGACGCACTGGTCGCGCTGCTGGATGCCAACGGCGTCGAGCTCGATGGTGTCAATGTCGTCATCACCAATGCGGCGCCTGACGAAGGACTGTCGGCACCGTTCAATTCCTGGTTCACCTTGTTCGGCCAGTTCTTCGATCACGGTCTCGACCTCGTCGCCAAGGGTGGCAACGGCACCGTTTTCATCCCGCTGATGCCCGACGATCCGCTTTATGTTGAAGGCAGCGATACCAACTTCATGGTTCTGACACGCGCTACCCTGGCTGGTCCCGGCGCCGACGGAATCATGAACGACGATCCGACAACGGCGGTCAACGAAGCCGCTGATAATACCGATCGTCCGGTCAACACGACCACGTCGTTCGTCGACCAGAACCAGACTTATACCTCCCATCCGTCTCATCAGGTTTTCCTCCGCGCCTATGTACTAAACCCTACTGGCGATCCGGTCTCGACGGGCAAGCTTATCGAAGGCGGCAATGGTGGCATGGCCACCTGGGCTGATCTCAAGGCGCAGGCAGCCGACCTGCTGGGCATCCAGCTTGTCGACGCCAATGTCGGCAACGTCCCGTTGCTCGCCACCGATCCCTATGGCGAATTCATCCGCGGCGCCAATGGCTACCCGCAGATGGTGACAGCAACGGGCCTCGTCGAAGGCGACCCCACGGCCAATGGAGGATTGGGCGTCCTCGTTCCGGCGAATGCTATCTTTACCGGTCATGCATTCCTGGCCGACATCGCGCACAATGCGGTACCGGACGGCCTGGCCGACGGCGATATCGAGATCGGGCTGGAAAACCCCGGCAATGAGCCTGGTGTCTACGACAACGAATTGCTCGATGCGCACTATGTTGCCGGCGATGGCCGTGCCAACGAGAATATTGGTCTGACAGCAGTACACCACGTGTTCCATTCGGAACATAACCGGCTGGTCGAGCATACCCAGGAAGTGGTGTTTGCAGATGCCGTTGCGATGCTGGACGGCGGCGCGTCGCAGGCCGAGGCTGTTGCCTTCCTGAACGAATGGCTCGTTAGCGATGTTACCGAGGTTCCCGCCAACGCGGATAGCCTCGTCTGGGATGGCGAGCGCCTCTTCCAGGCTGCCAAATTCGGCACCGAGATGCAGTATCAGCACCTGGTGTTTGAAGAGTTCGCCCGCAAGATCCAGCCGAACATCAACGTGTTCCTGGTTCCAGACGGGTTTGACGTCACCATTGATCCGTCGATTGTCGCCGAGTTCGCCCACGTAGTCTATCGCTTCGGCCACTCGATGCTGACGGAGTCGATCGACCGCTTCGATCCAAACTTCAACCCCGACCATATTGGCCTGATCGAGGGTTTTCTCAATCCACTCCAGTTCGAGAACAATGGCGGGACAGCGACCGTTGATGCGGATATCTCAGCAGGCGCAATCGTTCGCGGCATGACGCGGCAGGCAGGCAACGAGATTGACGAGTTCGTCACCAGTGCGTTGCGCAACAATCTGCTCGGCCTGCCGCTCGATCTTGCGACCATCAACCTGGCGCGTGGCCGTGATACCGGCGTGCCATCACTGAATGCGGCACGCACGCAGTTCTACAACGCCACCAATCAGGATGTTTTGCTCAAGCCCTATGAGAGCTGGGTCGATTTCGCCGGTCATCTGAAGCACGAGGCCTCGATAATCAATTTCGTCGCAGCCTACGGCACACATGCACTGATCGACGGCCAGACGACACTCGAAGGCAAGCGTAACGCGGCGCTTACCATTATTACTGGTGTGTCGGTCGGCGGACTTGCAATCCCGGCAGATCGCCTCGACTTCCTGAACGCGACCGGAGCCTATGCCGGCGGAACGCTTGGGGGGCTCAACAATGTAGACCTCTGGATAGGCGGCTTGGCCGAAGCGATCATGCCATTCGGTGGCATGCTTGGCTCGACCTTCAACTTCGTCTTCGAAATGCAGATGGAAAAGCTGCAGAATGGCGACCGCTTCTACTATCTGCAGCGTCTTGACGGTCTGCATCTCTTCGGCGAGATGGAGAACAACTCCTTCGCCGCGATGATAATGCGCAATACCGATGCCACACATCTGCCGTCGGACGTGTTTTCGACCCCCGGCCTCATTCTCGACGTCAACCAGGCCCGCCAGTTTAACGATCTCGATGGCGACGGCACTCTGGAGAGCACCGATCCGCTCGGCGATGGCATTCTCACGCAGCTTGTCATCCGCAACAATCCGGCAACTGTAGGCCCAGACACCAACTATCTGCGCTATACCGGAGGCGACCATGTGGTCATGGGCGGTACCGAAGCCAACGACATCATAATTGCGGGTATCGGCGACGACACGCTGTTTGGCGATGGCGGCAACGACCGTCTTGAAGGCGGGTTCGGCAACGACATCATCAATGGTGGTGACGGCGACGACATCATCGTAGACAGCGGCGGTGACGACAACATCAAGGCAGGCAAGGGCAATGACGTCGTCCATGCCGGGCCTGGTCTCGACCTTGTAATGGGCAATGACGGCCAGGACTTCATCTTCCTCGGAACGGACATGGGCTCGGAAGTCTTCGCTGGCACCGGCAACGACTTTATCTACGGCAACAAGAACGCCGAACGCATCCTCGGCAACGAGGGTAATGACTGGATCGAAACCGGCACCTTTGACGGCGCCCCTGGCGATAACTTCGACGAAGTTTTCTCGCATGACGAAATCGATGGCCACGATGTTTTCCTGGGCGATGGCGGCTTCGACGAGTTCATCGGCGAAGGCGGCGACGAAATCTTCGTCGGCAGCGCCGGTCGCGGCAAGATGGTGGGCATGTCCGGCTTCGACTGGGCAACCTATAAGGACAATCCGAACTTCGTGAACGCCGACTTGTCGATCCCGATCGTCTTCGACGAGGCCCCGACACTGCCTCAGAACGCTGCGCTCGACGAATATGAATCGGTCGAAGGTCTGTCGGGCACGCGGTTCAACGACGTCCTGACGGGTACCAACCTGCTCGCTGCAGATCGGCTTCCCACGCTTCAAGGGGGTACCGAAGGTTATCAGGGTAGCGCCCTCGACGCTGAAGGCATCGCCCTGATCGCTGGCCTGCAGGAAGTCCTCGGAGCTGGGGTCACTGAATATAGCGCTGGCGACATCATTCTCGGCGGCGACGGCAGCGACGTCATCACCGGCCAGGCGGGCGATGACATCATCGACGGCGACAAGTGGCTCGACGTGCAGATCGGTGTCTTTGCAGCAGGCGACACGGAGCACACCGGTCAGCCGATCGCGCTGCACAATAGCATGACGACGCTCGCGGCCGCCATGTTCAACGGCACGATCAACCCCGGCCAACTGTCAATCGTTCGGACGATCCGCAACAGCAATGATCAGCCGGACAGCGACAACATTGCAGATGTAGACAGAGCTGTATTCTCCGGTGCTAGGGCCGAATATGACATCACCTTCAATCCCAACGGCACCGTGACAGTGGCCCATACCGGTGGGCTGGCCACCGACGGTACGGACACCGTCCGCAACGTCGAGGTTCTGGATTTCACCGATCAGGACATCTCGCTTTTGGCGCCGACGCTCGACCTGCATGGGCCGACGGCGTCTACGGCCACTGCCACAGTGGCACAGGCCTACCGGGACACGTTTACCGCCAACGCTTATAATAACAATAACGGCGTTTCGGCCTGGGGAGGCGCCTGGACCGAGACCGGCGACAATGCGAGCGCGGCAGGCGGTGACGTGAATGTCGGCGGCGGCAGGCTGCAATTTGTTGCAGGCATAGATGGTGGCGAGGCTCTGGCCCGCTCGGTAAACCTTACAGGTGTCACCAGAGCCACCCTGACGTTCGACTGGCAAGCCGTTGGCCTCGACGCTGGCGAAACGGTGTCAATCCAGGTGCGTAATACAACAAATCCAAACGGTGCATGGACGAACCTGCAGACGATTGGCGGTAACGCGACCGACACCTTCTCGTTGGCCCTCCCCGCAGGCATGATCGGAGCGAATACGCAGATCCGCTTCCTGACAGCAGGCACTTTCGAAGGCGGCGAGAACTTCTTCGTCGACAATGTCAACATTCGCACGGAGATCGATACAGTCACGCCTGTTCCGGGGGCGCCTGGAAACAATTACGAGACGAATTATGCTGAAAACGGCGCGCCCGTCGCAATAGCGCTGGGCGCTATGATCACCGATGACGGCACAAGCATCGCTTCGGCCCGTGTCGTCCTCACCAATGCCAGCGCAGGCGATGTCCTGTCGGTGCTTGGTATCCTCCCGGGCGGCATCACATCGTCGGCCGACAATACTGTCGCGGGGCGGATCACCCTGACGCTGACGGGCAATGCCTCGCTGGCCGCCTATCAAACGGCGATCCAGCAGGTGCGGTACGCCAACAGTTCTGAAAACCCTCTAGCAGGTGATCGTGCACTGCAAGTCACCGTCAATGACGGTCTGCTCGACAGCCCGGTTTCGACGACGACAATCCATGTCACTGCTACCAACGATGCGCCGGTCGCCAATAACGACACTGTCATCACCAACGTGGCCCAGAATACCAGCTTCACGATCTCGCATGCGGCTCTGCTCGCCAACGATGCCGACCCGGAAGGTTCACCGGTCACCATCACAGCTGTGGGTGGCGCTAACGGCCTGGCAACGGGTCCGACATCGGGAGCAGGCATCATTACCCTCTCCGACAATGGAACGGCCGGAGGCTCCTTCACCTATACAGGCAGCGACGGAACCCTGACCGACCCTGCAACGGTTAACATCACCCGCGTCGAGACCGCCAACATTGCCGGCACCGGCGGCAACGACATCATCATTGGAAACGGCGCGGTCAATACGATCACCGGTGGCGGCGGCAACGACAACATCAATGCTGGCGATGGCAACGACACGATCAGCGGCGGTACCGGCGACGACATCATTTTCGCTGGCACCGGCAATGACACCATCACCTGGAATGCAGCGGGCGCGACAGATGGTTTCGACATGGTCAATGGCGAGGTCGGTGGCATAGACACGTTCATCGTAAACGGGGTGGCCGGAACAGCCGAAATATTCCGCATCTATGAAAAGTCAGCAGCCATCGCGGCCGGCATTGCGGTGTCTGGAGCCCTCACAGAGATCGTCATTACCCGGACCGTCGGACTGACGACCACCATCATCGCCGAGCTCGACAATATCGAGGAGATCAGCGTCAATACGCTCAATACGACCGCTAACAACAACAACAATCCGAATACACCGGACGGTGGGCTGAATAACGGTGATACGATCCAGGTCATCGGCAATTTCAATGCGCCATTCACCAGCCTGAATTTCAATACGATCACCATCGACGGCAATGCCGGTGACGATACGGTTGACATCTCGGCCCTGACCTCTGCGCATCGCATCGTGTTCCGCTCGAATGGCGGCAACGACACGATCGTCGGCACCTTGCGGCCGCAGGACGTCATTGAACTGCCCGCCGGCGCAACTGCCGACGATTATGTGGTCACGACCGATGCGAACGGCGTGACGACAATGACAAGCAGCCAGCACAGCATTCATTTCACGAGTGAGGGAGGCCTGCCGCAGTTCAGCGACACCGCCACTGGTGAAGACGATACGCCAGCTGCCGACCCGTCAGCCGGCGCTCCTGTCGCCGGTACGGCCAACGCTGATGTGCTCGTCGGCACGGCAAGCGGAGAAATGATCGTCGCATTCGCCGGCAACGATGTGGCGACCGGCGGTGCCGGCAACGACATTATGCGTGGCGATGACGGCGACGACCTTCTCAGTGGGGAGGCGGGCAACGACATGGTCTTCGGCGGTGCCGGCAACGACGACCTGCTGGGCGGCGCTGGCAACGACATGCTCTACGGCGATGCGGGATACGACCGCGTATTCGGTGACGCCGGTGACGACATGATCCAGACCGGTCTCGGCAACGACACAGCCCATGGTGGCAGCGGCAACGATATGTTCATCGCCGAAGCCAGCGATGGCGATGACGTCTACTACGGTGATGCCGGAAACGACACGCTGGACATGGCGGCGATAACTGCAAACCTGACTGTCGATCTCGGAAGCGGCTTCATGGGCAGAGGCTATGCATCAAGCAGCCAATCGGGCAACGATACGCTGTGGAGCATCGAGAATGTCGTCACGGGTTCCGGAAACGACACGATCACGGCCAATGCCTCCGTTAACATCATTGACGGCGGAGCTGGGAACGACAAGTTCCTGTTCAACTCCGAAAAGGATGCAGATGGCGATACCATCCTCGGCTTCCAGCCAGGAGACAAGATCGACCTGAGCGGCACGGACGCCAACAATGGTGTCTCCGGGAATCAGGCGTTCACGCTGGTGGCCGGTTCCACACTCAGTGGTTCGGCGCAACTGATCGTCACGCACGAGACGCGTAACGATGGTGATTATACCGTCGTCCAGGGAAGCGTCGACGGCGACAGCAGCGCCGAACTACGCCTCAGCATCAAGGGGAACCACAACCTCACCACTACGGACTTCAACCTGTAAAGCGCGAAATGCGGCGTGCCGGCCTCTCCGGCACGCCGCATAGTCCAATATCAGCAAGAAGTGGTGAATGACATGCGTCCTAAAACTCCGTTGACCGGCACGAAGCGCAGACAGATCGAGAAACTCACCCACGGACTGAGAGGAATTTTCGTATTCCTCTTCATCACGTCGGGTGTGATCAACGTTCTCGCGCTGACCGGTTCCTTCTACATGCTGCAGATCTATGATCGCGCGCTGACCAGCGGCAGCGTTCCGACCCTGCTTGGCTTATCGGCACTGGCGATCGGCCTCTACCTCTTCCAGGGATTTTTTGATATCATCCGATCGCAAATTCTGGTGCGCATGGGGGCGAGGCTCGACAGCCGGATCGCGCCCATGGCGCATCAGGTCGCAATCGACATGCCTCGCTTCGGATTTTCGACAGCCGAGGCTCTCGAGCGCGGACGCGATGTCGATACGGTGCGATCCTTTCTCGGGAGCCAGGGGCCGGTCGCCCTGTTCGACCTGCCCTGGGTGCCTCTCTACCTGGTCTTCGTCTATATTCTGCACCCCTATCTGGGCGCTCTCACCTTCGCCGGAGCTTTCATCCTGTCGATACTGACGATCGTCACAGAGCTCATGACCCGCCGCCTCGCGAGTGCCACCCACAAGTCGGGGATAGAACGCAACGCGATTGCCGATTCCAATGCTCGCAACGCCGACATCCTGAAGGCAATGGGTTTTGCAGGGCGCGCGGTCGATCGCTTCAATCGCGCCAATCAAGACCATCTTGAGCTGCAGACACGTACGAACGACATCAGCGGTACGTTCGGAGCGATATCCCGTGTGCTTCGCATGATCCTGCAATCGGCCGTGCTCGGGCTTGGCGCTTGGTTGACGATCCAGGGAGAGCTTTCGGCAGGCGCAATCATTGCAGCATCGGTTGCCTCGGCACGTGCCCTTGCGCCTGTCGATCTCGCCATTGGAAACTGGAAGGGCTTCGTCGCAGCGCGCACGGCCTTCAACAGACTGAAGGAGACTGTGATTGCGTTGTCCGGCACCGCTCCGCCAATGACATTGCCGGCACCCGCTTACTCCCTGAAGGTTGAGAAGATAACTGTCGCTGCTCCCGGATCCGGACGGGTTCTTTTGAGCGAAGTCAGTTTCGAGATCGCCGCAGGACAGGCGCTCGGTATCATCGGCCCAAGCGGCGGCGGCAAGACGACGCTCGCACGCGCCTTGACCGGCGTCTGGCCGACCCTGCGCGGCAGTGTCAGGCTTGACGATGCCGAACTTACGCAATGGTGTGATGCGGATCTCGGGCAGCATGTCGGATATCTGCCACAGGATGTGGCGCTCCTGGATGCGACGATCGAAGAAAACATCTCGCGCCTCGAGCCTCAGGTCGATCCCCGCGCGATCGTCGAAGCCGCCCAGACGACGGGCATTCATGAACTGGTCGTACGTATGCCCGATGGTTACCGTACGGCGCTCGGGCCTCAAGGCATTTCGCTTTCGGCCGGACAACGGCAGCGCATCGGTCTTGCGAGAGCGCTCTATCGCAATCCCTTCATCGTAGTCATGGATGAGCCCAATTCGAACCTAGATGGCGAGGGCGAAATGGCGCTCACCCAGACGATCAAAGCGGTTCGCGCCCGCGGCGGCATCGCGATCGTCATCGCTCACCGGCCGAGTGCGCTTGCGGCCGTTGACATGGTTGCCGTTATCCAGAATGGAAAGATGGTGGCGTTCGGACCCAAGGACGACATCCTCAGACCATCGGTGGCGGACACTAGCAGCAAACCTGCGGCCGCAACACAGGTCGGCTCGCGTATCATAGCGAGGATGTCGGAATGATCGAGGTAAAGGGAACAAAAACCGCAAAGGAAAGTGATGATCCGCACGATCGCTATGTCTTCAGGAATGAGGACAAGCTCTCCAAAGTGCCGATGTTCATGACACTCTTTCTGACGGGATTTGCAGTCTATCTGAAGAGTGCACTTTCGCACCAGCAAGAGGGTTTGCCCCTAGAAGAGACGGAACCTAAGCCACCCACGGATCCTGCAGAAAAGCTGCCGTCGATCGATCCCGTCACCACCGGCACCATAATGCAAACAGAGGCCGAAGAGGGAGAGAAGGCGCAACCCGCAAAGAAGGGTGGTATTCACCTCTCCAACTACAAGAACGCCATAAGTCATCCTCTGGAGGATTCTCCGCCGATCGAATTCAACAGGCTCAACCTGCCCAGTCTGGCATTCCTGAAAACATCGGGTGGAGTTTCGGTATCCTTCCACGCCTCAAACGATAATGCCTGGACGGTTTCAAAGCCAATATCGCCCGCCCGCTTCCACATGTCAGATGACAATGCCTGGACAGGCCCGAGTCGAACTTCGGCTCCTGACCCAGGTGACTTCAAGCCTCCATCAGCGCCGGTCCCGGAAAAGGCGCCTAACCGCGCACCGCGTGCCGGCAGTTCGGTCACACTCGCCGACGTTTCCGGTTGCGCCATCGCCCTGATCGGTCTTACCGATCTCTTGCGCGGCTCGGTGGATCCCGATGGCGATGTGATGTCGGTCAAGAATATTACTGTTTCTTCCGGCAAGCTTGTACAGACGGCCGGCGGATGGACATATCAAGCCGAGGGGTTTGGCCCCGTAACCATCAATTATCAGATCTCCGATGGCATGGCCTCCGTCGGCCAGACTGCCAGTTTCTCTGTCGTCAAGGCTGCGCCTGTTGTAGGCACAAATGGCGACGACCTATTGGTTGGCACCAGTTGCGGCGATGATATCGACGGCCTGTCCGGCAATGACAATATCGACGCGAGAGATGGCAGCGATACCGTCAATGGCGGCGATGGAAATGATAACATCGTCGCCGGCAACGGCAACGACACGGTCTTTGCGGGTAGCGGCAATGATATCGTTCTCGGCGGCCTGGGCGACGACCACATTTTTGGAGGCACTGGCAACGATCGCCTTTACGGCGAAGACGGCCGCGACAGCCTCTTCGGTGAAGCTGGCGACGATCTGCTGAGCGGCGGCGGCGATAGCGACATCCTCCATGGCGGTGACGGCGATGACGCCCTGAACGGCGACGCCGGCAATGACGTTCTGGAAGGCGAAGCTGGTGATGACAGCCTCTTTGGCGGCGACGGCGCCGACATTCTTCTTGGACAAACAGGCGCCGACAACCTCAATGGCGGTATGGGTAACGACTTTCTGAGCGGCGGCGACGACCGGGACGTCGTCAAGGGGGACGATGGTAACGACACGGTTGCCGGTGATGCCGACCGCTTCGACGACGCCTATGACGGTGGAACGGGGACAGATACCCTCGACTATTCAGGGCTTGCCGAGGCGGTAGAAATCAATCTGGCTGCTGCCAGCGCCTCCGGCATCGAGATCGGCACGGATAAGATCTTGAATTTCGAAATCGTTCGCGCCGGTGCGAGCGACGATTCGGTGACCGGCAGTGCAGAGGCCGAGGAAATGCATGGCAACGCCGGCGATGATTATCTTCGCGGCGGTGACGGTACGGATATTGTGAAAGCCGGTGATGGTGATGACGTCGTTGCCGGCGACCTCGATTGCGTGGCTGACAGCTATGACGGTGGAAGCGGCATAGACACGCTGGATTATTCCGCCGCTGTCATGTCCATTGTCGTGGATCTCAATGCTGCTAATGCAACTGGTCAGGAGATTGGAACCGACGCGATCAGCAATTTCGAAATCATCAAGACCGGCGACGGTGAGGATATCCTGCGCGACGGAGACGCCGCCGAATGCCTCTCGGCCGGCGATGGCGATGACATCATCGTCGCGGCGGCCGATGCTTCGGATGATGATTTCCAGGGAGGTGATGGTGTCGATACGATTGACTATTCGAAGGCCGCCCATGCCTTACTCATCGACTTGAACACCGGCACGGCCACGGGCTTCGATGTGGGGCATGATGCCATCGATGGTTTTGAAAAGGTCCTTGGCGGAGCCGGTAACGACGTCATCCGTGCCGGTCCGGTGGCCGCTGTCGTCGAAGGCGGCGCGGGCGAGGACACGTTCGAGTTCAGCGTCCCTGCCGACGAGAGCACCGCTGCCGTGGTCCATCAGATCCTGGATTTCATGGTCGGGGACCGCATCGACGTGTCCAAATACAAGATCTTCGAAGAGGTTATGGACGGACTGGAGGATCACTTCGAGGAGGTCTACGGCGACAAAGCCGATGCTGATCCATTGCCGATCCGCGTTCGCCATGAGGGAACGGACGAGATGAGCCGTACCTTCATCGAAGTCGATATGGACAGGGATGAATATTACGAAATGACGATCAATCTGACAGGGCACCATCTCCTCGTGATCGTAGAGAATACCTGATGGCTTGGGGAGAAAAGGCGTGCTTCAAAAACAACCGGACACTAAGCTTGGGCAATCGTCCGAGACAAACAACATGTTTCCTGTCGGAACGCGTGTTCTTGCCGGCGTTGCGCTTGGCTTCCTGCTCTTTGCAGGAGCCGGCGGATGGGCAGCGACGACACAGTTGCGAGGCGCAATTATTGCGTCCGGCGTCATCAAGGTCGATCGCAACCTGAAGTCGATCCAGCATCGCGATGGCGGCATCGTCAGCGAGATCGCCGTTAAGGAAGGTGACATCGTCACCAAGGGGCAGATCATGTTGCGCCTTGATGATGCGCAGACGCGCGCCGAACTCTCGATCGTCAAAACGCAACTCGTCGAGCTGGCGGGACGGCAGGCAAGGCTGATCGCCGAGCGGGAAAATCAGGACGAAATCATCTTTGAGCCTAATTTCTCCACCGAGTTTGCGCTCATCTCATCTGGTGAGCGCCGCCTTTTTGATGGGAACCGCCGTAACAGGCAAAACCAGAAACAACAGCTTCAGTATGGCATATCTCAGCTCGAGGAGGAGTTGAAAGGCCTCATCGCACAGTATGATGCAAAGGACGACGAACTGGACCTCGTGCGAACCGAGCATCAAAAGATCAAGGGCCTCGCGGACAAGAAGCTCATCGATACCTCGCGCAAATATATTATTGACCGCGAACTGGCGAAACTGACGGGCGAGAGCGGAGAGATTCACGCTAATATCGCCCGGTCGAGAGCACGGATGAGCGAGATCCAGGTTCAGATTATCGCCATCGACGAAGCCGCGCGCACCGAGGCTCAGCGCGAGCTCAGTGTCGTCGAACCGAAACTATCCGAATTGCGCGAGCGGCGCATAGCTGTCGAGGATCGGCTGGCGCGAACCGATATCCGGGCACCACTATCGGGAACTGTGAACGAGCTTTTCGTACACACCATCGGCGGAGTCATTACGCCTGCGGAGAAACTGGTGACGCTTGTGCCGGCTGACGCTGCACTGAAGATTGAAGCCAGACTGTCTCCCACCGACATCGACCAGGTCTCCATCGGTCAGGAAGCTAGGATGCGATTTTCCGCCTTCAACCAGCGCGCGACGCCGGAGCTTGACGGCAATATCGCTTACATCTCCGCTGCCACCAGCACCGATCCTGAGACGGGCCAGATATTCTATCTCGCCGACGTTGCCGTCCCAGCCACCGAGATCGCCAAACTTGGCGTTAACAAACTACTTCCCGGCATGCCGGTTGAGGTTTTCGTTTCCACGGAGGAGCGAACTGCCATATCGTTCCTGGCCAAACCGCTCACGGATCAATTCAACCGGGCATTCCGCGAGGAATAATTCCGTCCGAGCTAAGGTGGTGAACTCGGTGTCAGAGCAAGAGCAGTGCAATATCGTCCGCTAAGGGCGAACGGACTGAGAACTTATGCTACCCGCCGTAGCCCAATTGGCAGGCGGAGCAGTCGAAATCCGTTGCTCATGGTCAAGTTCGAGAACTAACCGAACAAGTCGCACGAATTATCGGCTTTAACCAACGACAACGGCTCGTACCACCGTACGAGCCGACACGTGCACGTTTAGAGCGGTTAGTTAGCACCTTTGGGATATCGCTTCCTACAGGAGGTCTCGGATTCGTAAATTAAAGCCGCCAACCACAAAGAATGAACACCTTTCTGCTGAGTACCAGAGCCAAATGTACTTGCAATGATGGACAGGCTCATCGGAGCGTTTCGCCTCCGTCAGCCTTTGCGTATCTAAGCTTCTCGTTCGGTCGCGGGTCCGATTTTGCCAGACGCTGACGCAAAACTACATATGCGTCTTGGGCATGTTGTGAAACGGAGGGAACACCGCGCCATTATTGACTACAACTCAATCGGCTCTGGGAACGCGGGCTCACGTCCCCTCAAGCGCATTAAATATTTAGACAGACAGGGTGTCACTCCTCGTTAAGGAACGCCTTGAAGTTTGGCATCACTCTACATATATTGACATCAAAGCCATCATTTGTCTGGAGGTGATATCAATGCCGGCGGTCACCATTCGAAACCTTTCTGACGAAACACATCGTGCACTCCGGGTGCGAGCTGCTCATCATGGCCGGAGCACCGAAGCAGAGATCCGAGACATTATTGAAGCCGCTGTTCGTCCCGCTGAACGTGTTAAGCTCGGTTCCTTGTTGACGGCCATTGGTCGCGACGCCGAGCTTGCCGACAGCGACGTTGAAGTCCTGCAGACAAGTCGCGATAAGACACCTGCCGAACCAATGGCTTTTGAATGATCTTGCTGGACACCAACGTTATATCCGAGCCTTGGAAACCTGTTCCTGATGAAGCAGTAATTGCCTGGTTGGACGCACAGGCTATTGAAACGCTTTTTCTCTCCACAATAACCGTTGCTGAGCTTCGCTTCGGGATTGCTGCTATGCCTTCAGGGAAACGGCAGAATACCCTTCGCGACCGCCTTGAGCGTGAAGTGCTGCCACACTTTTCCGAGCGCGTCCTCTCCTTCGATCTGGCTACTTCTCAGTCTTATTCCGAGCTGATGGCGCGCGCTCGCGTATCTGGGAAAGCGATTGGCACCGCTGATGGCTACATTGCAGCTACGGCGGCAGCAAATGGCCTCGCGATTGCAACTCGCGACACAAGCCCCTTCGAGGCTGCTGGGCTGAAGGTGATCAATCCCTGGTCCAAGTGACTACAGTGTGCGTGTAGGTATCGTGAACTCAGATCCCATCAAGGCGAGATATTGCCCGCTTGCTATCCGGCCTTCGAGGGGAGGGTCGATCTATCTGTCGTGATGAAAACGGACCCGCATCTAAGCCGGTGGTTTTTCATCCGCGCCAAATAGAGCGACATCATGTCCCCACTTCAGCCTTCGGAAGCTAATATCCGTCCACTCTCCCGGCTCCACATTGCCAAGATAGACTACTCATCATTTTTTGGGTGGGTAGCGTCGTGGATTTGGCATCACGAATGCTCATTCTGTTTCTTTTGACGCCAATGTCGAGGAGACCGGAGATGGTTACCTGTCGACCATTGTCGTGTTGATTGGTAGCTTTAGATCGTGGTGCTGCGCTATAGATGTGCTTGCAATAGCTCATCTATAGTGGCAAATATGAGCTATAGAAACGGCGGCTATAACTCATGAAATGGAACTGGCAAAACACTGATTGGCCAAACTTCAGGTACGATACCGCAAGTCTGGTACCGTTGGAGCAGAAATTCTTGCAGTCCTCCGGCGAGGTTATCGGTGCTGTCCGGCATTTCAACGATGACGACAGCAATCAACTTCGCATTGAATTGCTGAGTGACGAAGCGATCAAGACCTCAGAGATTGAGGGGGAATTTCTGGACCGCATGAGTGTTCAATCATCACTCCGTCGGCAGTTCGGACTGGACACTGATGATAGACAGGTTCGCCCCCAAGAGCGGGGGATCGCCGAGATGATGGCGGACGTCTATCGAAGTTGGCATAGGCCACTGCATCGTAAGGGCCTGTTCTACTGGCATTCAATGCTGATGGCCGGGGACCGATATATTGAAACGGTGGGTGCCTACCGTGAGCATGAAGACGCCATGCAGATCGTGTCAGGTCGACTGGATAAGCCGACAATCCACTTCGAGGCTCCTCCGTCTCGCCAGGTTTGTGCTGAGATGGAAACTTTCATCGCATGGTTCAATCAATCCGGGCCAGATGGCCCAACGTCGCTTCAAGCGTTGACGCGTGCAGCAGTAGGCCATCTGTACTTTGAAAGCATACATCCATTTGAGGATGGCAACGGCAGAATTGGGCGCGCGCTCGCTGAGAAATCTCTAGCGCAAAACATAGGGCAACCAAGTCTCATTTCACTCGCTTTCACAATCGAGAAGCGCCGGAAGGCCTACTACTGCGAGCTTGAGCGGCACCAGCGCACGCTCGACATCACCGACTGGATCATTTTCTTCTCAGAAACGATCCTGGATGCTCAACAGGCGACACTTGAGCGCATAGATTTCTTCATTCAGAAAGCAAAATTCTATGATCGTTTTCGAGGCCGATTGAACGAGCGGCAGCAAAAGGTTGTCGCGCGCATCTTCAAGGAAGGCACAGCTGGCTTCAAAGGAGGGCTAAGTGCCGAAAATTACATTTCGATCACAGACACATCCCGCGCTACAGCAACACGCGACCTTCAGCAGCTCGTGGAGATCGGTGCACTGACGCGTACCGGCGAACGTCGGCATACCCGGTACTCGCTGTCTTTGCAGAAATAAATCGTTGTCAGCCTCGTCAATTCCATCAACGCAATTATCTAGGTGACCGATTGTTTGATTCCGCTCAAGAGCTTTTAGAGTTCTCGATGGCAGCTCTTGGCCGGACGCCGTCACTGAACCTAACAAGTGCGAGGGCTAAATTTGAGCTATGGGAAAACTGCACAAAGCAATTGCGCTCAATCTGATCACAATTGGCCTAATCCTTGTTGGTTGGCTTGGCTATGAACTCGCAGGGCCGATTGAAATATTAGTTTTTACACCGCTTGGCGCTATGCTTGGATTAGTTTTGAGTATTCTCAACTGGCGACTACTTTATTTCCTAAGATGACCATTCTTGGCGTAAAGCGGTCATTGGCTCGATATTATTGACTACTCATCAAGCGCTGTCGGGATCGCGAGTTCACATTCCATCGAGGCGATTTTAGTCCTTCACCGTCACGCGCTCACGATAGTGTTGCAGGACAGATGTGGCGCCCTCTTCGGAGAATATGCCGTTCAATCCCTGCGCGGCGCCTTCGGCTGCGATCTCAGCTCTGCGAGCCATGGTTTCCTCGAACCGGGCGATAGCCGACCCTGCGTTGTCGGAGGAAAGAGCGTCCGCCAAATCAACCGCATCTGCAAGCGCGAGGTTCACGCCTTCGCCCGAAAACGGCGACATCAGGTGCGCTGCGTCACCAAGCAATGTCAGTCCTGGCCTGCTTGGCCAGCGGTGACCAATAGGCAGTGCATAAAGTGCGCGTATACCAAGTATTCGTCCTGTCTCGATCACGTCCCTCAGCGGCGGCGCCCATCCTCGAAAAGCCTCGCGCAGCGTGGCGCGAAGCGAACTGTGCGACAGCTTTTGCCATTGCCAGACCGTCGCTTCCGGAATTCGCAAGCCAGCATATCCCCTGATATGGCCAAGCCCGTTTCGCTGGGTTATCAATGCACGGTTATCACCGACAGCAAACATCTTTCCGCTTCCGGTCAGGGTGTCGATCTGCGGGTGGTCCGTGATATCGAAGCCCAGTTCTACAAGCGTTACGCCCTCATATGCTGGGACGGCATCGCTCAACAGCGGCCGAACGCGCGACCAGGCGCCGTCAGCTCCAATGACGATATCGAAACGTTCGCGCCATCCGTTGCCAATCAATTCATAACCAATGCCATCGGATGCGATATCAATGGTCCGGCTGTTCCAACGGATCGATCCGACCGGCAAGGCATCCAGGAGTATGCGGCGAAGCGCGCTACGGTCGATTTCGGGTCGATCATCGCCGGGTTCATTCCGGTCAAAGAGGAGGGCGCCATCGGAACCAAATAGTCGGTCGCCCTGATCTTCGGGTCGCGCCATAGCTGAAAACTCTGTCTCCAGACCGGCAAGGCGGATCGCACGTTGACCCGTCTCACTATGAAGGTCGAGCGATCCCCCTTGCGGTCGCTCCTCTGCGTAGCTTTCTCGCTCGAGCACAACGGGGTGTATGTCGCGCAACTGCAGTAGTCGCGCCAGCATCAGGCCGCCGGGTCCGCCCCCGACGATTGCGATCCTTTGTCTTGTCATATCGGTCTTCTCCGGTTACATAGGTACCTATATATAAACATAGGAACCTATGCAATGAGTGAAGATGAATGGGACCCTCTGAAACAACCCGGCCATTACTTCAGCCGTATAGCGCGCGGTTTGGCGCGCGTTGGGGATGCACGATTACGTGAGCTCGGGTTCGCGACCGCGCAACTGCCTGTGCTTACCGCACTCAAAGGCGGCGACCGGCTGTCTCAGATCGAACTCGCCCGATGGGCGAAGGTCGAGCAGCCGACCATGGCGCAAATGCTGGCGCGGATGGAACGCGACGGCTTGATCAAGCGGGAGCCCGATCCGCGAGACAAGCGGTCGAGTCTGGTGTCGTTGACGGATGGCGCACTCGCACGTTTGCCCGCCGGTCGCGCTGTTTTGCGTCAGGGTAATGCGGACATGACCAAGGGATTATCGCTGGAAGAGGTCGACACACTCGTGTCTTTACTTCGGCGAGTGCTTGATAACGTGGAGGCCCTTGAGACGTAAAGGGCGCTCCATGCGCTCTTATATGCACATAGATGGTGCATGCCAGTGCACCGACTGCCAGAGATTGACGGGAGCCGCCTACAGAGTAACCGTCACTGCACGACGCAGCAAGTTTCCGATAACGACCGGCGAGCCCAGGCTTTACGTCAAGACCGCCGACAACGGTCGCCGGCGGTTGCAGTTCATCCGTTCCGATTGCGGATCACCCATCTACACGACAGGAGAGCATCAAGATGCCGAGTAGGTCGGACTCAGACTTGGGACGGTCACTGAGCGCCAGGAGCTTAAACTCCACTCGTACATCTGGTGATCTTCGGCGCGGGGATGTGCGCAGGATCTGACTCGACTTCCGGGGCGAGCAGGTGATTGAGCGTCCCGGATCCAAGCATATTGATTGACCAAGGTCGCAGCCGGAGACTACGAGGCCAAGATGGGAGGTGCCTCGAAGGACACCCCGCTGAGAATGAGTGGACGAATGAAACATATGGGAAGTCATAGGGATTTTTCCCGCATTCCCGGCCAGCTCTCAGCTTAATTCATTGCGCTACTCCGTAAAAACCTTTTTGCGTTGTCGACGTATTGATGGAAGAACCATCAACGTCAGGACAACCAGCGCGATGAATAAGAGCGTCGCGCTCAATGGGCTGGAAACGAAAGTAGCTGGATTTCCCCTTGAGAACATCATCGCTCTTCTAAGGTTCTCTTCGAGCAATGGGCCAAGAATGAAACCCATTAGAAACGGCGCAGGTTCGCAGTCCAGCTTTAAAAGGATGTAACCCAGAAAGCCGAACATCGCCACTAGCCCTAAATCCAGATCGTTCATGTTCGTCGAGTAGATACCAATCGCGCTGAACAGCAGAATGGCAGGGAACATAAAGTTGTAGGGCGTGGACAACAGCTTTACCCATATGCCTACGAGAGGTAGGTTGAGCATCAACAGCATGAGGTTGCCGATCCACATTGAAGCAATCAGCCCCCAAAACAGGGATGGGTTTGTAGTCATAACGCTGGGACCAGGCTGAATTCCCTGAATCATCAGGGCCCCGACCATTATTGCCATAACGCCGTTACCTGGAATACCCAAAGTCAACATCGGAATGAACGATGTCTGAGCTCCAGCGTTGTTTGCCGATTCCGGTCCTGCTACCCCCTCAATAGCCCCTTCGCCAAACTCTTCGGGACGTCGGGATAACTTCTTTTCTAACGCGTAGGACGCAAAGGACGACAGCGTCGCTCCACCACCCGGTAAAACCCCCATGACCGATCCAAGCCCGGTGCCTCGAAGAATTGGAGCGATGGAGTGTTTTATTTCGGACCAGGAAGGCAGCAGACCTTCTGGTTTGGTGACTTTGCTTTTCCGGCTCGGGTCGTCCTCCAAGTTGGAGAGAATTTCGGAAATTCCGTAGATGCCCGTTGCGAAGGCTACAAAATTAATTCCGTCCATTAACGAGACTTGTCCGAAGGTGAAACGCGGGATGCCAGTGTAGATGTCCGCGCCAACCAGGCCAAAGAGCAGACCCAAAATGATCATCGCCAACGCTTTGATTACTGAGCCGCTTGCAAGCGTCACAGATAAAATCAGACCAAGAACGATCAGAGAGAAGTACTCAGGAGGCCCAAAGCTCAGCGCGAGCCTACTGAGAGGTGGGGCAAATACAACGACAACAACAGTTGCCATTGTACCTGCGACGAATGAACCGATGGCAGCAATCGCAAGGGCAGCGCCCGCCTTGCCTTTCTGGGCCATCTTGTAACCATCAATGGCGGTGACCGCGGATGAAGCCTCTCCGGGCAAGTTCACGAGGATCGCGGTCGTGGACCCGCCATATTGCGCACCGTAGTAGATTCCTGCCAGCATGATCAATGATGTCGATGGATCCAAGCCAAACGTGATTGGCAGAAGGAGGGCAATTGTTGTTGTGGGGCCGACCCCAGGCAACACACCAATGAGAGTACCTAGCAAGCAACCGATCAGACAGTAGAGCAGGTTTTGCAGCGTCATCGCTGTTTGTAGTCCTAGAAGGACGTTGTCGAAGAGTTCCATCGTTTAAGTCCTCACCTTCCTAGCAGATAGCCGAAAAGCGGCAATGGAACACCAAGCGCCCAGATGAAGACTGCGGTACATCCAGCTGCCAGACACATCGCCGAAAAAGCGCGGTGCTTCAAACTCATGGTAGGTGCGGCAATGGTTGCCGTCAGGGACGCCAGAGCAACCGCAGGCACAAACCCCAGCGGGCGCAGTGTTAGGGCGAATACAAGCGGCGTCGCAAGCACTGCGATAAGTGCCGTAGGGCGAACGACTATCATTCGAACCGATGGCTTTCGGCGGCCCGTAACAGTCAAGGCGATGCCAAGTGAAGCTAGGGCTCCAGAAAGAAGTGCAGGATAATAGCCTGGCCCCATTTGAGCCGCGCGACCCATAGGGTAAAAAGTTGACATACATCCGAATGCGGCAGCAAAGCCGAAGAACAAGACACCTGCAACGACATCCTTATTGATCGAGACTGCGAGTTGGTTCGTTTCATTTTTATACATTACTTCCCCTCAACTTGTTTCGCCGCGTCTCTGCAACGCGGCGATTTATCATTGTGCGAGTTTGAGGCGCCCGATTAGATCAGTGTATCTCTCAACTTCGACATTCATGGTTTCCGTTGCCTCCTGCGGCGAACTCGCAACGACCGTCGCGCCTAGGCTTGCAAGCCGTTTTGCAACGTCTTCGCGTGCAAGGACAGCAACGACCTCCTTGTTTAAGCGATCAACGATTTCTTTTGGGGTTCCAGCGGGTGCTAGCAGTGCGCTCCAGGAAGAGGCATCGTAATCAGCGAAACCAGACTCTGCTATTGTGGGAATATCTGGGAATTCGGGGTGGCGCTCCGCTCCTGCCACAGCGAGAAGCTTTAGGCGCTCGTCGCTTACGAGAGCCTTCACGGAGGCCAAGGTATCAAATGCCATCGTTGCCACACCGCTAATCAAGTCAGGATGCGCCGCGGCACTGCCGGCGTAGGGAACATGGATCATGTCGAGATCGGCAGTATCCAAAAACCACTCAGCGAAGACGTGAGCGTTGCTGCCGTGCCCCGCGGAGGCAAACCCTAATTTTCCTGGGTGCTGTTTTATATGTGCTACAAACTCCTGGAGATTCTCAACGGGCAGATTTGCAGGCACGACCAAACCGAGTTGCGTCCGGGTCATCAGTGAAACAGGCGCAAAATCCTTGACGGGATCGTAAGTCAGACTGGGCATAAGTGCTTTTCCAAGGACGTGCGACTGAACGACGACCTCAAGAGTGTAGCCATCAGGCTCTGACTTCGCGACGAATGCACTGCCAATGGAGCCGTTCGCACCCGGCCTGTTCTCAACAACCACGGGCTGACCCAACGCAGGACTGAGATGCTGTGCAATCAGCCGCGCCGTGATATCGCCCTGCCCTCCCGGTGCGTAGGGCACGATCAACTGAACCGGACGCGTTGGATAGTCTTGTGCGGCGGCAGGTTGGGGTAGGGTCAGTGCTGTACCAACCCACAAAAAGCCCGACAGGATAGTCTTAAAAATCATGACTTAGCTCCAGCTGTCTGTTTCATTTTTCCATGGGAAAGTCCGCGATCTGGTTCAGCAATATTCACGCGAACCATGTCTCGCAAAAGTTGAACGATTGCCATCCCACTCTCGCCTTCTGCGCCATCTACGATGAAGCGGTTGGTGCAATAGCGCATTTCCCATCCACCTGAATCGAGGCAGGCTGTGACAATGCGTTTTTCGAGCTCAGGAGTTTGGACGAGATCCTTATCTTTCAGAAGGAACGCCAACATAGCCGCTATCCCATATGCGCCCCAATTTGAGATCGAAGCAGGGAGGAAAATGTCTGTAGGCGTTACTGTAATCGCTCCGCCTGGCTTATCTGTCTGGGTTTCACGTCCATATGGATGGAAATCCTGCATGAAAGAATGGATCCGTCCGAAACCAATCTCGTTTCCGTTATCGCCAACACCGATCGATAGAATTCCCCGTTCGGCTGCTTGATCAAATAATGGAGCGATATTGACACATCCTTTCGGCGCTACGCCCGTAGAGTAGTGTACGATCCCATTTTCATTGGGGCCTAGCCTTTCGATCGAAATGATTGCTTTCGGCGCAGTTTTATCGAGAAGTCTACTAGCCCAAGCCTCAATCGCATCCTGTTCTTCGGGTGCAGTTTCAATTGCCGCTCCCATCCTGCGGTTCTTTGCAAGATCGAAGTCACGGATCATCAAGTGAGCCGCCTCGCTGGAGGCTACCATTGGAGGCGCGTGGCAGACTTCAGTTACAAAAACTGGAACAGCCTTTAGGCCCCAGTAAATGGCTCGTGCCAGCGCAGCTGCGCCGGGAGGGCCATCACTTTCACCCCATGGCGCTTCAGGTCCGTAGCCAGCCCCTGTCACAATGAGGACGACATCTCCGGCTCCGACTTTTTTCACCAAAGCTTCAGCAGCTCTCGCGCTGATAGGTCTTCCACCCCCTTCACGCCTCGCTTCTTCGTAGATTGGCGCGATGATGTTGTGGTTCATACCACGATTACGCATTTCGACGGTCACCAGACGGTCGATGTATTCTCCGATGATATCAGGCATTAAGCTTTCCCTCTTCTTTGAGGGAAAGCTTAGGAGAGCCCTTTGATCTCATCCAATAGAAAGTTGTCATGCCCCATAAGGTTTTGTTATGGAGGCATTTGAGCCTGTAGGAGGAGATACCAATATTGGTCGCCAATAGCCCTGCTTTGATCAATCCAAAACACCTGTCAGCGTTCCGTGCGGTGATGGTATCAGGCAGCATAACGGGAGCGGGAAAAATCCTGCACGTTACGCAGCCCGCCGTGACGCGTCTGATAAAAGATTTAGAGGCAGACCTTGGACTAACCCTGTTTACGAGACATTCTGGACGGGTTACGCCAACTAGTCATGCGCATATCTTATACCGTGAGGTTGAGCGCTATTTTTATGGACTGGACCGGGTTTTTGAATCTGCCCGCACACTGAGAAATAACAGAGGTGGGCAATTGCGAATTGCTGCGATGCCTACCCTCTCTTCTCGGACACTTCCAGAAGCAATTCGTCGGTTCAGGCAGAAAAATCCTGACATTGACATCATTATTGAGTCGGAAGTGTCAGTCCACATACTGGATGCTGTTCGAAACAACGAAGTCGATTTGGGCATTGGAAGAGTGCCGAAGGAACGGGACGAGATTGCTCGCTTGAGTATGCCGACATCCCACGCGATCTGCATTCTCCCCAAAAATCATCGACTAGCAGAAAAGAAGGTTGTTTCAGTAACTGATCTGTCTGGAGAAGCCATGGTGACCCTCGGCAGCAGCAGCCTCTTGCGTCTACAGGTCGACTCCGTACTCCGCCTTGCAGGTGTAACGGTCGGCAGCACAATCCAGACCCTGTTCTCAAATACGGCGAGCACGTACGTATCGAACGGTTTAGGCATCGCAGTTGTTGATCTATTTTCTATTCTTGGTGCTGATCTCAGCAGAATTGAAATACGCCGTTTCTACCCGGAAATAGCGTTTGATTTCGCAGCGATCTTTCCTTCAGGTGATAGGGCGCCATTGGTGGTCGAGTTTGCGGAGGAACTCAGACAGGTCGTATCTAACGAGATTTCTGCGATGGATAAACAGATGTCTGAGATATCATCTTCGATAAATCAGTCGGCGCATTAGACAAGAACGCTGCCCTGTCGTTTGGCAGTTATATGGTAAGCGGTGCCTCGATCACACTGCTTTGGGGCTGGGTAGCCGCATTTTCAAAATGATGCGTGTAATCCGCCATGTTGGTTGTAGTCTTCATACTCCCAACCAAAGTAGCGAGATAGACGCGGTGCAATTTCGCCCAGTCTTTGCCTTTGACGCGGTAAACAATCCACTGAACGGCGATGGCACGTTGTTCGCTTTATCCCCGACAAGGCGTTGCCGATGAGCTTACGCAGTTGTGCCGGTCACGACTTCCAATGCGCCATTGCGCGGATGCGATGAACGTGGGTGGCCAGGGCTGAGCGTTTCTGATGTGGCGGCACGAAGAGATTTCTGACCGCGGGTGGTCAAACGCGTTCACCTGCATCCAGCTTCTGCAGGAAAGATGCGGCGCTATCGCGATATGCCACTCTTTTTTGATGATCCATGCGATGCCAAGAGGCATAGATTTGCGCCAGACGATGATTGCTGGACAGGGTACCAGCATTCCGATCGAGAAAATCCCAATAGAGCGCGTTGAAGGGACAGGCATCCTTTCCAGTCTTCTTCGAGACGTCATACCGGCAGCCATCGCAATAGTTCGACATTCGTGAGATGTAGGCGCCACTTGAGGCGTAGGGCTTGGACGCCATAAAACCGCCATCGGCGAATTGGCTCATACCTATGACGTTGGGGAGTTCCACCCACTCGAAGGCATCAGCATACACTTCCAAATACCAGCGATGAACGAGATGGGGGTCGAGGCCTGCCAGCATCGAGAAATTTCCAACCACCATCAGCCGCTGGATGTGGTGGGCGTACGCATGCGCAATAGTCTGCTTTATGACGGTTGCCATGCACGCCATGTCGGTATCACCACTCCAGAAGAAGTCGGGCAGGGGCCGGTGTGCCTCAAACACATTGCTTTTTTCGTACCCGGGCATTTTCAGCCAGTAGATGCCCCTGATATACTCGCGCCAACCGATAATCTGGCGGATGAACGCCTCGA